>NZ_JAFIWB010000001.1 GCF_017163705.1 Xanthomonas bonasiae
CTCTGCCAACGCCTGCGCCAGCGTTGTCGCGCGGCCAGGCAGGCGCGGCGCCGCGTCGGCAGCCGCGCGCAGCGGCAAATAGCGGGTCAGCGGACCGATCGCATCGGCCAGTTGCTCGTCGCTGCGGCCATCGAAGGCCACCGCGATCACCACGTCGTCCTGCCGCAGGCGACGCTGCAGCAGCAGCTGCCAGCAACCCAGCAGCCAGGCGCGCGCGCCGCCCGGCGCGGCGGACAGAACCTGCGCCTGCGCCGGCGGCAGCACCCAGGCGTCGTGCACTTCACCGGGGGCCTCGCCCTCTTCGGTCAGCGCCGCGGAAACCAACCCGTCTTCCCATTGCAATGCGCGCTGCCGCGACCAGTGCGCCAGCCCTTCGCGGCCGTGATCGCTCTCCAGGGCGGCGCACAATTCATCGGCCACGTCGATGTACTGCAAGGTCTGGTCCGGATCGGGTACCGCCCCTTCCAGCAGCGCCTGCGCCAGGCGCAGCACGCCCACGCCATCGGCGCACAGCGCCGAGGCGCTCACCAGCAACACCGCACGGTCGTCGCCCAGGCTCAGCCACCACACCTGCAGCAGCGGCGCATTCGCGTCCTGCGGCGAGGAAAGGGCCTGCGCATAGAACGCCGACAGGCTTGCGCGCCAATCCGCCTCGCCGCTCCAGTCCGCCTCCGTCAACGCCGCCTGTGCCGATCCGATCACCGTCTGCAAGGGCGCTTTCAGCCCCGACGGGCGCACGAACCGCGTGCGCAGGATCTCGTGCGCCGCCACCAGGCGCGGCAGCGCCAGCCGAACCCGCTCGCGCGCCGATGCCGCCGATGCCTCGATCAGGACCGCGCACTGGCTGCGACACCAGCACGCACCCTGCCAGCGCCAACTGCGCGACTGCTGCAGGGACAAGGGGTAACCGGTGGCGGCGGTGCAATCGGACATGTTCGAACCCAGATATTCCATGCGTATTCGCGTCTCAGGCTGCCGGGGGCAGTGGCGGTTGCGGGAGGTCGGATGACGACAGCATGTCGCCCATCGCCACGATCACCTTGCGCGGCCCCTTGAACGGCGAGCGGCCATGGGCGACCAGCATGTTGTCGACCATGAGCACGTCGCCGCTCTGCCATGGGAAGCTGATCGCCATCTCGTCGTAGAGCTCGCCGATCCTGGCGATCACCTCGTCCTCGATCGGCGTACCGTCTCCGTACAGCACATTGCGCGGCAGATCGCGCAGGTCGAACAACTCAAGCAAGGCTTCGCGCTCCACCGGCTCCATATAGCCGACGTGATGCAGCTGCAACTGGTTGAAGAACACCCAGTCGCCGGTACGCGGATGGCAAGCCACCGCGCTCGCGCGCTGGCGGGTGCGCAGGCTGTTCTCGCCGGTCCATTCGTATCCAATGCCCAACGCGTCGAGCCTGTGACCGAGCGCGACACGGTCATCGGTCTTGAAGAAATCCTGCCAGCTCACGTCCAGGCCTTCGATGAAGTTGCGCACGTACAACAATCCGCGCTCGGCGAACCGTTCGATCATCTGCCTCGGCACGCGCTTGAACATTTCGCGGCAGTCGATGATCGGCGTTTCGCCGCCCTGCGCCGCCACGACCTGACAGCTGAAGAACTGCTTCATCGGCCAACGATGGGTATGCGAGCTTTCGTTATGGAACAGGATCGCCTTGTCTTCCGGGTATGGGGTGGACTTGTAGACTTTCTCGCCGCGATCTTCCTTGGGCAGGTCACCGTAGTCGCCGACGAGCTGCGGGCACACCGAGCGCGCGAAACGCTCGAAGCGCTCGATGGACGTGATGTCGAAGCCGCGGAACAGGATCGAGCCGTGCGTGTGCAGGCGGCGCTCGATGCCCGCCAAATCTGCCGCCGCCCATTCGGCCAGATCCACGCCTTCGTGGCCCGGAGTGACCAGCAACGGGGCTCCTGGGCGCTCGTCCAGGGAACGTTCCTGGACCAGTTCGATCTCAGCCATGTTGACCGCGCGCCTGCGTCCGGCCACGAATCTGCCCGCCCGCGATTCCAGTCGTTCGTTCATTTCCTCTCTCCGCCTTCTGTGTTCGTCGTCGGTGTACATATCGATTTCGGCGACCGGGCGTGCCGATTCGGCAAGCAAGCGTCCGAGCATCGCCTCGTAGCGGGCAGCCATCAGCGCGATCGTCGAAGCGTCGAAGATGTCCGTGCGATAGGTCCATTCGGCGTCGATGCCGCTTTCGGACTCGGCCATCATCAAGGTGATATCGAACCTGGCGACCTCATTGGTGACCGCGACGGGCTCGACGTCCAGCCACCCTCCTCCGCTGAACTTCTGTCGGGAATGATTGTTGTGGAGGAACAGCACCTGGAATAGCGGCGACGTTCCCGACTCGCGCATGTGCGGGAATTCGGCAACCACCCGATCGAAAGGCACGTCACGATGCGCCAGTGCGTCGATCGTGGTTTCCGCGACGTGTCTGACCAGTTCGGAGAACCCTTGTTCCGGCGACACCCGATTGCGCAGCACCAATTGGTTCACGAACAGTCCGATGAGTGATTCAAGCTCGGGCAAGGGGCGATTGGCCGCGGATGTGCCGACGCAGATGTCCTCTCCGCCGTGGTAGCGCGACAGCAGCAGGTTGAAGGCCGCGAGCAGCACGGAGAAGGTGGTCATCCTCGTGTGTCGGCAGGTGTCCTGCAATGAAGCGACGATCGCCTGCGGCAATGGGCGGGTGACTCTCGCGCCGTGCAGGTCGCGCCGCTCCAGGCGCGGTCGGTCGAGCGGCAGCCGCAGTGTTTCGCAACCGGACAGGCGCCCTTTCCAGTAAGCGAGCGTCCTTGCGGCAGATGGGCCCTCCAAGGACGCCTGCTCCCAATACACGTAGTCGCTGTACTGAACGTCCAGAGGTGGCAAGGCGGGCGCCCTGCGCTCGATATTCGCACGCAACGATTCCATCAGCTCGCTCATCAGGATCGAACTCGACGCCCCGTCGGCGATGATGTGATGCATGTTCATCAGCAGGTGGCAGCGGTCGCCGGCCTGGCGAACCAGCGTCACGCGCAGCAGCGGGGGCTGCGCCAAATCGAAGACATGGTTAACCTCGTCTTCGATCAGGCGTTCGATTTGTTCGCGCTGTCCGGCTTCGTCCAGCGCGGAGAGATCGATCAGCGGGATCGTCAGCGTCAGCTGCGGGTGGAAGACTTGCCACGGCTCGCCGTCACATTCGACGAACGCTGCCGTCAGCGCGAGGTGTCGCCGGACCACTGCCTGGAAGCTACGCTGCAGAACATCGACGCCGAACTCGCCGCGCATCGCCATGATGCTGGGAAAGTTGAACAGCGTGCTGGGACCGCCGGCGCCATCGGCCAGCCATATCCGGTACTGCGCATCGGACAAAGGATGCCCCGGCAGCGGCGGCAGCGCCTGCGGATCCAGGCGACCCTGCTCGAGCAAGGACAGCAGCTCGGCACGGGCCCGGGCGGCTCCGGGTGTGGCCTGCATTTCAAACGACATGGGCGGGTTCCTGCGCTGCGTGAATGATCGTCGCGCCGGCATCGCTGTGCGCCAGGGCCAACGCCTGGGCAACCTGCTCGTCGCTCATCGCCGCCACGCGCAACATCCACTGACGCCGGCGGGCGATCTGCGCAACCACCGATTCGCCCTGGGCTTCGGCGTCGCGCTCGCGCTGCGCCGCCGCCTCCGGCAAGCGCGCGACCAGCAGTCGCGCGAGGTCCGCGAGCGTGGCATGGCGGTAAAGTTCGGCCAGCGTCGCCTCAACCTTCAACAGCGAGCGCAGGCGGATCTGCACTTGCACAATTTTCAGCGAGTCGCCGCCGATATCGAAGAATTGGTCGTGGCGGGCAACGTCGGCGACATCCAGCACGTCGCTCCAGATCCCGCTCAACGCGGCCTCGAGCTCCGCAGTGCGGGAATCCGGGCGCGCATGGTCCCCTGCGTCCTCAACGTCCTCGGCGTTGCCGGCGGCGGCCGGCGCGGGCAACGCCTTGCGGTCGACTTTTCCATTGCCGGTCAGCGGCAGCGCATCGATCTCGACGAAAACGCTTGGCACCATGTACGCTGGAAGCTCGTCCGCCAGCGCCGCGCGCAGACGGGCGCCGAGGCCAACACCGCGCGCTGCGATCTTGGCGACCTGCGCCCTGATCGGCACGTCCCCCAGGTGCCAGCGTTCGGTTTGCGCCTGCTCAATCGCGCCGCCGAACAAGGTGTGCACGATAGGATGGCGCTGCGCATCGAACGCCTCGGGAAGCCAAGCGCGATCCAAGCGTCCGAGCGGACACAGACCGATTCCGTGCGCCGGTGCGGCCACCATCAGACGTTGGCCCAGGGAGCCGGCTTGCAGGCGCCCTGCCGCGTCTTCCCCGCCCACGAACAGCAGGGCGAAACCGACGTTTGGATCGATCCGGCGTTCTCCCGCACGCGAGGACGGTCTGGGCCCGATCGCCGAACACCACTCCAGCATCCCGTCGCGATAGCGATACAGACCGGCGGCAGTGTCCTGCAATGCGCCGTCCTCGACGCGCACATAAATCGACAAATCACCCTCAGATGCGGTGTCGGCATGGCGTAGCATCGACAGGAACGACGCCGTGCAGGTCGCACGCGGTGCGTACGTACGGTAGCTTTGACGTTCGAGTGCGTGCAGATACTGCCGCCGGGCAATGGCCCCCGCAGGCGCCGCACGCGCTTGCAGGCTGAGCACGACCCGGTGCCGAGGCGACAACGCCAGTTCGGATTCCAATCCGGCCGGCACGCCTTGCTGCGCCTCCAGCGATAGATTGCAGGCGAGTCCGCGCAGGGCGAGCATTTCATGCATGTAGCCACATTCCACGTCGCACAGCTCGCCGCCGGCGACTGCGCCATAGGAAGAGGACAGCGCGTCGAGCGCTGCCACGAAATGCATGCGCAAGCCCGGCCGCGGCGGCGCCGACGCGGCTCCGGTCGCGGGCAATCGCACCAGGCGGTGGCGTTCGGGATGAAAGTAGTAGCGACCGGCGTCCAATCCGGACACCGCGTTGTTGCCGACTTCGAGATAGAGCTGGATCGGGTTGATGCTGCCCGACGACGGATAATAGAACTTCGGCAGCGGCTCGCCAGGGATCGACGTCGCGCCGAGCGCGCCGAGCCACGCGCCGAGATCGTCGAGGTTGAACCCGGGCGGCAGCGCATCGGTTTGCGGCCGCATCCCGGCGTGCGGCCAGGCCAGCATCAGACCCTGGTCGCCGCAGCGCACCAACGCGATCTCGACCGCGTCCGCGTTGCAGTCTCGTAGTCCAGGTCGCTGCAGAACGAATGACGCCTTTTCGAACTGCGGGTCGACCATCGGCGCGTAGTACGCAATCAGACGCCGATGCCGGCTCGCTTCGCCGAGGGCGATGACCGCGCATTCACGCACGTCCGGATGCCGCGCCAGCGCCGCTTCGATCTCGCCCAGCTCGATTCGGTAGCCTTGGACCTTGACCTGGCTGTCCTCGCGCCCGAGAAATTCGATGTTACCGTCCGGCCAGTAGCGACCGAGGTCGCCGGTGCGGTAGAGGCGTTCTCCGGTGCGCGGATGATCGATGAAACTGGCCGCGGTCTTGGCCGGGTCCTTCCAATAGCCCAGCGCTACGCCGATGCCGCCGATGTACAGATCGCCGGAGACCCAATCCGGGCAAGGCCGCAGATCGACGTGCAGGACATGATAGGTCTGGTTCGCGAGCGGTGTGCCGTAGGGAATGCTGCGCCATTGCGGATCGATTTCGCCGATCGGATATTCGATCGACCAGATCGACGCTTCGGTGGCGCCGCCCATGCTGGTCACGCGCACGTCAAGCGACAGCGCGCGGATGCGTTCGGGCAAGGTGACCGGTATCCAATCGCCACTGAGCATGACGTCGCGCAGGCTGTCGGCGAGCGCGCTGCCGCGCTGTTCGTGCTCGTCCACCAGCAGCTGCATCAAGGCCGGCACCGTGTTCCATAGGCTGACGCGATGCCGGCGCATCGCCTCGCTCCAGTGCGCTGGATCGCGTTCGCCTCCGCGTTCGGGCAAGACGATCGCGCCGCCTGCGGCGAGCAGGCCGAAAATGTCGTACACCGACAGATCGAAGCTCAGCGAGGACAGGGCCAGCACGCGGTCTTCTGCGGTGACACGATAACGGCGGTTGATGTCCTCCACAGTATTGGCGGCGCCGCGATGATCGATGACCACGCCCTTGGGCACGCCGGTCGATCCGGAGGTGAAGATCACGTAGGCGAGGTCCGACAACGTCTGCACCGGCACCAGCGCGGCTTCGGCCGGCAGCGACAACGCAGCGGCGTCGATCACCCACGACCGGGTCGATGCCGGCCAGTCAGATGCAGGCTGGAAGTCCTCGGTCACCAGCGTGATCGCGGCTTCGCCGACGATCAGCAACTGCGCGATGCGTCCGGACGGCAAGTCGGCGTCGATCGGCAGATAGGCGCCGCCGGCCTCCAGGATCGCCAGCACGGCGACCACCTGCTGCCAGCACTTGCGCATGACCACGCCGACCAGCTGGTTGGGCGCCACACCCGCAGCGCGCAACCTGCGACCGTAGTGACGCGCCAATTGCGCGAGTTGCGCATAGCTGAGCTGATATTCGCCCTGAATGACCGCGATGGCCTCGGGCGCAAGCGCGCAGCGTTCGCGAAAACCGGCATGCAACAGGGTCTGCGACCAAGGCGTCGTGGTGGCATTGACCCGCTCCCGCACTCGCTGCTGCGACTGCGGCATGGGGACAAGTTCAGCGCCGTTCCAGCCCGCGTCGTCGTCGGCCAGCCGCTCAACCAGCTGCCGATAGGCGGCGAACATGTCGCTGAGCAAATCGGCCGGGAACAGTTTTTCCACCGCGTCCCAAGCGGTGTGTAGGCCGTCTTCTCTTTCGCTGACCTGGTGGTCGATCCAGACCTGTGAGGTCTGCGAAACCGCGAAGGCGAGCTCGACATCGTCTCCCGACGCCGATGGTCCGCCGCTCTCGATTCCGAGCATGCTGCTGAACACCACCGGCATATTCGCTTCGCCGTCGCTACGCCGGCGCAGTTCGCGCATGACGTCCACGCCGCTGAAATAACGGTGTTCGAGATCGCTCCACAACCGGCCCTGGACGGCACGGGCTCGATCAAGGAAGGCTGGACCTGCAGCGCAGTCGATTTCCAGCAGGGTCAGCGACGTGAAGTCGCCGAGCATATGCGGTACGTCTGCGTGCAGGTCGAGACGGTTGAACGTCGTCAGATTGATGACGAAGCGCTGCGCGCGGCTCCAGTTTGCCAGGACCTGGGCGAAGGCGGTCAGCAACACGGCCGACGGCGTCAGGCCGGCCTCGCCAGCGCGGCGCTTGAGGCGGCGCCAGCGATCGCTGTCCATGAGCCACTCGCGCCGCTCGAAGTGCGGCTTGTCGATTTGCGCCGGATCCATCGCCAGCGGCAGTTCCGGCCCACGCGGCAACTCGTCCAGGCGCGCGATCCAGTACTCGCGCGCATCGCGGTAGCGCTGGCCGTCGCGCAACTCCTCAAGTCCCAGCACATAGTCGCGGAACGTTGTCTCCAACGCCGGCAGCGGCGCCTGCGGGTCTCGCATCAGCGTCGCAAGTTCGGCGACGAGAATTCGCTGGCTGTAGCCGTCCATCAGCAGGCCATCGAAACTCCAGTACAACCGGTGCGTATCCGTACTCAGGCGGGTCACGCGGACATCGAACAACGGCCAACGGTCAGGCACGAACACATGGTGCGACATCGATTCGCGCACCGACAACAGCTGCGCCGCACGTTGCTCCGGGCTCCATTCGGACAGGTCGTCGAAGCGCAACGTATAACGGCCAGGCTCGGCCAGAACGCGTTGGCGCCCGTCCGCCACCACCATGCGCAACATATCGTGGCGGCGGATCAGCGTATTGAACGCCGCCTCGAAGGCGCGCGGATCGAAATCGCCGCGCAGATCGAACTCGGCGTAAGCGTGCGCAGCGACATTGCCCATCTCGAACGCGTCGGAGCGGCCCACCCAATAGGCTTGCTGGATGTCGGTCAACGGGAACGGATCATGGCGCCCCGCCGCATCGTGGACGATTCGCGGCAGCGCGGTGGGCGCGCCGTCGGCGGTGTGATCAAAACGGTCGGCGAACGCCTTCAACGTCGGCGCCGACCACAACTCCTTAAGACCCGGCGCGACGCCGAACTGGGTGCGGGCGCGGTCGATCATCCGCGCCGCCAGCAGCGAATGGCCGCCCAGTGCAAAGAAGCTGTCGTCGCGGCTGATCGATGCGATGTCGAGCAATTCCGACCAGATCGCGGCGAGCGCGCGCTCGCGCTCGTTGGCAGGCGCAACGCCGCCGCCGGACGCGGACGGCTCGGGCACCGGCAGCGCGGCGCGGTCGATCTTGCCGTTGTGGGTCAGCGCGAAGCGCTCCAGCGCCAGCAGTTGCGACGGCACCATGTAATCGGGCAGTCGCGCTGCCAGGGTCTGGCGCAGCGCCGGAATCTGCACGCTCTGCGGCACGACGTAACCGACCAGGCGCGCGGCGGCGCCTTCGCCGGCCATCCGGACCGCGGCCTGCTCGACGCCGGGGTGATGCGCCAGCGCCTGTTCGATCTCGGCCAGTTCGATGCGATAGCCGCGAATCTTGACCTGGTAGTCGGTGCGGCCGATGAAATCCAGACTGCCGTCGCGACGCCAGCGCACCAGATCGCCGGTGCGGTACATGCGCGCACCTGGCTGCGCCGCGAAAGGATCGGGGACGAAGCGCTCGGCGCTCTGGTCGGGGCGCCCGAGATAGCCGCGCGCCACACCGCTGCCGCCGACGCACAATTCTCCAACCACGCCCGGCGGCACCGGACGCAGCCAGTCGTCGACGACGTAGGCGGTGGCGTTGTCGATCGGCCCTCCGATCGGTGGCGGCGACGGACCGGCTTCGACGTCGCCGGACGTGGCGACAACGGTGGTTTCGGTGGGGCCGTAGTTGTTGACCACGCGCAAGCCCGGCGGCAACGCGGCCAACGGCGCGAGCGCATCTCCGCCGACCAGTAACGTGGACAGCGAAGGCGCGTGCGCCATCGCCCGCAGTAGGCTCTCGGCGACGGGCGTGGGCGCGAAGGCGTGGCTGGCGCGCAGGTCGCGCAACACCGACGCCAGCTCCGCGCCATGCATCGCCGTCTCGCGCTCGATCAGGCTCACCGATGCGCCCGCGCAGAGATAGGGCCATACCTCCCAGGCCATGGCGTCGAATCCCACGCCTGCGACCTGGGTCGCGCGCGCGTCGGCATCGACATCGAATGCGCGCTGATGCCAATCGCACAGATTGGCCAGATTGGAGTGCGAGACCGCCACGCCCTTCGGCGTGCCGGTGGTGCCGGACGTATAGACCACGTAGGCGAGCCTGTGCCCATCCACCTCATCGAGTACGGGCAACGACGCGTCCAAGTGCACCGGCGGTGGCGGCTGTGTCGCGTCCAGCACCGGTACATTGTGATTCTCGGCATCATCGACCATGCCGCAGCCGATCAGCAGCTTCGCGCCGCTGTCGGCGAGGATGGCCGCACGTCGTTGCGCCGGTGTGCGCGGATCGATCGGGACGTAGGCGGCGCCCGCCGTGACCACGGCCAGCATCGCCACCGGCAACCATTCGCTTTGGTCCAGGCACAACGCAACACGGTCTTCGGCGCCGACGTCGCGGTCGATCAGTTCCGCCGCCAGCAGGTCGGCACGTGCGACCAGCGCGGCATAACTCAACTGACGGCCTCCGCAACGCACGGCCACTGCATCCGGCCGCCGTGCGGCCTGGAACCGTATGGCGCGGACCACGTGGCCCGTCCGCGAGATTCGCGACAACCCCTGCCAGTGCGTCGGCATCGGATCGCCGTTGCGCGCATGCGCATCGATCTGACCGATGCGGCGCTGCGGCTGCGCCACTAGCGCGGCCAACAGCGCCGCGTAGCTGGTGGCCATGGCCCGCACCGTGTCAGGGTCGAACAGATCGCTGCTGTACTCCCAATAGCCCGCCACGCCACCGGCTTCGGGGGCCAGGCTCACGCTCAGGTCGTACTTGGCCACTTCGCCCTGAGTCTGGATCAGTTCGATTTCCGGCTCCCCTTCCCCGCCCCTTGGCTTCTGCGAGGTGTCGTAGCCGAAGCTGACCTGAAACAGCGGGGCGTAGCTTAGACTGCGATCGGGCTTGAGCTCCTCCACCAGCCGCTCGAATGACGCGCCCGAATGCTCTTGCAGTGCGTGTACCGAGTCGCGGGTTCGGGCCAGGAGGTCGGCGAAGCTGGCACCGGTGTCCACCCAGGCACGCAGTGGTAGCGTGTTGGCGAAGAACCCAATCAGATTGGCCGTCTCGCGGTGTCGCCGGTTGGCGTGCGGCACGCCCACGACCAGGTCCTTCTGCCCACTGTATTGCTCTAGCAACACGTAGAACGCGGCGATCAGCACCACGAACGCGGTGGTGCCAGATTCCGCGGCCAGAGAATTGACGGCTGCCATCGTCGCCGCGTCGATGCGGCTCGGCACCAGCCCACCGCGATAACTGGCACGTGCCGGGCGCGGGCGGTCCGAATGCAGGGCCAGCACCGGCGGAGCGCCGTGCATGTGCGCTTTCCAATAGGCCAGCGCCTCATCATCACCATCCTGGCCTGTAGCCTGCCAGCGTGCATAGTCGCCATACTGGATTTCCAGCTCGGGCAAGCGCGGCGCGATGCCTTCGCGCTCGCTGCGGTACAGCTCGAATAGGTCGCGTATCAGCACACCCAGCGACCAACCATCCGACGCAATATGGTGCATGGTCAGCACCAGCGCGCTGCGTTGCTTGCCAACCCGAAGGACGAGCACGCGCAGCGGAGATTCGGTGGCGATGTCGAACAAGTGACCACGCTCGCGTGCCGCATGCTCCTCGATCTGGCCGTCGGTGCACACACCGGCCTGGAAGTACGGACTCAAGCCCGGCACCACTACTTGGCGCGGCTCGCCGGCGACGTCACTGTAGACGCTGCGCAAGAGCTCGTGGCGCCCGCCCAGAGCGCGAACCGCTGCGGCCATCACCGCATCATCGAGCTCGCCGGCTACACCCAGGCAAAACGACAGGTTGTAGACCGCGTTGGGTCCCTCCATGCGATCGATGAACCACAGCCTCCGCTGCGCCGGCGACAGCGGGTAGTCCGGCGCACGCAGCGCCGGTATCGCATGCGGCGCCTGCCGGCTTACCCGACGACGGCGCTCGATCTCTTGCATCAGCGCTTGCTTGGCGGACAGCGCCGGTTGGGGTTCGATTGTGTTCACTAGCCCGCTCCACGTTCCTGCAACAGGGCCAACAGGCGCCCGGCCTCTTCCTCGCTTATCGCATCAACGTCGATCGCGTCCAGATCGATTCCGTTGAGTTCGGCCGTCGCCTCCTCGAAACCGCCGGCGCCGAGCTCGGCGTCAGCTGCCTCGGCTAGCGCCCCAAGGTCCTGGCTGGCGTAGAACGTACGGATCCGCAGCTGCGTTCCCAGCCGTTCGTTGATTGCCGCGCAGGCTTGCGAGGCAAGCAGCGAATGCCCGCCCAGAGCGAAGAAGTTATCGCCACGAGCGACCGAGGGCAGTTTGAGCAGCTCCGACCAGATTGCGGCGATGGCCTGCTCGGTCTGGGTCCGCGGCGGCTCCCGCGAAGGCGGTGCGGCCACGCTGGCCTGGGCGGGCACGGCCACGATCGCCTGCGGCAACAGGCGCGCGAGCGGAATATCCGGCGCCTCCACGCAGTTCTGCAAAAGCTGCCGATACTCCTCGATCAAACCGTGCACGAACCCGTAGCTGTACAGATCCACGTCGTACTCGAAATACAGCCGCGCTCCGTCGCGCAGGCGCTCGAAGGCCACGTTGAGGTCGAATTTGGCGGTTCGGTTGCGGCTGCGCAGCGCAGTCGCCTCGACGCCCTCGCCGTTGCCACCGCCGAGGAAATTCTCTTGCGCGAACACGATCTGGATCAGCGGTGCGTAGCTGAGGTTGCGGGCCACGCCCAACGATTCGATCAGTTGCTCGAACGGCACACCTTGATGCTCATAGGCCTCCAGGGCGGTCTCGCGCACCCGGTCCTGCAGCTTGTCGAAGCACTCGCTCGTATCGATGCGCGTCCGCAGCGCCAGCATGTTGACGAACAGGCCCACCATGCCTTCCAGCGCGGCCAGCGGACGGTTCGCCGCCGGCGTACCGACGACGATGTCGTCGCCACCGCTATGCCGCGCGAGCAGGATCTTGAAAGCCGCCAGCATCGCCATGAATAAAGTGCAGCCTCTGGTGCCAGCGCGCGCCTCCAGGCTGAGGATCAGCTCTTCGCTGAACCTGGCTTCGATGGTGCGGCCTTCCTGGCGGCGCTCGGCTGGCCGCGGCTCGCCCGGCCGAAGCGAAAGCAGTGGCGGCGCATCGCGCAGGCGCGCTCGCCAATGCTCGATGTGCGGCGCGAGCGCACCACCGTCCAGCCACGCACGGTACCAGTGCGAATAGTCGCCGTAGTCGAACGCCAGCGGCGCCAGCGCGGCCTCGGGATCGTCCAACAGCACCGCCAACTCCCGCTGCAGGATACCCATCGACCAGCCATCGCAGATGGCATGGTGCAAGGTCAGCGCCAGCAGGTGACTGCCATCGGGCAGATGCAGCAGCAAGGCGCGATACAGGGGTGGTTGGGCCAGGTCGAACGGCTCCTGCATAGCGTCGCCGATCAATTTTTCGCAACGCTGCTCGACCATGCGCGCGCCGGCCGCACCAAGGTTCCCAAGGTCCACTGCCCGCAGCGGCACCGGCATCTCGCGCGCCTCCACCGCGCGCGGGATACCGTTGACCTCGGTAAAAGCCGTTCGCAACGATTCGTGCCGGCACTGCAACGCCGCCAGCGCCCGACGCACCGCGTCTTCGCCGAAGCGCCGATCCAGGCGCATCGTCATCGGCATATGGTAGAGCGCGCTGGGGCCTTCGATCTGCTCGACGAACCACAAGCGCTGCTGCGCGAACGATGGCACCGAACGCTGGCGGCGGCTGGCATGGATCAACGGCGGCAGCGCGGCGATCTGCTGGCGCGGCCGCTCGCGCAGGAATTCGGCCAGATCGGCCAGCACGGGAAGCTCGAAGATGTCGCGGGTGCCGACCTGCACTCCCAGCCGGTCCTTGAAGCGGACGCTGGCAGTGATCGCCATCAGCGAGTGCCCGCCGAGTTCGAAGAAGTTGTCGTCGATGCAGACCCGCTCGCGCCCAAGCAGTTCGCACCAGACCTCGGCCACCGCTTTCTCCACCGCGTCGCGGGGGGCGATACCCCTGTGCGTGCCATCCTGGCCAAACGCAGGCAGCCGCGCGCGGTCGATCTTGCCGTTCTGGTTCAGCGGCAGCCTCTCCATCACCAGGTAGGCCGATGGCTGCTTGTAGTCCGGAAGCTCGTCCTTCATGGACCGGCGTACGCGCTCCAGCGCATGTTCGCCGCCATCGAGCGACAGGTAGGCGACCAGTCGCTTGTCTCCGCCGGCCAGTGTCTCTACCAATACGGCCGCGTCGCGCACCTCCGGATGGGCGCTGAGCCGATTCTCGATCTCGCCGGTCTCGATGCGAAAACCGCGAATCTTGACCTGATTGTCGAGCCTGCCGAGGAACTCGAGCTGACCCTCCTCGTTCCAGCGCACCCGGTCGCCAGTGCGGTACATGCGCCCGCCTGCGATCTTGGCATGGGGATCGGGCAGGAACCGCGATGCGGTCTGATCGGGCCGACGCACGTAGCCGATGGCTACGCCGTCGCCTCCGACATAGAGATCGCCGGTCACGCCCCTCGGCACGGGATCCAGATGGTCATCGAGCACGTAGGCGGTGGAGTTGCCGATCGGCGTGCCGATGGTGCAGCGGTGCAGCAACGCGGGATCGCCGTATTCGAACGTCGTGCTGAAGGTGGTGTTCTCGGTCGGACCGTAGCCGTTGAGCAGGCGCTCGGGCCGGCCGTGCTCGTGGATGCGGCGCAGGGCGTCGATGCCGACCACATCGCCGCCGACCAGCACGTTGCGCACGCTGCGCAGCGCGGTCGGGCATACGTGCACGATGTGGCCGAACAGCGCCGCGGTGACGAACATCGCCGAGGCCTTGCTGCCGCGGAGGAACGCGCCGAATCGCTCGGGTTCGAGCAGGTCGTCGCGATCGGCATGGACCAGCCTTCCGCCATTGAGCAGCGCGCCCCAGACCTCGAAAGTGAAGGCATCGAAGGAGTGGTTGGAAATCTGCGGGAAGACGTCCTCCGCGCCCAGCGCGACATAATTGGTGCCGCACACCAGCCGCACCACGTTGCGGTGCTTGACCTCCACGCCCTTGGGCCGTCCGGTCGAGCCGGACGTGTAGTTGACGTAGGCCGGCAGATCGCCACCGCCGCGCGCAGCGTCGGTGAAGACGCCGGCAACGGCGATGCTGCGCGCCGCCTCTGAGCGGTCGAATCGCAGGCTCGCCGCGCTGCCGCTCCACGGCGTTTCCGCGCTGTCGTGAAGGATCAGCGCCAGTTCCGAGTCTTCGATCATCTGGTCCAGCGCCTGTGCCGGATAGGCGCGATCCAGCGGCACGTAGCACGCGCCGAGCTTGAGGATGGCAAGGATGCCAGCGGCGATCTCCGGCGTTCGCTTCACGCAAAGGCCAACACGGTGTCCCAGGCCGACGCCGGCGGCGAGCAGCCGCACCGCCAGCGCGTCCGACCAGCGGTCCAGGGCGAGGTAGCTCAGCTGGAAGCCATCGTGCTGCACGGCAATGGCATCGGGCGCGGACGCGCAATGGGCGGCGAACAGTTCGTGCAGGCCCGTTTCGGACGGATAGCCCGGCATCGGGTTCTGGCCCTGGGCGATCAGCCAGTCGCGCTCGGCCTGGTCGACGATGCGCAGCTCACGCACCGGCCGCTCTGGCGACGCCAGGATCGAATCGAGCAGGATGCGGTAATGGGAGAGCATTCGCAGCGCGGTGCCGCGGGAAAACAGCGCGGTGTCGTAGCTCAACTTGAGTTCCAGGTGCTGCGGCAGCACACGGACCTGCAGACTCAGGTCGTCCTTGACTGTGCTGGTCAGCACGCCGTCGTTATCGCAATACGTCTCCTGTCTGAGCGCGATCTCGGCATTGACCAATTCCTCGGCGGCGTTGTTCAGCGCGAACGAGACCTGATACAGCGGTGAATGACTGAGGCTGCGCTTGCCCACGGTCCTCTCCACCACCGCCCGGAACGGCACGTCCTGGTTGGCTTGAGCTTCGAGGGTGGTGAGGCGCACGCGATCGAGCAATTCGAGGAATCCGACAGCGCCGTCTACGCGATTGCGCAGCGTCACGGTGTTGGTGAACATGCCCACCGCGCCATGCATGTCGGGATGGGTGCGTGCGCTCAGCGCGGAGCCCACCACGATGTCCTCGCGGCCGCTGTAGCGCGAGATCAGAATGTCGTAGGCAGCCAGCAACCCCATGAACAGGGTCGCACCGCGCCCGCGGCACAACGCCCTCATCCGGACGCCAGTGTCTGCCGGCAACAGCAGCTTCTCCGTCAGCCCCTTGAATCGCTGCCGGTCCGGGCGTGGATAGTCGGTCGGCATATCCAGGAGCGGTGGCACGCCGCGCAGCTGGTTCTCCCAATAGTCCAGTTGGCCATCGAAGCCACCGGAGGCCAGGCGCTGTGTCTGCCAGTAGGCGAAGTCCGCATACTGGTAGTCGACCGGCGGCGCCGACACAGGCGGCGCGCGATCGCCTGCCGCGGCTATGCGCTGGTGAAGTTCTTTGCCGATGATGCCCATCGACCATGCGTCCACGGCGATATGGTGGCAGTTGAGCAGCACCACGCTGCCCTTGCCCGGCAGGCGGATCAACGAGGCAGCCAGCAGTGGCCCGCTGGCCAGGTCAAACCGCCGTGTTTCCTCTTCCACCACGATGCGGCGGATTTCGTCGCCGCGCACGCGCGCATCGGCGATTCCCGACAAATCGATGGTCGGAATCGTCAGTTCCACTGCGGGCTCCACCACTGCATAGGGAACCCCGTCGGCATCTTCTGCGAAGCGCGTGCGAAGGGCCTGGTGACGCCGCGTGATATCGGCCAGCATGCAGCGATAGGCGGCGGCATCCAGTGCCTGATCCAGTTCCACGCACGTCATCACGTTGTAGACCGAACTGGGGCCCTCCAGCTTGAACAGGAACCACAGCCGCTCCTGCCCGACCGACAATGGGATGCGCCCGCCCTCGGGCCGCCGCGGCAGCGCCTTGCGTTCGCCCTCGCCCAGCGTGCGCAGGAAGTCGACGATCTGCGCCTTGCGGGCGACGATCTCCGCGCGAACGTCCGGAGGCAGTCCACCGGCAGGCGCGTCGTAACGCAGTACGTCGCCGTCCAGCCACAGCCGGATGTCTTTATCGGCCAGATTGCGAATGATGCCGGCGATGCTCATGGTGAGGTTGGGTCCTGGTTCAATCACGTGCCAATGCGTCGAACAGCGTCTCGCCCAGCATGTGCTGACACAGCCAGACACTGTTTTCCTTGCCGCTGTAGGTCGATTCGCCGCCCAGCATTTCCACCGGCGAAAAGCCAGTCGCCAGGCCCACCGCGTACAGGCCAGGCAGCGGCGCTCCGGTCGCATCGAGCAGACGGCTCTGCTGATCGACATAGACGTCGGTGTAGTGGCCATGCAGCGACACCGGGGCGCCACGCGCGTTGACGATCGGCACTTCCGGCATGGTGTAGCCACTGGCGAACACGACCAACGCAAGCCGCTCCCAATCCACGTCCACCGCATCGTAGGCCGCGTCGCAGCTGGGCAGCTCCAGCAGGCGCACACGTGGCTCAGGCCCGCAGCCGCCGAGTCCGATCATCGCCCGGTACAGGTCCTTGGCATCGCCGCGCAGGCCTGCGATCGGATAGACCTGGCCGCGTTTTCCGACATCGGCGTCGGCGTAGGCGGCATAGCCGTCGGCAGTGGCGTCCGCGCAGGTGTCGTAGAACAGTTTAGGAGCGGCACGGGCCAGCAGCGCAATCGCACCGTGCTCGGTCAGCAGGTCGTCGCCAAATTGCTTGAGCAGCAGGCCGGCGGAGGCGAAGGCGCTGTGGGAGCCTCCGACGATCGCCACCACCGGCGCGTCGTAGCCGTCGAGCCAGGCCTGCGCAGCGCGTAGGCCATCGGCCTGCAGCAACCGGTCGGAACTCATCATCAGCGGCGATTCGGCGGCGCCGTTGCGCCGCGCCGCCGCGGCCAATGCCGCGCCTACCCGCCGCGGCACGTGGGCGTTGCCGCCGGTGGCCATCAGCACGCGCTGGCAGGAAACGCGTCGCAGCTCATGCGACCGCGTATCGCGCAAGGTGATCTCGAACTGCGAGGGCATCACTATCCGGATCTGCTCGGCATGGGTGCCCAGAAACACCTTCGACTCGGGAAACTGCGCGAATGCGTCCTGCAGATCGCGGCCGATTTCATCGAGCAGCTCGCCGGCCAGTGGCAGAGGCAGCACCCGATCGCGATACTCGGCCACGCGCGCACGCGCGGACGCCTCCAGGCTGCGCCGCAGGAAGGGCGATGCGGTGCCGTGCTCCAGGCACTCGACGAAGGTCGCACCGGTCGAGTTGGAGTTGATCTGATAGTGGCCGAGACGACCCGCGCAGAGACTGTCGGAGCCCTCCACCAGGGCCAGACCGCGACCGAGCAGCTCCGGCAATCTACCCGACCAGGCGCCGTACACCAGTGGCCCGGTGCCAGAAGGCCCTCCGCCGATGACCACGGTGCGGTAGTGGGCGCTCATGTACTCCGTCCCTCGTCCGCGTATGACAAAGTCGATCGCACCGGCTTAGCCGCCCGCCTGCATGCGCTGCCTCAGGCTCAACGGGCGCATGTCCGTCCACACCTCCTTGATGTACTCCAGGCACTCGTCCTTCTTGCCCTGCTTGCCGGCATCGCGCCAGCCCAGGGGAATTTCCTTGCCTTCCGGCCAGATCGAGTACTGCTCCTCGTGATTGACCACAACCACATAGATGCGGTCATCGGACATCTCTTCCATCGTGTCGGCTCCGTTCAACTATTGAAATTCTTGGGTGATCAGGAGGCGGGAACCGTCAGCGGCCGCAGACGTCCCACACCGGTCAAGGAGGACAGATCCAGCGTCGCCTCGCACTCCACATCGACGAAATCCAGACTCAGGCGCCCAACCAGCACCACTTCACCGCGTCCGGCGTCGAAATCCGCGCCGCTCAGGTCGCAGCGCGCGCGCTCCAGGGGTACGCCCAGTTCGGTCTCGCCGCGGGTTTCGGTGAAGCGCAGCAGCACGTAGTCGCGGGTGAGGCTGTCGCGCAACTCCTGCGCGTCGGCATAACGTGGCATCGCCACCCTGCGCGGCTGCGCGGCAAGGAATTCAACCAATTCGCTCGTATCCCCGCTCATGCGCCGTGCTCCTGCGCTGCTTCGAGCACCTCTGCCGGAACGGCGAAGCCCAATTGCTGTTCGCAGAACGCGATCCAGTCCGCGTCTACGGCGTCGAACAGCACGTACTCGTCCTTGTACACGTCGTCGGTGACCACGTAATTCTCCTGGACATACACGATGTCCGCGTCGGTCAGCGCCCGCGGCACGGCCGTGGCACTACCGCTTGCCGGGGCCGGCCGCACCGCTTCGGCTTTTTCTTCCCACTTTGAGTAGCCGCGCAGTTGCGCAAGCAGGTAAGCCTTGCAATAGATACCCATGGTTTTCGCCATCCTCCACCTCCGTCGTCAGTGCCCCCCGAGCAAGCCTTTGCGCTTGACCCGACGAATCATCAAGTTAAAGAAAATTATTCCCACCACCACGTAGCCGACCGCATTCGCCACTGCCTGCATCAGCGTCTGCGGGTCCATCGTTCCGTACACCAACAACTGGCGCAGGAACACCACGCTAGGCACCATCGGCAGCGCCATGCCGAGCGGCTTGAGGTACTGCGCCCAGCCGCTTGTCAGGCTTTCGAACGGGGTGAACATCAACGCCAGGGTCAGCAGCTGGACGGCGGGCAGGATCGCGCTGACGCGCTTTACCTGTAGCGCGAACGCACCGATCAACATGCCTATGCCGATCGCCGAAAGGACCAGCGTGGCCACCGGGAGCACCACCCACGGCGATAGATTGATGCGGCTGCCGGTGAACAACACGAGCAGCGACACGATCAGCACGACCGTGACGACATCGCTCACGCTCTCGGCCAGCGCCCGGATCAGAAACATCGCATCCTTGCGGTAGCCGGACAGGAACAGGCTCTCCAGCACGCCGGTGTCGGCATCCTGCTGGATCGCCATCGGGGTCTTGTTGACGCTTTTGGTGACAAGCACCCAGGCCGAATAGCCCACCACCATCGTATCCAGGCGTTCGCCGAACACCTGCTGTCCAGACAGGTACTGCGCGCCCATGAAGAGGCCATAGAACATCAGCGTGTTCAGCACCAGGCTACTGACGAAGTTGGCCGGGTAGCGCAGGTTAAGCACGAACGAGCGGATCAGTTCGATGTAGAAAAGCCTAAGCATCCACGTGCTCCCCTGTAAGACGCAGGAATATTTCGGTCAGGTCGGCTTTGCGTCGGCCAACATGCTCCACCGCGGCCGGGCGCAGCGCCTGCAGCACCTCGTAGAGCAACTCGCCTTCGTCGGGCAGGTACACCTTTTCGCCGACCACGCGCGCATCGAAGCGGCCCTCGAGGCGCGCCTTTGCGTCGGCGTCCAGCGCCTGCGCCATGCAAATCTCGTAACCGAACGGCGAATACTCGCGGGTCAGCTCCTGGGTGCGCGATGTCTTGACGACGCTGCCGTGGTGAATGATCGCGATCCGATCCGACAGGTTTTCGGCGATGTCGAGCTGGTGCGTGGTCAACACGATCGCCGAGCCCTCCGCTGCCAGTTCGCGGATGATGTCGAGCATCTGCGCCACCGAGCCCACATCCAGCCCAAGCGTGGGCTCATCCAGGAACAGGACCCGCGGGCGGTTGAGCAGGGCCACCGCGATGGCCAGCTTCTGCATCATGCCGCGCGAAAGCTGGTGCACCTGATGACGGCTCCTGCCGCTCAAGCCGAACCGCTCCAGCAGCGCGCGGGCCTGCGCCGATGCCTCGGCGATCGACATCCCCTTCAGCACACCGAAGTAGCGCAGGTTCTCGAACGGCGTCATCCGCCAGTAGATGTTGCGATTGCCTTCCAGCAATGCGCCGATCGCGGCGCCAGCGCCCCGGTCCTTTTGCGGATCGAGCCCATTGATGCGGATACGGCCGGCGTCGGGCGACAGCAAACCCACGCACATCTTGATGGTCGTGGTCTTGCCGGCGCCGTTCTGGCCGAGGAAGGCGAATACTTCACCGGCTCCGACCTCGAAGGAGACGTCCTTGACCACCGCATGGTTGCCAAAGGTCTTGCACAGACCAGACACCGCCAGCAATGGAGCGGTGGACGCACCGGCGATCGCCAGCGGCTGCGTTTGCCGCGCCGACGACGGCAACGCAGCCAATCCAGCCTCGGTGCGCTCGGGCATCAACGCTTCTGCCAGAGCGACGGGCGGGGAACCGGGGTTATTCGTGCTCATCGCGATGCTTCCGAAAGTGCGCGCAAGCGCGTCGCCAACGCCGCAGCGGCGTCCTCCATCAGGCGCTCGGCGATCTGCGCCACCCGCCGCGCGCGCCAGGACTCGAGCGGCGTTCCACGCACCCACAGATTGAAGGCACCCATTGCCGGGCCGCAGTGAATCTGGAAATTGGCCCGCTCCTGCGCATTCCCATCGAGGGCGAGGCGGGTGGTGCGAACGAAGTAAAAGCGGAAGATCAATGCCATCTTGTGCTTGGGCAACTGCTCAGCCTTGTCCAGTTCCCTCGGACAGGCGCGTCGACAATAGGCGCAGGTCTCCTCCCATACCTCATCCAGGCTCCTGCCAAAGTACTTGTCCTCCAGCAACGCGCGGGTACGCGCGTCCAGCGCGTCGATCCCCTCGAGCCGCTGGTACAACTCGTAGAGTTTGTTGGCGCGCGCGGGAAACTGAAGCTTGGCCTTGAGCACCTGTACTCGCGCGCCGAGTTCGAACATATCCCCGGCCGGCGCGAGACAGGTATCGTCCACGTCGGCCTCCTGCAGCAGGTCCTTGACCACGTCGCTAGTGCCGGCCTCGACCGTGCATTGATTAATCGAGCCGGTGGCGACGAAGTCCGCCCCCATCGCGAACGCAGCGGCGATGGCGCGCGGCGTACCCAGCCCGCCGGCCATCCCGACGCGGATCGATGGGCGTGGCGCATTCGGCAGCAGCGCATACTCGGCCAGGATACGGTCGCGCAGGTCCTGAATCGCCGGCACTAGGACCGATGCCACGCCCTGATCCGTATGCCCGGCCGAATCGGACTCCACACATATGTCTGCCGCGACCGGGGCGTGCAACGCGGCATCCGCCTCGCCCTCAGACAGGGCGCCACTCGCACGCAACGCCTGCACGATCTCCACCGGCGCCGGCCGCATGAACTGTGCCGCCACGGCTGGGCGCGATACCTTGGCGATCACGGCATTGGGCACGAACACGCTGCCGTCGGCGCGGCGACCGGCACCGCTGAAGCGATAGCGCACCACACTGGGCAGCACCCGCAAGTACGCAGAGGCTTCCACGGTGCGAATGCCGCGCCGCAGATACAAGTCCACCAGCCGCTCCTCGCGTACCGGGTCGACGTAGTCGCAGAGCAGGTTGATGCCGTATGTGGCCTCGCCGCCGAATTGCGATTGCACCGCATCGATCGCGCGCTCGACCTTGTCCGGCGACAACCCACCAGTGCCGATGAACCCCAGCACGCCGGCGTTTGCCAAGGCCAGCACCAGATCGGGCGAGCTGATCCCCTTGTACATCGAGCCCGCGTAGTAGGCATACCTGACCCCATGCGCACGTCGGAACTCCGCGCTGCCCAGATGGCGCGCAGCGATCCCGCCTGCATGTGACAGCGAGGTCTCCGGCGGTGGTGCGAGCAATGCCTCGATGATGTCCACGCCTAATCCTCGCCACGGCGCATCTGCACGGTCGCAGCCCGCTGCGCGAATGCGTCGGGGGCCGAGCCAGTCCGCGTCATATCGCACCCTCTTCACGGTTCTCGCGCTCTTCGCTGCCGACCGCCTGCGCCTGCTGGACCCATTGCCGCAATTGCAGGTGTTCGCTGATCTGGGCGATCGTGGGCGCCTTGAAGATCGTTCCCAATTCGATACTCATGCCAAGCCTGGCCCGCAGCTTCCCCGGGATCTGCGTCACCAGCAGCGAGTCGCCGCCAAGGAAGAAGAAATTGTCGTGGATGCCGATCTGGTTCATGCCGAGCAATCCCTTCCAGATCTCCACCAACACTTCTTCCAGCTCGTTCGTCGGCGCGACGTACTCGCTGTCGATCTCGGGACGGTCGTTCCACTGGTCAGACGCGTCATTGCCCGTCTCCGTCGCGTAATGTTCCATCGCCCGGCGGAAGTCACGCTTGCTCACCATCACCTGTGCCGGCGCGCTGGCCGAGAGGATCATCAGCAGCGCTTCGACGCCTTCCTGTGGCGCGATGCCCTCGGCGTCATCGGCTCCACGCGCACGCACGACGGCTTCGTCCGGCCTATCCGCGGCCTCGCCCGGCATCGCCGCAGCATCTGCGACCCGGCGGATCGAGAACCCTTCGACCTCTCCAAGACGGGCGCCGTTCGGCGCGTAGAGGGTGACGTCCAGCACCACGATCTCGTCGTCGACCGCGCGCTCGCCCTTGATCGCCACGTGGGCGAGCAACGTGCCTGGCAGCGTCGCCACCATGCTCAGCTGCTGGTAGCCCAGCGGCAAGAACCGCTGTTGCGCGGAATCCTCGGCTTCGGAATGCAGCCAGAGCGCATTAGCCACGCCGGTGGCCAGATCGGCCAGCGCAGGGTGGAATACGTAGTCGCGCAGGTCGTGAGCGTAGGCATCGGGCAGGCGCAATTCGATCAGCGCCTCTCGCTCAGCGGCCTCGACCCGCAACAGCGACTCCCAGCGCCCGCGCAACGACAGCCATTCCCCCCGCGGCAAGCCGTCGCCGGCGCGACCGGCGAAGTCCCAGACGCGTTGTGCGCAGCGCGCACGCAGCGCCGCCAGGTCGTCCGCGCAGCCTTGCCCCACCCGCCCACTCTGCACGGCCGGCACCAGCGCACCGATCACGCCGTCGTCCCAGCGTCCCTGTGTCGATTGGCGCTGCACACGCAGCCGAAACCCATCACCGTCGGCTGCCAACTTCAGCCGGAACGCCGTACCCGCCACCGGATCCACCGGCATCGGCGCCAAGAACAGCAGATCGCGCACCGTCGCCGCCCTGCCCGGCCGCACCTGCTCCCACGCGGCCAGGATCATCTCCAGCACCGCCGTTCCCGGCACCACCGGCAGGCCCTGAATTCGGTGCTCATCGACGATCCAGTGCCGCTGCGGATGCAGGTGTGTGGCGAACTCGTACCCGCCGTCCTGAAGCGTCCACATCCTGTCCAGCAAAGGATGCGTCAGCTCGCGGGCCTCGCCGACCTGTTCGGCGGCGCCGGCACCGAACAGACCGGCGCGCGCGGCCATGCCTACCTCGGTCCAGCCATCCCAGTCGATCGATATCACCGGCACGCCTGTACGCGACCAGTCGCTTGCCGCAAGATCCATCGAGGCGTTGGCGCCGCAGTAGTCGACCTGCCCGGAACCGCCAATGACGCCGAACAGCGACGCATGCAGCACGACCAGGTCCAGCGCATCGCCGCCAAACACCCGGCGCAGCACATGGGTACCGCGGACCTTGGGTTCGAGCACCGCGGCGGCCACCTCGCGCGTCTTCAACTGCATGATGCCGCCGCCGGACACGCCAGCGGCATGCATGATCCCATCGATTCCGCCAAAGCGCTGGTGGATCTTTTCGCGCAACGCGCGCATCTGAGACTCGTCGGTGACGTCGACCGCCTCCACCAGCACCTGCGCGCCCAGCGACTCCAGGCGCCGTACCAAGCGGATACGCTCGCTGGTGGCGTCGTCGTGAGCATGCTCGGCCATCCAGCTGCTCCATTCCGTCGGCGGCGGCAGGCCATTGCGACCGGTCAGCACCAGACGCGCGCGGAACTCGCGCGCGAGCCGTTCGGCGAAGACCAGGCCCAGACCGCCCAGGCCGCCGGTGATCAGGTAGACGCCCTCATTCCTGAATGCCGGACGGACCTCAGCCGCGCGCCCGAGCGTGGGATCCCAACGCTCGTTCTCCAGTTCGAACCGGTGGGTTCCGCGATACGCCACGCTGCGCCCCGGCTCGCCTGTCAACGCCAATTCCCTGAGCACCTGCCCGACCAACCGCGCATGGTCTCCGGCCGGCACGTCGAGGTGACGCGCGCGGATCGATGGCTGCTCGTAGCCGACCACCCGCACCGGCCCCAGTACTGCGCCCTTGGGCGGATCCATCGGCTCCTCGCCGCTGACGTCGGCCAGCCCGCTGGACAGCACGTCCAGTCCGATCTCGCCCGCGTCGGGCAGCTGCCCCAGCGCCTGCACCAGGTGCAGCAGACTGTAGAAACCCAGGTCGTAGGCGCGGTCCACGTCGCCGCCAACATCGTCGGCACACCATGCATGCAGGATTCGCGTGGGCCGCAACCCGCAGGCGTCGAGATCCATCAGCAACCGCGTGTAGTCCTCGGCGTGCCCGGCGCGGATGGTCGCGACGGCGTCATGACGGCCCCAGGCATAGGCTTCGCCTTCATGCACCAGCGTGATCGCCTGGTCGACGGCGGCCAGCGCCGCACCGATGCGCTCGGCCAGCCCGCGCCGGTCGGCGAACAGCAGCCACTGCGCGCCTGCCTCGAACGTCGCGGGCGCCGGTGGCGGCGTGCGTCTCCAGACCGCGATGCGGTACCACTCTTCGGGCGGCAGCACGCCCGTCGCCGGCGGCAAGCCTGGTTCAGCCGAAGCCCGGTAATCGATCCAGTAGCGCTTGCGCTCCAGCGGATAGGTGGGCAATTCGACGCGACGCCCGCCCCCGCCAGCGTCGTCCAGCGCGGCCCAATCCATCGACGCACCGTACGTCCATAGCGCGGCGACGGCCCCGCGCATCGCGTAAGTCGCATCCAACTGCTGGCGTGGATGGCCGAGCGAGGAAATCGTGTCGGGCTTGCGATCGCCGCCGAGCTGGCGCAGGAATTGCGACAGGGTCGCGCCTGGGCCAACCTCCAGATGCACTCGATCGTGATCGGCGGCGAGCAGACGCGCGCCTTCGGCGAAGCGCACGGTGCCCCGCAGGTGACGGGACCAGTAGCCCCCCGAAGTCGCCTGCTCCGGTTTGATCCAGTCGCCGGTGACATTGGAAACGTAGGGGATGGTCGGGGCCTGCAACGCCATCCCTTCGAACTCGCGCTCGAATTGCGCCAGGATCGGTTCCATCATCGCTGAGTGGAATGCATGCGAGGTACGCAAGCGACGCACCTCCACCGCCTGCTCCTGCAGGCGGGCCTCCAGCGCGGCGATCGCATCCGCTGGCCCCGACAGCACGGACGATTGCAACGTGTTGACAGCGGCCAGGTCGATGCCGTTGCCCAGGTAGGCACTCACATCGGACTCGCCCAGCGGGACCGAGATCATGTCGCCCGCAGGCAGCGATTGCATCAGCCGCCCACGCACAGCAATCAGGCGAAGCGCGTCGGCCAGTTCGAAGACGCCGGCCAGGCTCGCCGCCACATACTCGCCGACGCTGTGGCCGATCATCGCTGACGGGGTTACGCCCCAGGATTTCCACAGGGCGGCCAGAGCCCAGGACACGCTGAACAGCGCCGGCTGGGTGATCCAGGTCTCGTCCAGGCGCGCCGCGACCGCTTCGGCGTCCGTCTCTGAGGGATACAGAATTTCGAGCAAATCCAGGCCCAGGTGCGGGCGCAGCAAGTGCGCGCACTCGCGCAGCGCGGACGCGAACACCGGCTCGTCGCGGTAGAGCGACGCCGCCATCCCGACCTTCTGCGCGCCTTGGCCCGGGAACAGGAAGACCACCGGGCGCCCGCTGGACACTTCCACCCGGCGGCGCGCGGACTTGTCGAGCCCACGCAGCGCAGCGACCGCTTCTTCGCGACGGGAGGCCACGACCGCCGAACGCCACGCGTAAGCTTCGCGCCCGCGCTGCAGGGTGAAGGCCACATCGCGCAGGTCGGCCGCCGCCCCGCCTTCCAGATAGTCGGCCAGCCGTCTTTCGACCCGCGAGAGCGCGACTTCGCTCTTCGCCGACAATGGCAACACCAAGCAGGACGAGTGCGCTGGACGCTCCGCATCATCGACATATTCCTCCATCACCACATGCGCATTGGTGCCGCCCACACCGAAAGCGCTGACGCCGCCACGGCGCGGCACTTCGCCGCAATCCCACTCGCGCAACTCTGTATTGACGAAGAACGGGCTGGAGAGAAAATCGATGCGCGGATTGGGCGTGTGGAAATTGATCGAGGGCGGGATGCGCCGGTGCCGCATCGCCATCGCCATCTTGATGAGGCCACCGATCCCCGCAGCCGCATCCATGTGTCCGACATTCGGCTTGAGCGTACCCAGCGCACAGTAACCGCTGCGCTGGCTGTGCTGACGATAGGCGTCGGTCAACGCAGAGTGCTCGATCGGATCGCCGATCACGGTGCCGGTGCCATGGCTTTCCACATAGCTGATCGAATCAGCGCGGACATCGGCGAACGACATCGCCTCGAGGATCACATTGCGTTGGCCTTCGAAACTCGGCGCGGTGAAGCCGACCTTGTCGTCGCCGGAGTTATTAATAGCGCTTCCACGGATCACCGCGCAGATGGTATCGCCGTCGGCGACTGCATCCTCCAGGCGCTTCAGCACGATCGCACCAGCGCCATTGGAGAACACGGTACCCTTGGCTTCCGCATCGAATGCGCAGACCTTGCCCACTGGCGAGGTCATGTCACCATCCTGGTGCAGGTAGCCGCTCGGCGAGGCAAGTTCCAGACGCGCCGCGCCGGCAACCGCGGTGTCGCACTCATAGTCCAGCAAAGACTTGCAGGCCAGATGGACCGCGACCAGCGAGGTGGCGCAGGCCGATTCCACATACAGGCTGGGACCTCGCAGGTTCAGCCGATGGGAAATCCTCGTGCACACGTAGGACTTCATGTTGCCGAGCATCACCTGCATCTCGCGCGACAGGCTGCCGTCGACGGGCTCGAGTGGGTTGGCCGCCCACGGGCGCGCGTTGTGGATCAGATAGTTAAGCGAACCCGTTCCGCCGAAGACCCCGGTGCGTCCTCCATAGGACGAGAAGCCGAAGCCGGAGCGTTCCAGCGCCTCGTGCGCGCATTCGAGCAGTATCCGGTGCTGCGGATCGATGCACTCGGCTTCGCCAGGCGTGGTTCCGAAGAAGGCCGAATCGAAGGAGTCGATGCCTTCCGGGCCGCCGTACACCGGTACGTAACCTGGCAACTGGCGAACCTTGCGGCTTACGCCGGCCACGTCGAGTTCTTCTGGAGACACGGGTCGCAGCGATGCAACGCCGTCGCACAGGTTCTGCCAGAACGCCTCAGGAGAATTTGCCCCGGGAAATCGACACGCCATTCCAACGATGGCGATGGCGCCCTGAACGTGCGTAAGTTCGCTTGACTTCACATTACCCCCGAAAGCACTCGTAGCGTTCAGCCATTGCGGATTTTGTTTTTCTGTTCCAGCGCGATGCGGCGGCGCGCGCCGAAGTCCGCTTGCGCCTGGTCGCGATCGGAAGGCGCCAGCGCCTGCCCCAGATATTCGGCCAACAGACGCACTGTGGAATAGCGGAACAGATCAATCGCGCCCAGGCGCCGCACGTCGCCTTCGGCCACGCCGCTGCCTACGAAGCGCTTCTTTAGCGCGGCATCCAGTTCCAGAGCATTGACCGAACTGAGCCCCAGCCCGCCGCCGAACAGCGACATGTCCGAGTCGATCTCTTCCGGCGCGATATCTTCCAACCCAAGTTCACTGACGATCAGCTTCTTTATTTCCTGCTCCATCCACTTCATGTCGTGCGCTTGCATCAGTGCTCCACAAAATTAGAGGGAATCCGCACAGGCCGTTGCGCCAAGCAGGCTCACACGTACAAGCCCCAACGCTCTTGCCGCAGGTCCTGCAGCAACCCAAGCATCTCCACATCGAGCGCGCGGTCCTCATCAACAATCGCGATACGTTCGGACAAGTCCTTCAGCATCAAGGCTGCTTCGCCCTGCAGTTGGGTGCCAGGCGACACCCGCTGACGCAGCGCGATGCCCTGCCGTGCGGCAATCAGCATCGCCACTACCACCTGCTCGGTCAGCTCCAGTACCCGCAGGCAATCGCGCGCTGCGATCGTGCCCATGCTTACCTTGTCCTGGTTGTGGCATTCGGTGGAGCGTGAGAACACCGAGGCTGGCATGGTTTGCTTGAGCGCTTCCGCGGTCCACGCCGATACGCTGATCTGCAAGGCTTTCAGGCCGTGATTGATCGACACACGCGGACCAACGGAGCCCGAAAGGTTGGCTGGCAGGCCGTGGCTGTAGCGAGCATCCACCAACAGCGCAAGCTGCCGGTCGAGCAGGTCGGCGACGTTGGCGACCACGTTTTTCAAAGAGTCCATCGCAAACGCAATGTGGCCGCCGTAGAAGTGACCCCCATGGAGGATGCGGCCACGCGCAGGGTCGATCAGCGGGTTGTCGTTGGCACTGTTCAGCTCGGTTTCGATCAGTTGGCGCAGAAAAGGCAGCGCATCCTGCAATACGCCAATCACATGCGGCGCGCACCGCAGCGAGTAGCGGTCCTGCAAGCGTTGCTCGTTGCGCAACTCTCGTTCGCTCTTCAAGTCCTCGCGCAGGCGCTTGGCGATTGTCATCTGACCCGGGTGGGGTTTGGCAGCGAACAATACTTCGTCGAAGTGATGCGCATTGCCGGCGGTGGCGACCACGTTGTACGCAGTCAGACGCGTAGCGAGGCGGCAAACGTAATCGGCGCGTTTCCAGGCCAGACAGGCCAGGCCGGTCATCACCGCAGTGCCGTTCATGATCGCCAAGCCTTCCTTGGGGCGCAGGCGCAGCGGCGCCATGCCGATGTCGGCGAGCGCCTCGGCGGCAGGGCGGCGCGCGCCCTTGTAGAGGACCTCGCGCTCGCCACACAACACCGCGGCCACGTAGGACAGCGGTGTCAGATCGCCGCTTGCGCCTACCGAACCTTCGGCCGGAATCAGCGGCAACACGTCATGACGCAGCAGGCTGGCCAAGTTTTCCAGCAACTGCGGGCTCACCCCGGACACGCCGTAGGCCAGAGACGCCAAGCGCGCGGCGAGCACCGCACGGGTTTCGTCGGCGTCGAGGAACCGACCGAGACCGCAGCCATGGTAGGTGAACAAATGATGCGGCAGCTCGGCCACCAGGTCGGCAGGCACAGACACGGTACACGAATCACCGTAACCGGTGGTCACGCCATAGATCACCCCATTATCGGCGAGCATACGGTCCAGAAAGCCTGCGCCGTCCGCAATCTTCTTCTGGAATTCTGGGTCCTGACTGACCTGCGCGACGCGGCGCCGCGCTGCCAAGTCCCCCACGTCTTCGATCCGCAAACTTCCCGCGCCGAAGATAACGTTATTGGAATTCTCGATTTCTACAGGTGCAGATAGGTTCATCGCGGGCACTTTGAGAAGGAAGGGCAACCTGGCACGGCAGTAGCCGGGTTCAGGGGGAGGTCAGTTCGAACAAATCGCGTAACGCATGCTGAGTAACTTTGCCTTGGGCATTGACCGGTAGCGCCGAGACATAACGCCATCGCTGCGGTTGCAGCGTCGCATCGTGACTGGAGGCGAGCGAACTCTTGAGCATCTGGGTGAAGCGCCAGCGCCCCTCTGACTGCAACCGGGACCAGCCATCCGCGCTAGGGACGACCACTGCGGCAAGTTCGGTGCGCGCTCCGGTCAGAACAAGCACGCGTGCGTCCTCGACCGCGGTGTTCGCAGAGATCGCCGCATCCAGCGCGGTAAGCGATACCCGTCGATCCTCGAACTTGACGATGCGGTCGCCACGGCCAACCAGGCGGAAGCCTCCGGCGCCGTCGCTTTCGGCTAAATCCTCGCTGCGAAACCATTGCGCATCCGCAAGGAATGGCGAACGCACTTCCAGCCGGCCTTCGACGAGATTCCACTCCACGCCAGGCAGCGGCTTCCAGGTCGCCATGCCACTGCGGCGGCGCGAGGCGATACCTCCGGTCTCGCTGCTGCCATATATCTCGATCGCCTCCATGCCAAGCGTTGCGCACGCGTGGGCAGCGGCGTCCTCGTCAAGCGCACCGCCGGAGGAAAAAACCGCACGCAGCCGAGCGCGTGCCGACGACCAGTCCACCTCTACCGGCAATCGCTTGAGGTGCGCGGGGCTGGTCACAAGCACGCTGTGGCCTTGGCCAAGGGCATGTGACAGCTGCTCGTAAAAGAAAAGGCGCGAGCCAAATGGACGCCCCGCCGCAAGCGGCCACAGCACGCGAAACAGAAGTCCGTAGATGTGCTGATGGGAGACAGTGCCATACACCGCAGTCGCCTCAGGCGCAGCATCGACATCGCACACTTCGGCGAAGCGAGACTCGAGCGCCCGAACTTCCTCGCCGAGCTGGCGCAGGCGCTTGTCGAGCGCAACGGGGTCCCCGGTGGAACCAGAGGTGTAAACCGCCAATCCAGTCCGTTCGACGTCCAAGGGAGACCAATCGGGCGGATCGACCTGATACGGATCAGGCGGCGTGAGCGGCTCGAACTCCGCCGGCAGATCGCCGGCGTACCCATCGACACGCCCACGCATGCTCGACAGCGTCGCAGGCAGATTGTCGCTACACAGATAGACATACTTGTCCGCGTGCCACGCGCCAAACAATGCCGCCGCAAAGGCGAGACCGTCGTCGAAGTACAGCGCCCAATTCTTCCCGGCGCGGGCGGCAAACACATCCCGCCATGCAGCGACATGGCGACGGAACTCAGCATGCGTCACCAGCCTGCCGTCGACGAGCGCAGCCACGCGCGAATCGCAAGTACTGGCAGCAATGGCATGCACCGGCAGGAACTTCTGCATTTCGAACATCCTTGTTCTCATGAACCAACTTAGGTTGCTGTCGTGAACGCGTTGCGCCATTGGCGCTCATCGTCGGCAGCTATTGCTCCGGTTGCGCCGCAGCGATTGCCTACATCTCTCGCCAACGCGGCCATGATGTCCACCATTCGATCCCGCACCACGTTTTTCGACTCCCTCTGGAGGTAAAAGTGCCCACCAGGGTAAATCTCGGAGCGGAACTGCGCAGTGTGCGTCTTCCACGCCAGAACAGTCTGGATATCAACATGAGGATCGTCCCTGCCCCCGAAAGCCAGGATGGGCACGTGGCGCAGTGGCGCGCCGGAATATCGGTAATTGAATGCCATTTCCAAGTCGTTTCGCAGCACCGCCACCACCAAGTCCAACAACTCCTCGTTCTGGAGCAGTTCGTCCGGTGTTCCGTTCAATTCCCGCAGTGCGTCAATGAATTGTTCACGCGGAAGATCAAATAGCCGCCGCGTATACGGCAGGTGTGGCGCTTGCTTTGCCGACACAATCAGCTGACTCGGGCATGGCAACTTCGCCGCAGCCAATGCGCGCGCCAGTTCGTAGGCAACGATCGCGCCAAGGCTATGGCCGAAGAAAACGAAGGGCTTATCGGTGCAAGCCGCAAACACCGGCACCAAACGTTCCACCAGACGCGGCAACGACGCTTCGAGCGGCTCTGTCATACGCCTCGCGCGGCCCGGCGTTTCCAAAATGCATAGCTCGACCTCGGCCGGCATCGCATTTGCCCATTGCCTGAAGACAGGATCGGTGCTGCTGCCCCCCGCATAAGGAAAGCAGAACAGCCTCACTGACGCGCGTTCCCGTTTGTACGGGACAGGCAGCCAAGCGTCAGGCCAATTGCTAGTTCGATGCCGCATTGCGCTCTTTTCCCTAAGAACTGAATGGAGTACTGCAGCGTCATCCTCGATGACGACACACATCATTGCCGCATCGCCAAAAACTATCGCGTGCTGCGATTCAGTACTCGTCTTTCCACCCCGAGCCACAGTAGCGCAGAGAAATGCCGATGTAAACCATCCTGAGATGCAAAGCCCACAAGACGCGTCGCAGCCCTTGAAACAAGGATTTTTCCGCAACCGAGTCGATCACGCCGTCTCGCGTTTAGCGAAATTTATCCCATAAATTATTTTTGTCTACGCATTCGATTTGTTTTCAATGTAGGCCAATTTCGAGAAATTTATTTGCCACGCGACTGGGTGATCTTCGACTGAGAGAATTGACCCAAAAGAGCGACATTGCGCAGATACATGGAGGATTCCTCCATGCAACCCATGCGGCTGCTTTGGGCAAGCGCTCACAGGTCCGTCGCGAGATCTCTGCGTGAGTTGAGCAGATGGCGCGGTGAGGGCAACTGCTCGGCTCGGTCGAACCGCGTGATCCGGTGTTGGAGCGAGCAGGTCGGCAGTCTTGCGCTGACGAGGGCGGCGCGGAGTCATTTTTTGCAGCAGTGGTACGCACTGCGTGATCGACGATAGAGATCCCGACGTTGCGCCGCGTTGCCCAGCTCGCGACGTGTTGGACAACGCCCCAACGAGACACGATGCTCAACTTTCACCGCTTGCTGAAGCCCTACGCGCTGACTAAGCAGATGGGAAAGCCGCTCAACACGCATTTGACGCGCGCTGGCTATAGCCAGCGCGCCGGCATGCTTGTCGATATGACCTTATCGCTGCCCCGCTCGACGATGAATGTCGATCACGCACGATCCGCAGACGCATCAGACCAAAAAATAACAGGCGGCACTTCGGGGCGAGGACACACTCAGTGGCCGCAAGCATTTTCCGGCCTGGTTCACTAGATCAGCTGCGCCCTGACCGACGTTGTCAATGTGACGTTCGCGCTCGCATTGCCATGGAAAAAGAATACAGCGTGTTTTGGCGGCAGCGGGCTGCACCGGAGCCGGTAGAAGCGAGCGCTGCAGGCCTAGCGAAGTGTCTCATCGCGACCAAGCGCCCGACGAGCCAGGCCATTGGCAACCAGCGCGCGTGTCACCGCAACAGCTATCCGCCACCGAAGAGCCGAAAAGAGCATCGGCTCCGAAGGGGATGCATTTTCCTTCGGCTCGCCTCAAGTTGTTCAACACAGCGGGCGTGCTCGCGATGGCTCATCCCGAGGGCATACTGCTCCTTGGGGGCTCGGGTCTGCTGAACGATGGTCTTGACGGTGCTCGCATCCCGGAGGCTGACAGATATGAGCCGCGCCCCGTGCGCGCAGGCAGGCCAAACCGACGGGCACGCCTCACCACCACTGGCTCGACGGCGCTTCGCGGGAGAACGTCACTGCGACGGCACCGAGTGCTGCACCTCCAGTGCCGGAAGAGCGAGGGCCCTTGCCGTCGTTGAATCTCCAACTGACCGTCTATGCCCCACTCGGCAGCTTCACGCCGCCAGGGATCAGCCCCGGCGGCGACATGCCATCAAGGCTCTTCAAGAGCCCTTCCAGCGCCGCCCCTATGCTGCGATGGCTGCAAAGCGCCGCCGCCGCAACACCACGCCGTCAGACACGGCCCGCGCGATGCTGTATTTGGCGGCCTCGCCCGAAGCGCGCCTACGATCATCCGAATGCGCAAAGGGACCTTCAACTACTAGCGTCGCGGGTGAGGAAATGCGCGAAGCGCATGGACGCGAACACGAGTAAGTAAGGAAGGAAAAAGAAAAACGCCCGCAAATCGTTGATTTGCGGGCGTTTCCTTGACACTGGCGGAGTGAGAGGGACACAATTTAAAATCCTCTAACCCATTGATGCCGATCGTCTTTTCCCACCTGGGCACCCGCAATTTGTGTCCAAGGGATGGTCCTGCGTCCGGGATCGTAGCCGAGGCGGAATGCAATGTGGATCCCCCAGGCCCATGCCGCTCGCCGTCCAGGCGAGCAAGTCCCAGGGCCACCAACGGCACGTGATCGGGAGCACGGCACCTCACCAGAGCGGCCCACCGGCGATGCCGATCATTGACCGTCGCCTGACCCCTTCTAGGCATCCATGGACATGGGAAAGCCAACTTTGCGGCGCCTATTAATATTTGTGAAATAGCGCAGGAATTTGCGCTTGCGGTATGCCGGCTTGGTGCTTGGATGAGGGCTCCCCCACAGGCTCCAAGGAGCAACAATGCAATCCGAACTGACCCTTCATATCGCCAGTCGTCTCATCACCGGGCTCCTTTGCCAGGAGCGGCATTGCCGCCTGTCCGACCGCATCGACGACATCCGACATGCGCTGGACGTGGCCGCCGAAATGCTGCGCCAGCACGGCGGAGGCAACGCCGCGCCTTCCGCCCACGACTATGCCCCGCCCAAACCCGCGCCGACGCCGCCACCATCATCGCCACCGCAAGCACCGCGCCTGCAAGAGATTCGAACCCGGGAGGCGATCGTGGTGCGCGACATGCCGTCCGTCGAAGAGTGGCGCAAGAACCGCCGGCGCAAGGAAGCCCCGGATCCGGTGGCGAACAAGAAGAAGCCGACGCTTCACTGATACGCACCGCCCCAACAACAAAGTGCCCCGCAAGCGGGGCACCGTTGTTTCAGTGGAGGCGTGGGCGCGGTGGACGGGGGCCGCTCGGTGCACGGTCCAGGACTGGCGGGTCGTAGAGCGGTTCCGGTTGGGTGTCCTGCCCGCCAAAGACCAACGGTCGGTCGAGCTCAAGGGGATAGCGCTCAAGCATCTCCTGGCTCCAGGCTTCCAGATGGCGGCCACTCTCTGCGGCCTCCTGCTCACAGAGGGCTTGCTGCTCCGGTGATACCCGAGCCCGCGCCGCGGCCAGCTCGGCGGTCCGACTTTCCAGGGCGCTCAAGCGCCGGCCCCGCCTCTGTTTCCAGTCCTTCTCCGTCCAAGACGTGCCTGGCTGAGGATGGTTGACGATGAACTCCTCCCAGGACCGCTCCGCGAAATGGCGGAGCTTGGACGCGCGTTGCTCGGCCTGCAGGCGGCGTCCGAACCTCGTCAGGCTGGCCTTGAAGCGGCGCAACCGCCGGGCCAGCTCCAACACGTCGGTACGGAATCGCGTGTGCTCAGCGAACGCCGCGGCGCGCTCAGCCGCCCAAGCCAAGAGCTGGCGGGTGGCATGGAGCGCCCGTGCAACGCCCTCGTGGCGCAGCGCTCCCCATTCCTGGGCCAGCTCGGCAACGAGCGCCGGGATGGAAAGCGGCTCTGGGCGTGGCGCCCCAGGAGCGCCCTCCTCCAGCAACCCCAGCCGTTGGGCAATGGCTCCCATGCTGCGAGACATCTCGATGCGCCCTGCCCCGCGGCCCAGCGGTAGAGAAAGCACGGCCGGAGGCCGGTGGGCCTCCCGCTGGGCCTGTTCGTGGCTGTGGCCATCGGGCACTTCTACCGCACGCCCCTCGTTTTCGAAGACGGCGATGAGTTTTTGGAACGTCTCTTCGTTGGATTCTTCAATCCGCAGGTTGGCGGCCGCGCGATCGGAGACACCGCCCCGCCGTTGCACCGCGGTGCCGTTCTTCCCAACGTGCCGGGTAGGCTCGCGGGAGAAGATGGCAGCGGCCGTCACGTCACCCCGGGCCAGCGCATCGTCGGCCTGCTCCTTCAGGCTGCGGTGGTCCACCTGGATATCCAGGTCGGCGGCCTTGAGGTGAGCGTTGATGGTGGAAGCAATCAGCTCGCGGACCCACTCGATTTCTGCCCTGCCCGAAGGCCCACCGTCGAGCTCACGCGTTTTGTCTACAAAACCGTCCGGCCCGATGCGCCGCGTCGTGGTCAAAACGTGGACGTGCCAGTTCAGCCCGTCCTTGGAACCTGGGCTGTGGATGCTGGCCTGCGCCGCGAAGCCATAGCGGCCGACCAAGGCACGGGTGACCTCCATGGCCAGCGCCGATCGCTGCGCCTCATTGAGCTCGTGGGGCAACGCGAATTCGAACTCCCTGGCGACGGTCGCATCTTTGCGACGCTCAGCAGCCTCCACCGCCGGCCAGAGCTGGGCGGGGACAAAAGCCCAGTCGGGCGCGTCCTCGGGGGCGATGCAGCGCGTTTCGACGACGCCGTCTCGGCGGCGGTAGTCGTGGCGCTGCCCGGTCTTCTCGTCCTCGAGAAGCAGGCCAGCGCGATAGGCGGCCGCAGCGATGGACGAATGTCCTTTGGCGCGACTGAAGGTCTTGATGTTGGCGTGGTAGATGGCCATGAGGCGGCGGCTCCGAAGCAGTGGGGTTGCTTGGTTTATGCCTCGGCTTTGGATTTTCGCAAGCGCCGCCGGCGCTTGGGGTTCAAGGGGCGAAGCCCTTTGCGCACGCGTTCCGCAGGAACGCCTAGGTGCGCTCTTGCTTGTTTCTTTTAAGCCTTGTTTTTCATATCTTTTCGATTTGGAGGGAGCGCAAATTTTCAAGCCGGCGCGAACTTGACGTGAGCCATTTCTTTGGTTGACTCGTAAGCACGCAGAGGAGAAAAGCATGACCGAGCCAACCCACTACCACCAGAGAATCCAGAGAGCCACCGAACGATTGGCCCAGCTGCAAGCGCGTGAGCTTTTAGCCAGTCAGCGCCGCGAAGCGAAATCCAAAGAGATAGCGAAGCGAAATGAAGTGAAGCGACGGCAGCGCGTGGCGGATATGGTCTTCTTGGCTGGAGTTCATGAACTGGATGATGCAGAACTGGTGGGCGCTCTGCTGATCCATGCTAGACGCCGGCGTGTTCAGGAGGTCCAAACCGAAGCCAGCATGCTTGGGAACATCAAGATAGAGAGCTCAGGCAGGCCACCGACGGCAGGTGCGTCCCACTAGTTCACTCAAAGAACTTGCGTCACGAAGTTACGGCAACAACCTGGGCAGGATTGATCGTATTAATGTAGCCCAGTATTCCAATCGCGGCTTGCAAGGAGGTTGCCATGGCATACGACTCCCGAAAGCGTTCAAGTCTCTCCTGCGTCACAGCCAATGAGCCATGTGAGAGGTCCACGTTGAAGGCTGTCACCTCTGTGGCAGGACCAACTGCTTTTTCCAGGGCTCAACGGCAACCCTGCGTCAGTCGCAAGTTGACCAAGTTCAGCGACTGCGGCAGTGAGGCGCCCTTCGTCATTGGACGACAACACGATGTCATCCATGTAAACGCTGACAGTCAGGTGCTCAGAAGATTCGCATTGCCGTAGAAATCGTCCTACTCGACTGCGGTCAAGCGCCAAGGATGCCAGCATCGGGGACTGCACATATCCATAGGGCAGCATAGTCTTTCCAGTGTCAGGCCGGATGACCACACTCTCTTTCGCCATCTTCCGAGCGTCAACATATGAAAAACTACCTTTCAGGCTACGAGTGACTCTCGATTCATTGATGCGCCCAAAAAAGTCGTCGAGATCGCAGCGAAAGAAATATTGATTTTCTAAATGTCGGCGGAGAGCAGCCACATGACCGCCCCTGCGAAGGTGGAAGTAGAACTTGGGTCGGGACCACACCTTTGACACAGATGAACGGATCTTTTCACCTGCAGCCTTTCCCAAAGGAGTTGGGACATACACCCATCGCCCTGGCTTTACCTCAAAACGATGCTCCCATCTCTTCATCGGGCAGCCCACGAGTAGTTAGATGCCATGTTCATGAGCGCTGCCAGGAAACGGAAGAATCCGCCCCAGAACGACAGCAACGCATGAACTAGGCGGGTCTTACGAAATAAATTTTTCATAAGATCACTCCTCTATTCATAGCTCCGGCTAGCCTAGCGCAAAGCGCATGGACACTTAACCAACGGCGACCACCGAATAGAGACATACGGCGTCGAGTAAGTCACTTGGTGACGAATAGAGGGACAGGCGCAGAGCCTATCGCCAGAGCACGCCTAGTATAACCCAAAAAACAGCTTGTTCATGCATGGTTCTCGTAGCCGATGTGTAGCATGTTGCGAGTCGCGTTCAACTCATCAACTGCCTTTTCCACTAAGCGCGGCTAACAAAAGTCCCTTGAACTCGTCTGTTGAGCCACCACTGTGGGGTGATGGTTCACCACAAAGAAATCAGCACAGCGCTGTGGAAGCGCATCCAACCCTTGCTCCCGGAAGTGCCGCCTTCGCCCAAGGGCGGCAGGCCGCGCGTAGACGACCAAAGCGCATTCAGCGGCATCGTGTATATGCTGCGCACTGGCATCGCTTGGGAGGATCTGCCCCAGGAACTTGGCTACGGCAGCGGCATGACCTGTTGGCGCCGATTGCGTGACTGGCAGGCTGCGGGTGTATGGCACTGTCTGCACCTCAAGATAGGACAGATCGGCTTGTCGTCAAGAAGAGCGTCATCTGATTTGAAGCCGCCATTTTCAGTCAGTGTTATAGAGGAAGCGCCCCAGCTTGCACATATCCAATGAATTCTTCCTGTGGGTGCCGTGCGCTTTCCCAGCGAGACGGGAACTGAGCCGGCTTGCTCCTCCTGTCTACATAGGTCACGACTAGATTCTGCTTGGCTCGACTGACACCGACGAAGTAGGCATTTCGGTTCTCGTCTTGCTCTCCCCACCAAGTCTCCCGCTCCGTGCAAGGTAAAACAACGCACTCAAATTCCATGCCTTTGCATTTGTGGATCGTCATTACCCGGACTGATCCTTCATCCAGAAATCTTGCCAGCGCTTGATCTAGGTCATGGTGCTGACGGATAAAGGCCCCGAGAACCTCGTAGACCTTGCCTAAGATTTCGGCAACGCGCGCGGAATCATATTCCGAAGAAAGTGACAGCAGTGTCGTGACCGGAACCGACGCCATGACTTCCTGCAACTTCTCGAAGGCAAGCTCCGCGTGATCAGCAGCAAGCCCCTGAGCCACACAATCGCGAGCGACACTCAGCAGCCTGACCCAGTTGCCTTGCTCGTCATCGTCCTGCGCGGTCAAAGCATACAGAACCGATGCGTAGGCGTTTGGAGCAGGCTTTCGACCAAGAACGCGCAAGAGGTTGACCACAAAATCTGTGACTGGTTCAGACACCAAATCTTGTAGCTCCTGCTCGTTACGACGCGGGATACCACGACGATCCAACTCATCGTCGATAGCTTGATTGAACAGACCACTTTGCCGAATGTGAAGGATCGCAACTTCATGTGGTGGAATGCCTTCGGCGATCCACTCTTCAATCTTTTCCGCAATACGCTTAGCCTCAGCTTGCTCATCAGAAAAGCTAGCCAGGTAGACCTTGCCTTCTTCCCCAACAATGTCATTCTCGGCGACCGCTGAACCCGGCTCCATCTGGATGATCATTCGATTCTGCACGCGACGGATGGCCGGCGCAGAGCGCCAGTTCTGAACGAGCCTCAGAGCGATTGCCGGGAACTCATCAGCGAACTTGCCCATCACCCCATCAAGTGCCCCGGCCCAGCCCATGATCTTTTGCTTGGCGTCTCCCACAGCGGTGATAGAGGTGGAGGTATCCTTGAACAATGTATAGATGAGCTTGTATTGCGCGCTTGTGCAGTCTTGGAACTCATCCAAAAACACATGACTATAAGCCATGTTGATGGATCGCTTGATCATCGGATGCTGATCGATAAGTTGTTGCGCCAAAGGCACCAATTCCTTGAACGCCACTTGGATGGTATTGACGCGGTTCACACCGACTTTGAACCCATGGTCCAGTCGGTCTTTCGGCCTTAGAAGCGGCCGGTAGATCGCGATGATTCGACGCGCAAAGGCGTCGAAGGTCATGCTATTGAGGCGGTGGGCGTGGTCAAAGCCTGATCGATCCCTGACGCGCCTACGAAGAGTATGCGCGGCGTCAGTCTTGAACGAGATGGCCAGGATCTTCTTGGGATAGCGACTGGTTCCGGTCCTGAGCACAAAATCAGCGCGCTGAGCCAAAAGCTCTGTCTTCCCTGATCCGGGATTGGCAATGACCATGCTGTTCCCATGAAGTGCCGTAATCGCAGCCTTCGCCCCGGGCTCTAACAACTTGATGGCAACTGGACTCCATTGCGCTGGCGTAATCATTCTGCGTCTTCCGCCAACATCGCGATCACACGCTCACAAAGATCTTTCAATGCCTTTGGAGCGTTCGCCGCCAGTTGCTCGTCCGTCAAATTGGCCATGGCGTGAAGATGAGCAACGGGCTTGCTACCAAGCTTGAAGAGCCGGTGGTAATCGAAAAAGTATCCCTTCCCAACAGCATCGAAGAGTTCAGGAACGCCTGACTTCCCCAAGACCGCTCGGTCAAGCGCTTCCTCCTCTTCATCATCAGTCGGCTTGTGCACTTCCGCACCGTAGGCGTCGGAGCACTTCATCAGCATGGCGTAATCCAAATCAATAGGGCCTGAGAAAAAAACACCTGCAGCGGCTAGGAACTGACGCTCCACCGCGAATGCTGGCGATTGTCCAGATTCTTCCCATCCCGGCATTGCGTTGATTTGTGCAAGCGTCCTGACTTCATGACCATTAGGGTAAAGAATGAGCTGCTTGTGCGCGTTCTTTATACGCCCCCAGCCACCGCCGTGCCGGCCATAGTCAAGATCCAGAAGCGTGACATAGGGGACGCGCAAACTGGATAGCAAGCGCCAGAAGTGATTGACATGTCGCCCCCCAAGAGGCGCCACGCAGACACTGGATGCGTCCGCTTCGACGCCCATCGCGCTGAGCATGCGATGGAGCACGATGTCTTCGCTGTCGCCTTCACCCAAAACGACCAGCTTGGCGAAGTAGACCTCCGGATAAGCCATGACCGCTTGGCGAACAAACTTGCCTGCCTCTCCGGCCTCATCCGGAAGAACGATTTGGCTGACTTGTGTGGTTCGATCAGCGCCAAGCCGCAGATGGCGGATTAAATCAGGGGTCGCTCTGCGTAAGATGGCAGGCGAATGCGTGGCCACAATCGCTTGGCCTCCTGACTCTTCTTTGAGATCTCGGAGCGATTGGATGACCCGACCTAGATACTGAGGCGAAAGGCTGTTCTCAGGTTCCTCCACCGCCAGCAAAGTGAAAGCAGCCGGCCTTAGCCGAGCTAAGTCAAAAGGTGACTCTTCGTCGGTCAGCGCTGCGACATCAACCGCATGGGCTGCTAAGACGAGCGAGATGTAAAGCAATGACTGCTGACCGTCACTGAGGCGCTCGAAATCCACTGATGGCGTTTCGTGACCGGGCGAGAAGCGAACACTGACCTGCTTCAACACCTCAGCGAGCCCACCTGTGCCAAAAGCAATACTAGGGGAGGCGAAGAACTTCCCCTTGTGAAGCTTTCCCCACCCTGCCGTAAGTGCCTTACCAAACGCTGCAACGCCCTCATTTTCGGTGACTGCTGCACCGAGCTGCTCGGATAGGTCGTTTGCCTTGGTGCGCTCAGCGGTCCAGTCTGCCGCTCGAAGGGCTCGCCCAAGCAAGGAAGCTGCGCTGTATGCGATGTGGTCGGCGGGATTACGCCTAGCCGGCAAGTAATGAACCTGGATGGCTTGCCGATCCGGCTTTGGCATGCCCCTAAGCTGCGTGGGCACACCGTCCTCATCGGCTGCCAATACGTATTCCAAGCGTTGCTCAATCTCCCCACTCTCATCCATCTCTGCTGTGAGTCGGATGCGCACACCAGGGACACCATCGGCGCTTTGGAGTTGCATGTGCGAGAAGAAGATCGGAACAGCGGCGGTGCCCTCGCCCTCTTTGACCTCGGGAAACGTGAAGTCTGCCTCGATCCATAGACTCGCGGCCTTTCCCTCCGCTGGCACTTCGCCCATCGCCACATGGAAGTCAGAAGGCAGAACCGCACGCATGCTGCCTGCTGTGCCGAACATGCGCGCGAGCGCTGTCAAGGCCGCTGTTTTACCTGCTCCATTGGGACCAAGCAGGTAGGTCATCGAATCTAGTTTGACTTCTATTGGTTTGGGGCCAAAGGACCAGAAATTGCAGATTCTGACGACTGCTAACTGCATGAACTTCCCCTGTTCCGCGCCCTCCTTCGGGCACCCCTATCGTATCGCTCCCCGGCCGCTTCGTCCCGCCCTTATTTATAACCAATCGAGATGGCATGAAGCCGGCCAGATCCGCCAGTTATAACAGCTTGACTAGCCTCGCGACACTTGGAAGTATGCAAGTCAAGACAAGGGGGGATGATGGACAAAGCAAGGGATCGTCGAAGCAATCTGGAATACACAGCACAGGAAGCAGCTGATCTAGATGCACCTGCTCCCAGGGCGTCCTCCAAGCGGTCGTGGTCCATCACCACGTTGATCGGCAGCATCGCTGCGATGACGACCCTGGCTGGGATTGTGCTTCACGGATGTGGGCATGTCGCATACACAAGCTATCTCAATGCGTGGGGTGTCCAAGCAGACCTCTTTCCTCAATCCACCGACTGGAAAATCATCCGAGGCTACTATGCCATTGTGCTGGAAGGCATTGGGGTCATCCACTCCGTCCCATGGCTTGCCTTGTTGCTCGCTTTTTTCTTGCTGTGGTTCGCGGTTTGGATCTACCGCTTCCCTGCCCGACCCGCCAAAGGAGTTCGCATCAAAGAATTTGGTCGACGTCACCCTTCAATCATGCTTGTCCTGTCATCAGGAGGCATCGCCGCCTCTGGCATCTACCTTGCAACGACACTTTTTTTCGTCAGTATGTTCGTATCAGTCTTACCAGGATTTGTTGGCGAACATGCTGGAAAAAATGAAGCGAGCGCTGAGCAGCGTCACTTACTCGGCCCGGTATCGCGCGGCGATACGGAACTCTGGGAGAGGGGCGAGCGAAAGATCCGGGGCCACATCATCGCCAGCAGCTCTGAACTGATCGCCATTTATGACACTGACCTTCATCAGGTTCGAACGTTGTCGCGCGGCGATTGGGAGATTCGACGGGTGACGCCATGAAATCGGGGTCACGAGAGTCTAAGAAACCGAGCATTGCGCGCACAGGAGGCAGAAATAGAGGCGCGTCATCTCCCTGCTTCACATCCCCCGAGTCGGCCCTGCCTGCTCCTGCGCTTGCTTCTGGCTCATCTCTACCTGCTGCTGACGCACCTGATCCTGCTTGATGACCTCGGCCTGCTGCAGGTTCTGCTCTGCCGGCTGCTGGGCCGCCTCCCGCCCATCCACCCGAGCATGGAACATCGGCAGCTTGTCGCCAAACGGCGCATAGACCGCCAGCACGCTCTCGGCCCCGTCCTTGCCCAGCGCGCCGGTGACCCGGTCCACCCGCTTCACCAGCGGGTCCTCAACCTGCTGCCTGTAGAGCGCCGCAGTGACGTTGCGGCTCTCCTCCTCGTTCCAGTTCCCCGTGCCGCTGACCCAAGAATGGATCGTCTGGTAGGTGGGGTGGTCCGGGTGCGCGGGGTTGTCGGCCAGCATCGGACCCTGCGCCCCCTTCTCCTGCGCCGGTTCGGCGTCCTGCTCTTTGCTGCGGCCTAGTGCCGACACGGAGACCGTCGCCAGCGTTGGCACGTGCGCCATGGCGGGCTGTCCCAGTTCGGCCTTGGCTTGGCGCAGCTCCTCGGAGGTGGTCACCGCAACCTGGTGGGCCACCCCGTCTTGGCCGACCTGGTAGTGGGCAATCGGGCTGTCGTAGCCATATTGCCCCTGCTCGTTCGGCTTCAGCTGCTGCATCGTCGGACCGGTAAGGCCTTCGGCCTCCTTGGTCCGATGAGTGGCCAATTCCACCGCCTGCAGGTTGTGCTCCTGGGCGTTGAGGTCGATGCCGGCGGCTCGATACCGATGCAGAAGCTCGTTGTGCTCCATCTGCGCCGGCGAGGGCGCGGGGCGAGCCTCAATGGCCGCCAAGGTTTCTTGGGCGCGCTCCAGTGACGGCTGGCGCATCTGGTTGGTGAGCTCCAGCTCCACTGCCAAGTTGCCGGCGGCCACCCCGTCCTTGCCCGCCCACTGCCCCTCAGCAGTGCGCTGGTAGACCTGGCCGTCGTGTCCCTGCACGTGGTCGGGCCTGGCCCGAGCATTCTCCACCGCGGTCGGCACCCCTACCCCGTAGTCCTGCCCGCGCTGGGCGGCATGGCTTTCCAGGTAGGCCTGGGCGATGGCCTCGCGGCCGGTGGCGATGTTGTTCTCGATGCGCCCCAGGGCTTCCTGATTCAGGCGCTGAGCCTGCGCTGGGGTAGCGGTCTGCGGTGTGTAGACCCCCTGGTCGTTGGCGCCCGTCACACCGGTCTTAACCTGGCGCTCCCAGGACTCGGTGGTCGGATTGCGATGCCAGTTCTGGTTGTCGAGGCCCGTCCGGTCGCCGGCCTGGGCCGGGAGGTTGAACGGATCCTGCGGCGGGGGGGCTTTGCCCAGCGCGAACTCGGCAGCCTTGGCATTTGCCATGGCACCCAGTTCCTGGGACTTCACATAGCTGGCGCCGACGGATCCTTGGATAGGGGCGTCGCGGCCATCAGGCGTGCGATCGAACGCGCCTTGGCGCTCCCAATCCCGTCCATTGAACTGCCAGTCCACACCAGCTCGATCGGTCTGGTGGAAGATGTCGCGGTTCTCTTTGAGGTCGACGGCCTTGTCGAAGGCCTTGCTCATCAAGACGGCGTCGCCCACCACCAACGCCGCAGGCACAAACCCACTGCTGCTGCCCAGCGCGGCCGCGGTGGCCGCGCCGCCGGCCCAGCCGCCCGCGTTGCGCGCAATGGCGTGCTGAACCTCCGACTGCGCCGCCGTGGTGTTGCCCTGCTCCATCAGCGCCGAGGCCGTGCGGGCAGTCATGACCGCATCCGCGCCCGTGGCCAGAAGTCCGCCGGCACGGGTCAGGCCACGGGCAGAGGCTTCACCCATCAACAACTGCATGGCGACTTCGCCGCGCTGGCCGCGTGGGACACGAAGGTTCTGTGCGGCTTCCTCACCCAGGGTCTGCTCGACCTTGAGGATGCCCTGCTCGGACAAGACCACGCGCCCGTCGTGATGGGCGTTGGCAATGGCGAGCGACAACCCGCTGCGTTGAAGCTCGATGTCCCCGCCTCGAACGATCGCAGCGTTACTGACCTGGATTTGGCTGAGCGTGGTGACGATTCGAGACTCGGAATGCACGACGGCGCCCCAACCGTGGTCCACCCCAGTGAAACCCTTCAGCGCCTCGACCTGCTGCGCGTGGGTTTGGTAGTAGGCCGGGATATCGCGAAAGAACTGACGGACTCTCTGGCTCGTTTGCGCCGGAAGTTCGCCAACGGGAGTATTGGTGTTCAAGTCGCCATTGATCAGCCCGACCTTGACCGTGTCGCGCAACTGCTCTACGCGCTGAGCCACCCGGTCAATCGCATCAGGGTCCCCCATCAAAGCAGCTTGACCGTCTCGCGTCGATTGGATGCGATTCAACCGTTCAAGCATGCCCTTCTGGTATTCGGCTAGAGGGCCACCACTGTGTGGCGTCACCCCAAGCGCGTCAGCCAGCTGAGGACTAGCCGGCAGGAACAAACGGTTCTCAGAAGCATGGATATGAAACTTCCCGACCTCTTGCAGCTTTGCCAACAACTCGCTGTTCTTCAGCGTCTGCTGTTCGATGTTGTGATGATCTTGGAAAATCGTCCGATAGTTCGCCATGGATCAGGCTCCTTCCTTGCTGCCAGTGCCGCGAATCAGCAGTTCACAACGTCGTCAAACCAAAGCCCATTGGACTTGCTGGGCGTAACAATGCCCGCCGCTTCAACGGCCTCCTTGAACGCTCTATCGCAGAAGACACCACCATGGAAAGACAACCTGAAAACATGTGCCGAACCCAGCACATCCCGCCTGAAGGCCAGCCGGATGTCGCCGGTGAGGTCGTAGTATTTCCCCGCTTCGAATTCGTCACTGATCTCGATGTTGAGCTCAGAGGCCTCTTCGTCCAAGGCATCCAAGGTGCGGACAACATCGCAGAGGAAGACGGTCGGGCCCTTGGAGCCATCGGCCAAGCGATAGTCAGCGTCAGCGAAGGCGAAGGCGTCCGCGTCCACTGACTCCATCACACGGCGCAGCCGTTCGGAAACCAACCAATAGCCGCTGAAGCCACCCTCCAGGTCTTCAGGCAGCACGCCCTCACTGGGGCGGTAAACCAGGCGTGGGGTTTCGCGCAATGGCGGGAACCCGCCCTCCTTTGGCTTCACGATGAGGCGCGGCGGCGTTCGCAGAACACTCTCGTTTTCAAAGACCACCCCGTGACCTTTTCCTCCACGCCGAGCGTCCGGCAGCAGCTGGAAGAACTCTCCCTTTTTAGCCTCATTGGTCATCTTGGTATCCATGCGCTGCGTCCCGTCCATAGGCTCATGTCCTTCAAATTACTGGGACCGGAGTCTAGCGCTATCACTGACTGCTTGGGCAGACAAATGGACACGTGGCCTCGCCCTTGTGCCACTGCCTCTGCTGCGCCCAAAGGGCTCAACGCTTTGCCGGTTGCCACCCCGCACTCAGGGCATCCGCTGGGCTACAGAACATGCGCTCGCCGCGTGCCTGATCGATGCTGGTGCGTTGGTAATCCCGCTGGCCTGGCACGTGGTAGATCTTCTTGCCCTGACGGGAGATGTTGCCCTTGATGCGGCATCCGCCCGGCATGGGTGGCTCGGCCACTGGAGCATGGCGTGCCACCTGCTCGCGCCTGCTGCGGCGGTAGTCCGCGGGCATCTGGAAAGGCCCTTGCCAGAGGTTGCGCCGCTGCTGGCGTGCGTCGGCCTCGTCAGCGATGAACGCCGTTGCGTATTGGCGATACGCGACCGCCCAACCGGAGTTCACCATCCAGCGGTTGACAGATTTTCCCTGGACGAAGCACTCCGCGACCACCCGGCCGTAGCGGTCCGTGTCCTTGGGCTGGCAGTGAACGGTCTTGTCCAGCACATAGCCGTCCAGCGCGGCGGCGGACCGCCGGCCACATGGCCACGAGCGCCCGTCTTTGGTGGTGCATTGCTGGGTGCTTTCCGGGGCATCGATGCCCCACAGGCGGATGCGCTGCTTCGCCACCGTGAGGGTGTCCCCGTCTGTAACGGTCCCGCGGCCGACCAGCTCTACTGCCACGCCAGGAATCGAAGCAAAAACCAAAGACAGAACCAACAGACCCTTCAACGCCATCACAACAACGACTTCCTCTAAGCGCATGCTCGTGTGGCGAGCGCCAGTTCAAACAGGGCCCGACACTTTAGCGGAAGCGGGAAAGGTGCGCCGACCAAGTCGAAAACCCTTCAACCCAGACTTGCGTTCCTGGTGTGGTCGCCGCCGGTCTCGTCTACGACAACGAAGTCGCTCACCAGCCAGCCGTATGCATCGCTGAGCGCGTCGGCGATGTGTTCTTCGCTCTCGCATTCTACCGTGGCTTCACCCGGCAATGCGGGACGCTTGCCGTCGGTCTCCCACACAATCCCGCGCACGTGAAACGCCTTCATTCCTGCTCCATGGATGTGGATGTGGATGTGCATCTGCCTTGGCAGTCTAGCTTCGGCAGACTGCTTGGGTGAAGGGGCGGGCTATGCCCACCCCCTACTGGCCAGGCTGACGTGCTGCCGGCCACCGATGACCAGGTGGTCAAGGACTCGGATGTCGAGAAGCGCCAGCGCCTGCTTCAGTCGCTCGGTGACTTGGCGGTCGGCCTGGCTGGGCTCCGGGTTCCCGCTCGGATGGTTGTGGAAGAGGATGACGGCGACGGCGTTGAGGTCCAGGGCGCGCTTGGCGACGACCCGGTTGTGGACTTCGCAAGCGTCGGTGGTGCCGGTGAACAAGTGCTCGGTGGCCAGGATGTGGTGCTTGGTGTCGAGGAAGACGACGCCGAAGACTTCGTGCGGCAGGTGGGCGCAGCGGGCGACCAGGTAGCTGCCTGCCTGCTCGGGGCTGTGGATGTGGCCCAGTCGTTGAAGGCGCTGCTCCAGGATGGTGGCTGCTGCGAGCAAGATGCCCTCCTCGTCCATCTGGAGTTGGTATTGGGCCTTCCGGTCTTGGGTGCGCTTCATCGGTTCTTCTCCACCAGCGCGTTGTGCGCCTCGTGGGAACCGGCAGGCGAAGCGTCCGGCCCTACCGCACCCGGCAGTGAGCACCGCTTGCGGCGCGCAGCGGAGGGCCGGAACAGAGCGCCAGCGTCGAGGAGGAGGCTCGCCCTTGCGGTCGGGACAGCGAAGCTAGGATTCCCTTTAAGAGGCCCAGCGCTGGTGGAGATGAAATGCGTTGAAACCCAACCCAGTGGGGGGAAATACGGACCTGAGTGGGTAGGAGGACAGCAGGCGTTCTCGGCCAATGGACTTATCGGTCAGCGCCCTGAGGATTTGGCCTTTGCGCATTGCCTTTGCGGCGTGTTTGCGTGTCTGAGGCAAACTGGAGGCATGGATACGATTCGGACCTACCGTCCTGAGGACTTCGGCGCCTGCCTGGGGCTGTTTGATGGCAACCTGCCGGCGTTCTTCAGCGCTGAGGAACGCCCTGACTTCGTGCGATTTCTAACGCACCATGCCGCCGCTTGGCACTACCGAGTCATTGAACGTGCGGGTGAAGTGATTGCATGCGCGGGCTACTCAATCAGCACGGAGGGCACGACGGCAAGCCTATGCTGGGGCATGGTCCATCCGAAGCTGCATCGACAGGGCGTGGGGACAATGCTGCTCTTGGCTCGGCTGGAAGCCTTGCGCCGGAGGCCGGACATCGAGCAAGTCGTGTTGGGCACCAGCCAACACACACAGGGCTTCTATGCTCGCTTTGGCTTTGTGGTGAAGAAAGTGGTGCCAGATGGCTACGGTGCGGGCTTGGACAGGTGGGACATGACACTCGACCTGAAGGCACCGGCACAGCGCTGCTCAAGCATCCCGCCGGACGAGCGGCCATCGATCACGCTCCGCACCAAGGGCACGTCGTGAAGCACCAGGCGCCTCCACCCTAGGCATCAGGAATTTTTGAGCCCGCGGCATCGCTCTCACCCTTAGAATATAAATCAAACTAACAATAATTAGGCTAACATTTAAGATATATTCATCCTAAAGCCGCGCCCTCAACGCCATTTAGTTAGCTTATTTACTGCAAACAGTACACAATTGACTGCGATAAATCGACTCAGATTTTCTTGAAACCCTTGGTATACAAGGCTTCTCGTCAGATAACAGATTAGCGAACCCCAGAAGCACCCAATGGGCGACACCCCAACGCCTGAGGTCTTCAACCGCACCGCAAATTTTTGTATCGCCCCCGTTGACGAATTTTCGTCCTGTCATATCCCTACTTCCATCTACCGATGGAAGTGACCCATGACCGCTCTACCCTCCGCAGCACTCAACGACTACATCGCCTCGCCCTTCGGCCTCTTGCATTTGGAAGGCATCCACATCGGTCGATTCCGCATCGACCGCGCCATCATCCGAGGCCGGGAAGCCGCCATCAACCTGCAGGAATGCATCCTCGCCGCGCTCGACGAAACCGGACGGAAGAGCGGCCTCAAGAACAGCACACGCTACCCCGCGCAGCTGCCCATGGGCACGCCTTCGCGCCCCTTGGCCAAGGAGATCGAAGATCATCTGGAGGACATGCGTCGCCGCCAGCTCGACCCGAAGACTGTCCAGTCCACCGAGCGAACGTTGAAGCTGCTGCTCCTTACCTGCGGCAATATCTCCGCGGCTCGAGTGGACTATCACCACATCCAAGCGCTCTGGAAGCTGCTGCGCTGGGCCCCAAGGAACCTGGTGTCGGATCCGCTGCTGAAGGATCTTAGCTTCGACGAAGCCATCGCCATGGGAAAAGAGCAGGACGTGCCGCCGTTGGCCCCGGCCACCGAAGAGCGCCACCGCAGATTCCTGGTCGCCTTCTTCAACCACCTCTTCAACGGACAAGCCATCAACTCGTCACCGATGAAGGCATTTCGAAAGCCGAAGGAAGACGACACCATCGACCCAGAAAAGGCCATCCGCCTGTTCGAGGACGAAGATCTCCAAGCCATCTTTGACCCAACCACCTTCGTGTCCTGGGCCAAGAAGCCCCAGTATTGGTGGGCCCCGATGATCGGCTTGTATACCGGTGCCAGGGTCAATGAAGTCTGCCAGCTGAAGCTGACCGACATCATTGAGGAACGCGGCATCTGGTGCATCGCCTTCCAGAAGACGGTGGACAAGGACTTGGCTGCGGACCCAAAGAAAAGGCGCCGGTGTCGGCAAAGCATGAAGGGCGCTGGGTGCATGCGCATCGTCCCCATCGCCAAGCCGCTCTTGGAGGCGGGCCTTCTGGAATTCGTGGAGGACATGAAGGCGACGGGTCATCCGCGGCTGTTCCCCCTCCTCTCTGCAGGCGTGAACCGGAAGACCGGGGAAACGAATGCACGTTACAGCCAGCAGTTCGTGGTCGACTTTGGCCGCTACCTCAAGTCTTTGGGCTTCGCTAAAGGCATCGGATTCCATGCCTTCCGCCACACGCTGGCGACGGAGCTCGATGTCAACGATGTTCCCGAGAAAGAGATTGCGCTGGTCACAGGCCACAGCACCGATCCCCGCGACCGGGTTCAAGTCCTACGCAGGCACTACCTCCACAAGAAGCCGCAAGTGACTCGGAGCAAGCAGATCAGCGCTTTGGAGCTGTATCAGCCCAAAGTGCAGTTGCCGCGCTACCAGCGAGGGCAGTTCGCTTCGTGCCTGGCCGACGCCAACAAGTTCCACCCCTAAGAACTACTTGCAAGAGGCCCTTCTGCTGTGCTAGGATTTTTCCATACCAGCGACTAGGAGTAGCTCCAGTCTAATGTCTGGTCCCTAGGGCGTTTCATCTACTTACGCATGCCCGGTCGCAGGCTTACGCCCGACCGGGCATTTCGTATGTGCGCTTTAGAAAGGGCAATCGGCTACGCTTCACTAATCGACGATTGCACAAGGCAAGTGATCCATGACCCCACGGCCGCTTCAACAGCTGTTCGACGCCATGTATCACGGGAAGTATAGATTCGAAGAGTTCCTGGCACTCAAGCCACAGGAGCACTACAGCCCGGTCCGCTGGAAAACGCGGACGATTTACAAGCCCTCTAAGACCTTGAAGGATTTTCACTTCTTTCTTAACGGGTTTCTCCTTGAACATCTTCCGGTTAACACGGCTGTTTCCTTCGCCTACCGCAAAGGGTCGACCCTTCTGCAGGCAGTGGAGCCGCATTCCGGGAGTCGCGCCTTCTTCCAAACGGATTTAGAAAGGTTCTTCGACAGCATCACTGCGCCGCTGGTTCGGACAGTGCTCCAGGGAACTCAAACACCCGTGGCGGACCTCTCCGACCACCTGGAGCACATCCTTGGGCTGCTCACTATCGACGGCAAACTCCCCATAGGCTATTCAACCTCTCCACTTCTGAGTAACGCTTGCTTACTGGACTTCGACCAGCGCTTGGCTGAAATCAGCCAAACACGCGGCTGGATCTACACTCGATACGCAGATGACATCATCATCTCTGCGAGTGATCGCTCAGCTATTGCGGATGCAAGCCAAGTCATTGAGGAGTGCCTCACTTCCAAACTTGGAGATGGCTTCAATCTCAACCAAAGCAAGAGCAAGCTAACGACTATCGGTAGAAAGATTAAGCTACTGGGACTAGTCATTTTGCCCACAGGGGCCATTGTCATCGATCGAGATGTCAGGAACCGGATCGAATCTTGGATACATTTTTACATCCGCGACCGCTCGCGCCTTGCGAAGATCTTTGAAGAGGAGCGCGGCGAGGGAATGGAAGAAGGCCTGGAACGGCTCAGCGGCCTGATCAGCTACGCATATGCAGCGAATCCCGCCTATTTCGAGAAGCTGAGATCCAAGTTTGGCACCACCATCATCGATAGCCTTCTCCATAGGTCGGCCCAATGAGCCGCCTTCAGGTAACCCTTGAAGCCATCCAGCATGTGGCGAACCTAAACCTCGATGTGGATCTGGCGACGAATAGCCTAATGTGCATTGTCGGCCGAAATGGGGCAGGAAAGACAACGCTGGTAAGAGCCCTCAAGAACCTATCGAACGCAGACACGTTTGTGAGAACTGCCACGCCCTACGCTTTCTCGGCAAACAGTCGTATCGTCTATGACCTCGATGGGGCGAAGATCACCTTTGCTTATGACAGTGAAATTCGCTCCCTTAACTGCCGTGACCAAATCCCTGCGGCACTGCGAGACCTCATAGCAGCCGAGCTCCCCATGCCTTATGGGGCCCGATTCAACTTCTTTAGAAGCGCCAGTGAGGCCGATCTAGACATTCGGAAATCCATTGCTCTGGAAACCTATCGGAGCCCTGATGAGCTAATCAGCTTTCTCAACTCGGTCTACGAGACAGACCACTACTCAAAAATGGTTGAAGTCCGGGTTAAGGGGAAAAGCTTCTACGCTCTTGTTAGGGAAAACGGCACTTACATCCGCGAGGACTACTTAAGCTCTGGAGAGCACTTCCTCATCAATCTCTACCGAACAATCAAGGGTCCATCGAAGCTCTTGGTGATCGACGAGATCGACTTATCACTAGACGCGGCAGCCCAAGCGAACCTTCCTGCTTGGCTGCGCGGGTTTTGTGCTCAATATGACCGCAAAATTCTTTTCACCACTCATTCCCTCGCCCTCATGCAACAGCTCGAAGTCGACGAGCTCTTCTACATGGATGGTGAGGCTGGCCACGCCTCTATCAGGCCTACCTCTTACAGCTATGCAATGGCGAGACTGTTCGGGTTCGTCGGATTTGACAGGTATATCGTGGCGGAAGACAAGAAGCTTATTTCGCTAATCCACCACCTTGTCAAAAGGTACTGTCCAACAACGCTACTGAGCTACAAGGTGATTTACATCGGAGGAGCGTCTCAAGTTGCGGGCCTTATCGAAAGCAATGAATCGGATCGATTCCTGGCGGCTCCGGAGAAAGTGATTGCGATCCTTGACGGCGATCAATACAAGGAAAAATACGCTCAACACGCGAGTATCCACACGCTCCCATTGGAAAGCGTGGAAAAAGCGCTATGGGCAGCCAGGCAAGATGATCCCGCGTTCCCTTTCATCACCCCACGAAACAACTTTACTAGCGACAAGGACTTCGAAAATCACCTTAAAGAGAAGAAAATCGCAACACAGGAGGAGATTTTTGATTACCTGATAAAGAGATACGAAGTCGACTTCCAGAAAATCGCCAAAATCTTAGATGGCCTCTTGCCACCTCCCCATGGTTGAGAGCGACTCAGTGGTTCCGCGCAGGCCCATTGGCGAAACCTTTCCCAGATATTACTCCTCGGTGGCGCGCAAACTGTCTCGGACGAAGTCGCGCATCCTACGCAGCAGCTCCTCCTGCTCCTCCTCAGCCAGTTGTGACATCACCAGGATGGCCTCTGCCATTGGCTCGCTGACTGCGTGGAAATAGGCAACGGGCAGCCCCAAGGCTTCTGCCAGTTTTGCCATGCTCTCGTTGTCGGGCATCCGATCGCCTCGCTCGTAACGCGAAATCCTAGGGGCGGCCGTGTTCTCTTCCTCCAGCCCGAGAACAGCCCCCAATGTGGCTTGGTTCATGCCCCGCGCAAGCCTGGCCTCGCGGAGACGGCGGCCGAAGATTGAAGCTGGGGGCAGCGGAGCAGGCATGAAGGCCAACGAATGATGAATTGACCCCCAAGTCTGCCGCTTCCAATCCTGCGCTGCATTTGCCATATTTGCAAATGCCGCCAGGCCGGCGGTCTACAGGGGCTTTTCCTATGAAGCACGCAGGACAAGGAGCGCGCTCTGCGCTCCTGGCATTGATGCTGGTCGCTCCTATCTCTGCCCAGGCCCAGGACGCCCAAGACCAGAAGCTCGGCTTCTTCCGCCAGCTCGGCGGCAGCCTCAAGGACGCCGGCAAGCAGATGGTGGGCATCAAGCCGAACGCAGGCGGCAAGTCCACCGCCCAGGCCGGCAGTAGCGGCAGCGGTCCCATCTACACGCCCCTCAGCGGCGCCGGGAAGCTGCCCGGCCTCTTCAAGGGCGACAACCACCAGGCCGCGCAGGCAGGCCGCTTGGAGTGGCCCAGGGTGGCGTTGACCTTCACCGAGTGGGGCGAGAAGCTGCCGTGCTGGAAGGTGGAAGCCCGTATCTGGACCGGCCCCACTACCTCAAGCGTCGAGACCTTCCAGGCCTGCGCCGACGCCCCGCTGACGGAAACCGACGACCTCGGCGAGACGGCCGAACTCAACAGCGCGGCGCTGTGGAAAGGCCGGGACACCCTCAACGGCATTCGCGTGCCGCCCAGCAAGCCCAACACGGGCACTCAGCGCTCCACGGGTCCCAACCCGCCGGCCCAACCCTTCGTGGTCAACGTGAGCCGTCCTGGCGTCGCTGACCGCGCTGTGGACGTGTCGCTGCGGGTTGCTTGGGTCGCCGGGTTCATCCAGACGGCCGACCTGCATCCGGGAGCCAGCGGCCTGCTGACGCCCTTCAAGGACACCCGGCTCTGGATTGCTGGCTTCAAGCCGGACGGGAACCGCGACAAGTAAGGCCCTCCGCTTCGCCAAACCTACCCATCCCTCAGCAAAGGACACACATGAAAAAAGCATGGATCGGCCTGGTCGCGTTGACCATGGCCTTGGGCCTCACCGCCTGCAGCGGCAAGCCGTCGGCCGACGATGCCAAGGAAGCATTCGTCAGGCTGCTTCAACAGAGTGGCGCCGGCCAGGTCACCGACATCCAGAACTTCGAACTCACCGGCTGCGTGGAAGCGGAGGGCGCGGACGGCTACCGCTGCGATACCCGCGGCCAAGCCGTGCTCAACATTGAGGGCCGGCAGGTGCCTGTCCCGCTGAGCAAGAACCTGCGCTACGTGCGGGAATCCGGAATTTGGAGGGCCTACGCGAAATGACGACCAACCCTGACCCGATGGCCCGCACGCCGGTGGGGGCTGCGGCCGGGTTCCGTGGGGACGGCGCGCCGCGCGCCGCCTCCAGGAAGGTCCTGACGCCCCACAACCGGTTTTTCTGGTGGTTCTCGTGGACCCTGCTCCTGCTCGGGCCGTTTGGCTTCATCGTCGGGCCGCTGATGGCCCGGCGGGGCCTGCGAAAAGCGGAGCGGCTCCATCCGCTGGAGGCCTACGCGGCTCGGCAACGGGACCCGGGGTTCACCGCTGGGCAGTGGTGGGTGATGACCCCACTCGCCTTGATGGGAGCCTTCTGGATTTTCTCTCTGCTCAGCGGGCTGCCGATGGTGTTGCTGGTGCTGTGGGTGCAGTTGACCAGCTGATTCCAATAGCGCCTCCGCATCAAGAAAGCCCGGCAATCCGGGCTTTCTTTTTGCTCCATACCCTACCCTTGTTGCATCGCTATGGACCCATCCTTACAGCAATGATGTCTTGGGACCAGGTCACACCTTGGCCAATCCGCGGTTGACCCCGGCGGCGCTCTGTTAGATACCTGTGATCACCGCGTGCCACTCCGTGGCATAGGGGCGCGGTGGTTGTATCCCCCACCACACTGGCCAACGAGCCAGCTCTCGCTGTCTGCTTCACCTCCGTCAACTCGCACGTCCTTCAAGAGGCAACGGCATCGTCCGTGCCCGTGGGATTCGTGCGTCCTCAAAAAACACATGGAGATGTGCCGCTATGCGATTCCGGATCTTCCTCACCGTATTCCTGCTCACCACGTTCAGCGCTGCTGCCCAGGCCCAGGTCGTCACCCTCAACAAGGGCGGCTATACCCTGACCTACGACTGCACCGCCCACACGGCCACACGCTACGAATACTCGCTCAACGCGGACACCGGTTCCGCGGCTCGCCCGTCCGACTTCAACCTCGACACCACGTTGCCGAGCGGCTGCGGTGGCCAGACCTCGACGAAGTCCTACGCCAGCGTGCGCTCGGGCTACGACCGCGGCCACTTGGTCACGTCCAACCACATGGATTACAACTCGACGTATATCGTTCGCGCCAACCTGATGTCCAACATCGCGCCGCAGGTGTCGGGCTTCAATCAGGGGATCTGGGTGCAGGCCGAGAACGTGGCCGAGTGCTACCGCGACATCAAGCCGGTGAAGGTCTACGGCGGCGTGGTCTTCGGCGACACGTCGAACGACTATTTCCTATCCAGCCACGGCATCCGGACACCGGAATACTTTTGGAAAACGATCATCACCACTGACCCGAGCACCGGTGCTGAGAAGGCCATCAGCTGGATCATCCCGAACGAAACCGGCTTGGGCAGCCTGGACGACTACATCGTCTCGATCGCCGATCTGGAAGAGCTCATCGGCGCCAGCAATGTCGGCATCACGGCATCGGCTACGGTGAAGAACATGCTGCCGAGCTCGACGTGGGCGCTGCCGAGCAACTGCGACCTGAGCTGATCACGCGCCGGCGCAACACACTCCCTCCAAAGCCCCAGGTCACCTGGGGCTTTCTTTTGGCAGGCTTGCCGCGGCCAGGCAGCAACCTAGAGGCAAGCCTGGGCCTCTAGGTAGGCGACCCCACTGGATAGCGCCCTCAGGACGCCAACTCAGCTGGCCGGATCATCCTTGAGCACGAGTAGCGGCTGGGCCGCAGCCGAGCCAATTGGCAGGCGGGATTCGGCGCCCGGGGTCACGACGATGACCGTGATGACGTCGTCCTGCAGCGAGTTGATTTGAACGAACTTGAGGCCGGCCTTCTCGAAGGTGTAAGCCTTGAAGAGTGGCGACAGGCTGACGTTTTTCTTGCCAGGCGGCACGCGCTCCCCCATGCCCTCGATAACGTCGGCTGGGTTCATCACCTGGTCTGCTGCCTTGGCGACCGGAGAGAGGCCAGCTGCCAGCCCGGCCAATCCAAGCAATGCGCCGGAGAGGGTTTTCATCGTTCATTCCTTGACGAGAAAGCGTCGCCAAAACGCTACTGCTGGCCAGATGGGTGCGCAAGCGCAAGCCCCATGGCCGCTCAAAACGTCTACGAAGATAGACAAATGTGTGCCGGACGGCGGCCCTTGTTACGGCATTTCCAGCTTCCCCTAGACGCAAAAAGCAAAAGGCCTCGCATTCGAGGCCCCTGGTTGTCGACGTCTGAGTGAAGGATTCCTGCCCCTTCCTGTAGTGCTTTCACGCGAGGGACGCGATGGCGTTTTCAGAAAGGCTGGCCCGCGCCAGGACTGATGCCGCTCCAATCGCTTCGGGAGCTGGCTTTAAACAAACAACAACTTCGAGGAATGCAGCGATGTGGCAATACGACGACGATGAGGGCTTGTGGACCGACCAGGACACGGGCTACTCCTACAATCCGATCGATGACAACTTCATGGAGGGCGAGGACATCATCGCATTGGATGACGTGCCATTGGCAGTTAGACAGGCACTGGAAACCACCGCGGACAACGCCATCAAGCGGATCATCAGCGGCGCCAATCCAATCCTTCAGCGCGGTGAGGTGGCGTTCACTGACGAGTTCGAGCAAGACCAAGAGGTGGTAGGCATTGAGCTGGAGGCGGCGACGGTGTTCGGGAGCGTTGGCGCCGGGCCGTGCCTTATCGTATTCGCCACGGGCCAGAACGCCGATGGGAATGGCGTCTACGCGAATGGAGCACATCGCGACAATGCCTTCCTGCTGGGCGAGGAATTCTTGGACGAAATGAGCGCTGACATTTCGGGTGCACCAACTTTCTACGTGCTCGGCGGGGAAGTCGGCAGCCACACGGGCGTCGACGGTGCCACCATGGACTATTCTCGTTACTACCCCTTCTTCCTCGCCTGCGAGCAATCCAACGTCGTGTTTGGCGGCGTGACGTTTCCTTCCAACCCTACCGCCGATGATGCTACTTCCGCAGCGCTCACCCTAGTGAACGGCGCCCCGCAGGTCGGCTACTGGCTTTGACGCCGGTCCCCGCCTGGTCAAGCACACCATAGGCGCAAAAAGCAAAGGCCTCGCATGCGAGGCCTTTGGTCGTCGGCGCTTAGGTGGAGGTTCTGGCCCCCGTCCCCCAGCCATGGTGGGTGAAGTGGCCTGACGACGGGAAGAGTTTGGCTCTGGCAGGCACTGAAGGGCAATCAGACACTACCCCGCCGCGATGTCAGAAAAACCCGCATCGCGCCAAACACCTCATGGATTTAAGAAAGTCCGACCGCTTTATTTTTTAGGGACAAATGTCATCTTAAGGCCCTCGTAGGTTTCCCTGTCTTGGCTGTTGCCCTTCTCAGCAGCCAGCTTTCCCCAGTGCAGGGCCTCCGGACCGTTGTTGTGCAAGACGCAATCAAAATAATAGTCTCGCATCCCTCTGATTGCCGAAAGCTCTCCACTCTCGGCCTTTACCCTACTGGAGGCGACATCAAAGGTTCGACAACTTTCTTCTCCTGACACAGGGACTGCATCCGCCTTCTGATCTTCCTTGCCACAGGAAGCCAAGAACACTAAGCATACAAAAACTTCAAGCTTGCGTATCATGGCCTAACACTCCTTTAATCGCTCGGATCGCTTAAATCCATGCAGTGCCAGAAAAACCCAGCACGCCAGCACCACGTCCACCAGTGAATTCGCGAACTGCTCAGCCCTCGAAATATGGCTCACCAGATGGCCAGAAAAATTGATATCCATTTTTTCTTGAAACACCTTCTAACACCACATCCACATCTGCCGCCTGCTTCAGCGCATGAACCCCATCTACGCCGTGAATCTCTATATCCGGCTCAGCGAGCCCCAAAAGCTCGATGACGCAGATGGCACCCTCGTCAACTCGAAATTTCGTATTTTCCGGACTAATGAGCACTGGAGCAAAAATCCTGACTTTAAACTCTCTCAAAGCCGCACCATCGGTGCCAGAAAAAAGAAGGGCTCTTTCTGCTGCCAATTCACCACGATTATTTGCCATCACTTTTACCACTACCCTCACAGTAGATAGCTATCCAGGCGGAACTTGCAAACGCATCAACATGCTGTCGCGCAGCTCCATACTGGCTTTTGCGTATATTATAAATAACTGCTACGTTATGCACATTCCGCTTCCATCACACAAATTCTAGCCATGAAGTCTTTAGAAGCCAATCACTATTTGCTAGGAATCGAGCTAAAACGCTCCCAAGTCAAGAGCTTCGATGAATACCCTTTTTCGCTACCATTCCTTAAGGATTTAAAAAAACTTGAACTCCATCCGAAAGTTACTTTCCTTGTTGGTGAAAATGGAAGTGGGAAGTCAACGATTTTGGAAGCAATAGCCGTTGCTTGGGGATTTAACCCAGAGGGCGGGACAAAGAACTTTAAGTTTCAAACCAAAGAGTCCCATTCAGCGCTACACGAATATCTACGCCTTCATAGGGGCATCCGAAAAGCCAAAGATGGTTATTTTTTTCGTGCAGAAAGCTTTTTTAACGTAGCCACCGAGATAGAACGATTAGACGATGGCCCAGGCGGCCCGCCCATTATCAGCTCCTATGGTGGAATGTCTCTCCATGGCCAGTCCCATGGAGAATCATTTCTTGCATTGCTTATGAATCGCTTCAACGGCAATGGCCTGTATTTACTGGATGAGCCAGAAGCAGCCCTGTCCCCGCAGAGACAGCTGGCTGCAATCAGCCGCTTACATCAACTCTTAAAAATCAAATCGCAATTCATTATTGCAACACACTCACCCATCTTACTGGCATATCCTGATTCATGGATCTATCAAATAGATGCCAGCGGCATTAAATTGACTGAATATAAAGATACCGAACATTACTTGACTACAAAAAAATTCATAACCAACCCAGAAAATTATTTAAATCAACTCCTTGAATAGTCTTCTGGCAGGAAAAACCCGTCGGGCTTAATCGAAGGATGCTCCCTGTAAAGGGGGTTCAACAAATTTAATAGTAGCTCTCCAGAAATTCGCCCTATAACCTGACGAATTCTTTTTGCCTCTTCCTCGGAAGCAGCATCCATTGCCAAAGCAATTGCCTCATCCAAAGAAGCATTTGCGTTCAAAATTTTATTGCAAATCTTCTCTGCGGTATCTTGATCAGAAATCATCACCACCCCTCGCAGCCGTGGTCAGCCATACATTTATTTACACATCTAAAAAACTTAAAACCATCATCTCGCGATGGCAAAGCCGTATCAGAGCAAGTATCCAAACATTGCTCTTTAACAGCCCTACAATAATCCTCTCCTTTATCGCACTCTCCGTTTAGTCTTTTGCTAACCGCCCCCTCCACCTGACTAACCATGCCAAGTGGCGACATATTATACAGAGCTGAAAGCAGTCTTTCATCAAATGGTATCTCTACACCAGAAGGCTTGTTCTCAGTAATATTTCCAAACATACGCTCAAGAGGAATGTCCCCATCTATCCGAGCAGATGAATTCGGATTATAGGCACCCCTGACAGCATTAGCTGCTCCAGAATTAACAACGACAGAAGACTGTAAGCCGAGTGGGTCAATCAACATCACTGCTTGGCTATTTGCATAGGCGTATGTATTGATCCCTCCCGTCAATCCGTTCGGATCACTCTGCCCATACCGACCGCTGCTCGTGTCGTAGTCCCGGAAATAGTTCTGGTTGAGCCCTGTCGCGCTGTCGTAGCGCTGACCCGGGAAGCGCATCCCGAACACGAACGCCGTGCCATCGCGATCCGCATCTTGGTCCGGCGGCGTGTTGCCGAAGGACTCACCCTTGAGGTCCCACTTCCAGATCGCCACGTCGCGCACCGGGTCAATCACCGTGCGCGGCGTGCCGAGGTGGTCCGGCTGCACGTAGTTCAAGGCGGTGCCGGCCAACACGCCCACCGGCAGGTCGTCCAGCCAGATCGCCTGCTGTATCGACTTGCCGTTGCCGTCGTAGTCGCCGAGCCAGTGACCGGCTTCGTCGTAGACCGTGTAAGTGTTGGTCGTGCCGAGGAAGCGGCGCACCTGCTCACCGCGGTCGTTGTAGCGATACTCCATCGCCAGCGTGCCGCTGCGCGTGGCCTGGCTCAGGCGCCCGGTCGCGTCGTAGGCGAACGTGCGTGTCGTGCCGTCTATGGCGGTCGTGTTGCCCGCCGCGTCGTAGCTGCGCGCGGCGCCGGCCACGCTCGCCAGGCGGTGGCTGTCGGTCGGATAGCTGTAGTTCTGGGTGCTGCCGTTGACCTGGGCGCTGAGCCGATTGCCGGTGGCATCGTAGCTGTAGCCGTCGATCACCGTGCCGGTCGGGCCATCCTTGAAGGCAGTCAGCCGGTCAAGGTTGTCGTAGCCGAGGCTGACCACGGGTGCGGTATTGCCAGGCGCGGTCAGCGCGGTGAGGTTGCCGACCGGGTCAAAGCCGAAGCCGACGTTGAGGCCGTCGCTGCGGCTGTCCTGGATCGCCAGCGGGCGGTAGTCCTGGTCCAGCACTCGCTGCAGCGGCCGGCCGTTGCCGTAGGACCAGCCGGCGCTGGGGCCGAACGGGTAATAGGTGGCGCCGCCGAGTAGCTTCTGCCTGGTGCCGCCTGCGACCGTGACGCCCACTTCCGTCGCCTGCCCCAGCGCGTTGCGCACGTAGTCCACTACCGCGCCGTCCGGATACGTCACCCGGCTCAGGCGGCCGCCCTTGGTGTAGGCGTAGCGCAGCGCGAACGCCTTGCCGTTGGTGGTCTGCACCTTGCGCACGACGCGTCCGAACCGGTCATAGCAATACTGGGTCGTGCCACTGCCGTCCTGCAGCTTGCTCAAGCGCCCCAGCGCAAATGTTTCCCCGGCCGCGCACACGTTCTGGCTGGCATCGTAGGTGTAGGTCGCGATCAGCGCCTTGTCGGCGTAGGTCGCCTTGGCCAGGCGGCCGAGCACGTCGAAGACGTAGTTGGTCTTGGTGCCGCGCGCGTCGGTCTGGGTCGCGAGGTTACCGGCGCTGTTGTAGGTGTAGCTGGTCACGCCGGTGTCGGGGCTGGTCAGTTTCAGCACGTCGCCAAACCCGTTGTATTGGTAGCTCGTTGCCAGGCCCTTGGGGTCCGTAACCTTGGTGGTGCGGTCCAGCGCGTCGTAGTCGAACTGGGTCTTCGCAGCGATGCCGCCGACATCCTGCTGGGTCTGCTTGACCCGGTCCAGCGGGTCGTAGTCGGTCTGCGTCTTCCGCTTGAGTGCGTCGGTGACCAACTGCACGTTGCCGTTGAGGTCGTAGCTGAAGTCGGTGGGATCGGCCTCGGCGGTGGCCTGGGTCGCCAGCTGGCCGAGCTTGTTGTAGATCCGCGACAGCGTGTGCTTGAGCGTGCCGGACGCGTCCTTGGTGTCTTCCTTGAACCGGTTGCCGGACGGGTCCAGCGAGTAGTGGATCGTGTTGCCGGCACCATCGGTCACGTCGGTCAGGCGATGCGCGGCGTCGTAGCCGTAGACGACGAACGTGCCGTCCGGATCGGTGACCTTGCTAACGTTGCCAACCTCATCGTAGGCGACGAGCGTGGTCTGATCCTGGTCCGACGGCGTGCCGTCGGCATTCGCGCGCAGCGTGCTGGATGCAGCCCAACCGCGCGGAGTGTAGGTGAGATCGCGGATCAGACCATTGGCGTCCTGGGTGCGCGTCGGACGGCCGTTGCGGTCGTAGGCCACATAGGTGGTGGCTCGGCCCAGCGCATCGACCACCTGATACAGGTCCCCGGCGCGATGACAGGCGCCGCCGACGTTGCTGCAGCCGGATTCGTCGGCAGTGAGGTAGTAACGGTAGGTGGTGGTGTCAGCCACGTCGGTGCGCGGGCCGTCCTGGCTCAGCACCACGCCGATCTGCGGGCACTGGGTGCCGTCGACCGTATCGCAGTAAATCGTCCGCCATTGGCGCACGCCGGCAGGCGCGTTGGCCGCGCTGCCGCAGCTGTAGCTCATGGCGGCGGAGACAGACGGATCGACCTCGCAACGCGCCGTCTGCTGACCACGTGCGTTGTAGGTCCACGCTGTCTTGGCGGCCGTGGCGCCGGCGGCGTCGAGCACGATGCGGGTCAGCGGCACGCGCAGGCTGGCGTTCCAGGTGGTGTTGGTCGTGCGCTGCTGTGCCGTGCCCGAAGCATCGATCTGCTGGGTGAGCAGGCCACCGGCTGCATAGGTGGTCTTGGTGATGTTGCCCTTGAAGTCGGTTGTCGAGGCCGGATAGCCATTGGCATCGTAGGTCAGCGACTTCCACGGCTGGTTGCACTGGTTACCACACGCCAAATTGGCGCCGGATGGCTTCAACGCCCCATAGCCGGTGTCTGCATAACTCAGGAAAACCTTGGTCCCCAGCGGGGAAGTGACCGTTGCAGGAAGCCCGCCGTTTGACATGGCGATTTCATAGTCAACCTTCGTTGTATCAACGCCGCCAGCGAAGCTGGAAGAGATTGCCTTGCCATTGGTGGCGTAGCCCGTGCTCTCGAAACGCACGCCCTTCTCGTCGATCACTCCAGTCAGGGCAGTGGGCAGGTTTGCCTTGGAGGTGAGCGTTTGCTCGTTGTAGACGTATTGGCGCGTCTTGCCATCCGGGTATTGCACGGAGGTCAGGTTGCCGATGGTGTCGTAGCCGTAGGTCAGCGTGCCGCCATCCGGCAAAGTTACAGTGCTCAGGCGGCTATTGCTGTCATAAGCGAAGCTCAGCGAGCGGCCACCCGCGTCGGTCACCCGCTGTAGTCGGTTGGGTGGGGTCTTGGTGCCGGGCACTGTCGGCGGATCGCTGTAGTCCAGGGTCAGCACGGTTTGGCCCATGCGGTCGAAGACCGAGCGCAGCAGGCCAGCGGTGTCGTAGATCTCCGTCTGCTGCGTGGCCCGCACATCCAACGCAAAGCCCAGCAACAGGCCGGCGCCATCCCGGCGCTCGGTCAGGATGTCGGGCATGTCCGGATCCGTCGTCCATACCCCGTTGCTCAAGCGGAACCGTTCCACACCGCCATCGGGGCGTCGGGCCTCGACTTGGTTGCCGCCATTGGCGACGCTGGACAGCATCACATCCAGCGTGCGCTCGAAAGAGTGGCGCCACTGCTTGCCCAGCGTGACCGACGTGACGGAGGTCTTGCTGTTGTAGAAACGGCGCAGGGTCAGCCAGGTCGGCGAATCGTAGTCGGTATCCTGGCGGAACATGTTGCCGGTGGCGGTGTTGATCGGGTCGCCCTCAAACGCGCTGCCGCGATGCACACCACCCTGTTTCAGCGCCGCGTCGCCGCTGCTGCCATGTGGGCCGGTGTTGTCGCCCATTTGGCCCAAGCCGCCTGTGCACATGGTGTTGCAGCTGCCCGCGTTCTTTGTCGGATAGCCCACGTAACCGTCGCTCGCATAGACGTAACCCCAAAGATTTCCGTCCCGGTAGACGGCTGCAGGTGCAGCTTCATCGTTGGTATAGGACGTCGTCATTACCGGAGTTTTTTGACAACCCTGCGTCGTCGCGCACAAGTCGTAGGCGGCATCAATGAGGTATTGGACCGCCTCAGACACGGACTGAAACGACTTCGAACCCGCCGAATAGGGGGGGCCGTAGTAGGTCTTTGCTGTTGCCAGGTTTAGTGCCGATCCGGCAAGGAACAACAGGCAAGCAACACCGATACGGCAGGAGAGACGAACGAAGGGGTTCGACATAGCGTCATCCTTGAGCTTGGATAGAGTTGTAGGCGGGCAACCGTGGTGCGCGGGCATTGCCCGGCACCAACAAATCGTATCGCTCCTTTGTTGCAAATTCTGAGACGCCCAAAACTTTTTTGCTAGGCGGACCGGCTCAGCCCAGCTAGCCGCCCGGCAACTCCGTAGCGCCCCGCCTCAATCCCTGGCCTCTAGCAACGCCCGCCGCTCTGGCAAGCCCACAGATGCCCTGTGAGCTTGCGCTCTACGGAGAGCTGGCTTTCTGCAAACGGAACCAGCGCTCAGCCCGGATACTTCGGGAACTTCTCGTCCGGGTGGCTGGCCTTCCACTGCTTGTAGGCAGCGGTGCCCTCCCAAGCCGTAAAGGCGCGCGGGGGACGGCCCCGGCCGCTCCAGGTCTCATGGGTATGTGGCAGCCAATACTTGGGGGCGACTTCCTTCTTGGCCTGGGCCGGAGCGGCCTTGCGGCCACGGCCCGGGCTGCTGGCGCCAATGGCCACCGCCAGCTCGGCCTTCTGCTTGGGGGTGAAGTCGTCGCTGTATTGGGACAGCAGGCCTGTGATTTCCGCGATGGCGGCGGCGGCCTGTTCTTGGCGGAGAGCCGCTTCCTGCTCTTCAAGCTTGCGGAGCTCTTCTTCGAGCTTGGCCTTGGCGGAGGTGATCGATTCCAACGTCTTCTTACTCATTCAGCAGATCGCCTGTTAGGAACATGGATTTTATCCCGGAAGCGAAGAGTCTAAGTGAATTGACCGTCCTTCAGCCACGGGCATGCACAATTTGGCTAGAATAAAACGGCTTTGGAGCCACACTACCTATCATCTTCTCACATCTAAAGGAGCGCTATGGAAACGGCAGAAGGGCTGGGTGTTGCGCCAGCTAAGGCCTCGATCACTGAGAAGATGAAAATTTGGTGGCTAAATCACCCCTGGGTAGTTCGTCTCTACCTAGGTGGCGCCATGTGCATGCTTTCTCACCTTATTCTTTTCCTTCGATCACCAAATTCTTTTCCTTCAAACGTAGCCTTATACGCCGGCAGCGCACTACTGGTGATCGCTTTTCTAGGGGATGCTTATGAATGGCTAACACCAAAAATAGGAACTATTTTTATAAAAGTTTCAGCTTCGGCGGTTGGAGCTATCGTTCTCGCCGTGGCGTCGGGAGTAGGCAGAACCATGGTCAATGGAGCAACCCACCAACAGCCTTCTCTTTTCCCGGTCTCAACCGCATTACTTACCCTAATCTCTGTTGTTCCTGTGACAGCGACGCTACTGGCCACCATCGGTGCAATCCCTGCTATATTTTTCTTTTTCTGGGCAATATTTAAATACGCCAAACGCAAAGTTCAACTAGACACCATAATCTCCACGGCCAGAGGACTTGGCGGCATTATAGCTGTATTTGGCGCATTAACTTTTTCGAGCAATTCATCAGCTATCTATCCAGCAATGCAGAAAGTTGCGGCCTATAGCGCTTTCTTCTTCGACCTACAGAAGTATGACTCATGTGCCCCACTCGAAGATGACAGGGTTTCCCGCATCAATGACAGCTTAGTGGTTATCGGCCGAATTACCGAAACTGGACCACAGTTCGTTCGTAGAACATGTCTCCTCCAAGCAGAGACAACAGTATTGGCACCTCCGCGCGCATCCATAGAAACCCAAAAGCCCGCTAGCAAAAGGGCGAGTCTAGAGTGATTTTTACTCACGACGACAGACAGATGTCTGGCCGAGACTCAAGGACTGAGAGTCCTTCCATTGCTAGGCATGCGGCTTTCCATGCTTAGCACTACCGCCCCCCACTCTTCAGACAAGCTTAGCGGCGGCAAAAGCCACCACGTTGCACTATCCATCAAATGGAAGGCTTTGCGCGCTTGAGCCTCAATATACCAGCCGAAAGCTCTTGGGACGCCCCTCCGAGAACCGCCTTGCGAATCGCGCGCGTAGCAACCGCCAATCTCTTTTCGGATGCGCTGGCAGGCTTGATCTTCACGGTGAAACGAGCAGGCCTCTGTGAAATGGTTCGAGTTGTCTGATTGCCATCTTCATCAATGATGGTCACATCAAAAATATCGCTAGCCATCTTCGTTTCCATTTGAAGCCTCCGGAAAAACAATTGAGCCTACTGCAACTTCAAAATCGATTGAATTAACTGCATCAGCCAATGTCTTCATCAAGGAATCGAAGGCCGCAACTGACCCGCATTCATATATAGCACAAACATCATCCGACGTCAAGTCAGGTGACTCAATAAGAATCAGAGGCGGCTTTGTAATTTCCGTCTTCGACTTCAATGAGAGGGCCACGAGCCAAAGACTATTACTTAGTCTCAAAGCATTCGGCGCACGCACCCGGCTATAGTCAACAAGGCTGCCCACGTCATCTCCTACCGTTCGGATAAGAGGATCATAAAACTGGTAACCACTACGAAACCAAGTAACTCTTTTTTCTTCACTTCCGAGGCACGCAATAGCTAGCTTAAAACTAAAATCTTTATTTCTACCACACCCCTCCATCTCACGTTTAAAACTCTCCACAAGAGACTCACCGAGCCGATCTAACACACCTTCCACATGCCATTGGTCAAGGCGAGAAATAATAGTCTCACTAGCCATAACAGCTGTAGAATCAATCTCGTCCTTAAACTTTGTCCGGGGAGCGCCAAAATCAAGCATTCCAATCGAAGTTTTTAAGGGGACCACCATAAGGTTGGATATCCCTCGAGCATGAATCTCGGGAGGACCCGCTACCACAGCATCCAAAATCGAACCAAGCCAATGATTTTTTCCAGCCTTCGCGGCAACAATCGAAAAGCCAATCGTCCAACTTCCCGGATCGTGCAAACGCTCTTCATCAAATACCCAAAGGGGAAGATTAGAAAGAAGGCCTCCATCAACAAATTCACACTCCTCGCTTTCACTAACCTTAACCGCATAGGGCTTAAAGATATATGGCAAGCAAATTGATGCGCAAACAGCATCCGCAATTGAAACATCAGGCGTTGACCGGGCCGAGAACACCTGAATTCCTTTGGTCGTAAGATTGGTTGATACGATTTTGAGTGGCAATCCGCCTGCCGCCTCAAGATCCTTAAATTTCACCCTTTTTATATTGGACCCCCTAAAAACCTTACTTGACAACAGAGCTCTATCCATTGCTTTGCGAACCTCTGTTAGGGGCGCCAAGCCTGGGCGAAGGAAATAAGCACCAGCAGCCGCAACAATCGCACTAATCCCAACCACATAGGATGCGATTAATTGTGCCATCTCACGCATATCGCCGCCAAAGTCTGGAAAAATAAATGACCCAGCCAATAGCAATAAAATCAATGACCAAATAAATAGAAAAAATCTGACATATTTCAACAAGACCCCTGACAGAATTCTCGCTACACTTAGCTTAATCCAACCGCATCGGGTAAATAGGCTCTTTAAAGATTTTTTATCACCGCCCATCATTGTTGAAAGAAAGTCATTTGCACGGTCCGACCCAAATAGATCGTCAGCCTCATAGCCACATGCCACAAGTGCAGCCATAATAGAACCAGCAGAGGTCCCTGCCACCCCAACAATTTCCGCCCTAAGCCTTTCACCTGACGAAATCGCAGCGAATATATTGGACTCCAAGGCTCTCAGCGCACCAACGTGGATCGCTCCCTTGGCCCCTCCCCCCTGAAATGCAACATATACTCTCTGCTGACGAACATCATCAACTTCCGGCTCAGACATCTCCTTCTCCATTTAAAATCATCGGATCCAATAAAAATCCTGCCCACTAAAAAATGCGCAGAGAAAAATAGAGCCAAGTCGCTTCATTACCAAGACTTTTGCCGAAGGAATTCCACGCCTACCGTCCAAGTCATTGCAGGGTGACACGCCTCGGCCAACGCCTTGGGAGTGAACTCCGTCTCATACGCATGGGCATGCTCCTGCCGGTCCGACAACTCATGCCCCGTGTATTCCTCCCTCAGCTCCCGGTGAACCCCTGCCGCCTTCAACGCGCCGATGACGGTGTCCCGGAAGCTGTGGTGCCCCACCCTGCCGCCCCCCCTAGCCTTGATGCCCAGCTTGACCAAGTAGCGTGAGAACGCATGCTGGGTCCGGCCTGCCGGGCCGTTCTTGGCATCGAAGCTGAGCTCGGGGAAGAGCTTGGTCTCGCCGGCGGCCTTCAGCCGCACCACACGCTCCCACAGGCCCAGCTTGATGAGGTCCGGATGCACCGGAGTCTTCCGCTCGCTGGCATCGGTTTTGAGGCTTTTGTCCTCGCCCATCCAGGTGAAGTGGAAGATGGGGATGCCGTCCTCCTCCCGGCAATCCTCCAGCTCCAATCGGGCCACCTCATTGGAGCGGGCGCCGGTGTAGAGCAGGATGAGCGGGAGCCACCGGGCAGCGTCGCCTTTCAGCTGCTTGAAGTTCTCCGGGTCGAAGATGCGCTTGACCTGGTCTGGGGTGAATGCCTGCGATCCATGGCTCTTCGCCCGCTGCTTCTTCAGCTGCTTGGGCACGGAGGCGTGCCCGGAGGCCGGGTTGTCGCCCTGCGGGTAGTGCCCGGCTGTCTGCGCCCACTTGATGAAGTCTGCGCAGGCCGAGAACCGGTTCGTGATGTAGGTGATGACCCGCTTCTGCGCGGTCTCATGCAGGAACCACTCCGAGAAGTTGGTCCGCGTCAGTTCCTTCAGCATCACCGGCTGCTTGCCCTTGCCCTTACGCTGGCTCGCCACGAAGACCTCCAGGTCCTTCAGGGCCCGGGTTTTCTGAACGATGGTCTTGGCGGTGTTCTTGCCCTGGATGCTGACCAGATACTTGTCGCGCGCGGCGGCGAGGGTCAGGCCGGCGGGCCGGGCCTCACTGATGGGCTTGACGACCCTGCGCGGCGGGAACGGTGCGGGCGACGGCACGGGCACCGCGTGCTGCGCCGCCAGCTTCTGGAACAACGACAAGTCGTTCTGGTCGTTGATCTCCACCTGCCCGAACGAGGCCCCGCCCGGCAGCTTCACATCCTTGAGGATCAGCTCGAGGGACGACGTGCCCTCCAGGCTCCTCAAGAGCTCATCCAGCTCCGATCCCATGCTGCCGTTCCTGATGGCTGCGAAGGCTCGAGCATAGCGCTGCTGCATCAGCAACGCGTAGCCAAGCGCCGCGCGATCGCACGTCGTGCCAGTGCTGCGCTTGACGACTTTGCGGCCGAAGCGCGCCTGCAGATCCGCAGGAATGCGCAAACGAACGTAGTAGCGGCCGGTCTCGCCGCGGGTGAGGTAGTGCGCTACTCGCATGGAAGTGTCCAAGCGAGTGTCCAAGGTCGGGAAAAAGAAAAACGCCCGCAAATCGTTGATTTGCGGGCGTTTCCTTGACACTGGCGGAGTGAGAGGGATTCGAACCCTCGATAGAGCTTTTGACCCTATACTCCCTTAGCAGGGGAGCCCCTTCAGCCGCTCGGGCATCACTCCGGATTTAGACGCTGCGGATATTCCGCGACCGGGCGCGAAGGATAACGGTTTGTAGGGTCTCAGGTAAACCCTTTCGACGCATCAATCGGAAGATTGATCGCCATGGCCGCCGCCATGCGAAGTCGGCTCGTCGCCGCGCTGGATGCGCTGATAGATTTCTTCGCGGTGCACGGCGACATCCTTCGGTGCGGTGATACCGATGCGCACTTGATTGCCCTTGACCCCAAGCACCGTCACGGTGACCGAATCGCCGATCATCAAGGTTTCGCCTACCCGGCGAGTCAGGATCAACATTTTTAAAATTCTCCAGGGAACCGGTGATTCCCACCGGTACGGCGTCCCGAGCCGGGACGCCCCATCACGAAAGGGAAAAGAAGATCGATGTTAAGGGAAGCCGCGCCCTGCCAGCAAGGCGGCGCGAGTTCGTGTTCAGGGGAGATGTTGCTTGACCCAGGCGGGTACGCCCTCGAGCGCAAGGGCAAGGGCGGGCCCGTCCTCACCACCACCCTGGGCGAGGTCCGGGCGGCCGCCGCCCTTGCCCGAGATCTGACCGGCGATATGGCTCAGCAGTTCCCCAGCCTTGACCCGGCCCATTGGGCTGCCGTTCACCCCGGCGACCAGGGCCGCCTTGCCCTCGCTGGCGCCGGCCAGCACGATCACGCTGTCGCCCAGTTGCTGCTTCAGGCGGTCCATCGCCTCGCGCAAGGCCTTGGCATCGAAGCCTTCCAGGCGCACCGCGAGCACCTTCACACCGGCCACCTCGACCGCCGTGGCGGCCAGGTCGGCGGTGGCGCCGGACGCCAGCTTGGCCTTCAGCGCCTCCAGCTCGCGCTCCAGGCGCTTGTGCCTGTCGCCCAGCTGGCGAATCTTCTCGACCACGTCGCCGGCGCTGCCGCCGACCAGCTCGGCCGCTTCGTGCAGCTTGGCCTCTTCGGCCGCCACATGGTCCAGGGCGCCCTGCCCGGTCACCGCCTCGATCCGGCGCACGCCGGCCGACACGCCGCCCTCGCTGGTGATCTTGAACAGGCCGATGTCGCCGGTGCGCGCCACGTGCGTGCCGCCGCACAGCTCGGTGGAGTAGTCGCCCATCTTCAGCACACGCACGCGTTCGCCGTATTTCTCGCCGAACAGCGCCATCGCGCCGAAGTCCAGCGCCTCCTGCATGCCCATGTGGTGCACCTCGACCGCGTGGTTGGCACGCACCTGCGCGTTGACCTTGCGCTCGATCACCGCCAGTTCCTCGGCGCTCATCGGCTGGAAGTGCGAGAAATCGAAGCGCAGCCGGTCCGGCGCGACCAGCGACCCCTTCTGCTGCACGTGGGTGCCGAGCACCTCGCGCAACGCGGCGTGCAGCAGGTGCGTGGCCGAATGGTTGAGGATGGTGGCGCCGCGGCGGTCGCTGTCGACCTGCGCCGACAGCGTGGCGCCGACCTGCAGGCGGCCGCTGCGCAGCTGGCCGACATGGCCATGGAACTGGCCGGCGAACTTCTGCGTCTCCTCGACCTGGAACAGCACGCCGTCCGCGCTCAACTGGCCCAGGTCGCCGACCTGGCCGCCGGATTCGGCATAGAACGGGGTGCGATCGAGCAGCACGATCGCCGCATCGCCGGCCTCGACCGACTCGACCGGGCGCCCGTCCTTCAACAGCGCGACCACCTTCAGCGCATCGGCCTGCAGCGCGTCGTAGCCCAGGAACACCGTGGGAACCAGTTGCGCCACCAGGTCCGCCGGCAGCGTGGTACCGCCGCCGAACTTGCCGGCCGCGCGCGCGGTCTCGCGCTGGCGCTCCATCGCGCTTTCGAAGCCGGCCATGTCCACCTCCATGCCGCGCTCGCGGGCGATGTCGGCGGTGAGATCGACCGGGAAGCCATAGGTGTCGTACAGACGGAACGCGTCCGCGCCGGGGATGCTGCCGCTGGCGCGGGCGGCGATCTCGTCGAAGATCTTCATGCCCGAGTCCAGGGTCTCGGCAAAACGCTCCTCTTCGGCCTGCAGCGCCCGCTGCACGGTGGACAGCGCCGCCGGCAGTTCCGGATAGGCCTCGCCCATCAGGTCGGACAGGGTGGCCGCCATTTTGTGGAAGAACGGCTGGCGCACGCCGAGCATCCAGCCATGGCGCAGGGCGCGGCGGATGATCCGGCGCAGCACGTAGCCGCGGCCCTCGTTGGACGGCAGCACGCCATCGACGATCAGGAACGAGCAGGCGCGGATGTGGTCGGCGATCACGCGCAGCGACTTGTTCTCCAGGTCGGCCATGCCGGTCAGCTCGGAGGCGTGGCGGATCAGCGTCTGGAACAGGTCGATCTCGTAGTTGCTGTGCACGTGCTGCAGGATCGCGGCCAGGCGCTCCAGGCCCATGCCGGTATCCACGCACGGCGCCGGCAGCGGCACCAGGGTGCCGTCGGGCTGGCGGTCGAACTGCATGAACACCAGGTTCCAGATCTCGATGAAGCGGTCGCCATCCTCGTCCGGCGAGCCCGGGGGGCCGCCGGCGATATGCGCGCCGTGGTCGTAGAAGATCTCGGTGCACGGGCCGCAGGGGCCGGTGTCGGCCATCTGCCAGAAGTTGTCCGAGGCGTACGGGGCGCCCTTGTTGTCGCCGATGCGCACGATCCGCTCCGGCGGCACCCCGATCATGTCGCGCCACAGCTCGTAGGCCTGCTCGTCGGTGTGGTAGACGGTGACCAGCAGGCGCTCCGCAGGCAGCTTCCAGACCTGGGTCAGCAGTTCCCAGGCCCAGGCGATCGCCTCTTTCTTGAAATAGTCGCCGAACGACCAGTTGCCCAGCATTTCGAAGAAGGTGTGATGGCGCGCGGTATAGCCGACCGAATCCAGGTCGTTGTGCTTGCCGCCAGCGCGCAGGCAGCGCTGCACGTCGGCCGCCCGCACATAGCTGCGCTTCTCGGCGCCGAGGAACACGTCCTTGAACTGCACCATGCCGGAATTGGTGAACAACAGCGTCGGATCGTTGCCCGGCACCAGCGGCGCGGACGGTACGATGGTATGGCCCTTCCCGTTGAAGAACTCGAGGAAGTCGCTGCGGATCTGGGAGGTGGAGAATTTGGCGGGTGCGTTCATGGGCTGGCTATAGACGAGCGGACGGGTTTCCGGGCGTACCCCCTCAAGATAAGGGCGTGCGGAAACCGGACAAGACAATCCGCCAAGGTTAGCAGGCCCGGCCCGCTCAGTCCTCCGGCTCGTAGCGCGTGGCCGCGCGGATGCTGTCGCCATCGAAACCGCGCCGCGCCAGCAGATCGGCGGCCTTGCGCCGCTGTGCCAGGTCCACTGGTCCGGCGGCGCCGAAGCGTCGCTGCACCAGATCGCGGGCGTTTTCGCTCCAGTCGCCGTCGAATGCGGCCATCGCCGTGGCGATAGCCTCGCTATCCAGGCCGTGGGTGCCCAGTTCGGCACGAATATGCAAGGGTCCATAGCCGGTATTGGCCCGGCTGCGCACCAGCAGTTCGGCGAAGCGGCCATCGTCCTGCCAGCCCTCGCCCGCCAGGCGCTCCACCGCGGCGGCGGCGGCATCCGGCTCCACGCCGCGCGCCCGCAATTTGCGGGTCAGTTCCTTGCGCGAATGTTCGCGGCGCACCAGCAGGCCCAAGGCCCGCTGCAATGGCGTCTGTTCCGGCTGCCGGCGGCGCCGGCGCGGTTCCTGTGCTTGTTCGTCGTCACCCATGCAGGCTCACCGCCACGATCGTCAATGTGCCGTCCCTGGCACCTGCCCTCCTGGCTTGCTCAAGACTGCCGAGGGAGACGAGCGGCACTGACTCCACCGCTCCCCCGGCAGAAGACCATCACGCCTCGGCGTCTGCGTCGGCGTCCTCGGCTTCGGCCGCGCTCGGCGCGATTTCCGTAGGCTGGAACTTCTCGCGCAGCTCGCTTTCCAGCTTCGCCGCCACCTGCGGGTTATCGCGCAGGTACTGGCGCGAATTGTCCTTGCCCTGGCCGATGCGCTCGCTGCCGTAGCTGTACCAGGCACCGGCCTTCTCGACCAGCTTGGCTTCCACGCCCATGTCGATCAGCTCGCCTTCGCGGCTGATGCCCTCGCCGTACAGGATCTCGGTGATGACCTGCTTGAACGGCGGCGCCAGCTTGTTCTTGACCACCTTGATCTTGGTCTGGTTGCCGATGATCTCGTCGCCCTTCTTGATCGCGCCGATGCGGCGGATGTCCAGGCGCACCGAGGCGTAGAACTTCAACGCGTTGCCGCCGGTGGTCACTTCCGGGCTCTGGCCGGGCATCATCACGCCGATCTTCATGCGCAGTTGGTTGATGAACACCACCAGCGTGTTGGAGCGCTTGATGTTGCCGGTCAGCTTGCGCAGCGCCTGGCTCATCAGGCGGGCCTGCAGGCCCGGCAGCTGGTCGCCCATCTCGCCTTCGATTTCGGCCTTCGGGGTCAGCGCGGCGACCGAGTCGACCACCACGATGTCGACCGAGCCCGAACGCACCAGCATGTCGGCGATTTCCAGCGCCTGCTCACCGGTATCCGGCTGCGACAGCAGCAGTTCGTCGACGTTGACGCCGAGCTTGCCGGCATAGATCGGGTCCAGCGCATGCTCGGCATCGATGAAGGCCGCGGTGCCGCCCTTCTTCTGGCACTCGGCGATGGCCTGCAGGGTCAGCGTGGTCTTGCCCGAGGATTCCGGACCATAGATCTCGACGACGCGGCCCTTCGGCAAGCCGCCGATGCCCAGCGCGATGTCCAGCATCAGCGAGCCGGTCGGAATCACCTCGACGGCTTCGATGATGCGATCGCCCATCCGCATCACCGAACCCTTGCCGAACTGCTTCTCGATCTGGCTCAGTGCGGCAGCGAGCGCGCGCTTCTTGTTCTCGTCCATTTTGGTGTCCTTCGGAGGTGAGGATGATTTGCGGGGTAGGTTCAATTTAGCGGCCAGGTATCGCACGGGCTGAGACAGTGCGGGGCAAAGAAAAAATAATTCGTCCGGGCAGGTCTACAGCAGCGGCGAACAGCGATGGTGCGGGTCGGGAAAATCCGGCCTGCGGTGTAGTGCAATCTCCAACATCAACGATTGGGGCGCAGCAGGCCGCAATACAGGCCTTCGATGGCGAAATCCTGGTCGGGCAGCACGTCGATCGGCGCGTAGTCCGGGTTGCGCGGCAGCAGGCGGATGCGGTCCTTGCCGATCTTCAGCAGCTTGACCGTGATCTCCTCGTCGATCCGCGCCACCACGATCTGCCCGGAACGGGCGTCGCGGGTCCGGTGCACGCCGATCAGGTCGCCGTCGAAGATGCCTTCGTCGCGCATCGAGTCGCCCTGCACCTTCAACAGGTAGTCCGGCGCCGGCGAGAAGAACACCCGGTCCAGCACCACGAAATCGTCCGAACCGATGTCCGCGCCGATCGGCAGGCCGGCGGCGACCCGCCCCAGCACCGGCAGGCGCAGGATGTCGGCACTGTCCACCTGCGGGGCAGGCGCCGGTGCGGCCGCGCCGCTCAGCAGCCGGATGCCGCGCGCCTGTCCCGGCACGCGGCGGATCGCGCCGGCCTGCTCCAGGGCTTCCAGGTGGTATTGCGCGGCGCGCACACCCTTGAAGCCGAAGGCACGGGCGATCTCGGTCTGCGACGGCGGTGCGCCGTCGTGCTCGATACGCTGGGCGATCAGGTCGAGGATCGCTTGCTGGGTTTCGGTCAGTTCCATGGTTAGTAGTAATACTACTAAAAACGGAAATGGGCAACCACTGCGTGATCGCATCAAGGGGGTAGCTGCGGTTCCGCAGACAACCCGCCCGGGCTGGGCCTGGTCGCCACACACCCGCACACCGGACGTCGCTCGCAGCGACCACCGCTCCGCTCAGCGGCCGCTGCGCCAGATCGAGATCAGGATCCACACGCCCGACAGCGCCGCGCCGATGAAGCCGCCCACGCCGATCGCCAGCAGCCAGCGGCTGGAGACGCCGCCGACGCTGTTCATCACGATCGAGGAGCCGATGATCAGCGCCGCGGTGACGATGCCCATGGTCAGCCGATTCGCGGCGCGGTTGACCTGGTCGCCGAAGCCCTTCAGCGACGTCGTCTCGACATTGAGCTGCAGCCGTCCGCGCCGCGCCGCCTGCAGCAGCCGGCGGGTGTCGCGCGGCAGGTCGCCGAGCAGTTCCAGCGCGCCGAGCACGGTGCGGCGGCCGCGCTTGGCCATCGCGCGCGGGGCGAAGCGCTGCAGCATCACCCGCTCCAGATACGGCGCCGCGGCGCCGGCCATGTCGAAGTCCGGATCGAGCTGGCGCCCTACCCCTTCCAGGGTCAGGAAGGTCTTGATCATCAGCGCCAGGTCGGCCGGCAGCGCCAGCGCGTGCTGGCGCAGGATCGCGGTGACGTCGCCGAGCATCGCGCCGACCCGCAGCTCCTTCAACGGCACGCCGCGGTACTGGTCGACGAAGCCGGCGATCTCCAGTTGCAGCCGCGCCTCGTCGATCTCGGCATCGCCGTCGGTCCATTCCAGCAGCACGTCGGTGACCGCCTCGGCCTCCTGGGTGACCAGGCCGTGCAGCAACTGCACGACCTGGTAGCGGCGCTGCTCGGAGATGCGCCCGACCATGCCGAAATCGATCACCGCGATGCGTTCGCCGGGCAGGTAGAAGATGTTGCCCGGGTGCGGATCGGCGTGGAAGCAGCCGTCCTCGAGCACCATCTTCAGCACGATCTCGGCGCCGACGCGGGCCAGTCGGCGGCGGTCCAGGCCGGCGGCATCCACACCCGCCAGGTCGCGCCCGCCGATGCCGGCGACGAAGTCCTGCACGTTGAGCGTCTCGCAGGTCCACTGCCAGTGCACGCGCGGGATCAGGATCTCGTCGTGGCCCTGGAAATTGGCGGCGATGCGCTCGGCGTTGCGGCATTCGCCGGCGAAATCCAGTTCGCGCCGCAGCGACACGGTGAACTGATGCACCACCTCCGCCGGGTGGTAGCGCTTGAGATCGGCCGCACGCGCCTCGACGATCTCCGCCAGCCGCGCCAGCAGCCGCAGGTCGGCCTCGATCACGTCGCGGATGCCGGGGCGGCGCACCTTCATCACCACCGCAGTGCCGTCGTGCAGCCAGGCGCGGTGGGTCTGCGCCAGCGACGCGGCGGCCAGCGGAGTCTCCTCGACCTGGGCGAAGATCGCCGACGGCGCCTCGCTCAACGCCTCGAGCAGTTGCGGCAGGATCTGTTCGTAGGGCAGCGCCGGCGCCGCGTTCTGCAGCTCGCCGAGTTCGTCGATCCACTCCGGCGGCAGCAGGTCCACGCGCGTGGCCAGCACCTGGCCGAGCTTGACGAAGGTCGGCCCGAGATCCTGCAACGCACGCCGCACCCGCTGCGGCGCCGACATGCGCAGCATCTCTTCGGCGTTGTGCCAGTGCAGCAGGCGTCCGGCGCGTTCCAGCACGTCGGCCATGCCGATGCGGCGGACCACGTCGCCGAAGCCGTAACGGATCAGCACCGAGGCGATTTCCTGCAAACGCCCCAGGTCGCGGACCGTGCTCAGCGCCTCCCACATCGCGGTCGCCACCTAGCGCCCGTCGGCGTTCACAGCAGCGCGCCGAGGCCGTGCAGCGCCGCGGCGACGGTCTGCCGGCGCACCGCGTCGCGGTCGCCGTCGAAATGGAACAACTGCGCGCTGGCGTAGCCGCCGCGCCGCTTCCAGCCCACCCACACGGTGCCGACCGGCTTGTCGGCGGAACCGCCGCCGGGGCCGGCGATGCCGGTCACCGCCACCGCGATGCTGGCGCCGGAATTGACCAGCGCGCCGGACACCATCTCGATCACCGTCTCGCGGCTGACCGCGCCGTGGTGCTCCAGGGTCTGCGGACGCACGCCGAGCAGCGCCTGCTTGGCCTCGTAGCTGTAGGCGACCATGCCGCAATCGAACCAGTCCGAGGAGCCGGAAATATCCGTCATCGCCTTGGCGATCCAGCCGCCGCTGCAGCTCTCGGCGGTGACCAGGCGCTCGCGCGCGGTGCGCAGCTGATCGCTGAGCGCAGTGGCGAGTTGCAGGAGTTGCGGGTCGGTGGGGACGTTCATGGCGCTGCTCGGGAAACCAATGCGCTTTGTAGCCGAATTCGCCACGGCTGTCGCGTTTGCGCGGCGCGCGGCCCTGCGTGGCTTCAGCGATGGTGGCGCAGCGGGCTGGCGCTGGCGCTTCAGGCGCAGGCTCGCTTGCATGCCGCCGCCATCAGTAGCGTCTTCGCGCAGCGGGGAAGAACAGCGACTTGCCGATTCAGATGACACCACCGCAGGAGCAGCTTCAGCCGCGACGGACCGTCTCGGTAGAACCCGTCGCGGCTGAAGCCGCGCCTACAGACCTTGCGCAAGCCGCAAACGGCCGAGTCCAAATGCACCTAGCCGAGGCGTGCAGCGGCGCGATCCGGCATTGCGACTAACGCTGCTGCCACTCCTCTTCCTCGCGCGGCGGCAACAGCGCGCGGATCGGCGCGCCGTCGGCGCTGGCGGCCAGGCGCTCGGCCTCGGTGATCGGGATGTCCACCTGCAGCAACCAGCCGTCTTCGTCGGCCTGCTCGCTGCGGATCACCTGCAGTTGGTGCAGCTGCGAGCGCAGGCGCCCGGCGCTGGACGGCAGGCGCAGTCTGCCCTGCACGTGCTGCAGCCCCAGCCGCTGGCCGAGCACGCCCTGCAGCAGGTCCAGGCCACGTTCGTCGCGCGCCGAGATCCAGACCCGCTCGCGGCGCGCCTCGTCCGGCACCCCGTCCTGCGCATCGTGGCGCACGTCGGCGCCTTCGATGCGGTCGATCTTGTTGAACACCAGCAACTGCGGCAGATCGCCGGCGCCGACCGCGTGCAGCACCTCGTCGACCTGGGCGATGCGCTCTTCGCGCAACGGATCGGCGGCATCGACCACGTGCAGCAGGAAATCGGCCTCGCGCGCCTCGGACAGGGTCGAGCGGAACGCGGCGACCAGTTCGTGCGGCAGGTTGCGCACGAAGCCGACGGTGTCGGCCAGCATCGCGTTGCCGCCCGGCAGCGCGATGCGGCGCACGGTCGGGTCCAGGGTCGCGAACAGCTGGTCGGCGGCGTAGGCCTCGGCCCCGGTCAAGGCGTTGAACAGGGTCGACTTGCCGGCATTGGTATAGCCGACCACCGCGATCCGCGGCAGTTCGCTGCGTACCCGCGCACGGCGCATCTGGGTGTGTTGCACCTCGACCTTTTCCAGCCGCTTCTGCAACTGCTCGACCCGCTTCTGCAGCAGCCGGCGGTCGGTTTCCAGCTGGGTTTCGCCAGGACCGCGCAGGCCGATCGAACCGCCGCGCTGGCGCTCCAGATGGGTCCAACCGCGCACCAGCCGCGTGGCCATGTGGCGCAGCTGCGCCAGTTCGACCTGCAGCTTGCCCTCGTGGCTGCGCGCGCGTTGCGCGAAGATGTCCAGGATCAGCCCGGTGCGGTCGATCACGCGCCGCTCCAGGTACTTTTCCAGGTTGCGCTCCTGGCCGGGACTCAGGGCATGGTTGACCAGGATCAGATCGGCGCCGCTGGCCTCGGCCGCGGCCTTGACCTCTTCCAGCTTGCCGCTGCCGATCAGCGTCGACGGGCTGGGCTTGTCGATGCGCGCGGTCAGCGTGGCAGCGATGCTGGCACCGGCGGAGCGCGCCAGGTCGGCGAACTCCTCCAGCACATCGTCCTCCAACGGTCCACCGGCATAGGGCTGGATCAGCAGTGCGTGTTCGCCGCGGCGGGAACGATCAAACACCCGCGGCTCCGGTCTTCACCAGCGTCTTACTCGGCTTCGTCATCGTCCGCACTACCACCCTCGTTCTGCTGCACATAGCCACCGCCCGGTCCGACGCGCACGTTGCGCGCCGGCACCACGGTGGAAATGGCGTGTTTGTAGACCATCTGGCTCACGGTGTTGCGCAACAGCACCACGAACTGGTCGAAGGACTCGATGGTACCCTGCAGCTTGATGCCGTTGACCAGATACACCGAGACCGGCACCCGTTCGCGACGCAGCGCGTTCAGGAAAGGATCCTGTAAGGATTGCCCCTTGGACATGCTTCACTCCCGTTTATTGTTTTTATGTGCCCGGGACGGCACTGCAGCTCCCCTGCCGTGGCCCGGACCGCCGATGTTACACAACCGCGGGCTCCAGCACAGCGCGGCGTGTAGCCAAATCAGCCAAGAAAGTCCGCCACTGCGACATCCAGGCGCGCGCCGTCGCATTCGGGGTCGAACCAGCGCGCGTCCAGCTCCCCGCGCAGCCAGGTCAGTTGGCGCTTGGCCAGCTGGCGGGTAGCGGAGATCGCGCGATCGCGGAACGTGGCCGCATCGCTGGCCCCGTCCAGGTGTTCCCAGGCCTGGCGGTAGCCGACCGCGCGCACCGCCGGCAGCTCCAGCGGCCGCGCCACCTGGCGCAACGCCGGCAAGGCGCGCAGCGCGCGCACCTCGTCGAGGAAGCCCTGCTCCAGCATCGCGTCGAAGCGCAGCGCGATGCGCCGGTGCAGCAGCGCGCGGTCGGGCGGCGCCAGCACCAGTTTCAGGACCCGCAACGGCAGCCGCGGCGGCCCCGGCTGCGCCTGCCATGCGCTGATCGGGCGGCCGCTGAGCTGGAACACTTCCAGCGCGCGCTGGATGCGCTGCGCGTCGCCGGGCCGGATCCGCCGCGCGGCCAGCGGATCGACCTGCTGCAGCTGCGCGTGCAGCGCCGCCCAGCCGTCGGCCTGCGCGCGCGCGGCCAGCGCTGCGCGCAGCTGCGGATCGGCAGGCGGCATCGGCGCCAGGCCTTCCAGCAACGCCTGGAAATACAGGCCGGTGCCGCCGGCCAGGATCGGCAGGCGGCCGCGGGCGACGATCGCCTCCAGCGCGGCACGCGCGTCCACCGCGAATTCGGCGGCCGAATAGGGTTGCCACGGATCGCGCAGGTCCAGCAGATGGTGCGGCACGCGCGCCAGCTGCCGGGCGTCGGGCTTGGCCGCGCCGATGCTCAAGCCGCGGTACACCAGCGCCGAATCGACGCTGACGATCTCGCCGCCGTAGCGCTCGGCCAGGGCGATCGCCGCGGCGGTCTTGCCCGACGCGGTCGGCCCCATCAGCGCGATGGCGCGCGGGCGCCGGTCGGCGGGCATCAGTCCTCGTCCGGCCAGCGGAGCGCGGCGGGCGCGGCGCCGCTGCGCGGCAGCGGCACCGCCGCCAGCGCAGTCCAGACCTTCATCGCGTCGACCGTGGCGGCGACGTCGTGCACGCGCAGCAGCATCGCACCGCGCTGCGCCGCCAGCAGGTGCGCCGCCACCGAGCCGGCCACGCGCTGCTCCGGCGCGGTGCGCCCGGTCAGTTCGCCGATGCTGCGCTTGCGCGACAGCCCGGCCAGCACCGGCACGCCGAGTTCGACCAGGCGCGACAGCTGTGCCAGCAACTGCAGATTGTCGGCGGTGCCCTTGCCGAAACCGAAGCCCGGATCGACCAGCAGGCGGCGCTTGTCGATGCCGGCCATTTCCGCGGCGAACAGGCGCTCGGCCAGGAACCGGTGCACCTCGCCGACCACGTCGTCGTAGTGCGGCGCGCTGCCGGCGGCATAGGCGTCGTCGGGCATGTGCATCAGCACCACCGGCACCCGCAGTTCCGCCGCCGCATCCAGTGCGCCGGGCCGGCGCAGGGCCTGGATGTCGTTGATCATGCCGGCGCCGGCGGCGACCGCCGCGCGCATCACGTCCGGCTTGAAGGTGTCCACGCTCAGCGGCAACGTGGTCTGCGCCGCCAGCCGCTCGATCACCGGGATGACCCGGCGCAATTCCTCTTCCACCGGGACCGGGGTGGCGCCGGGACGGGTCGATTCGCCGCCGATGTCGAGCAGGTCGGCGCCCTCCTCCACCAGGCGCAGGCCGTGCGCGACGGCCGCTTCCACCGTCGCATGCGCGCCGCCGTCGGAAAACGAGTCGGGGGTGACGTTGACGATGCCCATCACCCGCGGACGATCCAGCAACAGGCGGCGTCCGCCGCAATCCAGGCTCGGCGAGGTTTCGAACATCAGCGGTACTCCTGAGGGTTGCCGCACCGGACGGGAATGCCGCGCACGGGCTTCGTTGCGCTTCGTGCAGCGGCGCGGCGCGTCGTGACGACGGCGTTCGCAGGCAGCGACAGCGATGGACAAGCGGGCGTTGGCATGGGCGGCGGACAGTGATGACGGGGCGCCATTGTCGCCCAGTCGCAGTGCCTACGACGACGCGGCGGCAGGATGCGTCCACAAGCTCGGCCGGAGCGATGCGATCGCCGCTGCGGCGGCCTGTCCTGCACCGCCGGATCTACAAAAGCGCAGGCAACAAAAAAGCCAGGGATCGCTCCCTGGCTTTCCGATCGACCCGAGCGGGCGCTTACAGCTGCTCGGCCGGGCCGGTGATCGGCGGCAGCGGCCGCGAACTGCCCTTGTCGTTGCCGCCGTCCTTGCCATCCTTGCCCGACTTGTTCCAGCCCATCGGCGGCGGCGGATCGCGGCCTTCCATGATCGCGTCGATCTGCGGCACGTCGATGGTTTCGTACTCCAGCAGCAACTTGGCCATCACGTGCAGCTTGTCCAGGTTCTCGGTCAGGATATGCGTGGTCTTGGCATAGGCCTTGTCGAGGATCGAACGCACCACTTCGTCGATGCGGCGCGCGGTATCGTCGGACACGCTCTTGTGCTGGGTCACCGAACGGCCCAGGAACACCTCGTCGTCTTCCTCGCCGTAGGCGATCGGCCCCAGCTCGTCGGACAGGCCCCACTTGGTGACCATGTTGCGCGCCATCTTGGTCGCGCGCTCGATGTCGTTGGAGGCGCCGGTGGTGACCTTGTCGGTGCCGAAGATCAGCTCCTCGGCGACGCGGCCGCCGTACAGCGAGCACAGCTGCGATTGGATCGCGACCCGGTTGATCGAGTACTTGTCGCCTTCCGGCAGGTACATGGTCACGCCCAGCGCACGCCCGCGCGGGATGATGGTGACCTTGTAGACCGGATCGTGCTCCGGCACCAGGCGACCGACGATGGCATGGCCGGCCTCGTGGTAGGCGGTGAGCGTCTTCTCTTCCTCGCTCATCGCCATCGAACGGCGCTCGGACCCCATCAGGATCTTGTCGCGGGCGCGGTCGAAGTGGTCCATGCGGACCTCCTTGACCGTTTCGCGCGCGGCGAACAGCGCCGCCTCGTTGCACAGGTTGGCCAGGTCGGCGCCGGAGAAGCCCGGGGTGCCGCGCGCGATCACCATCGGCTCGACGTCGTCGGCCAGCGGCAGCTTGCGCATGTGCACCTTCAGGATCTGCTCGCGGCCACGCACGTCCGGCAGCCCCACCACCACCTGGCGGTCGAAGCGGCCCGGGCGCAGCAGCGCCGGGTCGAGCACGTCCGGACGGTTGGTCGCGGCGATCACGATCACGCCTTCGCCGCCCTCGAACCCGTCCATCTCCACCAGCAACTGGTTCAGGGTCTGCTCGCGCTCGTCGTGGCCGCCGCCCAGGCCGGCGCCGCGATGACGGCCGACCGCATCGATTTCGTCGATGAAGATGATGCACGGCGCGTGCTTCTTGGCCTGCTCGAACATGTCGCGCACGCGGCTGGCGCCGACGCCGACGAACATCTCGACGAAGTCGGAGCCGGAAATGCTGAAGAACGGCACCTTGGCCTCGCCGGCGATGGCCTTGGCCAGCAGCGTCTTGCCGGTGCCGGGCGGGCCGACCATCAGCACGCCGCGCGGGATCTTGCCGCCGAGCTTGGTGAACTTGGTCGGATCGCGCAGGAAGTCGACCAGCTCGCTGACTTCCTCCTTGGCCTCGTCGCAGCCGGCGACGTCGGCGAAGGTGATCTTGATCTGGTCCTCGCCCTGCAGCTTGGCGCGCGATTTGCCGAACGACATCGCGCCCTTGGCGCCGCCGCCGCCACCCTGCATCTGGCGCATGATGAACAGCCAGAAGCCGATGATCAGGATGACCGGCAGGAAGTTCAGCACCAGCGACCAGAAGCTCGGGCCGTTGGCCGGCTTCTGCCGGGTCATCTCCACGTTCTTGCTGTACAGCACGTCGACCAGCTTGTCGTCGCGCGGGCCGTAGACCGTGCTCTCGCTACCGTCGCTGCGCTTGAAGCGGATCGCGGTCACCGACAGCCCGGTGTCGTCGGTGAAGTCGACCGACTTCACCCGCCCGCCGTCCACTTCCTTCAGGAACTGGGTATAGGTCACGGTGTCGTTGCCGGGACCGCCGGCCAGCCGTGGCGAGAAGCTCTGGAACACCACCATCAGCACGACGGCGACGACTACCCACAGCAACAGATTCTTGGTCAAGTCGTTCATCCTCATTGGCTCCGGTGTCCCTTCAACTCTTTCTCGATGCGTGATGCGACGGGTTCAGCTTACTTGATCTGGGCACGCTTGCCCTGTCCGAGGACATAGACCTCCGGCGAGCGCTTGCGCGATGCCGCCGGTTTGCGGATGGACACCTTCTCGTAACGGCGGCGCATCTCGCGGATGTAGTCGTCGGACCCGACGCCCTGGAACAGCTTGATCAGGAACGCCCCGCCCGGTTTGAGGTGGGTATCGGCGAACGCCATCGCCAATTCGGCCAGATGCATCATCCGCGGCTGGTCGACCGCATCCATGCCGCTTTTATTGGGGGCCATATCCGACAGCACAAGGTCTACCGGGTTGCCGCCCAGCATTTCCTCGAACTGCGATAGCACCGCGTCTTCCCTGAAGTCGCCGTGAAGGAACTCCACGCCGGCCAGCGGCGGCATCTCCAGGATGTCCAGCGCCAGCACCCGGCCGCGCTCGCCCAGCGACTTGCGCACCTGCTGCGACCAGCCGCCCGGCGCGGCGCCGAGATCGACCACCAGCATGTCCGGCTTGAGCAGCTTGTCGCGCTGCAGCAGCTCTTCCAGCTTGTAGGCGGCACGCGAACGCATGCCTTCGGCCTGGGCCTTCTTCACGAAGGGGTCGGCGAAATGTTCGCGGAGCCAGCGTTGGCTGCTTTTGCTGCGGGTTGCCATGGGATCGCGGTCGTGGTGGGCGGCCATGATACCCTGATCGCCCTTGGCAACCCCGTTCCCGCCTGCATGTCGATCAGCCTGACTCCGTCCCAGAACCGCTTCCTGCGCGGCCTGGCGCACGACCTCAAACCCCTGTTGCAGATCGGCGGCAAGGGCGTCACGCCGGCCTTCCTGGCCGAACTGGACGAGGTGCTGGAGCGCCACGAACTGGTCAAGGTGAAGGTCGGCGGCGACGACCGCGAGGCCCGCGACGCGAGCATCGCCAGCCTGGTCGAGCAATCGCACAGCGTGCTGGTGCAGCGCATCGGCCACACCGCGATCCTGTATCGCCCGGCCAAGGAAGACCGCCAGATCGTGCTGCCGCGCGGCTGACCCGCTTCCCGGTGCCCTCATGCAGCTGACCCAGGACCTGCCCGATTACGCCTACACCCTGCGCATGGCCGATGGCCGCCAGGCCAAGGTGAACGACCGCCTGCTCACCCGCAGTTTCATTCTCGCCCCGGATGCCTTGGTCGAGGCATGGGACGCGCCGATCGCAACCGAGTTGCAGCCCCAGCACCTGCAGCCCTTGCTGGAAATGAACCCGGCCCTGGTGATCCTGGGCACCGGCGAACGCCAGGTCTTCCCCTCTGCCGCCGCGCTGGCGCTGTTCCTGACCCGCGGCATCGGCATCGAAGTGATGAACAACGCCGCGGCGGCGCGCACCTACAACGTACTGGCCGCCGAAGGCCGGCGCGTGGCGGTCGGGTTCCTGCTCGAAGGCTGAGCGGCAGCACCGTCGCTGTCTGTGCGGACCGCGTTTCGCCGTCCGATCCACTGGCGCGCTGCGCCGGAATACGCCCCATCGCCGATCCGCCGCTTGCTTGCTCAGCAAATACAGCAACGTGATCGACCGGCTTGGCCGTTGTCGCGGACGAGGAGGCGCCGCCTGAGGTCCACCGGACCGCGCGCCGCTGAGCGCCCGGCGCGCTGCGCCGGGCCGGGGATCCGCCCGAAGGCCGACGTACCGTTACTTGCTGGGCAAGTACAGCAGCGGGTCGACCGGCTTGCTGTTGTAGTGGGCGAAGCGGCGCCGCCTGCGGTCCACCGGACCGCGCGTCGCCGAGCGCCCGGCGCGCTGCGCCGGGCCGGGGATCCGCCCGAGGGCCGACGTACCGACTACTTGCTGGGCAAGTACAGCAGCGGGTCGACCGGCTTGCCGTTGTAGCGGGCGAAGCGGCGTCGCCTGCGGTCCACCGGACCGCGCGTCGCTGAGCGCCCGGCGCGCTGCGCCGGGCCGGGGATCCGCCCGAGGGCCGACGTACCGATTACTTGCTGGGCAGGTACAGCAGCGGGTCAACCGGTTTGCCGTTGTAGCGGATCTCGAAGTGCAGCATGTCGCGCGCGGCGCCGCTGCGCCCCATCTCGGCGATCTGCTCGCCGGCCTTCACGTTCTGGCCTTCGTTGACCAGGCGCTTGCGGTTGTGACCGTAGGCCGACAGCCATTGCTCGTTGTGCTTGATGATGATCAGTTCGCCGTAGCCGACCAGGCCGGCGCCCGAATAGACCACCACGCCATCGGCGGCGGCACGCACCGCCTGGCCGCTGCTGCCGGCGATGTCCACGCCCTGCTTGGTGGTCTCGCCGACCACGAAGCGGCTGACCACCGCGCCGTCGGCCGGCCAGCGCCAGCTGAAGCCGCTGCTCACCGGCGTCGGCGCAGCGACCGGCGGCCGCGCGGCGGTTCCCGCAGAACCGGGCGCCGCGACCGGAGCGCTGCCGGGCCGCGCGACGACCGTGCCGCCGCCACCCGGTGGGTACAGCTTCAGCGACTGCCCGGGATAGATCGTGTACGGCGGCGGCAGCCGGTTCCAGGCGGCCAGGTCCTGCGGATTGATGTTGTTGACGCGGGCGATCGCGTACAGCGTGTCGCCACGGCGCACGGTCGCACTGACCCCGGGCTTGGGCACGGACGGACGCGGCGCCGACGTGCCGGGCTTGCCGGGCGCTCCGGACGTCCGCACGACGGTGGCGCTGCTGCACGCGCCCATCCCTGCCGCCACCAGCAACCACACGCTGCAACGCAGGCCGTTGCGCACCACCCGATCGACGCTCATCCGTACTTCGCTCTCCATATGACCCACACCACCAGCAGCGCCAGGATCGCCATCGCGACCCAACCGAGCGGTTCGATCCAGCGCCGCAACGCGGCTTCCGCACGCGGCCCGCCCAGGCGGATCGCGCCGGCCACCAGGTACACGCGCTTGCCGCGGCCGACCAGCATGCTCGCCAGGAACGGTAGCAGCGGGATTCCCACGATGCCTGAGGCCCAGGTAAATATCTTCAGCGGGATTGGGGTGAAACCGGCCAGCACCAGCAGCCAGAACGCACGCCATGGCGACTCGGCGACCACCTCGCGCAGATGAGTCACCTGCGCATCGATCTTCTGCGTCCAGCCCAGCCATTCGATCAGCGGCTGCACCGCGGCGAAGGCGAAATGGCCGAGCATGTAGCCGACCAGCGCACCGGCCAGCGAGCCCATCAGGCTCAGCGTGGCGAACCACAGCGCGCGCCGCGGTTGCGCCAGCGACATCGGCGCCAGCATCACCTCCGGCGGCACCGGGAACACGATCGCCTCGGCGAAGCTGAGCCCGGTCAGGAACGTCGGCGCGCGGCGATGGCGCGACCAGGCGATGGCACGTTCGTACAACGGCCCGAATATCTTCATGCAACCCAGCTCCGGTGATTCAATCCAGGGTGACTCAATCCAGCATGCCCGACAGCAGCGGGACGAAGGTCACCGGCGCCAGAATGTCTTGTTCGATGCGGCCTTCGGCATCGCGGCGCAGGCGCACCAGCGATTGCGACGAGGGACCGCCGACCGGCGCCACCAGGCAGCCGCCCGGCGCCAGTTGCTCGACCAGCGCATCGACCAGCGCCGGCGCCGCGGCGGTGACCACGATCGCATCGTAGGGGCCGTGCTCGGCCCAGCCGATGCGGCCGTCGTCGTGCTTGCTGCGCACGTTCATGCCGAGCTGGCGCAAGCGCTTGCGCGCCTGCCGCAGCAGGTCGCCGATGCGCTCCACGGTATAGACCTCCAGCCCCAGCGCGGCCAGGATCGCGGCCTGGTAGCCGGAGCCGGTGCCCACTTCCAGCACCTTCTTCGGTGCAACCTCGAGCACGGTCTCGGTCATCCGCGCCACCACCCACGGCTGCGAGATGGTCTGGCCATGGCCGATCGGCAGCGCGGTGTCCTCGTAGGCGCGCGAGGCCAGCGCTTCATCGATGAACAGGTGCCGCGGCACCGTGCGCACCGCGTTGAGCACGGCCTCGTCGCGAATGCCGGACTCGCGCAGGCGTTCGACCAGGCGGTCGCGCACGCGCTGCGAGGTCATGCCGATGCCGATCGCTTCCGGTTGCAGGCGCAGCCGCGGGGTCATGCCGGGTTGTCCAGCGCGGCGGTGAGGCCGCCGACCCAGCTGGCCACCGTCTCCAGCGCCTGGTAGCGGGTCAGGTCGACCTGGATCGGGGTGATCGAGATGAAGCCGGTGCGCACCGCGTGGAAATCGGTGCCCGGGCCGGCGTCCTGCTCGCGGCCGGCCGGGCCGATCCAGTACACGGTGCCGCCGCGCGGGTCGGGCTGCGGCAGGCACGGTTCGGAGCGGTGGCGGTTGCCGAGCCGGGTGACCTCGAAGCCCTTGATCTCGCCCCACGGCAGGTCCGGCACGTTGACGTTGAGGATGGTGTCCGCCGGCAGCGGATCCGCCTTCAGCCGCGCCACGATCTCGACCGCGGCGCGCGCGGCGGTCTGGAAGTGCTTGGGTTCGTGGTTGTGGGTGACCAGCGACATCGCCAGCGCGGGCAGGCCCAGGAAGCGGCCTTCCATCGCCGCCGAGACGGTGCCCGAATAGATCACGTCGTCGCCCAGGTTGGCCGAGTTGTTGATCCCCGAGACCACCATGTCCGGTTCGTCGTGGAGCATGCCGGTGAGCGCCAGGTGCACGCAATCGGTCGGCGTACCGGCGACGCTGCAGGTGTGCGGGTCGATGCGCTTGATCCGGATCGGCAGATCCAGGGTCAGCGAGTTGCTGGCGCCGGAACGATCGCGATCGGGTGCGACCACGGTCACTTCGTGGCCCGCGCCGCGCAGTTGCTCGGCCAGCATCTTGATGCCGGGGGCGTCGACGCCGTCGTCGTTGCTCACTAATACGCGCATGGGACTCCTCGGATAACCCGGCCATGATACCGGATGCGTCCCTCGCCTTCCGCCCTCATGCACGCTCGCACTGCTTGCGCCGCGTGACCGGCGGGTTACGCTGTGCGCCATGTCGCATCCCGAAGACGAAGATCCCGCCGCCCTGTTCCGCGCGGCGATCGGCGCGGTCACGCCGCTCAACGCGACGCCGCCGGCCAATGCCAAGCCGCGGCCGAAGCCGCGCGCGCGCATGGCCGAGCGCGACGACGCAGAGGCGCAGAGCGAATTCCAGCGCCTGTTGCGCGACAGCGCGCCGCTGGAAGCCGGCGACGTGGCCAGCTACCGCCGCGAGAACGTGCCGGCGCGGGTGTTCCAGCGGCTGCGCCGGGGCCAGTTCTCCGCCCAGGACGAACTGGACCTGCATGGCGCCAACGCGGCGCAGGCCGAGGCGCTACTGCGGCAGTTCATCGCCGAGGCGCATGCGCACGAGTTCGGCTGCGTGCGCATCGTGCACGGCAAGGGCCTGCAGTCCGGCGGCATCCCGATGCTGAAGAATCTGGTCGATCGCCTGCTGCGGCAGCGCAACGACGTGCTGGCGTTCCATTCGGCGCCGCCCACGCAAGGCGGTACCGGGGCGATGCTGGTGTTGCTGGCGCGGCGCTGACGCCGCGCCGCTCACTCCTGCGCCGCCGGCTCGGCCTGCGCGCCCTGTCCGGCATCGACGACCTCGCCCAGCTCGTGCAGCAGCGCGGTGGCATAGCTGCCCGGCGGCAGCGCGAAACGCAGTTCCAGCGCGTCGTCGTGCGCGTCCAGCCAGCGCCACTGCAGCGCGGCCGCGCGCAAGCGGGTGGCGCGCCGTTCCTGTTTCAGACCTTCGCGCTCCAGGCCTTCGCGCAAGCGCACGGACGTCGCATCCTCGAGCGCGGCCAGTTCCAGCGCGCGCGCCGCGTCGGCGCTGCGCAACTCGCCCGCGCCCCACAACGGCGCCGAAGGATGGATGTCGAAACGCTGCAGCCGCTCGGCCAGCACGTCGGACCAGGGTTCCGGGCCGAACACGCTGCGGCTGCCGTCGAGCAGCCACACCTCGCCATCCAGCGCGCCGTCCCAGTTGCCCGCCGCCACGCGCGCGGCCAGGACCCGGTTGAACAGTTCCGAGCGCGCCGCCGACAACAGCAGCGAGCGCTGCTCGCGCCGCACCCGGCGCCCGCCGAACATCGCCAGTGCGTTGCCGACGTTGCCGCCGTCGCGACCGAAGCGCTGTTCGCCGAACCAGTTGGGAATGCCGCGCGCGGCGATCTGCGCCAGCCGCGCCTCGATCGCGGCGCGCTCGCCGCGCACCTCGCGCAACACCAGCACGAACCCGTTGCCGGCCAGCGCACCGCGCGGCAGCTTGCGGTTGTGCCACTGCGACTGCACGACCTGCAGGTCCTCGCTGTGCAGCGCCTCCAGCGCCGGCGCCACCCGCTTGGGCAGGTGCACCGAGAAGCGCTGGGTGGTGACCGCGTGGCGGTCCTTCATGCCCGCATAGCCGATCGCCATCTCCGTCACACCTGCCCATTGCGCCAGGCGGCGTGCGGCGAATGCGGTGTTCATGCCGCGCTTGCGCACGGTCAGCAACAGATGTTCGCCCTCGCCGCTCGGCTCGAACGCGGGCATTTCGTCGACCTGGAAATCCTCGGCCACGCTGCGCATGCGCGCCTGCAACGGCGCGGCGCCGAACGCGCGCGGCAAGTCGCTCACAGCGCCACCAGCAACACCGCCGCCTGCGCCGCGATGCCTTCGCCGCGGCCGGTGAACCCCAACTGCTCGCTGGTGGTGGCCTTGACGCTGACCCGCTCGACGCCGACCTGCAGCAGCGCGGCCAGGCGTTCGCGCATCGCCAGCGCATGCGGGCCGACCTTGGGCCGCTCGCAGATCACGGTGACGTCGGCGTTGCCGAGCTGCCAGCCGCGCTCGCGCAACAGTTGCTCGCAATGGCTCAGGAACTGCGCGCTGTCGGCGCCCTTCCAGCGCGCATCCGAGGGCGGGAAATGCTGGCCGATGTCGCCCAGCGCCAGTGCGCCGAGCAGCGCGTCGCACAGCGCGTGGATCACCACGTCGCCGTCGCTGTGCGCCAGCACGCCGCGCGTGTGCGGCACGCGCACGCCGCCGAGCATCACGTGGTCGCCGTCGCCGAAGGCGTGCACGTCGTAGCCCTGGCCGATACGGAAGGGAGGAAAGTCAGGCATGGGCATCGCAGGATCGCAAAAGGAAAAAAGGAAGGCATCGGCGGCGCGACGCCGCAGCGCGGCGCGGCCGCGTCACGGCTGCCGCGCGCGCAGGAACAGTTCGAACTCGAAGCGCACCAGGTCGGCCGGGGTGGTGACCTTGAAGTTGTCCTCGGCGCCCTCGACCAGCAGCGGCCGCAGGCCCAGCAACTCCATCGCCATCGCATCGTCGGTGACCTCGACGCCGGCCGCCGCGGCCTGTTCCAGCGCCCTGGTCAGCTGCAGGCGCCGGAACAACTGCGGGGTCAGCGCGCGCCACAGGCGCTCGCGCGGCTCGGTGGCGTCGATGCCGCCGTCGTCGCCGGCGCGCTTGAGCGTGTCGCGCACCGGTGCGGCCAGGATCGCGCCGACCGGATCGCCGCGCCCGGTTTCCAGCAGCCGGTCCAGGTCCGCCAGCGCCAGGTTCGGGCGCGCCGCATCGTGCACCAGCACGAAATCGTCCGCCTTGACCGAGTCCGGCAAGGCCTGCAACGCGGCCAGCACCGAGCCGGCACGGCTGGCGCCGCCGACGCAGGTCAGCACCGGCTTGCCGTCCAGTTCGTTCCAGCCCGGCCAATCGGTATCGTCGGTGCCGAGCGCGACCATCGCCCCGGCCACCGCTGGATGCGCCAGCAGGGCCTGCAGCGCATGCGCGATCAACGGCTGCCCGCCGGCCTGCAGATACTGCTTGGGCACGGGACTGCCGAAACGGGTGCCGCGGCCGGCGGCCGGCACCACGGCCCAGACCGTGGCCATCAGGGTTGCTCGCTCGGCGCGGCCGGCGCCTGCGCCGGGGTGCCGTCGGCGGCCGGCGCGACCGGCACCGGCGCGTCCTCGACGACGCGATAGAACTTCTCGCCCGGCTTGATCATGCCCAGTTCGCTGCGCGCGCGCTCCTCGATCGCCGCCTCGCCGTCCTTGAGGTCCTTGACCTCGGCGGCGAGCGCGGCATTGCGTTGCTGCAGGCCTTCGTTATCGCGCTTCTGGTGCTCGACCTGGCTCTCGAGCACCAGCACCTCGCCGGAATTGCCCGGACCGAGCCAGAAACGGTACTGCAGCCACGCCAGCAGTCCCGCCAGCACCAGCAGCAGCCAGCGCCAGTTGCGCACGGCTTACCGCTTGAGCGAGACGAATGCGTCGCGCCCCGCGTAGCGCGCGCCGCTGCCCAGCGCTTCCTCGATCCGCAGCAGCTGGTTGTACTTGGCCACGCGGTCGCTGCGGCACAGCGAGCCGGTCTTGATCTGGGTGGCGGTGGTGGCCACGGCGATGTCGGCGATGGTGGTGTCCTCGGTCTCGCCGGAACGGTGCGAGACGATCGCCGCGTAGCCGGCGGTGTCGGCCATGGCGATCGCTTCCAGGGTCTCGGTCAGGGTGCCGATCTGGTTGACCTTGATCAGGATCGCGTTGGCGGTGCCGGACTCGATGCCCTGCCTGAAGATCTTCGGGTTGGTCACGAACAGGTCGTCGCCGACCAGTTGCACCTTGCTGCCGAGGCGATCGGTCAACAGCTTCCAGCCGGCCCAGTCGTCCTCGGCCAGGCCGTCCTCGATGCTGATGATCGGGTACTGCGCGGCCCAGTCGGCGAGGAAGTCGACGAACTGCTCGCTGGTCAGGCGCTTGCCCTCGCCCACCAGGTGGTACTTGCCGTTGTCGTAGAACTCGCTGGAGGCCACGTCCAGGCCCAGCAGCACGTCTTCGCCGGCGGTGTAGCCGGCCTTGCCGATCGCCTCGAGGATGGTGTCCAGCGCTTCCACGTTGCTGCGGAAGTCCGGCGCGAAACCGCCCTCGTCGCCCACCGCGGTGGACAGGCCATGGCCCTTCAGCACCGCCTTGAGCGCGTGGAAGATCTCGGTGCCGGCGCGCAGCGCTTCGGAGAACGAGGCGGCGCCGACCGGCAGCACCATGAATTCCTGGAAGTCGACGTTGTTGTCGGCATGCGCGCCGCCGTTGATGATGTTCATCATCGGCACCGGCAGCGCCACGTTGGCGGTGTTGGCGCCGGCCAGGTACTGCCACAGCGCCTGCTTGCGCGAGGCGGCGACCGCATGCGCGTTGGCCAGCGACACGCCGAGCAGCGCGTTGGCGCCGAGGCGGCCCTTGTTCTCGGTGCCGTCCAGGTCGATCAGGCGCCGGTCCAGGCCCTGCTGGTCGGCACCGTCGAAGCCCTGCAGCGCACTGGCGATCGTGGTGTTGACGTTCTCCACCGCCTTGCGCACGCCCTTGCCCAGGTAGCGGGTCTTGTCGCCATCGCGCAGCTCGACCGCTTCCTTGGTGCCGGTGGAAGCGCCCGACGGCACCGCGGCGCGGCCCAGCGAGCCGTCGGCCAGCGTGACTTCCGCTTCGAGCGTGGGGTTGCCGCGGGAATCGAGAATCTCGCGGGCGTGGATCTTGGCGATAGTGGTCATAAGTCCAGTCGGTTACCAGGAAAGGAGGGGGACACCGGAAACCGTCGGATTATGGCCGCAGCGCCGCTGCTTGCCAAATGAACCGCGCGCCGCGCCGGCGCCGCGCACGGGTCCGAACAGCGCGAGCGCTGTGCGAGAGACGGGTGCATCCAGGGGCCGGCGCACCCGCACCGTCGCCGCATCAGCCCAGCCCGTGCTCCAGGAAGCCGCTGCGCTTGGTGATCGCGTCCAGCGCCATCAGCGTCTCCAGCAGCGCCTCCATCTTGTCCAGCGGCCAGGCATTGGGGCCATCGGACAGCGCCTTGGACGGATCGGGGTGGGTCTCGGCGAACACGCCGGACACGCCCACCGCCACCGCTGCGCGCGCCAGCACCGGCACGAACTCGCGCTGGCCGCCGGAGGTGCTGCCCTGCCCGCCCGGCAACTGCACCGAATGGGTGGCATCGAACACCACCGGGCAGCCGGTCTCGCGCATCACGCTCAGCGAGCGCATGTCGCTGACCAGGTTGTTGTAGCCGAAGCTGGCGCCGCGCTCGCAGACCATGATCTGCTCGTTGCCGGTGGACTTGGCCTTGTCCACCACCGGTTTCATGTCCCACGGCGACAGGAACTGGCCCTTCTTGATGTTGACCGGCTTGCCGGCGGCGCAGACGTTCCTGATGAAGTCGGTCTGCCGCACCAGGAACGCCGGCGTCTGCAGCACGTCGACCACCGCCGCCACCTCATGCATCGGCGTGTACTCGTGCACGTCGGTCAGCACCGGCACGCCGATCTGCTTCTTCACCGCCTCCAGCACCTTGAGCCCCTCTTCCAGGCCGGGGCCGCGGAAGCTGGTGCCGGAAGTACGGTTGGCCTTGTCGAAGCTCGACTTGAAGATGAAGTTGATCCCCAGCCTGCCGGTGATCTCCTTGAGCTTGCCGGCCACGTCCAGCTGCAGCTGCATCGACTCGATCACGCACGGGCCTGCGATCAGGAACAGCGGCTGGTCCAGGCCGACTTCGAAGCCACACAGTTTCATCGGATCACCTATCGATTGGAGCCCCTCTCCCATTGGGAGAAGGGTTGGGGTGAGGGTACGGGCGAAGTTTCGAGGAATTCAGGCGTGCGAGGCTGCGCCCGTCCCCTCATCCGGCGCTTCGCGCCACCTTCTCCCGATGGGAGAAGGAACTAGGCGCGCGCTTCCTTCAACAGCTTGCCGCCGGCCTTCTTCTCGCGCGCGGCGCGCACGAAGCCGATGAACAGCGGATGGCCGTCGCGCGGCGTGGACAGGAACTCCGGGTGCGCCTGGCAGGCCAGGAACCAGGGATGCACCTCGCGCGGCAGCTCGACCATCTCCACCAGGGTGTCGTCCATCGACTTGGCGGAAATCACCAGGCCGGCGTCCTCCAGCTGGGTGCGGTAGCGGTTGTTGAACTCGTAGCGGTGGCGATGGCGCTCGGACACCACGTCCTTGCCGTACATCTCGCGCGACAGCGTGCCGGGCTTGAGCCGTTGTTCCTGCAGGCCCAGGCGCATGGTGCCGCCCAGATCGGACTTCTCATCGCGCTTCTCCACGTCGCCGCTGGCGGTGCGCCACTCGGTGATCAGGCCGATCACCGGATACGGCGACTGGCGGTCGTTCTCGGTGCTGTTGGCGCCGTCCAGGCCGGCGACATGGCGCGCATAGTCCACCACCGCCGCCTGCATGCCGTAGCAGATGCCGAAGTACGGCACGCGGTGCTCGCGCGCATAGCGCGAGGTCAGCACCTTGCCTTCGAAGCCGCGGTCGCCGAAGCCGCCGGGCACCAGGATGCCGTCCACGTCGGCCAGCGCCGACAGGTCGCTGCCTTCCAGTTCCTGCGCCTCCAGCCACTTCAAGGTGACCTTGGTGCGCTGGCGCAGGCCGCCGTGCTTGAGCGCCTCGCCGACCGACTTGTAGGCGTCCTGGTGGTCCACGTACTTGCCGACCACGGCGATGGTGACCTCGTCGAGCGGGTGCTTGGTGGCGTCCACCACCGCTTCCCATTCGGACAGATCGGCCGGGCCGACCTTGTCGCGCAGCTTGAACTGGTCGATGACGATCTCGTCCAGGCCCTGCCGGTGCAGTTCCAGCGGCATGCCGTAGAGCACGTCGATGTCGGCGGCGCTGATCACCGCGCGCTCGGAGACGTTGGTGAACAGCGCGATCTTGCGCCGCTCCGAATCCGGAATCGCCTGCTCGGAGCGGCACAGCAGCACGTCCGGCTGGATGCCGATCGAGCGCAGCTCCTTGACCGAATGCTGGGTCGGCTTGGTCTTCAGCTCGCCGGCGGCGGCGATGTACGGCACCAGGGTGAGATGCATGAACAGCGCGCGCTCGGCGCCGCGCTCGGTGCGCACCTGGCGGATCGCTTCCAGGAACGGCAGCGACTCGATATCGCCGACGGTGCCGCCGATTTCCACCAGCGCCACGTCGAACCCGGCGGTGGCCTCGTCCACGCAACGGCGGATTTCGTCGGTGATGTGCGGGATCACCTGCACGGTGGCGCCCAGATAGTCGCCGCGGCGCTCCTTGCGGATCACGTTCTCGTAGATGCGGCCGGTGGTGACCGAATTCTTGCGCGACAGGCGGGTGCGCACGAAGCGCTCGTAGTGGCCCAGGTCCAGGTCGGTCTCGGCGCCGTCGTCGGTGACGTACACCTCGCCGTGCTGGAACGGGCTCATCGTGCCCGGGTCGACGTTGATGTAGGGGTCCAGCTTCATCATCGTGACCGACAGGCCACGTGCTTCGAGAATGGACGCAAGCGAAGCGGCCGCGATGCCCTTGCCAAGCGAGGACACTACGCCGCCGGTAACGAAGATCAGGGGGGTCATGGCTCGAAGGCCTCCCGGAAAGCCATAGTTTAACGGGTGAAGCCGATTTGCCCAAGCGCTTTCGGACCGATCGACCGCACAAAAAGAAGACGCCCCGGCACCAGCCGGGGCGTCGCAGGTCGCAACAGGGCGCGCGCTCAGGGCTTGCGCGCTTCCTCTTCTTCCTCTTTCTTCGGCGCAGCCGCATCCTTGCCGGCCTTGTGCTCGGCCGCCGCGGCGGCACGGCGCTTGGCCTTGGCATCGGCCTCGGCCTTCTCCTTCGCGACCTGCGCCTCGTAGGCGGCGGCGCCGGAGGTGGCCGGATCGGCGCTCTGCGCCTGGGCCATCGCGACCGGGACGGCCACCGCGGCGGCGACCAGCGCGGCCAGGGTCAACAGCTTGCGAACGTTCATGGCGTGCTCCTGTGTAAGGCTGCAACGACAATGGGGATGCCGTTACGGATTTTCCAGTGCAAGGCTAGCGCACGGCCACGGCACTGGCCCTGAACACCGGCGACGTGCAAAAAGCCGCCGCACACCGCACACTTCCGGATCTGCTTCGCGCCACCTGTTGAGACGCATGAATACCCGCTACAACGCCGCCGACATCGAAGTTCTCTCTGGCCTGGACCCGGTCAAGCGCCGGCCGGGCATGTACACCGACACCGCCCGCCCCAACCATCTGGCGCAGGAAGTCATCGACAACGCCGTGGACGAGGCGCTGGCCGGCCATGCCCGGCACATCGAGGTGACCCTGTTCAAGGACGGCAGCTGCGAGGTCGCCGACGACGGCCGCGGCATGCCGGTGGACATCCATCCGGAAGAGAAGATTTCCGGCGTCGAACTGATCCTGACCCGGCTGCACGCCGGCGGCAAGTTCAACGACCGCAACTACACCTTCAGCGGCGGCCTGCACGGCGTCGGCGTGAGCGTGGTCAACGCGCTGTCCAAGAAGGTGGAGCTGTTCATCAAGCGCGACGGCAACGAATACCGGATGGAATTCGGCGACGGCTTCCCCGCCTCGAAGCTGGAGATCGTCGGCAGCGTCGGCAAGAAGAACACCGGCACCCGGCTGCGCTTCTGGGCCGATCCGAAATACTTCGACACGCCCAAGTTCGCGGTGCGCGCGCTGCGCCACCTGCTGCGCGCCAAGGCGGTGTTGTGCCCCGGCCTGACCGTGAAGCTGCACGACGAGGCCACCGGCGAACAGGACACCTGGTACTTCGAGGACGGCCTGCGCGACTACCTCAAGGGCGAACTGGCCGAGCGCGAACTGCTGCCGGCCGACCTGTTCGTCGGCAATCTGAAGAAGGATCGCGAGATCGTCGACTGGGCGGTGGCCTGGGTCGCCGACGGCGAGCTGGTGCAGGAAAGCTACGTCAACCTGATCCCGACCGCGCAGCACGGCACCCACGTCAATGGCCTGCGCAGCGGCTTCACCGACGCGTTGCGCGAGTTCTGCGACTTCCGCAACCTGCTGCCGCGCGGGGTCAAGCTGGCGCCGGAAGACGTGTGGGACCGGGTCACCTTCGTGCTGTCGCTGAAGATGACCGACCCGCAGTTCAGCGGCCAGACCAAGGAACGCCTGTCCTCGCGCCAGGCCGCCGGCTTCATCGAAGGCGCCGCGCATGACGCCTTCAGCCTGTGGCTGAACCAGAACGTGGAAACCGGCACGCGCATCGCGCAGATCGCGATCGATCGCGCCAGCGCGCGGCTGAAGACCGAAAAGCAGATCACCCGCAAGAAGGTCACCTCCGGCCCGGCCCTGCCCGGCAAGCTGGCCGACTGCATCAGCCAGGACCTGTCGCGCACCGAGCTGTTCCTGGTGGAAGGCGACTCGGCCGGCGGCAGCGCCAAGCAGGCGCGCGACAAGGATTTCCAGGCGATCCTGCCGCTGCGCGGCAAGATCCTCAACACCTGGGAAGTGGCCTCCGGCAGCGTGCTGGCCTCCGAGGAAGTGCACAACCTGGCGATCGCGATCGGCTGCGACCCGGGCAAGGACGACATCAGCGGGCTGCGCTACGGCAAGGTGGTGATCCTGGCCGACGCCGACTCCGACGGCCTGCACATCGCCACCCTGCTCACCGCGCTGTTCCTGCGCCACTTCCCGGCGCTGGTGAAGGCCGGTCACGTGTTCGTGGCGATGCCGCCGCTGTTCCGCGTGGACGTGGGCAAGCAGGTGTTCTACGCGCTGGACGAAGAAGAGAAGCGCTCGCTGCTGGAGAAGATCGCGCGCGAGAAGCTCAAGGGCCAGCTCAGCGTGACCCGCTTCAAGGGCCTGGGCGAAATGAACCCGCAGCAGCTGCGCGAATCCACCATCCACCCGGACACGCGGCGGCTGGTGCAGCTGACCGTCGACGAAGGCGACGAAACCCGTGCGCTGATGGACATGCTGCTGGCCAAGAAGCGTGCCGGCGATCGCAAGCAGTGGCTGGAGACCAAGGGCGACCTGGCGTCGCTGGAGGTCTGAGGGGCTGGGATTGGGGAGTCGGGATTGGGGATTGGGTTAGCCCGATAGACTCCATGCGTTGCCCGCGCTGCGCCTGGTGACAGGAATGCGATTCGGTTGGAGCGGAGCCACACGGCCCCGGCCATCTGGCTCCGCGCTGCGTGCCGGCCATGGTTGCAGATCCAGCGGCGCCGTCACGCGCGGCCGGCCACTGAGAGGAGCGGCGTTCGATTCCGGGCGCTCGCCGGCATCGCGGTAGACCGGTCCTCGCGCCGCCCCTCCCCGCGGGAGGCGCTCAGCGCACGCCCGGCAGCACCTGCTCCGCGCCGGTCACCAGGCCGCAGGCATGGTCCTGCAGCTCCTCGCCGCTGGCGCGATTGCCGCTGGCGGCATCGACTCGGGTTGCCAGCAATACGAACCCAGGCGCCGGACTGGCGTCCCCGACGACGACCAGCGAGTAGTCGCGCAGCGCATCGCCGGCTGACAATCCCTCGGCGAGCAGCCGCAGCGGATTGGCCGACAGCGCCTCCCCCGGCAGGCGCCGGGCCAGGTAGCGGTGGCCCAGCAGCGGCTGCGGCAACGGCCGCCACGCCGTACCGACCTGCGCCTGCATCGCATCCAGCTCGCGCCGGACCTGCGGATGCAGGCAATCGACATGGATGTGCAGTTGCTCCTGCGACCGGCCATGCGGGGAATTGAGCGCCAGCGACAGATACTGCCGCGGCAGCGGGCGGCCGAGTGCCCGTTCCACGAAGATGCGCGCGTCCCACGCCGCGGCGAAGTAGTTGGGCGAACCGGCCTGCAGCAGGCGGGGGTCCTCGATGCCGGTGATGCGGTCGATCGGCAGCAGCAGGAACTGGAAGTCGCCGTGATTGTCCTTGAGCACCACCGAGCGCCGCTCCGGCTGCGACCACACCGCGGCGCAGTCGACCGCGCGCGGCGCGTCGGCGGCCAGGCAGTGTGTGTTGATGATGCGCCACAGCGCGTCGGGATCGGCCGCATGACGCACGCGCGGTACGCTCAGGCACGCGGCCAGCGCTAGCAGCAACACCAATGGCAGCAGGCTTCTGAACTTCAAAACGACGTCTCCGGGCAGGCAGGGCGGGACATGATAGGGCCCGTCGCGCCATGCGTGCCGACCATGCCGTTGCGCACATCCGCGCGCGCCGCTCTGACCAGACCCGCACGCTGATGGACATGCTACTGGCCAAGAAGCGCGCTGGCGATCGCAAACAGCGGCTGGAGACCAAAGGCGGGCTGGCTTGGTTGGAGGTCTGAACTGCCGAGGTTGCGGATTCGGATTGGTCTGACAGCGGCTAGACCATCCCATGGAAGCGCGCAGCATCCTGTAGCAGCGACTTCAGTCGCGACGAACGAAGCGGGCCACCTCGTCATGCCGCGAAAGCGTCGGGATTGAAGTCTCTCCCATAAATTCACCAGACCGCTGCGCGCAAGCATCCGTAGCAGCGGCTCCGAGTGTCATCGGGCCATCAGCCGCGACGGACGAAGCCGCCTCATCGCGGTGCCGCACCGCGTTGGGACAGGAGTTCCTGCCGACAAGTTCGCCCGCGCGCATTACGTCATCGCCCTGACATAGCGGCCACATCGGCCGCCGCCTGCATGCGCGATCGCGCGCGCGAAAGTGCCGCGTGCGCTGTCCGGTTTTTTCCGCAAGCGGCGTTGTTGATGGAGTAGCCCGCATTGCGCCGGCTGCCTCAGGAATCAACCACGAAAAGGAAGCCATATGAGCGACAGCTCCGATACCCCTGCGTTCGACGATCTCGATCAGCTCGACGCCCTGCTCACCGACACCCGCGCCAACGACACTCGCACCGTCTCCGACATCGACGAGGCGCGCGACGCCATCGCCACGTTCCGCGACGGCGACGGAACCGGTTCATGGAATGGACTGGACCGCATCGAAGTGGCCGACCGCCTGCTCGACCTCGTCAACAACCCGCGTCTGATCCGCCAAGGCGCCTTGAACCTGTGCGGGCCGGCGGCGCTGCTGCTGATGTGGGCCAGCCGCGACCCGCTGGGGTTCGCCAGCTTCGCCACCACGCTGTACGACAACGGCAGCGCCGAGCTGGGCGATCTCTCCATCGTCCCCAAGGACACGCTGCTGGCGCAGGACTACAGCAGCCTGAGCACCGGCACCTTCGGCGCCGACTGGATGCTGCTCAGCGCGATCCGCAACACCGACCAGCCGTTCTGGCAAAGCAGTTGGGTCGGCGATCCGGCGCAGACCCTGGCCGGGCTGACCAGGCCGGAAGAACTGGCCAGTTGGCTGCGCGCCACCGGCATCTACGCGCAGGTCAGCGACGAAGGCAACTGGGCCTCGCCCGCCGGCATTCCGCACGCCACCGGCATCGAGTTCCACGAAGGTCGCGACGTGGCCCTGCTGATCCACAGCAACCTGTTGCACGCCGCGCGCAGCAGCGGCAGTCCGATCGACAGCGAGTTCCTGCTGGACCTGTTTCCCAACCACTACGTGGTCGGGCTCAACAACATCAGCGTGGCGGTGATGGACGGCCCGCAGAACGACGACGGCACGCACAAGTTCCAGAAGGACGACGTGTTGCTGTCGATCTGGTCGTGGGGCGAGAACAGCTTCGACCTGGCGGTCCCGCAGCAGGACTTCATCGACAACTACTACGGCGCGGTCATCGCCGATCTTCCGTAACCACCAGGGCGGCGGGAACGCCGCCCCACCTAAACGCAAGGAGCACTTTCATGCCACTCGTCACTCCGGACGTCATGCTCAACTCGGTCATGGGCAAGGTCTACAACGTCCTCACCAACGGCGACGACACCGTCCCCAAGTCGGAAGACAATTTCTTCAGCTGGGCCACGCCCGGCATCCCGCTGCAGCCCGAAGACGTGCGCTTCATGAAGCAAGGCCTCACCGGCGTGGTGCGCAAGGCCGCGCTGGACGAGCAGCGCACCACCCAACCCGACGGCACCGTCACCACTCCGGAATTCACCCCGGCGCAACTGGAGGCGATGAAGGGCAGCGACGCGGTGCAACTGCAGAAACAGGCCGAGGACTTCGCGCGCCTGGTGGACTTCGTGCCGGACCTGGCAGCCACGGTCAACAACCAGTTCTCCGCGCTCAGCGTGATGAACAACGAAGGCACGCTGTCCGAGCGCTACGAGTACATCCTGCGCATGAGCCAGGTCATGCACAACGAGCTGCCGGACGACATCAAGAAGAAGATCGAGAAGTTCCGCGGCCTGCTGCAGACCACCGTCACTAAGAAGAATCTGATCGACGACAGCGAGACCCAGGTCACCGAGCCAAGCCCTCTGGTCAAGGCCTACAACGAGAAGATGGTCGATTACATGAGTGCGGCGCTGGAGTACAACAATCAGCGTATCGACGCGCTGGCCGCCGCCGACCAGCGCGCGGTGCAGAACTGGGCGATCAACGCCAACATCCTGCGCAACAAGGTCAAGGCGGCGATGTCCGACTGGGTCTCCAACGGCTACAAGAACGACTACGAGCAGATCGCCGCGTTCATCGATCAGGTCATGCAGCGCGACATGGCGCTGCTCAAGCAGCAGTACCGCGACGACCTGGAAAAGGCGCGACTGACCGGACTGAACTCCGGCAGCGACTTCTTCTACAGCTCGGTGGTACCCGGCAACTTCATGGACAACGCCGGCTGGACCGACTTCGGCTTCAGCTCTTCCGACTACAACAGCTCCAGCAACTCTAGCTACGCGATGCGCCGCTCCACCACCAGCGCCGGCGGCGGCTTCCTGGGCATCTTCGGCGGCGGCGGCAAGGTCAGCAACGCCAGCGGCGAAAGCCAGTCGCATGTGCAGTTCGATTCGGAGCACTTCAGCATGAAGTTCAGCATCGCGCAGATGCCGATCGTGCGGCCCTGGTTCAAGACCGCGTTCCTGATGAGCAAGAGCTGGCGCATGGACCAGAACAACCCCGAGGCCAAGGGCCAGTTCGCCTCCGACGGCGCAACCCCGGCCAAGGGCCTGCTGCCGGCCTATCCGACCTCGCTGATCCTGGTCCGCAACCTGAGCCTGTGCTTCGCCAAGGCCTCCGGCTTCAGCGACATGGCCGAGTCCTGGCAGCGCTCCTCGGCCAGCGGCGGCGGCGTGTTCTCGTTCGGCCCGTTCCATCTGGGCGGTTCGCACGGGCGCAGTTCGGCCAGCGGCGAGCGCTCCAGCCAGGCGCACTACGATCGCGAAAGCCAGACGATGACGGTCGACGGCACCCAGATCATCGGCTTCAAGTGCCATGTGTTCCCGAAGTCGCCGGACCCGCTGCCCAGCATCACCGACTGGATCTGAGCGGCGCCGCAGCACCACGGCAGGCGGCCGCGCGCCGCCTGCCGTCCCGCGCGCCCGATGTTTCCCCATTTTTTAAGGAATCGCCTGCAATGGACGCAGCCGCCCAATTGGCCTTGATGGCCAAAGCCGAACACGTGTTCGGCAGCGACGACACCGAACTCAGCTTCCCGGTCACGCCGCTGGCGTTCGCACCCGCCGCCCTGGATCTGCTCGGCGACGGCACGATGGAGCATTTGATCGAATTTTCGCTGCTGGCCAACCGCATTCCCGACGGTCCCGCCTGGAGCGGCGATGGCCAGACCCTGTTGTGGGAGGTCTACGCGCAGGTGCTGCGCGAGGCTCAATTCGCCCAGTCCACCCGCACCGCACAAGAGGAGGCCGACTACCAGGCCGCGTCCGCGGTGCTGTACCGGCAGGACGAGGAAGGCCGGCGCCTGCCGACCGATGCCGCGCTCGCCTACCGCAGCTATCGCGACCGCTACCTGCTGCTGCAACAGGACTATCTGGCGCAGCAGGCCACCGCCAGCGCCGGCAGCGCCGAGCAGGTGCAGGCCTGGCACGACCTGCAGCAGCCGGCGCTGCAGCGCGGGCTCGACGACGCACTGGCCGACTGGGCCGCGCTGGGCTACCGCGACGCGGTCGAGCAGGCGCAAGCGCAGGTCAGTGGGCTCGGCGCGAAATCGCCGTGGCAGACGCTGAGCGAATGGAAGGGACGCTGCAATCCCGACATGGACACGCTGACCCGCGCCAGCGACCAACTGCAGGTCTATCCGACCAGCTACGCGCCCAGCAATGCGCTGGACGAGGGTTCCTGGCGGCGTTTCGAACTCAGCGGCGCGGAGATCGACGCCGCGCTGGCCGAGGCGCCGGCCGAGTTGCGCGAACGGCTGGGAACCGGCGGCGATGCCGGCATCGCCTCGCTGAGCTTCGAATTCAGCTCGGCCGCGCTGATCCGGCCCTGGTTCAGCGCCGATGCCTTCGCGGCGCGATTCTGGCGCTTCGCCGATGCCTCGCTGCAGCTCAGCGACGGGCAGTCGCCCGCGCACGGTCCCTGCACTGCGTATCCGGTGGCGGTGGTGTTCGCCCGCGACATCCAGGTGCAGCGCAAGCCGACGGCAGCGCTACCGAGCGTCGTCGGCCCGGCGCTGGGCTTCGACCCGGGCTTGCTGCGACAACTGCGATTGACCCCAAGGCTGATCGCGCGGCGAGAACTGCGGCCGCCGCCGCCCGTCCCGGCGGGGCCGATCGGCATGCGCCGACGGCCTGTGCTCGCCGTGCCGGACCGCAGCAGCACTGCAGTCGCCACTGCGCCGATCGCCAACGCAGCGTTGCGCATGCCGGTGCGCAATATCGCCGCACCGACATCGACACCTATGCTGCGTCCGCGCATCGTGATCGGCCGACCGGCGGCGCCGTCATCGCCAGCGGCGAACGCGCCGGTGGCAGCGCAGGCGATTTTGCGGCGCCTGCGCCTGGACGCCTATGCGCGCGATCTGAGCGTGGCCGAGGTCGTTCCTGCCCCGGAACCAGCGGCCGCAACGGTACGCGACGCCGCAACTCACGACGACAGCGTCTACATCCTGGCCTTCATCTGCCGCCCGCTGCCGCGCTGTCCGGATCCGGACCCGACACTGGCCTGGTAAAGCGCCTGTCGGCAGCGGCGATCGATGACCATTGCGGCACAGCCTTGGCCGCAGTGTCCTGGCGCCGCCGGCGTCGCGGCCGGTCGTCGCGGCGCTAGCAAGCAGTAGTACACCGGCAGCACACGCATGGCGATCGCCCCAGGCCAGGGGCCACGGCCCAGGTCGTGCGCCAACGCCAGGGTGGGCGTCACCGATGACGATTCAGTCGCGTGCTCAGGCCATCCGGCAATGCGCGCTGCGCGCCGACCATGCCTTTGGGCACATCCGCGCGCGCCGCGCCGCGGCCTAGCATGCCGGCTTCCCTTCTGCCGAGCGCCCTCCCCGTGCCGAACCTGTCCAAGCCGCTGCTGGCGGCGTTGTTGCTGGCCGTCCTGCCGATCTCCGCCGCACTGGCTGCCGATGCCGACGGCGCCGACAAGGCGGACAAACCCGACAAGGCCGACAGCGCCGAGCAAGCAAAGCCGGCCGCGCTGCCGGCCGACGCGAAGGTGCGCCAGGTCACGCACGTGGACGGCAAGTCGCTCAGCTACACCGCCACGGTCGGCACGCTGCCGGTGAAGGACGCACAGGGCAAGACCGTCGCCGACGTGGTGTTCACCGCCTACACCGTGGACGGCAAGGACCGCCCGGTCACCTTCGCCTTGAACGGCGGCCCCGGCGCCGCGTCGGTCTACCTCAACCTGGGCGCGATCGGGCCGAAGGTGGTCACCTTCGGCAGCGAGGGCGACAGCGCCTCGGCGCCGGCGACGCTGCACGACAACCCCGGCACCTGGCTGGATTTCACCGACCTGGTGTTCATCGATCCGGTCGGCACCGGCTTCAGCCGTTCGCGGGTCGCCGACGAGCAGGCCAAGAAGCTGTTCTACAACCCGCAGGCCGACATCGAATACCTGTCGCGCACGATCTACGACTGGCTGCTGAAGAACCAGCGCCTGCAGTCGCGCAAGTATCTGGTCGGCGAGAGCTACGGCGGCTTCCGCGGGCCGCGCATCACCCATTACCTGCAGACCCAGCTGGGCGTGGCGATGAACGGCGTGGTGCTGGTCTCGCCGTACCTCAACCCGACCCTGGACGACAACGGCGACGTGTCGCCGCTGGCGTGGATGCTGACCCTGCCCTCGATCGCCGCCGCGCACCTGGAGCGCGAGCAGCGGCTGACCCCGGAGGCGATGCGCCAGGTGATCGACTACACCCGCGGCGACTACGTCACCGCGCTGCTGCGCGGGCGTTCCGACGCGGCCGGCAGCGAACGCATGATCCAGCAGGTGGCGGCGATGACCGGACTGGACCCGGTCTACGTGCGCCGCGCCGGCGGCCGCCTGGAAACCCAGGCCTACCTGCGCGAGGTGTTCCGCGACAAGGGCCAGCTCGGCAGCCGCTACGACTCCAACGTCACCGCGTTCGACCCGTTCCCGAACGCGCCCGAGCAGCGCGCCAACGACCCGCTGCTGGACAGCATCATCGCCCCGACCACCACCGCGATGGTCGATTTCGTGACCCGCGTGGTGGGCTGGAAGGTGGATGCGCGCTACCAGGCGCTGAACTACGACGTGAACAAGCTGTGGGACTGGAACGATGAACTGCGCAAGGGTTCGGTGACCGAACTGCGCCAGGCGGTGGCGATCGATCCCAAGCTTCGGGTGCTGATCGTGCACGGCTGGAACGACCTGTCGTGCCCGTTCATGGGTTCGGTGCTGACCGTGGACCAGATGCCGGTGATGGGCAACGACCCGACCCGGGTACAGGTCAGGAACTATCCGGGCGGGCACATGTTCTACAACCGCCCCGACAGCCAGCGCGCGTTGCGCGGGGATGTGCTGGCGATGTATCGGGCCAACTAGCGGGGAGTGGGGAATCGGGAATGGGGAATCGCAAAAGCGGCTCCCCGCGTATCCGAAGGACAGATGCCTTCGGCTTTTACGATTCCCGTTTCCCCATTCCCGTATCCCGGCTTTACCTCACGTCCAACCGAACAGCGCAAACAGCCGGAAAATCAGATACGCCACGCCGGCGGCGGCCGGGATGGTCAGGATCCAGGCCCAGACGATGCGCTCGATCACGCCGAAGCGCAGCGAACGCGGGTTCTTGGCGAAGCCCACGCCCATGATCGCGGTGGAGATGCTGTGGGTGGTGGACACCGGCATGCCGAAGTGCGCGGCCAGGGTCAGGATCGTCGCCGAGCTGGTTTCCGCGGCGAAGCCGTGGATCGGGTGCAGCTTGACCATCTTGTGGCCCAGGGTCTTGATGATCTTCCAGCCGCCGGAGGCGGTGCCGGCGGCCATCACCACCGCGCAGGTCAGCACGATCCAGGTGGCGATGCCCTGGCCCTGGCTGGCGGCCGGGTGCAGGAATGCCAGCCACGACGGCAGGTCGTCCAGCGCGCCGGTGCTCTGCGCGCCGACCAGGGTCATGGCGATGATGCCCATGGTCTTCTGCGCGTCGTTGTGGCCGTGCGCATAGCCCATGTACGCGGCCGAGGCGATCTGCGCCTTGCCGAAGAAGGCGTTGACCCAGCGCGGCCGCGCCAGCCGCCCGATGCGGCCGCCGAGCCCGGCCATGCCGGCGATGATCGCCCACAGCAGCAGCATCACCACGATGCCGAGCAGGAAGCCGGCGATCGGCGAGGTGATCATCGGCACGAACACCTTCCACAGCAGGCCCTTGTTCTTGGCCCAGTCGCCGACGTTCTGCGACCAGATCAGCGCGCCCCAGTTGTTGTGCGCCGCGGCCAGGCCGGCGCCGCACAGGCCGCCGATCAGGGCGTGCGAGGACGAGGACGGCAGGCCCTTCCACCAGGTGATCAGGTTCCAGACGATGCCGCCGAGCAGCGCGCACAGGATCACCTGCGGGGTCACCGTCACCACGTCGGTGTTGAGCAGGCCCGAGGCGATGGTCATCGCCACCGCGGTGCCGGTCAGCGCGCCGATCAGGTTCATGCCGGCGGCCAGGATCACCGCCCAGCCGGGGCTGAGCACCTTGGTCGCGACCACCGTGGCGATGGAGTTGGCGGTGTCGTGGAAGCCGTTGATGAACTCGAACACCAGCGCGGCCAGGATCACGATCAGGACCAGCGTCAGCATCGTGCGCTCCTCGCCTCACGCATGGCGGCCGCGGCGGCGGGCATGGCGGCGCAGCCGCGCATGCAGCGGATCCGGAGCGTGCCCATTACGAATTCTTCAGCACGATCTGGTAGACCACCACGCCGGCCTCGCGGCAGCGGTCGATGGCCTTCTCCAGGATCTCGAAGAATTCCTTGAGCAGGAACATCTGCAGGTTGTCCAGGCGCCCGGAATAGATGTCGCGGTACAGCTCCAGCATCAGCCGGTCGGCCTCGTTCTCCAGCGAGCGCAGCTTGTCGTTGAGCGCGCTCATCCGGTCCAGGTGCATGTTGCGCAGGTCGTGGACCATCTCCACCACCACCGCCGCGGCCTGTTCCAGCATCGCCGCGCGCGGCGCGAAATCGATGTGCTCCAGGTGCTGCACCGCCAGCGAATAGCGGTCGGCGAACTTCTCCACCTGCTTGGGGATCTTGTACAGCGCCGAGCCCAGCGCCTCGATGTCCTCGCGCTCGATCGGGGTCATGAAGCTGTCGACCAGCGCCTGGCCGATCTTGTCGGCGGCGGCGCGCTCGCGCAGCCGCGCCAGCTTGAAGGCGTCCAGCGCCGGCTGCCGATCCGACTCGCGCATCATCGAATGCAGCGCCTTGGTGCTGTCGTAGGCGGCCTGGGCCGCTTCGTCGAGCAGGGTGTAGAACTGCTTGCCGGAACCGAAGATGGTCTGCAACGAGAACATGAAACGCAATCCCGCCGTCGCGGGAGGGACGGCACCGGGGCGGAATTATGACCGTTTGCTGACAAAACGGGGGAATCGGGCGACCGGCGGCAGCGCACCGGCACCGCGTGGACGCGCCCGCCACCCGGGTTTGCTACCATGCAGCCGCGCCGTCGCTAGGCGCACCCTATGGACGACCACCCTAGCCCCCCTCCCCCGCGCCGCCTTGGCGCCCATGTCCCCGCTTCCCTCGCCGCCAGGGAGCGCGCGCATGCTTGAACTATTGGTCGTGGCAGCCCTGGTGCTGCTGAACGGCTTCTTCGCGATGTCCGAGATGTCGCTGATGACCTCGCGCAAGAGCCGCCTGAAGCAGATGGCGCAATCCAGCACGCGCGCGGCCAAGGCGCTGGCGCTGGCCGAGAATCCGGAAAACTTCCTGTCCACCGTGCAGATCGGCATCACCGCGATCGGCATCCTGACCGGCGTGTTCGGCGGCGAGGCCATCGGCGAGGCGATCGCGGCCAAGCTGCAGTCGCTGTTCCCGGCGCTGTCGGCCACCTTCAGCCTGATCGGGCAGCCGCAGCCGTATTCGGCGGTGATCGGCAAGACCCTGGCGATCGTGCTGATCACCTTCCTGACGCTGATCTTCGGCGAACTGGTGCCCAAGCGCCTGGCGCTGACCCGCTCGGAAGTCATCGCCGGCTTCGTCGCGGTGCCGATGGGCTGGCTGGCGCTGATCGCCGCGCCGGCGGTGTGGGTGCTGTCGCGCTCGACCCGGCTGGTGCTGCGCGTGCTCGGCCTGGGCAACGAGCAGTCGGCGTCGGTGACCGAAGAGGAGATCCGCATGCTGGTGGCCGAGAGCCACGAGGCCGGCGTGATCGACAGCCACGAGCGCGACATGATGAACCGGGTCATGCGCCTGGGCGACCGCACCGCCGACAGCCTGATGACGCCGCGCAACCGCATCGCCTGGCTCGACGCCAATGCCGAGGCCGAACGCAATTTCCAGGTGATGCGCGAGCACGAGTTCTCGCGCTATCCGGTCTACCGCGGCAGCGACCAGGACATCGCCGGCGTGCTGGAAGTGAAATCGCTGGTCACGCGCATGGACGGCAACGCCACCCAGCTGTTCCAGAGCCTGCGCGAGACCCTGTTCGTTTCCGAATCCACCCACGCGATGAAGCTGCTGGAGATCTTCCGCGAGGAACAGCAGTCGATGGCGCTGGTGGTGGACGAATACGGGGAGATCCAGGGCCTGGTCACGATCAGCGACCTGATGGGCGCGGTGGTCGGGCGCCTGCAGTCGGTGGACAACGCCGACGAGGACGCGCTGGTGGTGACCCGCGCCGACGGCTCGCTGCTGATCGACGGCTCGCTGGCGATCGAGGACCTGCGCGAGCTGCTCGGCGGCGCCGAACTGCCCAACGCCGAGGAAGGCGACTACAACACCCTGGCCGGCCTGTGCATCTACTACTTCGGCCGCATCCCGCACGCCGGCGAGTTCTTCGATTGGGCCGGCTGGCGCATCGAGATCGTCGATCTGGACGGCGCGCGCGTGGACAAGCTGCTGTTGAGCAAGCTGCAGGACGAGAACAGCGATGACATCACCGGGTGAGACACCCGGCACGGACGACGCTCACGGCTACAGCGCCGAAGGCATCCGCACCCTGCTCGACACCTTCCTGCTCGGCGATCCGGACGAACAGCTGCGGCTGCGGCTGATCCTGGCCGACCTGCAGCAGAGCGCGTTCGGCATGTTCCTGTTCGTGGCGATCCTGCCGGCGTTCCTGCCGGTGCCGGGCCTGGCCGGCGGCATCAGCGGACCGCTGGTGACGCTGATCGGCGCGCAGATGCTGATCGGCCTGCGCAAACCCTGGCTGCCGCGCTTCATCGGCGAACGCGGCCCGCGCCGGCGCACCATGCAGCGCTTCGTCGGGCGCATCGCGCCGTGGCTGCGGCGGCTGGACAAGCTGCTCAAGCCGCGCCTGCCGGCGCTGGTCGAGACGCTGCCGGCGCGCGCCTTCAGCGGCCTGTTGCTGGTGGTGCTGGGGATCCTGCTGTCGCTGCCGATTCCCTTCACCAACTATGCGTTCGGCGCGATGCTGCTGCTGTTCTCGCTGGCCCTGCTGGAACGCGACGGCGGCCTGATGCTGGTGTCTTGGCTGGGCGGCATCGCGGTGGCGGTCGGCCTGGGCCTGGCCTCGGACCAGGTGGTGGACCTGGGCCGCGAGTGGATGCACAAGCTGTAGCCCGAGTTGGCGCGAAACCGTGCCGCGCGCGCCACGGGCACGCATCTCTCGCGACGCAGCGCTACTCCGAAACCGGCGCCTCGGCGAACACCTGCCTGCGCAACGGCTGCGCCGCCCGGGCGTCCTCCGGCGCGCGCTGCAGACGTTGCAGTTGCAGCGCGAGCTGATGCAAGACGGCCTCCAGGCCGCAGCCGCGCGCGGCCGGCGGCAGGTATTCGGATTCCATGTGACGCCCCCTGTTCGATCCGTGGATGCGTGGCGCCGACCGGTGCGATGCCGGGTCCTGCCGCCACGTGCGCGCCAACCCATGGCGTGCCCACCGAATCTGCTCCAAGGCACCGACAAGGCGCAGTGAAAACCGCCGCTGTCGCCGCGACTTGTCTACGCTGCGCGCCAAGACGGCCCGGGCCGCCGGCCTGGCGAACGCGGCCGCGCAGTGCGACCGCGCCTGCCGCCGCCTATGCGGCCGCCGCCTGGGTCCAGGCCTCGGCGGCGATCGCGAACGAGCGCAGCCGCGCCGCGTGGTCGTGGATGTTGGCGGTCAGCAGCAGTTCGTCGGGGCGATGGCGGGCGACGAACTCGGCCATGCCGCGCGCGACCTCGGCCGCATCGCCAAGCACGGTGCAGGCCAGCGCGCGCTCCACGCCGGCCTTCTCGTGCGGCTGCCAGAACGCCTCGATGTCGTCGATCGGCGGCGGGATCAGCCCCGGGCGGCCGCGACGCAGATTGACGAAGCTCTGCTGCTGGGTGGTGAACAGCCGCCGCGCCGCGTCCGTGGACTCGGCGCCGACCACGTTCAGCGCCAGCACCGCGTACGGATCGCGCAGCCGCGCCGAAGGACGGAACTCGCGCCGGTAGACCGCCAGCGCCTCGTCCATCGCATCCGGAGCGAAGTGCGAGGCGAACGCGAACGGCAGTCCCAGCGCCGCCGCCAGGCGCGCGCTGAACAGGCTGGAGCCGAGCAGCCACACCGGCACCTCGATGCCGGCGCCCGGCACCGCGCGCACCAGCTGGCCGGGTTCGGCCGGCTCGAAATAGCGCAGCAGCTCGGCCACGTCCTGCGGGAACTGGTCGGCGCTGTCGAAATAGCGGCGCAAGGCGCGCGCGGTGGGCTGGTCGGTGCCGGGCGCGCGGCCCAGGCCCAGGTCGATGCGCCCCGGATACAGCGAGGCCAGCGTGCCGAACTGCTCGGCCACCTGCAGTGGCGCGTGGTTGGGCAACATGATGCCGCCGGCGCCGACCCGGATCCGGCGCGTGCCGCCGGCCACATGCCCGATCAGCACCGCGGTGGCGGCGCTGGCGATGCCGGGCATGTTGTGGTGCTCGGCCAGCCAGTAGCGGTGATAGCCCCAGCGCTCGGCGTGCTGCGCCAGGTCCAGCATGTTGGCGAAGGCCTGGGTGGTGTCGCTGCCTTCGCAGACCGGGGCGAGATCGAGGATGGAGATCGGCATCATGGAGAGCGGGTTCCTGCAAAGCGATGCAGTGGAAATGGGGACGGACGGGCCGATTGCAGCGGCCGGCGCCGGAACGCTGATTTGCGGTGGCGGCATGGCTGGTTCGCGTGCGGCCGTACCCTCACCCCAACCCCTCTCCCGGGGGGAGAGGGGCTCGAGCAAGCGAGCGCTCCCTTCTCCCTCCGGGACCATGGCCCCCTTTTCGGGGGAAGGTGCCACGAAGGGGCGGATGAAGGTACGTGCGCCCCGCTGTCTTTCGACACCCACGCGCAAGCGCGCCACGGCAACGCCGACTGCACGACCGCTTGGCTACGCTTGCACTCCCGCCCTGCCCGGTGTGCGCCATGTCCCTGATCCCGCCAGTCTCCACCACTCCCGCCCTGCCGCTGCGCGACCGCGTGGTGCTGGTCACCGGCGGCGCGCAAGGAATCGGCCGCGGCGTGGTGCAGGCGGTGCTGGGCGCCGGCGGCCGGGTCGCGTTCGGCGATCTGGACGCCGAGGCCGGGCGCGCCTGCGTCGCCGAACTCGATGCCGGCGACCAGGTGCTGTTCCGGCGCCTGGACGTGGCCGCCGAGGCCAGCGTGGGCCGTTTCGTCGATGCCGCGCTTGCGCGGTTCGGCCGCATCGACGGCCTGGTCAACAATGCCGGCGTCGCCGATCCGCACAGCGGCCCGCTGGAGCGCCTGGCGTTGCGCGAATGGAACCGGCGCCTGGGCGCGAGCCTGGGCGGCGCCTTCCTGTGCAGCAAGCACGCGCTGCCGTCACTGCGCGCCAGCGCCGGCGGCGGCGCGATCGTCAATATCGCCTCGACCCGCGCCCACCAGTCCGAACCCGACAGCGAAGCCTATGCGGCGGCGAAAGGCGGCCTGCTGGCCTTCACCCATGCGCTGGCGATCAGCGCCGGGCCGGCGGTGCGGGTCAACTGCATCAGCCCGGGCTGGATCGCCACCGATGCCTGGCGCAAGCCCAGTGCGCGGCGCAAGCCGGCGCTGTCGCGGCAGGACCATGCGCAGCATCCGGCCGGCCGGGTCGGCACGCCGCAGGATATCGGCGCGCTGGCGGTGTACCTGCTGTCGAACGATGCCGGGTTCGTCACCGGCCAGGACTTCGTGGTCGATGGCGGGATGACGCGCAAGATGCAGTACGCCTGACGGCGGTGGGATTGGGGAGTCGGGATTGGGGATTCGTTAAAGCGGCTGTTGCCTGACCTGAGGGGCCGAGTGCGCCATCGCGCCACTGGCTAGCACCTCTGGCGAACAGCGTACGGCTCGGACGCTTTCCAAGCCATTTTTTTTCGGGATTCGTGTTTGGGGATTTAGGATTCGCTGGAGCATTTTTTGAGGCTCTGAGGGGACGCGGCATGCAGCGAGCCGAAACCCACTTGCAGACCGCAAGTTTCGGTCAGTTGCGGGTCAGCCCGCTTTGGCCAATCCCCAATCCCGACTCCCCAATCCCCACCTCAGCAACATCCACCAGCGGCCGCAGCTGCGGGTCCAGCGCCACGCGTTCGTCGAACACGAAGCAGCGGCCTGCGTAGCCCTCGCCGCCCACTTCCTCGAAATAGCCGAGAATGCCGCCGTCCAGCTGCAGCACGTTGTGCATGCCGTCGGCGCGCATCCACAGCGCCGCCTTCTCGCAGCGGATGCCGCCGGTGCAGAAGCTGACCACGGTGGCGTCGGCCAGCTCGGCGCGATGCGGCGCCAGTGCCTCGGGCAGTTCGGTGAACTTGACGATCGGCAGGGTCAGCGCGCCGGCGAAGGTGCCGTACTCCACTTCCTGGGCGTTGCGCGTGTCCAGCAGCACCACGCGGCGGCCGCTGTCGTCGTGGCCCTGGCGCAGCCAGCGCTGCAGCGTGGCCGGCGCCACCGCCGGGGCGCGTTCGGCGGCCAGCGGCGAGGCGGCATCGCGGCGGAAACTGATGATCTCCGGCTTGACCTTGGTCTTCAGCCGCGCGAACGGCTGCTGCGCGCTGAGGCTGGTCTTGACCCGCAGGGCGGCGAAGCGCGGGTCGGCACGCAGTTGCGCGTAGAAGTCTTCGATCGCCTCCGGCGCGCCGGCCAGGAACAGGTTGATGCCCTCGCCCGCGACCAGGATGGTGCCGCGCAACGCGCCGGCCTGCGCCCAGTCCTGCAACCGCGCGGCGAGCGCGTCGGGATCGGCGATGGCGACGAAATGGTAGGCGGCGGTATTGGCGATCATCCGCGCATTTTAGCGCGCGGCGTGCAGCCGGGGCTGGCAGCGCGAGGGCGACGGCGTCGCCGCGCTCATGCGCGAGGGCAAGGGAGCAATGAGGCCCCATGCGTCGCCTGCGTCGCCGAGCGACGATCCTTCCGGGACACGCCCAGCCACGTCACGCCGGTCGCCGCGCCCCTGCCAATCGTGCCGGCTGGCTTCAGCCGCGCAACAGGAAGAACGGCAGCAGCACCAGCGAGGCGATCAGCAGCATGCCCAGCAGCGTCGCCAGCACGAACAGCGGGCGCCGCCGCAGCAGCGTGGCGAAGGTCTCGGCGCTGCCGTCGCGCAGCGCCGCGGCACGCTCGGCGCGGGCGCGTTCGCCGCGCTGCGCCTGGTAGTCGGCCAGCAGCGCCTTGGCCCGCGCCTGCTCGGCGTCCTCGCGCAGCCACACGCCGCCGGCGGAAATGCCGAAGGTGCCGGGGCGGGTCTCGTAGTAGTCGATGCGCGCGGCATCGAGCAGTGCCCGCACCTCGGCGAGTTCGTCGTCGGGCACGTGGCGCAGGTTGAGCAGCAGTTTGGCCATGCGCCGATGATAGCCGCTGCGGCGATGCGCTACCCTTGCACGCCCTGTTCGCCCATGGATGACCGCATGCGCCGTGCCCTGTTGCTGTTGAGTCTGTCGTTGCCGGCCTGGCTGTTGAGCGGCTGCACGCCGCCGGGTCCGCCACCGGGCGGCAGCATCGCAACGTTCCAGATGATCGACGAGCAGGTCGGCAGCGGCGCCGAGGCGCGGCCCGGCAACCAGGTGACCGTGCACTACACCGGCTGGCTGTACGACGAGGCCGCCAAGGACCAGCATGGCGAGAAGTTCGACGCCTCGGCCGACCACGGCCAGCCTTTCAGCTTCACCCTTGGCGGCGGCCAGGTGATTCGCGGCTGGGACGAAGGCGTGGCCGGCATGCGCGTGGGCGGCAAGCGCAAGCTGATGATCCCGTCGGAATACGGCTACGGCGCCAGCGGCGCCGGCGGGGTGATTCCGCCGAACGCCTCGCTGGTGTTCGAGGTGGAACTGCTCGACGTCAAGCCGCGTTGAGCCGCTGCCACCGATGTCCGCCAGCAAGCTCGCCGCCGCCGTGCGCGGCCGCATCGCCATCGTCGGCGGCGGCCCCGCCGGGCTGATCGCCGCCGAGACCGCACGCGCGGCCGGTGCCGAGGTCGACGTGTACGAGGGCAAGGGCTCGGTCGGGCGCAAGTTCCTGATCGCCGGCAAGGGCGGGCTCAACCTGACCCACTCCGATCCGTTCGCGCTGTTCGTGTCGCGCTACCGGGAGCGTGCCGCGCAGGTCGGCGAATGGCTGGCCGACTTCGACGCAGACGCGCTGCGCGCCTGGGCGCAGGCGCAGGGCGTGGAAACCTACGTCGGCAGTTCCGGCCGCGTGTTCCCGCTGGACCGCAAGGCCGCGCCGCTGCTGCGCGGCTGGGTGCGGCGGCTGAAGGACGCCGGAGTGCGCTTCCACGTGCAGCATCGCTGGCTGGGCTGGGACAGCGCCGGCGCGCTGCGCTTCGCCGGCGCCGACGGCGAGCGTCTGGTGCATGCCGATGCCTGCGTGCTGGCACTGGGCGGCGGCAGCTGGCCGCAGCTCGGCTCCGACGGCGCCTGGCAGGACACGCTGCGCGCGCGCGGCGTCGACCTCGCGCCGCTGCGGCCGGCCAACTGCGGCTTCGATATCGACTGGAGCGCGCATTTCCGCGAACGCCACGCCGGCGCGCCGCTGAAACCGGTGATCGCGCACTGGCGCGATGCGCAGGGATGCGAACACGCGCTGCAGGGCGAATGCGTGGTCGGCGAGCACGGCATCGAAGGCAGCCTGGTCTATGCGCTGTCGGCGGAGCTGCGCGAGGCCATCGCCGCGCACGGCGCGACCACGCTGTGGCTGGACCTGGCGCCGGGGCGCGAGCTGGCGCGGCTGCAGGCCGAACTGGGCAAGCCGCGCGGCGGGCGCAGCTTCGGCGAGCACCTGCGGCGCCAGGCCGGCATCGACGGGGTCAAGGCGGCGCTGCTGTTCGAGATCCTGGGCAAGCAGGCCGGCGACGATCCGGCGCGTGCGGCGGCCACGCTGAAACGGCTGCCGCTGACCCTGCTGCGCCCGCGTCCGTTGGCCGAGGCGATCAGCAGCGCCGGCGGCGTGCGCCTGGAAGCGCTGGACCCGGCACTGATGCTGCATGCCCTGCCCGGCACCTTCTGCGCCGGCGAAATGCTCGACTGGGAAGCGCCGACCGGCGGCTACTTGCTCAGCGCCTGCTTCGCCAGCGGCCTGCGCGCCGGGCGTGGCGCGGTGGCCTGGCTGCAACGGACGACGGGCTGAGCGGCATCGGCCGCAAGGGGCGCCGGAACGGCCAATGACCTTCGGGCCTGTCGGCCATGCCGCGGCGTGGCATATCCATGCGCTGGCCGCCGCAACGGCGCCATCGACCCGGAGCACGCATGCGCCTGTTGACCCTTCTCGCACTCGGTGTGGTGAGCTGCAACATCGCCGGCGCCGCGCCGCCGGCGTCCTCCGCGCAGATGCGGCGGGTGGAAACCGGCCTGTTGCCGGCCGTCGTGGTGCAGGACCAGGCCACCACGACACTGTCGCTGCGCGAGCAGATGGACGCCTTGCACGTGCCGGGCGTGTCGATCGCGGTGATCCACGGCGGCCGCGTCGACTGGGCCAAGGGGTACGGCGTCACCGCCGCCGACGGCGCCCCGGTCGACGCCAGGACCCTGTTCCAGGCCGGCTCGGTGAGCAAGCCGGTCGCGGCGATGGCGGCCCTGAAGCTGGTCCAGGACAAGCGCCTGGCGCTGGATGCGCCGGTCAATGCGCTGCTGAAGACCTGGAAGCTGCCCGACTCCGTCTACACCCGCGATCACCCGGTCACGCTGCGGCAACTGCTGTCGCACAGCGCCGGCACCAGCGTGCACGGCTTCGACGGCTATGCCCAGGGCGCGGCGGTCCCGACCCTGCAGCAGGTGCTCGACGGCCAGGCGCCGGCCAACTCGGCGCCGGTGGTGGTGGATGCGCCGGTCGGCGAACGCTACCGCTATTCGGGAGGCGGCTATACGGTCATGCAGCAGTTGCTGATCGACGTCGGCGGCAAGCCGTTCCCCGACCTGCTCCGCGACAGCGTGCTGGCGCCGCTGCGCATGGAGGCCAGCGGCTATACGCAACCCTTGCCGGCGGCCGTGCTGGCCAAGGCGGCGCAACCGCACGACGCCATGGGCCAGCCCATCGCAGGCGGCGCGCATGTCTATCCGGAACTGGCCGCCGCAGGGCTGTGGAGCAATGCCGAGGACCTGGCGCGCTATGCGCTGGAGCTGTGCGCGGCCAGCGCCGGACATGGCCGCGTGCTGTCCGCGGCCAGCGTGCGCGGCATGCTGACCCCGGTGCGCGGCGACTACGGGCTGGGACTGCAGATCGGCGGGCATGGCGCGCGCCGCTACGCCTATCACGATGGTTCCAATGCCGGCTACAAGGCCACCCTGGTCGTCTATCCCGACCGCTGCGACGGCGCGGTGGTGCTGAGCAACGGCGACCAGGGCTACCAGTTGGGCCTGGAAATCGTCCGCGCCGTCGCCGCAGCCTACGACTGGCCCGACTTCCGGCCGATCCAGCGCCAGGCCGCCAGCGTGGACATCGCCGTGCTGCGCCGCTTCGTCGGCAGCTTCGCCATTCCCGAGCTGGGCACGTTCGACATCCGCGAAGGGGCTGGCGGCCTGCAGGTCGAACTGCGCAAGGATCAGGCCTACCCGCTGATTCCCTCGTCGGAGCATGCGTTCTTCCTCAGCGCGCAGGACATCGTGATCCGCTTCGACGCCGGCCAGGCCGACCTGGGCACGATCGACGCCGGAAGCTTTCATGCGCCGTTCCGCCGGGTGCCGGCCGACAGCGCACGCTGAGGCGCGCGAATGCGACGGGAAGTCCCGCGCCGTGCTCGGGCGCGTCCGCGGCAGGCAGGCACGAAGACCGACAAGCGCGCGAACAATGGCGGCCCCCCCGCGCGCCGATCGGGTCGCCGTGCCCCGCCCCCATCGTGCCGCCGCGGATCAGAGGTCGGCGATCTGCACGCGCCGCTGCGGATCGCGCTTGGCGCTGTACATGGCCTCGTCGGCACGCTGGATCAGCAGGACCGGGTCGAATTCCGGGCCGGTCTGCAGCGCGATGCCGATGCTGGGCTGCAACGGCAGGCGCTGCCCGTCGACCACGCAACCGTCGCGCGCGGCGGCCAGCACCCGCGCCGCCGCCGCGTGCGCTTCGCTGCGGGCGTCGGCCAACTGGTCCAGCAGCACCACGAACTCGTCGCCGCCCAGGCGCGCGATGAAGTCCTCCTCGCGCAGGCAGGTCTTGAGCAGTCGCGCGAAATGCACCAGCACCGCGTCGCCGGCGTGATGGCCGAACCGGTCGTTGACCGTCTTGAAATCGTTGAGGTCCAGGAACATCACCGCCACCTGGTCGGCACCGCGGCGGCCGGGCTGGGCCAGGGTCCGGCGCAGGGTCTCGTTCCACGCCATGCGGTTCGGCAGCCCGGTCAGTTCGTCGCGCAGCGCGCGCGCTTCCATCAGCCGCGCCAGTCGCGTCTGCCCGGTGATGTCGCTGATCATGATGTGGAAGCCGGGGCGCGGCGGCGCCATGGAGTCGTCGGGCACGTAGCTGGAGTGCATGACCCGCAGTTCGCCGGCCGCGTCGCGCAATTCCGTATCGAAGTGCTGCGCCTCGCCGTCCAGCACCCGCTGCAGATGCGGCCGGATCCTGTCCATGTGCTCGGCATCCAGCAGCTCCGGCATGCGCCGGCCGACGATCGCCGCCGGCGCCAGCGCGAACCAGTCCGCATAGGGCTTGTTGACGAACTGATAGCACAATTGGCTGTCGACGTAGGCGATCAGGGTCGGCGCGTTGTCGGCGATGGTGCGCAGCTGCGATTCGCTCTGGCGCAGGCGCGCCTCGGCCAGGTGCTGCTCGGTGACGTCCTGGATCTGCGCCACGAAATGCAGCGGCCGCTCGTGTTCGTCGCGCACCAGCGATACCGCCTGGCGCGTCCACAGCGTGGCGCCGTCGCGGCGCAGGTAGCGCTTGTCGAGGTGGTAGCCGCTGCGTTGCCCGGCCACCAGTTCGGCCGCCAGCGCCAGGTCCGGGGCGACATCCTGCGGATGGCTGAGCTGGCGGAAATCCAGCGCCAGCAGCGCGTCGCGATCGTAGCCGAGCATCGCGCACAGGGCGTCGTTGACCTCGAGCCAGCCGCCTTGCAGCGACACCAGCGCCATGCCGTGCGCCGCCGCCGAGAACGCGCCGGAGAAGCGCTGTCCGGCCAGCAGCGCGGCACGCGTGGCCTGGCGCTCGACGGTGACGTCGCGCATCACGCAGACCGCACCCAGCGCGTGGCCGTCGGCGTCGTGCAGCCGCTCGGCGCTGCACAGCACGCTGCGCGGCGGCTGTCCGGCGGCGGCGACGACGATTTCCGCATCGCGCACCGATTCGCCGCGCCAGGCGCGGAACAGCGGGATCCGTTCGCGCTCGAGCAGGCGCTGGCCGTCCGCGTCGAACAGATCGAAATACTGCGCCCACTGCGCCGGCGGCAACGCACGCGGATCGGTGCCGTGCCAGGCGCGCGCGACCCGGTTGAACTGGGAGAGCGTGCCGTCGGCGGAACACGACACGACCGCGTCGGGCACCGTTTCCAGCAGCAGGCTCAGCATCTGCGCCTGGGTCTGGGCGATGCGCGCGTCACGGCGCGCCTCCAGCTGCATCGTCACCTGCGCGGCCAGGCGCCGCAGCCCCTCGCGCTGTGCCGTGCCCAGCTGCCGCGGCATGGTGTCGATCACGCCCAGGCTGCCGTAGAGATGGCCGCCGCTGCCGCGCAGCGGCATGCCCGCATAAAAACGGATATGCGGCGCCCCCTGCACCAGCGGGTTGCCGGCGAAGCGCGGATCCTGCAGCGCATCCGGCACCTCCAGCAGTTGCGGCGACAGCAGCGCATGCGCGCAGAACGCCAACTCGCGCGGCGTCTCTGAAACGTTCAGGCCGCGGCTGGCCTTGAACCACTGGCGGTGTTCGTCGATCAGCGTGACCAAGGCGATCGGCACATCGCACAGTTGGCTGGCCAGCCAGATCAGGTCGTCGAACACCGGCTCCGGTGGCGTGTCCAGCATGCCCAGTTCGGCCACCGCGCGCAGCCGCTCCAGTTCGTCGGCGGGCAACGGCGCGGGAATGAAGCCGAGGGGCGGTCGCTGGGGCATGCGCGGCAAGCGGGATGGGGAGCCGGTCACGATAACTGGCCGCGGGCGACGATGGCAGTCGCACGATCGCGGTTGGCGACGTGCACCACGCATTCGGCGCGCAGCGCGGGTGTCGCGGCAGGTGGCGTGCTGCGGCGCAAGTAGTGCCTGCGCAGCGGGGTCGCCGGGGCGTCACGCCCCCGGCCGGCCGCCGCGCAGCTCCAGGCAGCCGCCGCAGGCGCTGCTAGACGGCGGCTTGCGGCGTGCCTGCCTGCGCCTGTGCGGGGTGCTTTTCCATGTACACGCAGGCCAGCGCGATGCCGCTGGGATGCGCATAGCTGCCCTGCTGCAGCGCCGCGTAGCCCTGGGCCCGATAGAACGCGACCGCGTTGAGTGCGGCGGCCAGGTGGATGCGCGCGCCGGGCACCAGTTTGGCTTCGAGCGCCTGCAGCAGGCGTCGCCCCAGTCCGCCGCCGCGCACGTCGGGATCGACGAACAGACCGTCGATCTCGCTGTCGGCCAGATCGGCCACGCCGAAGCCGAGCAGGCGACCGCCGGCGTCCTCGGCGAGCACCGCGCCGCCGCTGGCGATCAGCTGCGGATACGTCGCCGGTGCCGGTGCCGACGCCCAGGCCGCGATGACCTCGGGCGGATAGTGCGTGCTGCACACCTGGCGCACGCAGCGGGTGCGCAGCGCCCACATCGCGGCGATGTCGGCGTGCCGCGCCGCGCGCAAGGCGACGGCGTCCGACGGAGGCGCGGCGGCACTCATCGCGACTTGCTGTCGCGCAGGCTGCGGATCCGCGCCGGCGGCTGGAACGAATCGCTGCGCGCATCGGCCCAGTACTCCTGGAACACCGCGTGGTCGGGCACGCCGTCGCGCAGCAGTTCGCCCGGGTCCAGATAGCGGTACAGCGAGGCCAGCGAACGGATCTCGACCTGCGAGATGCGCCGCAGGATGTGCTCCGGCCCCAGTTGCGACGGATCCGCCAGGCCGGCGGCGCTGAGCAGTTCGCGCAGCGCGCGCAGGGTGTTGGCGTGGTAGTGCTCCACCCGCACCGCCTTGTCGGTGGGATCCAGGTGCTTCCAGCGGCGCTGGTCCTGGGTGGCGATGCCGGTCGGGCAGCGGTCGCTGTGGCAGCTCAGCGACTGGATGCAGCCCAGCGCGAACATGAAGCCGCGCCCGGCGTTGCACCAGTCCGCGCCCAGCGCCAGGGTGCGCGCGATGTCGAACGCGCTGGTGATCTTGCCGGCCGCGCCGAGCTTGATCCGGTCGCGGATGTCCAGCCCGACCAGGGTGTTGTGCACCAGCAGCAGCGCCTCGTGCATCGGCACGCCGACATGGTCGATGAACTCGGCCGGCGCCGCGCCGGTGCCGCCCTCGGCGCCGTCGATGACGATGAAATCCGGGTACAGCCCGCTTTCCTGCATCGCCTTGGCGATCGCGAACCACTCCCACGGATGCCCGATCGCCAGCTTGAAGCCGCTCGGCTTGCCGCCGGACAACTCACGCAGCCGGGCCACGAATTGCAGCAGCTGCAGCGGCGTGGAGAACGCCGAATGCCGCGACGGCGACACGCAGTCCTGGCCCATCGCCACGCCGCGGGTAGCGGCGATCTCGGCGCTGACCTTGGCCGCCGGCAGCACCCCGCCGTGGCCGGGCTTGGCGCCCTGCGACAGCTTGACCTCGATCATCTTCACCTGCGCCAGCGTGGCATTGGCGACGAAGCGCTCCTCGCTGAAGCGCCCGTCCGCATCGCGACAGCCGAAGTAGCCCGAGCCGATCTCCCACACCAGGTCGCCGCCGCATTCGCGGTGATATGGCGAGATCGAGCCTTCGCCGGTGTCGTGGTAGAAGCCGCCGCGGCGCGCGCCCTCGTTGAGCGCGCGGATGGCGTTGGCCGACAGCGCGCCGAAGCTCATCGCCGAGATGTTGAACACGCTGGCCGAGTACGGCTGCGCGCAGCCGGCGCCGATGGTGACGCGGAAATCGTGATGGGCGATCTCGCTGGTCGCCAGCGAGTGGTTGATCCACTCGTAGTCGGTGGCGTAGGCGCTGCGCAGGGTGCCGAACGGCACCACGTCCATGACGTTCTTGGCGCGCTGGTAGACCAGGGCGCGCTGCTGGCGCGAGAACGGCGCCTCCTCGATGTCGCTCTGCAGGAAATACTGGCGCATCTCCGGGCCGACCGATTCCAGCCCATAGCGGAAATGCGCCAGGATCGGATAGTTGCGGCGCAGCGTGCTGCGCGTCTGCAGCAGGTCCCAGGTGCCCAGCAGGGCCAGGACCGCGAAGGCGGCCACGCCCCAGCCCCACAGCGGCCAGATCGCACACAGGGCGATGGACAGCGCCAGCAGCACGCAGCTGGCGACATAGGCTAGGTAGCGGTGCATCGCGTTCCTCGCGAGATTCGGAAGGCAGCGAGTGTAGGCGGTGCAGGCCGGCAATGGCGCTGGCGCAGCCTACCGCCCGCTTGGGCGGCGTACAGCTTGGCGGTGTACAGCGTGCGGCGCTTTCGGCTACAGCCGGTCGTCCACCGCCTCGCGCGGCCACACCGACTTGACGTCGTAGACCACCAGGTTCGGCGTGCCCAGCGCGCGGATCCGCGCGGCATCGAAGCCGCGGTATTCGTCGTGCGCCACCGCCAGCACCACCGCGTCGTAGCGGCCGGCGACCGGCGCCGGCAGCAGTTCCACCCCGCCATGTTCGCGCGCCAGCTGCGGCTCGGCCCACGGGTCGCAGGCATCGACCCGCGCGCCGCTGGCGGCCAGCGCCTGCACCAGCTCCAGCGCGCGGCTGTTGCGCAGGTCCGGGCAGTTCTCCTTGAAGGTGACGCCGAGCACCAGGATCGTGGCCGCGGCCATGGCCACGCCCTTGTCCGCCAGCAGCGCCTGCACCCGCGCGGCGACGTGCGCGCCGACCCGGTTGTTGACCTGTCGCGCGGTGTGGATCAGGTCCGGGTGGTAGCCCATGCTCTCGGACTTGTGCAGCAGGTAGTACGGATCCACGCCGATGCAGTGGCCGCCGACCAGCCCGGGGCGGAACGGCAGGAAGTTCCATTTGGTGCCGGCCGCTTCCAGCACGTCCTGGGTATCGATGCCGAGGCGGTCGAAGATCAGCGCCAGCTCGTTGACCAGGGCGATGTTGACGTCGCGCTGGATGTTCTCCACCACCTTCGCCGCCTCGGCCACGCGGATCGACGGCGCGCGCCAGGTGCCGGCGCCGATGATGCTCGCGTACAGCGCATCGACCGCCTCGGCGGCCGCGGCGCTGGAGCCGGAGGTGATCTTGCGGATGTCGGCCAGGCGCCGCTGGCGGTCGCCCGGGTTGACCCGCTCCGGGCTGTAGCCGCAGTGGAAGTCCTCGTTGAAACGCAGGCCCGAGCCTTGTTCCAGCAACGGCACGCACACCTCTTCGGTGGTGCCCGGATACACCGTGGACTCGTAGATCACCAGGTCGCCGCGCTTGAGCACGCCGGCGAGCAGTTCGCTGGCCTGGCGCAACGGCTGCAGGTCGGGCTGCTCGTAGGCGTCGATCGGGGTCGGCACGGTGACGATGTAGACGTTGCGGTCGCGCAGCGCGGCGGCATCGTCGCTGTAGCGCAGGTGCACGCCGGCACGCAGTTCGTCCGGTTCCATTTCCAGGGTCTGGTCGTGGCCATCGCGCAGCTGCGCCACGCGCTGCGCGTCGATGTCGTAGCCGAGCGTGTCGTAGCGCGCGCCGAACGCCACCGCCAGCGGCAGGCCGACATAACCCAGGCCGATGACGGCGATGCGCAGTTGCGCGGGATCGAACACGATATCGACGGGCATGCCGTTCCTTTCAGGGGCGCCGCGGCGGCGGCGTGCGCCGTCGATGCGGGTGATCGCGGAAATGCGGATGTCCGCGGCGCGGACCCACGGCCATGGTAAGCGGCACGGCGGCACGCTCCAAGCGGGCACTGCCTTCACGCACGACGTGCCTATCATTGGCCCATCGCACACACCGTCTCGCCAGCCTGTCGCGGTTCTTGCCACGGCCGCGACGCCGATGTGACCTGGCGTTTACGCCTTACGCCCTAGTCTGGCCAAGCGCCTCCGCGCAGTTCCCAGAACAACCCCCTCATTACTACTACAGGAGATCCTGCCGTGAGCCACGCTCCGTGCCTGCTCGTGGATGTCGAAGCCGAACTGGCGCATTGGAAGGTGCTGCACGGGGAAGGCAAGCTGGGGCCGCAGTCCTTCAGCGAGCATGCGCGTCTGATCAAGATGGCCTGCGATGTGTTTCTGCAGCTGCCGCGCGAGTCCAACGAGGTGCGCATGCAGCGCCTGCGCCAGCGCTACGACGCCGAACATCCGTGGCCGCGCATCGCCTGGAACGATGCCGAAGCCTTCGTGCTGGCCTGCTGGGCCAGGCTCGACGGTTCCGAGCGGCGCGATACCCAGCCAGATCCTGCCCCTGTCCCCGCCTGACCCTGGAGGCACGCCCATGTCCAACCCACCCAATCGCGAGAACGCGGACAGTCCGCAGCAGCGCGGCCACACGCCCGACAAGCTGCGCAACGACGCGGCGCAGTGGAAGGACCGCGACCAGCCGGACAGCGACCCCAAACGCGACCACGCCGATCCGGAGCGCGACTACCCGAGGCCGGACGGCAGCGAGTAGGCAGATACACAGCCGGCGTTACAGCGCCGGCGATTCCAGACTCACGCACCGGGCATCGCGCTGCGGCGCGCTCACCGACGCTCGCGCCACCGCGCCAGCGTCCGTCCCTCGGCGCGCCCTGCGACGCCACGCCCTCAGCGCAGGCTGGACCCGCGCACGATGCAGCGCCCGCTCAGCACCACCTTGCGCATCGGCAGGGTCGGCGCATTCAGCCGCTCCAGCAGCAATGACATCGCGGTGCGGCCCATGTCCTCCACCGGCTGTTCGATCACGGTGATGCCCGGCTCGACCAGGTCGGTCCAGCTCTCGTTGTCGAAGCCGGCCAGCGCCAGGTCCTGCGGAATGCGCAGGCCGGCGCCGCGCGCCGCCTTCAGCGCGCCCATCAGCAACAGGCTGTTGCTGGCCACCAGCGCCTCCGGGCGCTCGGGTTGCGCCAGCCACGCCTGCACCTCGGCGGTCGCCGCCTCCGCGCTAGGCGCCACCTCGCGGTAGCTCGGCGCCAGGCCGTGCGCCTGCATCGCCGCCAGATAGCCGTCGCGGCGCTCGGCGGCGGTGCTGCTGGTCTTGCCGAACAGCCCGCCGATGCGCCGCAAGCCGCGCTCGGCCAGGTGCTCGATCAAGCTCGCCATCGCCGCGGCATTGTCCAGCACCACGCTGTCGTGCACGCCGGCCTTGCCGGCACGGTCGAGCAGCACCACCGGATAGTCGAAGTTCAACTTCGGCAACTGGCTCTGGGTGGTGCGGGTCGGCGCGAAGATCAGGCCACTGACCCGTTCTTCCTGCATCAGCTGCAGGTACAGCGCCTCGCGCTGCGGATCCTCGTCGGTGTTGCACAGGATCACCCGCATCCCGGCGCGGTAGGCCACCTCCTCGACCGCGCCGATCGCCGCGGTGAAGAACGGGTTGCGGATGTCGGCCACGATCAGCCCGACGATCCCCGAATGCTGCGAACGCAGCCGCCGCGCCATCAGGTTCGGCCGGTAGCCGGTCTCGCGCACCGCCGCCTCGACCCGCGCCCGCACATCCTCGCTGACCGGGCCCTGGCCCAGCGCCCGCGATACGGTCGAAGTCGAGACCCCGGCCACCCGCGCCACGTCATGGATGCTGACTGTCACTGGCAACGTTCCCGCAAAATTCCCACTGCAACCCCCTTCCAAGTGGCCAAATTCGATAGTAGCACCGGGTTTTCCCGAATAAATTGTGCAGTGCACATTGACGCGACAGTGGGAACGTTCCCACACTGCACCCACTCGCCGCCCCAGACCCTCGAAGGATGCCCCGCGTGACCCAGACGAATCCCCCCGTATTGGTCGCCAGCGAACTGGTCCGCGTCAACGTCCAGGTCCGCGACAAGGCCGACGCCATCGCCCAGGCTGCGCAGCTGCTGGTCGCCGCCGGTTGCGTGCCGCCCGCCTACGCGGCCAGCATGCTGCGCCGCGAAGCCCTGGCCAACACCTTCCTCGGCCACGGCGTGGCGATCCCGCACTGCACCGGCGAGGACCGCCACCTGGTCCAGCGCGACGGTATCGCGGTGCTGCAGATCCGCGACGGCGTGGAGTGGAATCCGGGCCAGACCACCCATCTTGTGGTCGCCATCGCCGCACAGTCCGATACCCACATCACCTTGCTGCGGCGCCTGACCCGGCTGATCCAGGACCAGCCGCGGCTGGACGCGCTGTTCGCGAGCGACGACCCGCAGGCGATCGTCGACGCGCTGAGCCAGGACCCGGCCGTCGCGGCGAGCGACGCCCCGGTCGCCGACCTCGGCGAGCGCTTCGAATGGACCGTCGCCTACCCCACCGGCCTGCATGCGCGCCCCGCGACGCGCTGGGTGGAGACCGCGCGCGGTTTCGCCGCCAGGATCCAGGTGCGCGCCGGCGAGCAGACCGGCGATGCCAAGAACCTGGTGTCGCTGCTGCAGCTGGGCCTGCATGCCGGCGACACGGTGACCATCTCGGCCGAAGGCCAGGACGCCGCCGCCGCGCTGGCGCGGCTGCGCAGCGTCATCGACGGCCTCACCGCACAGGAGAAAGCCGACGCGCAGGCCGCGGCGCAGCGCCGTGCCGCCCCGGTCAGCGGCTGGACCCCGCCGCAGGCGCAACCGGCCATCGTCGGCATCGGCGCCAGCCCCGGCCTGGCGATCGGCGTGGTGCACAAGCTGGCCGGCAACGACGGCCCGGTGCCGGACGCGCCGGTGCCGCTCAGCGACGGCGGCGCGCTGCTGCACGACGCCTTGCTGCGCACCCGCCAGCAACTGCAGGCGATCGAGGACGACACCCGGCGCCGGCTCGGCGCCGGCGATGCGGCGATCTTCCGCGCCCAGGCCGAACTGCTCAACGACACCGACCTGATCACCCTGGCCTGCCAGCTGATGGTCGAAGGCCACGGCGTGGCCTGGTCCTGGCAGCAGGCGGTCGAGCGCATGGCCAACAAGCTGTCGGCGCTGGGCAATGCGGTGCTGGCCGGACGCGCCAGCGACCTGCGCGACGTCGGCCGCCGGGTGCTGACCCAGATCGACCCGAGCCTGGCCAGCGGCAGTCTGGAGCACCTGCCCGACAGTCCGTGCATCCTGCTCGCCAGCGACCTGTCGCCGTCGGACACCGCGCACCTGGACACCAGCCGCGTGCTCGGCCTGGCCACCGCGCTGGGCGGGCCGACCTCGCATACCGCGATCCTGTCGCGCACCCTGGGCCTGCCGGCGCTGGTCGCCGGCGGCGCCGACCTGCTCGACCTGGACGACGGCGCCACCGTCATCGTCGACGGCAGCAGCGGCCGCCTGTACCTGGCGCCGTCGGAGGCCGACCTGGCCTCGGCCCGCGCCTACATCGAGGAACAGCGCCAGCTGCGCGAGCGCGAGGCCGAGCAGCGCAACCAGCCGGCGCAGACCCAGGACGGCCACCGCGTGGAGATCGGCGCCAACGTCAACCTGCCCGAGCAGGTGCCGATGGCGCTGGCGCAGGGCGCCGAGAGCGTCGGCCTGATGCGCACCGAATTCCTGTTCCTGGAGCGCGGCAGCACGCCGAGCGAGGACGAGCAGTACGACACCTACATGGCGATGGCCAAGGCGCTGGACGGGCGTTCGCTGATCGTGCGCGCGCTGGACATCGGCGGCGACAAGCAGGTCGCGCACCTGAACCTGCCGCGCGAGGACAACCCGTTCCTCGGCGTGCGCGGCGCGCGCCTGCTGCTGCGCCGCGCCGACCTGCTGCAACCGCAGCTGCGCGCGCTGTACCGCGCGGCCAGGGACGGCGCCAAGCTGGCGATCATGTTCCCGATGATCACCTCGGCGGCGGAGATCGTCGCGCTGCGCGCCGCGTGCGAACGCCTGCGCGCCGAGCTGGACGCGCCGGAAGTGCCGCTGGGGATCATGATCGAAGTGCCGGCGGCGGCGATCCAGGCCGACGCGCTGGCGCGGCATGCCGACTTCTTCTCGATCGGCACCAACGACCTGACCCAATACACGCTGGCGATCGACCGGCAGAACCCGGACCTGGCCGCCGAGGCCGACAGCCTGCACCCGGCGGTGCTGCGCCTGATCCGCACCACCGTCGAAGGCGCCGCGCGCCACGGGCGCTGGGTCGGCGTGTGCGGCGGCCTGGCCGGCGATGCGTTCGGCGCGGCGCTGCTGACCGGGCTGGGCGTGCACGAACTGTCGATGACCCCGAACGACGTGCCGGCGGTGAAGGCGCGCCTGCGCGGCAGCCGCCTGGATGCGCTGCAGGCGCTGGCGCAGCGGGCGCTGGACTGCGAAAGCGCGGCCGACGTGCGCGCGCTGGACGGAGCCGGCGCATGAGCGTGCAGGCCGTCAGCGTCAGCCTGAACCCGGCGATCGACCTGACCGTGGCGATCGAGCGGCTGCAGCCCGGCCAGGTGCATCGCGCCAGCAGCGCGCACGCCATCGCCGGCGGCAAGGGCATCAATGTCGCCGCCTGCCTGGCCGACGCCGGCGTCGCCACGGCCGCGCTCGGCGTGCTCGGTGCCGGCAACGCGCACCTGTTCGAGACCCTGTTCGCCGCGCGCGGCATCGACGACCGCTGCCTGCGCGTGCCCGGCGACACCCGCACCAACCTCAAGCTGGTCGCCGCCGACAGCGGCGACACCACCGACATCAACCTGCCCGGACTGCCGCTGGGCGCGGCCGAGCTGCACGCGGTCGGCGCGCGCCTGGCCCCGCTGCTGCGTCCAGGCCTGCCGGTGGTGCTGACCGGCAGCCTGCCGGCCGGCCTGGCCGACGACAGCTGGCGCGTGCTGCAGGCGCAGGCCGCCGCCGCCGGCGCGCGGGTGCTGCTGGACACCAGCGGCGCGCCGCTGCGCGAAGCGCTGGCCGCACCGCGCGCGCAGCTGCCGTTCGCGATCAAGCCAAACCGCCACGAACTGGAGGACTGGGCCGGCACGCCGTTGCGCGCGACCGCCGAATTGCTGGCGGCCACCCGCGCACTGCTGGCCAGCGGCATCGAACTGGTGGTGGTGTCGCTGGGCACCGACGGCGCGCTGTTCGTGCGCGGCGAGCAGGCGCTGCTGGCACGCCCGCCGCAGCTGGCCGGCGGCAGCAGCGTCGGCGCCGGCGATGCGATGGTCGCCGGCCTGGTCGCGGCGCTGCTCGCCGACGCCGACCTGGCGACCTGCGCGCGCCAGGCCACCGCCTTCGCCGTGGCCACGCTCGGCAGCGGCGCCGCGCGCCGGCTGCCGCGCGACCAGGTCGACGGCATCGCCGCCGCGGTCCGCATCGAGTCGCTGCAATGAACCCCACGTCGAACCCCAAGTGTTCGAACCGCATGTCATCGAACCGCACGCCGCCGCCATCGCGCGCGGCGTCCCCCTGCGTCCATCGGGAGCAAGCATGAATCCTATCTTCGTGGTGATCGTCGCCGGCGAACGCAGCACCGAAGCCGTCCTCGCCGCCGAAGCCTTGCGCCATGCGGCCAGCGCACGCGGTGCGGTGGTGCACGCCGAGGTGCGCACGCCGCAGGGCGTGATCGCGCCGCTGGACCTGGCCGCGGCCGGCAGCGGCTATCCGCTGCTGCTGGTCGGCGACGGCGATGCCGATGCGGCGCGCTTCGCCGGCGCCGCGCCGCTGCGCGCCAGCCTGGATGCGGTGCTCGACGATGCCGGCGGCGTGCTCGCGCCGCTGCTGGCCGCGGCCGCGGCCGCGCCGGCGACGACCGCCAGCGCGGCCACGCAGACGGATGGCCCCAAGCGCATCGTCGCCGTGACCTCCTGCCCCACCGGCATCGCCCACACCTTCATGGCCGCCGAGGGCCTGCAGCAGGCGGCCAAGACCCTGGGCCACCAGATCCGGGTCGAGACGCAAGGCTCGGTCGGCGCCCAGGACACGCTCAGCGACGCCGAAATCGCCGACGCCGACCTGGTGCTGATCGCCGCCGACCGCGAAGTGGACCTGTCCCGCTTCGGCGGCAAGCGCCTGTTCAAGAGCGGCACCAAGCCGGCGATCAACGACGGCCCCGGGCTGATCCGCAAGGCGCTGGCCGAGGCCGGCGTGCATGCGGCCAGCGGCAACGGCGCCGCAACCGCGAGCAGCGAACGCGGCAAATCGGCCGGTCCGTACAAGCACCTGATGACCGGCGTGTCGTTCATGCTGCCGTTCGTCACCGCCGGCGGCCTGCTGATCGCGCTGGCGTTCGCGCTGGGCGGCATCTACGTTTTCGACGATGCACACAAAGGCACGCTGGGCTGGTCACTGTTCCAGATCGGCAAAAATGCAGGTTTCCTGCTTATCGTGCCAGCCCTGGCTGGCTACATCGCCTATTCCATCGCCGACCGCCCCGGCATCGCCCCCGGCATGATCGGCGGCATGGTCGCGGCCAACCTCGGCGCGGGCTTCCTCGGCGGCATCTTCGCCGGCTTCATCGCCGGCTACGGCGTGGCCGCGCTGAACCGCGTGATCAAGCTGCCGCGCACGCTGGAAGGGCTGAAGCCGATGCTACTGCTCCCGGTGTTGGGCACCTTGCTAGTGGGACTGGCAATGATGTACGTGGTCGGCCAGCCGGTCGCCGAGGCGCTGGCCTGGCTCACCGACTGGTTGCGCGGCATGCAGGGCAGCAGCGCGGTGTTGCTGGGCCTGCTGCTGGGCGCGATGATGGCCTTCGACATGGGCGGGCCGGTCAACAAGGCCGCCTATGCGTTCTCCACCGGCCTATTGGCCAGCCAGGTATACACGCCGATGGCCGCGGCGATGGTCGCCGGCATGACCCCGCCGCTGGGCATCGCACTGGCCACCTGGGTGTTCCGCAACCGCTTCACCCGTGAGGAGCGCGACACCAGCGCCGCCACCAGCGTGCTCGGCCTGGCCTTCGTCACCGAGGGTGCGATTCCGTATGCGGCGCGCGACCCGCTGCGCACCATCCCGGCGCTGATGCTGGGTTCGGCGCTGGCCGGCGCGATCTCGATGGCTGCCGGCGCCGAACTCCAGGCGCCGCACGGCGGCATCTTCGTGCTGCCGATCCCGCACGTGGTGACCCATCTGGGCATGTACCTGATCGCGTTGCTCGCCGGCACCGTGCTGACCGCGCTGGCGCTGCGCGTGCTGAAGAAGCCGGTCGCCGAATAAGTCCTGCGCCGACGCGCTGCCGGGGGCGATGTCCCCTCCCCCGTCGCCCACGGCGGCGCGCCGGCCTCCATCACACCCCAGGAGTCTCTGCCATGTCCCTCCCCCTCACCCGGCGCCTGTCGCTCACCGCCCTGGCGCTCGCGCTCGCCCCGCTGGCCCACGCCCAGGACGCCAGCGACGCGTTCAAGCTCAAGCTCGCCTACACCGGCGAGGCCGCGGTCTCGCTGGACGGCGGCAAGGAACAGGGCAGCGCCTACGCCGGCCAGCTGATGCTCGGCACCGACGTCGACCTGCAGCGGCTGATGGGCTGGAACGGCGCCACGCTGAAGGTCTACGCGATCAACCGCCACGGCACCAACCTGGCCAACAGCGACATCGGCAACAGCACCTCGGTGCAGGAAATCTACGGCGGCCAGGGTACGCGCCTGGCCAACTTCACCATCGCGCAGAAGCTGTTCGACGACCGCCTGGAACTGGAGGCCGGACGCAGCGTGGCCAACATCCATTTCCTCGGCTCGGACCTGTGCGGCTACTTCCAGGGCAACTCGGCCTGCGGCAATCCGACCTTCGTGTTCCGCACCAGCAACTTCACCTACTGGCCGGTGTCCAGCTGGGCCGCGCACGCCAAGGCCTGGGTGACCCCGACCGTGTACGTGCACGTCGGCGCCTACGAGGTCAATCCGACCCAGGCCGAGGACGGCGAGCACGGCCTGAACTGGAGCACACGCGACCGCACCGGGGTGATCGTGCCCTACGCGATCGGCTACAAGACCGAGGCGGCCAGCGTGCGCTTCCCGGCGATGTACGAACTGGGCGGCTGGCAGGACAACTCCGACTACACCGACCCGCTGACCGACCGCAACGGCAACCCGGCGCGGCTCAGCGGGCTGGACTACGCCACCCGCAACGGCCACTCCGGCGCGTTCTTCCGCTTCGAACAGCAGGTCACCCGCCCCGACGCCGACAGCGCGCGCGGGCTGGTGCTGTTCGGCTCGGTGCTCAAGGGCACCTCCGGGCAGCTGATCGAAGACCACTTCCTGGAGCTGGGCCTGGTCCAGCGCGGCACCTTCGCCAGCCGCGAGCAGGACAACATCGCCTTCGTCGTCACCCAGCAGCGCTACAGCGACGACGCGCTGGAAGACCTGCGCCTGGCGCGCGCCGCGGCCGGCGGCAGCGGCACCCCGCACAGCTCGCAGTACATGATGGAACTGAGCTACGGCATCCAGGTCACCCCGCAGCTGCGCATCGCGCCGAACCTGCACTACATCGTGCATCCGGACCAGTTCAACGACCCGTCGCGGACCCGCGACCTGCCGAATGCGCTGGTCGCCGGCATGCGCGTGGATTGGGCGTTGTAGAGCCGGGATTGGGGATTGGGGATTCGTCGCGCCTGCGGATGCTGATGGCGGCATTTGCAGGCGGCAGCGTTTCCGCAGGGCTCGGCAGCGGATCGCCGCGATGCCGAGCGGCAGGATCGAAGCGACCGCGCTAGCGGCGATCCTGCCTGGTTGACGAAGCAGCGGTCCGGCGGATCTCGCGAGGTCGAGGACGGTCCGGGAACGGATGCACCGACAGTCCGCAGCAGCGTTCAGGCGACGCCGATTTCTGCATCGGCGCCACGGGAACGTCACCGCTCGGCCGGTATTCCGCGCAGGCGCGCGGCCAAGCAACATGCACCCAAACGCACGACGCCCCGGCATGCCGGGGCGTCGTGCGTTCCGTCCGTGTCACTCCGCTCGCATGCACGCGCGCCGGTCCGTCGGCGCATGCGGGAACGAAATCAGGTGGCCGGCGAATCGAGATCCGTTCGATTCCGTGCAAGCGCGCATCCCTGGCGCGGGAGCGATGACGTTGCCGACAGACACAGCATGCCTGTGGCCACGTGCCGGCGCGATCGGTCGATGCCGTGTCGTGCCGTCAGAATTTCCCGACACGGGCCGACAATCGAGGGCGGGCTAAGGACTCCGATCCGCCGCAAGCTGCCGCGCGCACAGTCCTTGCGGCTGCCAGGCCTGGGTCAAGGTCGTCGCTGGCCGGTCGGCGTCGTGGAGGATGAGCGCAAAGCCTTGCCGTGGCACCGTGCCGATCGCCATCAGCAGCATCGGCGGTCCGGCCTCGATCGTCAGGCTGTTGCCGGGTCCGCGCCCGACCTGGACGCCGGCCGGCGTCTCCAGGCAGGTGTCGCCGCTGACCGCGAAGAAGGCCTCCGGCCCGGAATGGACGTGCAACGGCGCCGTCGTCCCCGGAAGGAAGATCGAGCGCAGATAGTCGGCCGCATAGGTCGACGCCGGCGCCACCGCGAGCGGACCGACCGTGGACACGTGCTCGCCGCCCTCTGAATGCCATGCGGCCTGCGCAAGGGTGAATAGCCAGACCGATCCGAACGCCTCCACCACCACGCTGGTCGGGGCGGCGGCAGCGTCTGCGGACGCCTTCGACGCAAAGCGATCGAGATGCCAGAACACCGCCCCGGCAGGCAACGCCGGCAGCGGCTTGCGCGCCAGCAGGCACGCCGGCCCCGCCTCCTCCACTGCCCCGCATTGCCGTGTGGTCGCCTGCGCGACCGCCGCGGGGGGACACGCCGCCGCAACTGCAAACAGACAGAAAAGCATCCCGCGCATTGCCAATCCCCTGGCCGCGAAACAGATCGGAAGCTTGCGCGCTTGTGGGCCCGGTTTCAACGCGTGCGCGCATCGACGCGCGGCGGCTTGCGCAACGGCAGGCGCCGCCGCAGGAGGACCACGGCCGTGGCCGGGCCGCCCGCTGGCCGCACCGGCTCGGCGCCGGCCGCGCCGCAGTTGCCGCGCAACGGTCACCGTCGCTACATAAACGGATCCCATCGTAATCGCCTCGCCACCGCCGATTACGACGGTTTTCCAACATCCGCGTTGCAAGCATCTCGCGCCATGCGCATCCTGGTTGCCGAAGACGATACGTCCATTGCCGTTGCGTTGCGCGACTCGCTCGCCGAGTGCGGGCACGTGGTGGACCACGTCAACGACGGCGCCGCCGCCGAGCGCGCGCTCAGCGCCGAGTCCTACCACCTGCTGGTGCTGGACCTGGGCCTGCCGCGGCGCGACGGCCTGCAGGTGCTGCAGCGCGTGCGCGAACGCCGCGACGAGGTCGCGGTGCTGGTGGTGACCGCGCGCGACGGCGTGGAAGACCGCATCCGCGCCCTCGACCAGGGCGCCGACGACTACCTGATCAAGCCGTTCGAACTGTCCGAGTTCCTGGCCCGCACCCGCGCCCTGCTGCGCCGGCGCAGCAGCGGCGGCATCCCCGAGCTGGCCCTGGGCCAGCTGCGGATCAACCTGGCCGGGCGCCGGGTATGGCTGCAGGACGAGCCGCTGGAACTGACCGCGCGCGAGTTCGCGCTGCTGGAAACGCTGCTGATGCGCAGCGGGCGCGTGGTCAGCCGCGGCCAGCTCACCGACGCGCTGTGCGACTGGCAGCACGAGATCACCGACAACGGTCTGGACATCTCCATGCACCGCCTGCGCCGCAAGCTGCACGGCTCCGGTGTCGGCATCCGCACCATCCGCGGCCTGGGCTATCTGCTGGAAGAATCCCGCACCGCGGACGCCGACGCCGACACCGCCCACGACCCGCACGCGTCGTGAGCGCGGCCGTGGCAGCCGCGACGGCGGGCGCAGTCCCCGCCCATCCCAGCCTGCGCCGGCGCCTGCTGGCGTTCCTGCTGATCCCGACCCTGCTGCTGATGCTGGTGGTCTCGGCGCTGTTCTACCTGCTGATGCTCAAGTACTCCAACCACGTCCACGACATGGACCTGAAGGAGGACACGCTGGGCCTGGCCAAGGCGGTCAACGACGCCGGCGCGCGCCTGCCGCTGCCGCTGCAGGCGCGGCGCCTGCTCGAATACAGCAGCGACGGCCGGGTGTTCTTCGAGGTGCGCAGCCGCGACCACGGCGTAATCAGCAACAGCGCGCAACCGATCCCGGCGCACGCCGCGCCGGCCGCGCTCGGCCGGGTGGTGCTGCGCGACGAACGCATGGCCGACGGCACCCCGGTGCGCGTGGCCAGCCTGATCGTGCCGTCGGCCTGGGAGGCCAACGACCGGCTGACGATCTCGGTGGCCGAGACCCTGGACGACCGCCACCGCCGCGCGCGCGAGATCCTGATGCTGATGCTGCCGACCGAACTGCTGCTGACCTGCTCGCTGCTGGCGCTGGTCTGGCATGGGGTGCGCGTGGGCCTGCGCCTGCTGCAACCGGCGGTGCGCCGGCTCGACGACAGCCAGCGCGACCTGAGCCCGGTGTCCGGCCCCGACATCCCGATCGAGGTGCTGCCGCTGACCCAGGCCATCGACGGCCTGCTGGGCCGGCTCAAGCAGCTGATGGCCTTGCAGGAGCGCTTCGTCGCCGACGCCGCGCACCAGTTGCGCACGCCGCTGGCCGGACTGAGCATGCACGTGCAGCGCGCCCAGGCCAGCACCCGCCCGCAGGACACCGCGCAGGCGCTGCAGCACATCCGCCAGCTGACCGACCGCGCGATCCGCAGCTCCACCCAATTGCTGGCGCTGACCCGCGCCCAGGCGCCGCGCGAGAGCATCCGCCCGCTGCTGCCGCTGGACCTGGCCGCGTGGCTGCCGCAGGCGCTGGCCGAGCGCATTCCCGACGCGCTGCAGGCCGGAGTCGATCTGGGCTACGACGACGACGATGCCGACAACGGGCCGGCCTGGGTCGCCGCCGACGCCTGGTCGCTGCGCGAACTGCTCGACAACCTGCTCGACAACGCCTTCAGGCATGCCGCCGGCGGCATGGTCACGGTGAGCCTGCGCCGGCAGTCGCGACACCTGCAGCTGGCGGTCGACGATGCCGGCCCGGGCGTGGACGAGGCCTTGCTGCCGCGCCTGGGCGAACGCTTCTTCCGTGCCCCGGATGCGCCCGAAGGCGGCACCGGCCTGGGCCTGGCGATCGTCGCCAGCATCGCCGCACGCCACCACGCCGCCCTGCGCTACCAGCGCTCGGCGCTGGGCGGCCTGCGCGTGGAGCTGGACCTGCCGGCCAGCGCGGCGACGCCCGCATGAGCCGGCGCCGCGCATCCCGGCTGACCGGCCTTGCCGTGCTGAGCGCCGCGGCGCTGGCCGGCTGCGTCAGCACCCCGCTGCCGGAGCTGACGCAGCCGCTGCCGTCGCAGTGGACATCGCTGCCGGCCACGGCCACTCCACGACCGCCCGGCAGCGCGTGGTGGCAGGACTTCCACGACCCGCAACTCGATGCGCTGGTCGCGCAGGCGCTGCGCGACGATCTCGACGTGGCCCAGGCCCTGGCCAGGCTGCGTGCGGCGCGGCGCATGGATGGCGTGGCAACGGCAAGTCTGAAGCCGCAGTTGCATGCGCGCACCGAAGAACCGATCGACCCCGACGCCAGCGCCTCGTTCCTGGTCGCCGGCTTCGACGCGGAATGGGAACTGCCGCTGTTCGGGCGCGGCGAAGCCGCCCGCCGCATGAGCCGCGGCGACCTGCAGGCCGCGCAGGCCAGCCTGGAGCAGGTCCGCACCGCCACCGTCGCCGACGTGGCGCGCAACTGGATCGAACTGCGCCACGCGCAACAGGCCGAACAGCTGCTGCAACGCATCGCCGACGCCCGCCAGCGGCAGGCGACGTTGAGCGCCTCCCTGGTCCAGCTGCGCCTGGCGCCGCCGGCCGCCGCCGCCCAGGCGCAGGCCGCGCAACTGCAGGCGCAAGCCGCGCTGGGCGAACCGCGCACCGCCAGCGCCGCCGCCGCGCAACGGCTGGCGGTGCTGCTGGCGCGCAGCGCACCGGACCCGGCGTGGAGCGCCGCCGACGCGGCAGCCGCCGCCCCGGACGCGACGGCGTCGGGCCTGCAGATCGGCGCGATCGACGCGGTGCCCGCGGACCTGCTGCGGCGGCGCCCGGACATCGCCGCGCGCGAGGCCGAGGTGCTGCGCGCGGCCGGCGAACTGGGCATCGCCCGTGCCGACCGCTACCCCAGCATCGGCCTGGGCGGCGCCATCCACTGGTCCACCAACCTGCTCTCGCACCGCCGCACCGCCACCCCGCACGAGATCGCCTCGCTGGGTCCGCTGATCGACATCCCGCTGTTCGACTGGGGCCTGCGCCAGGCCACGGCGCAGGCCCGCGGCGAGCTGCTGCAGGCGGCGACGCTGGCCTACCGCCAATGCGTGCTGGATGCGGTGGCCGAAGTGCAGAACGCGCTGACCGCGCTGGAACAGCAGCGCCAGCGCGTGCTGGCGCAGCAGCAGGCGCTGCAGGCGCTGCAGCAGGCCGCCGACGCGGCGCAGGCGCGGCGCAGGCTGGGCCTGGGCAGCGATCTGGACGTGGCCACCCAGCAGGCCGCGCGCGACCAGACCGCGCTGGAGCTGCTCGAGGCGCAGCGCCAGCGCGACCTCGACTACATCGCGCTGCAGACCGCGCTGGGCAGCGCGCAAACGCAGGCCAGCGCCACTGCCACCGCTACCGTCAGCGACGCGGGCAGCGCAGGCGCAACGCCCTGATGGTCGCGCTGGCCCGCCAGACCCTGCGCCACGAATGGCGCCGCTTCCTGCCGGTGGTGGTCTCGGTCGGTTTCGCCAGCCTGTTGCTGCTGCTGCAGACCGCGCTGGTGCTGGGCATCTTCGGCAGCGCCAGCGTCTACGTGTCCGGCTCCGACGCCGACCTGTGGCTGGGCTATCCGGGCACGCAGAGCGTGGACCAGGGCCGCCCGATCGATCCGGATGCGGCTACAGCGCTGTACCTGGACCCGCGCGTGGTCCAGGTCGAGCCGTTCGTCTGGTTCGACGGCGACTGGCGCGGCCCCGACGACACCGGCGCGGTGTCGATCTACGTCTCCGGCATCGACACCCGCACCGACGGGCTGATGTTCGCGCGGCTGCTGAGCCCCGCCCTGCGCGCGGCGCTGCGCGAACCGGACACGGTGGTGGTGGACCGCGCCGAACTGGACAAGCTCGGCGTCGGCATCGGCCGCAGCGCGCGCATCAACGGCCACCGGGTGCGGGTGATCGGGGTCGGCCGCGGCCTGCGCGCGCTGGGCGGGGTCAACGTGCTGGCCTCGCTGGAAACCGCACGCGCCCTGAACACCGATGCCGTGCACCCGGACTGGCCGACCTACATGGTCGCGCGGCTGCGGCCCGGCAGCGACGCCGCGGCGGTGGCGCGCAGCCTCGCCGGCAACGCCGCGCCGGCGCGCATCGAGGCCTGGAGCGCGGTGCAGTTCGCCCGGCGCAGCATCCTGTTCTGGATGTTCGATACCGGCGCCGGCTCCGGCGTGCTGTTCCTCGGCGGCATCGTGCTGCTGGTCGGCGTGGCGATCACCAGCCAGACCCTGCTGGCCACGGTGCTCGGCGCGGCGCGCGAGTACGCCACGCTCAACGCGCTGGGCGTGAGCATGCGCGCGCTGCGCTGGGTGGTGCTGGAGCAGGCGGCCTGGGTCGGCGCGCTCGGCCTGCTCGGCGCCAGCGCGCTCGGCGCCGCGCTGGTGGCGCTGGCGCGTGCGCACGACGTGCCGGTGGCGTTCGATGGCAACGGCTGGGCCGCGTGCGTGGTCGCGGTGATGTTGCTGACCGTGCTCTCGGCGCTGGCCGCGCTGCGCGGACTGCGCCGCGCCGACCCGGCGCTGCTGCTGCGATGAACCAGGCCGCCGCCCCCGCCGACGCCGCGCTGCTGCCGCACGCCGCCACGCTGCACGGCAGCGCCCTGTGCAAGAGCTTCGTCTCCGGCAAGCTGCGCACCGAGGTGCTGCGCGACGTGAGCCTGCAGGTGTGGCCCGGCGAACTGACCCTGATCTCCGGACCGTCGGGCTGCGGCAAGAGCACCCTGCTGTCGATCCTCAGCGGCCTGCAGCGCGCCGACAGCGGCCGGGTGCAGGCGCTGGGCGAGAACCTCGGCGCGCTCGACGCGACCGCGCTGGAGCGCTTCCGCCTGCGCCATACCGGCTTCATCTTCCAGGGCTTCAACCTGTTCCCGGCGCTGAGCGCGCTGGACCAGGTGCGGCTGCCGCTGCAGTACATGGGCCTGGCCGCCGCCGAGGTGCGCGCACGCGCCGAAGCGGCGCTGGCCGAGGTCGGCATCGCCCATCGCCAGCACCTGCGCCCGGCCGAGCTGTCCGGCGGCGAGAAGCAGCGCGTGGCGATCGCGCGCGCACTGGCCAAGCACCCGGCGCTGCTGTTCGCCGACGAACCGACCAGCGCGCTGGACGCCGGCAACGGCCAGATCGTGATCGACCTGCTGCACCGCATCGCCCGCAGCCACAACACCATGGTGCTGTGCGTCAGCCACGATCCGCGGCTGATCCGCCATGCCGACCGCGTGCTGTCGATGGAAGACGGCCGCATCCTCGACGACCGCCGCCTGGCGCCGCCGCCCCCGCCCCTCTCTTCGTCCCGGATGTCCGCACCATGAAAGCGTTCCTCGCCGCTCCCCTGCTGGGCCTGCTGCTGGCCGCCTGCGCGCGGCCGCCACAGGCGGCGCCCGTGCCCAGCGCGGCGCCGGCCTACCTGGCGGTGGCGCGCGGGCGCATCGACGTGGAAGGCGGCCTGCTGCGACTGAGCCTGCCGGTCGCCGCGACCCTGCAGCGGGTGGCGGTGCACGAAGGCGACGCGGTGCGCCGTGGCACGCTGCTGATCCAGGCCGACGACCGCGCCGCGGCGCTGGACCTGGACATCGCGCAGACCCGCGCGCAGGCGGCCAGCGCGCACGTGAGCCAGCTGCAGCAGCGGCTGGCGCACGCGCAGCAGCGCCAGCGACGGCTGGCCGAAGCGGCGCGGATCGGCGCCGGCGACGGCCAGAGCGCGGACGATGCCGGCGACGCCAGCCAGACCCTGGCCGACGCGCTGCAGGCCGCGCGCAGCGACGCCGCGCTGGCTGCCGAACAGGTGCATCAGGCGCAACTGCAGCGCGACCAGTACCGCCTGTCCGCGCCGGCCGACGGCCGCGTGCTGCAACTGGCCGCCGCGGTCGGCGCGCGCAGCGACGGCGGCGCCACGCCGCTGCTGACCCTGCTGCCGGACGCGCCGCGCCTGGTCCGCGCCGAATTGAACGAAAGCTACGCCGCCGCGGTGAGCCCCGGCATGCAGGCCGAGGTGATCAGCGACGACGGCCGCCAGACCGCATTGGGTACCGCGGTGGTGCGCTGGCTGGCGCCGGCGTTCGGCCCGGCGCAACTGCACGACGACGCCGATGGCGCCAGCGCCGGCAACGACCGCAGCGTGGCCTGCGTGCTGGCGTTCCGGCAGCCGTCGGCGCTACGCCTGGGCCAGCGCGTGCTGGTGCGCTTCCGCAACCCGGCCGCCGCGCAACGCTGACGAAAGGCTGCTGAAACGCCTGTCCGCCACGCTGCGCGCGTTCCTTCGCTGCCGACGCTGTGCCGCCATGATCCAATCCGCCGAATTCCACTTCCAGGGCGGCCGCCACGGCGTGCTGCTGCTCCACGGCCTGACCGGCACGCCCAGCGAGATGCGCCTGCTCGGCAAGAGCCTGCACCGCGAAGGCTTCAGCGTGCATGGCGTGCAGCTGGCCGGACATTGCGGCAACGAGGACGACCTGATCGCCACCGGCTGGCGCGACTGGAGCGCCAGCGTCGAGCAGGCCGCGGCGCAGATGCGCCCGCAGGTGGACAAGCTGTTCGTGGCCGGCCTGTCGATGGGCGCGCTGCTGGCGTTGCAACTGGCCGAAGAACGGCCGGAGTGGGTCGACGGCGTCGGCGTGCTCGGCGCCACCTTCCGCTACGACGGCTGGAACATCCCGCGGCGCGCGCGGCTGGCGTTCCTGCTGCCGTGGTTCAAGCGCCTGGGCATCGGCCGCCGCCGCATGTTCCTGGAAGAACCGCCGTACGGCCTGCGCGACGAGCGCATCCGCGCGCAGATCAGCGGCGCGATGCTCGGCGGCGACAGCAGCGCCGCCGGTCTGCCCGGCAATCCGTGGCACGCGCTGGCCGAGATGCACCTGCTGTCGCGGCGGGTGCGCCGCAACCTGGCCAAGGTGACCGCGCCGTGCCTGGTCGCGCATGCGGCCGAGGACGACATCGCGCATCTGCGCAACGCGCAGCTGGTGGTCGCCGGTGTGTCCGGACCGGTGGAACTGCTGTTGCTGCACGACAGCTACCACATGATCACCCTGGACCGCGAACGCCGCGTGCTCGGCGCGCGGCTGGCGCAGTTCTTCGCCGCCCAGGCCGGCGCGCCGCGCCAGGCCGCCTGATGGCGCTGCAGGCGCCCGTGGTCGGCGTGTGGCTGGCGACGGTGGCGCTGGACACGGTCGGCCAGCTGGCCTTCAAGCACGTCGCCAGCGATCCGCTGGCGAGCGGCGCGGCACGCTGGCGGCGCATGGCGCGGCAACCGTGGCTGTGGCTGGGCATGGCCTGCTACGCGTTCGAATTCCTGGCCTGGACCGCGTTCCTGTCGCTGGTGCCGCTGGGCCGCGGCGTGCTGCTCGGCTCGATCAACATCGTGGCGATCATGCTCGCCGGGCGCTGGCTGTTCGGCGAGCGGCTGGGACGCATGCAGGTGGCCGGAATCTGCCTGGTCAGCGCCGGCGTGGCCGTCGTCGGGCTGGGCACATGAGCCGCCCGCCGCTGCACCGCTACGCCGTGGGCTTCGCCCTGCTGCTGGGCTTCGACACCCTGGCCCAGTTCGGTTTCAAGCTGGGCGGCGCGCATGCGTTCCCGCCACAGGCCGAGTGGGCCTGGGTGCTGCGCCTGCTCGCCAGTCCCTGGCTGTACGCCGCACTGCTGGGCTATGTCGGCGCGTTCTTCACCTGGATGAAACTGCTCGAACACGCGCCGATCGGCCCGGCGTTCGCCGCCTCGCACCTGGAGGTGGTCAGCGTGCTGCTGCTGTCGGCGTGGTGGTTCGGCGAACCGATCGGCGCATTGCAGGCGCTCGGCGCGGCGCTGATCGTGGCCGGCATCGTCTGCCTCGCGCTCGGCGAGCGCGCCGCGCCGGCCGATGCGCACTGAGGTTCCGCCCACCGCCGGCCTGCCGCTGCGCTGGCGCGACCTGTGGCCGGCGCGCACGCCGCAGCGGCTGGCCGCGCAGCTCGGCTTCCCCGATGCCGTGCTCACCTGCTCGGGCACCGCCGCGCTGGTCGTCGCGCTGCGCACCCTGGCCGCCGGCAGCCGCCGCCGGCAGGTGCTGGTGGCCGCCTACACCTGTCCGCTGGTGGCGCTGGCGGTGGCCCACTGCGGCCTGCAGCTGGTGCTGTGCGATCTGCTGCCCGATGCGATCGAACCCGACCCGGCGCAGCTCGCGCAGCGCTGCGGCAGCGACACCCTGGCGATCGTCGCCACCCACCTGGGCGGGCGCCTGACCGACCTGGAACCGCTGCGCCAGGCCGCCGCGGCCTGCGGCGCGATGCTGATCGAAGACGCCGCGCAGGCGCTGGGCGGCGTGCACGCCGACGGCCGGCCGGCCGGCCTGGGCGGCGACATCGGCTTCTGCAGCCTGGCGGTGGGCAAGGGCCCGACCCTGTACGAAGGCGGCCTGCTGATGTCGCCGCACGCGTCATTGCGGCGCAGCCTGGCCGCGATGGCGGCGCGCCTGGGCCAGCGCGACTGGCGCTGGGAACTGCAGCGCAGCCTGCAGTTGCTCGGCTACGCCGCGCTGTACCGGCCGCACGCCTTGCGCTGGGCCTACGGCGCGCCGCTGCGTCGCGCCTTGCGTCGCGGCGACCGCGTGGCCGCGGCCGGCGACCATTTCGATGCGGCGATCCCACAACACGCGGTCGGCGCCTGGCGCGAAGCGGTCGGCGTGCGCGCCAGCGCGCGCTGGCCGGCGTTCCTGGCGCAGGCGCGCGACCAGGGCCGGCGCCGCAGCGCCCGCCTGGCCTCTCTGCCCGGGCTGCGCGTCGTCGCCGACAGCGCCGGCGCGCAAGGCAGCTGGCCGGCGCTGCTGGTGCTGCTGCCGGACGCGGCCGCGCGCGAACGCGCGCTGGCGCAGCTGTGGCCGCGCGGACTCGGCGTCGGCCTGCTGTTCGTGCACGCCCTGCCCGACTACGCCTATCTGCGCGACATCGTCGATCCCGCACCGATGCCCAACGCGCGCGACTTCGCCGCGCGCTGCCTGAGCATCAGCAACAGCCCGTGGCTGGACGAAGAGGGTTTCGAGGCGATCGTCACGGTGCTGCGGCAGGTGTGTGCCGAGCGGCTGGGCTGATCCCGCAACACCATCGCACCCTGCACAATCCTGTAGGAGCGGCTTCAGCCGCGACAGGATCCATCGGTAACGCGGGTCGCGGCTGAAGCCGCTCCTGCACGGGCATGCGCTATCGACGCAGCCCGGCCTCGGCCAGCGCGTCCAGCAGCCGCAAGTTCACCTCGTGCTGCTGCGCCTGCCATGCCGGCAGCGCCTGCGGCGACGGCGGCGGCTGCGCATCCAGTGCCGCCAGGCGCCGCTTCCACCACTGCGGATACCGCGCCACCGACACCTCGCCGGTGATGTCGCTGCCGAGCAGTTGCCCATGCAGATAGGCGATGGCGGTGAGCAGGTGCGGCACCCGCAGTTCGCCCTGGTCCCAGTTGGTGCGCGCGTCCTGCGGATCCAGCACGTCCTTGTCCAGCGACAGGTAGGTCGGCATCGGCGTGCTGCGCAGCTGCTGCAGGAAGGCGTCGATCATCTCCATGCTCGAGCCGAAGCCGCGCACCGCGGCGCCCAGGCCCAGGCGCCGCGCCCAGCCCACATCCACGCCGCTGCACCAGTAGCGCAGCTTGCCGCGGTACAGCGGCCGCAGGTGGTTTTCCCAGGCGTGCGCGGCGCCGACATCGCCCGAGGTGATGCCGACCACTTCCACCCGCGCCACCTGCGGCAACGCCGCGACCCGCCATACCCACGAGCCGCAATGCACCGCGAACGGGAAGCGCATGTTGTCCGGATGATTGTCGAACACCACCACCCGCAGCGGCGCCTGCGCGCGCTGCGCCTGTCGCACGATCAGCGGCAGGCTCAGGTGGTGGAAATCGCCGCTGCCCAGCAGCACGGTGCCGTGCTGCGCCGGCAGCACGCCGTCGAGTGCGGCGCCGAAGCGCCGCAGCCGGCGCAGCGAACAGGCGAAGCGCAGTCCGTCGCACCACTCGTGCAGCGGCAGGCGCAACGCGCCCGGCACCGTGCCGAGCGAGTCGTCCAGGTCCAGCAGTACCGGTGCGCTCATGTCATTCCGCCGCGTCGGCGTCAGGGTCTGGAGTGCCGACGTCGTCGGCTTCGAACAGCGGCCGCAGCCGCCGCAGCGCGATGCGCAGCAGCGGATTGCGCAGGTACACCGCATGCCAGGTGTAGGTGAAGCTGGCGCCGAGTTGCGCCTTCACTTCCGGATCGGTCCAGCCGGCGACATAGGCGCGCAGGCCATGGCGGCAGGCGTAGTCCAGGTTGTGCATCCAGCTCAGCGCGTACAGGTTGTGTTCGCGCGCGTCCGGATAGTGCAGGCCGATGTACTTGTCCAGCAGCCGCCCGTCGTGCACGTAGCACAGGTTCCAGCCGATCAGCCGGCCCTGGTGGCGGTAGGTGAACACCAGGCCGCCGGAATCGGCATCGGTCAGCAGCGCGTCGAAGAACGCTTCGGTCAGCAGGTCGAAATGCACTTCGCTCTGCGCATAGACCTGCAGGTACAGCGCGTAGCAGTGCGCGCGCAGCGCCGGGTCGGCGAAGGCGGCGCCGGTCGGCAGTACCTCGATCTCCAGGTCGGCGCGCGAGCGCAGCTTGCGGCGGATGTTGCGGCGGCGGCCGCGCGACAGCCGCGCCAGGTACTCGTCGGTGGAGGCGAAATCGATCGGCACCCAGGCCAGCGCCTGCCCGCGCAGCAGCACGTAGCCGCTGCGTTCGCAGGCCTCCAGGAACACGTGCGCCCAGGCATTGTCGGTGGCATCGAGCAGCGGCGAGTGCTGCGGGATGTCCTTGACGATCAGCAGCGGGCGCTTGCGCCCCAGCTGCGTTCGCCACTGGCCGGGCAACTGCGCCGGGTCGGCCGCACGCGGCAGCCAGGCGTATTCGCTGACGGTACTGCCGACGAAGCTGGTGCGCGGCCGCAGCCAGCGCCGCCACAGCCGCTGCAGCGGCCAGCCGGCCACGCGCGCGCGCAACGCCGGATCGGCGGTGGTGAGCAGGTCGAACACGGCGTCGAACGCAGGCACGCCATGCTCCAGGGTCCGCGCCTGGAAATCCTGCGGGGGATGCGCGAGGAACTGCTGCTGCAGCGCCCGCGGTTCGAGTTGGCTTACGAAAGGCATCTGCAAGATTGACCGGCTAGCGTGGAGGATGGATGCCGCCGCCGTGGGCTGTGGCATGCCTTCCACCGGCGGCACGCGCCGCGCGGTGGCCATTCATTTCGCGGAGGACTGCCATGACCCCGTCTATCGAGACACAGATCCACAGCATCGTCGCCAAGCATGGCGAGATCGATCCCGCCGGCCTGACCGCCGACACCAAACTGCAGGACCTGGGCGTGGATTCGCTCGAGGCGATCGAAATCCTGTTCGACATCGAGGAGCACTTCGACATCACCTTCCCGCAGCGCGATCCGAACCTGGACGACGGCTCGCTGGGCAAGCTGGCCGAAGCGGTGCACCAGGCGCTGGCCGCCAAGGCCGCCGCTGCGCTGGCACCGGCGCACTGAGCCGGCATGGACCGCTCGGCGCAGGGACACCGCGTCGTCGTCACCGGGATGGGCGCGGTCAGCGCGCTCGGCCTGGGTGCCGATGCCCTGTGGCGCGGCATGTGCGAGGGCCGTAGCGGCATCGCCGCGCTGGCCTCGCCCGATCCGCAGGCCACCCTGAAGATGCGCCTGGCCGCCGCCCTGCCCGGCTTCGCGCCGCAGGCGGCGCAACTGGGCGGCATCGCGCCCGGCCAGTTGGACCGGATGACGCAGATGGCGCTGGTCGCGGCCTACGAGGCCGTGGCCCAGTCCGGCCTGGACGTGGACGGCACCGGCGCCGCACGCGGCGCGGTGGTGATCGGCACCGGCGTCGGCGCCGAATTGAGCCGCGACGAACAGTCGCGGCGGCTGTACCGCGAGCAGGCCGAGCGCCTGCACCCGCTGACCATCGTGCGCAGCATGAACAACGCCCCGGTCAGCCAGATCAGCATCGCCTTCGGCCTGCGCGGCCCGGCCTTCGCCGTGTCCAGCGCCTGCGCCTCGGCCAACCACGCGCTGGCGCAGGCGGCGTTGCTGATCCACCACGGCCTGGCCGACGTGGCCATCGCCGGCGGCAGCGAAGCCTGCCTGAGCCTGCCGCTGATCCGCGCCTGGGAAGCGATGCGCGTGGTCAGCGACGACACCTGTCGGCCGTTCTGCGCGCAGCGCAGCGGCCTGGTGCTGGGCGAAGGCGCCGGCATCTTCGTGCTGGAAAGCGCCGCGCACGCGGCCGCGCGCGGCGCCATGGCGCTGGCCGAACTGGCCGGTTTCGGCATGAGCGCCGATGCGCACGATATCGTCGCGCCCAGCGCCGACGGCGCCGCCACGGCGATGCGCCTGGCCTTGCAGGATGCCGGCCTGCAGCCGCAGCAGATCGACTACATCAACGCCCACGGCACCGGCACCCTGGCCAACGACCGCTGCGAGACGCAGGCGATCCGCCAGGTGTTCGGCCGCCACGCCGATGCGCTGGCGGTGAGTTCGACCAAGGCGGTGCACGGGCATGCGCTGGGCGCCGCCGGCGCGCTGGAACTGATCGCGGCGATCGGTGCGCTGCGCGAGCAGACGGTGCCGCCGACCGCGAACTTCCTGGATCCGGATCCGGACTGCGACCTGGACTACGTCCCCAACCAGGCCCGCGCGCAACCGGTGCGCACGGTGCTCAGCAATTCCTTCGCCTTCGGCGGCCTCAACGCGGTGCTCGCGTTGCGCGAGGCGCGCTGAGGCCGATGCCGCAGCGGACGACGGGAGGCAACGCGGCGCCAACGCGCTGTCTCCCGCCATCTCATGCCACCCGCTTGGCGCGGGTCAGCAACTGGTCCAGCAGCGACAGGCCCAGATCGATCTCGTCGTGGCTGATGTGCAGCGACGGCGCCAGAGTGATCACGTTCTTGTAGTAGCCGCCCACGTCCAGCACCAGGCCGATGCGCTTGCCGTTGTGGCGCAGCTCGCCTTCCAGGCCCATGTCCACCATCGTGTCGAGCAGCTTGCGGTTCGGAGTGAAGCCGTCCGCCTGGCAGATCTCCGCGCGCAGCGCCAGGCCCAGGCCGTCGACGTCGCCGATTTCCGGATGGCGCTTCTGCAGGTCGCGCAGGCCGTCGAGGAAGTGCGCGCCCTTGGCCATGACCATCGACTCGTAGTCGGTCTCGGCCAGCATGCGCATCGTCTCCAGGCCCACCGCGGTGCCGAGCGGGTTGGAGGCGAAGGTGGAATGGGTCGAACCCGGCGGGAACACGGTCGGGTTGATCAATTCCTCGCGCGCCCAGATGCCGGCCAGCGGATTGAGGCCGTTGGTCAGCGCCTTGCCGAACACCAGCACGTCCGGGGTCACCCCGAAATGCTCGATCGCCCACAGCTTGCCGGTGCGGAAGAAGCCCATCTGGATCTCGTCCACCACCAGCAGGATGCCGTACTTGTCCAGCACCCGCTTCAGGCCGGTGAAGAAGTTCGGCGGCGGGATCACGTAGCCGCCGGTGCCCTGGATCGGCTCGACGTAGAACGCGGCGTACTCGCACTGCCCGGCCTTGGGATCCCACACGCCGTTGTACTCGGTCTCGAACAGGCGCTCGAACTTGGCCACGCACTGCTCGCCGTACTCTTCCTTGGAAATGCCCTTGGGGCCGCGGAAGTGGTACGGGAATTCGATGAACTGGGCGCGGTCGAAATGGCCGAAGCGGCGCCGGTAGCGGTACGAGGAGGTGATCGCCGAGGCGCCCAGGGTGCGGCCGTGGTAGCCGCCCTCGAAGGCGAACATCAGGCTCTTGCCGCCCGTGGCATTGCGCACCAGCTTCAGCGAATCCTCCACCGACTGCGCGCCGCCGACGTTGAAGTGCACGCGGCCCTTGCGGCCCCACTTGCGCTCGGCATCCACCGCGATGGTCTTGGCCAGTTCGATCTTGGTCGGGTGCAGGTACTGGCTGGCCACCTGCGGCAGCGTGTCGATCTGCCGCTTCAGCGCGCCGTTCAGGCGCGGATTGGCGTAGCCGAAATTCACCGCCGAATACCACATCTGCAGGTCCAGGTACGGCACCTCCTCGGTGTCGTACAGATAGCTGCCGTCGCAGTGCGCGAAGATCCGCGGCGGCTCGCTGTAGTGCACGGTGTCGCCGAACGAGCAGTACTCGGCCTCGTCGGCCAGCATCTGCGCATCGCCGAGCGCGGCGTGGTAGGCCGGGCCGGTGCGCAGCAGCGCGTCCGGATCGGGCGAGGCCGGCTGCAGGCCGTCGTGCGCGGCCGGATCGAGCGTCTCGAGATCGCCGTGGAGCGGCGCAAGCGCGGTGGGGAGCGGAACATTCCGATTCATGGGGATCAGGCTCGTTGGGGAACGGGGAGTGGGAAGCGGGCGCTGGCGGCGGCAGGCGCGGCGAGCTCGTGCAGCAGGGCGATGGCGTCGTCGAAACCGCCGATCGCGCGGTGGGCGATGCCGCTGGCGCGGCAATGGCGCAAAAGGCCGTCCTTGGCGAAGACCAGATCGGCCTTGCCGGCCACGCAGAAATCGGAGCGGCCGTCGCCGATCAGCAAGGTGGCGCGCGCCGGCTCCTGCTGGGCCATGACCGCGCACTTGCAGGTGCCGCTGGCGCAGCCAGGCTGCGCGTGCGGCGAGGCCATGCGCCATTGCCCGGCGTCGGTGCGCAGCAGGCGGTTGGCGATGATCGGCAGCTGATGCAGGCCGTGCCGCGCCAGGATCCGCGCGATCGGGTAGTCCAGGCCGTCGCTGACGATGCTCAGCGGCATGCCCAGGTCGCGCGCCAGATCGACGAAGCGCACGAACGCCGGATCGATGCGGACCTCGTCGAGCACGCGGTGCAGCGCGTCGACGTCGCCGTCGAGCAGCGCCACCTGGCCGCTCATGCACTCGCGCGCACCGATGCGCCCGGCCACCCAATCGTCTTCCAACGCGCGCCAGCCGGGCTGGCCGAGACGCTCGAGCAAGGTATCGGTCACATCCTGCAGCGACACGGTACCGTCGAAATCACAAAGAATTTTCCACTGGACGCGCAAGGCGGCTCTCCGGCTAATTCGGGCAGAGCCTAGGCGGGCTGTCTTTCGTGCTCCTTTCCGCGCGCGGACAGCGCCGCCCGGCAACGCGGGCCTGGCCGGCGGGCTCGACCGGCATGCGGCAGCGGCGACAGAGCGAACCGCTTCGCGCACCCGGGCACGCATCGCGTCTGCGCCCGATCGGGCGGCGGCCGTCGCCGTATTGCGCGCCTTGACACACATCCGGCCAGGCGCAAGGCTAGATTCGCATCAAGGGGGGGCTCATCGGCGGTAGCGGGGGCCTGTTTCAATGAAAGACGCCGTGCTGTCGTCCTGCGCCGAGCAGGACGCCTTTCGCCTGGACGCGCAACTGCTGTCGGACCTGTGGGTGTTCCGCGCCGCCGCCCGCCATGGCAGCATCACCGGCGCGGCGGCGGCGCTGAACGTCACCCAGGGCGCGGTCAGCCAGCGCGTGTTGCGGCTGGAAGCGCGCCTGGGCACCGAACTGTTCCGCCGCAGCCAGCGCAGGATCGCGCTGACCCCGGCCGGCATGACCCTGCTCGGCGCGGTCAACGGCGCGTCGGCCGGCCTCAACGACGCGCTGTCGCGCATCGCCCGTTCGCAGGGCGGCGCGCTGGTCGTGGTATGCCCGCCATCGCTGGCGATCGAATGGCTGATGCCGCACCTGCCGGACTTCTACCGCGAATGCCAGGGCATCGAGCTGCATGTGCGCGCGGAGATGGTGGCGCCGCATGCGTACTGGATGGAAGAGCAGCGCGTGGACGTGGTGATCGGCTATTCGCATGCGCCGATCGCCGGCCTGTGCCAGCTGGCCGAGTTCGCCGAGACGATCTTTCCGGTGTGCTCGCCGGCAACGCGGCAACGCCTGGACGCGCAGCCGGCGCAGGTGCGCGACGTGCTGCTGATGCACGACGACGCGGTCTGGCTGGAAGGCGAGTTGGCCGGCGCGGAGTGGCGCGAGTGGCTGGACCACGTGGCCGAGAAACCGCGCTGGCGGATCACCGCCGAACGCCATTTCAACCTGGCCTATCTGGCCTACCAGGCGGCGATCTACGGCGACGGCCTGGCGATGGCGCGCTCGGTCGGGATCCAGCGGCTGATCGATTCCGGCCTGCTGGTGCCGGCGCTGGATCGGCCGCCGGTGCCCAGCGCGCATTACCGGCTGATGTCGCTGCTGCCGGCCCGGGAAGGCAGCTCGGCCGCACGCTTCACCGAGTGGCTGATCGGCAGCATGCGCCGCACCCAGCAGCGCGCGTTGGCGGCCCTGGAGCATCGGTGAACACGATCTATCAGCCTGGCTATTGGATTCGCTAGAAATGCTGCATTGCCGCAAGCGCGGCGCCGCGCTACATAGGATCACAGCAAGGCAGAGAAAGTGGGGATGCGCTTTCCGGCCGGGGACAGGCCCGCCTTGCACTGCTGGAGCGGGATCCATCCTGCCCGGCCTCCGCTTCTGCCTTCCGCTCGCCGGATCGTCGTCATCGCCCGTACCGGCGCAGTCAGTGCGTGGGCGCCGGTATGCCGACGCTCGCCGGACCCGGCGTGGAGGCATACGCCTAGCCACTTTCGCGAGGTTCGACCGCCATGATCGCCATACCCGTCCGTGCCGTTTCCCACGCCCTGCCCCGCCGCGCCGCGGTGTCCAGCCGCATCTCCGTCGCCCTGGCGCTGGCATTGCTGACGCAGCATGCGTTCGCCGCGGAGGATGACGGCACCCAGGTGACCGATCTCAACAGCGTCGAGGTCACCGCCAAGAAACAGAAACAGCAGGTGCAGAACGGCGCGCTCGGCGACACATCCGACCTGGACACGCCGTTCTCGGTCAGCACGGTGGACGCGGAGCAACTGGAAACGCGCCAGGCCAAATCGCTGATGGACGTGTTTTCGCGCGACGCCAGCGTCAGCCGCAGCGCCGGCAGCGACTACAACGGCTGGGCCTCGCGGCTGATCGTGCGCGGCCTGCCGTTGAGCTTCGAGGACAGCATGAAGGTCAACGGCCAGCCGACCGCGCTGTTCGGCGTCAACCTGCCGCTGGAGGCGATGGAACAGGTGCAGTTGCTCAAGGGCGCCAGCGGCTTCATGTACGGGTTCGGCCAGCCCGGCGGCATCGTCAACTACATCGCCAAGAAGCCGCCTGCCGACGGCGGCGACATCGCCAGCCTCGACGTCGGCTACCGCTCCGACAGCGTCGTCAGCGAACACGTCGATGTGGGCGGCTGGCTCGGGCAGGACAAGGATTTCGGCTATCGCATGAATGCCGTGCACGAAGCCGGCAACTTCTATTCCGGCGGCCACGTCGACCGCAACGCGTTCGCGCTGTCGCTGGTCGGCAAGCTGACCCCGGCGGTGACCTGGACCGCGGACCTGCTGTACCAGGACAAGCAGATCGATGCGCCCACGCCCTACTTCTATCCCTGGAGCTACCCGCTCAAGTACCTGCCCGACGGCATCAGCGGCAACACCAACTATTCCTCGCCGGCCACGCTCAACCACGACAAGTTCAGCATGCTCTCCACCGGCCTGGCCTGGGAGATTTCGCCCGACTGGAAGGCGACGCTGTCGCTGGGCTACCTGAAGAACGATTACCGGCTGCGCCAGGAATACTTCGAACTGGACGGCGCCGACGGCTACTACGACGACTGGGTGTTCAACGGCCTGGACCTGTGGACCTTCAAGTACGCGCAGGCGATGCTGCAAGGCGGCTTCGCCACCGGCGCGATCGGCCACAAGGTCGTGGTCGGCGCGTCCTGGCAGGAAATGGCGCAGGACCTGGGCAACGGCAACCTGAGTTCCTGGGACGTGATCGGCTCGGGCTACCTGTCGGTGCCGGTGCGCTTCTCATGGAATCCCAGTTCCGACAACCTGGCGCTGTTCCGCTATTCGGACGTCAAGCAGCTGGCCGGCTTCGCCAGCGACACCCTGACCTTCTCGCCGCACTGGTCGCTGCTGCTCGGCGCGCGCTTCACCGACTACACCCAGACCAACCACGCCTGGGGCACCGGCGAGGTCACCGACATCTACAAGAAGCCGGTGTGGACGCCGACCGTGGCGCTGCTGTTCAAGCCCGCCGCCGACTCCACGATCTACGCCAGCTACGTGAAGTCGCTGGAACAGGGCAGCAGCGTCGGCAACAGCTTCGCCAATGCCGGCGCGCAGCTGGATCCGCTGCAGAGCAAGCAGTACGAGCTCGGCTACAAGATCGAAAAGCCGGGCTGGCAGGCCGCGGCGGCGCTGTTCCGGATCGACCGCGGCGCCGAATACGCCAATGCCGACAACGTCTACGTGCAGAACGGCAACCTGCGCTACGACGGGCTGGAGCTGGAGGGCCGCGTGCAAGCGACCGCACGGCTGGGCCTCGGCGCATCGCTGCTGCTGCTCGACGCCTACTACCAGCAGACCAGCACCGCCTGGCTGGTGGACAAGCAACTGGAAGGCACCGCCAAACTGACCGCGACCCTGGACGCCGACTACCAGGTGCCCGGCATCGACGGCCTGGCGCTGCATTCGGACCTGAAGTGGTACGGGCGCACCGCGATCTACAACAATACCGCGCAGCAGACGACCGTCTATGCCAAGGGCTATGCCGTGGTCAACGCCGGTGCCGGCTACCAGACCCGGATCGGCGGGCGCCCCGTCACCTTGCGCGCCGAGGTGCAGAATCTGTTCGACCGCGACTACTGGCAAGGGGGCTATTACGAGTTCGCGATCGGCGCGCCGCGCACCTACGCCGCCAACGTCAAGATCGATTTCTGAGCCGGCATCCGCAGCCTGCGTTTGCCATCCTGCGCGGCCGCCACCGGCTGCGCACCTGCCGCCGTGCGTCCCACGGCGGCATTCTTCGAAGAGATGCCCCGCTATGACCCGAACGTTGTTGCCATGGCGGTTGTGCGCCGCATTGCTGGTGTCGGCATGGAGCGTCGCCACGCCGGCGGCGGGCTTGCGTCCGATCAGCGCCGACGACATCGTCGACCTGCGCCATCTGGACGATCCGCAGATTTCCGCCGATGGCCGCCAGGTCGCCTACGTACTGAAGACCCCGCGCGACAACGGCAAGCCGCCGCTGTCGCGGCTGTGGCTGGTGGACACCGCCGCCGGCGCGGCATCGGCGCATGCCTTGACCGATGCGGGAAGCTCCGCGGCCGGCGAAACGTCTCCGCGCTGGTCGCCGGACGGTGCCTGGATCGGCTTCCTGTCAGATCGCGGCAAGGTCCCGGACCCGCGCCCCGCCTGCGCTCCCGGCGACGCGGCGGCGGACGCCGACGCGCCGAGTATGCAGGTCTGGCGCATCGCCCGCGCTGGCGGCGCGCCACAACAGCTGACCGCGGCGGCCGGTCCGGTCAGCGCCTTCGCCTGGTCGCCGGACGGCAGGCGCCTGGCCTGGATCGCCACCGATCCGCCGTCCGCCGAGCGCAAGGCACGCCTGCAGCGCAAGGACGATGCGCAGCAGGTGGACCACGACGTCGCATTCGACCGGGTCTGGGTCCGCGACCTGCCCGACGGTGCGCCGCGCGCGCTGACCGCGCCCGGCCTGCAGGTCTCGCAACTGGCCTGGTCGCCGGACGGCACCAAGCTGGCCTTGCGCGTGGCCGACGCCCCCGGTTTCAACGGCTACTGGAACCGCTCGCGGCTGCTGCTGGTGGATGCCGCCGACGGCCGCCTGCTGCGCGTGGTCGCCACCGACGTGGGCGCGCAGCCGCCGCGCTGGTCGCCCGACGGCAGCCAGCTGCTGTACGCGGCGCTGAGCCGGGGCAAGATGACCTCGACCCTGCTCGCGCACCGCCTGGCCGACGATCGCCAGGTGCGCCTGGCGCCGGACTGGGACGGCACGCTGTGGCATGCGCAATGGCGCGACGATGCGCACATCGTGGTCGAAGGCCAGCGCGGGCTGCGCGCCGAATTCCTGCAGGTCGACGCCGATAGCGGCAAGGCGCGCACGCTGGCCGCCACGCATGCGGCCTGGGCCGCGTTCACCCTCGCCCGCGACGGCCGTGTCGCCTTCCTCGGCGAAACGCCGACGGCCCCGGCGGAAATCTGGCTGCTGCGCGACGGCCGCACGCACGCGCTCACCGACAGCAATCCGCAGGTACGGCAATGGGCGCTGGGCACATTGCGCGAACTGAGCTGGCGCAGCTCGCGCGACGGACGCCGCATCGACGGCGTGCTGGTGCTGCCGCCGGGCTGGAAACCGGGCACGCCATTGCCGACGCTGCTGCAGATCCACGGCGGGCCGGCCTGGGCCTGGTGGTCCGGCTGGCTCGGCTCCTGGCACGACTGGGCGCAGTTGCTGGCCTCGCGCGGCTACGCCGTGCTGCTGCCGAATCCGCGCGGCTCCGAAGGCCAGGGCGCGGCCTTCACCGAAGCGGCCAACAACGACTGGGGCGGCGGCGACTACCAGGACGTGCTCGACGGCCTGGACGCGATCGTGGCCCAGCGCATCGCCGATCCCGCGCGCGTGGCCATCGGCGGCTGGAGCTACGGCGGCTACCTGGCGGCATGGGCCGCGACCCACGACCCGCAGCGGCGCTTCCGCACCGCCATCGTCGGCGCCGGCGTCACCGACCTGTACAGCATGGCGCTGACCACCGACGTGCACGATTTCCTGCCCGGCTATTTCGGACGCGACGCCCTGGCCGCACGCGCCATGCTGGACGAGCGCTCGCCGCTGCGCTACGCCGAACGCGTGCGCATGCCGGTGCTGATCCTGCACGGCGAACAGGACCAGCGCGTGCCGCTGGCGCAAGGGCAGATGCTGTACCAGGCGCTGAAAACCAACGGCACGCCGGTGCAGATGGTGACCTACCCGCGCAGCACGCACTGGCCGGAAGAACGCGATCTGCAACGCGATCTGCTGCAGCAGGTGGCGCGCTGGCTGGATAAGGAGCTTGCCGTCGGCGCAACGAGCGAAGGCGCCGGCGATGCCAAGCCGGCGCCGGTCCAATGACGTTGTGCTTCATGCAGATCGGCCCAGCCCGCGAAGATGCGCCATGTCGGCGCACGCTACAGCTGCGGCATCACGAGCGTGCAGTCTGGGAAATGCGCGGAAGCCGACCCGCCTTTCCCCATTCCCTACTCTCCATTCCCCATTCCCGGCGTCAACGACGCCACTGGTGCCCGGAGCCGGAATCGAACCGGCATGGGGTCGCCCCCGGCGGATTTTAAGTCCGATGCGTCTACCAGTTTCGCCATCCGGGCCTGGTGCCGCTAGCGTGCCTGATTGCAGCCCGCTTGTGAACCGCGGCGCTGGCGGCAGGCTCCTGCGCGGCCCCCGAAAAGAACCCCGGCGTCGCCGCCACGACGGCGCCGGGGATGCCATTCGGCAACGGTGAACCTGGTGACTCCGCGCGGCGCTCAGATCGCCCGCGAATAGCGCGCCGGTTGCGCCGGCTGGCGCAGATAGCGGTCGAAGCACATCGCGATCAGGCGCAGCAGCGGGCGCCCGCGCGCAGTGGCCTGGATCGTGCCGTCGCGATAGTCGGCCAGGCCATCGGCGCACAGCGGCGCCAGCGCCTGCAGCTCCTCGTCGAAATAGCTGGCGAAGTCGATGCCATGGCGCTGCGCCAGCGCCGCCACATCGGCGCGGCCCTGGCACATCAGCTGCTGGATCAGCTCCGCGCGCAGCGCGTCGTCGGCGCTGAGCCGCAGGCCGCGCAGCACCGGACTGTCGCCGGCATCCACCGCCGCTTCCCAGGCCGGCAGCTCGCGCTGGTTCTGGCTGTAGCTGTCGCCGATGCGGCTGATCGCGCTGACGCCCAGGCCGAGCAGGTCGGTGTCGGCATGCGTGGTGTAGCCCATGAAATTGCGGTGCAGCCCGCCCTGGCGCTGCGCGCGCGCCAGGTCTTCGTGCGGCAACGCGAAATGGTCCATGCCGATGTACTGGTAGCCGGCCGCCGACAGCTTGCGCACCGCCAATCCGAGCAGCGCGAGCTTGTGCTCGGCATCGGGCAGCTCCGCATCGGCGATGCGCCGCTGCGCCTTGAACAACTGCGGCATGTGCGCATAGCCGTAGACCGCCAGGCGGTCCGGGCGCGCCGCGATCACCGTGCCCAGGGTGCGCTCGAAGCCGGCCAGGGTCTGCCGCGGCAGGCCGTAGATCAGGTCCACGTTGACCGAGCGCATGCCCTGCACGCGGCAGGCGCGCAGGATGTCCAGCGTCTCGGCCACGCCCTGGCGGCGATTGATCGCCTGCTGCACCAGCGGGTCGAAATCCTGGATGCCCAGACTGGCGCGGTTGAAGCCGAGCGCCGCCAGCGCGGCGATGTCCTGCGGCGTCACCGTGCGCGGATCCAGTTCGATCGAGATGTCCCGATCCGGCGCCTCGCTGAAGCGGAACAGCCCGCGCAGGCCCCGCAGCAGTTCGCCGAGCAGTTCCGTCGCCAGGAAATTCGGCGTGCCGCCGCCCAGGTGCAACTGCACCACCTCGCGCTCGGTATCCAGGCATGCGGCCATCATCGCCGCCTCGCGCAACACGCGCTGCACGTAGGCGCGGCCCTTGCCGACATCGCGGGTGATGACCCGGTTGCAGCCGCAGTAGAAGCACGGGTTGCGACAGAACGGCACGTGCACGTACAGCGACAGCGGTCGCGCCGGATCGCTGGCCTGCACCGCCGCGAACAGCTGCGCCGGGCCGAAGCCGGACTGGAAATGCGGCGCGGTCGGATACGAGGTGTAGCGCGGGCCGGGACGGTCGTAGCGGCGCAGCAGCTCGGCGTCGAAGGTCCAGGTGGCGGCGGGATCGGAGGCGGTCAGGATGTCCATGGCGGCCAGCATGCGCGGCCCGGCGGCAGGCCGCTTTGACCTGGATCAATCCGCCGGATCGATCCGCTGCGTCACTCGACAGGCGACAACGGCGTCGCCGGCTCGAACGGCCGCCAGCTCATCTGGTGGCGGCGCCAGAAGGTGTCGGCGATGCGCGCGGCGATGTCGTCGGCCAACAGGCGCATCGGCGCATTGTCCAGTTCGGCGGTGGTGGCGCGGAACAGGCCCAGCCAGCGCTGGAACAGGACGTCGCTGAGTTCGCGCATGGCCATGTGCTTGGGCATCGGCGCGCCACGGAAGCGGCGGGTGCCGCGCAGCATCGCCGACCAGAAATCGGTCAGCTGCAGCAGGTGCGCGTCCCAGTCCTCGATATGCGCGGCGAACACCGCGGCCAGGTCGGCGTCGGCGCGCACGCGGCGGTAGAACGCGTCCACCAGCGCGCTCACTTCCTCTTCGCTGCACAGGTCCGGCCCGGGCAACGGCAACGCGGCGATGTGGTCATGCATGTCGGTGCTCCTGCTCGATGGCGCCAGTATCCGCAGCCGCTGCGGCCCGGCCTTGATCAGGATCAATGTCGCCACGCGCCGCACTGCCTAGTCTGCATGGGCGGCATGCGCCTGCGCCGACGCCGACGGGGAGCGGCGGCGCGACCGCGTGCGGGCGGCGCCAGCCCATGCGTGGCACCACCCAGGCGCATGCCGCACCTCCCCTTCCGCGATGGAGCCCGCCCGCCATGACGCCCAGCGACGACCCCCTGCTCGATCCGCTCGATGCCGCCGCGCCGCGCCCGCTGGTGCAGCGGCTGGGCGTGATCCTGTGGCCCAGCTTCCTGGTCGCCGGCGCGATGAGCGTGCTGTTCTTCGCCCTGGTCGATCCGCTGGCGCTGCGCGACATCACCTTCCCCGGCCGCCCGCTGAGCCGCGAACTCGGCTACACGCTGGGCTTCTTCATGTTCTGGTTGGCCACGCTGAGCTCGAGCGTGCTGACCGGGTTCCTGCTGCGGCCGGCGCCGCATGCCGCTGCAGACGACGACGAGCCGCTGCCGTGAGCGAAACGCCGATACCCCGCGGCATTCCCTTGCGCATGCACGACGCCAGTGCCGCACACGGCGCCGCCGATGCCGCGGCACCGCCGCGCGGCCGCTACGCGCGCCTGCGCCGCTGCAGCCTGTGGCTGCTGTTCGCCGCGTTCTACCTGCTGCCGTGGCTGCGCTGGGACGGCCGCCAGGCGCTGCGCTTCGACCTTCCCGCGCGGCGCCTGGACCTGTTCGGCCTGACCCTGTGGCCGCACGATGTCGGCTGGCTGCTGCTAGCGCTGTTCGCCGCGGCCGCCGCATTGATGGTGACGACCACCCTGGCCGGACGCGTGTGGTGCGGCTTCGCCTGCCCGCAATCGGTCTGGAGCCATGCCTTCGCCTGGCTGGAACGGCGCTTCGCCGCGTGGCCGGCGGCCGCGCGGCATGTGGTCTGGGCGGCGCTGGCGCTGTGGACCGGGATCAGTTTCGTGGGCTACTTCGCGCCGATCGCCGACCTGGTCGCGCGGCTGCGGCCATTCGCCTGGAGCGGCTGGGAAAGCTTCTGGGTGCTGTTCTACGCCCTGGCCACCTGGGGCAATGCCGGCTTCCTGCGCAGCCAGGTGTGCCGCTACCTGTGCCCCTACGCGCGGCTGCAGCCGCTGCTGTGCGATCGCGACACGCCCCTGATCGGCTACGACGCGATGCGCGGCGAGCCGCGCGGCGCGCGCGCCTGCGGCCAGGGCAGCGTCGCCCAGCGCGGGCGGCGCCTGCTCGACGCCGGCACCGCGCGCGACTATGCGCTGCGCGCCAGCATCGCCCGGCTCGCCGGCCAGGGCGGCCACCGCGGCGACGCGCTGGCCACCTACGCCGGCACCCTGCCCAAGTTCACCGACGCGCAACTCGGCGACTGCGTGGACTGCAGCGCCTGCGTGGACGCCTGCCCCGCGCGCATCGACCTGCGCAACGGCCCGCACTACGCGTGCACTGCCTGCGGCGCCTGCGTGGACGCCTGCGACCGCAGCATGGACCGCCACGGCTTCGCCCACGGCCTGTTGCGCTGGGCCAGCGCCAACGCGATCGAGCGCCAGCCGCCACGCAGGCTGCGGCCGCGGCTGCTGACCGGCGCCGCCCTGCTGCTGGCCGCGTTGCTGGCGGCGTTGTTCGCGGCTGCCTGACCGGCACGCCGTCGGCGACGGGAACGACAGGCATTCCAGGCGCGCAGCAAAAGGGCCCGGCAAGCGCGGCGGCGATCCACCGCGGCGAGCGCCGCCAGATCGGGCAGCCACGAACGCAAACGCCCGGTAGATCGTGGATCTACCGGGCGTCGAAGTGCAGATGGAGGCCTGGGTCGGAATTGAACCGGCGTACGCGGATTTGCAGTCCGCTGCATAACCACTCTGCCACCAGGCCGGTGGACTGAATTCTAGCCGAAACCGCCAACAGCGGTGTCCGACAAAACAAAGCCCCGCTGACGGGGCTCTGTCTGAATCTGGAGCGGGAAACGAGACTCGAACTCGCGACCTCAACCTTGGCAAGGTTGCGCTCTACCAACTGAGCTATTCCCGCTTGGGAGCCAGCCATTCTACAGCCCTCCTGCGCATTGCGCCAGCCTTCCGACAAAAAAATCCGACGGTGGCGTTCGCGTGGCATGGCGCACGGCGCGACGGGCCATCCGCACCGGATCCGCGGCGCGCGGCGGCGCCTGTCCGGGCGAAGACCGCTGCCGCATCGGCGGCGCCGCCGGCGCGAGCGCGGACTGGAATCTCCACCACAGCGCCTCGCCCATCGAGGTAGACAAGTGCCTGGACGTGCATGCGTCGCTGCGCACCTGCGCCGGCCATGCCCCTAGCATCGCAGCGACATCCATACGAGGGATCGCCATGAACCGATGGACACGCTGCAGCGCCGCGGTGGTTTGCCTGGCCGCGGCCGGCGCCGCGCAGGCGCAATCCTGCCGGCTGCAGACGCAGACCCTGCGCTTGCCGCTGGTCTCGCAGAACATGCCGAAATACGCCTACCAGGTGCGGGTGCAGGTCGGCACGCCGCCGGCCTCGGCGACCTCCGCCGCTGCCGCCAGCCAGGTCCTGGAAGTGGACACCGGCTCCACCGGCGTGGTGGTGCCGCTCAGCGCGGCGATCCAGCAGGCTTGGGACGCCTCGACCAAGCTCGGCTACATCTTCTATTCCAGCAACAGCCAGTACCACCCCGGCAAATACGTGCAGGTGCCGATGCTGCTCGGCGTATCGGCCGACGGCAACAGCGCCGCGGCGCGCATCGACGCGATCGAGGTTCTGGCGGCGCAATGCACCTGCGACGTCGCCACGATTCCGAAGGGAACGCCGCCCGGATCGGCGAAGACGCTGAGCCAGGCGCCGGACAACTGCGCGGCCTACAACAACACCCTCGCCCTGAGCAGCGGCGGCACTCAGACGTTGAAGGACTGCAAAACGATCTCTCCCGACTTCGGCATGATGGGCGTGGGCTACGACCGCGGCGTCGCGGCAGCACGCAATCCGTTTCTCAACCTCGTGCAGATGCGTACCGGCAACATGAGCCCGGGCTACATCGTCAGCGCGTCGGGCATCACCCTGGGCGTCAGCGAGCAGGCGCTGCGCGGCTTCTCGCTGATTCCGCTGCAGCGCGCCGCGGCGAGTGCCGCCGGTGGCGCCGACTGGCAGGCGCCGAACGCATGCGCCGGTTTTCCGGCCAGCGGCAGCGATTACCAGGTCTGCGGCAAGCTGCTGCCGGATACCGGCATCGCTTACATGATGCTGACCCCAACCAAACAACCGCCTGCCCCGGCGAAATTGCAGCAGAAGCTGACCACACCCGCAAAGCCTGCAAGCGCAACGTCCGGCCGCGCCTCCGACGCCACTGCGGCCACCTCGCTGGTGGTACCGGAAGGAACGCAGATGACGCTCGCCATCGGTCCGGCCGGGCATCCGGTCTTCAGCTACGGCTTCAAGGTCGGGGGCACCGCACCGGCGACACCGGACAGTGTGCAGTGGCGCGGACCGCTCGACGCACCGCCCGCGCACATCAACAGTGGCCGCCACGTACTCGCTGCGACGGACTACGCCTACGATGCCGCCTGCGGACGGGCGGGCTTCCGCGAGGCTGCGACGCTGCCCTGACGCAGCGGTCGGGTACTGCGATTGCGACGGGCGTACCGGTAACGCCCGTCGCGGCTGAAGCCGCTCCTACAGGGTCACGTGCATCGACAGGCCGCATCCGCAGCGAACGCTCCGTATCTCCGCCGCCGGCGCGCGTTCAACGGCGCCGGAGCAGGAACACACCGACGCGGACGGCCGCCAGCGCCTTCTTCCATTTGCCGGGCAGCGCGACCTTGCCGAAGGATTCCCGATCGATGCTGCCGGCCAAGTGCTGCTGCAGCCGGCGGAAGCTGTCGACCTGCCGCGCGAGCGCGTCGATGTCGACCAGGTCGCCTTCGCACTCCGCAAGCAGATACTCGGGACCGGTGACCAGCGCGACCGCAGGAATCCTGCGCTCGAACAGCGGTTCCCCTTCGCCGAAATGCAGCAACGCGCCGGGCTTGACCGGGGTCGCTGCATCGGCGATTGCGCCACGCCACAGCGTGCGGGTGAGCCGGGCGAGTTCGGGTGTCGTGGCGTACAACAGTTCGGGTTCGAGCGTGCCGTCGGACGCGTAGCGCCCGGTGGCGGCATCGATGCGCAAGTGCTTTGCGCCCAGATGTTCGATGACCAGACCGGCGGCCGCGGTATAGCCGCCAGGTGTTCCGGCCCACAGGTCGCGGTGGGTCTCGAGCCAGGCGGTGGTGGCTTGGCCGTGCGCGGTGACGGCCGGCATGCGCAGGTGGCCGGCGGTGTAGACGAAGACGATGCTGCGTTCGTGCGGCGCGGCGACCGCGTCGCGCGCCAGCGCGAGCAAGCCGATGTGGCCGTTCTCTTCGACCGCGTTGCCGCCATCGCTGTGGGTGACGACCAGCACCGACTCGCTGGCCCGCGGACCGGTTCCCGGCGACACGGCCCAGAGCGTGTCCATGCGCGCGTTCGCGGTCTTGCTCGCGCTCACGGTCAGCGTGGCCACAGCGCCGCGTTCGGCGGCGGCGAGCAGCTGCGCGCGCTGGCTTTCGGCAACCCAGACGGCCGGCAGTCCCTGATAGTCGCGGGTGAAAGGCAGATACTGACCCGCAGCGGCCGCATCGGGCAGGCCGCGCCAGACCGCGATCACGCCGAGCACCCCCGCGCGCTTCGCCTTGGCCAGATCGGTGCCGGCGAGTTCGGAACTGATGATCGGGTTGGAGACCCGGTCGAACGGCAGCGGCCCGTCCCAGGCCTCGACCAACAGCGTCGTCGGCACCGCGATGTGCGGCACTTCGATCACCGCGATCTTGCCGGCGGCCGCTCGCCAGTGCTTGCGTCGCCCGCGCAGCAGGACCAGCGGCGCGGTCGTGCCGTCGCGCGGAGTTTCGCCGGAATAAGGCCACGCCGAGGCGATCGCGATGCGGCGTTCCCCCACCTGCAGCGCCAGCGCGTCCCGGTCGACCTCCCAGCGTTCGAATGTGTGCGGATCGCGCTGCACGTCGAGGCCGAGCTCGGCCAACGCGGTCGCCACATGGCCGATCAGCGCATTGTGGGCCGGCGTACCGGACGCACGCGGCCCCAGCTCGGTCAGGTAGCGAATCTGATCCGCGTAGGCGTCATGGCTGGCACTCACGTCCTCGGTCTTCTCTCTCGTCTGCGCCGCTGGAGTATATCCAGCGACGCATGACGCCCCGATCGTGCGCGCGACGATGCAAGCGGCGTGCAGCGTGCCGCGCATGCACCCAGGCCTGGCGGCGCACTGCCGCCGTGCCGAATCGCGCTAGCGCACCGGGTCCGCGGCGCCGCGCTGCGCATGGACGGTGTCGTAGATCGTCTTGGCGCCGGTGAAGGTCGGATCCACGTCCTCTTCCTGGCCATCCTGGCCATGGTCGTTGTCCAGCCTCCAGCTGAACATGCCGCGCAAGCCGTTCTGCAGCGCGTAGCTGGTCCAGGCCGCGGTGTCTTCGAGCGAGGTCTGCACGTTGCCGTTCTCGGTGGCCACCCCGCCCATCAGGATGTCGGCGCGCACCCCGGCCTGGATCCACACCTGCGCATCCTGCGGCGTGCCGGAGGACGAATAGTCCTGCAATTCGGCGGCATCCACGTACTGGTTGAACGCCGCCACCGCGCCGTCGCCGTACAGCGCGACCGGCCCACCGGCAGGCCACGGCACCGACACCGCGATGCCGAGCCCGGCCGCCTTGAAACTCGGGCTGAGCTGCGTCACCAGCTCCACCACCGAGGACATGCCGTCGCCTTCGGAATCGATGCTGATGCCGTTGAGGCCCTGCTGCTGCAGATAGGCCACGATGTTGGCGGTGGAACGGTTGGCGTTGTCGCGATTGTCCGCCACGGTCGCCACCAGCCCGGTGTCGCCGACGCCGGCATAGATCAGCGCGCCGGGCGCCTGCGTCTTGATCTGGCCGAGATTCTGCGCGGCGAATTGCGCGTTGAGGTCCAGGGTATAGCCGTTGCTGGTCTCGACGAATATGCCGAAAGCCAGGTTGTAGCGGCTGGCATAGCCGAGCGGCACCTTGCCCTGCGCAAGATTGTCGGCACCGGTGCCGTTCCAGGTGTCGTACCAGGTCGCGATCTCGAAGTTCATGGTGGCTCCTGCTGTGGCCAGACGCGTGGAGGATGGAGTGCGTGGAGGGCGTTCGGCATCCGCACATGCGATCGGCGCCGCGACCGCTTCGGTCCGACGCACACATCTCTATTCGCTCGCGCTGGAACGCTGCGGCCGCTGCAACGCCACGTGTTCCGCAGGCCGTCTGGATGCACGCGATGCGACGCCCCAGGCCGAACCTAGCGCAGGATCGCGGTGCACGCGGTCGACACTGTGCGGCTTCGGAACAGGCATCCCAATCGTCGCGCCGGCGCCGCTGGCATCAGTGGCCCACGCTCACCAGGTCCTGCAGGCAGACGCGCTCGCCGGCGCGGCCCTGCAGCAACGCCGCCAGCACGCGTCTGAACGCGGCGGCCACCAAGGTTCCGGATTCAAGCGCACTCGATGGCGGCGTACGCACGCCGCGAAACGCCGCGCCGGGCCGGCCAGGCGCGGCATCCTCGACGCGGCGCGGTGCCGATGCTGGGTGTCGCGGCGAACGCGTCGCCCCGGACGCGATCGCCCAAAACGAAAAAAGGACCCGAAGGTCCTGATTTCATCGTTTCGCCGGTATCCGCTGGATGCCTGCAAAACCGTCTGGAGCGGGAAACGAGACTCGAACTCGCGACCTCAACCTTGGCAAGGTTGCGCTCTACCAACTGAGCTATTCCCGCTTGAGGCCGCGAATTTTACCGGGAACCGGCAGGCTGTCAACCGTTGCCTTCGATTTTTTTCGCATTCTTGTCCGCGACCGCGGCGCGCTCGTCGGCGCGCAGGCTCGGCCAGGCCGCATGCAGGTACTGGATGCCGGACAGCAGGGTCAGGATCGAGGCGATGGCCAGGGTCCAGTCGCCGATGTGGAAGATGAACAGGCCCATCCACACGCTCTCCGGCGGCGAGCCGTCCGGCATCACCGAATACAGCAGGCACAGCAGCGCGACCATCTGCGCGGTGGTCTTGACCTTGCCGATCATCGCCACCCGCACCTTGGCGCGCTGGCCGATCTCGGCCATCCACTCGCGCAGCGCCGACACCGCGATTTCGCGGCCGACGATCACCGCCGCCCAGAACGCCATCCACGGCGTCGGGTGGCCCTGCACGATCAGGAACAGCGCCACCGCGACCATCAGCTTGTCGGCCACCGGGTCCAGGAACGCGCCGAACGCGGAATACTGGTGGTAGCGCCGCGCCACCCAGCCGTCCAGCCAATCGGTGAATGCGGCCAGGCCGAAGATCGCCGCCGAGGCGAAGTTCGTCCACGTGTAGGGAAGATAGAACACCAGCACCAGCACCGGAATCATCACGATCCGCAGCAGCGTCAGCCAGGTGGGGATGGTCAACTTCATTGCGCTGCTCTACTCGCCTGCCGGATCGGGCACCGGCAGCCCGTGCAGGTTAGCGTAGATTCGTGCAGCGAGCGCGTCGTTGATGCCTTCCACGCGCGCGATCTCCGCTTCGCCGGCGGCCTTGAGTCCGGCCAGTCCGCCGAAATGCTTCAACAGGCTGGCGCGGCGGCGCGGACCGATGCCGGGGATGTCCTCCAGCTTGCTGGTCATGCGCGCTTTCTGGCGCCGCCCGCGGTGGCCGGTGATCGCGAAACGGTGCGCCTCGTCACGCACCTGCTGAATGAACTGCAATGCCGGCGAGGCCGCACCGGGGCGCAGTTCGCGCCCGTCCGGCATCACCAGCGTCTCGTGGCCGGCGCGGCGCTCGGCGCCCTTGGCCACGCCGATCACCAGGATGCCGTCCACGCCCAGGTCGGCGAGCGCGGCGTTGGCCTGCGCCAGCTGGCCGGCGCCGCCGTCGATCAGCAGCACGTCGGGCAGCACCGCATCGCCCTTGCCCTCGCCTTCCGCGGCGCGGCGGAAGCGGCGCTCGATCGCCTGGCGCATCGCCGCGTAGTCGTCGCCCGGCTCGATGCCGCTGATGTTGTAGCGCCGGTACTGGCTGCGCACCGGGCCGCTGGCGTCGAACACCACGCACGAGGCCACGGTGGCCTCGCCCATGGTGTGGCTGATGTCGAAGCACTCCGCGCGCCGGACCGGCTCGGCCAGCCCCAGCATCTCGCGCAAGGCCTCGCTGCGCGCATGCTGCGCGTTGCGGCTGGTCAGTTCGGTGGCCAACGTGGCCTGCGCGTTGCGGCTGGCCAGTTCCAGGTAGCCGGCGCGCTCGCCGCGTACGTTCCAGCGCAGCTGCACCTTGCGTTCGGCGGCCGAACTCAAGGCCGCCTCGATCATCTCCGCATCGTCGATCTCGCGGTCCAGCAGCACCTCGCGCGGCGGCGGCTGTTCGGCGTAGTACTGCGACACGAACGCGCCCAGCACCTCGGCGGCGCTGTCCTCGCCATTGGTCTTGGGGAAGAACGCGCGGGTGCCGAGATTGCGGCCGTCGCGGAACGCCAGCAGCAGCACGCAGGCGTTGGCGCCCTGCATCGCGCAGGCGAGCACGTCCAGGTCGGCGGCGCGGCCGTCCACGTACTGCCGGCTCTGCATGCTGCGCAGCGAGCCGAGCAGGTCGCGCAGGCGCGCGGCGCGCTCGAATTCCAGTTGCTCGCTGGCGGCCTGCATCGCCTGCACCAGTTCCTCGCCGAGCTGGTCGCTGCGGCCGTCCAGGAACATCGTCGCGCGGCGCACCGATTCGGCGTACTCGTCGGCCGGCACCAGCGCCACGCACGGCGCGCTGCAGCGGCCGATCTGGTACTGCAGGCATGGCCGCGAGCGGTTGCGGAACACGCTGTCCTCGCAGCTGCGCAGCTTGAACAGCTTGTGCATCAGGTTCAGCGTCTCGCGCACCGCGGTGACGCCGGGATACGGGCCGAAGTAACGTCCGGGTAGCGCGCGCGGGCCGCGGTGCAGCGCGATCCGCGGCCATTCCTCGCGGGTCAGCAGCACGTAGGGATAGCTCTTGTCGTCGCGCAACGACACGTTGTAGCGCGGCGCCAGCGACTTGATCAGCTGGTTTTCCAGCAGCAGCGCCTCGCCTTCGCTGCGGGTCACGGTGACGTCCATGCGCGCGACCTGGGCCAGCATCGCCATGGTCCGCGCGTTCTTCGGCGAGGCGCTGAAATAGCTGGACACGCGCTTGCGCAGCGCGCCGGCCTTGCCGACGTAGAGCAAGGTGTCGTCGGCCGCGTACATGCGGTAGACGCCGGGCGCGGTACTGAGGTTGGCGGCGAAGGCCTTGCCGTCGAACGTGGGCAGTGCGGATGCGGTCATTCGCTGATCGGCACGTCGCTCAGTTCGCCGCTGGCGATGTCGTAGCGCAACACGGCGTGGGCGTCGGTCTCGGCGATCCACACCGTGCCGGCGCTCACCGCCAGCCCGGCCGGGCCGTGCAGGCGCCGCGGCAGGGCCGCGGTCGACAGCTCGCCGCCACCCAGGCGCAGGCTGCGCAGGCTGCCGTTGCCGCTGTCGGCGATCCACAGCAGCGGCGATTCCGGACTCAGCGCGATCGCCTGCGGGAACTGCAGCCGCGCGCGGCTGCGCGGGCCGTCCTCGTTGCCGAAATCCCACGGCCCCTGGCCGCCGAGCAGGGTCTGCACCAGGTCGCCGCGCAGCTGCAGCGAACGCACCGCCGAGCCCAGCGCATCGCACACGTACAGCGCCTGCTGGACCGCGGCCAGGCTGCACGGCTGCGCGAACGCGGCCAGGTGGCCGCTGCCGTCGCGCAGTTCCAGCGCGCCGGCGCCGGCACGCCAGCGCAGGGTGCGGTTGCCGAGTTCGTAGCTCCAGATGCGGTTGTCGCCGGCCATCGCGATGTGCACCTGGTTGTCGGCCACCACCACGTCCTGCGGGTGGTTCAGCGGCGCCTGCTGCGCGTGCTGCACCGGCCCTTCGACCGGTTCGCCGGCGCGGCCGTTGCCGCACAGGGTATCGACGTGGCCGCTGAGCAGATTGATCCGGCGCAACGCGTGGTTGCCGGTATCGGCGACGTACAGCACGCCGCGTTCCAGCGCCAGTCCGCGCGGCCGGTGGAACGCCGCCTCGCCGATGCCGCCGTCGATGAAATCGGCGGTGCCCAGCCCGAACTGGCGCAGCACGCGGCCGCCGGTGGTGCATTCGAGAATGCGGTGGTGGCCGCTGTCGGCGATGTACAGGCGATCCTCGGCGACCGCCAGGCCGACCGGGAAACGCAGCGGCAGGCGCGGCTCGGGCTGGGTCTCGCGCGCATCGCGCAGCTCCTCGTCCAGCGGCAGCGACTGCCCGGCGCACAGCGCGTTGAGCGCCTTTTCCAGATCGGCGCCGCCGATCCCGACCAGGCGCTCGCGCTCGTAACCGCCGGCGTCGAGCAGCACCAGGGTCGGCCAGGCCTGCACGTCGAAACGCTGCCAGGCGGCCCAGTCGGCGTCGAGCAGGATCGGCGCCGACACGCCCTGGCTGCGCAGCAGCTTCAACGCCCGCTGCGGTTCGCGCTCGCTGTCGAAGCGCGGCACCTGCACCACGATCAGCTGCAGGCGCCCTGGATTGCGCGCCTGCCACTGGCTGAGTTCGGCCAGGCGCTGCGCGCACCACACCGAGGCGGCGTTGACGAAGGCCAGCACCAGCGCGCGGCCCTGCTGCTCGCGCAGCGTGGTCGGCGCGGCATTGAGCCAGGTGCCGGGCTGCGGCAGTTCCAGGGCGGCGATCGAGTTCATCGGCCGATTATGCCGGAGCCGCCGTCGGCGGACAGTCGCGCCACGCTGCGCGCCGCCGCTTCGTCCACCAGGCGCCAGACGTCCTCGAAGTGGTCGCTGCCGCCGGTGTACGGGTCGGGGATCTCGCTGCGACCGTCCATCCCGGCCCACGGCAGCCACAGCGCCACCCGTTCCAACGCGGCGGCCGGCGCGCGCTGGCGCACGTCGCGCAGGTTGGCCGCGTCGGCGCACAGGATCCAGTCGAAGGCGGCGAAGTCGGCCGCCCGCAGCTGCCGCGCGCGCAGCCCGGCGATGTCCACGCCATGGCCGCGGGCGCAGGCGACCGCGCGCCGGTCCGGCGGCTCGCCGCTGTGCCAGTCGCCGGTCCCGGCCGAATCCACCTGCACCTGGCCGGCCAGCGGCGAGCGCTCGAGATGGTGGCGCAGCGCGCCTTCGGCCATCGGCGAGCGGCAGATATTGCCAAGGCACACCAGCAGCAGCTTCATGCCAGTGCCTGCAGGTGCGCCTCGGCGCGGGCCAGGTCCTCGGGCGTGTCCACCCCGGACGGGAACGGCTCAGGCGACAGCGCCACCGCGATGCGGAAGCCGGCCTCCAGCACCCGCAGTTGCTCCAGCGCCTCCACTTGCTCCAGCCCGCCCGGCGGCATCGCCGCGAAACGGCGCAGGAACCCGGCGCGGTAGGCATAGATGCCGATGTGGCGCAGCCACGGACCCGGCGGCAACCGTTCGCGCGAGGCGGCGAACGCGTCGCGGTGCCACGGGATCGGCGCGCGGCTGAAATACAGCGCATCGCCGTGCGCATTGCGCACCAGCTTGACCACGTTCGGATCGAACAGGCTCTCGGCGGATTCGACCGGCGTGCCCAGGGTCGCCATCTCCGCGCCGCTGTCGGCCAGCGCCTGCGCCACCGCGACGATGCCGGCGGCAGGCGCGAACGGTTCGTCGCCCTGCAGGTTGACCACCAGGGTGGCGTCGTCCCAGCCGGCGATGTCGGCGCATTCGGCCAGGCGGTCGGTGCCGGAGGCATGCGCCGCGGACGTCAGCGCGACGTGCACCCCTTCCAGATCGGCCACCGCCGCGGCGATGCGCGGGTCGTCCGCGGCCACCCAGACCTGCTGCGCGCCGGCGCCAAGCGCACGCCGCGCCACATGCCGCACCAGCGGCTCGCCGCCGAGCGCGCGCAGCGGCTTGCCGGGCAGGCGCGAGGCGGCATAGCGCGCCGGAATGGCGACGACGAAGGACGGCGGCGCCGCGTGCGGTGCGCTCATGGGGCGCTCGCGCCGGAGGCGATAGCTGAACGCTGGAATTCACCAAACCGAAACATGCGTTGCTCTTTCCCTGTCGTTTATTGAGAATAGTTCGTATTCGCCAGAACGGCGACGACCTGCGGCTACCAGATGGCGTCCACTGCACGCCGTTTCCAGTCCGCTGCCGGCCGCGTGACATTTCGCCCTCCCCCACCATTCTATAGATCCCGCCCGATGAACCTTCCTGCCCGTTCCGCCTGGTCTGCCGCCGCGCCGGCCCGCCTCCCCGTCCGCCGCCAGGCCCTGTGCCTGGCGCTTGCCGCCCTGCTCGCGCCGCTGGCCGCCAGCGCGGCCGATACGGAAGCGGCCACGGCCGATGCGGCCACGGCCGGCGACACGGCACCGAAGCTGCTGGACAAGCTGCAGGTGGTGGCGCAGCGCAGCGACGGCTATACCCCGCCGGCCAGCGCCACCGGCACCGGCCTGGTGTTGAGTCCGCTGCAGACGCCGCAGTCGGTGAGCACGATCAGCCGCGAGCAGATGGACGATTTCGGCCTGGACAGCGCCAATGCGGTGCTGGCGCTGGCCACCGGCGTCAACGTCGAGAAGATCGAGACCGACCGCACCTACTACACCGCGCGCGGCTTCGACATCCTCAATTTCCAGGTCGACGGGCTGGGCCTGCCGTTCACCAACGGCGGCGCCGAGGGCGACCTGGACACCGCGATGTACGAGCGCGTGGAGGTGCTGCGCGGCGCCAACGGCCTGCTGTCCTCGACCGGCAACCCGTCGGCGACGGTCAACTTCGTGCGCAAGCGCCCGACCGAGGAACTGCAGGGCAGCGTCGGCGTCACCGCCGGCAGCTGGGACACGCGGCGCGTGGACGCCGACCTGTCCGGCAAGCTCGACCGCAGCGGCCGCGTGCGCGGGCGCATCGTCGCCGCCGGCCAGGACGGCGACAGCTATCTGGACCGCTACTCGCTGAAGAAGCGCAGCGTCTACGGCATCGTCGAGGCCGATCTCAGCGACAGTACCTTGCTCAGCGTCGGCGCCAGTTACCAGAAGAACGAGCCGCACGGCGGCATGTGGGGCGCCTTGCCGCTGTACTACAGCGACGGCAGCGCCACCCACTACGCGCGCTCGACCAGCACCTCGGCCGACTGGTCGTACTGGAACAGCACTGACAAGCGCGCGTTCGTGGAACTGCAGCAGGCGCTGGGCGGCGGCTGGCAGCTCAAGGCCGCACTGAACTACCGCAAGCTGGAGTCGGACGGCAACCTGTTCTATGTCTACGGCACGCCCGACCGCGACACCGGGCTGGGGCTGTACTCCTATCCCTCGCGCTACGTCAGCCACGAGACCCAGAAGTACGCCGACCTCTACGCCAGCGGTCCGTTCGCCCTGGGCGGACGCGAACACGAACTGGTGGTGGGCGTGAAATGGGCCGGCATCGACGTCTCGCAGATCTCGACCTATCCCGATTCCAGCGACAGCAGCGCCTGGTTCGCGCTGCCCAGCCTGGAGGACTGGACCGGCGCCATCGCGCTGCCGGCGTTCACCACCGCGCCGACCGGCGCCGAATTCGACATGATCCGCCGCAGCGCCTACGCCACCGCGCGCTGGAACCTGAGCGACGCGCTGAAGCTGATCACCGGCGTCAACCACACGCAGATCGAGAGCCGCGGCCAGAACTACGGCGTGCAGCACGTCTACGACGACAGCAAGACCACCCCCTTCGTCGGTGCGGTGTACAACTTCGATCCGAACTACGCGCTGTACGCGAGCTATGCGGAGATCTTCAATCCGCAGACCGAACTGGACCGCAACCTGCAGGTGCTGGATCCGATCACCGGCAGCAATGCCGAACTGGGCATCAAGGGCCAGTGGCTGCAGCAGCGGGTCAACGCCTCGTTCGCGCTGTTCCGCGCCAAGCAGGACAACACCGCCGAAACCGACCTCTACATCGGCAACGTGCAGACCTACAAGGCGGTGGACGCGACCTCCACCGGCTACGAGTTCGACCTCGCCGGCCGGCTCGGCGACCACTGGCAGCTCAACGCCGGCTACACCCAGCTGAGCCTCAAGGACGACGCGGGCCGCAACGTGCGCACCTACGTGCCGCGCCGTACCTTCAAGCTCGCCACCACCTACACGGTTCCGCAATGGGAAGCGCTGAAGCTGGGCGCGACGCTGACCTGGCAGGGCGACATCTACCGCGACCAGCAGGCGCTGGACACCAGCGGCAACGAGATCTTCACCCGCCAGGACAGCTATGCGCTGCTCGGGTTGATGGCGCACTACGACTTCACCCCGCAGTTCAGCGCCACGCTCAACGTCTACAACGTCACCGACCGCAAGTACATCAACAGCCTGTACTGGGCGCAGGGCTATTACGGCGCACCGCGCAATACCTCGCTGTCGCTGAACTACAAGTTCTGAGCGGGCGTGAGCGGCGGACATCGCGATGCGGCGATGTCCGCCTTGCCGAACGGCGCTGGCGAGCGCTGCAAGCCGCTCCTCGGCACGCGACCAAGCGCTGGCGCTTCAGCGGCGGAGGCGTGTTCGAGGTCGGCGGCCATCAAGTCGGCCACGGCCTGGAAACGAACAGCAGGCCTGCCTACAGGCGGAACATGCGGCAGCAGTTGCGCACGGCCGCCACGTCAGCGGCCTGCGCGTGGCAGCGATCGCGAATATGACAAGGAACTAGCTGCGCGCACACCTGCGGACAGTCCGTTACTGCGCGCGATCGGGACAGCACTTGCGTCGCATCGCGACACAGCGAGCTGTGGCCCCTATCGAGGTGTGCTCGCGACCGAACCAGCCGCACCCCCGACAGCCGAGGCCGTCGGGCTGGCCGCATGCAACAGGGTCTCGGCGCCCTGCACCGCCACTCTCGTCTCCGCTGACTGCGCCTGAGCGCAGCCAGCGCCGCTATTCGATGGCGTCGCCGCTGCGCCCGCGCAGCTTGTCCAGCCGGTCGAGCAGGCCGATCCAGAACGCGGCCGGCAACTCCGCCACCAACGGCACGCTGAAGCACCAGTCGTTGACCAGCGCCGCGCACTTGACCGCGTCCTTCTCGGTCATCAGCACCGGTAATTCGCTGCCGAACGACAGGTCGGCGGCGCGGTAGCGGTGATGGTCGGGAAACGCGTGCGGCACCACGCCGATGCCATGCGCGCGCAGCATGTCGAAGAAGCGCTGCGGATGGGCGATGCCGGCGACGGCGTGCACGCGCTGCCCGGCGAAGCTGCGCAAGGCGCGCGCGCGGCCGCCCTGCAGCGGTTGCGCGCTGTCGATGCGCAGGCGCATCGCCCATTCGCCGAAACCGGCCTGGACTTCGCCGACATCGCTGGCCTGGCCCAGGTTGATGACCCGGAAATCGCATTCGCGGCCGCGCGCCACCGGCTCGCGCAGCGGCCCGGCCGGCAACAGGCGGCCGTTGCCGTAGCGGCGGTGGCCGTCGACCACTTCGATCTCGATGTCGCGCTGCAGCCGGTAGTGCTGCAGGCCGTCGTCGCAGACCACGATGTCGCAGCCGGCCTGCAGCAACGCGCGCGCCGCGGCGACGCGGTCGCGGTCCACCCGCACCGGCGCGCCGGTCTTGTGCGCGATCAGCACCGGCTCGTCGCCGCCCAGTTCCGGCGTGGTCCCCGGTTCGATCCAGCGCGCGACCTGGTCCTGGCTGCGGCCGTAGCCGCGGGTGGCCACGCCCGGCGTCCAGCCGGCGTCCCGCAGCTTGCGCACCAGGGCGATGGTCAGCGGGGTCTTGCCGGTGCCGCCGGCGGTGAGGTTACCGACCACGACCACCGGCACCGCGATGCTGTAGCGCTTGCGCCAGCCGCGCCGGTACAGCGCGCGGCGCAGGCCGATCGCCGCCGCGTACAGCGGAGTCAGCAACTGCGCGTACAGCGGCGGGGTGCCCTGGCCATACCAGTAGCCAGGCGTGTGTGGCCCGCGACCGCTCATCAGGGCTGCCTTTCGCGGAACTGCATGCTGTGCAGGTGAGCGTACAGGCCGCCCTGGGCGAGCAGCGCGTGGTGGGTGCCGCGCTCGACGATGCGGCCGTGGTCCATCACCAGCACCTGGTCGGCATGCTCGATGGTGGACAGGCGGTGCGCGATGACCAGCGTGGTGCGCTCGGGCATCAGCCGGTGCAGCGCGTCCTGCACCAGGCGCTCGGATTCGTTGTCCAGCGCGGCGGTGGCTTCGTCCAGGATCAGGATCGGCGCGTCGCGCAGGATCGCGCGGGCGATCGCCAGGCGCTGGCGCTGACCGCCGGACAGCAGCGCGCCGTTCTCGCCGACCGGGGTGCGCAGCTGCAGCGGCAGCCGCTCGATGAACTCCCAGGCATTGGCGGCCTCGGCCGCGGCGCGGATCTGCGCGTCGCTGGCCTGCGTGCCGTAGGCGATGTTGGCGGCGATGGTGTCGTCGAACAGCATCACCCGCTGCCCGACCAGGGCGATCTGCCGGCGCAGGTCGTGCAGGCGGTAGTCGTGCAGCGGCACCCCGTCCAGGGTGATGCTGCCGCCGCTGGGCTCGTAGAAGCGCGGCACCAGCCGCACCAGGCTGGTCTTGCCGCTGCCGGAGCGGCCGACGATGGCGGTGACCGTGCCCGGCCTGGCGGTGAAGCTGATGTCGTCCAGCGCCAGTCCGCTGTCCTGGCGGTAGCGCAGCATCACCTTGTCGAACGCCAGTTCGCCGCGCACGCGCTGCACCGACACGCTGCCGCTGTCGCGTTCCTCCGGCGTGTCCAGGATCGAGAACAGACGTTCGGCCGCGGCCACGCCGCGCGAGATCGAGGTCTGCACGCTGGTCAGCCGGCGCAGCGACGGGATGATCGCCATCATCGAGGTCATCAGCGCGATGAACTGGCCCGGGTTCAGACGCCCGGCCAGCGCCTCGCGGGTGGAGACCCAGACGATCGCCGCCAGCGCCACCGCGGCCAGGAACTGGACCATGCTCGAGGCCAGCGCGCGGGTGGTCTCGACCTTCATGTTCAGGCCCAGCATGCGGTTGGCCAGCACCGCGTAACGCGAGATCTCCAGCGACTGGGTGCCATGCAACTTCACTTCCTGCTGCGCGCTCAGCGATTGCTCGGCACTCTGCGCCATCGAGCCCATGCCGTCCTGGATGCCGCGGCTGATCTTGCGGTAGCGCTTGCCGACGTAGGAGACGATGACCCCGATCAACGGCGCCACCACCAGCAGCGCCAGGGTGACCTTGACGCTCATCTGCAGCATCACCACCAGCATGTAGAAGATGGTCAGGGTGTCGGCGACGATGGTCTTCAACGCGTCGGCGGCGGCCTGGGTGACCTGCTCGGTATCGAAGTTCAGCCGGCTGACCATCACCGGCGTGGCCTCCACGTCGAAGTGCGAGGACGGCAGGTGCAGGTACTTGGCCAGCACCTGCTCGCGCAGGTCGCGTACCACGCTGCGCCCGGTGCGCGCCATACAGTAGTCGCCGACGAAGGTGGCGAAGCTGCGCATCACGAACAGGCCCAGGATCGCCAGCGGCAGCAGCACCGCCATGCGCGGCTCCGGATTGACGAAGCCGCGATTGACCAACGGGTCCATCAGCCGGGTGAAGAAGTAGCCGGCGGTGGCTTCCACCACCATCGCCACCAGCGCGGCGGCCAGCATCACCCAATAGGCGCGGGTATATCCGAGCAGCCGACGGTAGATCGGCCAGACCGGTGCCATTTTGCCGCTCACCGCTTGACTTCCGGCGCGTTGACTTCCGGCGCGGTGGCGATGGCGATGCGGCGGAAGCCGAGCTGGCCCAGCGCGTCCTGCGCGGTGACCACGGCCTGGTAGGGAGTGCGCGCATCGGCGCGCAGCAGCACCGGCTGCTCGCGGTCGTCGCCGGCGACCTGGGCGATGCTGCGCTTGACCGACTCCACGTCGGTGCGCAGCACTTCCTGGTCGTTGATGAAATAGTGCCCGTCGGCGTTGACCAGCACGCTCAGCGCACGCGGCGGCGCCGGGTTGTGCTGGTCGCTGGCGTTGGGCAGTTGCAGCTGCAGCGTGGAACGGGCGTCGAAGGTGGTGGTCACTACGAAGAAGATGATCAGGACAAGGATGACGTCGATCAGGGGCACCAGGTCGATATGCGGCTCGTCCTGGCCGCGGTCGTCGCGGATCCGCACCGGCTCAGCCCTTGGCCGGCGCAGCGGCGCCGCCGCGCGCAGCCGGACGCGGCGCGGCCGGCGTCGCCGCACCCGCACGGCCGTGGCCGTCGAGGACGTCGCTCAGGGCGGTGGCTTCGCGCTCCATCTCGATGATGTAGCCGGCGATGCGGCTCTTGAAATAGCGGTGGAAGACCAGCGCCGGCACCGCGATGATCATGCCGGTGGCGGTGCACACCAGCGCCTTGCCGATCCCGCCGGCGAGCTGGTTCACGTCGCCGACGCCGTGGTCGAGGATGCCCAGGAACATCTGGATCATGCCGACCACGGTGCCGAGCAGGCCGAGCAGCGGCCCGGCCGAGGCCACCGTGCCCAACGCGTTCAGGAACCGCTCCATGCGATGCACGACGTGGCGGCCGGTGTCCTCGATGCGTTCGCGGACGATCTCGCGCGGCCGGCTGCGCACGTCCAGCCCGGCGGCGAGCAGCTCGCCCAGCGGCGAATTGCGCCGCAGCGACTCGATGTGGGTCGGGTCGAGTTTGCCGCGCGTGGCCCAGTTGCGCACTTCCTGGCCCAGCCCCGGCGGCAGCACTTCGCTACGGCGCAGGCTCCAGAACCGCTCCAGGACGATCGCCAGCGCGACCACGCCCAACAGCAGCAACGGCACCATCGGCCAGCCACCGGCCTTGACCAGTTCCCACACGTTGCAACCCTCCGGCACGTTCGGCCGTTCGTTCACTGGCCGATAGGATAGCAGCCGCCCGCGCCCGCTCCGCGGCATCCCACAGCCGCGCCCGCCACGGCCGCCGTTCGCGCAGCTGCAGGCCGGCGTGTCCCAGCCACACGCGCAGCGCGCCGCCGTGCGGGGTGGTGGCGACCTCGGCGCCGGACGCCTGCCAGCGCGCCACCACCGCCGCCCGCGGATGGCCGAAGCGGTTGCCCTCGCCGGCCGAGATCAGCACCAGCCGCGCGCCGGTGGCGGCGACGAAGGCCGCCTGCGAGGAATGCGCACTGCCGTGATGCGGCGCCAGCACCACGTCGGCGCGCAGGTCCTGCGGCGCCTGGCGCAGCAGCCGGCGCTCGATCACATCGCCGATATCGCCGGTCAGCAGCATCGCGCCATGCACGGTTTCCACCCGCAGCACGCAGCTGGACTCGTTGTCGAGATAGGGAAAGCCGGGCGCCGGATGCAGGAAGCGGAAACGCACGCCATCCCACTCCCAGGCGGTGCCGGCCAGGCACGGCCGGTCGACCCGTACCGGCGCGCCGGCCGGCGCCTCGGCCAGGCCGACCGGCAGCGCCGCGCGCACCGCCTCGAAGCCGCCGGCGTGGTCGTTGTCGCCATGGCTGATCACGGCCCGGTCCAGGCGCGCCACGCCGAGCGCGTGCAGCGTCGGCACCACCGCGCGCTCGCCGGCATCGTAGCCGTCCTTGATCGCCGGGCCGGCGTCGTACAGCACCTGATGCCGTACGGTACGCACCAGCACCGACAGGCCCTGGCCGACGTCGATCATCACCAGTTCCACTTCGCCCGCCGCCGGCCGCTCCAGCGGCGGCCAGAACAGCGGCAGCCACAGCAGCGCCGCCAGCGGCTTGCCCGGCACCGCGCGCGGCAACAGCAGCCAGAACGCGCCGAACAGCGCCAGCGGCAGCGCCCAGTCGCGCGCCTCCGGCAGCCACCACAGCGCGAAGCGGCTTTCGCCCAGCGCGGTGAACAGCGGCCAGCTCAGATCGAAGCACGCCGCCGCCGCGCGCCATGCCCACACCCCGGCGCCGGCGTGCACCGCCTCCAACGCGCTGCCGAGCAGCGCCAGCGGCACCACCACCAGGCTCCACCACGGGATCGCCAGCAGGTTGGCGAGCGGCCCGGCCGCCGAGGCCTGGCCGAACAGCATCGTGCTCAACGGCAGCAGGCCCAGCGTGGCCACGCCCTGCGCCGACAGGAATTCGCGCAGTTTGTCGCGCCAGCCGCTGCCCGCGACCGGCATGCACCAGGCCAGCCAGGCCACGCCGAGGAAGCTCAGCCAGAAGCCGGCGGACAGCACCGCCAGCGGGTCGAACGCGAGCATGACGATCGCCGCCAGCGCCAGCGCATCGACCACGCGTACCGGGCGCCGCCACAGCCGCGCCGCCACGACCACCGCGATCATCAACGCGGTGCGCACGGTGGGCAGCGCCATCCCCGACAGCACGGTGTAGCCGCCGGCACCGAGCACCGCCAGCAGCGCGGCGGCCTGGCGGCGCGGCCAATGCCGCCCCAGCCGCGGCCATAGGCGCCACAGGCCGCCGCCGAACAGCGCGAACGCGCCGGCGACCAGGCCGACATGGAAGCCGGAGATGGCGATCAGGTGGGTCAGGCCGGCGGCACGCAGGATGCGCCAGTCGCGATCGTCCAGCATGCGCGTGTCGCCGAGCGCCAGTGCCTGCACATAGCGCGCCGACGCATTCGGCACCGCTGCCGCGATCCGCGCCGCCAGGCGCTCGCGCCAGGCATCGATGCCGTGCCCCGGCGCCAGTTCGACAGCCGCGTGCGGCGCGGTCACATAGCCGCTGGCGCTGCTCCGCTGCGCCAGCGCATACGCCTCGGCATCGAAACCGCCGGGATTGCTGAGCCCGCGCGGCGCGCGCAGGCGCACGCTCAGACGCCAGCGGGCGCCGGCATGCAGCGCCGTGCGCGGCCCAGGCGCGTGCGCACCGAAGTCGTCGTACCAGGCCAGTTGCAACAAACGCCCGCGCAACGGCGCCGGCTGCGCGGGATCGGCGTCCACCCGGAACATGAACCGCGTGCGCCGCACCTCGGCCTGCGGCAGCTCCACCACCTGCCCCTGCAGCGTCGCCACGCGCTTCTCCCAGTCGGCGGGCAGTTGCCGCGCCAGCACCATGCCGGCGATCAGCCCCAACCAGCCGCAGCCCACGGCGAAGGCGCCCAGCCATCGCCAGCGCGGCATGCCGACGCAGACCGCGATGCCGCCGAGCAGCAGCGCCAGCGACAACGGCCACGGCGCCAACCGCGGCAGCCACAAGGCGCCCAGCACGCCGGCGGCGAGGCTGGCGGCGACGGCAATGCCGAACGGGGCGACCGCAATGCCGTGCCACGGCGCAGACGTCGGCGCGGACGCCGGCGCCACGCGCTCATGGCCACTCGCGGATATGCGGCATTGCTGCATACGATCGCCACTCCTTGGCGGGGCACTAACGTGCGGATGGAAATGCGACGGCCCGGTTCGCGACCGGTGGCGACCAGCACGACGGAAACCGCATCGCCAGCGTCGCGCGCCGATCGACCGACCGCTATCGGCCAAGTCCAGGGCAGTGCGTAGGAATTCGCCTCAGCCGCCGCATCGGTCGGTGGCTGGGCCGCATCCCCTGCCCGACCGCAACGCGGCGGGCGAGGCGCACCGACATCGCTGCCGCGGCGAGGCAGGCCGGAACGCTCGACATCCCCGCCAAGTGGCCGCAGTGCCGTCGCTACGCACCCGCATCCGCGCCAGCGTCCCGATCGTCGTTGCGGCGGCACGCAGCAGCGCCAGGCGAGCGCAGCTACGGCGACCGTGCCGGGGGCACGCACGCGATCTCGCCCGGACCCGGCACGCCCGGCGACGCGGCCTGCGTCGACGCCTGCCGCGCGCGGCCCGGCAGTGCGATCAGACCGGCGCTGGCGCCAACGCCCTGGCCGGCGTCCAGTTGCCGTGCAACGACATGCGCATCCGCAACGGCACCTTGATGCGCGCCACCGGGCCATCGGCCATGCGCAGCGAATCGAACACCAGCAACTCGGTATCCTCGCCGTGCAGGTCGTTCAGCAGCGCGAGCACATAGCCGTCGCCTTCCGCCGCGTCGGCCGAACGCGGCACGAAGACCGGCTCCTGGAAGCATTGCGCATCGCCCGGATACCAGGCTTCGCTGGTGCCGGCCACCACATCGACATGCGCCAGCTGGTTGAAGAACTGGAACGGCGGCGCGCCGAGCGAGGCGTCGAACGGCAGCGTCGGATCGAACGCCAGCACGAAGCCATGCCGATACGGCTTGCCGCTGTAGCGTTCGTCGCAGCGCGGGAACTCGCACGGGAATTCGGTCAGCGCCACCGGCTCGATCGCGCCGCCCTGGGCGCTGAGGTCGAACGTCCAGCGCATCAGCTGCGAGCGCAGCGTCTCCGGCGACGGCACCGACCCATCGGCCTGCGGGAAGAAGTAGAAGACGTTGCCCGACGTCACCGGCATGTCCAGATAGAGCTTGTCGCCCTCTTCGTAGGCGTTGAGGGTATGGCCCTGGAAACCGTCCTTGGGGCCGGTGAACCAGCGCACGTCCTCGGCACCGCCGCCGCGCGGCAGCACGCCGAACAACTGCGGCAGATCCGGTTGCCACTGGAAATGCTGCCCGCCCTGGCGCATACGCTGCACATCCACGGTCAGCGGAATGAGCGGGAACACGACATGGTGTTCGGTGACCGCGAAGTCGTGGATCATCGCCGCGTACGGCGCCTCAAACCAGACTTCCTGCTTCAGCTTGCCCTGGGCGTCGAGCTCGAAATAGGCGATGTCCGGCGTGCCGTCGCCCTTGGCCTCATAGGCGAAGCACAGCAGGTCGCCGTTGTCGGGATCGACCTTGGGATGGGCGGTGAAGGTGGCCGAGGTGATCTGCCCGCCAAAGTCCCAGACCCCGCGCGTCTGCAGCGTGTGCGGATCGAGCGCGTAAGGCAGCGCGTCTTCCTTCATCGCCAGCAGCACGCCGCCATGGAACAGCACGGTGGTATTGGCAGTGGTGTTGTTGGCGGCGGCCAGCGCATCGTTGGTGTGCACGTTGCGATAGACGCCGTTGAGCGAACGCCCTTCGCGGCGCTGCGCCAGCAGGCGGTCGGTCTGCACATAGCGGCGGCGCAGGCTGACCCGGCCAGCTTCGAAACGGAACGCGCTGACCAGGCCGTCGCCGTTGAAGAAGATGTCCTTGCCCAGCATCGGCGGGTACTGCGAATCGGGCGAGACCTGGAAGAAGACGCCGTCGATCGCGGCCGGCACCTCACCTTCGATCTGCAAGTCGACCACATCGGCTTCGACGCGGCTGGGCTTGTACAGCCCGGTGAATTCGGGGATTTGCGGAAACAGCATGCTCATGGTGTTGTCCTTTTGCTGGGTAGGGCCTGGCGCGGGGTGAGCCAGCGGGATCGCCGGCGGATGGGTCAGAACGGAGCGGCGTACGCTTGGTGCTGCACGCTGATCCAGTGGTCGGTGGTGAACTCGTCGATGATCCAGTCGCTGTTGAAGCGGCCGATGCCGCTGTTCTTCTCGCCGCCGAACATCGCCGACGGGTCGTCGTTCGGGCTGATGTCGTTGATGTGGGTCATGCCGGCCTCGATCCGCTGCGCGAAGCGCAGACCGCGCGCCGCGTCGCCGGTGAACACCGCGCTGGACAGGCCGAACTCGGTGGCGTTGGCCATGCGCAGCGCGTCCTCCTCGTCGGCGGCGCGGATCAGCGGCGCGATCGGGCAGAACTGTTCGGTCTGCGCCAGCGCCGAGTCGTTGGCGACATCGACGAACACCTGCGGCGGCAGCACCTGCCCGATCGGCGCGCCGCCCAGCACCTGGCGCTGCCCCTCGGCCTGCGCGGCGGCCAGGCGCTGGGTCGCCGCCTGCAGTTGGCGGGCGTTGATCAGCGGGCCGATCACCGTGTCCGCCAGGTTGGGATCGCCCACCTTCAGCCCGCGCGCGCGCTCGACGAAGGCCTCCACGAAACGGTCGTACAGCGGCGCCTGCACGATGATGCGATTGCTGCTCATGCAGATCTGGCCCTGGTGCAGGAAACGGCCGACGATCGCGCCGGTCACCGCCCGCTCCAGGTCGGCATCGTCCAGGACCACGCACGGCGCGTTGCCGCCCAGCTCCAGGCCGACGCGCTTGAGCCGCGGCCCGCTGACGGCGAGCTCGCCGATGCGCCGCCCGACCCGGGTGGAGCCGGTGAAGGAGATGAATTTCGGAATCGGATGCAAGGTGAAGGCATCGCCGATCTCGCCGACCTGGCCGACGACGACGTTGAACAGCCCGGGCGGCAGCCCCGCCTCCTCGTAGATGCGCGCCAGCAGCAGTCCACCGGTCACCGGCGTGTCCTCGGCCGGCTTGAGCACCACGCCATTGCCCAGCGCCAGCGCCGGGGCGACGGAACGGCTGGACAGGTGCAGCGGCCAGTTCCACGGGCTGATCACGCCGACCACGCCGAGCGGGCTGCGGTACACGCGGCTCTCCTTGCCGGCGATGTCCACCGGCAGGATGCGGCCGGCCACGCGGCTGGGCATGGTCGCGGCGGCCAGCGCGTCGGCGCGCAGCGCGCCCCATTCCATCTCGGCCTTCAGACGGGTGCTGCCGGATTCGGCGATCAGCCAATCGACGATCTCGGCATGGCGGCGCTCGATGACCTCGGCGGCGCGCAGGAACACCGCGGCACGTTCGCGCGGCAAGGCGCGGGCCCAGTCGCGTTGCACCGCCGCGGCGGAACGGTAGGCCGCGTCCAGGTCGGCCCGCGACGCATTGGCGATCTCGGTCAGCAGCGACTGGTCGTAGGGATTGCGGTCCTGCAGCAGCGTGCCGGCGCTGCCGGGGCGCCACTGGCCGGCGATGTACTGCCCGGTGAAGTCGTTCGGGTATCGGCTATCGCTCACGGTGGTTGTCCTTGGTGGAGGTGGGCACGCGTTCGGCATGCGCGGCGGTTGCGGCGCGGCCGGTTGTGGAAGGCGGCATCGCGGCTTCGGCGAGCGAACGGCTGGTCAGCCGCCGGCGCGCCCACGCCAGGCACTGCAGCGTGTCGGCGGTCGCTTGCCGCGGATCGCTGCAGGCCAGCAACCGGACCTGCGCAGCGCGCAAGCGGCGGTGCGCACGCAGTGCCGCCGCCGCATCGGGCGCCCGCTCCAGGCGTGAGGTCAGGCGCGCGATGCGCCGCAGCAGCAGGCGGCGCCGTGCCGCCGGCGTGGCCGGCAGGATCAGCCAGTAGGTCGCGACCGCCAGCAGCACGCCGACGACGATCGCCGCCGCCTGGTGCAGCGCCACCGCGGCCGGCACCGGCGGCGAGCCGGGCTGGGCCACGAGCAGGAAGGTCAGGGTCAGATCGATCGCCATCCTGGCCGTGCGCGGTCGCTGCATCAGCCAGGCGCCCAGCAGCAGGAACGGCGCGGTGCACAGCAGCACCAGTAGCAGGCCCTCGGCATGCGGCAGCGCCAGCAGGCGCGCGCCGGCACCGAGGAGCGCGCCGGACAGCGAACCGAGCAGCACCTGCAGCAGCGCCTGGTTGCCCTGGTCGCTGCTGGAAAAAAGCGAGGCGAACAGCGCAGCGGTCATCGCCATCATCGCGCCCATCTGCCAGCCCGTGCCCCACCACAACGCGGCGGCGATGGCCAGCGCGACCACCGGGCGCAAGGCCGCGCGCGACATCGCGGCGACATCGATGTCCCATGCCAGGCCAGATGGAAGCGAGGCCGCGGGTCCGTGCAGCGCCTGTCGCAGTTCGTCGAGCGTCGCGGCCAGCGCCGGCTGTCCGGCCGATGCGGCGTGCGCGGCAAGCAGGACGAGCCGATCGTCGGCCTTGTGCGGCATCGCCGGCAGCTCGGAAACGGTGGCCGCTGGCGGCTGCAGCGTCAGCGCGATCAGCTCCAGCAACGGGCCGGCGATGCGCCGCACCCGCAGCGCGACGCGACGCCCGCTCAGCGAACCGGCCGCGTCGCTCTCGATGTCCCGATCGAGCGCCTGGATCTGCGCGATGGCGGCCACGGCCGGCGCCGGTGCGGCGCCGCGCAGCTGCGCCTCCACCCTGCACAGGCAACGCTGCAGAACCGCCTCCAGGCGCACCGCCACGTGCTCGCCGCGCGCCGCTGCTGCCCCATGCAGCGATACCAGGCTTACACAGACGATCCCGAGCACGGTGCAGACCACGCGGTCCAGTGCCAGCCCCGCGTCGAACGCGCCATCGCCGAGGCCGAACAGCGCCACGATCGCCGCGGTATAGCCGGCCAGCACGAAACCGTAGTTGCGGAAATGGCGAAACAGGCTGCCGACGCCCGCGCACAGCGCCAGCCACACGGCGATCGCCGCAAGCAACAGGGCCGGAACGCCACCGAGCGTGTGCAGGATCAAGGCGCCGACGATGGCCCCAAGCGCCGTTCCGACGAACCGTGCCACACCGCGTTCCAACAACAGCCCGCGGGTGGGCTGGGCGACCAGCCAGACCGTCATCGCCGCCCACCACGGATGCTGGATGCCCAGGCCCGCGGCGATCGCCAGCGCCAGCAACGCCGCAAGCGTCGTGCGCAATGCCCACGCCATCGGGCCATCCATGCCCAGGCCAGGTATCTGTCGCGAAACGAGCATCGGATTGGCCACGGGCCCTTCTTAACTGAACTAATTCGTACAGTTATCCGCCCAGGAAAGGGTCACGTCAACATTTCTTTACGATGTCGTTCAGTTATCGGCTATGTTATCGGCGAAGACTGCACCGGCCGCCAAGCGCGCCACGGCCTTCTTCCCTTCCGGATATCGACGAGACCCGCTGCACGATGCGCAAGAAAACCGAAGTCCGCCGCCTGAGCTTCGCCAATGCCGCCGGCAAGCTGTTCATCGAACGCGGCTTCGGCGCGGTGACCATGGAGGCGATCGCGGCGGAAGCCGGCGCCTCCAAGGTCACGCTGTATGGCTACTTCGCGAGCAAGGACGCCTTGTTCGAAGCGTTCGTGGTGGAAGCCGGCCGCGGCGGTCTCGCCGCGCTCGAGGCGTCGAAACAGGACACCGATCTGCAGCAGAGCCTGCTGCATCTGGGCACGGCCTACCTGGAGCTGGTGATGCGCCCGGATGTCGTCGCGCTCAACCGGCTGATCATCGGCGAAGCCGGACGCCAGCCGCAGCTGAGCCGCATCTTCTACGAGAACGGCCCCAAGCAGACCCTGCTCACGATCTGCGACGTACTGGAAAGCCTGATGGAGCGCGGCCTGCTGCGCCGCGCCGCGCCGCGGCAGACCGGCCTGTACTTCAAGTCGCTGTGCGAAGCGGGGATGCTGGAACGGCAGCTGTGGGGACTGGACCCGCCGCCCGATGCCGAGAGCCGCCAGGCCGCCGTGCTGAGCGCCATCGAGGCGTTCCTGCCTGCGTATCGTCCCGCATCGTCGTAACCGAAGTCCGCACCGCACCGGAGCAGCAAGACCCACGTCTCTTCTCGCGACTGCGACGCGCAGGTACCGACGACTTCGCCGCATGTTCATCGGCCTGCGGCTAGCGTGTGCCTTTTATGGCGAAGGAATTCTGCGCATGCGCAAGGGCACCGCACTGGTGGTCGGGGTCACCGGTATCTCCGGCTACAACCTGGCGAACGTTCTCGTTGCCGAAGGCTGGACCGTCTATGGGCTGGCGCGCCGCCCGGTCGCGCAGGAAGGCGTGATTCCGGTCGCGGCCGATCTGCTCGACCGCGACGCGACCATCGCCGCGCTGCGCGGGTTGCCGATCACCCATGTGTTCTTCTGCACCTGGACGCGGCGCGACACCGAGCAGGAAAACGTCGCCGCCAACGGCGCGATGCTGCGCCACCTGTGCGAGGGCCTGGACAGCGCAGCGCTGCAGCACATGGCGCTGGTCACCGGCACCAAGCACTACCTGGGGTCGTTCGAGCACTACGGCAGCGGCAAGGCGGAGACGCCGTTCCGCGAGAGCGAGCCGCGCCAGCCCGGCGAGAATTTCTACTACACGCTGGAGGACCTGCTGTTCGACGCCGCCGCGCGCCATGGCTTCGGCTGGAGCGTGCACCGCTCGCACACCATGATCGGCCAGGCCAACGGCAGCAATGCGATGAACATGGGCGTGACCCTGGCGGTGTACGCGACGCTGTGCAGGCACAGCGGGCAACCGTTCGTGTTTCCCGGTTCGCGCGCGCAATGGGACAGCCTCACCGACCTCACCGACGCCGGCCTGCTCGGCCGCCAACTGGCCTGGGCCGCGACCAGTCCGTCTGCGCGCAACCAGGCGTTCAACACGGTCAACGGCGACGTGTTCCGCTGGCGCTGGATGTGGGGCGAGATCGCCGCGTTCTTCGGCCTGGAGGCGGCACCGTATCCGGATGCGCCGATGCCGCTGCAGCCGCGCCTGCAGCACACCGCACCGGCGCAGTGGCGCGAGATCGCCGAACGCCATGGGCTGGTACAGGCGGACGTGGACCAGTTGGCGTCGTGGTGGCACACCGATGCCGACCTCGGCCGTGAGATCGAGTGCGTCAACGACATGACCAAGAGCCGCGATCTGGGCTTCCTCGGCTATTACGACAGCCGCGCGTCGTTCCTGGAGCTGTTCGCGCGGCTGCGCGCGCAGCGGGTGATTCCCTGACGGTCGCAGCATCGGCGGGATAGCCGCCGCCGCTGTGAGAGCGGCGGTGCGGGATTGCCGAATTGATGGACGCTTGAGCGGTCTTCATGCGGTTGGTCGCCCCTGTTGCGGGAGCGACTCCACATGCCTCGGCCCATCAGCCCATCGGTTCCGCGACCGGACAGACGCCGACTTCGCTCGTCGCGGCTGAAGCCGCTCCTACAGTGGCTTGCGGGCGACCGGCTGGGTGCACTGTGGGAGGGACTTCAGTCCCGACTGTTTCCGAAGCCGGATAGCAGGATGGCTTCGTTTGTCGCGGCTGAAGCCGCTCCTACAGGAAGCTCGCGGGCGACTCGCCGGGTGCACTGTAGGAGCGGCTTCAGCCGCGACAGATCGCCGAAACCGCCATGCTCCCGGGATGCATGGGTCGTGAGCGACGGGCCGCGGCCATGCCGGCGCGCCTTCCACGCCGGCATGCCTGCCGCTACACGTCGGCAGGCGCCAGTTCGCGCAGCTTGCCCTGGTGCAGTTCCAGCACGCGGTCGAGCTTGCGCGCCAGGCTGCGGTCGTGGGTGACCAGGGCCAGGCTGGTGCCGTGCGCGCGGTTGAGGTCGAGCATCAGCGCGAACACGTTGGCCGCGGTCTTGTCGTCGAGGTTGCCGGTCGGTTCGTCGCCGAGCACGCAGGCCGGGCGGTTGACCAGCGCGCGCGCCACCGCCGCACGCTGGCGCTCGCCGCCGGACAGCTCGCCGGGCTTGTGCTCCAGGCGGTGACCCAGGCCCACCGATTCCAGCAGCGCACGTGCGCGCGCGTCGGCGTCCTTGACCGCGGCGCCGCCCAGCAGCACCGGCATCATCACGTTCTCCAGCGCGGTGAATTCCGGCAGCAGGTGATGGAACTGGTAGACGAAGCCGAGCGAGCGGTTGCGCAGCTGGCCGCGCGCCGCGTCCGACAGCGCCGACATGCGCTGCCCGGCCACATACACCTCGCCGGCAGTGGGGACGTCCAGGCCGCCGAGCAGGTGCAGCAGCGTGCTCTTGCCGGCGCCGGACGCGCCGACGATGGCCACGGTCTCGCCCGGCGCCACCGCCAGGTCCAGCCCGTCGAACACCGGCGTGCGCATCTTGCCCTCGGCGTAGGTCTTGCCCAAGCCCTCGGCGCGGATCGCCGCCTCCGCTCGCTGTGGCTTTTGCATATCCGAATCCCCAATCCCCAATCCCGACTCCCGGCCCTCATTCATAACGCAGCGCCTCCGCCGGTTGCGTGCGCGCGGCGCGCCAGGCCGGATACAGCGTGGCCAGGAAGCTCATCAGCAGCGCGACGATGGTGATCACCACCACGTCGTGCGGCTGCATGTCGGTGGGCAGGCCGGTGATGTAGTACACGTCCTCCGGCAGCAGCTTGATGTTGAACAGCGCCTCGATGCCGGCCAGGATCCGCTCCAGGTTCAAGGTCAGCAGGATGCCGCCGATCACCCCGGCGATGGTGCCGAACACGCCGATCAGCGTGCCCTGCACCATGAACACCTGCATCACCCCGCCCGGGCTCAGCCCCAGCGTGCGCAGGATGGCGATGTCGGCCTGCTTGTCGGTGACCAGCATCACCTGCGAGGACACCAGGTTGAACGCACCCATCGCGATGATCAGCGACAGCAGGATGCCCATCACCGTCTTTTCCATCTTCAGCGACTGGTACAGGTTGGCGTTCTCGCGGGTCCAGTCGCTGACCATGTACGGGCCGTGCAGGTTCAGCGCCAGGTCGCGCGCCACCTCCCAGGCCAGGTCCATGTTGTGCAGCTTCAGGCGCACGCCGGTGACGCCGTCGCCCATGCGCAGCACGCGCTGCATGTCCGGCATGCTGGTCACCGCCAGGCCGCGGTCGATCTCGTTGTAGCCGGCTTCGAAGATGCCGCTGACGGTGAAGCGCTTGTAGCGTGGCACCATGCCCATCGGGCTGGCCTGCGGTTCGCCGAGCATCACCACCACCTTGTCGCCGACGCCCACGCCCAGCCACAGCGCCAGTTCCTGGCCGAGCAGGATGTTGTAGGAGCCGGGGGTGAGGCTGTCGATCGAGCCCTGCTTCATCTTCTGCGCCAGCACCGAGACCTTGGCCTCTTCGCTGGGCAGGATGCCGCGCACGATCGCCGGCTGGTTGCGCTGCCCGGTGAGCAGCGCCTCCTCTTCCACGTACGGCGCGGCGCCGGCCACGCGCGGATCGCGGGTCGCCACGTCCACCGCATGCTGCCAGTCCTCCATCGGCGCGCCTTGCGCGCTGACCGTGGCATGCGCGGCCATCTGCAGCAGGCGGTCGCGGATCTCTTTCTGGAAGCCGCTCATCACCGCCAGCGTGGTGATCAGCACGGTCACGCCCAGGGCGATGCCGAGGATCGAGGCCATCGAGATGAAAGAGATGAAATTGTTGCGGCGCTTGGCGCGCAGATAGCGCAGGCCGATGGCCACGGGTAAGGGTTTGAACATGCGCAGCCACCATCCAGGGAGCGCTATGGTGCCATCTGCGGCGGCGCAGACGAAGCGGCACGGGCCTGAGCGGCCAGACGCAGTTCACGTCGTGCCGGCGGCGGCAGCGTATCCGGCCACCAGGCCAGGCGCCCGACCCGGCCATCCACGTCGCGCCAGCGCACGAAGGCCAGCGGCCCGCGCCAGTCCACCTGCAGCGCCGCCAGCGGCTGGCCGTCGAGGCTTGCCGCGGCGCTGCCCTGCGGCGGGATCAGCAGCGCGCGCGGCGCGCGCCGGGCTTCGCGCCGCAGCAGCAGTGCCGCATACAGCGCGGCCAGCGCCGCCGCCGGCCAGGCGCAACTGCGCGGCATGTCCGAACCCAGGATCGACAGCGGCGCCAGCACGCTCAGCAGCGCCAGCGCCGCCAGCAGCCAGCGCGAGGGACGCCACTCAAGCCGGCATGGCGCGGATGGTGGCGATGAGATCGGCGGCGCGTGCATCGGGACAAGCCTCGTAGCCCATGAACCAGCGCCACAACTTATCGTCCTCGCAGTCGAGCAGGTATAGGAAAACCCCGCGCTCGGCTTCGGATGCCTGCGCCCAGCGCCGGTCCAGGTAGCGCCCGAACAGCTGGTCCAGTTCGCGCATGCCGCGCCGGCAGCGCCAGCGCAGCTTCTTCAGTTCGGTGGCTTCGTCCATCGCATCGCACCCTTGTCTGCTGGCGGGCGCCTTGCCGGCGACCGTCGAAAACGCGCGCGGCACCGAACCCGAAAGCCGGTGCCGCGCAGTCGAACGGGCCCGCCGTCCGTGGTTGGAACGCTAGCCGATCAGGCGCGGCGCGCCATCATCAGCTTCTTGATCTCGGCGATCGCCAGCGCCGGGTTCAGCCCCTTCGGGCAGGTCCGCGCGCAGTTCATGATGGTGTGGCAGCGGTACAGCTTGAACGGATCTTCCAGATCGTCCAGGCGCGCACCGGTGTCCTCGTCGCGCGAGTCGATGATCCAGCGGTAGGCCTGCAGCAGGATCGCCGGGCCCAGGTAGCGCTCGCCGTTCCACCAGTAGCTCGGGCAGCTGGTCGAGCAGCACGCGCACAGGATGCATTCGTACAGGCCGTCGAGCTTCTTGCGGTCTTCCGGCGACTGCAGCCGCTCGCGGTCCGGCGGCGGCGGGGTCTGGGTGCGGATCCACGGCTTGATCGACGCGTACTGCGCGTAGAAGTGGGTCAGGTCCGGCACCAGATCCTTGATCACGCTCATGTGCGGCAGCGGATAGATCGGCACTTCGGCCTTGTCGCAGTCGGCGATCGCCTTGGTGCAGGCCAGCGTGTTGGTGCCGTCGATGTTCATCGCGCACGACCCGCAGATACCCTCGCGGCAGGAACGGCGGAAGGTCAGGGTCGGATCGATCTCGTTCTTGATCTTGATCAGCGCGTCCAGGACCATCGGGCCGCACGCGTCCAGATCCACCTCGTAGGTGTCGGTGCGCGGGTTGCTGTCGTCGTCCGGATTCCAACGGTAGACCTTGAAGGTACGAGCATTCTTCGCGCCGGTGGCGGGAAAGTGCTTGCCCTTGCCGATCTTGGAATTCTTGGGGAGGGTGAACTCTGCCATGGCTTTTAAAATCCGGGATTGGGGATTAGGGATTGGGGATAGGTTGAGAGCAGGAAACGATGTGCTTCGAATCCCGAATCACCAATCCCCAATCCCGGCTTTGGTCAGTAGACGCGCGGTTTCGGCGGCACCACGTCGACGTCCTTGCTGAGCGTGTACATGTGCACCGGGCGGTAGTCGAAGCTGCACTGGCCCTTGTCGTCGACGGTGACCAGGGTGTGCTTCTGCCAGTTGACGTCGTCGCGGTCCGGGAAATCCTCGTGCGCATGCGCGCCGCGGCTTTCCTTGCGTTGCTCGGCCGAGTTGATCGTCGCCACCGCGTTGAGCAGCAGGTTGTTCAGCTCGTAGGTCTCGATCAGGTCCGAATTCCACACCAGCGAGCGGTCGGAGACCTTCACGTCCTCGAACGTGGCGTAGATCTCGGCCATCTTGTCAACGCCTTCCTTGAGCGTCTTGCTGGTGCGGAACACCGCCGCGTCGGACTGCATGGTGCGCTGCATCTTGTCGCGGATCACCGAGGTCGGCGTGCCGCCATTGGAATTGCGCAGCTTGTCGAGCAGGCCCAGCGCCTTGTCGCAGGAATCGCTGGCCAGGGTCTTGTGCGGCGCGCCGGTCTTGATCGTCTCGGCGCAGCGGTTGGCCACCGCACGCCCGAACACCACCAGGTCCAGCAGCGAGTTGGAACCCAGGCGGTTGGCGCCGTGCACCGACACGCAGGCCGCTTCGCCGATCGCGTACAGGCCGGGCACCACCGCATCGGGGTTGTCGCCGTCCTTGCGCACCACTTCGCCGTGGTAGTTGGTCGGGATGCCGCCCATGTTGTAGTGCACGGTCGGGATCACCGGGATCGGCTGCTTGGCCACATCGACGCCGGCGAAGATGTGCGCGCTCTCGGCGATGCCGGGCAGCTTCTCGTTGATCACTTCCGGGCCGAGGTGGGTCAGGTCGAGCAGGATGTGGTCCTTGTGCTCGCCGACGCCGCGGCCTTCGCGGATCTCGATGGTCATCGAACGCGACACCACGTCGCGCGAGGCCAGATCCTTGTAGTGCGGCGCGTAGCGCTCCATGAAGCGCTCGCCGTTGCTGTTGCGCAGGATGCCGCCTTCGCCGCGCACGCCCTCGGTGATCAGGCAGCCGGCACCGTAGATGCCGGTGGGGTGGAACTGCACGAACTCCATGTCCTGCATCGGCAGGCCGGCGCGCATCACCAGGCCGCCGCCGTCGCCGGTGCAGGTATGCGCGGAGGTGGCGCTGAAGTAGGCGCGGCCGTAGCCGCCGGTGGCCAGCACCACGCCATGGGCGCGGAACAGGTGCAGCGAGCCTTCGGCCATGTCCAGCGCGAGCACGCCGCGGCACACGCCTTCCTCGTCGAAGATCAGGTCGAGCGCGAAGTATTCGATCATGAAGCGCGCGTTGTGCGCCAGCGACTGTTGGTACAGCGTGTGCAGCATGGCGTGACCGGTACGGTCGGCGGCGGCGCAGGTGCGCTGCGCGGACGGGCCTTCGCCGTACTTGGTGGTCATGCCGCCGAACGGACGCTGGTAGATCTTGCCGTCCTCGGTGCGGCTGAACGGCACGCCGTAGTGCTCCAGCTCGATGATCGCCGGGATCGCCTCGCGGCACATGTACTCGATCGCGTCCTGGTCGCCCAGCCAGTCCGAGCCCTTGATGGTGTCGTAGAAGTGGTAGCGCCAGTCGTCTTCGCCCATGTTGCCGAGCGCGGCGGAGATGCCGCCCTGCGCGGCCACGGTGTGCGAACGGGTCGGGAAGACCTTGGTCAGGCAGACCGTCTGCAGGCCCTTGGCGGCCAGGCCGAAGGTGGCGCGCAGGCCGGCGCCGCCGGCGCCGACCACGACCATGTCGTACTTGTGTTCGGTGATCTTGTAAGCGGACATCTAGTTTGAATTCCTGTTCCGGGCGCCGATCAGGCGCTGCCCAGCGCGATGCGGGCGACCGCGAATACACCGACGATCGCACCGAGCACGGCGACGAACTTCACCGTGGTCTGCAGCGCCAGGGCCAGCAGCGAGTTGTGCACATAGTCTTCGAGGATCACCTGCAGGCCGATCTGCGCATGCCAGAACATCGCGACCAGGAAGCCGACCAGCAGCACCGCGTTCCACGGCTTGGCCACCGCCTCGGTGGCAGTGACGTAGTCGGCGCCGAGCAGGCTCAGCACGAACACCAGGAACCAGATGGTGAGGCCGACCAGCGCGGTGGCGGTGAGCCGCTGCAGCACGAAGTGCTCGGTGCCGGACTTGGCGGCACCCAGGCCGCGCACGTTCTTCAACGGGGTGCGATATCGGCTCATGCGGCGGCTCCGGTCAGCACGTAGGCCCAGATCAGCGCGACGATCACCAGGCTGCCGATCACCGACAGCCAGCTGTTGCGCACGAAGGCGGGGATGCTGAAGCCGTGGCCGAAGTCCTGCACGATGTGGCGCAGGCCGTTGCACAGGTGGTAGGCGAAGGCCCAGCTCCAAGCGAACAGGAACAGCTGGCCGTACCAGGCGCCGGCCATGCCGCGGAAGCAGTTCCAGGAGGCCGGGCCGAGCATCAGCACCAACAGCGCGGCCGCAATGATCAGGGCACCGACCGACAGGATGATGCCAGTGGCTCGATGCAGGATCGAGGTCACCATCTGGATCTGCCAGCGATAGACCTGCAGGTGGGGGGAAAGAGGACGTTCGCGGGTCGCCATTCGCTGGGCTCGTTGTCTCGGCTGGGCGGCGTGCTTAAGGCCGCGTTGGCTCAAAGCTGCTCAAAAATCGATGCAGCGTCCGTTTTTCTCCCAGTCGCCGTAGCGCGTCGGCTCGAGGCCGCCGCGACCGCCGATTTCCCGCGGCGCAGGCGTCGCTTCCGGAGTGTTCTCCTCGGCGGGTCGCTGCGTTTCGGGATCGGGCTCGGGTGTGGGGGTTGGTTGGCCTATCATGCGGGTCTCACAACAGCGTAATTTTAGTCCTCCCCCTCGTGCCTGACAACCTGAATCTCACTTCCGCCGGTTTTTCCGCGCTCCCAGACCTGCAATACGTGGCGTTGAGCGGCGCGGATGCAGTCGCTTTCGCCCAGGCGCAGTTCGCCAACGACGTGCAGGCGCTGCGCAACGGCCACTGGCAATGGAACGCCTGGCTGAGCGCCAAGGGCCGGGTGATCGCGCTGTTCGCGCTGCTGCGCCGCGCCGACGACGCCTTGCTGGTGCTGCTGCCGGACGGCGGCGCGGCGGACCTGGCCACGGCGCTGAACCGTTTCGTGTTCCGGCGCAAGGTGCGCATCGCCGCGCACGACGATCTGCACGCATACGCGCGCCTGGCGGCGCCCGCGCATGCGCAAGGCGCGGTGCTGGCCGAGCGTGGCGACGGGGCGATCGAACTGGACATGGGCGGCGACGGACTGCCGCGCACGCTGCTGCTGGTGCCGGCCACGCAAGCCACGCAGGACGTGGCTGACCCCAGCTTCGCCGCCGCCTGGCGCCAGGCCGATCTGCGCCTGGGCCTGGCCCGGCTCGATCCCGGCCAGCGCGAGCAATGGACCCCGCAACAGCTGGCGCTGGACCGGCTGCACGCGTTCAGCGTGAAGAAGGGCTGCTATCCGGGCCAGGAGATCGTCGCCCGCACCCATTTCCTGGGCAAGGCCAAGCGCGCGCTGCAATTGCTAGAGGCGGACGGCACGGCCGAGGTCGGCGCGCAGGTGCTGCGCGACGGACAACCGCTGGGCAGCGTGGTCAGCGTCGCCGGCACGCTGGCGCTGGCGGTGCTGCCGCTGGAGGAGGTGGCGCCGACCGGCCTGTCCATCGGCGCGCATCCGGCGCACTGGCAGCCGCTGCGCGACGGCCTGGCACGCTGAGCGAGCCTCGCAGCCCGCTGTCCTGCCCTCCTCGTCAGCGGGCTGCGTCGGCGCGGCGGCGCGCTGACAGAACTCGCCGCCGCCGGCCGGCGCGACGCCTCAGGCCGGCGACAGGCGCTCGCCGCTCTCCGGATCGAAGAAGTGCAGCGCCTCGCCGCGCACCGCCACGCGCAGGGGCTCGCCCAGGCCGGGCAGCGCGCGCGGCGCCACCCGCATCACCAGCGGCTGGCTGCCGTAGCTGAGGTTGACGAAGATCTCGTTGCCGACCGGCTCGATCACCTCGACCGTGGCCTCGAACCCACCCTGCCCGTCCTCGCTGGGCTGCAGGTGCTCGGGGCGCACGCCGATCGCGATCGGCCGGCCCAGCCATTGCGGCGCGACATGCGCGCCTTGCAGCGGGACGCGGCTGCCGTCGGCCAGCTGCAGCTGCTGCAGGCCGCCCTCTTCGAGCAGTTGGCCCTGCAGCACGTTCATCGCCGGGCTGCCGAGGAAGCCGGCCACGAACAGGTTGGCCGGGCGGTCGTACAGCGCCATCGGCGTGTCGATCTGCTGGATCAGCCCGTCCTTGAGCACCACGATGCGCTGGCCCAGGGTCATCGCCTCGACCTGGTCGTGGGTCACGTAGATCATCGTGGTGCCGAGCTTGCGGTGCAACTGCGCGATCTCGGTGCGCACCGAGTGGCGCAGCTTGGCGTCCAGGTTCGACAGCGGCTCGTCGAGCAGGAACACCGCCGGCTCGCGCACCAGCGCGCGGCCCAGCGCCACGCGCTGGCGCTGGCCGCCGGACATCGCGCGCGGCAGCTTGTCCAGCATCGGGGTCAGGCCCAGGGTGTCGGCGGCGGCGGCGACGCGGCGCGCGATGACATCCTTGGTCTCGCCGCGCAGCTTCAGCCCGAACGCCAGGTTCTCGGCCACGGTCATGTGCGGGTACAGCGCGTAGCTCTGGAACACCATCGCGATGTCGCGATCCTTCGGCGCCACGTCGTTGACCACGCGCTCGCCGATGCGCAGCTCGCCGCCGCTGATCTCCTCCAGCCCCGCGATCATGCGCAGCAGGGTGGATTTGCCGCAGCCCGAGGGCCCGACCAGCACCATCAGTTCGCCGTCGGCCACTTCGAAGCTGGCCCCGTGCACGGCGACCTGGCCGTTGTCGTAGACCTTGCGGATGTTGTCCAGTTGTACTTTCGCCATGGTGCGGTATCCGGTTTCCGGCAGAAGGGACGGGCTGCCGCCGGTCCCTCCCGAAGGCAGTGCATACGAATGCGGTTCGCATCGTGCCAGCGACACAGGCAACAATGGGATCGCAATGCGGTATTCTGCCATGTAACCGTTTTCACGGGGCAACATCGACGCCTGGGAGGGCTTGCGATGCGAACCGCCAGCCGCCGCTGTCCGGGCGCGCCGAGCGCCGGCTCTGATGCTTGAGGCATTAGACAGGTATGCTCAGAGGTCTGGCAGTCGTATTCATCTCCCGGATCGTGCGGTCCCGCCTGGCGGTCGTCATCGCTATGCCCCCCGCGCGAGCTGCAGGACGGATACAGGCCGCTTCCGCCGCTTGCTTACCAACGCCACGTCACTACTAGCCCCCAGGTGATCGACGAAATGTCACCCGAAACCGAAAACCGGTCGATGCACGATACGTTCCTGCTGTTTGGCGCCACCGGCGATCTGGCCCAGCGCTACCTGTTCCCGTCGCTGCTGCGCATGCTCGACGACGGCTTCCTGCCGGAAGACTTCCGCATCCGCGCGCTGGCGCTGTCGCCGCACGACACCGCCAAGTTCCACGAGATCCTCAAGCCGCGGCTGCAGGCGGCGATGCCGCAGGTCAGCGAGGCGGTGATCCAGTCGCTGCTGGATCGCACCGACTACCGCTCGGTGGACCTGCGCAATGCCGAGTCGGTGGCCGACGCGGTGCGCGAGCTGGCCTCGCGCAAGTGCGTCAGCTACCTGGCGATCCCGCCGGGGCTGTACATCAGCACCTGCCAGGGCCTGGCCCTGGGCGGGGCGCTGGCCGCGCCGAACCGGCTGATGCTGGAGAAGCCGATCGGCCACGACTCGGCCAGCGCGCGCGAGATCCTGCAGGCGATCGGCGCGCTGATCGACGAGGACCGCGTGTTCCGCCTGGACCACTACCTGGGCAAGGCGGCGGTGCAGAACCTGATCGCGCTGCGCTTCGGCAACACGCTGCTGGAGGCGGTGTGGAACCGCAACTACATCGAGTCGGTGGAGATCCTGGTCGCCGAGAGCGAGGGCGTGGACGGCCGCGACGCCTACTACGCGCGTTCCGGCGCGCTGCGCGACATGGTCCAGAGCCATATCCTGCAGCTGCTGTGCCTGGTGGCGATGGAGCCGCCGGCCTCGCTGGAGGCGGACCGCATCCGCGACGAGAAGGTCAAGGTGCTGCGTGCGCTGCGTCCGCTGCAGGCCGCGCACGCCGCGCGCGACAGCGTGCGCGGGCGCTACACCGCCGGCACCATCAACGGCCAGCAGGCGCAGGCCTATCAGCCGCCGGAAGGCAGCGACGTGGAGACCTTCGTCGGCGTCACCGCCTACATCGACAACTGGCGCTGGGCCGGGGTGCCGTTCCGGCTGTGCACCGGCAAGCGCCTGGCCGAACGCACCACGCGCATCGTGGTCACGCTCAAGCCGGTCACCCACTGGCTGTTCGAGCGCCCCGACGCGAAGCACGTGGCGCCGAACCGGCTGACCTTCCAGCTGCAGCCGCAGGAGAACATCGAACTGGGCCTGATGAGCAGCCTGGCCGGTCCGGAATGGGGTGCGCTGGAACTGCAGCCGCTGGAACTGGAACTGTCGGTGCCGACCGGCCTGCATCGCCGCATCGCCTACGAGCGGCTGATGCTGGACGCGCTCAACGGCAACCACGCGCTGTTCGTGCGCGACGACGAAGTGCGCGCGGCCTGGGCCTGGATCGACAGCGTCAGCGACGCCTGGGCGCAGGCGCAATTGCCGCTGCTGCCCTACCCGGCCGGCAGCTGGGGGCCGCAGGAGGCCGAACGCTACGTCTCCGCCGACGACGCCAGCGCCGTGCAGCGGGACGCGTCATGAGCGCGCCGCTGCGGCCGGTGCTGGTCGCCGACATCGGCGGCACCAACGCGCGCTTCGCGCTCGCCGACCTCGACGCGTCCACGCCGTTGCTCGACGACAGCACCCAGACCTATGCGGTGGTGGAGTTCCCGTCGCTGGGCGACGCGGCGCGCCACTACCTGCAGCAGACCGGCGTGGACGCGCGCAGCGGCGTGTTCGCCGTGGCCGGGCGGGTGGACGGCGACGAGGCGCGGATCACCAACCACCCGTGGGTGATCTCGCGCTCGCGCACCTGCGCCATGCTCGGCTTCGACGAGCTGCACCTGATCAACGACTTCGCCGCGCAGGCGATGGCGATCAGCCTGCTGCAGCCGCAGGACGTGGTCCAGGTCGGCGGCGCGGCGTGGCAGCCGGCGCCGGTCGCCACGCCACGCAACTACGCGGTGATCGGCCCCGGCACCGGCCTGGGCGTCGGCGGCCTGCTGACCCGCGGCGGCCGTTGCATCCCGCTGGAGACCGAGGGCGGCCACGTCAGTTTCCCGCCGGGCACGCCCGAGGAGATCCGCATCCTGGAGCTGCTGTCGCAGCAGTTCGGCCGCGTCTCCAACGAACGCCTGATCTGCGGCCCCGGCCTGGTCAACATCCATCGCGCGCTCAGCGAGATCGCCGGCGACAATCCCGGTCCGCTGCAGCCGGAGGACATCACCGCCCGCGCCGCGCAGGGCGACTACCGCGCGATGCGCACCATCGACGTGTTCTGCGCGGTGTTCGGCGCCATCGCCGGCGACCTGGTGCTGGTACAGGGCGCCTGGGACGGCGTGTTCCTGACCGGCGGCCTGGTGCCGAAGATGCTCGACGCGCTGCAGCACTCCGGCTTCCGCCAGCGCTTCGAGCACAAGGGCCGCTTTTCGTCGATCATGGCGCGGGTACCGTCGCTGGCGGTGATCCACCCCCGTCCCGGCCTGCTCGGCGCCGCCGCCTACGCGGTCGATGCCGAGCGGCAATCCCCAGGAGTCGTTACATGAGCCCCACGTTGTCCGATCGCATCACCCTGATCCGCTACGACGATCCCGACGAATGGATCGACGCGGCGGCGGCAGAGATCGGCGACGCGCTGCGCGCGGACATCGAGCTGCGCGGCAACGCGCGGCTGCTGCTGTCCGGCGGCACCACCCCGGCGCCGGTGTACCAGGCGCTGGCCGAGTTGCCGCTGGACTGGACCAAGCTGGAAGTAGGCCTGGTCGACGAGCGCTGGCTGTCGCCGCAGGACAGCGACAGCAATGCCTACCTGGTCCGGCAGAGTTTCCTGGAACGTGCCGAAGGCGCGCGCTTCGAGCCGCTGGTGCGGGTCGGCAAGCCGCTGCAGGATTGCGTGCACGCCGCCAACCTGCACGCGCAGCATGCGCCGGCCGCGTGCATGGCGGTGCTCGGCATGGGCGGCGACGGCCACACCGCGTCGCTGTTCCCCGGCGCCACCGACCTGAACAAGGCGCTGGCCAATCCCCTGCCCTACGCCGCGCTGGACGCCACCGGTTGCCCCGGCGCGAACACCTGGCCGCTGCGCATCACCCTGACCCCGGCCGGATTGGCGCCGATCGGCCAGCGCATGCTGCTGCTGCGCGGCAAGCAGAAGCTCGACGTGCTCGAGCGCGCGCTGGCCGGCAGCGATCCGCACGAATTCCCGATCCGCGTCGCCTTCGACACGCCTGGTGCGCGCTTGCGCGTGCATTGGTGTGAGTGAGGCCGGGATTGGGGAGTCGGGATTGGGGATTCGGAACAGCCGCGCGCTGCCGCCTTCCCGGTTTGTTCGAGTTCCCCGTTCCGTCATGCGGTCACTCCCCCACACTTCATAGCCACTTCTGCCAATGAGCCTGCATCCGAAAATCCACGCGATCACCGAACGCATCCGCGCACGCAGCGTACCGTCGCGGCGCGCCTACCTGGCCGGCATCGATGCCGCATTGCGCGACGGCCCGTTCCGCAGCCGCCTGAGCTGCGGCAACCTGGCGCACGGCTTCGCCGCCTGCGGCCCGACCGACAAGAGCCGGCTGGAAGGCGGGATCACCCCGAACCTGGGCATCGTCACCGCCTACAACGACATGCTGTCGGCGCACCAGCCGTTCGAGCACTACCCGGAGATCATCCGCAGCACCGCGCGTGCGCTGGGCGCCACCGCGCAGGTCGCCGGCGGCGTGCCGGCGATGTGCGACGGCGTGACCCAGGGCCGTCCCGGCATGGAGCTGTCGCTGTTCTCGCGCGACGTGATCGCGCAGGCCACCGCGATCGGCCTCAGCCACGACATGTTCGACACCACCCTCTACCTGGGCGTGTGCGACAAGATCGTGCCCGGCCTGCTGATCGGTGCGCTGGCGTTCGGCCACCTGCCGGCGGTGTTCGTGCCGGCCGGGCCGATGACCCCGGGCATTCCCAACAAGCAGAAGGCCGAGGTGCGCGAGCGCTACGCCGCCGGCCAGGCCACCCGCGAGGAACTGCTGGCCGCCGAATCGGCGTCCTACCACGCGCCCGGCACCTGCACCTTCTACGGCACCGCCAATTCCAACCAGGTGTTGCTGGAAGCGATGGGCGTGCAGTTGCCCGGCGCCTCGTTCGTCAATCCGGGCACGCCGCTGCGCGACGCGCTGACCCAGCAGGCCACCGAGCGCGCGCTGCGCATCACCGCGCTGGGTAGCGATTTCCGCCCGCTCGGCCGGCTGATCGACGAACGCGCGATCGTCAACGCCGCGGTCGCGCTGATGTCCACCGGCGGCTCCACCAACCACACCATCCACTGGCTGGCGGTGGCGCGCGCGGCCGGCATCGTGCTGACCTGGGACGACCTGGACGAACTGTCGCAGATCGTGCCGCTGCTGACCCGCGTGTATCCCAACGGCGAGGCCGACGTGAACCATTTCGCCGCGGCCGGCGGCGTGGGGTTCGTGTTCCGCGAGCTGATGGACGCGGGGCTGATGCACGACGACCTGGCCACCATCGTGCCCGGCGGCATGCGCGCCTACGGCGACGAGCCGTGCGTGCAGAACGGCGCGCTGGCCTACGTGCCGAGCCCGGCCAAGAGCGCCGACGAAAGCGTGGTGCGCCCGGCCTCCAATCCGTTCGAAGCGCAGGGCGGATTGCGCCTGCTGCGCGGCAATCTCGGCCGCTCGCTGATCAAGCTGTCGGCGGTGAAGCCGGAATTCCGCACCATCGAGGCGCCGGCGGTGGTCATCGATGCGCCGCAGGCCTTGAACAAGCTGCACGCCGCCGGCGTGCTGCCGCACGACTTCGTGGTGGTGCTGCGCTACCAGGGCCCGCGCGCGAACGGCATGCCGGAACTGCATTCGCTGGCGCCGCTGCTGGGCCTGCTGCAGAACCAGGGCCGGCGCGTGGCGCTGGTCACCGACGGGCGCCTGTCCGGCGCCTCGGGCAAGTTCCCGGCGGCGATCCACGTGACGCCGGAAGCGGCGCGCGGCGGCCCGATCGCGCGCGTGCGCGAAGGCGACATCGTGCGCCTGGACGGCGAAGCCGGCACCCTGGAAGTGCTGGTGGATGCCGCCGAATGGGCGGCGCGTGCGCTGGCGCCGAACACCGCGCCGGCTGCGCACGACCTCGGCCGCAACCTGTTCGCGATCAACCGCCGCGTGGTCGGTCCCGCCGACCAGGGCGCGATGTCGATCTCCTGCGGCCCGCCGGCCGCCGACGGCGACGACTGGAACTACGACGCCGAGTACGACCTGGGCCGCAGCAGCGAGGCCGCCGACGCGCCGCACGAGGCGAAGGACGCGTAAGCCTTGCGGCCCGACCGGCGCCACCGGCGCCACGCCATCCCCGCGTCGGCCGCCTGCGGCCGATGCACTCCCGCCATCTTCGCGACTACGAGATTGCCATGACGATTGCCGAACACCAGAACACCGCCGAACAGCTCCTGCGCGCCGCCGGCATCCTGCCGGTGGTGACCGTGCACAGCCTGGACGAGGCGCGCCGCGTCTCCGCCGCGCTGCTCGAAGGCGGCCTGCCCGCGATCGAGCTGACCCTGCGCACGCCGGTGGCGATGGACGCGCTGGCGATGCTCAAGCGCGAACTGCCGGACATCAAGATCGGCGCCGGCACGGTGCTCACCGAAACCCAGCTGCAGCAGGCGATCGACGCCGGCGCCGATTTCATCGTCACCCCGGGCACGCCGCCGGCGCTGGCCGACGCGCTGGCGCGGGCGCCGCTGCCGGTGGTACCGGGCGCGGCCACCCCGACCGAACTGCTGGCGCTGATGGCGCGCGGCTTCCGCGTCTGCAAGCTGTTCCCGGCCACCGCGGTCGGCGGCCTGGCGATGCTCAAGGGCCTGGCCGGTCCGCTGGCGGACCTGAAGCTGTGCCCCACCGGCGGCATCGGCGAAAGCACCGCGGCCGAGTACCTGGCGCAGCCGAACGTGGTCTGCATCGGCGGCTCGTGGATGGTGCCGAAGGACTGGCTGGCCAACGGCGAGTGGGACAAGGTGCGCGAGAGCGCGGCGAAGGCGGCGGCCATTGTCCGCGGGATTCGGGATTAGGGATTCGCTAAAGCCCGGCTCCCCGCGATCGGGAAACGAACAAAAAAAGCGCCGGCATGCCGGCGCTTTTTTTGCTTTTGCTTTTGCTGTTACGACTCCCGAATCCCGACTCCCGAATCCCGGCCTCACCGCACCTCGATCTGCACATCCGCCGGCAAAGAACGGATCCGCAGCTCGCCATTTTCCCACTGCGCCGGCTCGCCATTGACCAGGGTGCGCCCGGGCTCGCCCGGATACGGCCACGGCAGCACCAGGCCGCCGCTGGGCACGCGCAGGCCGCCGCCGATGCCCAGGGTCAGGCGGTTCTTCTGCCGGCGCAGCTGGTAGCTCAATTCGCCCTGCGGGGTGCGCAGGTCCTGGATCGCGATGCCCTTGCCGTCGAACCAGGCCGCCGGCACGCCGGCCGCCAGCACCAGGCTGTCGTCGATGTCGCGCGCGTAGGCGAACATGTCCAGCGTCGAGCGCACGAAGTCCGACGCCACCCAGGCATGCGGCAGGTCGCCGACGAAGAACGGCTTGCGCGGCGTGCGCGAGACCACTTCGGCCCACTGGTTCCACGGCTGCGGCGCGCGGTCCTTGAAGAAGAACTGGGTCGCGTCCCAGGCCCGCTCGCGCCAGCCCAGGCGCACGAACGCGGCGACGTTGCGCCATTCGTACGGGGTGTAATCCTTCCACTCGCGCTTGCCGTCGCGGCGGCTGGCGAACTCGCCCCAATAGCGCTCGAAGGTGTTGCCCAGCAGCTGCGGCGGCAGCCGGCCCTGCTCCCCGCCCGGCGCCAGCGCGATGGTCGTGGAGGTCGGATCGAAATCGCCCAGCTCGGCCGAACCGGGCAGGAAATCGATGTGGTGCTGCTGCGTGGCGGTCTGCAGCGAGGCGTACAGGTCCTGGCGGAATTCGTCGCGCGCGGCGGCGAAGCGTGCCGCATCGTCGACGCGGCCGAGCTCGGCGGCGATCTCCACCGTGTCCTTGTAGCCGCGCAGCGCCCAGAAGTTGTCCCAGTACGAATGCATCGGCTTGGCCGAATAGCCTTCGTGGCTGATCGACACCGGCATCATCCCGTAGAACGCCGGATTGCGCGCCCGGTTCTCCTCGGTGCGCTCGCTGAGCCGCAGCTGTTCCATGTACTCGTACGCGGCCAGCACGTGCGGCCACATCTTTTCCAGGAACGCGCGGTCGCCGCTGTAGCGGTAGTAGTCGGCGACGCCGAAGATCAGTTCGCCATGGCTGTCGTTCTCCGGCACCGGATCGCTGCCGCGGTCGTCCACGCAGCACGGCACCATGCCGTTGGCGAACTGGTACGGCGCGTACCACTCCAGGTACTCGCGCGCCACGTCGGCGCGGCCCAGGCGCAGCAGGCCTTCGGAAATCATCGCGCCGTCGCGGATCCAGCTGCGCGAATACGAGCGTGTGCCCGGCTGCAGGCGTGGCCCGATCCGCGAGATCAGCATGTGCGCCAGCGCGGTGCGCAAGGTGTCGGCCAGCGCCTTGCCCTCGGCCGGGACGCTCAGCTGCACCCGGTCCAGTTTCTCGCGCCACTGCTCGGCCACCAGCTGTTGCGCACGCGCCGCATCGAACCCGGACGGCAGCGCCTGCGCGCCGGTCTGCGGGATCAGCAAGGCCACTTCGCGCACTTCGCCCGGGGCCAGGCGCCCGCGGTACAGCAGCGCGCCCGAGGCCAGGCCGTCGGCGTCGGACGCCTGCTGCGGCAGCGCGGCGCTGTCGGCGGCCAGGCGCTCGATGTCGATGCCGGCGTCGAACGCCGTGGCGTAGGCCGCGTCGGGCTTCTGCACCGCGAACACGCGCGGCTCGCCGTTGACCTGCACCTGGCCGCCGTCGAACGCCAGCAGATGGATCGGGCTGACCCCGCCGACGGTGTTGAGGAACTGGCTGGGCGGGTTCACCTGGAACGGCCGCACCGCCAGCGCCAGGGTGTAGTCGTGCGGCTTCTTGCTCGGGTTGCTGAGCCGGTAGCGCGCCACCAGCTGCGCCTGCTCCGGCGTGCCCTGCACGAAGGCGGTGATGCGCAGGCCGGCGTTGTCGTGGCTCCAGTCCACGCTGGGGATCGGCAGGTAGTCGTCCTGCAGGCTCTGCGCGGTCTTCACGTCGGCCCAGCTCAGGCGCTTGCCGTCCAGCAGCAGGAACGGCTCGATGCTGAAGCCGCCCTTGCCCACTTCGATCGCGCCGTCCTCGCCGACCAGGCCCTGCTCGCGGCCGCCGTCCAGGCCGACGATGGTCCAGTACGGCTGCTCGCCGCTGAAGCCGCGCGGGAACCAGCCGCGGGTGGAATCGGCCGCTACCGACTTGACGAAGTCGTTCGGGGTCGCGGCGAAGGCCAGCGGCTGCAGCGCGATGTCGGCGATGCCGTAGCGGAAGCTGGGGCCGTCCTCCAGGTCGATGCGCACGTAGCGCGCCTCGGTTTCGGGCATCGGCAACCAGTCGGTGCCGCCGTTGCCGGCGGTGACGGTGCGCAGCTCGCGCCAGCTGCGGCCGTCGGCCGAGCCCTGCAGCTTGTAGCGCGAGGCATACACGCCCGGCGCCCATTGCACCTTGGCGCCGCCGAACTCGCGCACCTTGCCCAGGTCGAGCATGATCGTCTGGGTCTTGGCGTTGCCGCTGTACCACACCGTGTCGGGCTTGCCGTCGGCGATGCGCTGCTCCAGCGCCGGCGCGGTGTCGGCGCTGACCTTCACCGTCAGCGGCGAGGTGTCCTGCGGCGGCAGCGGCGTCAGCGTCAGCTGGTCGAAGCACACCGTGCCCTTGCCGCCGACCTGGTTGTAGATGGTGAACTCGACCTGCGCGCTGTGCTTGAGTTCCTTGTCCGGACTCGGTCCCCAGGCCTTGTCGATCTGCCGCTTCTTGAAGCTGACCGTGCTCCACTGCTTGGGGAAGTCGTAGCGCGGCCGGTTGACCCACCACACGTTGTCGCCGCTGGCGTCGACCAGCTTGAACTGCAGGTCGTTGCTCGGCGAATCGCCGCGCAGCTGGAATGCGAGCTGGTAGTTGTCCGGATAATCGATCGGGATCGCGCGGCGGATCCCGGCGTAGCCGGAAACGCCGTTGAAGTCGTAGTCCAGGCAGATCGCCTTGGCGCGGCCGCCGCTGGCGGCCTGCACCAGCCGGGTCGAGGCGGTGACCTGGTTGGAGACGACGATCTGCCAGTTGTCGAGATTGTTGAAGCTGTCCAGCGCTACCGGCGCGGTCGGCACCGCGGCAAAGGCCTGCGCCGCCGCCAGGCCCAGGATGGCCATCGTCCACCGTCTGCTCGTCATCGCCGCTCCCGTCATGAACCTCGTCCCCGTTGTGTCGTTGGCTTTTTGGCAGGAGGGGCTTCAGCCCCGACGCATGACCGGTAAGGCGTCGGGGCTGAAGCCCCTCCTACAGGTGCGCGTCCACCATGACCTGCGAGTCGCACGCCCCGCACCAGTGCATACGCCATGCCGTCCCTGGCGAAGCATACCGGCTTCGGACAACCCGGCCTGACCATCGCGGCCAGGCGTTCGGCGCAACGCGCGCCAGTGGCGCTCCATGATCGGCAGAACCGCTGCCATCCATGGCGTAACACTCGCACTCCAGAACGTCCGGCCCGGCCATCCATGGCCGGGCGTTCGGGAACGCGCGAGCCAGTGGCTCGCAAGCGCGTTCCCTCACCCCTTCACGCTACCCAGCAACAAGCCTTGGATGTAGTAGCGCTGCAGCGCCAGGAACAGCGCCAGCACCGGGATCACCGTCACCACCGCGCCGGCCATCATCATCTCCACGTCCATGATGTGTTCGCGCGACAGCGCCGCCAGCGCCACCGGCAAGGTGTAGTGCTCCTGGTCGGTCAGCACGATCAACGGCCACATGAAGTCGTTCCACGCGGCCATGAAGGTGAAGATGGTCAGCGTCACCAGCACCGGCTTGAGCATCGGCAGCACGATCTGGAAGAAGATGCGCAGCTCGCCGGCGCCGTCGATGCGCGCGGCCTCCAGCAACTCGTCCGGGATCGAGCGCGCGTACTGGCGCACCAGGAAGATGCCGAACACCGTCGCCAGCGCCGGCACCACCACTCCGCCGAAGTTGTTGACCAGGTGCAACTGCTTCATCAGCAGGAACAGCGGCAGCATCGCCACCTGCGCCGGAATCACCAGCGCCGCCAGCAGGATCTGGAAGATCCGCTCCTTGCCGACGAAGCGCAGCTTGGCGAAGGCGTAGCCGGCCATGGTGTTGATCAGCAGCGAGCCGAAGGTGATGGCGCACGACACCAGCAGGCTGTTGGCGAAGTTGCGCGCCATGCCGGTCCGCGAGAACAGCTCGCCGTAGTTGGCCAGGGTCGGGCCGGTCGGCAGCATCGGCGGCGGGAAGCGGCTCGCCTGCCCCGCCGGCATGAACGACACCGACACCATCCACAGCAGCGGCGCCAGGCTGACCAGCGCCAGCACCAGCAGCCCGCCGTTGACCAGCAGCGTGTTCCAGCGCGACGCGCCGATTTCGCGGCTCATACCAGGTCCTTCTTGCGGCCGAAGCGCAGCATCACGGAGGTCACTCCCAGGATGATCAGGAACAGCAGGAACGCCACCGCCGACGCGCGGCCGAGGTTCCACCACTTGAAGCCTTCCTCGAACATGAAGTACAGCACGCTGACCGTGCTTTGCAGCGGGTCGCCGCGGGTCATCACGTAGGGTTCGGCGAACAGCTGGAAATAGCCGGACACGGTGATCACCCCGACCACCAGCAGCACCGGACCCAGCATCGGCAGGGTGATGTGCAGGAACTGCCGCCACTTCGACGCGCCGTCGATGCGCGCGGCTTCGTACAGGTCCTGCGGGATGCCCTGCAGGCCGGCGAGGAAGATCACCATGTTGTAGCCGAAGTTCTTCCACACCGCGAACAGCATGATCGTCGGCATCGCCCAGTGCGGGTCGCCGAGCCAGTCGATCGGGCCGATGCCCAGATGGCTCAGTCCGTAGTTGACCAGGCCGTAGCTGGTGTGGAACAGGTAGCGCCAGATCACCGCCACCGCCACCAGCGTGGTCACCACCGGCGCGAACAGCGCGGTGCGGAACAGCGGCTTGAACCGCGCCACCGGCGCATTGAGCAGCAACGCCGCGCCCAGCGAGGCACCGATCGACAACGGCACGCCGACGATGACGAAGTAGGTGGTGTTCCACAGCGACTTCCAGAACATCTGCGTCTGCAGCAACTCGATGTAGTTGCCGAAGCCGACGAAGCGCAGGTGGTTGCTGTCGGCCAGCGCGTACAGGTCGAAGTCGGTGACGCTCAGCGCCAGCGCCGACAGCACCGGCAGGCCGAAGAACACGCCGATCACGATCAGCGCCGGCCCGGCGAACAGCCAGCCGGCCAGGGAACCGCGCTTCATGGCGCCGCTCCCGCAGCCGCTGCGGCCGCTGCCTGCGGATGCTGCTGCTGGTAGATCCAGCGCCGCTTCTCCAGGATTTCGTCCACGCGCTTGTCCAGGTCCTGCACCGCCTTCTCCTGGCTTTCGCCGCCGCGCACCACGCGCTCGGTGACCAGCCGCATTTCCTGCACGATGCGCTCCCACTCCAGCACCTTCGGCGCCGGCTTGACCCGCTCCAGCTGGTCGCGGAACGCGTGCGCCAGCGGATCGTTGGCCAGCGACGGGTATTCCCAGGTGCTGCGCCGCGGCGGCATGTCGCCGATCAGCGCATGGAACCGCGCCTGGGTCTGCGGCCGCGACAGGAACTCGATCAGCTTCCACGCCGCGTCCTTCTGCTGCGACTTGCGGAAGATCACCAGGCTGGTGCCGCCGGCGATGCCGGCGCCCGGGCCGCTCGGGCCCGGCAGCGGCATGGTGCCCCACTGCCCTTTCAGCGCCGCCGGCTCCAGCTTGCGGAACTCGCGGATATTCCACGGCCCGGAGATGTAGAACGCGTAGAAGCCGTTGAAGAATTCGTCCCACACGTTGGAGATCTGGGTCTCGGACATCTTCGGCGCCCAGCCCTGTTCGAACATGTTGGCGTAGAAGCCCAGCGCCTTGCGGAAACCGGGGCTGCGGAAGTTGCCGTAGTTGTTGTGGTCGCGCAGCAGCGGATCGTCCAGCTGCAGGCCCAGCGACAGCTGTTGCTCGAATTCGTTGATCGGCATCAGGATCGCGTAGCGCTTCGGCCCCACGTGCTTCTTCACCGCCGCCATGGCCTGCTCCCACTCGGCCCAGGTCTGCGGCAGCTTGTCCACGCCGGCCTCTTTCAGCATGTCCTTGCGGTAGAACAGCAGGCGCGTATCCACGTACCACGGCACCCCGTACAGCTGGCCGTCGATGACGCTGGTGTCCCAGATGCCGGCGAAGTAGTCCTTCGGATCGACAATCTTGGACTTGTCCACGTAGGGCTGCAGCGGCTGCAGCGTGTCCAGCGCGGCGAATTCGGGGATCCAGGTGTTGCCGAGCTGGCACACGTCCGGTAACCCGTCGGCGGCGAACGCGGTCAGCAGCTTTTCGTGCGCGGCGGTCCACGGGATGTTCTGGATGTCCACGTGGATGCCGGGATTCTCCTTCTCGAACTCGGGGATCAGCTCGGCCACCACCTCGGCCTCGCGGCCCATCGCCCAGAACCGCACCACCTCGCCCTGCGGCGCGCGCGCGCAACCGCACACGGCCAGCACCAGCATGCCCAGCGTCACGTACCGGCGCATCGTCCGCACGGCGCTCATTGCGGATTCTGCGGCTGGCGCTGCGCAGGATTGGGCTGCGCTTCGGCGGACGCGGCGCGCGACTCGGCGATGCCCAGCGCCCGGGCCGTGGCCGCCTGCTCGTCCTTCTTCGGCAACGGCTGGGTCTCGCCCTCCGGGGTCAGCCAGCCACCGCTGAAGCCGGCGCGCTCCAGGCCGGTCCGCAGGTACTTGTTCTTCTTCATCACGTTCCAGACAAACTCGTTGCGGTAGTTGGCGATCATGGTGACGATCGCGCCCTGGTCGATGCCGATGTAGTCGCCGGCGACCCAGCCGCGGTTGGGCAGCATGCGCCCGGTCTTGAGCGGGATATCGTAGTTGAAGCTGGGATTGAACGAATCCAGGAAGCCGTAGCTGGAATAGATGTAGTCGCCGAATCGCTTGTGCATCTCCTGGGTCGCCGGGATCACCACTTCCGGCGCGAACACGATCGAGGACACCGCCGCGGTCGGCGCGATGGTGCCGTCGTCGAAGGCTTCGAACAATCCGGCGCCGCGGGTGCGGTAGTGGAAGAACTGGCGCTGTTCGCCGCGGTAGTCCTGTGTGGTGTTCTGCGGGCCGTCGCTGGCGGTCAGGCCCCACACGTTCTCGCCGTACTCCTTCCACTTCATCGGATTGTCGATGGCGTACTCGCGCTGCGCGAGCGTGGCGCGGCGGCTGTTGAGGAAGTAGTCGATGCCGTGCTCGCGCATGTACTGGTCCTGGATGTCGCGGAAGTCGATCCAGACGTGGTTGTACTGGTGCGCGAACAACGGCCCGAACGCCAGGTATTCCTGGCCGTAGTACACGCCCCAGTCCTTGTTGTAGGTGCGGGTCCACTCCAGCCACGCATCGGGCTCCACCGGATGGGTCGGCGAGCCGAGCGCCAGCAGGTAGACCATCATGCCTTCGTTGTAGCCCATCCAGTCGTGCTGGATGAAGCCGCGCTCGGGGTACCAGCCCATCGTGATCAGCGGCGTGCGCTGCTGCATCCACTTCCAGTCCACGCGGCGGTACAGCGTGTCGGCGATCTGGCGGATCTCCTTCTCGTCGGCGCTGTCGCCTTCGTAGTAGGACTGCGCGAACAGCACGCCCATCATCAGCAGCGCGGTGTCCACGCTCGACAGCTCCACCCACTGGTCGTAGCGCAGGCCTTTCTGCATGTCCAGGAAGTGGTAGTAGAAGCCCTTGTAGCCGGCGCGGCCGGTGCGCTGCGGACCGACCGGCACGTCGCGCAGGAAGCGCAGCGTGGTCAGGGTGCGTTGCACCGCCTGCTCGCGGCTGATCCAGCCGTTCTCGTAACCGATCGGATAGACGGTGAGCGCAAACCCGATCGAGGCGATGCTGGCGAACGGGCGCGACGGGTAGCGGTCGACCGCCAGGCCGTTCTGCTCGTTGGTGGTGTCCCAGAAGAACTGGAAGGTGCGCCGTTCGATGTCGTCGAACAGCGGCGGCAACTCGGGTTTGACCAGCTTGGGGGGAAGTTCCGCTTCGATCAGGATCACTTTTACCGGCTTCTTGTCCGCTACGGAGGGCTCCTCGGTTTTCTTGCAGGATGCCAGCAGCGCTGCCGCCGCCAGCAGCAGGACCAATGGTGAGCGTGCGACGCTGCCCAGTTTCATGCCTTCGACACCCCTGTGAAATCGTTTACATGCATGTGCGAAATTATCCTACTTCCCGCCTCGCCGCGACCACCCTAAACGTTCCGGGGTGGCCGCGGCAAAGCCTTTACCAATCCAGGCCCAGCGACAGCTTCGCGGTACGGGTCGCGTACTGGTCGTAGCCGGTATAGGTCCCGCTGTCCCAATCGACGCTGTACGAGTCGTAGTTCTTCCAGTTGAAGACGTTCAGCACATCCAGGCGCATCTTCAGCTTGACGTTGGACCCGGTGTCCCACACCTTCTGCGCCGCCAGGTCCAGCTGCTTGATGCCCAGCGTGGTGTCGGGATGGAACTGGCGGATGCGGCACTGCCCGTCCGACGGGCAATAGGTGGTGTAGTAGTACTCCGGCGTGGACAGCGTCAGCTTGCCGGAGAACGTGGTGTCCCAGGGACCGTCGGCGACGCCGCTGATCACCAGGCGGTGCCGCGCCACGCCGCCGGAGGTGAACCAGCCGTAGCCGGAGAGCGTCGGGTAGTCCAGCGCATAGTGCTCGCCGAACTGCCGGTTCTCCTTGGCGTTGCTGTAGGTGTAGGCGAAGTTCACGCTCCACGGCGACTCGGACGTGTACGGCTTCTCCAGGCTCAGCAGCAGCGAGTTGTTGCGCGTCTCCAGACCGTTCATGCCCAGGATCAGCGACCCGTAGCCCGGCACGCCATAGTCCCACGGCGAGCCGGAGATGGTGCCTGCCTCGAAGAAGCTGCCGTCCGGACGCCGGTTGCCCAGCAGGAACACCAGGCCGTCCTTGGACACGATGCGCTGCAGGGTCACCGAACTGTTCCAGCCGTAGCCCAGCATCTGGAACGTGTCGCGGATGCCGAGGCTGAACTGGTCCGAATATGGCACCTTCAGGTTGTTGGCCAGCAGGTCGACCTCGCGGCCGGCCGCCGAGTTGTTCGCCACCAGCCCGTCGAGCGTGGACTGCTGCAGCAGCGAATCGTCCCACTCCAGGCAATTGTTGACGCCGACCGTGCACGGATGCGCGGCGGTGTTGACCGAATAGCCGTAGCTGCCGTAGGTAGCCTTGGTCTGCTCCAGCGCCAGGTAGTCGAACAGATTGCGGTCGTAGGAGCGCCCGGCGCCGCCGAACAGCACGTGCTTCTGGTCGCCGCTCAGGTCGTAGGAGAAGCCCAGGCGCGGCTGCCAGGCATCCTTGAACGCATGCCGGTTGCTGCCGTCGCTGATGTAGTTGGAGATGTCGATCCCGCCCAGCGCCAGCGTCTGCGCATAGGTCTGGCCAGTCGGCGCGTTCGGATCCTGGCTGTAGATGGCCGCCACCACATCCGGATCGGTCACATAGTTCAGGTAGCTCGGCGTCTTTTCGTAGTCCCAGCGCAGGCCCAGGTTCAGGGTCAGCCGGTCGTTGACCTCCCAGTCGTCCTGGAAATAGAGGCCGAACTGCTTGTTCTTGGACGTCAGCGTGCCCTGGCTGGTGCCGGTGAGGCCGGAGGCGAAGCTGATGTAGTACGGCACCGAGGTGCTGTCGTTGATGTCGTAGTAGTACTGCGGGTTGTACGGCTGCTGCTCGAGCGTGGTCAGTTCGACCTGCTTGTACTTCACGCCCATCTTGAGGGTGTGGCCCTCCCAGCCGGAGAAGGTCAGGTCATCCTGGAAGGAGTGGCCCGTCTGTCCCTTGTGCTGGTAGCCGCCCGAGCCGGCGCCGGTGGCCAGGATCACGTTGCCGGTGTTGCCCGCGCCGTCGGTCAGCACATAGCCGTCGCCGAAGTTCTTCGGTTCCAGCGACCAGAACGACTTCTCGTAGGTCAGGTGCGCATCGTTGAGCCAGTCGCCCATGGTCAGCTGCCAGCGCAGGTCCACCCGGGTTTCGTCCACCTGGTTTTCGGTGGCATAGGACTCGGTGTTCTGCGCGCCGACGTTGCCCAGGCCGGTTTCCTCGCGGCGCTTGGCGGTCAATTCGAGCAGGTTGTTGTCGTCGATCGACCAGTCGATCTTGCCGAAGTACAGGTCCTCGTGGAACGGCACGGTGCTGTTGCGCACCGCCGACTGCACCGACGCGGGCAGTTCGGACACGGTGTAGCCCTGGCCCGGATACACGTCCTGCGGCGCGGAGTAGTCCTTGCCTTCGTAGGTCACGAAGAAATGCGCCACGTCCTTGACGATCGGGCCGCCGAACGAGAAGCCGTACTGCTCGTCCTTGGAACGGTCCTTGCTGCCTTGCGCCTTCTCGCTCTCGCGGGCCGCACGCCAATCGGAATTGCTGTAGTCCCAGAAGAAGCTGCCATGGAAATCGTTGCCGCCGGACTTGGTCACCGCCGACACGGCCGCGCTGCTGAGCTGGTCGTACTCGGCCTTGTAGTTGGAGGTGATGACCTTGTATTCGCCGATCGCCAGCTGCGGGAACGGATTGCCGCGGCTGGAGTCCTGACCGGTGATGCCGCCGGCCAACACGTAGTTCTTCTGGCCGACGCCATCGATGAACACATTGATGTTGTTCGCGCTCTGCGCGCCGGACTGCAGCTTGGTCGAGCCGTCGCTGGGGCTGGTCTCGAACACCATGCCGGGCACGGTATCGGCGAAGGCCAGGAAGTTGCGCGAGCTCTGCGGCAAGGCCTCGATCTGGCGCGTGGTGACGTAGGTGGCCACCTCGGAGGTCTTGGTTTCCACCGCCAGCGGTGCGGTGACCTGCACCGTGTCCAGGGTGGTGGCGCCGCCGCCAGCGGCAGTGCCGGCGCCACCGGCAGCGAGATTCAGCGTCGCCGCCTGGCCGACCTGCACGGTGATGGTCTGGCTGCTGGTGCTGTCGCCCGCCTGCACGTCGACCCGGTAGGTGCCCGGCGGCAAGCCCGCGACCGAATAGCTGCCGGACGCCGTGGTCTGGACGCTGCGGCTGAAGCCGGTCGCCAGGTTGGTCGCGGTCACTTTCGCGCTGCCGGCAGCGGCCGAATCGGCCGTCACCTGGCCGCGAATGGTGGCCGCGGTGCTCTGCGCGAGCGCCGGCGCGGCGGCAAGCAGCAAACAGCCGGCCAGGGCGCAGGCAAGTGCGCTGCGTTGCGGCCGGCACGTCGATTGGATGGAAATTTTCATGAAACCCTCCCGGGGTTGTTCATGTTCTGGTTGCAGGGAAGAGCGAATTGGCCGAATGCAAGAAAGAAAAATCCAACAAGTGACGCATCATCAGCAGCGACACGGGCAGCGACGACGTTGCGCGGCCCATGCTTTTCCAACGTTCCCACCGGCACTACCCACCACGCGCGGCAAGGTCGCACTCGGATCGCCGAACGCGGGTTCGCGCTGCGGCGGCACCGTTCCTGCGACAACGCGCTGTTTCGACCTCGTGCGCGCCCCGGCAATCGCTTGCATCCACACTTGCAACATGTCCCTGCAACCGCCGCGGCCCCCGAACGGTGTCGGGAGCCGCGGCCGCTGCATCACCAGTTCAGGCCGAACGACAGCTTGAACGTGCGCATCGGCGACGCCAACACGCCGTTCGCGGTGCCGTACGACGTGTTGAGGTCGTCGTAGGTCCCGGTGTCGGTGTTGTAGTCGGCGTAGTTGGTCCAGTTGAACAGGTTGATGACGTCGGCGCGAACGTTGAACTTGATGCCCGCGCCGGTATCCCATTCCTTGTTCGCCGCCAGGCTGAATTCCTTGTAGCCCAGCGTGGCATCCGGCTTGTACTGGATGATATAGCACTGGTCGTTGCCGGCCAGGCAGTTGGTGCCGTAACGCGGCGTCTGGCTGGCCAGCGACAGCTTGCCCGACAGGGTGATGGCGTACGGCAACTCGTAGATGCCGGTCACCACCAGGCGATTCTTCGGGATGCCGCCGGCCTCGCGCCAGCCGTAGCCGGCCATCGACGCCTGGTCCAGCGCGTAGTGCTCGCCGTACTGGCGGTTTTCCTTAGCGTCGGAGAAGGTGTAGGCCACGGTCAGGCCCCAGCCCGACTCCTTGTCGTACGGCTTGTCCAGCTTCAGCGCCAGCTGGTTGTTGCGCGTTTCCAGGCCGTTGGTGCCCAGCACGATCGCGCTGTAGCCGCTCGGCGAATCGGTCGGCACGCCGGAGGTGGTCCCCGGCAGGAAGAACGAGCCGTCGGCCCGGCGGTTGCCGCGCAGGAACACGAAGCCGTCCTTGCTCACGATCCGGCTCAGGGTCACGTCCGTGTACCAGTCGTTGCCCCACAGATGCACCATGTTGCGCATGCCGAGGCTGAACTGGTCGGAATACGGCACCTTGATGTTGTTGTCGATCAGGTAGATCTCGCGACCGCCGCCGCCGGTGTTGCTCGACGCCAGCCCGTCCAGGCCGGCCTGGGTGGCGTAGCTCTCGTTCCAGGGCACGCACGGGTCGCCCAGGCACGGGGTCGCCACGCCATTGTTGTTGACGCTGTTGAAGTAGTAGCTGTACGACTTGAAGCTGTTGTTGAGCTGCTCCAGCGCCAGGTAGTCGAAGATGTTGCGGTCGTAGGCACGGCCGGCGCCGCCGTAGATCACGTGCGCCTGGTCGCCGAACAGGTCGTAGGAGAAGCCCAGCCGCGGCTGCCAGGCGTCCTTGAACGCCTTGCGGTTGTGGCCGTTGCTGATGTAGTTGGAGATGTCGTAGTTGGCGTTGTCCAGGTTGCTCCAGTTCTGCAGCGCGCTGGCGACGTCGGCCGGGGTCACGAAGTCGAGGAACGAGGGGGTCTTCTCGTAGTCGTAGCGCACGCCCAGGTTGAGCGTCAGGTGCTCGTTGACTTCCCAGTCGTCCTGCAGATAGATGCCGTACTGCTTGTTCTTGGACACCACCGAACCGCCGCTGGTATCGCCCCAGCGCACCCTGTACGGCGTGTCGGTATCGGTCAGGATGTTGTAGTAATACTGCGGATTGGCCGGATTGATCTGGGTCGAATCCAGCTCGATGTCCTTGTACTTGAAGCCCATCTTGACCGTGTGGCTGCCGTGCCAGTCCATGCTGTTCAAGGTCAGGTCGTCCTGCAGGGTCCAGCCTTCCTGCCCCTTGTTCTGATAGCTGCTGCCGGCGCCGGCGGTGAGGATGGTGGTCTCGTTGCCGGCCTGCGGCACGTACGACAGCACGTAGCCGTTGCCGTTGGTCAGCGGATTCTGGGTCCAGTACGCGCTCTCGTAGCTCAGGTTCAAGTCGTTGAGGAACGCGGCGCCGGTGTACTGCCAGCGAAGGTTGGCGCGCTTCTCTTCCTGGCCGTTGCTGCTGCCGTGCTGGTAGGTGGTGGTCTCGCCGATGTCCGACAGCTCGTCTTCCTTGCGGTACTTGCCGCTCAGCTCGAACAGGCTGTTGTCGCCGATGGTCCAGTCGATCTTGCCGAAATACAGGTCTTCCTTGAACGGGGTGCTGTAGGTGGTGACCAGCGGCTGCAGTTCGCTCGGCAGCTGATCGACGCGGTCGGCATAGATGCCGCCCGGGATCACCGTATTGGGCGTGGTGTATTCCTTGGCCTCGTAGGCGATGAAGAAATGCGCGCGATCCTTCAGGATCGGGCCGCTGAACGTCGCCCCGTACTGGGTTTCGGAGAAATCGTCGCGCTTGCCGGCTTCGCGTTCCAGCGGACTCTCGGCGCGCCAGTCGTCGTTGGTGGTGTCCCAGAAGAAGCTGCCGTGGAAATCGTTGCCGCCGGACTTGGTCGAGGCGACGATCGCCGCGCTGCTGACCTGGTCGAACTCGGCCTTGTAGTTGGAGGTGATGACCTTGTACTCGCCGATCGCCGACTGCGGGAACGGATTGCCGCGGCTGGAGTCCTGGCCGCTGACGCCGCCGGTCAGCACGTAGTTCTTCTGGCTGATGCCGTCGATGTAGACGTTGGTGCCGTTGGCCGAGGTCGCGCCGGAGCGCACCGTGGTGTTGCCCTTGGCGTCGCGCTGGAACTGCACGCTCGGCACGCTGTCGGCCAGTTCGAGGAAGTTGCGCGTGGCCTGCGGCAGCTTCTCGATCTGCACGTTGGAGATGTAGGTGGCGTTCTCGGAGGTGCGGGTCTCCACCAGCACCGGCGGCGCGGTGACCTGCACCGCGTCGAGCGTGGTGGCGCCTTCGGCGCCGGCGCTGGCGGCCGGTGCGGCGCCGCCGAGGTTCAGCGTCGCGGTCTGGCCGACCTGCACGGTGACGTTCTGCGAGGTGGTCTGGCCATTGGCGGTCAGGTCGATGCGGTACGAACCCGGCGGCAGGCCGCCGACCGCATAGCTGCCGTTGTTGACCTGCACGGTGCGCGACAGACCGGTCGCCAGGTTGGTCGCGGTGACCTGCGCTTGCGCCGACGGCGCCGACTCCAGCGCGACCTGCCCACGGATCGTGGCGGCGGTGCTCTGCGCGAACGCCGGTGCGGCGCTCAGCAGCAGGCAGCTGGCCAGCGCACAGGTGAGAAGCTTGCGCGCAGGCCTAGCCGCGGTCTGATTACGTTGATGCATGAAAACCCTCCAGGTTGGTTCTTAGTTGTTGTAGCGACTGCGTAAACAAGGAAAAAAGTGCAGCAAGTGAAGCGTTGAAAACAGCATGGCGACAGCGGCGTCGGCGACGTTGCTCCTCCTATTTCTTCGTGACGTTGCGACTGGAATCGCGCACGACGAGCAGCGGCGTCAGCGTCTGCCGCAGCCCCTCGTCGCTTCCCGGTTGATCGATCAACTGCAACAGGCGCCGCATCGCCTGCTCGCCGAGGCCGGCGATACTCACCTGCATGGTGGTGAGAGACGGGTGAACGAAGCGCGCCAGCGGGATGTCGTCGAAGCCGGCCAGCGCGATGTCGTCGGGCACGCGCACGCCGGCCTGGGCGAAGGCGTACAGGCAGCCGAGCGCGGTCATGTCGTTGGCGGCGAACACCGCATCGGGCAGCGTGCCCGACTGCAGCATCGCCTGCCCGGCACGATGGCCCGAGGCTTCGTCGAACTGTCCGGGAAACTCCTGGCCCTGCGCCTGGCCCGGATGCGCGGCGATCGCGTCGCGGAACCCACGCAGGCGTTCGCGCGCATCGAAGTTCAGGTCCGGGCCGCCGACGAAGGCGATGCGGCGATGACCCATCGCCAGCAGGTGCTCGGTCATCGCCATCGCGCCGGCATGGTCGTCGATGCTCAGTACCGGATACTCGGCGCCGGGCAGATAGGTGTTGATCAGCACCGTCGGCAGCGCCTGCGGCAGGTTGTCGGTGAGAAAGCCGGGGCGCTCGGCGTACGGCGACAGCACCAGCAGGCCGTCCACGCGCCCGCGCATCGCGCGCAGCGCGCGGCCCTGCTCTTCCGGATCGCCGTGGTAGCTGGACACCAGCAGATGCTGGCGGCGCGCGCGCGCCGCGCCGTCGATGCCGCGGATCAACTCGGAGAAGAACTCGCCGTACAGGTCCGGCAGCACCACGCCCAGGGTCTGGGTGCGGCGGCTGCTGAGGCTGCGCGCGGCCGCATGCGGGCTGTAGCGCAGCCGCTCGGCCACTTCCAGCACCAGCTTGCGTACCGGCTCGGCGACGTTCTCGTGGCCGTTGAGCGCACGCGACACCGTGGCCACCGATACCCGGGCCTCGCGTGCGACATCTTTGATGGTGACCGCGCTCTTCGCCATCGTGCCGCCCTCCGCGGCCGAGACATTGAGAAACTGGCGCGGACTGTAATCGTTTTCAGGACGAGGCAGAAGCCTTTTGTTATTTTTTCAATAAAAGCGTTTCAATTCAAATACTTGACCCATCGCAAAATCGCCAAAATCATGACGCGCCGCAGCATAATAACGGCCTGGATCCCGCTTTTTTCGGCTGCCGCGGCATGCGCGCGGCACTGCGGACGGTCCGCCGCGAGCGCCCTGCGCGACGGATCAGGCGGCCTCGCGCGGCGCCTCGGCGCGGATCGACAGCGCGTGGATGTCGCTCTCCATCATCGTGCCGAGCGCGGCGTAGACCGCGCGGTGCCGGGCCAGCGGCGCCATGCCGGCGAAGGCGGCACTGACGATGCGCACATTGAAATGACCGCGCCCGTCGCGCGCCCCGGCGTGGCCGGCATGGCGGTGGCTGTCGTCCTCCACTTCCAGCGACTGCGGCGCGAACGCCGCCTGCAACGCGGCGCGGATGCGCGCGACCCGGCTCGCAGCCATCTCGCCCACGGCAGGCCCGCTCACGGCAAGGTCTTCCGGAACGGCCGCACCTCGACCCGCGTGTAGACGCCCGCAGCCACGTACGGATCGGCCTCGGCCCAGGCCCGGGCCTGCGCCAGCGAGTCGAACGCCGCCACCACCAGGCTGCCGCTGAACCCGGCCGGACCCGGATCCTCGGCGTCGATCGCCGGGCACGGACCGGCCAGCAGCAGGCGGCCGGCCTCCTGCAGAGCTTCCAACCGGGCCAGGTGCGCCGGCCGTGCCGCCGCCCGCCGCGGCAGCGCATCGGCGCCGTCGTATCCCTCGATCACGTACCACATCCGCCACCCGCCTTTCGTTTCGCGTATGAACCCCGCACAATTCTAGCGCCACGGCGCTGGACACCGACCCGGCTGGCGCATTACCCTTGGCTCCATTGCACGCGGCCGGATGCAGCGGCCCGTCGGTGATTGGCTCCCCCAGCCCCTTCCGACGACCGATTCGCTGCCTGACACCGCCCGCGCAGACGTCCTCCTCAAGCTGTTCCGTCGCCGCGACTCGTGCGGCGTACGCCTTGTGTCCTGTTGAAGTGTGGATCGCGTTGCGGGGATGACGCGACGTGAACTGCAGTACTGCTGGCAAGGCCCGAGCCGGATCGCCCCTGCCCGGCCCTTCGCTACCGCAACACCTGATGTACCTGACGTCCAACTGATGACCTCCGAACTCGCGCTCGACGCGAACCCGCCAATCCAGCAGACCGCGCCACAGCAGCAGGAAATGCCGCTGGCGGTGGTGCATGGGCAGCCAGTCCTGCAGATCCCGCAGGACCTGTACATCCCGCCGGATGCGCTGGAAGTCATCCTGGATGCGTTCGAAGGCCCGCTGGACCTGCTGCTGTACCTGATCCGCCGGCAGAACCTGGACATCCTGGACATCCCCGTCGCCGAGATCACCCGGCAGTACGTGGACTACATCAACGTGATGCAGGAGCTGCGCTTCGAACTGGCGGCCGAATACCTGGTGATGGCCGCGATCCTGGCCGAGATCAAGTCGCGGATGCTGCTGCCGCGGCCGCCGGCGCAGGAAGGCGAGGAAGCCGATCCGCGCGCCGAACTGGTCCGCCGCTTGCAGGAGTACGAACGTTTCAAGCAGGCCGCCGAGGACATCGACGCGCTGCCGCGGCAGGACCGCGACACCACGCCGGTGCAGGCGCATGTGCCCGACCGCGCCGCGGTGAAGCTGCCGCCGCCGGTGGAGCTGAAGGAAATGCTGCTGGCGCTGTACGACGTGCTCAAGCGCGCCGAGCTGTTCAGCGGCCACGCGATCAAGCGCGAGGCGCTGAGCGTGCGGCAGCGGATGGGCGATGTGCTGAGCCGCCTGGACGACGGCCGGTTCTACCGTTTCGAATCGCTGTTCAGCGCCGAGGAAGGCAAGCTGGGCGTGCTGGTCACCTTCCTGGCCTTGCTGGAACTGGCCAAGGAGCAGTTGCTGGACATCGTCCAGGAGCCGATGGATCAGGTCGTTCGCAACGGCGAACGGCTGCCGCTGGCGCCGATCTACGTCAAGTCGCTGGCGCTGGGCAACACCAACGAACCGCTGCAGTTCAACAGCGAGTTCGACGATACCGACGCCGCCAACGACCCTACCTGAGTTTTCGAAGACCCCCTTACGCATGGATCAAGCGCTGATCAACCGCATCGTCGAGGCCGCCCTGCTCGCCGCCAACCAACCGCTGCCGCTGGCCCAGCTGCACGGCCTGTTCCCCGAGGACGAGCCGGCGCCGCCGGGCAGCATCGAGCGGGCGCTGGAGCAATTGCGCGAGGCCTGCGCCGGGCGCGGCGTGGAACTGGTGGAAGTGGCCTCCGGCTTCCGCTACCAGGTCAACAGCGAGGTGCACCCGTGGGTGGCGCGGCTGTGGACCGAGCGCAAGACCCGCTACACCCGCGCCACGCTGGAGACCCTGGCGCTGATCGCCTACCGCCAGCCGATCACCCGCGGCGAGATCGAGCAGGTGCGCGGCGTGGCGGTCAGTAGCAACATCATCCAGGCGCTGGAAGAGCGCGAGTGGATCCGCGTGGTCGGCCACCGCGACGTGCCCGGCAAGCCGGCGCTGTTCGGCACCACCAAGGGCTTCCTCGACTACTTCGGGCTCAAGCGCCTGGACGAACTGCCGCCGCTGTCGGAACTGAAGGACATCGGCGAACTGGAACCGCAACTGCAGCTGGACCGCGACACCCTGCCGGTCGGCGACATGGCCCAGGCCGGAGCGGCCGATGCCGACACCGATGCCGACGCAGCCACGTCGGCAGCGGATGCCGACGCGGCCGACGCGCCGCCCGCCGAGGCGAGCGACGAAGACAACGGCACCACACCCGATCCGGATACTGCGCCCGAGCCAGACGCAGCAAAGGCCGAAGCCGACAGCGCAGCCGATCCGCACGCTGCGGACGACACCGCCGCAGCGCACAGCGATACCGATACCGAACGCGAGACCGATGCAGACGCCGCCACGGCGACTGCCTCGTCTGCAGACACCGCCCCGACGGGCGAACCCGAAGCCGCGCCGGGCGAGCGCGCGGCGGATGCGAACGAAGCCGAAGACAACGCCGTCGCGACGACGACCGTGGCTGTTGACGATGCCGATTCCGAACCACAGGCCGACGCACCCCGCGCCGGCCGGAGCCAAGTAAATGAGTGACACCTCCCGCAAGCTGTCGTTGAACAAGCTCTCGCTCAAGCGCGATGCCGCCGGCGAGCAGCCGAAACTGGAAGAACGCCTGCACAAGGTCCTGGCGCAGGCCGGCCTGGGGTCGCGCCGCGCGCTGGAGCAGCGCATCGCCGACGGCCTGGTCAAGGTCAACGGCGAGGTCGCGCAGACCGGCATGTCGGTCAAGAGCGGCGACAGGATCGAGCTGGACGGCCGCAGCTTCGTCGCCAGCGCGCTGACCGAGCCGGCGCGCGTGCTGATCTACAACAAGCCCGAAGGCGAAGTGACCACGCGCGAAGACCCCGAAGGCCGCCCGACCATCTTCGAGGCGCTGCCGGCATTGAAGGGCGCGCGCTGGATCGCCATCGGCCGCCTGGACATCAACACCACCGGCCTGCTGCTGCTGACCACCGATGGCGAGATGGCCAACGCGATGATGCATCCGTCCTACGAGATCGAGCGCGAGTACGTGGTGCGCGTGCGCGCCCCGGAAGGCGAGGACAAGGTGCCCGACAGCATGGTCGAGCGCCTCTCGCGCGGCGTGCTGCTGGAAGACGGCGGCGCCAAGTTCGACGAGATCGAACGCATCGGCGGCACCGATTCGCACGACTGGTTCCGCGTCGTGGTCAAGGAAGGCCGCAACCGCGAAGTGCGCCGGCTGTGGGAATCGCAGGGTTGCCAGGTCAGCCGCCTCAAGCGCACCCGCTACGGCAAGGTGGGCCTGCCGCGCGAGCTGCTGCGCGGGCAGTCGCTGGAGCTGGCGCAGGACAAGGTCGAGGCGCTGCGCGCCGAACTGAAGCTGGAAGAAGGCACCCCGTCGGCGCTGACCCTGCAGCCGGTGATCGGCCAGCGCAAGGCGGCCAAGGCCACCGTGCAGGTCGGCCGCGGCGGCAATGCCTACGTCAACGGCCACAACGTCGCCGACGAAGGCCGCGAGCTGCGCCGCTTCGACAACTTCCGCGAGGACCGCGGCCGCGGCCGCGGCGGCAAGAAGCCGCACGGCGGGCTGACCGTCAGCGGCGAGATGGCCGCCCAGCAGGCGCAGAAGCCGTTCAAGCAGCGCACCCCGAAGGGGCCCAAGCCGCTGCCGGACGGCAACCCCGCCGCGTTCCGCACCTGGTACGTGCCCGACGGCGTCAGCACCGGTCCGACCGGCCACCGCAATGCCGGTCCCGCCGCTGCCCGTGGTCCGGGCCAGGGGCAAGGCCAGGGTCGTCCCTATGGCAAGCCGCGCCCCGCCGGCGCCGGTGCCGGCCAGGGCGCAGGCCAGGGCCGCGGCGGCCAGGGACAGGGCCAGCGCAAGGCGCACCCGTACGGGCACCCGGGCAATGCGCCCAGCTTCCCGTCCGACCATGCCAACCCCGGCTTCAGCCCGTACGGCGCGGCACCGCGCTCTGCGCGTCCGGCCGGCCCGCGCGCCGACGGGCAGAAGCGCGGTCCGGGCGGCCCCGGTGGTCGTCCCGGCGGCAACCGCCCCGGCGGCGGGCGTCCGGGCGGCGGCGGTCGCCCCGGTGGCGGCAACCGCGGTCCGCGCGGCGGCGGCTGAGTACCACGCGGCCGGCACCCGCTGCCGGCCCAGCAGCCAAGACCAAGGGCGCCTGCGCATGCGGCGCCCTTTTTGCTGGGCGCAGATGCGGCAGGCGCTGCCGGATCCCGCCCGCCAAGGCGGCCAGCGGGAGATCGAGCAGGCGATGCCGTCGCAGACGCGCGCCGCGGTGCCGCCGGCCAGGGCGTGCCGTCGGTTGCCGAGTCAGTCGCCGGGTCTGCCGGGGCGCCGGCCGGCACTGGGTCGCAGCGCCCGACGGGCGCTCGGGTCGTCTAGCCGCGCGGTGTCGGCTGGCGCCCGAAAAGCCCAATCCGCAGGGCCGCTGTTGCGCATGCGCGCTGCCGCATCAGCGCTCTGGCACGGACACGTGGGTTCCCTTGCTGGCTTTTGCCCCATGCACGCGCAAGCGCGGCGCGACCTGCTGGTGGATGCCACGCCCTAAGGCGAGCCTGCCCGGCATTCCTGGCTGTAGGCCACGGCGTAGGATTTCTCCATGCACCGCGCCAGCCCTTCGACGACGTCCGCATTCGGCGGCCAGCGCATCTTGATCACCTGCCCATCCTGCATCGGCAGCTCGATGACTCCATCCTTCAACGGCGGCAGGTCCGGCGACGGCGGCACCGCGTCCAGCGCCTTCTTCGCCGCTGCCAGGCCCTTCTGGTCGTGGGCGAGGAACGCCATCGTCGCATCGACATACGGATTCCATCCGGCAGGATCCTGCGATGCAGGCTTCTTGGACGCCTGCATCAGCGCCATCGCGGCGGGATAGTCGCCGGCGAACGCGCGCAGCTGTCCCTCATGCCAATAGAGAAGACTGGCGTCGTCGGGATGCGCCTTCCTGTAGTCGCGGATCAGATCGGCAGCGGCCGTTTCGCAGCCGGGACGCGCCGCAATGGCGCGCCAACCGCCGCCGCCATCGCGCACGTCCTGATCGAACTGCTGCTGATCCAGGGCCAGCAGCCTGGGCCTGTCGACCTCGCAGGCTTGCATGCCCTGCCCGGCTGCAGACGCGTCGCGCGCCGACAGCAGCGCCATGAACACAACGGCCAGCCCGATCCTGCTCATCGATCGCCTCTCCTGCCTGCGGCATGCGCATCCGCCCGATGTCGGTCGCGATCTTGCCACGGCAAGCGGCTGGCTACGAACAAGCGTTCGATGCGATAGGTCTTGGTCCGCACAGCCGGGACATGACGCGCATGGCGCCAAGGCCCGCTGCGGCATCCGCGCATGGCCGCACGCCCGAGGCGCCGATGCGCAAAAGCGGCGAAGCCGATATCCTGGGCGTCCTGAGCTGCCCACTTCCGCGGCGGCGCCTCTACCGATCGGAGATTCCATGTCACGGAAGATACTGCTGCCCCTGTTGATCGCCGCCGTGCTGAGCCTGGGCGCGTGCAAGAAGGTGCAGGAAGAAGTCGCCGCCGCGCAGAACCCCTACCCCAAGAGCTCGCCGCTGCACGAGCCGTTCGACCGCATGCTGCGCAAGCTGGTCAACGATCCGCGCTATGTCGCGCTGCTCAAGCAGGGCGACAAGGCGCAGGCACAGCGCGCCGGCTTCGAGCTGGCGCAGAAGGGCATCACCCGGCTGGACCATGCCACGCTGGAACAGCGCCTGGAAATCCTTGCCGCGGTCAGCGAAAAAGTGGACGTGCCCAAGTGCGCGCTGCTGGCCCGCGGCGGCAACCCGAACGACGCGCAGGCGATGAGCGCGGCGATGCTGCAGGGGCTGGAGACGCTGCCGCCGGCGCAGATCGATCAATGGTTCGAGATTTCGCTCAAGGCGACCGATGCGCAGTTGAGCAACACGCCGCCGCAGACCGTGGCGCCGGCCGATGTGCAGGCGGCGATGACCAGCCTGATCGGCGCCCTGCCCGCCGATCAGCAGCAGCGCCTGTTGAAGGTGCTGCCGCAGATGGCGCAGGCCAGCGACGCCGACGTCTGCTGGGCCGCGCGTACGCTGTACGCGCAGGCGCTGGCCGCCAAGGAACCGGTGCGCGGCCAGCTGGCCTGGGTGTTCGCTCAGCAGTGAGCGGACCTGCCGGCGCTGCGGCCTCCTGCGGGAAGCCGAAGCGCCCTGGCGCCGCTGCGATCGCAGACGGCGCCGCGCGGCTCAGCGCCGCTCGATGGTGAAACCGCCGACCGCCACGCCCAGGTCCCAGCCCTTGCCGGTGCCGGCCAGGGCCAGCGAGATATCGCCCTTGGTCATGACCTGCGCGTCGGAAGACTTGGCCGCGCCGGCATGCGCCTCGGCGGTCGCGTAGGTGCCGAACAGGTCGTTGAGCGTGTAGGCGCCGGTGAACCGGCCGCGGCCGTCGACGATCTTCGACTTGCCCACGCTCAGGCCGCCGCCCTTGGCGCTGATCTTGACCGGGATCTTGGAGCCGTTGTCGCAGGTGATGGTGCCGGTGCCGGTGGCGGTCTTGTAGAACACCGACCAGCCGGACAGATTGAAGCGCAGCTGGCAATCGATGTTGCCGGCGGCATGCGCCTGCGGCATGAAGGCGATGCCGGCGAGCAGCGCGGCGGTGGTCAACAGTTTGTTGTACATGGCGACGCTCCGTGGATGGGAAACGCGCCGAGCCTAGCAGCGCGCCATGCAAGACGGCGTCAGCGATCGCGGCACGGCATGGCGCCGTTCAGCGATCGGCGTTGGGCGCCCCGAGGCTGAAGGCGTCGGCGTCGAGCATCGCCGGGAAGCGCGCGCGGTGCGCGGCCAGCGCCGCCGCCGAGATGGTGGTGGTGGCCACCTGCTCGCGCTCGCGGATCTCCAGCTGCGGCTGGCCGAGGAAGTCGATCACCGCGCTGTCGCCGGCATAGTGCAGGCCGTTGCCGTCCTCGCCCACCCGGTTGACCGCGGCCACGAAGCACAGGTTCTCGATCGCGCGCGCGCGCAGCAGGGTGCGCCACGGGTAGGCGCGCGCCGACGGCCAGTTGGCGACGAAGATCTGCAGGTCGAAGTCGAGCTGGCCGGGGCGCTCGACGTCGTAGCGGTTGCGGCAGAACACCGGGAAACGCAGGTCGTAGCAGACCTGCGGATTGATCCGCCAGCCCTTCCAGTCCACGCACAGCCGCTCGCGCCCGGCGGCATAGCGCTGGTGCTCGTTGGCGTAGCGGAACAGGTGGCGCTTGTCGTAGTGCTGCAGTGCGCCGTCGGGCGTGGCCCACAGCAGGCGGTTGAACACCTTTGCGGCGCCGTCCTCGCCGGGCACGCGCAACTGCACGCTGCCGGTCACCGCCGCCCCCAGCCGCGCCGCCTGCTCGCGGATCCAGGCCACGGTCGGCCCGTCCATGCCCTCGGCCTGGTCCAGCGCCTCGTTGGAGAAACCGCTGGTGAAGGTTTCCGGCAGGATCACCAGATCGGTCGCCCCGGCCAGCGGCGCCAGCAGCTCGGCGTAGTGCGCGCGATTGCCGGCCGGATCGTGCCAGCGGGTGTCGCCTTGGATCAGGGAGATGCGGAGATCGTTCATTGCCGGGAATCGGGAAAGGAGAATAGGGAATCGGCACAGGCTAAGCGCAACAGCCGCTTTTCACCATTCCCCATTCCCGTTTCCCCGTTCCCAACGGCTTCGCGCGCCTACAGCGCGCGCAACCGCTCGATCGCCGCATCCAGCGTCGCTTCGTTCTTGGCGAAGCACAGCCGGGCCAGGCGCTGGCCCGGCGGCGGGGTCTGGTAGAACGGCGACAGCGGGATCGCCGCCACCCCCTTCTCGATGGTCAGCCACTTCACGAACTCGGTGTCGGGCAGGTCGCTGATGGCCGAATAGTCGACCAGCTGGAAGTAGCCGCCCGGCACCGGCAATGGCTTGAGCCGGGTGGTCAGCAGCTGTTCGCGGAAGCGGTCGCGCTTGGCCTGGTAGAACGCGCCCAGTTGCTCGTCGTGCTCGGGTTCGTCGCGGATCATCGCGGCGAAGGCGTACTGGGCCGGGCCGAAGCTGGTGAAGGTGTTGTACTGGTGGACCTTACGGAATTCGGCGCTCAGCGCCGGCGGCGCGATCGCGTAGCCGATCTTCCAGCCGGTGCAGTGGTAGGTCTTGCCGAAGCTGGAGACGACGAAGGCGCGCTCGCGCAGTTCCGGCCAGCGCAGCACCGATTCGTGGCGGCGGCCGTCGAACACGATGTGCTCGTAGACCTCGTCGGAGATCAGGAAGATATCGCTGCCGCGCAGCAGGTCGGCCACCGCCTGCAGGTCGTCGGCGCCGAGCATCGCGCCGGACGGGTTGTGCGGGCTGTTGAGGATCAGCAGCCGCGTGCGCGGGGTGATCGCCGCGCGCACCCGCTCCCAGTCCACCGCGAAGCTTTGCGGGTCCAGCGGCACGTGCACCGCGCGCGCGCCGGCCAGGTCGATCGCCGGCTCGTAGCTGTCGTAGGCCGGATCCAGCACGATCACTTCCTCGCCCGGCCGCACCACCGCGTGGATGGCGTTGAACAGTGCCTCGGTGGCACCGCTGGTCACGGTGACCTCGGTGTCGGGATCGACCTGCGCGCCATAGCAGCGCAGCGCCTTGCCGGCGATCGCCTGGCGCAGCACCGGCACCCCGGTCATCGGCGGATACTGGTTGTGGCCGTCGCGCATCGCCTGGGCAAGGGTGTCGATCAACCGCGCTGGCGCGGCGAAGTCGGGAAAGCCCTGGCCCAGGTTGACCGCGCCGTGCTCGGCGGCCAGTTGCGACATCACGGTGAAGATGGTGGTGCCCACCTTGGGCAGCTTGGTCTGCGGGTGCATGCGTCCGGGTACGGGAGCGGGAAAGCGTCGAGTGTACGCAAAGCCGCTTGCCGGCGATGCGTCGCCGCCGCGCAAAACAGCGTTCTTCGCGCGGCCCATTGGGCCGGCGCCGCCGGCGCCGCGGCGGCGCCCGCGCCGGGTGGCCGCATGCCGATACAATGCGCGGCTCCCGCACCCACCGCCTGCCGCCGCGCCCGTCCCGGCGCGGCATTCCGCCGATGACCGATCCGCTGCATTCCCCGCCGCCGCTGCTGGCCGCGCACGGGCTCACCTTCGCCCGCGACGACGCCGCCGTGTTCGGCCCGCTGGACTTCCATCTGGATGCGGGCGAGGCGCTGCTGGTGCAGGGCGACAACGGCGCCGGCAAGACCACCCTGCTGCGGGTGCTGGTCGGGCTGCTGCGCGCGGAGGCCGGACGCATCGAGATCGACGGCCGCCCGGTGCGCCGCGGCGACCGCGCGCGCTACATGGCCTACCTGGGCCACCTGGGCGCGCTGAAGGCGGACCTGAGCACCCTGGAGAACCTGCACTACCTGTGCGGCCTGCAGGGCCGCCGCGCCAAGCAGATGCCGGGCAGCGCGCTGGCCATCGTCGGCCTGGCCGGCTACGAGGACACCCTGGTGCGGCAGCTGTCGGCCGGACAGAAGAAGCGCCTGGCGCTGGCCCGGGTGTGGCTGTCGCCGGCGCCGCTGTGGCTGCTCGACGAACCCTACGCCAACCTCGACCTGGACGGCATCACCCTGGTCAACCGGATGATCGCCGCGCACCTGCGCAGCGGCGGCGCGGCGCTGGTCACCACCCACGGCGCCTACGCCGCGCCGCCGGTGCGCACGCGCATGCTGAGCCTGAGCGGGGTGGCCGCATGAGCCTGGCCGCACCGGTTCCCTCGCTGTGGCAGGCCACCCGCGCGCTGTTGCTGCGCGATCTGCGCCTGCTGTGGCGGCGCCGCGGCGACGCGCTGCAGCCGGCGCTGTTCGCGTTGCTGATCGTGGCCCTGTTCGCGCTGGCGCTGGGCAACCAGCCGCGCCTCCTCGGCGAGGTCGCCGGCGCCGCGCTGTGGCTGGCGGCGCTGCTGGCCGGGCTGTTGGCGCTGGACAGCCTGTTCCGCGGCGACGCCGAGGACGGCTCGCTGGAACAGTGGCTGCTGGCGCCGGTGCCGCTGGCCTGGCTGGTGCTGGTGCGGGTGCTGCTGCACTGGCTGACCACCGCGCTGCCGCTGATCGTGGCCACCCCGCTGCTCGGCGAATTGCTGCACCTGCCGCATGACCGCATGCCGGTGCTGCTGGCATCGTTGGCGCTGGGCACGCCGCTGCTGAGCCTGATCGGCGCAGTCGTGGCGGCGCTGACGGTGAGCATGAAGCGCGCCGGGATCCTGGTCGCGCTGCTGGCGCTGCCGCTGTACGTGCCGGTGCTGGTGTTCGGTGCCGGCAGCGTGGCGGCCGCGGCGCAGGGCCTGGATCCCGGCGGCGGCCTGCTGCTGCTGGCGGCCGGGCTGGTGCTGGGACTGGTGCTGGCGCCGCTGGCGGCGGCGGCGGCGATCCGCATCTCGTTGAGCTGAGCGCATTTGGCGCAGCGCCAGCGCCGCGCGGGCCGTACCATCGTGTTGTCCTGGTCCATCGTCGCACCGCTGTCGCCGCACCGTAGCAAGCCCCCCGCCCGCTAGAATCGACCGCATGTCCTCCGTCGTCCGCTGGTTCCACCAACTCGGTTCGCCCCCCGCCTTCGACCGCTTCGCCGCGCGCTGGACGCCATGGTGCTATCTGGCCGCGCTGCTGCTGGGCGGGCTGGGGATCTGGCAGGCGCTGTTCGTGGTACCGGCCGACCGCCTGCAGAGCGACGCCTTCCGCATTCTCTACATCCACGTGCCCAGCGCGTGGATGAGCCTGTTCGTGTTCGGGCTGATGGCGCTGTACGCGGCGATCGCGCAGGTCTGGCGGATCAAGCTGTGCGAGGTGCTGGCGATGGCCTGCGCGCCGATCGGCGCCGCCTTCACCGTGATCACCCTGCTGACCGGCAGCATCTGGGGCAAGCCGATGTGGGGCGCCTGGTGGGACTGGGATCCGCGCCTGACCACCGAACTGATCCTGCTGTTCCTGTACATCGGGGTGATGGGCCTGTACCTGGCGATCGAGGACCGCCGCAACGCCGCGCGCGCGGCCGGGCTGCTGGCCATCGTCGGCGTGGTGCTGCTGCCGGTGATCCGCTATTCGGTGGTGTGGTGGAACTCGCTGCACCAGGGCCAAACCATCAGCCTGTTCGGCCAGTCGAGCATGGACCCGAGCATGCTGCCGCCGCTGTGGCTGATGGTGGCGGCGACCAAGTTCTGGTTCGCCGGCTCGCTGCTGGCGCGCGCGCGCGCCGACAACCTGCGCCGCGAGGCCGGCAAGGACTGGGTGGCGAAACTGGCGGAGGCGCGCGGATGAATTACCTGCCCTACGTGATCGGCGCCTATGCGGTGTTCGTCGGCGTGCTGCTGGCCGACTTCGTGCTGGCGCGGCTGCAGCTGCGCGGCGCCCTGCGCGCGGCGCGACTGCGCGCGCAACGCAAGCAGCAGCCCAAGCCCGACCCGGCCACGCTGGACCTGAGCCGATGACCCCGCAACGCAAGCGCCGCCTGCTGCTGTTGATGGTGCTGGTGCTGGCCGCCGGCCTGACCACCACGCTGGTGGCGATGGCCCTGCAGCGCAATACCGCCTACCTGTACACCCCGGCCGAAGTGCTGGCCGGCAAGACCGCCGAGCACGCGCGTTTCCGCCTCGGCGGCATGGTCGAGAAAGGCTCGTTCCAGCGCGCGCCCGGCTCGTTGCTGGCGCGGTTCCGGGTCACCGACGGCGATGCGCAGCTGACCGTCAGCTACGACCGGATCCTGCCCGACCTGTTCCGCGAAGGCCAGGCGGTGGTGGCCACCGGCCGCATGCACGGCGGCGTGTTCGTGGCCGAGGACGTGCTGGCCAAGCACGACGAGACCTACATGCCCAAGGAACTGGAAGACAAGATGGGCAGCGCGCATCGCAAGCACGATGTGGCGGAGGCGGCGCGGTGACTGGAGTTTTCTGCGGGACTCGGGACTCGGGACCCGGGACTCGTAACAGCGAGACCGCGCGCGGCCTGAGCGTTCGCTTTTCCGTGTCCCGGGTCCCGGGTCCCGCGTCCCGGCGCACGCCTCATGCTCCCTGAACTCGGCCAAGTCCTGCTGATCCTGGCGCTGCTCGCCGCGCTGCTGCAGGCGGCGGTGCCGCTGGCCGGCGCGCAGCGCGGCGACGCACGCTGGATGGCGGTGGCGCGGCCGGCCGCGTTCGCGCAGCTGGCGCTGGTCGCCGGCGCCTTCGCGGTGCTGACCCACGCGTTCCTGGTGCAGGATTTCTCGGTGGCCTACGTGGCCGAGAATTCCAACTCGCTGCTGCCGCTGATCTACCGCTATTCGGCGGTATGGGGCGCGCACGAAGGCTCGCTGCTGCTGTGGACGCTGATCCTGGCGCTGTGGACCGGCGCGGTGGCGCTGTTCTCGCGCAGCCTGCCGGCGCCGGTGGTGGCGCGGGTGATCGGCACGCTGGCGCTGGTCAGCCTGGGGTTTCTGGCGTTCCTGCTATTCACCTCCAACCCCTTCGCGCGGCTGCTGCCCGCGCCGCTGGAAGGCCGCGACCTCAATCCGCTGCTGCAGGATCCGGGCCTGGTGATCCACCCGCCGCTGCTGTACGCGGGCTACGTCGGCTTCGCGGTGCCGTTCGCGTTCGCGATCGCCGCGCTGCTCGACGGCCATGTCGATGCGCGCTGGCTGCGCTGGACGCGGCCATGGACCAATGTGGCCTGGGGTTTCCTGACCATCGGCATCGCGCTGGGCAGCTGGTGGGCGTACTACGAGCTGGGCTGGGGCGGCTGGTGGTTCTGGGACCCGGTGGAGAACGCCAGCTTCATGCCGTGGCTGGCCGGCGCGGCGCTGCTGCATTCGCAGGCGGTGACCGAAAAGCGCGGCAGCTTCACCGCGTGGACGCTGCTGCTGGCGATCGCCGCGTTCTCGCTGTCGCTGCTGGGCACGTTCCTGGTGCGTTCGGGCGTGTTGACCAGCGTGCATTCGTTCGCCGCCGATCCCGGCCGCGGGTTGTTCATCCTGGTGTTCCTGAGCCTGGTGTGCGGCGGCGCGCTGCTGCTGTACGCGCTGCGCGGCGGGCGCATCGGCGCCAGCGCCGGCGACGAACGCCAGCGCTTCGCCGCGTCCTCGCGCGAGACCCTGCTGCTGGCCAACAACCTGCTGCTGACCTGCGCCTGCGCGATGGTGCTGCTGGGCACGCTGTATCCGCTGCTGGCCGACGCGCTGGGGCTGGGCAAGCTGTCGGTCGGCCCGCCCTACTTCGGCACCCTGTTCGTGGTGCTGATGGCGCCGCTGGTGGCGCTGCTGCCGTTCGGTCCGCTGACCCGCTGGCAGCGCGAACAGCCGTCGCGGCCGCTGGCGCTGCTGGCGCCGTGGGCCGGGCTGGCGCTGCTGGCCGGCGTGCTCGGCTTCTTCCTGGCGCCGCAGGGACCGTGGAAGACCGCCGCCGGCGTGGCCGGCGCGGCCTGGGTGCTGCTCGGCACCGCGCGTTTCGTGTGGAGCCGCTTCCAGCTCAAGGGCAGCCGCTTCACCGCCGAGATGCTGGGCATGACCCTGGCCCACGCCGGCATCGCCGTGTTCCTGACCGGCGCGCTGCTGGTGGAAGCGCTGGACCAGCAACGCGAGGTGGCGCTGGCGCCGGGGCAGAGCCTGCAGATGGGCCGCTACCGCTTCGAATTCCAGAGCCTGGACCAGATCCGCGGCCCCAACTACCTGTCCGAACGCGCGCACGTGCAGGTGCTGCGCGACGACCGCCCGCTGGCGCTGCTGCATCCGGAAAAACGCGTCTACGCCAGCGGCGGGCAGAGCCTGAGCGAGGCCGGCATCCATCCCGGCCTGTTCGGCGACGTCTATATCGCCCTGGGCGAACCGCTGGGCGGCAACGCCTGGGCGATGCGCCTGCATGTCAAACCGTTCGTTCGCTGGATCTGGCTCGGCGCGGCGCTGATGGCGCTGGGTGGCTTCGTCACCGCCGGCGACCGGCGCTTCCGTCGTTCCCCGGAGAAATCCTGATGTCCGCTCCCGCTCCACGCCGCCTGCCGCTCGCCGCCATCGTGCTCGGCGCCCTGTTCTTCCTCGGCCTGCTGGCGCTGATGTTCTACGCGGTGCAACGTTCCGGGGTGGCCGATCGCGATGCGCTGCCGTCGGCGCTGATCGGCAAGCCGGCGCCGGCGTTCGACCTGCCGGTACTGCACGATGGGTCGATCCGCGTGCGCAGCGCCGAACTGCGCGGCGCGCCGTATGTGCTCAACGTGTGGGGCAGCTGGTGCGCCACCTGCCGCGAGGAACACCCGGTGCTGACCCGCTTCGCGCTGACCAAGCGCGTGCGGGTGATCGGCTACGACTGGAAGGACACCCGCGAAGACGCGCTGCACTGGCTGGAGCAGTTGGGCAATCCGTTCTTCGTGGTGCTGTTCGATCCGGACGGGCGCACCGCGATCGACTGGGGCGTGGCCGCGGCGCCGGAGACTTTCCTGGTCGATGCGCGCGGCGTGGTGCGCTGGAAGCATTCCGGCGCATTGACCGACCAGATCGTGCAGGACGAACTGCTGCCGGCGCTGTTGCAGGCCGAACGCGACGCGCCGACCGCCAAGCAGGGCCGGGCCGCACCGTGACGCGTCGTTGGCTCGCGCTGCTGCTGGTGCTGCTGGCTTGCGCCGGGCATGCCGGCGCGCAGCCGGTGGCCGACCCGACACCGCTGGCGTACCGCTCGGCGGCCGAGGAAGCGCGCTTCCATGCGCTGACCGCCGAACTGCGCTGCGTGCAGTGCCAGAACCAGTCGCTGGCCGACTCGCATGCGCAGATCGCGCTGGACCTGCGCCGCGAAGTGCTGCAACTGATGCAGCAGGGACGTTCGGACGCGGAGATCAAGCGCTTCCTGGTCGATCGCTACGGCGAATTCGTGCTGTACCGGCCGCAGGTGGAAGCGCGCACCTGGCTGCTGTGGTTCGGGCCGTTGCTGCTGCTCGGCGCCGGTGCCCTGCTCGTGGTCTGGGTGGTGCGCCGCCGCGCGCCGGCCGGCGCTGCGCCGCCGGCGCAGGAGGAACAGGAATGGTGAGGCGATGCTGAGCTGGGGCATGCATGCCGCCGCCGCGGTGCTGGCCGCGCTCGTGTTCGGCGCGGTGCTGTGGCCGTTGCGGCGCAGCCGCGGCGGCGCGCCGCTGCTCGCCGTTGCGGCGCTGGCGCTGGGCGTGGCCGCCGCCGCGCTGTATGCGCTGGTCGGCACGCCGCGCGCGCTGCAGGCGCAGAACCGCGAAGCGCCGCGCAATCTGGAAGACGGCGTGGCGCAGTTGCAGGCGGCGCTGGCCAAGGATCCAGGTCGCGCCGAAGGCTGGGCGCTGCTGGCGCGCTCGCAGATGTCGCTGGGCCGCCCCAACGAGGCCGCCGCCGCGTTCGCACGCGCGGTGCAGCTGGCGCCGGACGAAGCGCAATGGCTGGTGCAGGCGGCCGAAGCGCGCGCGCTGGCCACGCCGCAGCGCCAGTTCGATGCGCAAGGCGTCGCCTGGCTGCGGCATGCCTTGCAGGTCGAACCGAACAACGAACGCGCGGCCTGGTTCCTGGGCATCGCGCAGCGCCAGCGCGGCCAGCATGCCGAGGCCGCCGCGACCTGGGAAGCACTGCTGCCACGCGTGGATGCCGCTACCGCCGCCGCGCTGCGCCCGCAGATCGACGCGGCGCGTGCCGATGCCGGGTTGCCGGCGCTGCCGGCCGCTGCGCCAACCGCAACGGCGACGGCCGCGGCAAGCGCAACGGCTGCGCCGAACCCCGCCGCCTCGTCTGCATCCGCCGCTGCCGGCACGCTCACCGTTGCGGTGTCGCTGGATCCGGACTTCGCCGCACGCGTGCGCCTGCGCGGCGACGCCAGCGTGTTCGTCATCGCGCGCGTGCCCGGCGGCCCGCCGATGCCGGTCGCGGTGCAGAAGCATGCGCTGCAGTCGCTGCCGCTGCGCGTGACCCTGAGCGACAGCGACAGCCCGATGCCGACGCAGAAGCTGTCGCAGCTCAAGCAAGTGCAGGTGCTGGCGCGGCTCTCGAACAGCGGCAACGCGATGCGCCAGGAAGGCGACCTGGAATCGGCGCCGGTGACGGTGACGCTGCCGACGGCGACACCGGTGGAGTTGGTGATCGGGACGCCATGATGCGGCGCGCCCGGGTTCTCCTGTAGGAGCGGCTTCAGCCGCGACACCGGCGCGAGGGACATGTCGGTTGCGGAAAATGCCTGTCGCGGCTGAAGCCGCTCCTACAGGAGCGCCGCTCGTTGCTGGCTTCGTCTACGCGTCTCCTTCGCCGGGCACGCGCACGCACGCCGCGTCCGCCGCGGCACGGCTAGAATCGGCGCATGACCGAATTCATTCCTCCCGGCAGCCGCTTCCTCGCCCTGCCCTCGCCGTTCCCGATGAAGCGCGGCGGCCAGCTGCGCGATGCGCGCGTCGCCTACGAAACCTGGGGCACGCTGGCGGCGGACCGCAGCAATGCGATCCTGATCGTCACCGGCCTGTCGCCCGACGCGCATGCCGCCGCGCATGCCGACGATCCCAGCCCCGGCTGGTGGGAAGCGATGCTCGGCGCCGGCAAGCCGATCGATACGCAGCGCTGGTTCGTGATCTGCGTGAATTCGCTGGGCAGCTGCAAGGGCTCGACCGGCCCGGCCTCGCCGGATCCGGACGACGCGCGACCGTATCGCCTGCGCTTCCCGGAACTGTCGATCGAGGACGTCGCCGATGCCGCCGCGCACGTGGTGCGCGCGCTGGGCATCGACCGGCTGGCGTGCCTGATCGGCAACTCGATGGGCGGCATGACCGCGCTGGCGCTGCTGCGCCGCCATCCCGGGCTGGCGCGCAGCCACATCAACATCTCCGGCAGCGCGCAGGCCTTGCCGTTCTCGATCGCGATCCGCTCGCTGCAGCGCGAGGCGATCCGCCTGGACCCGAACTGGAACGGCGGCGACTACGACGAGGCCACCTATCCCGAATCGGGCATGCGCATGGCGCGCAAGCTGGGCGTCATCACCTACCGTTCGGCGCTGGAATGGGATGGCCGCTTCGGCCGCGTGCGGCTGGATTCGGACCAGGCCGACGACGATCCGTTCGGCCTGGAATTCCAGGTCGAAAGCTACCTGGAAGGCCATGCGCGGCGCTTCGTGCGCCGCTTCGATCCGAACTGCTACCTGTACCTGAGCCGCTCGATGGACTGGTTCGACCTGGCCGAGTACGCCGGCGGCGACGTGCTGGCCGGACTGGCGACGATCCGCGTCGAACGCGCGCTGGCGATCGGCGCCAACACCGACATCCTGTTCCCGGTGCAGCAACAGCAGCAGATCGCCGACGGCCTGCGCGCCGGCGGCGCCGACGCGCAGTTCCTGGGCCTGGACTCGCCGCAGGGACACGACGCGTTCCTGGTCGATTTCGCGCGTTTCGGGCCTGCGGTGCGCGCGTTCCTGGCGCAATGCTGAGCCGCGACACGCGCGATGCCCGTGCGATGCGCTATCAAGGACGCCTGAGCGATTGGAACGACGCCAGCGGTTTCGGCTTTGTCGTTCCCAACGGCGGCGGCACGCGCGCCTTCGTGCATATCCAGGCGTTCGAGCGGCGCGGGGGTCGGCGGCCGCGCGACGGCGATGCGATCACCTACGAAACCGCGACCGATGCGCGTGGGCGCGTGTCCGCCGTGCGTATCCACGCGGTTCGCGCCACAGTGCCGGGCGCACGCCGCGGGGCGGCGCATACCGCGCCCTGGCTGCCGCGACGCTGGCTCGGTGCCGGCGCCTTGCTGGCCATCGTCGGCGCCGCAGCGAGCGGGCGAGTGCCGGGGTGGCTGGCGGCCTGCTACCTGGGCTGCAGCGCCGCCGCGCTGCTGTTGTATGGCATCGACAAATCGGCGGCACAGCGCGGCCATTGGCGGACCCCGGAGGCGACGCTGCAATTGCTGGCGCTGGCCGGCGGCTGGCCAGGCGCGCTGTTCGCGCAGGGCCAGTTTCGGCACAAATCGCGCAAGATCAGCTTTCAGTTCGTGTTCTGGGCCGCGGTGCTGCTCAACCTGTTCGCGCTGGCCTGGCTGCTGCTGGCTGCGGACGCGCAGGCGTTGCGCAATTCGCTGAGCGCGTGATCCGCGCCGCGGCGCGGCCCGTATGCGCCTGGCGCGGCGCATCCCTGTGCGCTGCGTTCGCCGCAGACGGCACCAATGGCTGACCCGGCACGCTACCGGTGCGGCTCAGTTCAGCGGCACGAGCCGCCCCTGCTGTAACCGATAGCGCGCGTGCGCTACGCCGTCGGGCAGCGCATCGTGACTGATCAGCAGCAGGCTGCGCTGGCCGAGCGCGGTGGTCAGGTCGCGCAGCAAGGCCTGCGCGGTGTCCACGTCCAGGCCTTCGGTGGGTTCGTCCAGCACCAGCAGCGGCGCGTTGCGCAGCAGCGCGCGGGCCAGGGCCAGGCGCCGCGCCTGGCCGGCGGACATGGTCGCGCCGTTTTCGCCCAGCCAGGCGTCCAGGCCGCCGACTTCGTGCAGCCACGCGTCCAGGCGCACGTCGGCGAGCGCGCGCTGCAAGGTGGCGTCGTCGGCATCGATCGCGCCCAGGCGCAGGTTGTCGCGCACGCTGCCGGCGAACACCGGCGCGCCCTGCGGCAGCCAGGCGATGCGCTGGTGCCATTGCGCCTGGGCCAGGTCGCGCAGGTCCGTGCCGGCATAACGGACGCGGCCCTGCTGCGGGTCCCACAGCCGCAGCAGCAGCGCCGACAAGGTGGTCTTGCCGCTGCCGCTGTCGCCGCAGATGGCGACGCGCTCGCCCGGCGCGATGCGCAGGTCGATACCGTCGAGCACGTGCCGGGTCTCGCCGGGCCAGGCGAAGACCACGGCGTCGAACTGCACGTCGCCGGCATCGGGCAGCGGTTGCGGCTGTGTGGCGTCGGCCACCGGCGCGCTCTGGCCGGCGATGGCCTGCAGCCGCTGCGCGGCGACGCGTCCGGACTGCAGCGCCTGCCAGGCCAGGCCGGCGCCGGCCCAGACCTCGAGCAGGGCCACGGTCAGGAAGATCAGCCCGGCCGCCTGCTCGGCGCCGATCAGCGCGGCACGCGCCGCGCCCAGCGCCAGCCACAGCATCGCCAGCAAGCCCAGCGCGGCGCACAGCGCGTGCAGCGCATTGCCGCCGATCAGGCGCTGCCGCTGCCGGCGGTCCTGCGCGCGCAGCTCGTGCGCGCTGGCGTCCACGCGCGCGATCCAGTCGGCCTGCGCGTCCAGCGCGGCCAGGTCGGCGGCGCCTTCCAGGCCTTCGTAGGCCAGCGTGCGCAGCGTCTCGCGCTGCTGCGCGCGGCGCTGCTCGCGGATGCGGCCGCCGCGCGCGACCACCCACGGCACGCCGGCGCCGATCGCCAGCGCCAGCACTGCCAGCACCAACGCCGCCGGCCAGTGGATCGCGGCTGCCGCGGCCACGCCGGCCACGCCGATGCCGAGCAAGGCGACCAGCGGCCCCAAGGCGCGTACCACCAGCCCGTCGACCTCGCCGATATCGGACATCAGGCGCGCCAGCAGTTCGCCGGTGCGGCTGGCGCCGAGCCTGGCCGGCGCCAGCGGCAACGCACGGCGGAAGAACCACACGCGCAGGTCGCGGGCGATGCGCAAGGTGGCGTCGTGGCCGACCAGCTTTTCGCCGTAGCGCGAGGCGATGCGGGCGAAGGTCAGCGCGCGGATGCCGGCCGAGGGCGAGAAGAAGTTGAAGCCGCTGCCCATGCCGGCCACGCCGGCCAGTGCCGCAGCGGTCAGGAAGCCGCCGGACAGGCCGAGCAGGCCGACCCCGGCCAGCATCGTGCACAGCAGCAGCAGCGCGGTCAGCAGCAGGCGGCCGAGATGGCGGCCGAACACGCTGCGCAGGTCGTCGTCGCGCGCGGGGCCGCTCATGGCGCGGCTCCGATCGCGTCGTCCACCGCCACCCGCGCCGGCAGCCGCAGCACGCTGTCGGCCCAGCGCATCGCCGCCTCGCTGTGGGTGGCGACGATCATGCTGCGGCCGTGGCTGAAGGCGGCCAGGCTGCGCAGCAGTTCGGCCTCGGTGTCCGGATCGAGGAAGGCGGTGGGTTCGTCGAGCAGCCACAGTTCCGGATCGCGCAGCAGCAACCGCGCCAGGCCGATGCGCCGCGCCTCGCCGCCGGACAGGCCGAAGCCGCGTTCGCCGATCACGGTCTCCAGGCCCAGCGGCAGGCGTGCGGCGAAACGCATGACCTGCGCCGCCTCGGCCGCCGACTGCAGTTGCGCGGCGCTGGCCTGCGGAGCGGCCAGGCGCAGGTTGTCGGCGATGCTGCCGTGGAACAGGTACGGGCGCTGCCCGGCGTAGCCGACGCGCAATCCGGGCCGCAGTTGCAGGCTGCCGGCGCGCGGCGGCAGCCAGCCGGCCAGCGCTTCGAGCAGCGTGCTCTTGCCGCTGCCGCTGGGTCCGACCAGGGCCAGGCGCTGGCCGGGCTGCAGGCTGAAGGACAGATCGCGCAGCGCATCGCAGCGTGCCCCCTGCGGGCGCAGCGTCAGGCGCTCGGCGTGCAGCAGAGGCTGTGCGGGAGCCGCCGGCGTCGCCACTGCTGTGGGAACGGCGGATAATGAGGGCCCTTCAGGCACTGTGCGCGTTGCAGGCACCGCGGGCGCCACAGGCGTCGCAGGTGCTGACGGTGCCGCAGGTGCTCCCGATGCTGCATGTACTACGGGCACTACCGGCGCTGCGGGCGACGCGGGCACTGCGACTCCACCAGGCGCCGCTGGCATCGTGGGAGCGGACAGCGCAGACGACGGCGGCGCCACCGATGCGAGCGCCGGCGCGGCAACCGCCGGCGACGACACAGACGGCGCCAGCGCTACCGGCGCATCCGGCAATTCACCAAGCAGGCGCTCCACCTCGGCCGCCGCGGCCAGCGCGTTGGCGCGGTCGTGATAGTGCGCGGCCAGGCGCCGCAGCGGCGCGTAGAACTCCGGCGCCAGCAGCAGGCAGAACACGCCCACGCCCAGGGTCGGCGCCGCCGCGTGCAGCGCGATCATGCCCAGGTAGCTCAGGCCCAGGTACATCGCCACCATCGCCACGCTGACCGAGGCGAAGAACTCGAGCACGGTCGAGGACAGGAAGGCGATGCGCAGCACTTTCAAGGTGCGCTCGCGCACGCCCTCGGCGGCGGCGGCGATGCCGCGCAGTTCGTCCTCGCCGCGGCCGTACAGGCGCAGCAGGCCCAGGCCCTTGAGCCGGTCGGCGAAATGCCCGCCCATCCGCGCCAGCTCGCGCAGCTGGCGGCGCCCGGCCGCTTCGGCGCCCCAGCCGACCAGCATCATGAAGATCGGCACCAGCGGCGCGGTGAACAGCAGCAGCAGGCCCACCACCCAGTCGCTCCAGCCGACCGCGAGCAGGATCAGCAGCGGCACCACGCTCACTTCCAGCCGCGCCGGCTGGTAGCCGGCGTAGTAGCCGTCCAGCGCGTCGCCGTGCGCCAGCAGCAATTCGCCCAGCTCGCCGTTACGCTGGCCGCGCAGCCACAGCGGGCCGCGCTGCAGCAGGCGCCGGTACACGCGCCGGCGCAGTTCGAACTTCGCCGCATCGGCGACCTCGCCGGCGGCGCGCTGCGCGCAGGCGCCGAGCAGCGCACGCACGGCCAGCACCAGCGCCAGGACGGCGAACGCGGGCAGCGCCTGCTGCAGCGCGCGATGCTCCACCAGCAAGGCCTGCAGCAACCAGGCGATGGCGCCGGCCTGCACGATCAGCAGCGCCCCGGACAGGCTGATCGCGGTCGCGGCCAGCCGTTGCCGCCCACGCGCCGCGCTGGCCAGCGACGCCAGCCAGCGCACGCGTTGCCGCCGCAGGTGCGGCGACTCGGCAGGCGGTGCGGCGGGCGACTCGGCGGGATCGGTCAAAACGGACTCGGCGCGGCGAACAGGCCGCCATTGTAAGGCGGCATCCCGGTCGGGACCGCCGCGTGCCGCCACGATGCCGATCGCGGCCGGCGAGGACATTGATCTGGATCAAGGCTTCGCGCGCGGCGGAAGCGGAACATCGCTCTCAACCTACCGCCACTCGGCCACCCAGATGCACATTTCCCACGAGGTAGCACAGCCATGATCGACACCACTGTCGTAGAGCTGTCGCGGCTGCAATTCGCCATGACCGCCATGTACCACTTCCTGTTCGTTCCGCTCACCCTCGGCCTGTCCTTCATGATCGCGATCATGGAGAGCGTGTTCGTCATGACCCGCAAGGAGGTCTGGCGGCGCATGGCGCTGTTCTGGGGCGTCCTGTTCGGCATCAACTTCGCGATGGGCGTGGCCACCGGCATCGTCATGGAGTTCCAGTTCGGCATGAACTGGTCCTACTACAGCCACTACGTCGGCGACATCTTCGGCGCGCCGCTGGCGATCGAAGGGCTGATGGCGTTCTTCCTGGAAGCCACCTTCATCGGCCTGTTCTTCTTCGGCTGGAACAAGCTGTCGCCGGTCAAGCACCTGATGGTGACCTGGCTGATGGCGCTGGGCACCAACCTGTCGGCGGTGTGGATCCTGATCGCCAACGGCTGGATGCAGAACCCGACCGGTGCGGTGTTCAACCCGGACACGATGCGCATGGAAGTGGTCGATTTCATGGCGGTGGTGTTCAACCCGGTGGCGCAGGCCAAGTTCGTGCACACGGTCAGCGCCGGCTACGTGACCGGCGCGGTGTTCGTGATGTCGATCAGCGCGCTGTTCCTGCTGCGCGGCACGCACCGCGACATCGCGCGGCGCTCGTTCGCGGTGGCCGCCGCGTTCGGTCTGGCGTCCTCGCTGTCGGTGGTGGTGCTCGGCGACGAGAGCGGCTACGCCGCCAACGAACACCAGAAGATGAAGCTGGCCGCGATCGAAGCGATGTGGGAGACCGAACAGGCCCCGGCCGACTTCACCGCCTTCGGCATCCCCAACCAGGCCACCGGCAAGAACGACTACGCGATCAAGGTGCCGTACCTGATGGGCCTGATCGCCACGCGCTCGCTGAACACGCCGGTCCCCGGCATCCTGGAACTGGTCAAGCGCGCCGAGCACCGCATCCGCGGCGGCCAGATCGCCTACGGCGCGCTGGAACGGCTCAAGGCCGACCGCAACGACGTGCAGGCGCGCGAAGTGTTCGATCGCCACTGGCAGGACCTGGGCCACGGCCTGCTGCTCAAGCGTTACCGCGACGACATCCTCAATGCCACGCCGGAAGAAATCTCCAAGGCCGCGCTCGACACCGTGCCGCGCGTACTGCCGCTGTTCTGGACGTTCCGGGTCATGGCCGGCCTGGGCTTCTACCTGATCGCCTTCTTCATCGCCGCGATGTGGTTCTCGTGCAAGCACAACTTCGAGGACAAGCGCTGGTTCCTGAAGCTGGCGCTGTGGACCCTGCCGGCGCCGTGGATCGCGATCGAATGCGGCTGGTTCGTCGCCGAATACGGCCGCCAGCCGTGGGCGGTGGAAGGCGTGCTGCCGACCTTCTATGCCGCCTCCGGCCTGGCCCTGCACGAGATCCTGATCACCCTGGCCGGCTTCGTGGCGATCTACACCGTGCTGCTGGTCATCGAGATCAAGCTGATGCTCAAGGCGATCCGCAAGGGCCCGGACAATCTGCCCGCGCTGCTGCAACCGACCCCGCGCCCCGCCGCGCCCCTTGCCGCCCCTGCGGCCGCCGGTCAACTCTGATCCCGGCAGGAGAATGACGATGGACTTCATTGCATTGGACTACACCACGCTGCGCGTGATCTGGTGGCTGCTGCTCGGCATCCTGCTGATCGGTTTCGCGGTGATGGACGGTTTCGACCTGGGCGTCGGCGCGCTGCTGCCGTTCGTGGCCAGGAACGACGCCGAACGCCGGCTGGTGGTCAACACCATCGGCCCGGTCTGGGAAGGCAACCAGGTCTGGCTGGTGCTCGGCGGCGGCGCGATCTTCGCCGCCTGGCCGCCGCTGTACGCGGTCAGCTTCTCCGGCTTCTACCTGGCCATGTTCGTGATCCTGTTCGCGCTGATCCTGCGCCCGGTCGGGTTCAAGTTCCGCGGCAAGCTGCCCAGCCAGCGCTGGCGCAACGGCTGGGACTGGGCGCTGTTCATCGGCGGCTTCATCCCGGCGCTGATCATGGGCGTGGCGGTGGGCAACGTGGTGCTGGGCGTGCCGTTCCACTTCGACGACACGTTGCGGGTGTTCTACACCGGCAGCTTCTTCGGCCTGCTGATGCCGTTCGCGCTGCTCGCCGGCCTGCTCAGCGTGAGCATGCTGGTGGCGCACGGCGCAGCGATGCTGGTGCTGAAGACCGATGGCCCGGTGGCCGATCGCGCGGCCCGCTACGGCAGCGTGGCGGCACTGGTCGCCTGCGCGCTGTTCGCCGCTGGCGGCGCCTGGGTCGCAATGGGCCTGCCCGGCTATGCGGTGACCTCGCAGGTGGTCACCGACGGCGCCACCAATCCGCTGCTGAAGACCGCGGTGCTCGGCGAGGTCGGCGGCTGGATGCACAACTACCAGTCGATGCCGCTGACCGCACTGGCGCCGGTGGCCGGCCTGCTCGGCCTGCTGCTGAGCGCAGTGCTGCTGCGCAAGCGGCGCGGCGGCCTGGCCTTCATCGCCTCCGGCGCGGCCATCGCCGGCATCATCCTCACCGTCGGCTTTGCGATCTTCCCGTTCCTGCTGCCCTCCTCCAGCCAGCCCGGCTCCAGCCTGACCGTGTGGGACGCCTCGAGCAGCCACCTGACCCTGTGGATCATGCTGCTGGCCACGGTGGTGTTCCTGCCGATCGTGCTCGGCTACACCACCTGGGTGTACCGGGTGCTGAAGGGCAAGGTCACCGCCGAATCGCTGGACGACAACCCCAACGCGTACTGAGCGCGTTCACCCCGATCGCATAGGAGTTTGCACCATGTGGTATTTCGCCTGGATTCTCGGTGTAGGCCTGGCCTCCACCGCCGCCATTCTCAACGGCATGTGGTTCGAGGCACGCGAGGGCGCCGCCCCCGACGCGGCCGACTGAAATTTTTTCGCAAAGGATCTTGCCGAATGCGGGTGACCCCCGTATCATGTGCGGCTCCTTCGGGGTGTAGCTCAGTCTGGTAGAGCGCTACGTTCGGGACGTAGAGGTCGCAGGTTCGAATCCTGTCTCCCCGACCAGTTTCAAGGTCACAAGAAGCCTGGAAAACCAACGTTTTCCGGGTTTTTTTGTGGCTGCGGCTTCGCCTCCCCGCGGCACGCGACCGGCTTGGCTCCGCGCACAAGCACCCTGCAGTTGCAGCGGACCCGACCGCGGCTCAGGCGCATCGCCGATGCCGGCGCCCGCTCAGGCGGCCCGGGGTGGGCCGCGCGATGCGCGGCGGCGCCAAGCTTCGGCAAGCGCGCCGCGACATCGCACGAGGAGCCGCCGTGCGCCTCCTGCGCGACGAGACCACATCCGATGCCTGGCAAGACCACGCATGCGCTGATCCCGGGTTCCCGACGCCAGCAACCACGTCACGCGCGCCCCTAGCCTGCAGGCATTCCAGCCTGTCGCCATGCCGCTGCGGCCGAGCCGTTTCCTGATGCTCCTACAGGAAAAATGCCTGCAGCATGTCGGCGCGAGCAGAACCCATGCATTGGCTAAACTCGCAAGCAAGAGCGACTGGCATAGGAGCCGGCATGGCCACTGGAAAAACATCAGGTAAGAAAGTCACGCGCGTTGCCACAGGCCTGATCGGCCACATGCTGGGTTTGGCATTCGCGGTCACGTCGGGGTCCGCAGACGCCGCCGACACCAAGCCTGCGCCGGATGCCGCGCAACGCAGGCTGCAGGACACTGCGTGGGTCCTGTACCAGGTCAATGATGTACACGGCAAGGCCATCGCGCCTTTCGCGGAGAGCGCAGATGGCAGCAGGTCTATCCTGCCGGTGCTGTTCCGCACCGACTATCTGGAATTTGCGACGGCCTGCGGCAGGCGGATGGCGCCATATCGCGAAGAGAGCGGACAGGTCATCATTGCGCAGGCGTATGCATCGCACGACGCATGCAAGGCAGACGCGGCACTTGCACCGTCGATTGCGCGTCTGCGCGGTGAATTTGCCATCTCGTTCGTTGCCATTGCCGGAACCGACAGACCAGCCCTTCGTCTCAAGGCGCCGTCAGGCGATGAGTTCTTGCTCTACGACAATGGGCAACTGCGCTTCACCGATCCGTCCGACGTTCTTCCGCAGCCGCGCGTTCTCTACCTTCAAGTCGGTCCAGACACGATGGGCTGTGGATACAACGGGCCCGATATTCCTGGCCGGCCGGAAAATGTCTGCGTCGTGGCGCGTGCGGTAAAACAGGGCGCCGACGGGGCATGGCACGCTGATTCGATGCCTTATCCAGTCATGCCAGCGATCCGGGGATTTGAGCCGCCCGCAGGAAGCCGAAGCATCGTACGCATCCTGCGTTACGAACTGGCCAATCCCGACATCCATGCATCACGCTATCGCGACGTACTCGATATGGTGATCGAACAGCATCCACCCAAAAACCTGCCGACGGAGTATCGCAATCCCCCCTATCACTGGATCCCATGAGTGGTCTTGCCGGTACACGCATACGCGCGCGCCGGCAAGGATTGATTTGCGTGCATGCAGCAAGCAATGGAGCGGTCCTCGCAATACCCTACTAAGCAAAAGCTGTGCTTTTTGCGCTGACGGCTGCCTGCGCCACCCCACTCAGGGAGCACCCGAACAACCGCCTGATCCTGCGAAAATCGAACTGGGGCCAACAGGAAGAGGACGATGCAGCCTTCTTCGGCGACGCAGAAGCTGGTGACCAGGTTTGCGACGGCGAGCAACCAATCAGCCGACGCCACCGTGCACCACGGCGGCGCTGACACCGCACCGTGTCCGCCACCCCACCGAGTGCCTGGCCCGCGCATCCGATCGTGCGGGCCCATGCGCGACGTTCTTCGGCATGGCCGCAAGCGCCCGCACACGACGCCCCATCGCAATATGCCTGTGCCTAGTGCCGCGTTCACGCGGCATCTAACGTCCCGGCGACGCGCTGACGCGCCCCGGGAACCCCGTGCGCTCAGCGCACCGGCAGACTGATGTAGCTCGCCTGCTGCGGCGTGTGCCAGATGCGCTGCGTGGCCTTCTGGTAATCGCCCGGCTTGGCGAAGTAGATGTTGGGCACGTAGGTCTGCGGGTTGCGGTCGTACAGCGGGAACAGGCTGGACTGCACCTGCACCATCACCCGGTGGCCGCGCTGGAAGGTGTGGTTGGCGGTGGGCAGGCCGAAGCTGTACGCCAGCGGCTGGTTCGGCGCGATCGGCTTGGGCGTCTCGAAGCTCTCGCGGTAGCGGCCGCGGAAGATCGCCATCGACACCGCCAGTTCGTAGCCGCCCAGCTTCGGATCGGAGGCCATTTCGTCCGGGTAGACGTCGATCAGCTTCACCACCCAGTCGCTGTCGCTGCCGCTGGTGGAGGCCTGCAGGTGCACTTCGGGCGCGCCGGCGATGCTCAGCGGCGCATCCAGCGGCGCGCTGACGAAGGTCAGCACGTCCGGACGGCCGTCGACGAAGCGCTGGTCGTGCACCAGCCAGGTGGTCCACATGTCGCGGTCGCCGAAATCGACCGGGCGCGGCACGAACGGCACCGGCTTGGCCGGGTCGGACACGTACTCTTCGTAATCGCCCTGCCCGGCCGTGGGCGCGTCGAACGACAGCGTGCCGCCGGCGCCCAGATACAGCGGCTTGCTGCGCGCCGCGCAGCCCTGCGCGCAACTGCGCGGCCAGGTCTGCAGGCGATCCCAGTGGTTCTCGCCGGTGTTGTAGATGAACACCGGCGGGGTGTCGGCCTTGGCCGCGCCGTCGACCAGGTACTGGTCGAAGAACGGCTTGAGCACGTCGCGGCGGAACTGCAGCGCGGTGTCGCCGTCGAACTTCAGCGCGCCCAGCGCCGAGCCGTCGTAGTTGACCTGGCTGTGCCGCCACGGCCCCATCACCAGGTAGTTCTTGTCATTGCCGGCATCGCGCGGCTCCATCGCCTCATAGCTGTGGATCGCGCCCCACATGTCCTCCTGGTCCCACAGACCCTGCAGCCACATCGTCGGCACCTTCAGCGGCGTGCGCGCCATCACCTTGTCCAGTGCCTGGCCCTGCCAGAACGCGTCGTAGGCCGGGTGCTCGGTGAGCTTGTGCCACCACGGCAACTGCTCCAGGCCCGCGGCCTTGGCGTAGTCGCCGGCCGAGCCGGCGCGCAGGAAGTTGCTGTAGTCGTCGTGGCCGTGGCGCGGGATGCCGCTGCCCTTGCCGCGCTGGGTCAGCTGGCCGGTGAAGTAGTCGAAGTTGACCTGGCGGAACGCGCCGTAGTTGAGCCAGTCGTCGCCCATCCAACCGTCGATCATCGGGCTTTCCGGCGCGGCCACCTTCAGCGCCGGGTGCGGATCGGTCAGCGCCATGACCACGGTGAAGCCTTCGTAGGACGAGCCGATCATGCCGACCTTGCCGTTGGACTCGTTCACGTTCTTGACCAGCCAGTCGATGGTGTCCCAGGCATCGGTGGCGTGGTCCACCTTGCTGCCGTTGAGCGGCCCGCGCAGCGGCCGGGTCATCACGTAGTCGCCCTGCGAACCGTACTTGCCGCGGATGTCCTGGAACACGCGGATGTAGCCGCCGTCGACGAACACCTCGTCGCCCTGCGGCAACAGGTCGCGCATATGCGGCGAGGCCATGCGGCTGGCGCGGCCGCTGGCGTCGTAGGGCGTGCGCGTCAGCAGCATCGGCGCGTGCTGCGCGCCCTTGGGCAGCACGATCACGGTGTGCAGCTTGACCCCGTCGCGCATCGGGATCATCACCTCGCGCTTGACGTAGTCGTTGGCCTCGGTCGGCGCGACGAAGGCCTTGCCGGTGATGTCGGGCGTCATCGGCGCGGTCTGCGCCTGGGCGGCGGCGGCCAGCGCGGCGGCAATCACGGTGACGAGCAAGCGGGCGGCGATGGGACGCATGGAACCTCCGGGCAGTGAGACGGCGACTGTAGGCGCAACCGCGGCCCGGGCGGAAGTGTCGGCGCGCCACAGACGGTCCGGCGTGTCCGCACGGGGGTCGCGGTGCGCATGCGTCAGGACACGGAAATGGCGGGATCCGGAGCAGGAACGGCCATGCGACCGCCAACGCTCCGGTCAGTTGCGGACATGCCTGGCGCCATCGGCGCAACTGCACCGGAAACCGCACGCGATAGCTTCCCTGCAGCGCGCACGGCAGGTACAACCATGCTTCTGCCCATCGTCGCGATCGCGCGCGGGGCGCCGGCGAGACCCACACGATGAGCGACTCCGAGCACGCGCTTGGCAATGCGGCACGCCGCGCGTTCCTGAAACAGGGCGGCGCCCTGGCCGCCATGCTGCCGTTGCTGGGCCTGCCCGCATTCGGCCGTACGCTGGCCGCGCCGCTGCGCCCGGCCCGCTCGCCGCTGGTGCCGCCGGCGCAGGCGCTGCGGATGCGCTACGCCAGCGCGGCCAACGAGGCCGACGTGTTGCGACAAGGCCTGCCGATCGGCAACGGCCGGCTCGGCGCCCTGGTCGGCGGCGCGCCCGACCGCGACTTCCTGTACCTCTCCGATGCCAGCCTGTGGACCGGCGGGCGCAACGACGCGCTCGACGCGCAGGGCCAGTTCCCCTACGAGAAGGACAGCTTCGGCAGCTTCGTGATGCTGGCCAGGCTGTATCTGGAACTGGACGGACACGCGCCGGCGCAGCTGCGCGATTACGAACGCGAACTGGACCTGAGCAACGGCTGCATGCGCGTGCGCTACGCGTTGGGCGCTGCGCAGTTCACCCGTACCGTGTTCGCCAGCCATCCCGACGACGCCATCGTGATCCAGCTCGAGCAGCGCGGCGGCGGCCGCCACAGCGGCCGGCTGCAACTGGTCAGCGCGCATGCGGCGCCGGTGCAGGGCGATGCCAGCGGACGGCTGGGATTCTCCGGTGCATTGGCCAACGGTCTGCGCCATGGTGCGAACGTGCAATTGATCGCGACCGACGGCATTGTGGAATTGCAAGGCGACACGCTGCACTTCCGCGACTGCAGCGCGCTGCGCATCATCGTGTGCGGCGGCAGCAACTACGTGCCCGACCTGGCCAGGAACTGCCGCGACCCGGACCTGGATCCACAGGCCCTGGCGCGGCAACATTGCGAGGCGGCGGCCAGGCTCGCGCCCGAGGCGCTGCTGTACACCCACGTGGCCGACTACAGCGCCCTGTTCGACGGCATGCAGGTGGATCTGGGCCGCTCCAGCCCGGCGCAACGCAAGCTCGAGCTGTGGGAGCGGTTGCAGGCCCGCGCCGCGGCCGACACGCCCGACCCCGAACTGGAAGCGCTGTACCTGCAGTTCGGCCGCTACCTGACCATCGCCGCCTCGCGCGACGCGCTGCCGATCAACCTGCAGGGGCTGTGGCTGGAGAACAACGATCCGCCGTGGATGAGCGATTACCACAGCGACGTCAATCTGCAGATGAACTATTGGCTGACCGACGCGGCCGGGCTGGCACCGTGCTTCGACGCCCTCGCCCGCTACTGCCTGGCGCAGCTGCCGGCATGGACGCAGATCACCCAGGCGCACTTCAACGACCCGCGCAACCGCTTCCGCAATACCTCCGGCAAGGTCGCCGGCTGGGCGGTGGCGTTCTCGACCAATCCGTTCGGCGGCAGCGGCTGGTACTGGCACCCGGGCGGCAACGCCTGGCTGTGCGACAGCCTGTGGCAGCACTACGAATACACCCAGGACCGCGCCTATCTGGCGCGGATCTATCCCTTGCTCAAGGGCGCCTGCGAGTTCTGGCAGGCGCGGCTGATCGAGCTGGAGGTGACCGGTGCCGATGGCCGCCCGCAGCGGCGCCTGGTCGACGACCACGATTGGTCGCCCGAGCACGGCCCGGAAGACGCGCGCGGCATCGCCTACGCGCAGGAGCTGGCCTGGAACCTGTTCGGCCAATACCGCCAGGCCAGCGCGCTGCTCGATCGCGATACGGCCTATGCCGCGACCGTCGCCGAGCTGCAGCGGCGCCTGTACCTGCCGGAAATCAGTCCGAGCAGCGGGCAACTGCAGGAATGGATGTCGCCCGACGACCTGGGCGAGGCGCACCACCGCCACCTGTCGCCGCTGATGGGCCTGTACCCCGGCCATCGCCTGCATCCGGACCTGGCCCCACCGGAACAGGTCGCCGCGGCACGCAAGCTGCTGGAAGCGCGCGGCATGCACAGCTTCGGCTGGGCCTGCGCCTGGCGTGCGCTGTGCTGGGCGCGGCTGGGCGAGGCCGAGCGCGCCTATGCGCTGGTCGCGACCAACCTCAAGCCGTCGATCGTGCACAGCAACGGCACCGCGCCGAACTTCTTCGACATCTACGACCTCAGCCAGCATGGCGACCCCACCCTGGGCGGCGTGTTCCAGATCGACGCCAACTTCGGCACGCCCGCCGCGATGCTGGAGATGCTGCTGTACTCGCGGCCCGGCCATATCGCGCTGTTGCCGGCGCTGCCGAAGGCCTGGGCCGAACACGGCCGGGTCACCGGCATCGGCGCGCGCGGCGGCTTCGTGGTGGACCTGGAATGGCGCGCCGGCAAGGCCACGCGGATCGCGCTGCGCAGCGTCGGCGGTACCCGCACCGAGATCGCGTTCAACGGCACGCGGCGCACGGTCGAGTTGGCGAAAGGCGGGCGTTTGCAGGTGTTGTGAACGTTTAGAGGATGACAGCATTTGTAGGAGCGGCTTCAGCCGCGACGGGCGTTACCGGTAAATCCCGTCGCGGCTGAAGCCGCTCCTACAGCAGCGCGCATTCCCGGTTCGGAGCGGGATGCATCAGTGCCGCACCTGCCCCTCGCCGCGCACCACGAAGCGCTCCACGGTCAGCGCTTCCAGGCCCATCGGGCCGTAGGCGTGCAGGCGCGTGGTGGAGATGCCGATCTCCGCGCCCAGGCCGAGTTCGCCGCCGTCGGAAAAGCGCGAGGAGGCGTTGACCATGACCACCGCCGCGCGCAAGGCCTGCACGAACGTCTCGGCGTTGGCCGCATCGGCGGTGGCGATGACTTCGGTGTGGTCCGAGCCATAGTGGCGGATGTGCGCGATCGCCGCGTCCAGGTCCGGCACCACCCGGATCGCCAGGATCAGGTCGAGGTATTCGGCGGCATAGTCGGCGTCGCTGGCCGCGTCGATGTCCGGCAACAGGTCGCGGCTGGCGTCGTCGCCGCGCAGGGCCACGCCGCGTTGCTGCAGCGCCTGCGCCGCCAGCGGTAGGAAGCGTGCGGCGACGTCGGCGTGCACCAGCAGCGTCTCCAGCGAATTGCAGGCGGCCGGGCGCGTGGTCTTGCCGTCCACCAGCAGCTTCACCGCCAGCGCCAGGTCCGCCGAGGCGTCCACGAACAGGTGGCATACGCCCTTGTAGTGCTTGATCACCGGCACCCGCGCGTGTTCGGCGACGAAACGGATCAGGCCCTCGCCGCCGCGCGGGATCGCCAGGTCGACGATGTCGTTGAGCTGCAGCAGTTCCAGCATGGTCTCGCGGCGCAGGTCCTCGACCAGGGTCAGCGCGTCCTCGCCGATCCCGGCCTCGCGCAGCGCGCGCCGCAGCGCGGCGGCGATCGCGGTGTTGGAATGGATCGCCTCCGAGCCGCCGCGCAGGATCACGCCGTTGCCGGCCTTGATGCACAGCGCCGCGGCGTCGGCGGTGACGTTCGGGCGCGCCTCGTAGATCATCGCGATCACGCCCAGCGGCACCCGCACCTTCTGCACGCGGATGCCGTTCGGGCGCACGTCGTCGCGGGTGACCTGGCCGACCGGATCGGGCAGCGCCGCCACTTCGCGCAACGCCGCGGCGACGCCGGCCAGGCGCTTGCCGTCCAGCGCCAGCCGGTCGAGCATCGCGCTGCCCACGTCCCTGGCCCGCGCCGCCTCCAGGTCGCGCGCATTGGCGGCGAGGATCGTCTCCGCATCCGCCTCCAGCGCCGCCGCCATCGCCTCCAGCAAGGCCTGCTTGGCCGCCGAGGACAACTGCGCCAACGCCTGCGCGGCATCGCGGCATTGCAGGGCTTGGGATCGGATCGTGCTCATTGATGGTTCCAGTGGTTAGGCGGGACTCGGGACTCGGGACTCGGGACTCGAAAAGGCTGCGCGAGCGGCGGGAATCGTCAAGCTGTCGGGCGAAACGCGTCGAAACATTTGCGCGATCGTTGCAACGACGCAACGCGATTCCCTTTCCGCGCGACGTCGCACCAGTCTCGCGCGCTTACACCGAGTCCCGAGTCCCGAGTCCCGAATCCCGGCTCTCGAATCCCGAGTCCCGAATCACCACCAGATCGTCGCGGTGAATCACATTCTCTCCATAGCTGTACCCCAGGATCGACTCGATGTCGCGCGAGTGGCGGCGGGCGATGCGGCGCACGTCGGTGGCCGAGTACTGGCTGACGCCGCGCGCCAGGCAGCGGTCGCCGCCGGTGTCGCGCAGGCGCACTTCGACCATGTCGCCGCGGCGGAAATCGCCTTCGGCGCCGGCCACGCCGCCGGGCAGCAGCGAGGCGCCCTTGTCGGCCAGCGCGGCGGCGGCGCCGGCGTCGACCAGGATCGCGCCGGGTTCGACCGGCACCTGGCGCAGCCAGTACTTGCGCGCGGCGATGCGGGTGCGCGCGGGATGGATGCGGGTGCCGCGCAGGCGGTCCTGGGCCAGGCCGCGCACCACCTCGGCGCTGCGGCCGTTGAACAGATAGGTCTCGATGCCAGCGGCGCCGGCCTTGGCCGCGGCCTCCAGCTTGGTGCGCATGCCGCCGGTGCCGACGCGGCTGCCGCTGCCGCCGGCCATCGCCAGCACCGCCGCGGTCAGCTCGGGGACGTCGTCCAGCGGCTGCGCGTGCGGGTCGCTGCGCGGATCGGCGGTGTACAGGCCGTCGATGTCGGTGGCGATGAACAGCGCGTCGGCATCGACCAGCGCGGCGACGATCGCGGCCAGGTTGTCGTTGTCGCCGAGCTTGAGTTCGTCCACCGACACGGTGTCGTTCTCGTTGACCACCGGCAGCGCACCCAGCCGCAACAGTTCGCCCAGGGTGGCGCGCGCGTTGAGGTAGCGGCGTCGGTTGCGCAGGTCGTCGTGGGTCAGCAGCACCTGCGCCACCGGGCGCTCGAAGAAGCGCTGCCACAGCGCGATCAGCTGCGCCTGGCCGAGCGCGGCCAGCGCCTGCCGCGCGGCGATCGCCGCGCCGGCCTCAGCCGCGCGTGGCAGGATCGCGCGGCCGGCGGCGACCGCGCCGGAGGACACGATCACCAGTTCGCGGCCGGCCGCCAGGTTGGCCGAGACGAACTGCGCCAGCCCCAGCGCATAGCGCGGCGACAGCCCGCCGCCGCCATCGGCGGCGAGCAGGCTGCTGCCGACCTTCAGCACCGCACGCCGCCACGGCGGCAGCGCCTGCTCGACGAACGCCGATGCGCCAGCGATCACGACGCTCATCGCGGCCGCGCCCGGCTCATTGCGCGTTCCATGCATGCACGCTCAGTTCGGACGCGCCCTCGATCGCCAGCGGATCCTCGGCGACGATCGCCCGCGCCTGCTCCAGGCTGGCGACGTTCTTCAGCAGATAGGCGCCGCCGCTGCCGTCGCCGAAACCGCCGGCCAGTTCCAGCAGCCCGCGCGCGCGCAACGCGGCGAGAAAATCGCGGTGCGGCTGGACCACCGACGGCGGAAAGTCCGGCTTGCGCATCGCCATCACCAGGTACAGCGTCATCCTGCTTCTCCTCGATCGACTACGTCACCATCGGGCCGGCGTGGCCGCCCGCCCTTCCCGCACCGCCTGCCAGCGGCCGCTACCGACACTAACGCACCACAGCCGTGCGTGTCGCCGCGAAGTAGCGCAGCAGGCGCCGCATCTTGTCCTGCGCCGCAGCGTCGCCGCCCTCCTCGTCCATCCAGCTGGCGTCGGCTTCGGGATGCGGGCCGGTCAGCAGCACCGTGCCGGCACCATAGCCGTAGCGAGCCATGGCCACGTCGCCGTTGCGGTAGTGGGCGATCGGCGCATAGCCCGACGCGGCCTTGCCGGTGAAATACGGACCGTCCTGATAGTAGAAGCGTTCCAGCGTCCCGTCCCAGCGCACATCGATCGTATGGTCGCCTTCGTCGTCGATGCCCGAACCCGGGCGCCCGACCTCCGATTGCAGCGCCACGTCCACCAACCCGATCCAGTCGCGGTCGGCGAGATAGGCGCCCATGCACAAGCCGAGGAAGCCCTTGCCGCTGCGCACGAACGCCCGGATCGCGCTGGCGCCGTCGTCGCCGATGGCGGCATAGGCGGCAGGAATGTCCTGCCCGCCGCCGGGTTGGATGTACAGGTCGAAGCCGCTCAGCGTACGCGCGTTCACCTTGAGCGGCTCGCGCTCGCCGACATAGGCGAGTTCGAGATCCAGGCCGCTTCCCTGCAACGACTTCACCACCATTTCCGAACAACCGCGGCAACCGGCCTTGCCCCGGTACACCGCCACCTTCAGCGCGTCGCCGGCTGCCGCCTGCGACGGCAGGGACAACGCCAGCAGCAGCGGCAACAGCAACGTCGCCAGCGCGGCCCAGCGATGGCGCTTGGGTGCCTGCGGCAGCGCGGTCGATCGGTCCATGCGTTCTCCTTCCGGTGCAACCCGTAAATCCGGCGTGGCAGCGTACGGCCTGGGCCGTGCCGGCCTCAGCCGGCCAGCGCGTCCCAGCGCGATTGCAATTCCGCCAGCCGCAGGTCGGCGGCGGCACCGGGCGAGACCCGCGCGGCCAGGCTGCCTTCCGGCGTGCGCCCCTGCCCTGCGCTGGCCGCCGACGCGGCGGCGGCCTGGTAGGCCTCGCGGAACGGCACGCCGGCCAGCGCCGCCTCGACCGCCACATCGGTGGCGTACATGCCCGAGTCGATCGCCGCGCGCAACTTGTCCTCGCGCCATTCCAGGTTGGCCAGCAACGCCGGCAGCAGCTCCAGCGCGGCCAGGCCGCGGCCGAAGCCGTGGAAGATCGCGCCCTTGCTGCTCTGCAGGTCGCGGTGGTAACCGGACGGCAGCGACAGCAGCTGCTCGATCTCGGTGCGCGCCGCGGCCACGCTGGCGTGGGTGGCGCGCATCAGTTCGATCACGTCGGGATTGCGCTTGTTGGGCATGATCGAACTGCCGGTGGTGTACTGCGCCGGCAAGGCGACGAAACCGAACTCGCCGCTGGTGAACAGCGACAGGTCCCAGGCCAACCGGCGCAGGTCCAGGGTCGCGCTGCCCAGCGCTTCCAGCGCGGCCATCTCGAACTTGCCGCGCGACAGCTGCGCGTAGATCGGGCTGACCTGCATGCGCGCGAAGCCGAGCGCGGCGGTGGTGTGCTCGCGGTCGAGTTTCAGATTGACGCCGTAGCCGGCGGCGGTGCCGAGCGGGTTGGCGTCGATCAGGCGCAGGGTGTCGTGGGCGCGGATCGCATCGTCGATGAAGGCCTCGGCCCAGCCGGCCCACCACATGCCCGCCGAGGACACGACGGCGCGCTGGATATGGGTGTAGCCCGGCAGCGGCAGCGCCTGCTCGGCCTGCGCGCGGTCCAGCGCGACCTTGGCGATCTCGCGGCTCAGCTGCGCCAGTTGCGCCAACCGTTCCTTCAGCCACAAGCGGGTGGCGACCAGGATCTGGTCGTTGCGGCTGCGCCCGGTGTGGATCTTGCGGCCGGCGTCGCCCAGGCGCTCGGTGAGCCGCGCCTCGATCGCCGAATGGCCGTCCTCGAAGCGCTCGTCGAGCACGAACGCGCCGCTGCGGAAATCCTCGGCCAGGATCGCCAGTTCGCGCTGCAGCCCGGCCAGTTCGTCGGCCGACAGGATGCCGATGCGCTGCAGGCCTTCGGCATGCGCGCCGCTGGCGGCGATGTCGTGCAGGAAGAACTCGCGGTCCAGGATCACGTCGTCGCCGGCCAGGAAGGCCTGGATCTTGGCATCGACGGCGACGCCGGGTTTTTGCCACAACAAATTGGTCATGAGGGGTCCTTTTGCCGGGACCCGGGACTCGGGACTCGGGACTCGGAGAAGCAAAAGCATCGGCTCTTGCCGTTCCGAGTCCCGAGTCCCGAGTCCCCAGTCCCGATGGTGTCACACGGGAATCGAGGTCAGCTCGTCCAGGCCCAGCGCCAGATTGAGATTCTGCATCGCCTGCGTCGCCGCGCCCTTGAGCAGGTTGTCCAGGGTCGCCACGACCACCAGGCGCTTGTTGCCCGGCGCCAGGGTGAAGCCGCCGATCTGCACGCCGTGCTTGCCGGCGATGCGGCTGACCCACGGCGCGTCGTCGAGCACCTCGATCAACGGCTCGCCGGCGTAGCGCTCGCGGTAGCGGCGCTGGATCGCGTCCAGCGCCAGCGGTTGCTGCAGCCACAGGTTCACGGTCATGGTGATGCCGCGGAAATGCGGCGCCACGTGCGGCATGAACTCCACCGGCACGCCCAGGTGCGTGGACACTTCGCGCTCGTGCATGTGGTCGGTCAGCGCGTATGGCATCAGGTTGTCGCGCAGCAGCTCGGGGTTGTTCTTGTCCGATGGCGTGGTGCCGGCGCCGGAATAGCCGGACACGCCGAAGCACTGCGGCGGCCCGGCCAGTTGGTCGAGCAGCGGCGCGATCGCCAGCTGCATCGCAGTGGCGTAGCAGCCGGGATTGCTGATCCGCTTCTGCCCGGCATAGCGGCCGCGGGTCAGTTCAGGCAGGCCGTAGTACCAACTGGGATCGAAGCGGTAGTCGGCCGACAGATCGACGACGATGGTCTCGGCCGCCGCCGCATCCAGCGCGGCGACATAGGGCGCGGCCTTGCCGTTGGGCAGCGCCAGCACCACCGCCGCGGCACCCTTGGCCGCGACCGCATCGGCGTCCAGATTTTCGTAGCGCAGCTCGCCCTGGTAGTCCGCGCTGTGCTCGGCCACGCGCTGGCCGGCCAGTTCGCGCGAGGACACGAAGGCCAGGTGCAGGTGCGGATGCGCGGCGACCAGCTTGATCAGTTCGGCGCCGGTGTGGCCGCGCGCGCCGACGATGCCGACGCCGTAGGTGTGGGAGGAAGTCATGTATGCGAGTCCAGGCGGAACTGCAGGTGGCGTTTCACCCCTGCCCATTCCGTATCGATGATGGAGAACACCACGGTATCGCGCGGCGTGCCGTCGGGGTGGCGCTTGTGGTTGCGCAGCACGCCGTCCTGCTTGGCGCCGAGGCGGGCGATGGCCGCGCGCGAGGTGTGGTTGAACCAGCTGGTTTCGAAACCGACGCTGATGCACTGCAAGGTCTCGAACGCGTATTGCAGCAGCATGCGCTTGACCTCGGTGTTGACCCCGCTGCGCTGCACGCGCGGCGCGTACCAGGTGTAGCCGATCAGCAACGTCGGAACCTCGGCGTCCAGGCCGTAGAAGCGGGTGCTGCCGACCACCTCGCCGGCGGCGTCGCGCACCGCGAACGGCAGCACGCGGCCCTGCGCCTGCGCGTCCAGGGCGGCGGCCACGTAGCCGTCGACCTTGTCCGGCGCCGGCACGCTGGTGTACCACAGCCGCTCCAGGCCGCTGCCGTGCACCGCCGCGCGCAAGGCGTCGGCATGCGCATGCCGCAACGGTTCCAACGATGCATGCCGGCCCTGCAGGGTCGGCACCTCGCGCCACAGCGCTGGCAGCAGGTCGAGGCTCATCGCGCTCAGCCCAGCAGGGTCGGCGTGCGCGTGGCGCAATGCGCCACGCAGTGCTGGATCTGCTCGAAGTTCTCCAGCCCGTACCAGAACACCTTCCACTTCTCCTGCTTGAAGCAGCCGTCGGATTCGGCGTAGTAGAAGATGTTGACCTGGTTGTTGTGGCGCGAGCGCCAGAACAGCTGCGGCGTTTCCTCGCGCATCACGTTCCACACCGCGCGGCCCAGGCCTTCGCCCTGCGCGTCGTCGAGCACCGCGAACTTGTCCAGGTAGGTGTAGCCGTCCTCGTTGGTCAGAATCACCGCGGCGCGGTAGTTCTCGCTGACGTAGGCGCGCAGCAGCCGGGTCTTGTCGAAATAGTCCGGCACCAGGGTGCGGCCGAAGCTGGATTCGATCAGCGACTTCAGCCGCTGCGTGTCCAGCTCGCCCCACGCGGTGGCGCGCAGCACCTTCTCGCCGCGCCGCACCAGCGTGCCCGAGCCCTTGTGGGTGAACAGCTCCTTGGCCAGGTCGGCCGGGCGCGTGATCGACACCGACGATTCCAGCGGCAGGCGGTCCAGCAGATCCTTGATCTGCTCGATCTTGACCCGCATGCCGCCGTTGATCCACGGCTGCTGCATCAGGTGCGCGTACTCGGTGGACAGGTTGATCGAATCGATCACCTTGCCCTCCTCGTCGAGCAGCCCGCCGGTGCCGGTGAGGAAGATGATCTTGTAAGGCTGCAGTTCCTGCACCAGTTCGTTGGCGGCGAAATCGGCGTTGATGTTGAGGATCTGGCCGCTCGGGGTTTCGCCCAGGCTGGTGATCACCGGGATCGAGCCGGCCTGCAGGCTGGCCTCGATCGGCGCCAGGTTCACCGCCTTGACCTCGCCGACCAGGCCGTAGGTGTCGCGATCCAGGTACTGTGCCTCGAACACCCCGCCGGTGATCGAGGTGGCGCGCGCGCCGTTCTGCTGCAGCGCTTCGACCAGCTTGAGGTTGGAGGCCTGGAACACCTTGCGCACGATCGCCAGCGCTTCCGGCGAGGTCACCCGCAGGCCGTTGACGGTCTGCTTCTCGATGCCGGCGGCCGACAGCTCCGCATCCAGCTGCGGGCCGGCGCCGTGCAGCACGATCGGGGTCAGCCCGACTTCCTGCAGGAACGACAGCGAGGAGGTCAGCGCCTCCAGATCGTCGCGCAGCACCGCGCCGCCGACCTTGACCACGGCGAAGCGCTTGGCGTCCAGCTGCGAAAAGCGCTTGAGGTACTGGCTGATCTCCTTGGCGCTGGCCATGCTCGAGAGCAGGCGGACGATGGTCTGGCGGGTTTGCTTGTTGGCGTGCATGGCGGTGATGGCGGTTCCGTGATCCGGGATGGAAGGGCCGTGGCCCCGGCGGCGCGTGCTCAGCGCACGCCGTTGATGATGCGGTCCACCGAGGTGGCGTAGCGCTGCAGCTGCTGCAGCGTTACGAACTCGTCGGCGGTGTGCGCCTGGGCGATGTCGCCCGGGCCATAGACCAACGCGGTGTAGCCGCCGGCCGAGAACAGCGAGGCCTCGGTCCAGAAGTCCACCGCATTGCCGATGGGCAGGTGCAGCGCATCGGCGACGTCGCGCGCGGCCAGGCGCTTGTCCTCGGCGCGGGCGATCTCTCCGGAAGGCAGGCTCGGCCCGCGGAAGGTCTCCTCGAAGTGCGCGGCGGCCGGATCGGCGAAACCGGCGAAGGTCGCCAGCAGCGCGTCCACGTCCATCGACGGCAGCGGCCGGAAACCGAACCGCAGCTCCGCGGCCGGCGCGATCATGTTGGCCTTGATCCCGCCCTCGACCCGGCCGATGTTGAAGCGCAGGCCGGTCAGGCCGCCGAAGCGCGCATGCGCCAGCGACTCGACATGGTCCAGGGCCTTGCCGCCCCAGCGCATCGCCTGGTGCAGCGCGCTGGCCGACGGATCCTGCTTGCCCGACGCATGTCCGGCGCGGCCGGCGAAGCGCATCAGCACCGAGCTGATGCCGCGATGCGCCAATACCGCTTCGCTCATCGTCGGCTCGGCCACCAGCACCGCCTCGTAGGGAATGCGGCGTTGCAGGAACGCGGCGATGCAGCGCGGATCGTTGGCTTCCTCGTCGCTGGAGAACAGGAACGCGGCATCGCCGTCGCCGGCATTGGCCGCCGCGACCAGCGCCGCGGCCGCGCCCTTGATGTCGCACACGCCCAGGCCGATCACCCGGTCGTCGGTCCGCCGCATCACGTGCGGGTCGGCGCTCCAGTGCGGCGAGTCCGGCACCGTGTCCAGGTGCACGTTGAACAGGTACTGGGGCGCGCCGCGCACCGCGTACAGGCTGACCGCCCCGGCGCCGTGGTCGATCACCTCGACCTGGAACCCGGGCAGCTGCGCGCGCAGGTAGTCGAAGATGCCGCCGGTGCCGATCGCGCGCGGCGGATTGCGGGTGTCGAAGGACACCAGCTGGTGCAGGTGCGCGAGGGTGGGTTCGAGCAGATCGGTCATGGCGGGTCAGGCAGCCGTGGCGCTGGTGCGGTAGAGGTCGGGATAGGCGATTTCCATCAGCGACTGCGGCCGCGCCGGCGCGGCGAAGCCGTGCCGGGCGTACAGCGCATGCGCGTCGGACGTGGCGAGCATGAAGCGGCGCAGGCCCTGCAGCTGCGGGTGGGCCATGATCGCCGCCACCAGCTGCTTGCCGTAGCCGCGGCCGCGGTACGCATCGAGCACGAACACGTCGGCCAGGTAGGCGAAGGTCGCCCCGTCGGTGATCACGCGCGCGAACGCCACCTGCCCTGCGCCCTCGACGTAGCCGCCGAAGCACAGCGAGCCGGCGATCGCCCGCTGCACCGTGTCCAGCGGGATGCCCAGGCACCAATAGGCCTGTTCGCTGAGGAAGCGATGGATCAGCGGCAGATCCAGTTCCTGCTTGTTGGTGCTGATGCGCAGTGCGTGCATGGGTTCCATCAAGACAGTTCCTTCTCCCACCGGGAGAAGGTGCCCCGAAGGGGCGGATGAGGGTACGGGCGAAGCCTGGTGAATCGAATTTCGCGCGAGCGGGTGAAGGTGCGGGGAAGCTTGCAGGTCGAAATGTTGCGAGGCTTCGCCCGCACCCTCACCCCAACCCCTCTCCCGAAGGGAGAGGGGCTCTACCCTCAGCGGTTGACCTGCGCGTACAGCGTGGAGCTCATCCCGAACAGCTTGATGAAGCCTTCCGCCTCGGCCACGCCCCAGTCCGCCGACTGCGCGTAGGTCGCGCCCTTGGCGTTGAGCAGGTGCGGCGACTTCACCGCCACCGCATCGACGCGGCCGCCGCGGGTTTCCAGCGTGACTTCGCCGTTGACCTTGGCCTGCGAGGAATCCAGGAACGCCTCCAGGTCGGTCTTCAACGGATCGTGGTAGAAGCCTTCGTAGACCAGCTCCACCCACTTGCGCGCCACCTCCGGCTTGAAGCGGTTCTGCTGCTTGGTCAGCACCGCGTCTTCCAGCGCGCGGTGCGCGGCCAGCAGCGCGATCAGGCCCGGCGCCTCGAACACGATGCGGCCCTTCAGCCCGATCACGGTGTCGCCGGTGTACATGCCGCGGCCCACGCCGTACGGAGCGAACAGCTTGTTGAGCTTGGCCAGCAGCTTGGCGCCTTCCAGCGGCTTGCCGTCCACCGCCACCGCTTCGCCATGCTCGAACTTCAAGGTCACCGTCAGCGGCTCGATCGGCCACGCGCTGCGCGGCGCGCACCAGCCGCGGGTGCCCTCGCCCGGCGCTTCCCAGCGGTCGATCTCGCCGCCGGACATGGTCACGCCCAGCAGGTTCTCGTTGATCGTGTAGGCCTTCTGCTTGGCGCGCACGCCGAAGCCGCGCTCCTCCAGATACTTCTGCTCGTAGGCGCGGGTCTGGGTGTGCTCCTTCTGGATCTCGCGGATCGGCGCAACGATCTCGTAGTCGCCCAGCGCCTTGACCGCCAGGTCGAAGCGCACCTGGTCGTTGCCCATGCCGGTGCAACCGTGCGCGATGATCTTGGTGCCCAGTTCGTCGGCGCGCTTGAGCGCGGCATCGACGATCAGATACCGGTCGGACACCAGCAACGGGTACTGGCCCTGATAGCCCTCGCCGGCCCACACGAACGGCTTGACGAAGCCGCTCCAGATCGCCGGGCCGCCATCGACGGTGACGTGGCTGGCCGCACCCAGCTCGGCGGCGCGCTTCTCGATGAAGTCGCGCTCCTCGTCGTCCACCCCGCCGGTATCGGCGAACACCGTGTGCACGGCGTAGCCCTTGGCCTGCAGATAGGGAATGCAGAAGCTGGTGTCCAGGCCGCCGGAGAAGGCCAGGACGATGTCCTTGGTGCCGGGAATGGGGAGTGGGGAATCGGGAATGGAAGAAGCAGTGCTCATGGTTGTTTCCTTATCACGCGTAAAAGTGGGGGCTAACGCTGTTGCTGTACCGATTCTCTATTCCCGCTTCCCTATTCCCGCTTGCGAAGCAAGCGCCGCCATGATCGCCTTCTGCACATGCAGCCGGTTCTCGGCCTCGTCGATGGCGATGCAGTTCGGCGAATCCATCACCGCGTCGGTGGCCTTGACGTTGCGGCGCAGCGGCAGGCAGTGCGAGAACACGCCGTTGTTGGTCAGCGCCATCTTGCGCTCGTCGACGATGAAGTGCTGGTACTGGTCGCGGATCGGTTTCTCCGGGCCCCAGTTGCCGAAGAACGGCAGCGCGCCCCAGCTCTTGGCGTAGACCACGTCGGCGCCGGCGTAGGCGCTGTCGATGTCGTGGCTGACCTGCAGCGAGCCGCCGCTCTCGGCCACGTTCTGCGCCGCCCAGTCCATGTAGCGCTGGTCCAGCACGTAGTCCGGGGTCGGGCACAGCAGGGTCACGTCCATCCCCAAGCGGGTGGCGATGGTCAGCGCCGAATTGGCCACCGCGGTGTTCAGCGGCTTGGGATGGTAGGTCCAGGTCAGCACGTACTTCTTGCCGCGCAGGTCCTGGGTGCCGAAATGCTCCTGCAGCGCCAGCGCGTGCGCCAGCTCCTGGCACGGGTGGGTGATGGTCTCCATGTTGATCACCGGCACCGGCGAGTATCTGGCGAAGCTCTTCAGCACCAGGTCCTCGCGGTCCTTGGACCAGTCCACGAACTTCGGGAACGCGCGTACCCCGATCAGGTCGACGTAGCGGCCCAGCACCCGCGCCACCTCGGCGATGTGCTCCTCGGTGTCGCCATCCATCACCGTGCCCAGGTCGAACTCGATCGGCCACGCGTCCTTGCCCGGCTGCAGCACCACCGCATGCCCGCCCAGCTGGAACGCGCCCAGCTCGAAGCTGGTGCGGGTGCGCATCGACGGGTTGAAGAACACCAGCGCGATCGACTTGCCCTTCAGCTCGCTGCCCAGCTTGTTGCGCTTGAACAGCGCGGCCTGGGTCAACAGCGCGTCCAGCTCGGCCCGGCTCCAGTCCTGGGTGTTCAAGAAGTGCTTCAGAGACATCGATCCATCCTTTGCTGCGTGGAGCCACCGCGGTGGTGGCGTGCGCGGGACGCGCTGTAGTTCTTTACGGGTGAAACCTTTCCGGGGTATGAAAACGAAAAAACCCAGCCTCGGGCTGGGTTTTTCAGAACGAACGGCACAGCGCTCCGGTTACCCAGCCAGGATGTGGGATTCCGGTCGACGCGCGCGCGACGTCATGCCCGAAGCCATGCGTGCGGCGCTGAGATCGTGCTGGGGCAGGTTCGCTTTCATCGGCGCGCATCCTCGCACGCGCACGCCGCAGGCGCAAGCGCGCGCGCTCATCGCGGCGGCACCACGACCGCGTCGGGCACGTACGGCGCCACCGACACGCGGATACGCAGCCGGTTGCCCGGATCCTCCGGCAGCCGCGAGCGGTACTTGGTGCCCTTGTAGACATAGTCCACGTCGTAGGCGATCGGACGCCGGAACTCGCGGCCGACCTCGACGGTGCGGCAGTTGCGCCCGCTCGACGCCGGCGCCGGCGCGGCGACGGCCGGCGCCGGTGCCTCTTCGTGGCGGCGGCTGAAGATGTCCTTGACCGAATCCATCAGCCGGTTCAGGCGGCTGTCGTCCTCCGGCTTGGCCGGCGCCGGGGTCGGGGCCGGCGTCTGCACCGGGTCGCATTGCTGTTCGGTGCGGGTGGCGCGCAGGGTCTGGTAGACCGGCTCCACGTTCAGCACCTGCGCGTAGTCGAGCTTGATGTTCTCGATCACCACCACGCGGTTGCGCGCCTCGCTGTCCTGCGCCCAGGCCGGCGCGGCGCATGCGAACAGGCCGACCAGCGGCAACAACAGGTACGGACGCATCGGCACCGGGCTTCGAAGGACAGATCGATCAGTGTAGGCATCGCAGCTTGCGTCGGGCTGAACGCAAGCCTACGGCCCCGTGGCCTGTCCCGGCCTGTCCCGGACAGCTCCATTTCCGGGCGCAGTTCGCACCGATTTCGTGCGTATGCCGACAAGAAAGCGCTAGGAAGACGACACCTGCGATGGCGCGGCGGCCGGCGCGCGCAAGCGCGATTCTTCGGGTCGGGCCAGGCAGGTCGCCAGCCGGCGCGGTGCGACTGGACCTGGCCATGTCCGTCGCACGGCGCGCCGCCGCCCGCTGGCGACCTGGCGGACACGACGCGGCCCAGCCCGGAAGGGATGAGACGCCCTGGGCCGCTGCCGGTAGAATCGCAAGGCTTCCCCACGCCCGATGCCGATGAGCCTGCGCCTGCACAACAACCTGACCCGCCGGGTCGATGTCTTCGAACCGCTCGATCCGGTCGCCGGTCCCACGCTGTATGTCTGCGGGCCCACCGTCTACAACTATGCGCATATCGGCAACGCGCGCGGCCCGGTGGTGTTCGACGTGCTGGCCGCCCTGCTGCGGCGCCGCTACGGCGCGCTGCGCTACGCGCGCAACATCACCGACGTGGACGACAAGATCAACGCCGCCGCGCAGGCGCAGGGCGTGCCGATCGCCACCATCACCGACCGCTTCGCCGCCATCTACCGGCAGGACATGGCCGCGCTGGGCGTGACCCCGCCGGACCTGGAACCGGAGGCCACCGCGCACATCCCGCAGATCGTGGCGATGATCGAGCGGCTGATCGGCAGCGGCCACGCCTATGCCGCCGAGGGCCACGTGCTGTTCGCGGTGGCCAGCTTCGCCGGCTACGGCAAGCTGTCGCGGCGCGACCCGGAGGAGATGCTGGCCGGCGCCCGCGTCGAGGTGGCGCCGTACAAGCGCGACCCGGGCGACTTCGTGCTGTGGAAGCCGTCCAGCGACGATCTGCCGGGCTGGGACTCGCCGTGGGGCCGCGGCCGCCCCGGCTGGCACATCGAATGCTCGGCGATGGCCGCCGCGCACCTGGGGCCGACCATCGACATCCATGCCGGCGGCGTGGACCTGCAGTTCCCGCACCACGAGAACGAGATCGCGCAGAGCGAATGCGCCCACGGCGGCGCCACCTTCGCCCGGTTCTGGTTGCACAACGGCATGCTCAACTTCAGCGGCGCGAAGATGAGCAAGTCGCTGGGCAACATCGAGACCGTGCACGACCTGATCGCCCGGCATCCGCCGGAAGCGCTGCGCTATGCGTTGCTGAGCGCGCACTACCGGCAGCCGCTGGATTGGTCCGATGCGCTGATCGAGCAGTGCAAGAACACCCTGGACCGGCTGTACGGCACCTTGCGCGCGCTGGACGCGGTCCAGGCCACCGCATCGATTCCGCAGGCGGTCGAGGCGGCGCTGGAAGACGACCTCAACACGCCGCAGGCGCTGGCCGAAGTGGCGCGGATCGCGACGGCGGCGCGGCAACTGCTCGCGCCGGCCGGCGGTCCCGACGCAGCGCGCGACGCACAGCTGCAAGCGCAATTGCAGCAGGCGAAGTCCGAGCTGCTGGGTGCCGGCCTGGCGCTGGGCCTGCTGCAGCAGACGCCCGAGGCCTGGTTCAACCGCGGCGTCGGCGACGGCGACGACGCGCGCATCCAGGCGCTGATCGACGAACGCAGTGCCGCCAAGAAGAACCGCGACTTCGCCCGCGCCGACGCGATCCGCCAGGCGCTGGCCGACGAAGGCGTGGTCCTGGAAGACACCGCGCAAGGCGTGCGTTGGAAGCGTGGCTGAGATTTTCCCTTCTCCCATCGGGACCACGGCCCCCTTTTCGGGGGAAGGTGGCGCGCAGCGCCGGATGAGGGTACGGGCGAAGCAACCGGCGTCGATTTTTCACGAGGCTGCGCCCGTCCCCTCACCCCAACCCCTCTCCCGGGGGGAGAGGGGCTTTACCGCTTGATCTTGGATTTGCGATGACCGATACCGATTTCCCGCTCGAACATGGCGCTCGAAGACACCGCGCAACGCTGAGTCCTCCCTTCTCCCATCGGGAGAAGGTGCCCCGAAGGGGCGGATGAGGGTACGGCAGCGCCGATAGGACGGCGGGCGAAGCGGCTGCCGTCGATTTCTCGCGAGGCTGCGCCCCTACCCTCACCCCAACCCCTCTCCCGGAGGGAGCGGGGCTTTACCGATTGATTCTGGATTTGCGATGACCGATACCGATTTCCCGCTCGAACCCACGCCCGCCGACGCGCAGGCCGCCATCGCCGAGGAATTCGGCTTCTTCGGCGACTGGTCCGAGCGCTACCAGTACCTGATCGACCTGGGCCGCAAGCTGCCGGCGTTCCCCGAGGAGTGGAAGACCGAGCAGCACCGCCTGCACGGCTGCCAGTCGATGGTGTGGATCGTGCCCGAGGGCGATGCGCAGCGGCTGGTGTTCCATGCGATCAGCGATTCGGCGATCGTCTCCGGCCTGATCTATCTGGCGCTGCGGGTCTACTCCGGGCGCAGCGCCGCGCAGATCCTGGCCACCGCGCCGGACTTCGTCGCCGCGATCGGCCTGGGCAAGCACCTGTCGCCGACCCGCAGCAACGGCCTGGCCGCGATCCTGGCATTCATCCAGGACAGCGCGCGCGCGCAGGCATGAGCGCCCCGCTCCCGCCCGCACAGAGCCTGCGTACGCTGCTGGCGCATCCCGGCTTCGCGCTGGTGCTGGCCTATCGCATCTGCGCGATGCTGTCCTACCAGATCGTCGCGGTCACGGTCGGCTGGCACATCTACGAGATCACCCGCAATCCGTTCTCGCTGGGGCTGATCGGACTCGCCGAGATCCTGCCGTTCTTCTGCATCGCGCCGTTCGCCGGCTACCTGGTCGATCACCTGCCGCGGCGCCGGCTGGGCATGCTCGCCAGCCTCGGCCTGGTCGCGACCGCGGGCGTGCTGACCGCGCTGACCCACGGCTGGCTGCCGGTGCAGGGCGTGTGGCCGATCTACGCGGCGATCGCGCTGACCGGCGCGGCGCGGGCGTTCCTGTCGCCGGTGTACAACGCGTTGTTCGCGCGCACGCTGCCGCGCGACGCGTATGCGCGCGGCGCCAGCATCGGCAGCGTGGTGTTCCAGACCGGCATGGTGATCGGCCCGGCGCTGGGCGGGGTGCTGGTCGGCTGGGGCGGCAAGGGCCTGTCCTATGGCGTGGCCATGGCGGTGGCCGGCGTGGCGATGCTGTCGCTGTTGCTGCTGCGCGTGGCCGAGCCGATCAACGACGGCCCGCGCGCGCCGATCTTCCGCAGCATCGCCGAGGGCGCGCAGTTCGTGTTCTCCAACCAGATCATGCTCGGCGCGATGGCGCTGGACATGTTCTCGGTGCTGCTCGGCGGCGCGGTGTCGATGCTGCCGGCCTTCATCCACGACATCCTGCATTACGGTCCGGAGGGCCTGGGCATCCTGCGCGGCGCGCCGGCGCTGGGTTCGGTGCTGGTCGGGCTGTGGCTGGCGCGGCGCCCGCTGCAGCGCAATGCCGGCCGCATCCTGCTGCTGGCGGTCACCGGCTTCGGCCTGTGCACGATCGCCTTCGGCCTGTCGCGGCATTTCTGGCTGTCGGCGGCGATCCTGCTGGTCTACGGCATGTGCGACGGGGTGTCGGTGATCGTGCGTTCGACCATCCTGCAGCTGGCCACGCCGGATGCGATGCGCGGGCGGGTGTCCTCGATCAACGGCATCTTCATCGGCTCGTCGAACGAATTGGGCGCGTTCTACGACGGGGTCATGGCGCGACTGATCACACTGGTGCCCGCGGTGGTACTGGGCGGATGCGTGACCTTGGTCGTGGCCGGCGTTACCGCCTGGAAAGCGCCGAAGCTGCGCAAACTGGACCTGCGCGAACTGCAGTGACGGCGCAGTAGCTGCCGCGTCGCGCTCAGCGCGCCGCGGCGGCGTCCAGGCGCTCGTCGGCGTTCCACGCCGCCGCGCAATCGGGCACGTTCGCCGGCTGGGTCAACCCGCCCTTGCCGGCCAGGAACCGGCAGGTCGCCGCGAACACCGCCGGCACCGCCTTGGAGCGGATCGGCGAGGCCAGCACGTGATTGCCGGCGCCGGGAAAATCCACAGCCTGGCGCAGCGCCGGCGGCGTGCCCAGTCGCGCGAACATCGCCTGCATCGCCGCCACCGACACCGTCGCGTCCTGATGCTGCGCGTCGCGATAGTAGTAGCCGAGGAACACCGGCACATGGATCCGCGCATAGGTCGCCGGCAGCATGCCGCCGCGGGTCAGCGCGGCCAGCGCGCGGTAGCCGTCGACATGGGTGGCGTCGGCCCAGTAGCCGCTGTCGACCGGGTAACGCATGACCGGATCGCCGCCGTTGCGCGACCACAGCAGCAGCTGCGCGCCCCACGGCCACAGCATCGGCTGCAGCTGCTCGCCGTGCTCGCGTACCAGCGGCGACCACAGCACCAGCGCCTGCACCTGTTGCGGGTGCGCGGCCACGGTCTGCAGCGCCAGCGCGCCGCCCATCGAATTGCCGATCACCACCACCCGCCGGCCAAGCACTCGCGCCACCGCCAACGCCTCGGCGGCGCCGCCGAGCAGGCGCGGCGCATCGATGCCGCGCAAGGCGTCGGCGGCGACCAGTCCGTGCCCCGGCAAGCGCGGCAGATACAGATTGCAGCCGAAGCTGCGCGCCAGGCGTTGGTGGGTCGGCGCGCCCTCGCCCTGGCTGGCGGTGAAGCCGTGCAGATAGACCATGGCGCAGTCGCGGCGTCCCGGGTGCGCCGGGTCGGCCCAGACGATGCGCGCCTGGTTGTCCGCGCGCAGGCCGGCAGTGGCCCGCTCGCGCGCGTCCAGCCAGGCCTGCAGCGCAAGCGGATCCTGCGGCACCGCCGGCAACGCGACCTGCGGCAGCGCCGGGCTGACCCGCGGCCCCACTGCCAGCACCGCCAGCAGCACCAGCAGGAGCAACAGCGGCCAGCGCGCATAGCGCCAGACGCGGGACGTACGTGGGCGTGGCGGCGGCGCCGCAACGGACACCGGTGCAGAGGTCATACGCGCATGTCCGCAGCCTGCCGCGGATGGCGCCGCGCCCGCGGCGACCACAGCGGCGTGGCTTGCGTAGCGCCCTCGGCGCCGGCAGCACGGACCCGCCACGTCGCGGAAGCGTGCACGACCACGACGGCCACATGCTGCGGCGGGCAGGAAAGGCGATTGGCGAGCATCGGCAGGCGGCGGCAGCGTGGCCGTCCGCCACGCGTCCAGTCTGCGGCGGCGGCATGACAGGCGCATTTAAACCCGGTCGCGGCCCGGCATGCGCGGCGAGGATGCAACGGCGCAACCTCGCCCTTTTCGGCTTGCGCCTGCGTCGCCGCAGGCAGGTCCAGCGCATTTGTCTACAACACGCGCAGAGCCCGCTCGCGCACGCCCGCCAGCGCTGCAGCGACGTCGATTTGCTTGCGTCCCAGGGGCGAACTACGCACGCCGTCTCACTCGCCTGCAGCAGGCGGCGCATGCGCGCGCCATGGCCGGATCGCAGCGCCGCGCTGCCGAAAGGTTCGCGAAAGCCATGCCTGGAACCGTTGCGCCCGGACCAGCGGCAGGGTCCTTGACGGAACGCCAGGTTCGCCGCTTGCCTGCATTTTCCCGTGCGAAGTTCATACGGAGAGAAGTGAAATGGAAGGTTCGCTTTTTCGCAGCGAGGTGCTGGACGCACCCAGCCAGGCATGGCTGGGGACAGTGCGATTGGCCACGCCGGTCTCGACCCAGGCATGGACGGTCGCCGCGCTGCTCATCGGCGCCGCGATCCTCGCCTGGCTGTTCGCCGGACACTACACGCAGCGCGTCCACGTCACCGGCCTGCTGGTGCCGCGCGCCGGCCTGATCAGCCTGACCGCCAACACCGTCGGCGTGGTCGACCACGTCGCCGCCGCCGAAGGCGATCGCGTCGTCGCCGGGCAGATCCTGGTGTCCCTGTCCGGCGAACACACCAGCAAGGCGCTGGGCAATACCGCGGCCGGCGTCAGTGCGCAGCTGCAGCGCCAAGCCGTCAGCCTGCGCCAGGACATCGGCGATGCGCTCACCCTGCGCGACAAGCAGGCCGAGGACAACCGCACCCAGCAGACCCTGCTGAAGGATCAGCTGACGCAGATCGACGCGCAGATCGCGATCGAGAAGAAACAGATGGCGCTGGTCCAGGACCTGGTGAACAAGTGGTCCGGGCTGGTGGCCGGCGGCTACATCCCCGCGCTGCAGGTCGAGCAGGAAAAATCGGCGCTGCTCGCCGACGAATCGCAATTGCGCTCGCTGCAGCAGCAGCGCGCCGGCACGCGCCAGCAACTGAGCGCGCTCGACGACCAGTTGACCCAGTTACCGCTGGCGGTCTCGGCCAAGCTCAACGAACTGCGCCGGCAACTGGCGCAAGTCGAACAGGCGCTGGCGCAGAACGAAGCGACCCGTGCCAGCGAACTGCGCGCGCCGGCCAGCGGCATCGTGTCCTCGCTGCTGGTGAAGCCCGGCGCGTCGGTGTCGCTCGGGCAGCCGCTGCTGGCCATCGTGCCCGACGGTTCGCGTTTGCAGGCGCAGCTGCTGGTGCCCAGCCAGGCGGTTGGTTTCGTGCATCCGGGGGTGGATGTCACCCTGCACTACCAGGCCTTCCCCTATCAGAAATTCGGCCTGCAGCATGGCGTGGTGCGCAGCGTTTCGCGCAGCGCGCTGATGCCCGGCGAGGTGACGCTGCTGCTCGGCGGCGGCGCGCCGCCATCGACCGACTCGCTGTACCTGGCGCACGTGGATCTCGCCAACCAGAACGTGCAGGCCTATGGACAGCAGCAGCCGTTGCGCCCGGGCATGGCGCTGGAGGCGGACATGCTGCTGGACCGGCGCCGCATCGTCGAATGGATCTTCGAACCGCTGTACGGCATGGGGCATCGCTGGAGCAGCGGTTCGTGAGCCGCCACGCCGAGGATCGCAGCGCGAACGACGACAGCCTGCATGCGGCTCGCGCGCAGGGCACGCCGCGGCTGCGTTTCTGGCGCACGCGCGGCTTGCCGAACGTGCTCCAGTCAGAAGCGGCCGAGTGCGGACTCGCCTGCCTGGCGATGATCGCCGGCTACCACGGCCACCATACCGACCTGGCCGCGCTGCGCCGGCGCTTCACCCTGTCGCTGAAAGGCATGACTGCGCGGCGCCTGATCGAAGTGGCGCACGCGCTGGGACTGCAAAGCCGGCCGCTGCGGCTGGAGATGGACGAACTGGGCCAGTTGCAGACGCCGTGCGTGCTGCATTGGGATCTCGACCATTTCGTGGTCCTGCACGAGGTCGGCAGGAGCAAGGTCACCCTGCACGATCCGGCCGTGGGCGTGCGCACCCTGCCGCTCGCCGAGGTCGCGCGGCATTTCACCGGCGTCGCCATCGAGTTTTCGAAAGGCCCCACGTTCCAGCGCCAGCGCGAGGCGCCGCCGGTCTCGCTGCGCTCGCTCGCCGGTTCGATCCGCGGCCTGGGCCGCGGGCTCGCGCAGATCTTCGGCCTGGCGCTGGTGCTGGAGCTGTTCGCCTTGCTCGCGCCGCTGTTCATGCAACTGGTGGTGGACCAGGTCATCGCCGACGGCGACCACGACCTGCTGACCTTCCTCGGGCTCAGCTTCGCCCTGCTGATCGTGCTGGAAACGCTGGTCTCCGCGTTGCGCAGCTGGACGGTGATGTGGCTCAGCACCCACTTCAACCTGGGCTGGACCGGCAACGTGTTCCAGCACCTGATGCGGCTGCCGCACGCCTACTTCGGCGCGCGCCACCTCGGCGACATTGTGTCGCGCTTCGGCGCGATCGACGCGATCCAGCAGACCCTGACCACGCGCTTCGTCGAGATCCTGCTCGACGGGCTCATGGCCGGCATCACCCTGGTCGTGCTGTTCGTCTACAGCCCGCTGCTGTCGGCCATCGTGCTGAGCGCCGTGGCCCTGTATGCGGGCCTGCGGCTGCTGTATTTCCGCATCTACCGCGAAGCCAACCTCAGCCAGATCACGGTGACCGCCAAACAGCACAGCCGCTTCCTGGAAGCGGTGCGCGGAGTGCAGACGATCCGCCTGCACAACCAGGAAGCCGAGCAGACCGGGCGTTACCTCAATGCGGCGGCCGACACGCTCAACACCTCGATCGCAGTGCAGCGCCTGGACATGCTGTTCACCGCGCTGCAGGGCCTGGCCACCGGCGCGCAACGGCTGGGCGTGCTGTGGCTGGGCGCGTGGCTGGGGCTGAAGGGCCAGTTCACCGTCGGCATGCTGACCGCGTTCGTCGCCTACGGCGACCAGTTCAGCAGCCGCGTCGCCAGCCTGATCGATTACGCGATCGAGCTGCGCATGCTGCGCCTGCAGGCCGAGCGCCTGGCCGACATCGTGCTGACCGCGCCGGAAGCCTACGCCAGCAGCGAACACGTCGGCCCGCTGCCGGAACCGGGCGTGGCGTTCAACAAGGTCGGCTTTCGCTATGCCGAAGGCGAGCCGTGGATCCTGCGCGAGTGCAGCTTCGCGGTGCGGCCGGGCGAATCGGTGGCCATCGTCGGTCCGTCCGGCTGCGGCAAGAGCACCTTGATCCGGCTGCTGCTCGGCCTGCTCGACCCGCAGCAGGGATCGATCGAGATCGGCGGCATCGATCTGCGCCGGCTCGGCAAGTCGCGCTATCGCGCGATGACCGCCAGCGTGATGCAGGACGATCACCTGTTCACCGGTTCGATCGCAGAAAACATCAGTCTGTTCGACGCCCTCGCCACGCCGCAGGACATCGAGGACGCAGCGCGCCTTGCCGGCGTGCACGAGGACATCGTGGCCATGCCCATGGGCTATCACAGTCTGGTCGGCGACATGGGTTCTTCCCTTTCCGGCGGACAGCAGCAGCGCCTGTTCCTGGCCCGCGCGCTGTATCGCCGGCCGCAGATCCTGGTGCTGGACGAAGCCACCAGCCACCTGGACGTCGCCATGGAACGGCGGCTCAACCACGCCATCAAGGCGCTGAACATCACCCGCATCGTCATCGCGCACCGGCCCGAGACCATCGCGCATGCGGACCGTGTCATCGAGTTGTGCGAAGGGGCCGCCGTGACGCGTCCGCTGCCGCGCCACGCGGCTCCCATCGCGGCGACGTCGTCCATCGGAGACGCGCCATGAGACCACGCCGGCTCCTGGCGGGCGTCGGCGACGACGCCGCGCCGCGGCCTCCGCCGGGAACGCGTGGCGCTCGCCCATCCCCGCTCCTTTCGCCCTCCACGAAACCATGAGGTAACGCCGTGTCGTCATCGGAAGCGTCATCCCTGAAGGTCGTCAACAACTTCGTCGACGTGCAGCATCTGCCGGAACTGGCCAGCGGTCGCGGCGGCTGGGCATACGGCGTCTACCCGGGCCTGCTCGGCGACGCGCATCCGTCCTGGCACATCCACCTGTGCGGCAGCCGCAACGCGCAGGACCGGGCCATCCACGACGACGTGCTCAACGCCACGCCGGGGCTGGAGTCGCTCAACGACGTGTGGCGGCACATCCGCGAAGAACTGGCGCCCGACTACGGCCTGGTCCGCGCCTACGCCAGCGGCCACACGCATGGACAGGACGGCGCCGCGCATCACTACGCCAAGCCGTCCGACCAGGAGCGGGTCGCCCTGCTCTACACCAGCACCGAATGGAAGGACGGCTGGGCCGGCGAAACCGTGTTCTACGATGCCGCGCGCGAATGCATCTCCATCCGTCCGCGTCCCGGCCGGCTGGTGCTGTTCGACGGGACCATCGTCCGTGCGTCGCGCGCCCCGGCCCGCGATTGCCCGACGCTGTGCACCACCCTCGCGTTCCACATGCGGCGCATCCGCCGCTAGACCAGCACAGCAAGAGACGACTTCCGATGCAGACCACCATGCCACGCAGCGCGCTCGTGGCGGCGCTCCTGGCCTTCGCCGTGGCGCCGCACGCGGCGAAGGCGGACGCTCTCGGCCGCAGCCGCGCCGACCCGGGCGAACCGTTGCGGATCCCGATCGCCGACGACAGCGGGCATCCATGGACGCTGCAAGGGCGCCTGTGCCGCCCCGAGGGCGTGCATCGCCCACGGCTGGTGGTGATCGCGCACGGCTCGCCGGCGAAAGCGTCGGAGCGGCCGGGCATGACGCTGGAGAGCTGCAGCGGCGAATCCGCGCAATGGTTCCTGCACCGGCACTACGCCGTCGCGCTGGTGCTGCGGCTGGGCTACGGCGCGACCGGCGGCCCCTGGACCGAAGGCTACGACGGCTGCGACCGCGCCGACTACGCCAAGGCCGGCCTGGAGACGGCGCGGCAGCTCAAGACGATCGTGGATTTCGTCACCGCCCTGCCCGGCCTCGACCCGGACCGCGCCATCGTCGTCGGCCAGTCCGCCGGCGGCTGGGGCACGCTGGCCTACGACAGCCTGCCGCATCCGAATGTCGCGGCCTTCGTCAACATGGCCGGCGGCCGCGGCGGCCACTTCCACGATCGGGCCAACAGCAATTGCGCGCCGGAAAAACTGGTCGAGGCGGCAGGCCGCTTCGGCACGACCGCAAGCACGCCGATGCTGTGGATCTACACCGGCAACGACAGCTTCTTCGACCCGGCGCTGGCCGCCGCGCTGCATCGCGCCTTCGTGCAGGCCGGCGGCCGCGCCGAACTGGTCGCGCCCGCCGCCTACGGCGACGACGGGCATCACCTGTTCTTCGGCCGCCGCGGCTCCGCGATCTGGGGACCGCCGGTCGATGCCTACCTCGAGACGCTGGACGCTGCGGCGTCCCCACGACCTCCCCGACCACCCGCGCAGAGCACACGATGACCATGCAATCGATCCGGGACATCATCCAGACCATCGGCCTGCACACCGCGGCCGAGAACATTCCGCTGATCACCAAGAAGGGCGGCGCGTACACCTGGCTGTTCGACCTGCGCCGGGTGTTCATGCAGCGCGAGGCGCTCGAGCAGATCGCCCACGCGTTCTGGGAGCGCAACGCCAGCCGCGAACCGTTCCAGCTCGGCGGCCTGGAGACGGCGGCGATCCCGCTGCTCACCGCGTTGCTGCTGACCGCGCCGAAAGAGCGCGGCGCGGTCAACGGCTTCATCATCCGCAAGGACCGCAAGACCACAGGCCTGGGCAATGCGATCGAAGGCGAGGTGCTGGACCTGCCGATCGTGCTGGTCGACGACTCGCTCAACTCCGGCAACAGCGCCGAAAAGGCGCGCGCGGTCATCGCCATGGCCGGCCACCCGCTGGGCGAGGTGTTCGTGGTGGTCGATTTCCTGTCCAGGGCCGGCATGCAGTGGCGCAAGACCCACGGCATCGCCGTGCAATCGCTGTTCACCCTGAAGGACTTCGACCTTCCGCCGGACCACAGCCCGCCGCACCCCACGCAGGCCTACCGCGAGCTGTGGCGAACGGCGACACCGGGCGGCTTCGCCTATCACGTGGTACCGAAGTCCGCGCCGCTGCTGGTCGGCGACACCATCTTCCGCGGCTGCGACGCGTCGAAGATGCAGGCGTTCTCCGCCGAGACCGGCGGGCTGCTGTGGGAATACCAGGTGACCGGCGCGGCCTATACCAAGAAAGGCATCTGGTCGTGCCCCGCCCATCACGACGGGCGCCTGTACTTCGGCGCCTACAACGGCACCGTCTATTGCCTGGACGCGCAGAGCGGCGAGGAGATCTGGACGCATCCGGACGGCGACTGGATCGGCGCCTCGCCGCTGCTGCTGCCGCAGCACAACCTGCTGTATGTCGGCATCGAGTACGTCCGCCCCTGGGCGCAGGGCAGCCTGGCCGCCTACGACATGGGCACGGGCGAGAAGGTCTGGGAACATCAGGTCGAGAAGCTGCAGCACGGCTCGCCAGGCTATTGGGAAGGCGGCGACCTGGTGATCTGGGGCAGCGCCGATCACGAGACGCTCGCGCTCGAGGCCAAGACCGGCCGCATCGTGTGGCGCTTCCCGACGCGGCGCTCGGTGAAATACGCGCCCGCCGTCGACGAACAGCGCCGGCTGACCGCCTTCGCCTCCTTCGACAAGTCGATCTACCTCCTCGACGTGGCCACCGGCGAGAAGCGCGGCGAATGGCAGACCGACGAGATCTGCTACACCACGCCGCTGTTCGCCGGCAACAAGCTGTTCTGCGGCTCCGGCGACCGGCATCTGTACGTCATCGACGTGGACACCATGCAGCTGCTCAAGAAGATCAATCTGCGCGCGCGGGTGTATGCCTCGCCCAAGCGCGTGGGCAATCGCGTCATCGTCGGCAGCAATGGCGGCCGCGTCGTGGAGATCGACATCGACACGCTGGAAACCAAGGGCGTGCTGCAACTGCCGGATGCGGTCACCAACGGCGTCGCGGTCTCGCCGGACGGCCGGCGCATCTTCGTCTCCACCTACATGAACCATCTCTACGCGTTCGAGCGTTTGCGCGAGGCCGGGGAAGGCGCGGCCGGCCAGGCGCTTGCCGCGTCGTCGTAGCGCGGCGCGCGCGGCAGGATCGATCCGGACGCGCGGCCAGGAACGGCGTGCCACCGGATCAGCCGAAGCGAGGACGGTTTTCCCCGCAAACATGTCAAAGGATCAACATGAGAACGCTCGATATCATCGAAATCGACATGGTCGCCGGCGGCACGCGCGCTTCGATCGGCGCGCACCCGTTGTCCACCTCGATCCATCACGCCAAAGCGCACAAGAAAGTGCACCACGCCAAGGCCAAGGCCCATCACCACCACGCGGCGATGCACAAGTCGGCCGCGATGCAGACGGTCGCCGAGTTCGACGCGCCGATCGAGGCCGAAGGCGGCGAAGGCGGCGAAGGTGGTGAGGGTGGTGAGGGTGGTGAGGGAGGTGAGGGAGGCGAAGGCGGTGAGGGTGGAGAGGGAGGCGAAGGCGGCGAAGGTGGCGAGGGTGGCGAAGGCGACGGCGGCGGCGGTTACGACGACGGCAACGATGCGGACGGCAACGGGCCGGCCGATACCAGCATAGGCAGCAGCCACCAGACCAGCGATGGCAGGACCGTTTCGATCACCTACCAGAACACGCAAGACGGTTCGAGCAGCGACAATCCGGTCACGTCCAAGATGGCCTCGGCGCTGAACTCGGTGCTCGACAGCGACACCGGCGTCGACAGCATCGACATCTCCGCGACGACCAACGGCAGCCACAACCCCAACTCTGCCCACTACACCGGTAACGCTGTCGATATCAACATCATCAACGACGTGCATGTCGGCACCAGCGGCACGGGCTTCGACAACGCGCAGGCGCTGGAGAACGCCGCGATGAACGATCCCAACGTCAGCTACGTGGAAGGTCCCGCCGGCAATTTCATCCGCTCCAGCCCCACCGCGGACTGGACCGCCGCCAGCCGAGAAAGCGGCGACACGACGCACGTGCATATCAGCGTCTTCAAGTAATTCGAACCTCACTTCCCTCTTCCGGGCCGCAGCCACTGCGGCCCGGAAGACACTCACCTATCGGAGATGCCCCATGAAGCCCCTCTGGCTGCCGCGCATGTGCATGGCCTCGCTTCTCGTCTTCGCCGTGCAAGGCGCGTCGCAGGCGATGCAACCGGCGCCCGGCAACAACGAAGCCGGACAAGCGCTGGCCTATGTCCTGAAGAACGATATCGTCCTGTCGAGGACGTTCGGCGCGTGCCCGAACCTGAAATTCACCCGCAGCGCGGCAAAGGGGACGCACGCGTTCCTGATCGAGGGCAGCTGCGATATCAAGGACAATCCCGAGGAGGATGCGGACTGTCCCGCCTACCAGGTCCACGCCACCGGGACGATCGACACGCCGTCGCATTGGACCGTCCGCCAGTTGGAGTTGAAGCTGGTGTGTTCCAGCGAGGGAGCGGCGGCGCAAAGCCACATGTGATCGTTCGGCACGCCGCTTGTCCGCTGCGGAAAGCGCGACTGCCGGAGTCCGCCATGGCACGTACCAGCCCTGCAGCTACCGGGTCGCGCCTGCCTGCGAGCGCAAGCGGCGCCTGGCGTTGTAAGGCCCTCCGGTTCCGGAACGCATCGGCATGCCGACCTACATGACTCATTTTCCACGCGTTCGAGCGTTTGCGTACAGCCGGGAAAAGCACGGCCGGCCGCGCGCTCCTCGCGTCGCCGTAGCGCAGTGCGCGCGGCAGGATCGATCCGGGCGTGCGGCCATGCGCCGCGCGGACGGATCAGCCGAAGCGAGGACGGCTCCTTCCCCGCAACATGTCAAAGGATCTACATGAGAACGCTCGATATCATCGAAATCGATATGGTCGCCGGCGGCACCCGCACTTCGATCGGCGCACATCCGCTATCCAGCTCGATCCATCACGCCAAGGCGCACAAGAAGACGCATCACGCCAAGGCCAAGACCCATCACCACCACGCGGCGATGCACAAGGCGGTGGGGATGCAGACCGTTGCCGAGTACGAGGCGCCGATCGAGGCCGAAGGCGGTGAAGGTGGCGAGGGCGGAGAAGGCGATGGCGGCGAGGGAGATGGCGGCGACGGCGACGGTGATGGTGACGGCGATGGCGACGGCGGCGATGGCAGCGACGGTGGCGAAGGCGACGGTGGCGCCGGCAGCAACGACAAGCCGGCCACGTCCGCAACGGCCAGCGGCACCACGGTGACCTATACCGCGGCGGACGGCTCCACCCAGGAAGTCACCGGTACCCATCCGAACCGCGACAACAATCCGCTCGACATCCGTTCCGGCAGCTTCGCCGACAACCACGGTTCGCTCGGCGACGATCGCGGCTTCGCGATCTTCTCCAATCCCCAGGCCGGACTCGACGCTGCGGTGGCCAACATGAACCGCATCAACGACAACAACAACGGCACCGCCACGCTCAGCCAGATCATCACCACATGGTCGCCGCCGAGCGAGAACCCGACCTCGGAAATGATCACCACGATCACCACCAATTCGGGCCTGAATCCGAACGACCAGTGGAGCTCGTTGAGCAGCGCCCAGCAAAACGCGTTCGTCACGGCCTACGGCCACCGCGAAGGCTGGCACGGCAACTAATTCACTCAGCAGTGAGGCCGGGATGCGCATCCCGGCCTCATTCACCACGACACGCCACGGAGATCCCCATGACACCCCGCTCCCTTTCGCTGTTCGGCCTGCTCGCCTTCGGCATGGCCATCGCGCAGGCCCACGCCGCCGGCAGCGACGCCGCCGCCTGCACGCACGCGTTGCAGCAGGCCTTCGCCGCCTCCGCCAGCGCGGCCACCCTGCCCGCTGCGTGCACACGCATCGGCCCGGTCGCGCTGGGCATGCGCAAGCAACAGGTCCTGGCCGCGCTCGGCCAGCCGGACATCACCCGCGCCGATGCCGCGCACCCGCAGACGCTCAGCATCGTCTACCTGTACCCACGCGAGCTCAACGCGCAACTGGCGCGCCATCCGCGTGCGGCCGGCACGCTCGCCTACAGCCAGTTGGCGGTGGGCTTCCGCGACGACCGGGTCACCAACCTGATCGCCTTCGCCGATCCGAAGGTTCCCTTGCCCTTCGACCTGCTCGGCCAGCCGGCCGGCACCCACATCGACCGCCTGCTGCAGGCGATCGGCGGCCAACCGCAATGGAACGCCAGCCGCGACTACGTACAGTTCGCGGCCATGCCGCTGGGCGTGGACGTGGATCCGGACACCTCGGCCATCGTCGGCTTGAACATCGCCGCCAGCAAGGCGGACCTGGACAGCTTCGGCCTGCCCGGCCTGCAACTGCGCAAGGACGCGAACAGCGGGCTGGTCAACGGCGTCCACTGAAGGTCGCCGTCGTCTCCTTGGCGCGGTGCCCGGCTTGCGCCGCAGCGCCGGTCGGCCGGCACGGGACCGGCCGCAGCGCGGGAGCTGCCCACGCGCCGTCGCCTACGCGCCAGGCGCAGCGGCCGCGCGTGCGCCGCGAACGCTAGCGCCACGCCCACCGCGGCTGCACCCGATCGCACGCTTGGCAGCAGACAGGCGGATCGGCGCGATCGCCAGAAAGCACAAGGCCCCGCGCGAGCAGGGCCTTGGGCGAACGCAGACGAAGGTTGAGCGAATCAGTCGCCCTGCTGCTTCTGCAGGTGTTCCCAGCGCTCCTGCGCATCGATGGTGCGCTCGGCGGTCAGGCGCGCCTCCAGGCGCTCCAGGCCGATCTCTTCGCCGGTATCCACGCAGTAACCGTAGTCGCCGGCATCCAGTCGCTTGAGCGTGCTGTCGATCTTGCCGATCAGCTTGCGGTAGCGGTCGCGGGTGCGCAGTTCCAGCGAGTTCTCGGTCTCGCGGGTGGCGCGCTCGGCTTCGTCGCCGATGTCGCGGACTTCGTCGCGCAGGTTCTCGATGGTCTGCTTGGATTCCTCGACCAGGTCGGCACGCCAGTTGAGCAGGCGCTGGCGGAAGTACTCCTGCTGCAGCGTGCTCATGTACTCCTCGTCGCCGGCCGGCTTGTAGCCCTTGGGCAGGATCGGACGACCGGTCGCTTCGTCGGTCTTGTACTCGACCACCTTGTACTTGGCCGGCTTGGCGGGGGTATTGGACTTGGCGGTCACCGCGACGGCGACCTTGCCGGTCGGCTTGGCGATCGGCGCCTTGGGGGTGGATTCGGATTTGGTGGGGGTTTTCGCGGAGGATTTCGAAACGGACACGGGATTCTTATGTGGCGGGGCCGAGGGCGCAGCGGGCTTGGCGGCGACCGGCTGGGAAACCGGTGCTGCGGCGGGCGTGGCGGCCTTGGCCGGGACAGACTTGGCCGGCGCCGGCTTGGCAGCCGGCTTCGGTACGGATTTGGACACCGCCGGGGCGACCGGGGCGGTGGCCTGCTTTGGCTTCACTGCGGGCGTGGCCTGCTTGGCTGCGGCTGCCGCCTGCTTGGCGACCGGCGCGGCGCTGGATTTGGCGGCGGCTTTCGCTGGCTTGGCAGCCGGCTTGGTCGGGGCCTTCTTGGCCGGCGCGGCGGCAACCGGCTTGGGCGCCGGCTTCTTCGCCACCGCCTTGGCTGGCTTGGCCGGGGCCTTCTTGGCCGGCGCGGGCTTGGCTGCCGGCTTGGCCACCGGTTTCTTCAGCGGCTTGGCAGCAGCGGACGCCGTCGCCTTCTTGGCAACGGGCTGGACGGGCTTCTTGGCGGCCTTGACGGCCTTCTTTGCAGGTTTTTTAGCAGCCACGAATCGCTCTTCCTTGGTTTCCCCGGGGCCCGGGAAAGCGGGCCTTTATAGCCTACCCTACCCCCAGCGGCAACCACACCGTCTACACGCCGGTGAACGGCAGGCCGGTGAGCGACGGCCCGTTGCGCAACTGGCATATCATGGCCGGGTGATCGCCCGCGCTCTCATCGCCTTGCTGCACCTGTACCAGCGCTTCATCAGCCCCCTGCTGGGCCCGCGCTGCCGCTTCGTGCCCAGTTGCTCGGCCTACGCGGTCACCGCCATCGCCCGCTACGGCGCGCTGCGCGGGGGCTGGATGGCCGCCCGCCGCGTCGGCCGCTGCCATCCCTTCCATCCCGGCGGGTTCGACCCGGTGCCCGATCCCGCGGCGCCGCCGGCCTGCCGCTGCCCAGGAAAACACTGAATGTCCTCCTCCACCCTCATCGTCAACGCCCGCCTGGTCAACGAAGGCCAGGAAACCCAGGGCGACCTGCGCATCGCCGACGGCCGCATCGCCGCGATCGCCCCGCACCTGGCCGCCCGCGAGGGCGAGACCGTGGTCGACGCCGCCGGGCGCTGGCTGCTGCCCGGCATGATCGACGACCAGGTGCACTTCCGCGAACCCGGCCTGACCCACAAGGGCGACATCGCCAGCGAGTCCGCGGCCGCGGTGGCCGGCGGCCTGACCAGCTTCATGGACATGCCCAACACCAACCCGCCGACCCTGGACGCGGCGGCGCTGCAGGCCAAGTACGACGCCGCCGCCGGCCGCGCCTGGGGCAACTACGGCTTCTACCTCGGCGCCAGCAACGACAATCTGGCCGCGATCCAGACCCTGGACCCGAAGACCGCACCCGGGATCAAGGTGTTCATGGGCGCCTCCACCGGCAACATGCTGGTCGACAACCCGCAGACCCTGGACGCGATCTTCCGCGACGCGCCGACCCCGATCATCACCCATTGCGAAGACACCCCGACCATCGACGCGACCCTGGCCGCGTTCAAGGAAAAGTACGGCGACGCATTGACCCCGGAGATGCATCCGGACATCCGCTCGCGCGAGGCCTGCCTCAAATCCTCGCAGCTGGCGGTGTCGCTGGCGAAGAAGCACGGCACCCGCCTGCACGTACTGCACATCTCCACCGCCGACGAACTGGCGCTGTTCGCGCCCGGCCCGATCCAGGGCAAGCGCATCACCGCCGAGACCTGCATCCACTTCCTGCGCTTCGACCGCGCCGACTACGCGGCGCTGGGCAACCTGATCAAGTGCAACCCGGCGATCAAGGACGCCAGCGACCGCGAAGCGCTGATCCGCGCGCTGGCCGAGGACGTGATCGACGTGCTCGCCACCGACCACGCGCCGCACACCTGGGAAGAGAAGAGCAAGCCGTATGCGCAGGCGCCCTCGGGCCTGCCGCTGGTGCAGTACGCGCTGGTCGCGGCGCTGGAGCTGGTGCACGAAGGCCGGCTCAGCGTGGCCCAGGTGGTGCACAAGTTCGCGCATGCGCCGGCGCTGCTGTTCGACGTGCACGAGCGCGGCTTCCTGCGCGAGGGCTATCACGCCGACCTGGTGCTGATCGACGATACGCCCTTCACCGTGCGCCGCGAGGACATCCTGTCCAAGTGCGGCTGGTCGCCGTTCGAAGGCCGCACGTTCCGCTCCAAGATCGCCGCGACCTGGGTCAACGGCGCACTGGCCTGGGACGGCGCGCGCCTGGTCGGCAGCCCGAACGGGCAGCGCCTGGCGTTCGACCGCTGATGCGGCGCGCACGCGTGCCGGGCGCCGCGCTGGCGCTCGGCCTGCTGGCGGCGGCGCTGGCGATCCCGTCGCTGCAGGCGCAGGCCGGGTCCGCCGCCAGCGCCGACACGCGCAGCGTGTTCCCCGCCAGCGCCTCGCAGGGCGCGCTGGTGATCGGCAAGGTGGCACCCGGCAGCCGCGTGCAGTACGCCGGGCGCACGCTGCGGGTCAGCGGCTACGGCAGCGTGGTGTTCGGCATCGGCCGCGACGAACGCGGCCCGTTGCGGATCCTGGTGCAGCGCGCCGACGGCGGCAGCGAGAGCATCGACATCGCGGTGACCCCGCGCGACTGGCCGCTCGAACGCGTCAACGGCGTGCCGCCGAAGACGGTCAACCCGCCGCCGGCGATCGCCGAGCGGATCAAGCGCGAGCAGGCGCAGGTCACCGCTGCGCGCGACCGCGACGACGACCGCACCGATTTCGCTACGCCCTTCATCTGGCCGGTGCAGGGCCGCATCAGCGGCCGCTTCGGCAATGCCCGCGTGTACAACGGGCAACCCGGCGCCGGCCACTCCGGCATGGACATCGCCGTGCCCACCGGCACCCCGGTCAAGGCGCCGGCCGCCGGCGTGGTCACCTTCGCCGCGCCGGACCTGTACCTGACCGGCGGCACCGTGCTGCTCGACCACGGCTACGGCGTCAGCTCCAACTTCCTGCACCTGTCGCGGATCGACGTGAAGGTCGGCGACCGCATCGCCCAGGGCCAGGTGCTCGGCGCGGTCGGCGCCACCGGGCGCGCGACCGGTCCGCATCTGCATTGGGGGATGAACTGGTTCGACGTGCGCATCGATCCACTGTTGGTGCTGGAGCGCACCAAGTAACAGCCTGGCGGTGGTGCGCCAGCAGCGGCATCGATCCGCTGCTGGCGCTGAAGCGCACGAAGCGACTGCTTTTTTGTGGGAGCGACTTCAGTCGCGACGGGCCTTACCGGTAGAGCCCGTCGCGACTGAAGTCGCTCCCACAAATGTCGAAGGCGCTCGCCCCGTTCTGTCGAAACAGCTTCAGTCGCGGTCGGCGCAGCGGTGAACCTTCCGGCTTCGGACATGGTCGCGGCTGAAGCCGCTCCTACAATGCACGCGGCAAGTGCCCGCGCACCTTGTAGGAGCGGCTTCAGCCGCGACAGGCAGCATCCGCCAACGCACTGTCGCAGCTGACGCAATTCCTGCTTAAGCAGCTTGCGCTACGCCGGCGCATCCTCGGCCTGCAACAGCCGCCCCAGCACCACGTGCGAAGGGCTGTTGGCCAGGTCCAGCGGCATCACCAGCTTGGGATTGGGATGTGGCAGCGGCGTCGGCGTGGCGTCGGCAGCCGCCTCCAGCAGCAGCGAACCGTCGTCCTCCGCCTGCGTGGTGACCGGCAGCGGCTCCAGGCCCAGCCCGGCGCGCACCGCATTGGCGCGCGCGGCCAGCTCGTCGTCGCCGACCGCGGTCAGCGACGCCGCCAGCATGCCCGCCGGCGCGCCTTCCACTGCGGCCAGGCGCTGCGCCACGTCGCCGAGCGCCTGCTGCCGCTGCGGATGCAACAGCTGCCACACCTCCTCCCACAGCGCCTTCCAGTCCATGTCCGGAAACGGCAGGTGGGTCGGCCCGCTGAGCACGATCTGCGGCGCCAGCCGTCCGCTCGGCTGCGCGTCGCATTCGGCCAGGGCGCGATACACCACCTCGCTGCACACCATGTGCGAGGGGTTGTCGCGGACCAGGTGGTCCAGCGCCTCGCGCACCACGATCCGCGCCAGCCAGTGCTGCGGCCACTTGCCGCGGATCGCCACCAGCACGCCCAGCGTGGCCAGGCTGTCCAGCGGATACGGAACGCCGAGCAGCGACTGCGCCTTGGCCAGCACGCTGGCGCGATCGGCATCGTCCAGCGCGACGCCGGCATAGCTGAGCGGGCGATAGGCGTCGATCAGCAGATAGTTGCCGGTATCGGCCAACCGCTGCTGCAGCGGATAGCGGCGCACGCCCTTGGCCGCGGCCTCGATCAGGTCGCCCTGGTCGGCCACGATCGCGGCATGGCTGTAGATGCTGTCGCCGCACCAGGCGATCAGTTCCGAGACCGGCCCCCGGCCCAATTGCAACAGGATGTCGGCGACGCGCAGTTGCGCGGGATCGATCGGGGAAACGGCGGGACGTGCGGTCATGGCGGCGACTCCTCGTGGGGGGACGTGATGGGGGACGCGCTGACCCGGTTGCGGCCGGCGGCCTTGCTGGCGTAGAGCGCGGCGTCGGCGCGCTGCAGCAGCGACTCGATGCTCTCGCCCGGCTGCCATTGGGCCACGCCGACGCTCAGCGTGCATGACAGCGTCTGCCCGCCACGCTGCAGCGGCTGTTCGTGCAGATGCCGGCGGATGTCCTCGGCCACGCGCTGCGCCGCGGCGAGCGTGGCGCCCGGGATCAGCACCAGCATTTCGTCGCCGCCCTGGCGGCCGAGCGTGTCGGTGCTGCGCAGGCGCGCGCGGGCGCAGGCGGCGACCCAGCGCAGGCAGTCGTCGCCGGCGGCATGGCCATGCACGTCGTTGATGCGCTTGAAGTGGTCGATGTCGATATAGGCCACGGCCAGCGGCTGCGCGGCGGCCGCGGCGTCCAGCATCGCCTGCGCCAGGCGCTGCTGCATCGCCGCGCGGGTCAGCATGCCGGTGAGGCCGTCCACCGTCGCCAGCCGGTTCACCCGGTCGCGGTCGCGGCGCAGTTCCAGCATCTGTTCGGCTAGGCCGATCGTCACCAGCAGGCACGAACTGGCCAGCGCCAGGCTGATGCCGTGCGCCACCCAGGGCGTGGCCTGGTCCAGGCGCAGCCATCCGCTCAGTTCCAGGCAGCGCAACACGCAGAACGTCAGCAGCGGCGCCCACGACGCCAGCAGGTGCCAGGCGTAGCGCTGCCCGCGCAAGGCGAGCAGCAGCGAGCACGGCAGCAGCAACATGGCGCCGACGATCAGCGTGAGGTTGCCGAGCAGGCTCAGCCACGCCGCCGTCGAGATCGCGCAGGCCGCGGCGATGCACAGCAAGAGCATGGCGCAGGCCTGCAGCACCCGGTCCAGCCGCGGCAGGTGCCGGTGCATTTCCAGCTGCCGGCGCTGGAAATTGATGATGAAGAAGCCGCCGAGCGCCGCCACGATCCGTATCGGCGCCGGCGAAGAAGCGAACAGGATGTCCAGGCCCGGCACCGCCCGCGCTTCGCCGCCGATGCCCAGCAGATACAGCAGCACGCACAGCACGTTGGCGGTGAAGTAGCCGTAGACCCGCTCGCGCAGGCGTGCCCACAGCGCGATCGCCAGGATCGCCAGCACCACGGTCGAGCCGATGATGAAGGCGCGCCAGCCGACGTAGTGCAGGTCGTCGCGGTGCACCTGCGCCAGCGGCGCGATCGACACCGGCATCGGGATCGCCGCCGCCGCATGCACCCGCAGCCACACCGAGGCGCCCTGCGGCAGGCCGTGCGGCAGCGCGATAACCAGCGCGCGGGTCGAATAGCGCAGGTCGGCATCGGCGCCGTACAGCGCGTGCCTGGTCGGCGCGGCCTGGCCCGGCACCCAGGCCTCGACCCGGGTCAGGTACGGCGCCTGCAGCACCAGTTGCGGATCGCCGTCCGCGCCGATCGCACGGTCGGCGCGGACGCGCCACCAGGTCGGCGTCTTCAGCGGCTCGTACAGGGCGCTGCCATGCGCACCGTCCTGCACTTGCGCCAGATGCGCGCCCGCCACCACCTCGGCGGCCGGCGGATCGGCCGGCAGGCGTTGCAGGTGCACGTGCTGCGCTAGCGCGCCTTCGGCCACGCACAGGCACAGCAACAGCAGCCAGCGCGAGCAACGGCACAAACGCGTCATACGTCGATCAGGGCCGGCCGGCGCGATGGGGACGGGCCATGTGTCCGGCGTGCAACCGCTGGCGTCTGGCGCCGCGACGGACGCGCCGCTCGCCAGCGACGCCCTCCCCCGCCTGGACGACGGCCACGACAGAGCGACGGAACGCGCTTGAGCGCGCCCGGTACGGCGGCATCGTGCGCTCGCTCATCGGCCTACATCCACTCGGTCTTCCTCGTCGCGTCCGCGCCAACACGGCGTGGCCCGTCCCGCACCGGACTGACGGCCCCCTGAAATCTGCGCCCGAGGATAGCGCAGCCGCCGCCATCGATCGTATCCAAATGCGGCTGCGGACCGAACCCGCGGCGCCATGCTGCTTTGCGGTATAACCGTGAGGCGGCCAGCGCAAAGGCGGCTGGCCCGGCGCCGGCAACGGCGCGCGATGCACAATCGCAGTCCCCGCGGTGGTTCGCCGCGGCGTTCGCTCTCCCTCCCCCCGTCCAGGAGATGTGCGCAATGACGATCGACAAGCTCAAACCCACCCTCGGCACCCTGCACCTGTGGGGCATCGCCGTGGGCCTGGTGATCTCCGGCGAGTACTTCGGCTGGAGCTACGGCTGGGGCGCCGCCGGCACGCTCGGCTTCCTGGTCACCACCGTGCTGGTGGCGGTGATGTACACCTGTTTCATCTTCAGCTTCACCGAACTGACCACCGCCATCCCCAACGCCGGCGGCCCGTTCGCCTACAGCCTGCGCGCGTTCGGCACCGCCGGCGGCATGATCGCCGGCATCGCCACCCTGATCGAGTTCGTGTTCGCGCCGCCGGCGATCGCGATGGCGATCGGCGCCTACCTCAACGTGCAGTTCCCGACCCTGGACCCGCGCCTGGCCGCGGTCAGCGCCTATGCCATCTTCATGACCTTGAACATCCTCGGCGTCGGCATCGCCGCCACCTTCGAACTGATCGTCACGGTGCTGGCGGTGATCGAGCTGCTGGTATTCATGGGCGTGGTCGCGCCGGGCTTCAGCGTGGCCAACTTCGTGCGCGGCGGCTGGGCCGGGTCGGACACGTTCGGCGTGGCGGCGATCGGCGGCATCTTCGCCGCGATCCCGTTCGCGATCTGGTTCTTCCTGGCGATCGAGGGCGCGGCGATGGCCGCCGAGGAGGCCAAGGACCCCAGGCGCACCATCCCGCGCGCCTACATCGCCGGCATCCTGACCCTGGTGACGCTGGCGTTCGGGGTGATGATCATGGCCGGCGGCGTCGGCGACTGGCGCACCCTGTCCAACATCAACGATCCGCTGCCGCAGGCGATGAAGGCGGTGGTCGGGCACAACTCGACCTGGCTGCACATGCTGGTGTGGATCGGCCTGTTCGGCCTGGTGGCCAGCTTCCACGGCATCATCCTCGGCTATTCGCGGCAGTTCTTCGCGCTGGCGCGCGCCGGCTTCCTGCCGCACGGCCTGGCCAGGCTGTCGCGCTTCCGCACCCCGCACCGCGCGATCCTGGCCGGCGGCGTGGTCGGCGTGGCGGCGATCTACAGCGACGGACTGGTGCAGGTGCAGGGCATGTCGCTGACCGCGGCGATGATCACCTTGTCGGTGTTCGGCGCGATCGTCATGTACATCATGAGCATGCTCAGCCTGTTCAAGCTGCGCCGCGCCGAGCCGCAGCTGGAACGCAGCTACCGCGCGCCGGGCTATCCGCTGGTGCCGGCGCTGGCGCTGCTGCTGGCAGTGGTGTGCCTGGCGGCGATGGTGTGGTTCAACGCGTTGCTGGCGCTGCTGTTCCTGGGCCTGATGCTGCTCGGCGCCGGCTGCTGCGCGCTGAGACTGCGCGGCAACGGCGGCGTCATCGCCGCCGAGGCCAGCGGCGAGGCATGATCGAGGACACGGCGCCCGCCGCGCGCGGGCGCCTGCAGGAGGATCCGGCATGAGCGGTTTCGCACACAGCGTCGGCGGCCAGAGCTGGCGCTTCGACGACCTCAAGGACCTGCTGGCCAAGGCCACGCCGGCGCGCTCGGGCGACCGCCTGGCCGGGCTGGCCGCGGCCAGCGAGCCGCAGCGGGTGGCGGCGCAGATGGCATTGGCCGATCTCCCGCTGCGGCACTTCCTGCACGAGGCGGTGATTCCCTACGAGGACGACGAGGTGACCCGGCTGATCGTCGACAGCCACGACGCCGCCGCGTTCGCGCCGGTGGCGCACCTGACCGTCGGCGGCTTCCGCGACTGGCTGCTCGGCGAAGCGGCCGACGAAGCCGCGCTGGCCGCGCTGGCCCCGGGCCTGACTCCGGAGATGGTCGCGGCGGTGTCCAAGCTGATGCGCATCCAGGACCTGATCCTGGTGGCGCAGAAGATCCGCGTGGTCACCGCGTTCCGCAACACGCTCGGCTTGCGCGGGCGGCTGTCCACCCGGCTGCAACCCAACCACCCCACCGACGACCTGGCCGGCATCGCCGCCAGCGTGCTCGACGGGCTGCTGTACGCCAACGGCGATGCGGTGATCGGGATCAACCCGGCCAGCGACAACACCCAGACCATCTGCGAACTGCTGAAGATGCTCGACGCGGTGATCGCCGGCTACCAGATTCCGACCCAGGCCTGCGTGCTGACCCACGTCACCACCTCGATCGAGGCGATCGAACGCGGCGTGCCGCTGGACCTGGTGTTCCAGTCCATCGCCGGCACGCAGAAGGCCAACGCCAGCTTCGGCATCGACCTGGCGCTGCTGCAGCAAGGCTACGAGGCCGGGCTGAGCCTCAGGCGCGGCAGCGTCGGCGACAACGTGATGTATTTCGAGACCGGCCAGGGCAGCGCGCTGTCGGCCGACGCGCACCACGGCGTGGACCAGCAGACCTGCGAGGTGCGCGCCTATGCGGTGGCGCGCCGCTTCAAGCCGCTGCTGGTCAACACCGTGGTCGGCTTCATCGGCCCCGAATACCTGTACGACGGCAAGCAGATCATCCGCGCCGGCCTGGAAGACCACTTCTGCGGCAAGCTGCTCGGCGTGCCGATGGGCTGCGACATCTGCTACACCAACCATGCCGAGGCCGACCAGGACGACATGGACGTGCTGCTGACCCTGCTCGGCACCGCCGGGATCAACTTCATCATGGGCATCCCCGGCTCCGACGACGTGATGCTCAACTATCAGACCACCTCGTTCCACGATGCGCTGTACGCGCGCCAGGCGCTGGGCCTGCGTCCGGCGCCGGAGTTCGAAGCCTGGCTGGAGCGGCTGGACATCCTGCGCCTGGACAACGGCCGCTTCCGCCTCGGCCACGAGCCGCCGGCCGCGTTCCGGCGCGCGCTGGCGCAACTGAGCTGAGCGGGCCGCGCATGCACGACGACAGCGAACGCCCCTCCCGCGCCGATCCATGGGCCGCGCTGCGCCGGCTGACCCCGGCGCGCATCGCCCTGGGCCGCACCGGCACCAGCCTGCCGACCGCGGCGCAACTGGACTTCCAGTTCGCGCATGCGCAGGCGCGCGACGCGGTGCACCTGCGCTTCGATCCGGCACCGCTGGCCGCGGCGCTGGACGCACGCGGCCGCGCGCACGTCGCGCTGCGCAGCGCCGCGGCCGACCGCCACCTTTACCTGCAGCGGCCCGACCTGGGCCGCCGGCTGAGCGAGGACGCGGCCAGCGAACTGCGCGGCCTTGTAGCCATGCAACGCCGCAGCTACGACCTGGCCGTGATGGTGGCCGACGGCCTGTCGGCGCTGGCGGTGCATCGCCACGCCACGCCGATGCTGGAACGCATCGACGCGCTGGCCGCGGCCGAAGGCTGGACGCTGGCGCCGGTGGCGCTGGTCGAACAGGGCCGCGTGGCGATCGGCGACGAGATCGGCGAACTGCTGGACGCGCGCATGAGCGTGGTGCTGATCGGCGAACGCCCCGGCCTCAGCTCGCCGGACAGCCTCGGCCTGTACTTCACCTACGCCCCGCGCGTGGGCCTCAACGACGCCTGCCGCAACTGCATCTCCAATGTGCGCGAGGCCGGCCTGAGCTATGCGCAGGCCGCGCACAAACTGGCCTGGCTGATGCGCGAGGCGTGCCGGCGGCAGCTGTCCGGCGTGCAGCTGAAGGACCAGGCCGACACGCCGGCGCTGTCGGCCGACGACGATCCGCCACGCAAGCCGCTGGGCAATTTCCTGATCCCCGAGTAAGTCGGCTCCGGGACTGAGCCCCGCCCCGACTGTCCACGCCATGGACAGCGCCGCCGCAGACACATAGCTGCGCGCGCAACCGGCGGTCCCGGCAAGCGCAGGCGCTGCACGCGGCCCCGTTTCGGCAACGCGCCCTCACCGGCGTTGCCAGCGTCGGGCCTCCGCCTGAAAACGTGGCCTGCGATCCTGTCGGGCATCGCGCAGCGCCGTGGCGCAACGCAGCAGCCTGCGCGACGCGCGCACGGGGCCGCCGACTGGCCTGGGATCCGATTCCGCGCAGGCGCTGCAACCGATCACACAAGCCGCGCCGACGACGACAGCGGCCGGGGCGCGTCCCGCGTCAAAGCGTGATCGCTCCGCCACAACCGGGATTTGGCTGCGGCATCGAACGGCAGCGCGCCAAGGCGCGCCTAGCATTCGCGCCGGCCACGCCATGGCCACCGATCGCCACCATGCGGCTACCGGATGACACCGGTATCAATCGCCTGTCGGCGACGGTGTGCCGCTGTGGCGCAGGCCCCATCCCAACCGAGAGAGCACCGCCATGACCGCATCGCGCTGGTTCCAGATCCCCGCCACCCTCGCCCTGGCCGGCGGCGCCATCGCCACCGCCTGGGCGCTGACCGGTACCGCCTCCAGGCCGCAACTGACCAGCTCGGAAGCGGCCAACCAGACCGTCGCCAAGCACCTGGCCCAGGCCGGCACCATCGGCGCGCTGACGACCGACAACTGGAACCCCAGCGCCGGCGTCGCCCTGCTCACGGCCGACTACGCGGTCGCCGCCGACGGCTCCACCCGCTACCGCACCGTGCAGGCCGCGGTCGATGCCGCGGTCGCAGCCGGCGGCACGATGCGGCGCTACATCAGCGTCAAGCCGGGCACCTACAAGGAAGTGGTCTGCGTGCCCGCGGCGGCGCCGCCGATCACCCTGTTCGGCCTGGGCAGCGCGCCGGCCAACACCACCATCAGCTTCGGCAACGCCAACCCGACGCCGAAACCCAGCGGCAGCGCCACCCATCCCTGCGCCAGCAACGCGGCCAGCACCACCGTCGGCACCTCCGACAGCGGCACCGTCACCGTGCGCGCGGCGCAGTTCCAGGCGCGCAACCTGGCGATCGTCAACAGCTACGTCGAGGACACCTACGCCAGCAGCAACCAGTCGGCGGTGGCGCTGGCGCTGCGCGGCGACAAGGCGGTGCTGGAGAACGTAGCGCTCACCGGCAACCAGGACACCCTGCTGGTCAGCGCCGGCAGCGCCAACACGGTGATCCGCGCGTTCTTCAAGGGCGGCAGCATCGAGGGCGATACCGACTTCATCTTCGGCTCCGGCGTGGCGGTGTTCTCCGGCAGCACCATCCGCTACACCGCCGCGCGCCGCGGCGCCGGCAACGGCGGGGTGATCTTCGCCCCCAGCACCCGCCCCGGCAGCGGCTACGGCTTCCTGGCCGTCGCCAGCATCTTCGACGCGGTCGGCAGCCCGTCGGCGAACACGGTGTACCTGGGCCGCGCCTGGGACGAGAGCGTCGGCAGCCTGTCCAACTACGTCAACGGCAGCTCGCCCAACGGCAAGGTGGTGATCCGCGAATCCACCTTGGGCGCGCACGTGCGCAAGAGCGCGCCATGGAACGCGTCCACGGTCGGCCGGCCGTATTGCAGCAGCGGCTGCACGCAATCGGCCAACCGCTTCTTCGAGTACGCCAACAGCGGTGCCGGCAGCGCCGACTAGGGCGCGCCGCCGCTCCCGCTCGGGCATCGCACGAGCACGCCGCAGGAAGCCGACATGCGTCTGCGCCCGGGGACGACGCGGCCCCGGGCGCGCGCAGGAACGGGGCTGCGGACCGGCCCGGCGCTCAGCCCAGGCCGGCCCACCAGGCGCGCCACAGCGTGGCCATCGCGCTCGGCGGCTTGCGCACGGCGCGGGCCTGCTGCGCGATCCGCGCACGCGCCAACGCCGACACGATGCGCCGCGGCCGCGGCCCGTGCACGCGCCGCGGCCAGCGCTGCAGCAAGGCCTGCGCCCAGCGCTGCTGCGCCTGCGCCGCCTCGCCGCCGCGGAGCGACAGCGGCACCGCGGCGATGCCGGCGTCGGCCAGCCGCTGCGCCAGCACCTGCGTGGCCAGCGCCGCTGCCGCGTCGCGCTGTCCTTCGAACACCGCGCATTCGACCTGCGCCGCGGCCAGCGCGAACGGCTCCAGGCGCTCGTAGGCATGCGCCGGATCGGCCGCGGCCGCGCGCGAGGCGAGCAGCCCCGGCAAGGCCTCGGCCAGCTGCGCCCATGGCGCGGCGACCGGCTCCAGCACCCGCCCCAGCGGATGCCGCGAGCGCTGCCCGGCCCAACTGCGCAATTCCTCGCCCCACCACGCCAGCTTGGCGTCGGCCGGCAGCGGATCGCCGGCGATGTTGAGGATGTCGTCGAATTCCTGCAGCAGCGCGAACCAGGCCACCGCGCGCGCGCGCTGCGGCGCCGGCACGAAGGTCTCGGCCACCGTCCATTCCGGCCAGCGGCTGCGCCATTTGTCGAGGAAGGCATCCAGGGCGGAGGTGCTGCTCATGCGATCGGAAAGTCCGGAAGGTCAGGGAAGCTGCGGCGCGCCCGGCCAGGCGCGCGCATCGAGCAAGTCGGCGGGCGCGGCGACCAGCGCATCGGCACGCCAGGCCAGCGGATCCTCGCCGTCCAGGCGGTAGCCCCACAGCACCGCCACCGAGGCCATGCCGGCGGCGCGCGCGGCGAGGATGTCGCGTTCGTCGTCGCCGACGTAGGCGACCTGCGCCGGCGGCACCTCGATGCGCTGTGCGGCGACCTGCAGCGGCAGCGGGTGCGGCTTGCGCTCGGCCAGCGTGTCGCCGCCGATCAGCACCGCGCAGCGCCGTTCCCAGCCCAGCTGCGGCAGGATCAGCCGCGCCAGATATTCGGGCTTGTTGGTGACGATGCCCCACACGCAGCCGGCATCTTCCAGCCGCTGCAGCACCACCGCGATGCCGTCGAACAACTGCGAATGCCGGCCGATCAGGGTTTCGTACTGGCGCAGGAAATCGGGAATCAGCGCATCGCGCGCGGCGGCCGGCAGCTCGGGAAAGGCGACGCCCAGCATCGCCCGCGAGCCCTTGGACACCACCGGGCGCAGCTGCTCCAGGGTCAGCGCGTCACGCCCGCGCTCGGCCAGCAGCGCATTGGCCGCGGCCAGCAGATCCGGCGCACTGTCCAGCAGCGTGCCATCCAGGTCGAACAGCACCGCGCGCGGGAATCCGTCGCGCGGCGGCCGTGCCGATTCCCTACTCCCCATTCCCGATTCCCGGCTTCACCGCACACGCCAGGTAATTCACCTCGGTGCGCGTGGACAGCCGCGCGCGGTTGCGCCACGGCTCGTACAGCATGCCGCTGACGTCGTGCAGCTGCAGTTCGGCCTGGCGCAGCCACGCCGCCAGCTCGGCCGGCTTGATGAAATCCTGGTAGCGGTGGGTGCCGGTGGGCAGCAGCCGCGCCACGTACTCGGCGCCGACGATGGCCAGCGCGAACGCGGCCGGGGTGCGGTTGAGCGTGGACAGGAACAGCTGGCCGCCGGGCTTGAGCAGGGTCGCGCAGGCGCGCACGATCGCAGCCGGATCGGGTACGTGCTCGAGCATCTCCATGCAGGTGATCGCGTCGAAGCTGCCCGGGCGCTCGGCGGCCAGGTCCTCGACCGACTGCACGCGGTAGTCGACCTCCACCCCGGATTCGAACTGGTGCAGCCGCGCCACCTTGACCAGCTCCGGCGACAGGTCGATCGCGGTGACCTGCGCGCCCTCCTTGGCCAGCGCCTCGCTGAGCAGGCCGCCGCCGCAGCCCACGTCGAGCACGCTGGCGCCGCGCAGCGGCAGCCGCTCGGCGACGTAGCGCAGGCGCACCGGGTTCAGCGCGTGCAGCGGTTTCTGCGGGCCGTCGGCGTCCCACCAACGGGTGGCCAGCGCGCCGAACTTGTCCAGTTCGGCCTGATCGAAGTTGGCGGACGTGTTGGAAGCGGAAGCGGTCATGGCAGCATCTCGGTTGGGCCGCGCGCGGATCGCGGCACGGCAGTAAAGCGGATCAGGCGTGCACGCTGCGGATGCGCTCGCGCCACTGCCGCGCGTTGGCGACCAGCGCGTCGGCGTCCATGTCCACCAGCATGCGCTGCTCGAGCTTGCGCTGGCCGGCGATCCACACGTCGCTGACCTGCTGCCGGCCGGCCGCATACACCAGCTGCGACAGCACGTTGTGCAGCGGCTGGGTCTCCAGCGCCGACAGGTCCACGCAGATCAGGTCGGCCTGCTTGCCGACCTCGATCGAACCGATCTTCTCGCCGAAGCCCAGCGCGCGCGCGCCGCCCAGCGTGGCCGCGCGCAGCGTGGTGGCCGCGTCCAGCGCGGTGGCGTCGTTGGCCACCGCCTTGGCCAGGATCGCCGCGGTGCGGTTCTCGCTGAACATGTCCAGGTCGTTGTTGCTGGCGCAGCCGTCGGTGCCGATCGCCAGGTTCACGCCCGCGCGCTGCAGCGCGCAGGCCGGGCAGAAGCCGGAGGCGAGCTTGAGGTTGGATTCGGGGCAATGCACCACGCTGACCCCGCGCTCGGCGCACAGGTGGATCTCCGCGTCGGTGAGCTGGGTCATGTGCACCGCGATCAGGCGGTCGTTGACCAGGCCGAGCCGGTCCAGCCGCGCCAGCGGGCGCTGGCCGTACTGCTTGAGCGAGTCGGCGATTTCCTGCGCGGTCTCGTGGGTGTGCAGGTGCACCGGCACGTCGAGCTGGTCGGACAACATCCGCACCCGCTCGAAGTTGGCGTCGTTGACTGTGTACGGCGCGTGCGGGGCGAAGGCGATGCCGATCAGCGGATCGTCGCGCCACTGGTCGTGCACCTCGCAGGCGCGTTCGAAGTATTCGTCGGAGGTCTTGGCCCAGGCGGTCGGGAAATCGATGATCACCGTGCCCACCCGCGCGCGGAAACCGTGCTGCTTGTACACCGCGGCCTGCACGTCGGAGAAGAAGTAGTTCTCGTTGGCGCAGGTGGTGCCGCCGCGCAGCATCTCGGCGATCGCCAGCGCGGTGCCGTCGGCGACGAACTCCGGGCCGATCACCGCGGTCTCCACCGGCCAGATGTGCTGCTGCAGCCACACCATCAGCGGCAGGTCGTCGGCGATGCCGCGCAGCAGCGTCATCGGATTGTGGGTGTGCGCGTTGACCAGGCCCGGCAGCAGCGCCGCGTCCGGGCGCGACACGGTGCGCGCGGCGGCGAAGCGCGCCTGCGCCTCGGCGCGCGGCAGCACCGCGACGATCTCGCTGCCGCGCACCGCCACCGCGTGGTCTTCCAGCACCACCGCATGCGGCTCGATCGGGACCACGTAGCCGGCTTCGATCAGCAGGTCGCAGGATTCGGGAATGGAGGTCATCGCACGCTCTTTGGAAATGGAAGGATCAGGCGGCCTGCGCCTGGCGAATGCGCCGCTGGTACACGCGCATCACGAGCCACTGCAACACGAACACCCCCAGGAAGCCCAGGCGTCCAAGCCACGGCGCCACCATTGCCAGCGGAATGCACAGCGCGAACACCACCGGCGCGACCGCCACGCGCAGCGTCATCGCACGCGCCTGCAGCGCGCCCAGGCGCTGCGCCAGGCCCTCCTTGCGCACCGCATAGGCATGCAGCAGGTAGGCGGCCAGGCCGATCGCGGCCAGATGCGCGCAATACACCGAGAACGCCTCGTGGCTGCCGAAATAGTCCGAATACAGCGCGGTGGAAAACGGCAGCAGGCCGATCAGCAGCAGCTGCAGCACGTTGAGCCAGATCAGCCGGTCGTCGAACTGGCGGATATGCCGGCACAGCTGCAGGTGCGACTTCCAAAACAGCGCGGTGACCAGGAAGCTCACCGCGAACCCGATGAACAGCGGCAGCATCCGGTGCAGCGCGGCCAGGATGCCGCCGGCGGCCTCGACCTGCGCATGCCCCGGCACCTTGATCTCCACCGCCAGCAAGGTGATGGCGATGGCGAACACCGCATCGCTGAAGAACACGACCCGGTCGTGCGGGTACTTGGCATCGGCGCTGTCGGCGTGGCTGGTCGTCACGGAAATTCCTGGAAGCGGGGTCGGCCGGCACCGCCCCGCGGCGATCCGGCATTGCAGTGCCTGGCCGCCGCACGCCAGCGCATGGGCACGCCCGCGGCCGGCTGCGGCCGCAGGCGCGTCGGCTTACTTGACCCGCGAGAAGTACTCGCCCGAGCGGGTATCGACCTTGATGATTTCGTCCTGGCCGACGAACAGCGGCACGCGCACCACCGCGCCGGTTTCCAGCGTGGCCGGCTTGCCGCCGCCGCCGGAGGTGTCGCCGCGCACGCCCGGGTCGGTCTCGACGATCTTCAGTTCGACGAAGTTCGGCGGGGTGACCTGGATCGGGGTGCCGTTCCACAGCGTCACCACGCAATCCTCCTCGCCCTTGATCCACTTGGCGGCGTCGCCGACGCCGACCTTGTCGGCCTGCACCTGCTCGAAGGTCTCCTGCTGCATGAAGTGCCAGTACTCGCCGTCGGTGTACAGGTACTGCATGTTGGTATCGACCACATCGGCCGCTTCCACGCTGTCGGTCGCCTTCATGGTCATTTCGACCACGCGCCCGGACTTGATGAAACGGTACTTGATGCGGGTGAAGGCCTGGCCCTTGCCCGGCTTCACGTATTCGGTCTCGGTGATGATCGCGGGTTCGTTGTTGACCAGGATCTTCATCCCGGTCTTGACGTCGTTCATGCCGTAGCTGGCCATCTGAAACTCCTCGGGTAAGGCAAACCCGCCGCGTTCGGCGGCCGGCCGGATAGAATGGAAAGCCCCGCCGCAACCGGCGGGCACTCGTTTTATGACCGCATATGATAACCGCAGCCCCCCGCCCGATGCAGCCGTCCCCGTCCCCCGCCGTCCTGGCCCCGCCGCGCTGGCAGCAGCTGTGGCGCGATGCCGTGCGCGACCCGCGCGAGTTGCTGGCATTGCTGGGGCTGGACCCGCAGGCGCTTGGCGTCTCCGAACAGGCTGCGACGCAGTTCGCGCTGCGCGTGCCGCGCGGCTTCGTCGCGCGCATGCGCCATGGCGACCCGCACGATCCGCTGCTGCGCCAGGTGCTGCCGATCGATGCCGAGCTGCGCCGGGTGCCGGGCTTCGCGCTGGACGCGGTCGGCGACGCCGCGGCCAAGAAGGCCGACGGGGTGATCCAGAAATACCGCGGCCGCGCGCTGCTGGTCGCCACCGGCAGCTGCGCGGTGCACTGCCGCTACTGCTTCCGCCGCCACTTCCCGTATGCCGAGGAGACCGCGGCGCGCGACGGCTGGCGCGAGGCGGTGGCGGCGATCGCCGCCGATCCGGACATCGACGAGGTGATCCTGTCCGGCGGCGACCCGCTGTCGCTGGCCACCTCCAAGCTGGTCGAGCTGAGCGAGGCGCTGGCGGCCATTCCGCACCTCAAGCGCCTGCGTCTCCATAGCCGCCTGCCGGTGGTACTGCCCGAGCGCGTCGATGCGCCGCTGCTGGCCTGGCTGCGCACGCTGCCGTGGCCAGTGGCGTTCGTGATCCACGCCAACCACGCCAACGAATTCGACGCCAGCGTGGATGCCGCGCTGGCGCAGCTGCGCGGCACCGGCGCGCAACTGCTGAACCAGGCGGTGCTGCTGCGCGGGGTCAACGACAGCGTCGCCGCGCTGGCCGCGTTGAGCGAGCGCAGCTTCGCCGCCGGCGTGCTGCCCTACTACCTGCACCAGTTGGACAAGGTCGAAGGCGTGGCCCATTTCGAAGTGGACGACGCCACCGCGCGTGCGCTGCACCAGGCCCTGGCCGCGCGGCTGTCCGGCTATCTGGTGCCGAAGCTGGTGCGCGAGATCCCTGGCGATACGGGCAAGCGCGCGTTGTAGGTTGAGCCGGGACTCGGGACTCGGGACTCGGGACTCGGGACTCGGGACGCGGGACCCGGGACCCGGGACCCGGAACAGCAAAAGCCGGGACGCCGGGAACGACGGCGACACCTCATTCCCTGGCACCCTTTACCGAATAAAAAAGCCGCTATCTACGCGGCCAATTTTATTAAGAGCCTTGCAGTACTGCTCCCCCACTCCTCCGAGTCCCCAGTCCCCAGTCCCCAGTCCCGGCACTTCAGTTAGGCTGCGCATGCGGCCGCCGCTGCGCCGCGATGCTAGCGCTACCAAAGGGAGACCCCGATGCATGCCTTGACCAAGACCTGGCGCCGCCGGCGATGCCGCTTCGGACTCGTAGCGCTGCTTGCCGCGGCGGCAACCGCAGCGGTCGCGGCGGAGCCGCCAGCGGCCGCCGGCTCCAATCCCATCGTCCGCGACCGGTTCACCGCCGACCCGGCGCCCCTGGTGGTCGGCGACACGCTGTATCTGTACGTCGGCCACGACGAGGCGCAGCGCGACGAGATGTTCACCATGCGCGAGTGGCTGGTCTATTCGACCAGGGACATGAAGACCTGGACCGCGCATGCGCCGATCATGAACGTCAAGGATTTCAAGTGGGCCAAGCAGGATGCGTGGGCATCGCAGGCCATCGCGAAGAACGGCAAGTTCTATTTCTACGCGGCGGTGGAGCACGACGCCACGCATCCGGGCAAGGCGATCGCGGTGGCGGTCGCGGACACGCCGACCGGCCCGTTCGTGGACGCGCGCGGCTCGGCGCTGATCACCAATGAGATGACGCCCAAGGGCACGCACAGCTGGGAAGACATCGACCCGACCGTGCTGACCGACGACGACGGCAGCACCTGGATCGCCTGGGGCAACCGCCAGTGCTATCTGGCCAAGCTCAAGCCGAACATGATCGAACTCGACGGCCCGATCCGCGAGATCAACCCGCCGCATTTCGAGGAAGGCCCGTGGCTGCACAAGCGCGGCGATCTGTACTACCTGACCTACGCCTCGCTGGACCGGGCCACGCAACGCGACGAGCACGTGTCCTACTCGACCGCGCCGGCCATCACCGGGCCGTGGACCTATCGCGGCGAACTGACCGGCTCGGGCAAGTACAGCTTCACCATCCACCCGGGCATCGTCGAGTTCAAGCGGCACTGGTACCTGTTCCTGCACAACGCGACCCTGGCGATCGGCGACTTGAACGGCGCCATCGGCCGGCGCGCGGTGACGGTGGAGTACCTGCATTACAACCCGGACGGCACCATGCAACCGGTGCGGCAGAGCCAGGCCGGGGTGTCGATTCCCGACGTGGCGCGGTGAGGCACCGCCTTTCGTAGGAGCGGCTTCGGCCGCGACAGGCGTTACCGACAATGCCTGTCGCGGCTGAAGCCGCTCCTACAAAAAACGCGCGCGATCGTCCGAATCGGCACCGCGCCTAGCCGCGCGGCATGCCCTCGTTGGCCAGCAGTTGCCGGAACTCGGCGGCGCTGAGCGGATGGCTGAGCCAGAAGCCCTGCCCCAGTTCGCAGCCGCGCTCGCGCAGCAGTTCGAACTGCACTTCCTGCTCGATGCCCTCGGCGACCACGGTGATGCCCAGCGAATGCGCCATGGCGATGATCGCGGTGGTCAGGGCCAGGTCGTCGGGGTCGCGCTGCAGGTCGGCGACGAAGCTCTTGTCGATCTTGACCCCGTCCACCGGCACCTGGCGCAGGTGGCTCAGCCCGGAGAAGCCGGTGCCGAAGTCGTCCAGCCACACCTTGACCCCGGTGCGATGCAACCGCGCCAGCATGCTCGCGGCCTGCAGCTCGTCGCCGATCACCGCGGTCTCGGTCAGTTCCAGGTGCAGCTGCGCCGCCGGCAGCCCGGACTCGCGCAGGCAGTCGGCGACGATTTCCGGCAGGTCGCCGCTGCGCAGCTGCCGCGGCGACACGTTGACCGATACGAACAGGTCGCGGCTGCCGTCGAAGCGCTGCCATTGCGTGGCCTCCATGCATGCCGCACGCAGCACCTTGGGACCGATGCTCTCGATCAACCCGCTCTGCTCGGCCACGTCGATGAACACCGTCGGCGAGATCGTGCCCAGCGCCGGATGCTGCCAGCGCAGCAGCACTTCCACGCCGACCATGCGCCGGTCCAGGGTGCGGAAGATCGGCTGGTACACCAGCTTCAGTTCGTCGCGGTCCCAGGCGCCGCGCAACTCGTGCTCCATGTGCACGCGCCGCTCCACCGCATAGTCCATCGCGCGGCTGTAGAAACGGTGGCAGTTCTTGCCGGCCAGCTTGGCCTGGTACATCGCGATGTCGCCGTTCTTCAACAGCGCCGAGGCGTCCTCGGCATCGCCGGGGTAGACGGTGATGCCGATCGAGGTGCCCATGAACACCTCGCGGTCCTGGATCCGCAGCGGCTCGCGCAGTTCCTGCACCAGGCGCTCGGCCAGGCCGGTGGCGACCTGCACCACGTGCTCGTCCTCGACCAGGATCACGAACTCGTCGCCGCCGAAGCGCGCCAGCAGCGCGTCGTGCCCGCCCAGCTGATCCACCGCCAGCTGGATGCGCCGCGCGAACTGCAGCAGCGCCTCGTCGCCGGCCTCGTGGCCGAGGGTATCGTTGATCCGCTTGAAGTCGTCGATGTCGGCGAACAGCAGCGCCAGGCGCCGATGCGAGGCGCGCGCCGACAGCATGCGGTGGTCCAGCGCTTCGCGGAACGCGAGCCGGTTGGTCAGCCCGGTCAGGGCATCGGTATAGGCCATGTGGCGCACGTCGCGGTCGTGGCGCGCGATCGCCTCGCTCATGCGTCCGAACGCGCGCAGCAGTTCGCTGACCTCGTCGTGGCGGCCGCTGTCGCGGCGCTCCACCACGTAGTCGCCGGCCTCGATCTGGCGCGCGGCCGCGGCCAGCCAGCGCACCGGCGCCACCAGCGTGCGCTGCACATAGATCGCCACCATCACCGCGGTCAGCCCCAGCGCCGCCAGCAGCAGCAACAGCCAGCCCAGATGGCGCTTGCCCAGCGCATCCAGGCGTTCGTCCAGGTTCTCGCCGGCCTTGCGCTCGTAGACCAGCGCCCGCGTCCAGGACATGCCCACGCGCACCCCGCCCACGCGCTGGTCGCCGATCATGATCGGCATCGACACGTCCAGGATCTCGTCGGATTCCTGCGCCAGCAGGCCGTTGGCCTTGATCGCCGCATCGGCCATCGGGCCGCGCATGCGCTGGCCGTAGCCGGGCAGATCGTCGCTGCCGTCGTGGATCAGGCGGCCGTCGGCGTCGTACACCAGCACGTAGGCCACCGCCACGTAGCCCAGCGCCGCGCGCACCTGGGTGCCGATCGCGTCCAGGTCCGAGTAGTACACCGGATTGGCCAGCGAATCGGACAGCTGCCGCGCCAGGGTTTCGCCGCGGGTGCGCATGCTGCGGTCGAACAGGCCATGGATCACGTTGCCGCTGAGCGTGCGCACCTCGTTCTGCATCGCCGCCTGCCGCTCCAGCATCAACGCCAGGATCGCCATGATCAGCAACGCGGCCACGCCCATCGCCAGCAGGAACCTGGCCTGCAGTCCGAAACGCAACTTCTTCATTCGACTTCCAGCTTGACCTGCGCAACGCCGGCACGCAGCTGGTCCAGCCGCTTCTGCGAGGCCGGATCGACCGGGTAGAAGCCGGAGGTGCCGAAGAACTTGTGCAGCGCGGCGCTGCCCTGCGGGTCGTCGGCGGCTTCCAGCAACACCTCGCGCAGACGCGCCTCCACCGGCGAGGCCAGGTCGCTGCGCACCATCTCCACCGCGCGCGGGAACGGCTCGGTGCGGTAGATCACCCGGAAATCGCGGCGGAACGCGGGCGGCACGCGGCGGTCGTCGTCCCAGTCCAGGTTGCTCAGCGCGCCGGCGTCGACCAGGTGCTTGTGCACATAGGAGGCGATGTTGAGTTCGGAGCGCGCGAACACGTAGCCGACCGTGTTCACCGAGGCCTGATCCTTCGGCGAGAGCAGGATCTCCGGATGCAGATCGTGCTCGAACAGGGTCATCATCGGCACCAGGTAGGCGCTGGTGGACAAGGTGCTCTGCAGCGCCAGGGTGCGGCCCTGCAGGTCGTGCAGGGTGTGCACCGGCCCGTCGCGGCGCACGAAGAACACGGTGTGGTACTCGCGCACGCCGTTGCGCTCGGTCAGCAGCAGCGGCCGCACCCCGCCGCGCTGTTGCAGCGCCATCGCGGTGGCCGCGGTCTCGGTGACCCAGTCGACGCGGCCGCGGCGCAGGTAGCTGCTCATCTGCTGGCTGTCGCGGGCCATCAGGATCTGCCCAGAGGTGATGCCGACGTCGCGCATGCGCGGCACCACGTAGTCCAGCAACGGCTTCAACTGCTCGTAATGGGCCTTGGGGTTGTCGCTGATGCGGCCCAGGACCAGCACCGTCGGACGCGCGTGCGCCAGCCCAGGCCAGCAGATCGCCAGCGCCAGCCACACCATGACGAAACGCCACCGCGGATTTTGCAAACCACATTCCCCATGTAGAGGCTGTAAGCCTAGCCGAAAGCGTCAGCCGGCGACAGCTGGTGACGCCGGGATTGGGGATTTGGGATTGGGGATTCGGGCGGTCATGGCGCAGCAAGGGAGAGAACCTCCTGTGCGCTACCGCAAGCGAACCGTCGTCGATGACCGCAATCCCTGCTTTGCCGGCTCCTTGTTCCCCGGTCCCGAAACTAACTGCGCGCCTGGCCCGCCAGCCGCGCCATGCGCTGCGCATCGGACAGGATGCCGCGCAGCAGCCGCACTTCCTGCTCGGTCAGCGCGTTGCGCAGGAACAGCCGGCGCAGCTTGCGCATCGCCGAATCCGGCGCGCGGCCCTTGTGGAAGTCGATCTCGTCCAGGGTGTCGGCCAACTGCCCGAACAGGCCCTCCAGCTGCGCATGGCTGGCTGGCGCCTCGCGGAAACCGGGTTCCGCGGCGGCCGGCGCCGCGGCCTCGCCGCGCAGCAGCGCCAGACGCAGTTCGTAGGCCAGCACCTGCACCGCCGCGGCCAGGTTGAGCGAACTGAATGCGGGATCGGAGGGAATGTGCACCGCCGCGTGGCACAGCTGCAGTTCCTCGTTGGTCAGGCCGGTGCGCTCACGCCCGAACACCAGCGCCACCTCGGCCTGCTCGGCGGCGGCGCTCACCAGCCGCTGCGCACCGTCCGCCGGCAGCAGTTCTTCCAGCGACACCCGCCGGCTGCGCGCAGTGCAGCCGAGCACCAGTTGGCAGTCGGCGACCGCCTCGGCCAGGGTGGCCAGCACCGGCGCCTGCTGCAGCACGTCCTCGGCGCCGGCCGAGCGCCGGTAGCCGTCCTCGTCGAGCGCGCGCTCCGGCGCCACCAGCACCAGCCGCGCCTGGCCCATGGTCTTCATCGCCCGCGCCGCCGCCCCGATATTGCCGGGGTGCTGGGTACCGACCAGGACGAAGCGGATGCGGGCGGATGCGGTCATGGCAGGAAGATGCGGAGCGAACGGGGCGTAGATGGTAAACTGTGCGGCCGGCCTTCGCGCCGGACTGTTCTTTTCCTCCGCCAGATCCTTCTCCGCCCTCTCGGGAGCCGTTGCCATGCAAAAACCCGCCGTCACCGTCATGGTCAAGGCCGCCCGCCTCGCCGGCAATGTGTTGTTGCGCCACATCAACCGGCTGGAAGCGCTGAACGTGGTGCAGAAGGACCGCATGGACTACGCCAGCGAAGTCGATGCCGACGCGGAGAAGGTGATCGTCAAGGAACTGCGCCGCGCCTATCCCGATTACGGGGTGATGGGCGAGGAAGGCGGCGTGCAGGGCGGCGGCCGCTACATGTGGGTGATCGACCCGCTCGACGGCACCAGCAACTACCTGCGCGGCTTCCCGCATTACTGCGTGTCGATCGCCCTGGTCGAAAACGGCGAGCCGATCGACGCGGTGGTCTTCGATCCGCTGCGCAACGAGCTGTTCACCGCCAGCCGCGGCAACGGCGCGGTGCTCAACGACCGCCGCATCCGCGTCAGCGAGCGCAAGGAGCTGAACGGGGCGATGGTCAACACCGGCTTCGCCCCGCGCGAACGCAAGCGCACCAGCGCCCAGCTCAAGTGCGTGGACGCGCTGATGGTGCAGGCCGAGGACATCCGCCGCACCGGCTCGGCCGCGCTGGACCTGGCCTACGTGGCCTGCGGCCGCACCGACGCCTACTTCGAGGCCGGGGTGAAGGCCTGGGACATCGCCGCCGGCGTGCTGCTGGTGCGCGAGGCCGGCGGCCGCATCACCGACTTCAAGGGCGCCACCCCGGGCCGCATCGACGACCGCGGCACCCCGCAGTACCAGATCGTGGCCGGCAACATCAAGGTCAGCGAAGCGCTGCAGAAGCTGATCGTCAATACGGGATATGCGGCGGAGTTCGACGCGAAGTTTTGAGGGGGCCGGGATTGGGGAGTCGGGATTGGGGATTCGCAAGAGCGGCACCCATCGCTGACCTTCTTCTCTTCCCAAAACGAAAAAGCCGCGCAGATGCGCGGCTTTTTCGTTACAGAACCGGGAACCCGCTCTTGCGAATCCCCAATCCCGACTCCCTAATCCCGGCCCCTCAGGGCCTGCGCGCCAACGCCTCGACGTCCTTGGTCTTGGGCAGCAGGTCCTGCTTGGTGACCTGGAACGGGCCGATCGACAGCAGCGGCACCGCCACGATCACCGAGGACACCACCACGATGATCGCGCCGATCATGTGGGTCAGCGCCAGGCCTTCCATCGAGTTGCCGCCGTACAGGTACAGCGCCAGCGCCGACAGGAAGAACATCACCGCGGTGATCACGGTGCGCGACAGGGTCTGGTTGATCGAGCGGTTCAGCACCTCCACCGGCTCCACGCGCAGGCTGCGGAAGTTCTCGCGCACGCGGTCGAACACCACGATGATGTCGTTGATCGCAAAGCCCATCACCGACAGCAGACCGGCCAGCACGGTCAGGTCGAACTCGCGGCCGGTGAGCGAGATGTAGGCCACCGTCACCAGCAGGTCGAACAGCGCGGTCAGGCTGGCCACCACCGCGAACTTCCACTCGAAGCGGAAGCCGATGTAGATCAGGAAGCCGACCAGCATGAACAGGGTCGCGTAGACGCCGTTCAGCGCCAGGTCCTTGCCGACCTGCGGGCCGACGAATTCGCCCGGCTTCACCGTCGCCGGGTTCTCCGCGGTGGTCACCGCCTTGCGCACCTGCTCGGCGAGGTTCTTGGTCACGTCCTCGTTGTTGTGCTCGCCCTGCGGCTGCAGGCGGATCACGATCTCGTTGCCGCTGCCGACGTTCTGCACCTGCGCGTTCTCGAAGCCGGCCGTGGCCAGCTGCTCGCGCACATGGTCGATGTCCACCGGCTTCTGGAAGCTGGTCTGCACCAGCGCGCCGCCGGTGAATTCCAACGCGTAGTTGAAGCCCTTGGCGAAGATCACCCCGAGCGACGCCACCGCCAGCACCAGCATCAGCACCAGGGTCGGACGCCGCCAACGCATGAAGTCGATCTTGGTGTCGTTCGGGATCAGATGAAGCGGGAAGATTTTCATGGAGACATGCTCTTCAATTTTTTGGACCCCGCACATCGATGGGCGGGCTCTTGCGAAGGACTCGCATTGTTCATCCCCTGCGCAGCGATGCGCAGGGTCGTGCGAAGGATTCGCGTGCGGCTCAGATCGCCAGCGACTTGAGCTTCTTGCGACGGCTGTAGATCAGCGTCGCCAGCGCGCGCGACACGGTGATCGCGGTGAACATCGAAGCGAAGATGCCGATGATCATGGTCAACGCGAATCCCTTCAGCGGGCCTGTCCCGAACGCGTACAGGGCCACGCCGACGATCAGGCCGGTGAGGTTGGCGTCGAGGATGGTGCCGCCCGCCTTGTCGTAGCCGGCCACGATCGCCGACTTCGGCGGGACACCCAGCCGCAGCTCCTCGCGGATACGTTCGTTGATCAGCACGTTGGCGTCCACCGACAGGCCGACCGACAGGGCCAGGCCGGCGAAGCCGGGCAAGGTCATGGTGGCGCCGAACAGCGACATCACCGAGACCACGATCAGCAGGTTCATCAGCAGCGCCACCGAGGTGATCGCGCCGAACATGCGGTAGTACACGCCGAAGAACACCAGGGTGAACAGGAACGCGTACAGCACCGCGGTGACGCCGCGCTCGACGTTCTCCGCACCCAGGCTCGGGCCGATCACGTATTCCTCGACGAAGTCCATCGGCGCGGCCAGCGAACCGGCGCGCAGCAGCTTGGCCAGGTTCTCGGCCTCGACCTTCTCCAGGCCGGTGGTCTGGAAGTTCTTGCCGAACACGCCGGCGATGCGGGTCGGCGCCAGGGCTTCTTCCTTGACCCGCACGCTGCGCACTTCCTTGCCGTCGACCATGCTCACGGTCGGGATGCGCTCGATGTAGACCACCGACATCAGCTTGCCGGTGTTGGCGCTGGTGTAGTCGAACATGCGCTGGCCGGCGACGTTGTTGAGCGTGACCGACACCGCCGGCAGGCCATTCTGGTCGTTGCTGACGGTGGCGTTGACCATCTGGTCGCCGGACACCAGCACGCGCTTGTTCAGCAGCACCGGGGCGCCGCTGTCGCGCAGGCGGAACACCTTGGCCTCCGGCGGGATGTTGCCGGTGCGCACCGCGTCCTCGGCATTGCCCTCGACCACGCCGCGGAACTCCAGCGTGGCGGTGGCGCCGATCATGCGCTTGGCCTCGGCGGTGTCCTGCACGCCCGGCAGTTCGACCACGATGCGGTCTTCGCCCTGGCGCTGGATGATCGGCTCGGCCACGCCCAGCTGATTAACGCGGTTGCGCAGCGTGGTCAGGTTCTGCTCGATCGCGCCGGCGGCGATCTGCTTGAGCTCGGCGTCGGGCACGCTGACCGCGATGGTCTGTCCGGACACGGCATAGCTCAGCGTCGGCTGCGCCTTGGCCAGCGCGGCACGCGCGGCGTTGACGTCGGCGCCCTCGCCCAGGCCGACCTGGATGCTGTTGTCGGCACGGCGCTCGACCGAGCGGTAGGCAATGCGGCTGTCGCGCAGCGTGGTGCGGATGTCCTCGGCGAAGGCGTCCAGGCGCTTGTCCAGCGCCGCCTTCTGGTCTACCTGCAGCGCGAAGTGCACGCCGCCGACCAGGTCCAGGCCCAGCACCATCGGCTTGCCGCCGATCGCCGACAGCCACTGCGGCACGGTCGAGGCCAGGTTCAGCGCCACCGTGTAGTTCTCGCCCACCTGCTGGCGCAGGATGTCGTTGGCGCGGGTCTGCGCCTGCAGGCTCGGCAGGCGCACCATCAGGCTGTCGCCCTCCTTGGCCACCGACTTGGGAGTGATCCCGGCCGCTTTCAGCTCGGCGCTGACCCGCTCGCGCAGGGCCTCGTCGAGCTGGCCGCCGCGGCTGGCGGTGATCTGTACCGAGGGGTCCTTCTGGTAGACGTTGGGCAGCGCGTACAACGCACTGAACGCCAGCACGATCAGGATGAGGAAATACTTCCAGCGCGGAAACTCGAGCATTGCAGGACCCCGCGCGACGCCACGCCGGCGCCGCGCCTAGCAGTAAGAGAAATGGATCAGGCGGACTTCAGCGTGCCCTTGGGCAGCACGTTGCCGATGGCGCCCTTCTGCACGCGGATGCGCACGTTGTCGGCGATTTCCACGGTGATGAAGTTGTCGCCGATGTCGGTGACCACGCCGGCCACGCCGCCGGAGGTGATGACCTCGTCGCCGCGGCCGAGCTTGTCGAGCATCGACTTGTGCTCCTTCTGCCGCTTCATCTGCGGGCGGATCATCACGAAGTACATCACCGCGATCAGGATGATCGGCAGCAGGAACATCTGCATGCCGCCGCCAGCGGCAGGAGCGGCACCGGCGGTCTGCGCCTGGGCTACGGGAATCAGGAAATCGAGCGGGTTCATCGGTGTGTCCTATGGTTTGGGCAGCCGTCGCCGGTGAAGGCGCGGACTGCTGGTTTGTCGCCGGAGGCGGCAAGCAGCCGCCGATTATGCCACGATCTCCCCTTACCCCCGGAACGACCGTCGCGCCCTGCCTTCTCCCACCGGCAGCTTCCCCCCTTCTCGGCGGAAGGTGCTGCGCAGCGACGGATAAGGGTACGGGCAACGCCTCTTGTGCTTTCGATGCTCGCGAGGCTGCGCCCCGTACCCTCACCCCAACCCCTCTCCCGGGGGGAGAGGGGCTTTATCCCTGCTCCGATGGGAGTGGCGTTGCTTCCACTCCGCGTGCCGCATAGAAGGACCGCCGGAACTGGGCAAAGGTTCCCGCGGCGATCGCCGCGCGCATGTCGGCCATCAGCTTCTGGTAATACCAGAGGTTGTGCAGGGTGCCCAGCATCGGCGCCAGCATCTCGTTGCAGCGGTCCAGATGGCGCAGGTAGGAGCGGGTATAGCCGCCGCTGCAGGCGTGGCAGCCGCAGCCCGGCTCGATCGGCGCCAGGTCGCGCTCGTAGCGGGCGTTGCGGATGCGTACGGTGCCGAACGAAGTGAAATAGTGGCCGTTGCGCGCGTTGCGGGTCGGCATCACGCAGTCGAACATGTCCACGCCGCGGGCCACGCCCTCGACCAGGTCCTCCGGCCGCCCTACCCCCATCAGGTAGCGCGGCCGGTCGGCCGGCAGCCGCGGATGCAGGTGTTCGAGCATCGCGTTGCGCTCGTGCTCCGGCTCGCCCACCGCCAGCCCGCCGATCGCGTAGCCGTCGAAGCCGATCGCCTGCAGGCCCTCGATCGAGCGCGTGCGCAGGTCCGCATGCACGCCGCCCTGGACGATGCCGAACAGCGCCGCGTCGTTGCTCAAGGCCTCGTGCGCATCGCGCGAGCGCTGCGCCCAGCGCAGGCTCAGCTCCATCGAACGGCGCGCCACGTCCTCGGTGGCCGGGTACGGCGTGCACTCGTCGAAGATCATCACGATGTCCGAGTCGAGCACCTTCTGGATCCGCATGCTCTCCTCGGGCCCCAGGAACACCTTGGCGCCGTCGGTCGGCGAGGCGAAGGTCACCCCCTGCTCGCTGATCTTGCGCCGGTGCGCCAGCGAGAACACCTGGAAACCGCCCGAATCGGTCAGGATCGGCCCGTCCCAGCGGGCGAAGCCGTGCAGACCGCCGTGGTCGCCGATCACGTCCAGCCCCGGCCGCAGGTAAAGGTGGAAGGTATTGCCGAGGATGATCTGCGCGCCCAGCGCCTTGATCTGCTCGGGCAGCACGCCCTTGACCGAACCGTAGGTCCCGACCGGCATGAACGCAGGGGTTTCCACCGTGCCGCGCGGAAAGGTCAGGCGGCCGCGGCGCGCGGCGCCGTCGGTGGTGTCTAGCTGGAACTGCAATCGGGACATTGAAAGGCCGGGATTCGAGATTCGGGATTCGGGATTGGCAAACGCACGGGCGGTGACGGGTAAGAGTGTGCTTCTACGAATCTCCAATCCCCAATCCCCAATCCCGGCCCCACAGCAACATCGCATCGCCATAGCTGAAGAAGCGGTAGTGCTGTTCGATCGCATGCCGGTACGCGTCGAAGATGCGTTCGCGGCCGGCGAAGGCCGAGACCATCATCAGCAGCGTGCTTTCCGGCAGATGGAAGTTGGTGACCATCGCATCGACGCTGCGGATGCGGTAGCCGGGCAGGATGAAGATCTGGGTTTCGCCGGCGAACGGATGCAGCTCGCCGTCCTTCGATGCGCTCTCCAGCGCACGCACCACGGTGGTCCCGACCGCGATCACGCGGCCGCCGGCGGCGCGCGTGCGCCGCACCTGCTCGACCAGGCTGGCGCCGACGTTGAGCCATTCGCGATGCATCACATGCTGCGCGAGCGCCTCCACCCGCACCGGCTGGAAGGTGCCTGCGCCCACGTGCAGGGTGACATGGCCGACGCTCACGCCGCGCGCCTGCAGTGCCTCCAGCAACGGCGCATCGAAATGCAGGCCGGCGGTCGGCGCGGCGACCGCGCCGGCCTCGCGCGCGAACACGGTCTGGTAGCGTTCGCGGTCGTCCAGGCCGGGTTCGCGGCGGATGTACGGGGGCAACGGCAGGCGCCCGGCCCGTTGCAGCCACGCCTCCAGCGTATCGGGCACGTGGAATTGCAGCACGTAGAACTCGCCGTCGCGGTCCAGCACCTCGGCCTCGCCACCGGCATCCAGCGCGATGCGGGCCCCGGCCTTGGGCGACTTGCTCACGCCCAGCTGCGCGCGCGCGCGCTGGCCGCCGAGCAGGCGCTCGATCAGGATCTCCACGCGACCGCCGCTGCGCTTGTTGCCGAACAGCCGCGCCGGGATCACCCGGGTATCGTTGAACACCAGCATATCGCCCGGCTGCAACAGCTCGGGCAGATCGCGCACCTGGCGGTCGGCGAACGGCGCCGGCGCCGGCGGCACCAGCAGCAGGCGGCTGGCGGAACGTTCGGCCAGCGGCGCCTGCGCGATCAGTTCCTCGGGCAGCTCGTAGCGGAAATCGGACTTCTTCAAGGCCGGCGTATCACAGTGCAGGTGGTCGGTCATTGTAGCTGGAGGGCCGGGATTGGGGATTCGGGATTGGGGATTCGCAAAAGCGCGGCGCCTGGCTCCGCTTTGCCGAATCCCCAATCCCGAATTCCGAATCCCCGCCTATCAGCGCTCGAATTTGGTCGAAAGAATGATCGACGACGTCGTCCGCTCCACCCCGTCGACCGCGCCGATGCGGTCGGTCAGCACGTCCATGTCGTTGACTCCCGGCACCACGCCCAGCGCGATCAGGTCGTAGGAGCCGCTGACCGAGTGCAGCACGCGGATCTCGTCGATCTCGCGCAGCGCCTTGACCACCGAGGTCATCTTCTTCGGCAGCACGGTGATCAGGATGTGCGCGCGGATGTGGCCCTGCTCGAAGTCGCCGCGGGTGCGCACCGTATAGCCGCAGATCACCCCCTCGCGCTCCAGCCGCTCGATCCGGCTCTGCACGGTGGTGCGCGACAGGCCGAGCTTGCGGGCGATCTGCGCGGTGGAGGCGCGGGCGTCCTCGCGCAGCAGCGAGAGCAGGCGTTCGTCGGAGGACGTGATCTTCATGCGCGGCCGGATTTCGTCGAATCGACGAAATTATCCGATTTCCTGCACAAATCAACTCTGCCAATCGACGATCCGGTCCTGATAATAGAAGGTCTATCGCTAGACGACCCGCCTCCAGGAGATCCCGCATGTCCGTACTCGGCCCCCTCGCCCCGCTGCGCGCCCATGCCGGCGAACGCCTGACCGCCGGCCTGGACGATGCCAGCATCGACCGCCTGGCCGCCTCGCACCCGCAGCTGGGCGCCGCGATCGAGGCCGCCGGCGCGGACCATGCGCGCCTGGCCGCGGAGTTCGCCGACCTGCTCGAACTGGACGAGGTCGAGCAGATCCGCACGCTGCAGGCCGGCTTCGTCAATTTCTACGCCGACGACGCGGTGACCCCGTACGTGGCGCTGGCCGCGCGCGGGCCGTGGGTGGTCACGCTGAAGGGCGCGGTGCTGTACGACGCCGGCGGCTACGGCATGCTCGGCTTTGGCCACACCCCGGACGCGGTGCTGGAAGCGATGGCACGGCCGCAGGCGATGGCCAACGTGATGACCCCGAGCCTGTCGCAGCTGCGCTTCGACCGCGCGCTGCGCGCCGAGATCGGCCAGCAGCGCGGCGGCTGTCCGTACAGCAAGTTCATGTGCCTCAACTCCGGCTCCGAAGCGGTGGGCCTGGCCGCGCGCATCGCCGACATCAACGCCAAGCTGCAGACCGATCCGGGCGCGCGCCATGCCGGTGCCAGAATCAAGCGCATCGTGGTCAAGGGCAGCTTCCACGGCCGTACCGACCGGCCGGGTCTGTATTCCGATTCCAGCCGCAAGGCCTACGTGCAGCACCTGGCCAGCTATCGCGGCGAGGATTCGGTGATCGCGATCGCGCCCTACGACGTGGAGGCCCTGCGCCGCGCGTTCGCCGACGCCGAGCAGCACGGCTGGTTCGTCGAGGCGGTGTTCCTGGAGCCGGTGATGGGCGAAGGCGACCCGGGCCGCGCGCTGCCGCCGGCGTTCTACGCCGCCGCGCGCGAACTCACCCGCGCCCACGGCAGCCTGCTGCTGGTCGATTCGATCCAGGCCGGGCTGCGCGCCCACGGCGTGCTGTCGGTGGTGGATTACCCCGGCTTCGAACAGCTCGATCCGCCGGACATGGAAACCTATTCCAAGGCGCTCAACGCCGCGCAGTACCCGCTGTCGGTGCTGGCGGTGACCGAACATGCCGCGCAGCTGTACCGCAAGGGCACCTACGGCAACACCATGACCAGCAACCCGCGCGCGCTGGACGTGGCCAGCGCCACGCTGGCGCAGCTGACCCCGCAGGTACGCGCCAACATCCGCGCGCGCGGCGCCGAGGCGGTACAGAAACTGGAGAAGCTCAAGAGCGAGCTCGGCGGGCTGATTACCCAGGTGCAGGGCACCGGGCTGCTGTTCTCCTGCGCGCTGGCCCCGCAGTTCAAGTGCTACGGCGCCGGCTCCACTGAGGAATGGCTGCGCCAGCACGGGGTCAACGTGATCCACGGCGGCGAGAACTCGCTGCGCTTCACCCCGCATTTCGCGATGGACAGCGACGAACTGGACCTGCTGGTCGGCCTGATCGGCCGCGCGCTGCGCGAGGGCCCGCGCCTGGCGCAGGCCGCCGCCGCTTAAGGCCGGCTGGCACATGGTGCAGGAACTGGCCGAGGCGATCGCCCGGCCGCTGTTCGAACTCGTCCTGCAACTGTTCGGCTACTGGAGCGGCCGCCTGCTGCTGCCGGTGCTGTCGCTGGGCTGGATCCGCGCCGAAGCCCGCCGCGACCGGCCACCGCGGCGGCCCGGCAAGCGCCGCCACGGCCAACCGCTGTTCTACCGCAACGCCAGCGGCAGCCTGATCGCCAGCGACGACGCGGTGATCGGGGTCGGCCTGCTGTGCTGGGCGCTGCTGGCGCTGGCGGCGTTCCTGCTCTACCGCCTGGCGCAGTGAGTCGCGCGAGCGCGGCATCCCCCGGACGATTCGACCGCGCCTCATAGCGCCACCGATCCGAACGAAACCGATCGATCGGCTGCGGCCGCGCGCGTGGTGCCGGCGAAGGGCGATCTGCGCGCGGGTTGCGCGGCAGATCGCCATCCACCTCAGCGCGCGCACTCCTTCAGCCGCAAGCTGCGCGCGATGTCGCGCCAGTCGAACGCGGCCACCGCCTGGTCGTCGTGCAAGGCATAGAACACGCCCTGCGGGAAGCGCCTGTCGCCGCGCTGATCCAGCCACACGCCGTCGGTGTTGGCGGTGACCTTGCCGGCGAAGGCGCCGACATGCGCCAGCGTCTGCCGGTCGAACACGTGGAACAGGCTGCGGTCCTTGAACTGGTCGGTACCAATCCAGTAGCCGCTGCCGTCGGCGCAGCTCAGCAGCGCGATGCCCTCGGCCTGCGCCTTGTAGAGGTCGGCGCCGATGTCGCGTCCGCGGTACTTGCCGTCGGCCAGGCCGTATTCGCGCAGGCGGGTGCCGCTGGCCACGTCTTCCTCCGCCAGCAGCAGGCGGTCGTGCGCCGGATCGGCGTACACCGATTCGGCGATGCGGATCGCGCCGGCCGCCGAGGTCTCGCCGAAGGTCTGGGTCAGCGTCGCGGTCCAGGCCTGGCCTTGCCTGCGCAGCTGGTAGCGGCGGAAGCGCTGGCCCAGCTGCGCCAGCGGCGGCACGGTTTCCTCGTCCGCGCCGAGCATGTAGTTGTCGCTGACGATGACCTCGATGCCGTCGTCCTTCGGCTGCGCCCACAGCCCGTACGGCTTCTTCAGATCCTCGGCGCCGAACAGCGCGACCGAGGCGAAGTCCGGCAGCGAGAAGGCCTGCACGCGATGGTTGTCGCGCTCGACCACCAACGCCAGGTCGCCGACCACGGCGATGCCGTTGGGCCGGTCCATCTGCCCGGGCGCGGCGCCCTTGCCGCCGACGGTGCGCAGGCGCTGGCCGCTGTCGCCGTCGAACACCACCAGCTCGCCGCTCTTCTTGGCGGTGGTGATGATCCAACGCTGGCCCTGCGGCGTGGTCCAGCTGGCCGGCGAATCGAGGTTGTCGGCCGGGGTGGACGCGGTGAGGAACGCTTCTGCGATCACCTCATGCGGCAGCTTGGCCTCGCTCAGCAACGGATCGTGTTGCGCGCCCTCGTCCGGTTCGCGGTCGGCCGCTGCCGGCTTGGCGACGGGCGTAGCAGGTATCGCCGCCGCGCCGGTCGACCGCGTGTTGGCACAGGCCACGAGCAGCCCGCAGGCCAGTGCGAGCGCCCCCAGACGCAGCATCGAATGCGCGCCGGTCACAGCTTCACCCGCACGCCGACGGCGAAGGTGCGGCCGTATTCCTCGTACTGCTGGGTGTGCGCACGCGTGCCCTGGTAGCGCTCCAGCGGCTTGTCGAGCAGGTTGGAGGCGTCGAAGTACAACTGCACGGTGTCGGTCACCTGGTAATCGAGACTGAAGTCGAGCTGGGTGTTGGGCGCCACGAAGATATCGTAATCGCGGGCCTTGCCCAGCTCGTCGAGGTACGCGCTGCGGTACACCGCCGAGAGCCGGGTGGAGAAGCCGTCGCGTTCGTAGCCGAGGAAGGCGGTATAGACGTTCCTGGAGGCGCGCGGCAAGGTGAAGTCCTCGCCTTCGCGATCGTCCAGGCCCGGGTCGAACTCGGTATGCAGCCAGGTGCCGCTGACGCCGCCGAGCATGCCGTTCCAGCCTTCCGGCAGGAACGCGAACTGCTGCTGCCAGTTGAACTCGGCGCCGTAGACCTTGGCGCGCTTGCCGTTGATCGCCATGCTGACGTCGTAACCGGCGTAGGCGGGCGCGTTGTCGATCACCGTGTCCACGATGTAGCCGTCGATCGACTTGCCGAACAGGCCCAGCGAGACGATGCCGGTCTTGCCCAGGTAGCGCTCGAACGACAGGTCGAGGTTGGTCGACGCGTAGGGATCCAGGTTCGGATTGCCCAGTTCCACTTCCTCGTCGTCGTTGTTGATGGTCGCGTGCGGCGCGACCTGGCCGAAGCCGGGCCGCGACACGGTCTTGTTCAGCGCCGCGCGCAGCGACCAGTCCTCGCCGCCGTTCCAGCGCAGGTGCAGGCCCGGCAACACATTGGTGTAGCTGCTGCTGGCCTGCAGCGGGCTGGCGGCGAACGACTCGCCGTCGTCGCCGACGTCGACCTGGTAGCCGCTGGCCTTGAACCGGGTGCTCTCCACGCGCACGCCGGCGATCACCCGCAACGCGCCGATATCCCGGGTGCCCATCGCATACGCGGCCAGCACGTCCTCCTTGGCGACGTAGTCCTCCGACAACGCGCCGACCGCATTGCTGCCGACATCGCCGTCGTCGGCGCTGTACTGGCTGCCGTTGCGCGCCCAGTAGGCGCGCATCGCCGAGGAACTCAACGCCTGGCCCAGGCTGTTGTGGCGGTGTTCGGGCGGCGCCACGGTCCAGTCGGCCAGGTCGATGTCGGGACCTTCCGACAGCTCGCTCTCGTTCTTGTCCACGTCGCGGTCGCGCCAGCGCCCGAGCAGGCCGAATTTGTAGCTGGCGTTGTCGGCGTCGAAGCGCACGTTGATCTTTGCGCTGTATTCGTCGTCGTCGGTGCGGCCGGGCGAGAGCACGAACTTGTCGAACACGTAGTTGCCGTTGGACACCCAGTCGTCGCCGGACAGGCCGATGGCCGGCAGGCGGCCGTTCTGGTCGATGGTCGCGTCGAGATCGTCGCCGTCGTACTTGAAGCGCGCCTCCTTCTCGTCGTTCACCCGCTCGCGGGTCTTGGTATAGCCGGCCTGGTAGTCCAGCACCGCGCCGCCCAGGTTGTTCTCGCCACCGAAGCTCGCCGCCAGCGTGTCCTGCTGCTTGGTGCGGTAGCGCACCCGCTTGGACAGCTTGTCCACCGGCGCCGAGTAGGTGCCGTCGCCGTTGGCCTGGATGTCGTCGGCGTCGAAGGAGATCACCGTGTTCTGCCGGGTCTCGGCATCCTTGAAGCTGCTGAACAGCGTGCGCAGGTAATAGCGGTTGTCCTGGTCCGGATGCCAGTCCAGGTTGAGATTGGCGCCGATGCGCTTGCGGTCGATGTGGTACTTGCGGCGCTGCTGCTCGACCATGACCAGGTCGCCGTTGTCGATCGCGTCGTACTCGCCTTCGGTGTTGTCGGACTCGAACTCGCGGTCCTGGTAGTTCAGGCCCAGCGCGATCCCGACCGTGTCGTCGGCGAACAGGTCGCTGTAGTTGAACGAGGCCTTGGGGCTGGTCTTGCCGCTGAGCTGCTGGTGATTGGCCTCGAGCTTGGCGCGGATGCTGCGGCCGTCGCGATCGAACGCCGAGGCCGACTCGACCAGGATCGCGCCGCCGATCGCATCGCCGGGCATGTCCGGGGTCGGCGACTTGACCACCTTCAGCCGCTCGGTGGATTCGGACGGGATCACGTCCATCGGCGCGGCGCGGTTGTCGCTCTCCGGGGTGCCGATGGCGATGCCGTCGATGCTGACGCTGTTGAGCGCCGCATCCAGCCCGCGCACCACCACGAAACGGCCCTCGCCCTGGTCGCGAGTGACGCTGACCCCGGGCAGGCGCTGCAGCGATTCGGCCACGTTCTGGTCCGGATAGTCGCCGACCTCGTCGGCCGAGACCGCGTCCAGGATCGCGTCGGCGCCACGTTTGAGATCCACCGCGCGGGCCTGGGCCTCGAGTTGCGGGCGGACTTCGACCCGCTCCAGATCGATCGCCGCATCGGCGGCGTCGGCGGCCTGCGCGCCGTAGCCGGCGCAGGCGGCGCCCAGGCCGAAGGCGATCGCCACGAACAGCGGAGTCTTGCTAGGCACGATATGCACGGATGCGGATCCCCATCTAACGTTAAGAATTGGGAAACAACATATTTCCGACACGTTGCGTGCTAGTGACACGCCTGCGCCGGACGGGCAGCTGGCGGCCACGGAGCCGGCTGCGGCACACTGTGCGCACCCCCGTTGCGAGTGCGCCCATGAAGATCGTCGAAGTCCGCCATCCCCTGGTGCAGCACAAGATCGGCCTGCTGCGCGATGCCGCACTGAGCACCAAGGGCTTCCGCGAACTGGTCACCGAACTGGGCACCCTGCTCGGCTACGAGGCCACCGCCGATCTGGAAACCGAGACGCACACGATGGACGGCTGGGCCGGCCCCACCCAGGTGCAACGCATCGCCGGCGCCAAGATCACCCTGGTGCCGATCCTGCGCGCGGGGCTGGGCATGCTGCCGGGCGTGCTGGCGCTGATCCCGGCGGCGCGGGTCAGCGTGGTCGGCCTGCAGCGCGACGAGGAGACGCTGCAACCGGTGCCCTACTTCGAGCGCCTCACCGGCCGCCTGGAGGAACGCGACGCGCTGATCCTGGACCCGATGCTGGCCACCGGCGGCACCCTGATCGCCACTGTGGACATGCTCAAGCGCGCCGGCGCGCGGCGGATCAAGGGCATCTTCCTGGTCGCCGCGCCGGAAGGACTGCGCGCGCTGGAAGCGGCGCATCCGGACGTGGAGGTCTATACCGCCGCGATCGACGACCACCTCAACGACAAGGGCTACATCCTGCCCGGCCTCGGCGACGCCGGCGACCGCATCTTCGGCACCCGGGTGGGTTGAGCCCGCCGCCGCCGCGCGCGGCGGCACTCACAAGGCGTTCGTGTCCACGTTCTAGGCAAGGCGGCCATGGCCGTCGCTGCCCCAGGCGGCGGCCGCGGCCCGGTCTCCGTCCGCACCCCCGCGGCGGGCGTCGCCGTCGGCGCGCCCGCTGTCCCACCGCGGACGCGCCGGGCCGGCCGCATCCCTTCTTCCTTCAGGACACGGCACATGAGCTATTCCCTCAATCAAGCCTCCAATCCGCTGGCGATCGGCCCGCAGCAATTCGCGCAACTGGATCTGGAAAGCGGCAACAACCAGGGCGCCCTGTTGCGGTTCAGCACCTTGCTGTCCAGCGTGGGCATCGCCGTAGTGAGCAACGGCAACCTGATCGGGATCAATCTCCCCCTCTACGACAACCTTGGCGAAACGTTCACCGCCGCCGACGTGGCCACGGTGCTGAACGTGTTGCAGACCGGCCTGGCGCCGGGAAGCACGCCGCCTTGCATCGTGTTCGGCCAACTCGCCTACTGGGAAAATTCCGCCAGCCAGGCCTACCAGGCGCTGATCACGGCATTGGCGCCGCAGGATGCGGTCGGGCTCGGCAATGTCGCGCCGGCCATCGGCGTCAACGACGGCGGCGTGCCTTACCTGATCCAGTCCTAGTGCGCTCGCGGTGGCGGCGCGCTGCCGCCGCGGCGGCCGTGGGCATCGGCAAGCGGAACGCAGCCGCCAGGAGACGGCGCGGCGGCCACCACGCAGCGCCGGCACCGCCGGCGCACCAGGCTCAGCGCTGCAGGTTCTGCAGCGCTGCGCTCACGTACACCAGCGGCGCGTTCCAGTTGATCGCCACCTCGTTGCTGGCATAACTGCATTCCTGGTCCAGGTAGGACAGCGCCGGCAACGACGAGGCGTAGGCGTGCTTGCACTCCCGGGCGTCCTGCTGGCCCGGCTGCGGACCGCCGACCAGCAGGCCCGGCACCGGCAGGGCGACGCCATCGGCGATGGAGATGCGATGGTGGATGTGCAGCGGCGAACGCGCGCCGATGCCGGTCACGAACGACATGCCCAGCGGGTTGCGCCCGAGCACGTAGTCCAGCTGCGACTGTGCGGCCTGCAGGTACTCCGGCTTGCCTTGCAGCCGATAGGCCTGCAGCAGCAGCATCGCCTGGTTCAGCGCGGTGCTGTTGCTGCCCCAATGGAAGTCGCCCGGGGCCATCGCCACTTTCCACGCCGAGCCCTGCCAGGCATGCAGCAAGTGCGTGGCCACGCTGTCGATCTCGTGCGCGATGCGCGCCTGGTCCGCGTGCGCGGTCAGCCGCGTGCGGTGCTGCGCCAGCGACATCCACGCCAGCCCGCCGACCGAGCCCCAGTTCGGCACGCTCGCCGGCACGTTGCGCGCCATCGCCGCGTCGTAGAACGCGTCGTCGCCGGTGGCCAGGTACAGTTCGGTCGCCGCCCAGGCGAACTCGTCGTCGAGCTTGTCGTCGTTGTAGCCGCCGGTGTGCACGTCCGCCGGCTGCCGGTAGACCGCATCCGGATGCGCCTGCGCCCACGCCCAGGCGCGGCGCGAGGCCTGCAGCATGCGCTTGGACACGCCGTCGAAGCGGTCGTCGAACGGGGCGTAGATGCGGCTGGCCTGGGCCATCACCGCCGCGAAGTCGAGCGTGGCCGCGGTGCTCTTCTGCACCACGTAACGCGGCGCGCGCGCCTGGTCGGGCATCTGCATGCCGCCGAAGTCCAGGTTGGTCAGCTTGTGGTAGACCCCGCCGTCGCCCGGATCCTGCATCGCCAACAGCCACTGCAGGTTCCAGTCGACCTCGCGCAGGATGTCGGGCACGCCGCCGCCGCTGTCCGGAATGCCTTCCTTCTGCGCGGCGAAGTAGGCCGGGAATTGTTCGTAGGCGGCCAGCAGCGTGTACACGGTGATGCCGGAATTGACCACGTACTTGTTGTAGTCGCCGGCGTCGTACCAACCCTTCGGCGCGGAGATCGCGGTGCCGGCCGGACGTCCCGGCGAGGCCGCCGAGGCATGGATCAGCACGTGGGTGTCGGGATGCCCTTCCGCGCGCGCGTGGCGGCCGGCGTACTCGCCGGGCAGCGCGGTGCTGGCGCGGTTGAAGTAATAGGCCTTCAGTGCCGCGCGCGTCACCGCGTCGTAGGCGTCGGCGGCAACGGCGAAGCTGTCCGATGGCGCCAGCCCGTCCACGCGCAGGCGATAGCGGCCCGGGTCGCGCAGCGCGGAGAAATCGGCGATGCGCACCGCCTGTTGCGCCGGCGCCCATGTCGCCACCGGCCCCAGCGTGCCGCGCAGCACCACCTTGCCCGAGTCGGCGCGTTCGACCGCGAAGGCGTCGCCGTGGCCATCGGGCACCACCGCGAGCTTGCTGGCGGCCGGCAGATAGCCGACCTGGTTGAGCCGGATCGGCGACATGGCGGCATCCTCGGAACGCGAGGCGCAGCCACCGACGACCAGGCAGGCGAGAAGCAGGCAACGCAAGGCGGTAGGCAGGTTCATGCGCCGATACTGGCCGGCCGCGATGACGGCTGCAAGCACGGCGCGGCGCGCTTTCAGCCGCCAGCCGGAATGCCGCGGCGCCTGCGGCCTGTCACGCGATCAGGGCTGGCGCCCTAGCCCGCCAGCGACCGCGCCTGCAGCGACGGCAGCTCGTGCGTGGTGACGAAACGGCCCTTGCCGTCGCGCGCCAGTTGCGCCAGCGCGCAGTCGGGGTCGTGGGTAAAGAACAGGTGCACGTTGCGCGCCAGCGCGTCTTCCAGGAACGCGCGCTTCTCGTCGATCAGCAGTTCGGCGTTGCGGTCGTAGCCCATCGTGATCGGCACATGCACCCAGGAGCGCCCGGGGATCAGGTCGGCGCAGAAGGCGACGCCGCCATGCGCCTGGCCCTCGACCTGCTGCGCGCCGACGATCTCGGCCAGCATCAGCCCCGGCGTGTGCCCGTCGCTGAAACGGAAGCGCACCGCCTCGCCCAGGCTGCGCGAATAGTCGCCGTCGACCAGCTCCAGGCGGCCGCTGGCCTCCAGCAGGCCGGGCAATTCGGGAATGAAGCTGGCGCGGTCGCGCGGATGCGGCTGCAGCGCGCGCTGCCAGTGCGCCGCGCCGACCAGGAAGCGCGCGTTCGGGAACAGCAGTTCCGGCGCGGCGCCTTCGCGCCATGGCGCCAACAGCCCGCCGGCATGGTCGAAGTGCAGGTGGCTCAGCACCACCACGTCGATGTCGGTATGCGCGACGCCGGCCTCGTGCAACGACTCCAGCAGCACGTGGCGCTCTTCCTGGATCCCGTAGCGCTCGCGCAGCGCCGGCGCGAAGAACGCGCCGACACCGGTCTCGAACAGCACCGTCTTGCCGGCCAGCGGGCGCGCCAGCAGCGCGCGGCAGGCCAGCGCGATGCGGTTGCCGTCGTCGGGGGCGGCCCACTGCTGCCACATCGCCTTGGGCGCGTTGCCGAACATCGCGCCGCCGTCGAGTTTCTGGGAGTTGCCTTGGATGGACCAGAGCTTCATTGCAGGGATTCGGGATTGGGGATTCGCAAAAGCGGGCGGCTCAGCGCGCCGGCGCTGCCAGTTGCAGGACCTCGGCGCTGCCGACCTCGTTGCGCGGGTCGCTGCCGCCGCTGAGCGTGTTGCTGCGCTTGTCCCACTCCACCGTCTGCAGGTTGCCCCACACGTGGCTGGAACCGCGGCCGCCCTCGGCGCTGTCGCCCGGCAGCTTGAGCGCATGGCCCATCGCCTGCAGGCCCTGCACGGTGGCCGCGTCGAAGGTGCCGGTCTCGGCCTCGATCACGTCCGGCAGCCACTGGTGGTGGTAGCGCGGCAACGCGGCGACCTGCTGCGCACTCAGGCCGTCGTCGTAGCCGAGGATGCCGAGCAGCACCATGGTGATGATGCGGCTGCCGCCCGGGGTGCCGAGCACGATGGTCTTGTCGGCATTCTCCATGAAGGTCGGCGTCATCGAACTGAGCGGGCGCTTGCCCGGCTTGGGCGCGTTGGCTTCGTAGCCCATCACCCCGAACGCGTTGGGCGTGCCCGGCTTGAGCGCGAAGTCGTCCATCTCGTCGTTGAGCAGCACGCCGGTGCCCTTGGGAATCAGCCCGGAGCCGAACAGCAGGTTCACGGTCTGGGTCGCACCGACGCGGTTGCCCTCGCCGTCGATGATCGAGAAATGGGTGGTCTCGTCGTCTTCCAGCGGGGTCGGCTTGCCCGACAGCAGGTCGCTGGGCGTGGCCTTCTCCGGGTTGATCGTCGAGCGCAGGCCGACCGCATAGTCCTTGCTCAGCAGCACGCGCTGCGGCACCGCGGTGAAGTCCGGATCGCCGAGGAAGAAGGTGCGATCGCGGTAGGCGCGGCGCATCGCCTCCACCACCAGGTGGGTGCGGTGCACCGGGTCCATCGCCTTCAGGTCGTAGCCTTCCAGGATCTGCAGCATGCTGGCCAGGGCGATGCCGCCGGACGACGGCGGCGGCGCGGTGGTGATGCTCCAGCCCTTGTAGTCGAACCGGATCGGCGTGCGCTGCTTGACCGTGTAGCCGGCCAGCTCCTCGGCGGTCCAGTGGCCGCCGGCCTGCTTGACCCCGGCCAGCAGCTTCTTGGCGGTGGCGCCGCGGTAGAACCCGTCGAAGCCCTTGGCGCCCAGCAACTGCAGCGTGTTGGCCAGCTCCGGCTGCTTGAACAGGTCGCCTTCGGTGATCGGCTTGCCGTTGCGCAGATACACCTCGCGGGTGCCGGGATAGCGCTCCATCACCTCGCGCCGCGACCGGTAGCCCTCGGCCATGCGCCGGTACACCGGGAAGCCGTCGCGGGCGATGCGGATCGCCGGCGCCAGCGACTGTTGCAGCGGCAGCTTGCCGTGCTTGGTCGCCAGTTCCACCAGCGCCGCAGGCAGGCCGGGAATGCCGGCCGACCACGGGCCGTTGACCGAGCGGTCGCGGTCCAGCGCGCCCTTGGCATCCAGGAACTTGTCGGCGGTCGCCGATTCCGGCGCGACTTCGCGCGCGTCCAGCATCACGTCCTTGCCGGTCTTGGCGTCGTGCAGCAGGAAGAAGCCGCCGCCGCCCAGCCCGGAGCTGATCGGCTCGACCACCGCCAGCGTCGAGGACACCGCCACCGCCGCGTCGAACGCGTTGCCGCCCTCGCGCAGGATCTGCAGGCCGGCCTCGGTGGCCAGGCGGTGGCCGCTGGCGACGGCGGCACCGGGCGGATGTGCGGCAGAGGCAGCGGCAACGACCGGCGCCTCGGCCCACGCCGACGGCGTCAGGACCAGGGCGAGCAGCAGGACACGGCGGACGAGGGTTCTCATGCGGCGGGGGGCTCCTGTCGGTAAAACTCGGGATGATCGCGCTGCAGTTGCAGCAGCTTGGCCAGCAACTGGTCGTGGCTTTCCGGGATCGCCGGATCCGGGTCGATGCATTCGACCGGGCACACCACCACGCACTGCGGCTCGTCAAAATGGCCGACGCATTCGGTACAGCGGGCCGGATCGATCACATAGATCGTCTCGCCCATCGCGATGGCCTGGTTCGGGCAGGCCGGCTCGCAGACGTCGCAGTTGACGCAGAGCTCGTTGATCTTGAGGGACATTTCACAGAAGTCGGCACTAACCGCGCCATCTTACCGGATCGGGCGCGGCGGCCCCGGCATGGCGGTCACGTCCGGCGGGACGCTGCGTCGCGCAGGCGACGGCTTGATACGCCAGCGGGCCGGGCCGGCGGCGCGGATGCCCGTGGCAATGGCTTGCGGCGTCCCAGGGAATGCACCTGCCGCCCTGCCGGGCCGAGGCGCGCGCAGGAGCCGGATCGGGCGAGGGATGCCGCTGGCGAGACGGAGACGCTGCCGGCGACGGGCGGACGGTCGCGGCCGCAGGCCAGCCGAAGCTGGCAACTGCGTCGGCCGGCGGGCGTGCGATGGCCGGCCCGCCACGCCAGGCCGGCGCGCCCATGCAGGCACGCCGGCGCGACGGCGCTTACTTCGCTTCGACGAAGATGTACTCGGCGCCGGTCGGCTGGATCACGGTCTGCACGCGCGCGTTGTCGGCGGCGTTGCCGATGTAGACCACGCGCACGCCCTTCATCGTGTTCGGCTCGACCTTGGCGAAGGCGGCGGCGATCAGGTCGGCCATCTTGGCCGAGGCCGAGGAGCCGAACGCCAGCATGTTGCCCGGCTGGATGCCGCGGCCGATGGCGGTGGTGGCGCTTTCGACCTGGCGATCGTACTTGGCCTGGAAGTCCGCATCCGACTCCGGCGGCAGGTAGTACAGGAACGGGCTGTTGGTGATGGTGCCCATGTTCTGCAGCGCCACTTCCTGCAGGTACTTCTTCCAGCCGGCATCGTCGTCCTTGGACGGCACGGTGAGCGCAGGCTGCGCGTCGGCGGCGGGCGCGGCGGCCTCTTCCTTCTTGCAGGCGGTGAAGCCCAGTGCCAGCGAGGCGATCAGCAGCACGCGTACGGTGTTCTTCATGGATGGCTCCCTTGTTGTCTGTGAATGGCGGACGGCTCAGCGCTGCGCCGCGGCTTGGCGGGCCTGGACCAGCGCCTGCACCACCGACGGCGGCACGAAGCCGGACACGTCCCCGCCCAGCCGCGCGATCTCGCGCACCAGCGACGACGAAATGAAACTGTGTTGCTCGGCCGGGGTGAGGAACAGCGTCTCCACCTCCGGGATCAGATGCCGGTTCATGCTCGCCATCTGGAACTCGTATTCGAAATCCGACACCGCGCGCAGGCCGCGCAGCAGCACCCCGCCGCCGACCGAGCGCACGAAATGCGCCAGCAGCGTGTCGAAGCCGATCACCTCCACGTTGCGGTGCCCGGCCAGCGCCTCGCGGGCCAGGTTCACGCGCAACTCCAGCGGCAGCGTCGGTCCCTTGGACGGGCTCTGCGCCACGCCCACCACCACCTGCTCGAACAGCGGCGCGGCCCGGTTGACCAGGTCGATGTGACCGTTGGTGATCGGATCGAAGGTGCCGGGGTAGACGGCGATGCGGCTGTGGGCCACGGTCATGCGTTGGATACCGCGTGAAGGTCGCCGGGAAGTGTAGCAGCGGTGCGCCGGTACAGGGCAGCGCGGACCTCGCGGCTGCCGCCCTCGCGGTACAGCGCCCACGGCGCCGGCACTGCGGGCGCCTGCCTGGCCGGCGACTCCAGGTACAGCCAGGCGTCGGCGGCCAGCCGCGCCGGCAGCCGCTGCAGCACCGCATCCCACAGCCCATCGGCGAACGGCGGGTCGACGAAGGCGATGTCGGCCGGGGCGTCGGCGCCCGGCGCCGCCAGCCAGCGCAGCGCGTCGTCCTGCACCACCTGGATCTGCGCCTGCGCCTGCAGCCTGGCGACGCTGGCGCGCAGGCCGGCGGCCAGCGCCGGGTCGCGTTCGACCAGGCAGGCCGAGGCCGCGCCGCGCGACACCGCCTCCAGGCCGAGCGCGCCGCTGCCGGCGAACAGGTCCAGCACGCGCGCGCCGGGCAGCGCCGGCAGCAGCCAGTTGAACAGCGTCTCGCGGACCCGGTCGGAGGTCGGGCGCAGGCCCGGCAGGTCCGGCACCGGCAGCCGCGTGTTGCGCCAGCGCCCGCCGATGATGCGTACCTGGCCCGCGCCGGCGCGGCTCATCGGCGGCCTCGCGACGGCCGGGAATCGGGGGGCAACGGGCACGGGATCGGCATCGACGGCGGCGGCACGGAACGGGGCCCGGATGATAGACCAGCGCCATGGCGCCCGCTCGCGCCGGCTGGCGCTTGAAGCCGGGCCTGGCCGCCACCATGTCCGCTGGCAGAGTCGCGCCCTCCTCCGCGCGGCCAGCCATCACCCATGGAGCAAGCACCGATGAGCGTGGAAACCCAAAAAGAAACCCTGGGCTTTCAGACCGAGGTCAAGCAGCTGCTGCAGCTGATGATCCACTCGCTGTATTCCAATAAAGAGATCTTCCTGCGCGAACTGATCTCCAATGCCTCCGACGCGGCCGACAAGCTGCGCTTCGAGGCGCTGGTCAAGCCGGAGCTGCTGGACGGCGATGCGCAGTTGCGCATCCGCATCGGCTTCGACAAGGACGCCGGCACCGTCACCATCGACGACAACGGCATCGGCATGAGCCGCGAGGAGATCGTCTCGCACCTGGGCACCATCGCCAAGTCCGGCACGTCCGACTTCCTCAAGCACCTGTCCGGCGACCAGAAGAAGGATTCGCACCTGATCGGCCAGTTCGGCGTGGGCTTCTACAGCGCCTTCATCGTCGCCGACCAGGTCGACGTGTACAGCCGCCGCGCCGGGCTGCCGGCCAGCGAGGGCGTGCACTGGTCCTCGCGCGGCGAAGGCGAGTTCGAGGTCGCCACCATCGACAAGCCCGAGCGCGGTACCCGCATCGTGCTGCAGCTGAAGGAAGGCGAGCAGGACTTCGCCGACGGCTGGAAGCTGCGCGGCATCGTGCGCAAGTATTCCGACCACATCGCCCTGCCGATCGAACTGCCCAAGGAACACCACGGCGAGGACAAGGACAAGCCGGAAACGCCGGAGTGGGAAACCGTCAACCGCGCCAGCGCGCTGTGGACGCGGCCGCGCAACGAGATCAAGGACGAGGAATACCAGGAACTCTACAAGCACATCGCGCACGACCACGAGAACCCGGTGGCGTGGAGCCACAACAAGGTCGAAGGCAAGCTCGACTACACCTCGCTGCTGTACGTGCCCGGGCGCGCGCCGTTCGACCTGTACCAGCGCGACGCCTCGCGCGGGCTCAAGCTGTACGTGCAGCGCGTCTTCATCATGGACCAGGCCGAGCAGTTCCTGCCGCTGTACCTACGCTTCGTCAAGGGCATCGTCGATTCCAGCGACCTGCCGCTGAACGTGTCGCGCGAGATCCTGCAGTCCGGCCCGGTGATCGACTCGATGAAGTCGGCGCTGACCAAGCGTGCGCTGGACATGCTGGAGAAGCTGGCCAAGGACGAACCCGAGCGCTACAAGAGCGTGTGGAAGAACTTCGGCCAGGTGCTGAAGGAAGGCCCGGCCGAGGACTTCGCCAACCGCGAGAAGATCGCCGGCCTGCTGCGCTTCGCCTCCACCCACAGCGGCGACGCCGAGCACAGCGTGGCGCTGGCCGACTACGTCGCGCGGATGAAGGAAGGCCAGGACAAGCTGTACTACCTGAGCGGCGAGAGCTACGCGCAGATCAAGGACAGCCCGCACCTGGAAGTGTTCCGCAAGAAGGGCATCGAAGTGCTGCTGCTCACCGACCGCATCGACGAGTGGCTGATGAGCTACCTCACCGAGTTCGACGGCAAGTCATTCGTCGACGTGGCACGCGGCGACCTGGACCTGGGCAAGCTCGACAGCGACGAAGAGAAGCAGGCCATGGAAGAAGCGGCCAAGGCCAAGAAGGGCCTGGTCGAGCGCATCCAGCAGGCGCTGGGCGAGGACGTCTCGGAAGTGCGCGTGTCGCACCGCCTGACCGATTCGCCGGCGATCCTGGCCATCGGCCAGGGCGACCTGGGCCTGCAGATGCGGCAGATCCTGGAAGCCAGCGGGCAGAAGCTGCCGGAGAGCAAGCCGGTGTTCGAGTTCAACCCGGCGCATCCGCTGATCGAGAAGCTGGACGCGGAAGCCGACGGCGACCGCTTCGGCGACCTGGCGCGGGTGCTGTTCGATCAGGCTGCGCTGGCTGCGGGCGACAGCCTGAAGGATCCGGCTGCGTATGTGCGGCGGCTTAATAAGTTGTTGTTGGAGCTGTCGGCCTAAGCATGTGGCACGAGATCGCTTAGAACGAAGCCGGCATCTGCCGGCTTTGTTTTTTGCGCATAGCCAGCTTACGACCCTACCGTCCAGCACACCAAGCAAGGCGTAATTCTCTTATCTGATGCTCCTTGATTAGCCTCTCCCTCAAGCGGCACGACTATGGCGGCAAACCAGGCTGAGCAGCCATTCTTGTTGCAGGCAGAGCGGGCTTGGACGTTGTGGCGCTGCCTGTATTATTCAACGTAACGATGATGTTGGGGCCGGAGTAGCTGACCGCGCAGGGTCACCTGATAGCAGATCGCGCGCACCCTGGCGGTCCATTGCAGGTAGTAATTCCCAATGCCGCCGCTGCCATAGCGATAGCTGGGTGGGTTGAATGCCGGCATCGTCGGCATTTGCCAGAAGTAAAATCTCAGAAGCTAAAATATTAAATTACGTCAATTAATATTTACCAGGGTATTCAAAATAAAGCGCAAATATCTTTTTTGGCTCTATTTTATTTTTCACCGAAAATCTATATTTTTCCACGGTGTATTTTGCCGCCATATCCACAACCCTACTTCTTGAACTCTCCTCAATTTTAATATTTATTGGAACCCCTCTTTCATCTATTTCAAAGGTAATGATGGCGCATGTCTTATTTTCTACTTTTTCAACAGCCTCCTTCGGCACAATAAAACGAGGCTTTGTGATCGCGAGAGCCTCTGTAGCCTTCACTGTCTCAATCCAATTTTCGTAATTGCATGAGCAATTTGCAGCCCCTAGAGCGAGGACTGCAACTAGATTGATTGCTGCCATTTTATTTATCCCCCATATTTAAGGGTGCGGGAACGGGAATGCCCGAGTATGTGGTGCGCAGCGGAATTCCCAGATAGCTTCTATACGGGTTTTCGTAAAATCTTACGGCATTGAATTCATCCTGATTCGGATCGTCAGTAATTGGGGTGTATCCACGTGCGTTACCACCAATTGCGGTATGCCCAATTTCATGCGCCAGCAATACATCCAAGCCTCCCACTCCAAATTCTTTTTTAAACTTACTAGCTTCTATGTACTGCTTCCATTCGAGACTATAGGTAATCAAGTTACCGCCTGCATATCCTCCCGCAAAAGCTGGAGGATATCCAGATGAAGGCAATATTTGTTCCAAATCAATCTTTTTACCTTGCCTTATTGCTTCGCGACCAACGGCACCACCCACGGCTGACCCAAGAAACTTCTTTAGTGCAGCCCTGGTCTCTTTTGGAATTTCGGAAGGAATACCTTCTCCACCCATTGTAGCAATACTAGCGTGAGAAAAAACTCTATCAACATTTCGCGCATCCACGCTTTTAACATTTTCGGCGACGGTCGTATATTCCCCAGTACTCACGCAGGTGCCATCTTCATTACTAATATGCGATCCAGTGCAGCGACCATCAAGATCGAAGAATTTATATGGATTGTTATTCCCATACCAATATCGGTTAAAATTCGCTCCGGAGATCGAGTTGGCTGCCACAGGATCAACCGACAAGAACCGCCCGATCAGCGGATCATAGTACCGCTGCTGCATGTACGTCAGCCCGGTCGCTGCATCCTGCACGTGGCCGGTGAACCCAGGTCCATCCGTCAACGGGCGATTGAGTAGCTTGCCGTAGGGCTCGTACTCGCTGGTCTCGATCAGGTTGCCGCTGGCGTCGGTGACCGCGATCGGAGTGCCGAGGGCGTCGGTGTGGACGTACTCCACCGTTTCGGCTGCCGCGTGGAGAGGCAGTGCGACGGCAAGCAGCCACAGCAGCTTGGTCAAGGGCTTAGCGATTCCTTTCATCGTGGGTCCGATCTTCATTTGTCCTTCCCTCCCTCGAGCGTCGGCGTGAAGACGGCCGACCAAGCCGAGCAGCCGTTCTCGTTGCAGGCGCGCACCTGCACGGTGTTGACGCTGCCGGTCTTGCTCAAGGTGACGAAGGTCTTGGGGCCGGAGTAGCTGACCGCACCACTTATCTCGTACCGCGTGGCGCGCGCGCTGGCGGTCCAGTCCAGTTCGAAAGTGGCTGGGGAGGTGTTGATGTAGCGATAGCCCGTATTGAACGACGGTGTAGTTGGTGGCGAGGTATCCACCACCGTGGTCTGCGTATTGGAGTACGGTCCGCAGCCGGCGATGTTGCAGGCCTTAGCCCGGTAGGCATAGCTACCGTTGCCCTTGCCGGAAAACGCCTGGCTGGTGGCATTGGCGTTCTGAGTAGCCGTCCAGCCGCCGCCGTTGGCGCTTTCTTCCAGCGTGTAGCTGCTGGCAGTGGCTACCCCGCTCCAGCTCACCGTGTAGCCGTTGACGCCGGCGCTGGCTGGGGCACTCAGGCTGGGTGCGCCAGTGGGGGCGAAGATCACCTGGGTGGAGGCGTTACCGGAGTATGGTCCACAGCCAGCCGCGTTGCAGGCCTTGATCCGGTACAGATAGGTGCCGGCACCGCGCCCGCTGACACTTGCGCTGGTTCCGCCCACCGAGGCGATCCCGCTCCAGTTGCTGCCGCCGTTGCTGCTTTCTTCCAGGTTGTAGCTGACGGTGGTGGCGACCGTGCTCCAGCTGAGCGTGTAGCTGCCGCTGGTGTTGGTTGCAGGCGCACTGAGCGTCGGGGCGGAACCCGGGGCATAGACCGCCTGCACCGTGCCGGTGCCCGAGTAAGGCCCGCAGCCGGCCGGGTTGCAGCCGCGCACGCGATAGGCATAGCTGCCCGCGGCCTTGCCGCTGTAGGCATTGCTCTGCGCGCTGCCGTTGTAGGACACGCTCCAGCTGCCACCGTTGGCGCTCTCTTCCAGCGAATAACTGGCCGCGCCGGTGACCGTGCCCCAGCTGATGGTGTAGTTGCCGACCACGCCGGTGCCCGGCACGCTGATGCTCGGTGCATCGCTCGGTGCGAACTGCACCACTGTCGTGCCGGTGGCGCTCCACCCGCCGCAGTAGCTGCCCAGGCAGGCACGGGCGCGATAGGCGTAGCTGCCCGCAGCCTTGCCGGAGACCGCCTGGCTGGTCGCGGTGCCCGAGTACAGCGCCGTCCAGCTACCGCCGTTGGCTTGTTCCTGCAGTTCGTAGCGGTTGGCAGAGGCCACCGTCGTCCACTGCACGGTATAGCTGCCGGAACTACTGTAGCCGGGGACGGTCACGCTGGGCGAGGCCAGCGTCGGCAGGTTGCTGACCTTGGCCAGCAGGCTGCCGCCCAGGTACACGTACTCGGTGATCTTGCCGACACGTTCGTCGCGCTGGTAACGCAGCACGCCGTCCTGCCCGTACAGCGAGACGATATTGCCCAGGCTCGGGCTGTTGGCCAGCACCCGGCGGCCCTGCGCGTCGTAGCGGTAGGTCTCCACGCCGGTGACCTCGCGCAGGCGGTTGCCCTTGTCGAACAGATAGTGGATGCCGTTCTTGTTGGACAGGTTGCCCTGCGCGTCGTAGCTCAGGCCGATCACCGCCGAGCTGTCGGAGCTGTTGTTGACGCTCAACAGCTGTCGGTTGGCGTTGTAGAAGTAGCTGTAGTCGCGACTGCCGCCGACCTTGACCGCGGTCAGGTCGTCGAGCACGTTGTAGCTGTAGCGCGCCAGGTTGTCGCCGCCGAACATCGCCGATTGCGTGGTCGACAGGCGATCCAGTCCGTCATAGCTCATGCTGCGCGTCTGCCGGCCGCGGGCGTAGTCGGTGATGCCACCGACGTTGCCGTTTGCGTCGTAGGTATAGCCCAGGTCCAGCGGATTGCTGGCACCGCTGTCGCTGCTGCGCGCCGGCAGCTGGCGGGCGTTCTGCGCCATCGTGTGCACGATGCCGTTGCCATATGTGAACTGCTTGATCGCCCCGTTCGGGTAGTAGCTCACGCCCAGCGCATAGCCGTTGGCCTGCGAAGCCTGGCCGAGCGCATCGGGTGCGTAGTTCAACACCAGGCCCGAGGGATAGGTGACGCCGGCCGGATGGCCGTTGGCCGTATAGGCGTAGCCAAGGCTAAGCGCACTCGATCCCGGCTGGGTCATGCTCTCGCTCAGCAGCAGGCGGCGCTTGTTATACGTGTACGCGTTGACCACGGCGTTGCCGCCGTTGCTGTTGTTGGTGGTGACCTGCGCGGGCAGGCCATCGGCGGTGTAGACGAAGGACTGGTTGCCGACGCCATCGGGGAACGCGAGCGTGGCCAGGCGGTTGCGCGCGTCGTAGCTCCTGCCGACCTTGGCGCCTGCGGCGACGTCGGCACTGTTGCACGACGAGGTCGAGGTGTAGCTCTGCCCGCTGGCCGACCAGGCCAAGTTGCCAGCCGCATCGTAGTCCATCACCGTGGCGCCAGTCTCCGGCTCCACGGTCTTGCACAGCTGCTGGTAGCCGTCGTAGACGTAGCTGCGCGTGACCGACAGCGATCCGTCGGCGTTATGCCGGCGGATCGAGGTCGGCTTGCCGAATACGTCCAATGAGATATCGGTATTGGCGCCTTCCGGATGCATGATCCACACCGGCTTGGCGTAATCCGGCTGATCGAATATCTGGAAACCGCTCACCGTCTGCTGGCCGCGCGGATTGGTCACGCGGGTCTGGTTGTTGGGCAGATATTCGGTGCGCGTGGTCAGCAAGCCCAGTTCGCTATCCTGCGACACGGAGGTGGCGCGGCCAAGTGCGTCGTACTCGCTCCAGGTGCCGGTGCTCAGCGTATCGCTGGTTCCCGGATACGAACTGAAGGTGGTGCGGCCGGCGTAGTCGTAGGCGAACTTCTGGAAGCGCTGCGCGCCGCCGGTGTCGAACTCGTGAACCAACAACGGTCGCCACAGCGCATCGAAGTAGGTCACCTTGCGCCCGTTGCCGGTGGCCACGGTCTGCCGCCAGTGGCCCGCATCCAGGCCGTACTCGCTGCTGGTGACCTGCTCGAACGTCTGCAAGGTGGTGTTCCACGCGACGTTGTCGTTGGACGGATAGGAGATGGCCCCCAGCCGGCCCATGGCGTCGTAGCCATAGGTGGTGGTGTAGCCGTTCTCGTCGGTGGTCGAGGTGATCCAGCCGCTGTCGTTGACGGTGGCCGACTCGGTGGTGCCGTCGGCGGAACGGATCGATTGCGGGACGCCACGCTTCCAACTGGAAACCGCCGTCGTGTTGTTGTTACCGTCCTTCACCGTGGCCAACGTGCCGTCGCTGTTGTAGCTCACGGTCAGGCGCAGCTTGCCGAACGACCAGTGCTGCGACGGCATCGCGTTGGCGTCGTAGCTAGTCTGCGATTCCACCAAGCCGGTATTGGTGTTGGTGCTCTTGGCGCCCTGGCCGATGATCCACTTGCCCAGGTCGTCGTAGTACTCGGTCGCATCCGTGCGTGAGTGCCAGGGGCTGGCGCGGGTGACGCTGAGCGTTCGTGCGAACGCGTCGAAGCCGTTCGCCGTCCACGTGTAGCTAATGCCCTCCTGCTGTACCACCTTGCTGCGCAGCGGACGCAGCACGTTGGTCAGGGGATTGGGGATGCCGAGCAACGACTGCCCCATTTCCGCAGGGAAGGGCTGCGCGTCCACGTCGCCATCGGCGAAATAGGTGTTGCTGGTCTTGGACACCGTGTTGCCGTTGGCGTCCAGCGCCGTGGTGCTCAGCAGGCGGCCATCGTTGAGGCCGTACATGATTCCGAATTCGTAAGCTGTGGCGGTGCCGTCCGGATTTGTCACCTTGGCCGTCTTGCTCGGCGTGCAGGTTGGGCAGGGATCGGTCGCTTTACCCGTCTTGTAAAATTGCGTTACGCCATCGCCCGGCAGGTAATGCCAAACCTGCTGCGCAAGACCCGGGCCCATCACGGTCTTCGACGTCAGGACATAGTTGTCGAAGTAGTTGGGAACATAAGGATTCGGCGGCTCCTGACCAGTCGGCAGAGCACACCGGATGATGGGGGTATGGCTCCGATACTGACGTCGATAGCCGAAGGCGAACACGCCTACGGCACCGGAAGGATGGGTCACCTGCAGCGACACCGCCCCGTCCATAGGATCGGTCTCATAGACGCAACTGCTTGCACCACCGCCTGCTGGTGGCTCGCGCTTCGGCAGCATGTTCCCGCTCACGATGCTGTAGATCCACTGCGAGCCATCGGGCTGGGTGACGGTCTTCAGGCGATAGGCGCCCTGCGCCGTCGGATACGCCGTGCTGAATTCGTAGCCGTAACTCCAAGTCTGACCGTTCGCCTGGATACTGCTGATCAAATCGCCGTTATAGTTCAGCGTGATCGCACGGCCGTCGCTGGATTGGATCGAGGAGAGCTTGTCGCCCGAATAAGTGTAGGTCACCCAGTTACCGAAACGGTCTTCGACGCGACTGGCAGCAAGCGCGACGCGCACACGCACCGCAGGGCTACCTGCGCCTGGCTGTAGATAGCCCTTGATCTGAGTGACGATCGCGTAATCGAAGTAATACTTCACCCCGGAAGGCGAAACAGCCAAAAACCCCTCGCCACCGTAATTGCTCGCGTTGGCAAGACAGCCCAAGCGCCACCCATCCTTAGTGATCCAGGGGCGTGTAACGCCATCGGTCGGGCGCGGCGTCTTGGTCTGATTGTCGACCAATAGCTCCTGCTCGCCGCTACCGGGGACATGCAAGTAGTAACCATGCCACATGTCGTAAACGCTATACGAAACGTTGCCGACGGTCATTGCAGCATCGGGTATCGCAGGAATGGAACAACGTGCAGTAGGCGATGCACTGGCCGTCACCCAGCCCTTGTCAGACCGGAACTCGCCGTACACGCGCGGCGTGTCGGTTTCCCAGTCACCGAACCCCTTCGCCACATACTCCGAGCGCCGGTTCATGACCTTGAACTCGCGCCCCACTGCGACCGGCAGTGCGTTGTTGCCCGGCACGTCCACATCGGTGGCGTGGAAGCCGACGCTCATGTCATACAGGCTGATGTTCTCGCCGAAGATATCGCCCTTTAGCGGACCGACGACCTGCGAGGCCTTGATCTTCTTCTCGTATTCCTCATAGGGCGACATGTCGTCCGACGCGTGCACACGCGCCCCCATGCACACCAGCAGCATGCCGATCACAAGCCGTACTCTGAACATCCGCTCGCCTCTTCCTTTTCAGCCCGTTGCGGGCCGAATTCCCTGAACGATCGCGAGGCTCCCAACGGCGAGTATCGCGACAACGAAAATCGCAAAAAACGCAATAAAAACTCATCGCGCCAAGGCACGAGGCAATGAGTTGAACGGAAAATCCCCTGCGGGCCGGATCCCGGCTTGTCGAATTATCGGACTAATTCAGGGATAGCTGTCAACAAAATTTTTTCAGCATCCGACGAGCGGTGTCGTCTTCTGAAAAATCCGGCACCGTCAGCTTGGCCGCTACACAATTCGCGCACAGCCGAGTCATTACGACGTCATCTACTTATGCAGGCGTTGCGAGTAGCACGTACCTGACCGGCACACGCAGAGCAAGCCGCCCGGTGCCGGCAGGCAACCCGAGGGTTTTCACGAAGCGCGGCGCGGGCGAGAATCCGGTTCACCCCCGCCCATGCTTTTTCGATGAACACCAGCGATCCCGTCGCACTGTCCCTGGACCAGGCCACCGCGCTGGTCGAACGTATCCTGCGCCATGCCGGCTTCGGCCCCGCGCATGTGCGCACCCTCACCGCCACGATCGTCGCGGGCGAACGCGACGGTTGCGCGTCACATGGGCTGTACCGAACCCTGGGATGCGCGGCGACGCTGCGCAACGGCAAGGTCGTGGGCGATGCCGAGCCGGTCGTGCACGATCAGGCGCCCGGCATCGTCCGCGTCGACGCACGCGGTGGCTTTTCGCTGCTGGCGTTCGAGCGCGGCCTGCCGGCGCTGATCGACAAGGCGCGCGGCAATGGACTGGCGGCGCTGGCGATCAACCATTGCGTGCACTTCTCCGCGCTGTGGCCGGAAGTCGAACGCATCACCGAGGCCGGGCTGGTCGCGCTGATCTGCAATCCCAGCCATGCCTGGGTCACGCCGGCAGGCGGCCATACGCCCTTGCTGGGAACCAACCCGCTCGCGTTCGGCTGGCCGCGCGTTGACGCGCTTCCCTTCGTGTTCGATTTCGCCACCAGCGCGGTGGCACGCGGCGACATCGAATTGCACCGCCGCGCCGGCCTGCCGATTCCCGAGGGCTGGGGCGTGGACGCCGAAGGCAAGCCGAGCACCGATCCGAACGTGGTCGCCGGCGGCGGTGGCGCGATGCTGACCTTCGGTGGGCACAAGGGGTCGGCACTGTCGGCGATGATCGAACTGATCGCCGGGCCGCTGATCGGCGATCTCACCAGCGCCGAATCGCTGGCGCACGACGCCGGCGCCGGCGCCTCGCCCTACCATGGCGAATTGATCCTGGCGCTGGACCCGGTGCGCTTCCTCGGCGCGGAGTGGGCCACGCACATGGCACGCGCCGAAACCTTCTTCGCCGCCTACCAGGACACCGGTGCGCGACTGCCCTCGCAACGCCGCTATCAGGCGCGCGCACGCAGCCTTCGCGAGGGCGTGCGGATTCCAAGCGACCTGCATCGGGACCTGCTGAAGTTGCTGGAATAAGCCGATGCAGCGCGGCGGCGGCGCGAGCGTCTAGCCCCGCCCCACCTCACCTCACAGCTGCGCAGGCGACCAGGCACCGCACCAATCGATCCGAAACCCTGGCGGTCCAGCGTCAACGGCAACCAGGCATCACGCCGATCGATGGGGTTGCCGGGATTCCAGCAGGCGCCGATCTACCGGCAGTCTTGTACTCATCAAACCACCAGTAGTAGGCGCCGTCACGTTCGCGCAGCAGGCCAGCGCCATGGACGTTGATCGCTACATCCTGACAATCGTGCCAAAGCGCCCCACGGCGGATCTGCTCGGCACCGGCGGCAGCCATGTACAGGCTGCCGCCGACATCGCGCATCACTACATCGAAGCGTCAGCAGACGCCAATCGGAAACGGCATCTGCAACGCCCTGGTTCGGACTGACCGAACGCAGGCTTAGAACTTCACCGTCGCCCGCGCCCAGTAGTAGCGGCCGAGCAGATCGTAGGTGGCCACGTCGGTGTTGGCGTTGGTGACGTTGTTGGCGTAGTACAGCGGCGGCTGCTTGTCGGCCAGGTTGTCCACGCCCAGCTCGAGGCGGGTATGCCAGGGCTTGACGTTATAGCCGACCTGCACGTTGTGATACACGTACGAACCGATGCCGCGCACCACGGCGGCCTGGTCGGCGTCGGCCGACAGCCCCTGCCGCGTATCGGCACTGCCGATCTCGGTGCTGCCGATGTAGCGGATGCGCCACGATGCGCTCCAGTCGCCCAGGTTCCAGCTCAGCGTGCCCAGCCCGCGCCAGCGCGGGAAATTGCCGTAGGCGTAGGTGTACTTGCCGGCGTTGTGGATGGTGACGGTGCTGGCGTCGGTGGTATCCGGGTTGATGTCGTAGCGGATCACGTAGGTGCCGTTGAGGCTGGCGTTGAAGCTGCCCCACGCGGTGTCCGGCAGGCGGTAGTTGAGGCTGAAATCGGCGCCGCTGGCCCACAGCTTGCCGAGGTTCACGGTCGGCTCGGCGATATAGTTGATGGTGCCGTTGTCGTTGCGGTGGATCAGCGCGCAGAACGCGCTGGACGCATTGGCGTAGCACTGGTTGAGCACGGTCTGCGCCGACACCTGGGTGATGGTGTCCTGCAGGTTGATCTTCCACAGGTCCGCGCTCATCGACAGGCCGTCCAGCCAACCCGGATCGTAGACCACGCCGAAGTCGTAGGACTTGCCGGTCTCCGGCTTGAGCTGGTAGCCGGCCACCACCGCGCCGGACGCCTTGGCGCCGACCTGGTTGTCGGCCTGCTGGTAGCTGCCGTCGGTGGGCACGTTGGCGCAGGCCGCGGCATGGCCGCCGGTGTAGCCGTTGCACGGATCGTTGACCGACGGCGAATCGCCGGCCACGCCGGCGTACAGCTCGTTGATGTTCGGCGCGCGGAACACCTGCGACACGGTGCCGCGCAGCAGCAGGTTCTCGATCGGACGGTATTCCAGCGAGACCTTGCTGTTGGTCTTGCTGCCGACGGTGTCGTAGTCGGAGAAGCGGCTGCCCACGGTCAGGTTCAGCGAATGCACCAGCGGCAGGTCGGCCAACAGCGGGAACAGCGCCTCGGCATAGGCCTCCTTGACGCTGAAGCTGCCGCCGAGCACGGTGGCGCAGAATTCGATCACCCCGCACATGCCGTTCTCGTCGCCGGTCCACAGCGCATCGGCCGAAGTGGAGGTGCTTTCCTTGCGGTAGGAGACGCCCGCCGCCAGGCTCACCGTGCCGGCCGGCAGGTCGAACAGGTTGCCGTTGGCGTTGGCCTCGAACTGCTTGACCGTGTAGACGCTGGTGACGATCGGGTTGACCACCAGCGCTTCCAGCGCGGCCTTGTTGCTCTCGCTGTTGAGGTTGAACACGTCGATCGGGGTACAGCCGGCGATCACCGCACCGGCGCTGCCGCACTTGACCGTGCCGTCGCTGTCCAGGAACGAGGGACCCACCGCGGCGTTGAAGCCGGCGTAGTCGAGGAAGCCGTAGTTGATCGACTTCTGCTTGACCTTGCCATAGTTGACGCTGGCGTCCCACTGCCAGGAACTGTCGCCGAAGCTGCCGCGCAGGCCGGGATTGATCTGGAAATTGTAGGTGTTGTACTCGTAGCGGCGGTTGCCCAGTACCGTGGCGCGGGTGTTGAAGCTGTTGTACGAGGTACCGGTGCTGCGGTCGGTGCCGAAGTTGACCCCGAACGGGTTGTAGTAGCTGTCGGCCGAGACCAGGAAGTTGTCGCCGTTGGCGAAGATCGGGATCGGCGCGATGATCGAGGACGAGGTGGTCTTGCTGAAGTAGGTGTTGACGTAGCCTTCCAGGTGATCGTTGAAGCGGAAGCTGCCGAGCACGAAGGCGTTGGTGCGTTCCTGCGGGGTCTGCAGCAGGTTGTACGGCTGGTAGTTGTAGGAGTCGGTGGAGGCGACGTAGCAGTGGTACTGGCTGGCATTGGTCGGGCTGCTGCTGCCGCCGTTGAAGGTGACCCGCGAACAGCCGTTGCTCGCCGCCAGCGCCTTGGACTGGGCGGAACCTTCGTCGAAGCTGATGCTGCCGGTGGGCGTGGCCGAGGAGCCCTGCTTCACCGGCACCCCGTCGATCAGCGATAGCGCGTCCTTGGAATAGCTGCGCTCGCCGGCCGAGACCGGATCGATGTTGTGGTAGGACAGGCCGGCGACGATGCTGCCGCGCTCGCTGGTCTTGCCGGCGGTCAGCGAGAAGTTGCGGCGGTTGCCGTCGCTGCGCGAGCTGGTGCCGAAGTCGGTGCTGCCCTCGATGCCGTCGAAGCCCTTGCGCAGGATGAAGTTGACCACGCCGCCGATCGCGTCCGAGCCGTACACCGCCGAGGCGCCGTCGCTGAGCACTTCCACGCGCTCGATCATCGTCGCCGGGATCGCGTTGACGTCGTTGCTGGCCAGGCGCGTGCCGTTGACCAGGATCAGCGTGCGCTTCTCGCCCAGGCCGCGCAGCGAGATGGTCGAGGCGCCGGTGCCGCCGCCGTTGTTGGTATTGGGGTTGGTCGCGTTGCCGGCGATCGACGGCAGTTCCTGCACCAGATCGCCGAGCGTGGCCTTGCCGGTCGCCTCGATCTGCGCGCGATTGATCGTCACCACCGGATTGGCGGTCTCGGTATCGACGCGGCGCAGGCGCGAGCCGGTGACCACGATGCTGTCCAGGGTCTGGGTCTTGCCGTCGTCCGCGCTCGCCTCCTGTGCCAGCGCCGACCAGGAGGTGCCCAGCGACAAGGCGGCGACCACGGCCAGTGCCAGCGGCTGCGGCACCGGTGCGCGGCGATGGGAAGGATGGGGTGCGTGCGGAAACGACATGGAGATCTCCTGAGCGATGGCGACACGTGGCGTAAGCAAAAACGGTGGGCCGAACGGGTCCGCGCCGGCTTGCGCCAACGGCGGAACATGCGATGAGGACGCCGCTGCAACAGCGGCGCCGGTGATACGCATCCTGCGCCGCGGCTTGACAAGGCCGGACGCAATCGCGGGGATGCTTGCTGTCCTTCGCACGCTGCACGTGCGCAGATCCCCGGTCCTGCGGTGGGTGGCGAAGGGCGGTGGCGGATCCTGTCCCGCGCACCGGCCGCTGGCCGGAAAGCAAAAGGTCATCACGTTTTAACGATGCAATCACAATGTGCCCGTAACCACGGCCCGCGTCTTGTCGCAATTAGCGGTTCTGCATGCGGAATAACGCATGGTCGCGACACGGCGGCGCGATCGGGCAGCCCACGGGCATGCATGCCCGTTGCTTTCGGTTCAGCCAGGGAGCCGGTGCATGCCGGCGTCGCGCTACGTGGAACTCGGCACACCGCGTGTCGTTCCGTGGCGATGGATGTCATCCATCGCAAAACCGCGCCACGCGCGCAACACGCAGGCAGGCGCGCAGGCAGGACGGACCGCGCCGGTACTGGCGCGTCGCTGCCTTCCCGTCGAACTCAATGCGGGTGCGCGATCGGCGGCGACAGCCGCAACAACACCACGCCATGCGCCGCGACCTGCACGTCGCGCAGCTGGCCGGCAGGATGGCTGCCGCCGCGCCACAGATCGCGCCAACGGCGTCCGCGCAGCGCGGTGCCGGCATCCTCCGCCGTCAGCGCCACACGATGCGATTGCGCATCGCGATTGAACACGCCGAGCGCGACGCCGCCATCGGCCAGCGGCTTGCGCCAGATCTCGATCGCGCCGTCCTTGCGCACCGCCCTGCCCTGCACGCCCAGCGCATCCTGGTCGATCGCCAGCACGTCGCGGTTGCGCAGCAGCGCCAGCGTCGCCGGCGTCATCTGCCGCAGGTCGTTGCCGAGCAGCAACGGCGCCGCCGACAGCGCCCACAGCGCCAGGTGCGTGCGGTACTCGTCCGCGCTCATGCCGCCGTTGCCGATCTCGAGCATGTCCGGATCGTTCCAGCCGCCAGGCCCGGCGTCGGCGGGATCGCCGTTGCGGTCGAAACCGATCGAGGCCATCTTCGCGTAGGTGTCCTCGATGTCACCGGTGGTGCGCCACAGATGGCCGCCGACCTCGCGCCCCCACTGGCCGACATGGTCGCGGCCGTACTGGCACAGGCTGTAGACGATCGGCCGTCCGCTCGCGCGCAGCGCCTGGCCCATCTGCAGGTAGGCGCGGCGCACCTGTTGCGGTTCGCGGAAGATGCCCTCGCCCGAGCACAGGTCGTACTTGACGTAGTCGACGCCCCAGCCGGCCCAGGTGCGCGCGTCCTGTTCGACGTGGCCGTAGCTGCCGGTGTAGCCGGCGCAGGTCTTGGGACCGGGCGAGCTGTACAGGCCCAGCTTCAGCCCCTTGCCGTGCACGTAGTCGGCCAGCGCGCGCATGTCGGGAAAACGCGCGTTCGGCTGCAGCACGCCGTCGCGGTCGCGCTGGCCCTGCCAGCCATCGTCGATGTTGACGTAGACGTAACCGGCATCGCGCAATCCGGAGGCGACCATCGCATCGGCGATGCGGCGCACGGTGGCGTCGTCGATGTGTTCGGCGAAGCGGTTCCAGCTGCTCCAACCCAGCGGCGGGGTCTTCGCCAGGCCGTCGACCGGCAGTGCGGCATAGGCCGGCAGCGGCGCGACCGGGAACGCCAGCCGTGCCGCATCGGCCTCGCTGCCGCGGCTCGCGCGCACGTCCACCTGCTCGTCCCAGATGCGGCCGGCCACGTGCAGCTGGCCGTGCTCCAGGGTCGCGGTCCACGGCTGCGCCGGCAGCCGCGGATTGCCGTTGTCGATCTGGAAATGGGCCACGTCGCCGTCGATGCGCAGTTGCTGCATCGGCACGTCGCCATACCAATCGGTGGTGATGCTGCCCTGCGCCTGGCCGTCGCGCTGGACGATGCGCAGGTAACGCGGACCGGGAAACGACGGCCCCTGCGCGATCACCCAGATGCCGTGCAGCGGACTGGCCGGCGCCATCGCCGCGGCCGGCGGCGGCGCGTGCGCGCAGCTGCCGCAGCCAGCCACGGCGAGTGCGAGCAGGCCGCGCCACAGCCAGCGGCGGGCGGGAAAAGCGAAGCGCGAGCGTGACGCCATCGATGGTTCCTTTCAGGGCGCGACGCCAGCGCCGCCTGCGTGCGTTGCCGCAGCCGTCATGCGCGCGCGGCCGGGATCAACCAACCGCCGAACAGCGGCCCGGCGGTATCGCCGTGCTGCGGCTCGATGCGGAAGGTCAGCTGCTTGGCGCCGGTCAGCGCCGGCGGCAACGCGTAATCGCGATCGACGAAGTCGATGACCTGGCTGCGGTCCACCTGCACTTCCACGGCCAGCTTGCCGTCGATCAGGATGTTGAAGCGGCCCTTGTCGCTGCCCCAGAAACGCAGGCGCAACGCCAGCGGCTGCGCGCTGCCTTTCATCTGGAACTCGACGAAGCCCTTGCCGCGCACGTCGCGGCATTGCTGGCGGCGGTAGGCGCCGCCGAAGGACGTATCGCTGCGCAGCTTGTGCGCCTGTTCGGAAGCCTCGTCGCCGAACTGGATCATGTCCACCGCGGTGGCCTGCAGCGCGGCGCGTTCGGCCTGCTGGCGCGCGCGCCGCGCCGCTTCCTGCGCCCATTGCGCCGGCGCCATGCGCTTGAAGTACAGCGCGCTGCGGCGGTCGTACTGCGCGTAGAACGGCACGAAGGTCAGCCCCGGCGGCTGCGTGGCGGCGGCCAGGAAATGCCCGGGCTGCGGCAATTCGGCGAACCCTGCCAAGGGATCGGCCGCGGCCACCAGCGCCGGGTCCGGCGCATCGTAGGGATCGGCGACCGGGCCCAGATCGGCGGCCAGCGCCAGCGGACCGCGCATCACCACCACCGTATCGGCATCGCCGGCGGCATGCTCCAGGCGCAGCGGCATCGCCAGCTCCAGTTCGATCACGTCGCCGCTGCGCCACTGCCGCTCCAGCGCCAGGTAGCCATCGGCGGACGTGCCGCGCTGGGCCTTGCCGTTGACGCGCAGCGTGTAGCCGCCCTGGCACCAGGCCGGCAGCCGCAGCAGCAGGCGGCGCGGCGTGCGTGCGCCGGCGCGGCGCAGTTGCAACCGCACCTTGCCGTTGTCCGGCACGCCGCTGTCCAGCTCCAGCGCCAGATCGCGCTCGGGCCAATCCAGGGTCGAGGGGATGTACAGATTGACGTAAAGCGAGGCCGCGTCCTGCCAATAGATCGAGTCGCCGAACTGCGCGTGCGCCTCCATGCCGCTGCCGACGCAGCACCAGAACGAATCGAACTTGTCGGAGAAGCCGCGCTCGCCGCCGCTGATCATCGGCGTCATGTAGGTGAACATGCCGGTGGCCGGATGCTGCGCGGCCATGGTGTGGTTGTGCAGGGTGCGCTCGTAGTAGTCGAAATAGCGTGCCTGCGGCGTCCACTGGTACAGGTGCCGGGTCAGCTTGAGCATGTTGTAGCTGTTGCAGTGCTCGCAGGTCTGCTCGGTCAGGAACGCGGCGATGGTGTCCGGTTCCTGGAAATACTCGCGGTCGGCATTGCCGCCGATCGCGTAGCTGTAGTGGCCGGTCACCGTCTCCCAGAAGAAACGCGCCGCCGCCGCCGCGTCGGCATCGCCGGCGACCTCGAACTGGCGTGCCTCGCCGATGAACTTGGGCACCTGGGTATTGGCATGGATGTGCGGCAGCTCGTCGCGGCCGGCCGCGGCCGGATCGATCACCTTCTCGTGCCGCAGGCGCTTGCCCAGCGCGACCCAGCGCTGATCGCCGGTGCGCGCGCCCAGTTCGATGTAGGACTCGTTGAGGCCGCCGAACTCGGTGTCCAGCAGGGTCTGCATCTGCGCGTGGTCGAGCGCGTCGAACACCCCGCCCAGATAGCCGGCCAGCGGCAGCAGCACGTGCAGCGCCTGCGCGTTGCCGGCCAGTTCGTGCGCATCGAGCAGGCCGGCGAACAGTTTGTGCACCGTGTACAGCGGCGACCAGCTGCCATTGAGATTGAACTTGCTGCCCTTGATGACGCCGCGGCGCACCTCTTCGAACACTACCTTGCCGTTGTCGATGGCGCCCTTGTCGTTCTTGCGGGTGAGCCCGCCGACGTAGCCGTCCGCGTCCTTGGCCTGCGCACGCGCCAACTCGGCGACGATGTAGTCGATGCGCTGGCGCAGCACCGCATCGCGGGTCTGCGCATGCATCTTGGCCAGCGCGCTGAGGTAGTGGCCGAGCGTGTGCCCGGCGATGGTGTCGCCCTCCCAGCCGCCGTAGACCTCACCCTTGGGCGGCAGGCCGGCGTACTGCAGGAAGTTGTGCAGCAGGCGGTCCGGTTCCAGTTCCAGCAGATAGCGGCGATTGGTCTGCAGCGAATCCAGGAACAGCGAGGGCTTGAGCGTGACCTGCTTGAGCGGCAGCGCCTGCACGGCACCGGCGCTGGACGCGGCGGCATCCAGCGGGAAACGCAGCAATCCCGCGGCCACGGCCAATGCGCTCCATTGCAGGAAACGGCGCCGCGATGGATCCAGCGCCGCCGCAGCGTCCGCGGACGCGGTGTGCGCGCAGTGCGCCGTGTGGACATGTCCGGAGCGCGCGCTCATCGGGCACCGCGCGAATGGATGACCACGGGGAACCGAGGGGAAAGGCGAGACGGCATTGCTTGCTCCTTTGCGCTTGGCGGCGGCAGGCGCAGGCCCGACCGCGGCCACGAACGGGCGGCCTGTCGCCACTGTGTCATCGATACGTCATCGCGTCTTGTCGCCACGGCTGCGCGAACATGCGGATTTGTGCCGAATCGCGCCCGCCGCTCACAGCGCCAGGCGGATCCCGCCGTAGTACATGCGCCCGATCACGTCGTACACGCCGGCGTGGTAGCCCAGCTCGAAGTTGGCGCCGCCCGCCTCCGCCCCCGGCACCCGCGGCGGCGCGCGATCGAACAGATTGCTGACCCCGCCGAACACTTCCAGCCCCGACTTGAGCCGGTAGTAGCCGGACACGTCGCTGTAGAACACGTTGCCGGTCCACACCTTCTGGTAGTCGGCATCGGTGATCTCGGTGCTGTTGCGCATCTTGGAGAAGTGGCGCAGCGACCAGGTCGCGCCGGCATGCGCATTGGACCAGGTGCCGCGCAGCACGCCCTTCCAGGACGGCGAGCCGAACACGCCGGCGAAGCGGGTGACGTCCTCGGGCTGGTCCGGATCCAGCGTGTAGTCCTGGCGGATCAGGTGCGTGTAGTTCAGGTCGAACGACAGCGCGCCGGCATTCTGGCCCCAACGCTCCGCCAGGTCGTAGCGGTATTGCGCGAAGAAGTCGACGCCGCGGGTCAGGTAGCGCGACAGGTTGAGCTTCTGGGTGACCACGTTGAGCAGGTTGCCGTCGGCGTCGCGGCTGACGAAGGAACAGAACTGGTTGTCCAGGGTCGGCGCGTCCACGCACTTGTTGATGATGGTCTGCGCCGGGAACGAATCGATCGCGCCGCGCAGGTCGATGTTGTAGTAGTCCACCGACAGCGAGAAATCCTTCAGGAAACGCGGACGCAGCACGATGCCGACGGTGCGGGTCTTGGCGGTCTCGTTGGCCAGGTCCAGGTTGCCCTTGGTGATGATGTCGCGATACAGCCAGTAGGTGCTCTTGTCCGACGGATTGAGCTGCGCGCAGTTGGCCGCGGTGTACTGGCTGCGGTCGGTGCGGTAGCGCTGGTTGTAGGTGTTGCACGGATCGGTGATCCACATGCCGCCGATGCTGCTGGCGGTGTACAGCTCGCCGATGTTGGGCGCGCGCACCGCCTTGCCGTAGGTGCCGCGCAGGGTGATGTCCTGGATCGGCGCCCAGTCGATGCCGAACTTGTTGGTGACCGTGCGGCCGGCGGTGTTGTAGTCGGACACGCGCACCGCCGCGTCCACGCCCAGGCGCTGCGCGAACAGCCTGTCGGCCAGCAGCGGCAGATGCAGTTCGCTGTAGAGTTCCTTGACGTCGTACTGCCCGACCAGCGGCAACTGGGTGGTGCCCAGGCTGGCGTCGTAGGCCGGATTGGCCGGATCGTACTGGGCGATCGCGCCGATGTCGTTGCGCTCCTTGCGGTACTCGCCGCCGAACGCGATCTGCGCTTCGCCGCCAGGCAGGTCGAACATGCCGCCGGAGGCATAGGCCGACAGCACCTGCTGGGTCATGGTGGTGGTGGCCCAGTCCGAGGTGTAGCGCAGGTAGCCGATCTCCTGCGCGGTCAGGCGCTTGAACGGGTTCAACGGCACGCAGCCGTTGCCCGGGTCGGTGAGCGTGCTGCGGCAGATCGCGCTGCCGTCGGCGGCGGTGGTGGAATCCACCGCCAGGTAGTAGCGCGTATAGGCCACCGTATCGATGTCGCGGTTGCGCTGCTCGGTGCGGCCGTAGGAGTAGTACGCGCTGTAGTTCCAGGCGCGGCCGCCCAGGCTGAAGTCGCCTTCCAGGCCGACTACGCCCTGCAGCAGCTGGCGCCGGTACTGGCTGCCGCCCTGCCCCAGTTCGTCGTCGAAATGCCGCGCGAAGTAGACCCCGTCGGTGATCGTGCCGCCGTTGGCCGCGCGCATCTCGTCGGTGATGAACGGGCTGTCGGCCGGCACCGCCTCGCTGCCGAACGCGCTCAGCGCGCGCCACGCCGATTGCGAGGTGGTACGCGAATAGCCGACGTTGGCGAAGAAGCGCAGGCTGTCGCTGAAATCGAAATTGAGCGTGGCGCGGCTGGCGAAGCGATCCGACGGCACCGCCAGGTACCACGAGTCGTAGCGGCCGCCGTACTCGCCGCCGTCGGTGAGCAGGCTGCCCAGTGCGGTGGACGGATCGGCCAGGCTCACCGGCACGCTGTTGACGTAGCCGCCCGGGCCGAGCACCGGCGCGCGCAGCTGGCCATCGGCGGTCATCGCATAGTGGCGGCCGCCGAGAATCAGCTGCGCGTCCTCGGCGTTGTTGATGTTGCGGTTGTTGTCGGAGATCCAGTAGCGCTGGTTGCGGTTGTTGCGCGTGTACATCGGGTAGCCGGTGGCGGTCCACGGACGGTCCTGGCCGGACACCGAATCGGGCTCGCGCTCGTAGAAACCATAGACGGTCACGTTGCCGCGGTTGTCGGCGAAATTGTGCCCGAACAGCGCATCGACGCTGTTGCTGCGCATGTCGCCGCGGCTGGAGATGCCATAGCGCGCGCTGGCGTCCAGGCCCTGGAAATCCTTCTTCAGGATGAAATTGGCCACGCCGGTGACCGCGTCGGCGCCATACAGCGCCGACGCGCCGCCGGTGATGACTTCCACCCGTTCGACCAGGCTGGAAGGAATATTGCTCACGTCCACCGCCGAGGTGCCCGGGATCGCCGGCACCTGGCGGCGGCCGTCGACCAGCACCAGGGTGCGTTGGGTCCCCATGCCGCGCAGGTCCAGTGCGTTGATGCCGGGATTGCCGGCCAGGTTGCTGGTCTGGCTGGTCTGGGTCAGGGCCAGGCTCGGCAGCTGATTGACCACATCGGCGATCTCGGTATAGCCGGCCGCGCGGATCTGCTCGGCGCCGATCACGGTCAGCGGCGTGGGGCCGTCCAGCGCGTCATTGCGACGGATGCGCGAACCGGTGACGACCACGCTGTCCAGGGTCTTGGCGTCGGCGGCGCTGTCGCTGCCGTCGGCCGCCGCGGTGGCGCTATCGCGCACGGTGGTCGCCTCCTGCGCCGCCGCCGGCAGCGCGGCGAGCAGCGCCATGCCGATCGCGGCGCACAGCAGCGTGCGCCCGTGTCCGCGTCGATCGCGACAGGCGGAGGCCGGAAATGGGGAAGGCAAACGAACGTCGCGCATGGACTGTCTCTCGGTTGAGCGGCCTGCACGCAAATCCAGGCCGCACGACGCCGTGCTCTCGCTGCGCATGGCAGCGAGAACCCGCATCGATCGATGGAGGCCGTGCATCCCCGCACGGCGCAGAATGCGGTGCGCGTGTCGCGCATCGGAAAAACCGTTGCGCGTCTTCGCGCCCCGGGAAGAACCCGTTGCGCGTCGCTACGCACCGCAACTGCAGAGTTTCACGTCGGCAGGGTCAGCGTCTTGTGGAAAAACGTCGCCTTTGACGTGGAAATTTGTCGATATGTTGCGATGTGTCGCAGCCACCGCCACATGCCGCGCGCCAGCTCACGCGGGCACGCGCGCAACCCTCAGTGCGCGACGGGCGCCGATGCCGCCGCCTGCCGGTTCCAGTCCGGCGTCGGCGCCTGCTGCAGCCAGCGCACGAAGAAGTCCGCCAGGCGGCGCCGGCCATAGTCGCCGCCGGCGCCGTGGTCGCCGCCCGGCACCACCAGCAGATCGAAATCCTTGCCGGCCTTGATCAGCCGATCGGCGACCTGGAAGGTGCTGGCCGGATCGACGTTCTGGTCCATGTCGCCGGTCACCAGCAGCAGATGCCCCTGCAGTCGCGCGGCGTTGTCGACATTGGACGAGGCCGAATACCAAGGCCCGACCGGCCAGCCCATCCATTGCTCGTTCCACCAGATCTTGTCCATGCGGTTGTCGTGGCAGCCGGAATTGGCCACCGCGGCGACGTAGAACTCCGGATGGAACAGCAACGCGCCGAGCGCGCTCTGGCCGCCGGCGGAGGTGCCATAGATGCCCACGCCCTGTTCGATCGCGTACCACGGATACTGCCCCGCCACGGCGCGGTGCCAGGCGATGCGATCGGGGAAACCTGCGTCCTTGAGGTTGCGCCAGGCCACGTCGTGGAACGCGCGCGCGCGGTTGTTGGTGCCCATGCCATCGACCTGCGCCACGGCGAAGCCGAGCCCGGTCAGCGCCGGCACGCGCGCGCTGAAGCCCTTGGGCACGAACGAGCCGTGCGGGCCGGCGTAGATGTTCTCGACCACGCGGTAACGCTGCTGCGGATCGAGCCCCTGCGGGCGATGGATCACGCCCCAGATCTCGGTCTTGCCGTCGCGGCCGGGCGTATGGAACGGCAGCGGCGGCACCCAGCCGGCGGCGCGCAGCCGGGTCAGGTCGGTGCGCTCGACCTGCTGTACCAGCGCGCCATCGTCGCTGCGGCGCAATTCCAGCACCGGGCCCAGGTCCACGCGCGAATACAGGTCGAGCAACCAGCGTCCGTCCGGCGACAGCACGACTTCATGGTCGGCCTGCACCGGCGTCAGCGCAGTCAGCCCGCTGCCGTCCAGACCGATGCGATAGGCGTGACGGTAGTAGGGATCCTCGCCGGGGGTCATGCCCGAAGCGGTGAAATAGATCTGCTGCGCGGTCTCGTCGACGCGCTCGACCTTGCGCACCACCCACTCGCCGCGCGTGACCTGGCGCGGGGCGCCGCCGCTGCGCGTGTCGTACAGGTACAGCTGCTCCCAGCCGTCGCGTTCGGAGGCCCACAGGGTGCGCGCGCCATCGGCGAAATCGTGCCGATAGCGTTTGCCGCCGCCTTCGTGGGTGCCGCTGAGATCGGAATACTCGATGAAGGTCGGCGAGGTTTCCTCGATCAGGGTGCGTGCCTGCGCGCTGCGTCCGTCCGCCTCGATGACCCGGTAGCGCTGGTGGCCGCGTTCGTTGTACTCAAAGGTGAAGCCGCTGCCGTCGCTGCGCCACTGCGGCCAGCTCAGCGCGAACGCATTCGGGAACAGCGTCGCCGGCACCGCCGTTGCCTGCCGCGAGGCCAGGTCGAACAGCACCGGCTGCAACACCGGCAGCGGATCGCCGGGCTTGGCGTAGATCTGCTGGTGCAGCTTGGGCTGCAACTGGTCCGGCGGCGCCGACTCGATGTAGTACACCGTGCGCAGCGGCGCCGGTTTGACCCGGTAGGCGACCAGCCGGGTCGAGTCCGGCGACCAGGCGATGCTGTCCACCGCGTAGTATTCGGCGGCGCTGCCATCGTGGCTGAGCGCGACCGGCGCACCGCCGACGGCTGGCGCGACCACCACGTTGCCGGCCTCGACCCAGGCGCGTCGCTTGCCGTCCGGCGACGCCTGCGCATACGCCGGCCCCTGCTTGAGCGGGATGTTCATGTCGTAGGAATCGGGCGGCAACGCGCCCATCTCGGTGCGCGTGCAACGGTACTGCGGCAGGTCGCACTGCCAGCGCACGCGATAGCTCTCGAACACCAGCCGATGCGCATCCAGCTTCACCTCGTACAGCTGCAACGCCGCCGCATCGACCGGCTTGTCGCTGGCCGCGGACATCGCCGCCGCCAGCCGCGCATGATCGAACGCGGGTTCGTTGCGGCCGTCGGCGACCGCGACCCGGCGGTACTCGATCGCCGGTGCGACACCGCTGCGCGCCAGCGAACGCCGATACAGGAAATGCCCGGCGTCCAACCACACCGGCTGCGACGGCTGGCGGTCGACCAGCGCCTCGTAGCGGCTGCTCAACGCCTGCGCGCGCTGGTAGTCGTCCGCACTCGGCGTTGCCGCCAGCGCGAGTGCCGGCAGCAGCGACAACGCGGCGATGGCGGCGCAGAACGGGCGAGGCGCGTGGCTGCGCGGATCGCGGCGCAGGCGCGCCAGGGAGAGGGGGGTCGAGCGAATGCGTTGCATGGGATACACGGTCTCTTGGCTACCGGCCTGCCTTGGATTCAGGCCAGACGATGCAGCGCCCTCGCCGCCTGCTGCAGCGAGAACCCGCATCGATCATCGGAGGCCGTGCATCCACGCACGGCACGGAACGCGGCGCGCATCGCCGCGCATCGCCAGCCACGATCCTTTCACGCCTTCGTGTGCAGCGTCTTGTGCAAAAGCAGCGCCTTTGACACGGAAATCTGCAGATGCATTGCAAACGGTGGCGGCGGCTGGCGCGTGGCGCGCCCCGTTCCCGCGCCGTCGTGCGCGGTGGTCGGCACACGGCAAGGCGCCGCTTCCGGCCTGGCGCCATCCGCAAACCGAGCCGGTCGCGGCGTTCCGATGCGGTGTTGCCCCGTGCCGGTCATGGCGTGTCGCAGCGCTGCGCATCCACAACGCCGGCCTGGGCCAGGCGCTGCGCGCGCATGGCCCACATTTCCCATTCCTGCACCGCCAGCGCGGCATAGCCGCCGTCGCCGCCGGAGGCGTCGAACACCGCGCGCACGCAGCGCGTGGTCACCGGCGCGAAACGCAGCGTCTGCACCCGGCCCGCGACCGGACTGTTTGCGGCCTGCGCCAACGGCAGCCACTGCCCGTCCTTGCGGTATTCCAGATGCCAGCGCGCCGGCGGCGCCACGCCCTCGTTCGCGCCGGGCGGATGGTCGGCCCAGAACACGATGCGGCTGCGCTGCAGCGTTACCGGTTGCGCCCAGCTGTACTGGATCCACTGCTGCGGCGGATTGTGCGCGGTCCAGCTGCCCCACATCTGCGGCGGCAACGGATTGCGCTTGACCACGCCGTCGTTGAGCGCGGCGATCCAGTACTGGTGCGGGATGTCCGGGCCGTTGGAAGCGCTGGCGGATGCGTAGCGGGCGACGTTGCGCTGCACCGGCTGTGGCGGCTGCGGCGCGCGCGTGGCCAGCACCGGGCGAATGCGTGCCGGCTGTTGCGTGTCGTCCCAGTCCAGCCGGTCGATCGCCACGCTGCGGCGGAAGTGGCCGCCGCCCTTCGCATCGGCGGTGTGATAGACCAGATACCACTGGCCCTTGAATCGCACGATGCCCGAATGCGAGGTGGTGGAGGACACCGGCGGCAGGATCACCCCGCGGTAGGTCCACGGCCCCAGCGGCGACGGCGCGCTGCCGTAGGCGATGCAGGCGTGATACAGCGTCGGGGTGCAATCCGAGTCCGGTCCGGCGCGGTTGCCGGCGTAGGCCATGTAGTAGGTGCCGTTGCGCTTGAACAGCCACGGCGCCTCGAAATAGCCGTCCAGCGTGGTCACCGCCACCGCCGCGCCCTTGGGCGTGACCATGTCGCGTTCCAGCTCGATGCCGAACAGCTTGCCGAAGGTGCCCCAGTACAGGTATACGCGGCCGTCGTCGTCGACCAGCACGGTCGGATCGATGTTCTGGATCGTGTTCCTGACCGGCAGCGACTGCGACAGGATCGGCCCTTGCGGGTGCGCGTCGCGCCACGGCCCCAGCGGGCTGTCGGCGACCGCCACGCCGATCGCGAACGGATCGGCGTTGGGCGAGCGCTTTTCCTCCACCGGCGCGTACAGGTAGTAGCGCCGGTCCGGCCCCTGCACGATCTGCGCGGCATAGGCGCGGCCCGCGGCGGCCCAGGCGAAGACCTGCTCCGGACGCAGCAACGAGGGATAGTGGGTCCAGTTGCCGCTGCCGACATTGTCGGTCGCCAGCATTTGCCAGCGCTGGATCACGAAGTCGTTGACGTCGGGCGGCGCCTCGTCGCGGCCGGCGATGATGTACAGCTTGCCGTCGGCGACCAGCGGCGCCGGATCGGCGGAATAGTCATGGCCGTCGGCCAGGATCGGATTGCCGGCGCTGTGCACGCTGCGCGCGCGCAACGGTGCCGCCTGCGCCGCGGCAACGGCAAGCGCCAGCAGCAGGCAGGCGCCGATACGCGCGGCACGGCGCAGGCTCATGGCACCACCGCCGCATCGACCACGATCTGCAGCCGCACCGGCAACTGCCCGCTGCCGCCGCGCCCCTGCGCGCTGCCGACGATGCTGGACGTGCCCGGCGCCGCATACGCGGCCGGCACCAACGGCGGCCACTGCACCGGCACCCGTTCGCGCGAGCCGTCGTTGTACTGCACGCCGACGAACGCCGGCAGCGCCGGCATCTGCCCGGCACGCACGTGCAGCGGCGGCGGCGCCTGCACCGTGTTGATCTGGCCCGGCGCGGTGGCGCGCACCCAGATGCTGGCGCTGACCGGCAGGCCGCCGTCGGCCAGGCCCTGCAGCTGCACGCGGCCTTCGCTGGCCAGCGCCGCCGCGTCGAGTTGCGGCCAGCGCACGCCCAACCAGTCCCAGCTGCCGTCGGCGAAGTAAGCGGCGATGCGCTGCGGCAGCGCCGGCGTCTCGCCCGGCGCCACCCGCACGTCGATCGGCTCGACCGTGTCGGCGCGCTCGGCGAAGACCTGCCATTCGTCGATACCGACCGCGGCATGGCCGTCGCCCTGTGCCGCGGTGTCCAGCACCGCGCGCAACGCGGTGGTGGTGACCGGTGCGAACGCCACGCGGCTCGCTTCGCCGCGCGCGGCGACCGGATAGCCGCCGCGCACCGCGATGTCGCGCCACTGCTCGCCCTCGCGGTATTGCAGCTTCCACGCGCGCGGCGGCGCCACGCCGCCGTCGGGCTGGTCGTCCCAGAAGTAGACTGCGGCGCCGTTCAAGCGCTGCGGTTGCCGCCATTGGTACTGCACCCACACCGAAGTCGGTTGCGCGCGGCCCCAGCTGCCCCAGCGGCGATCCGCGGACGGCGCTTGATCCGGCGCCGGCAGCAGCCCGTCGTTGAGCGCCTGCAACCGGTGGTGGCCGGCGGTGACCTGCGCGCTGGCCTCGGCGTCGCCCTGCACTTCCAGGCCCTGCCCGACCGGCGTCGGCGCGGCGACCACGGCCACGTCGGCATGGCCTTGCAACGCGCCATCGTCGGCCTGCAAGCGCAGCGTGTAGGCGCCGGGCGCGGTGAAGCGCACGCTGCTGCTGGCCGCCTGCGGCTCTTCGAAGATCGCCGCGCCGCCCGGCGGCGCCTGCAGCACGCGCCACTGCAGCGCCAAGCTGCCATTCGGCAGCGCGTCGTCGCCGACGCGGCCAACGACACGCAGCGCGCCGCCACCGACGCCGTCCTGCTGCCAGGCCTCGACCTGCGGCGCCCGGTTGGACTTGGCCGCCGGCACCCGCGCGCCGCTGGCATAGGCCTGGATTTCCTTGATCCCGGTGCGCAGCGTGCCCGCATGGGTCACCAGCACGCGCAGCCGCTGCACGCGCAGCGCGGGGAAGCGCACGCGGTTGCGATTGCCCTGCGCGATCGGCGCATCGCGCACCTGGCCTGGCACGGTCTTCCAGGCCTGCCCGTCGAAATACTGCAGCACGTACAGCCACGGCGGCGCGTAGCCGGCGCGGGTGCCGGAGGCGAAACCGTGCTGTTCGCCGGGCGGCGAGGAGCTGCGGTAGAAGTACAGGCGCACGTCGTCCAGCGTCTGCGGCCGGCCCAGGTCGAGTTCGATCCAGTCGCTGCGCGACGGCGACCCGGCCGTGCCCCAGAACGGTTCGTTGGCGGTGCTGCCGTCCACTGCCGCGGCGGCCGGGAAGCCGTCGGCGACATAGCTGGCGCTTACCGTCGCACCCTGCGCGAGGTTGCGCGCAGTCGCCGGCAGCGTGGTGTCCACGCCGGCGTCGGCCAGCACCGCGGTGATGCGCGCATCGGCGGCGAAGCGCACCTGCGCCGGTGTCTGCAAGGCGATGGACCTGGAACTGACCACACGCAGCTGCGCGGCGTCCGCATTGACCGCATCCGGCAGCGCCTGCACACGGCCGCTGGCCGGGTCGTAGAGCACATGCGCCAGGCGATCGACGGTGAACGCCAGCTTCCCGTCCAGATACAGGGAATAGCCCTTGGGCACCGCGCCGCCGTAGTGGCGACCGTCGCGGTCCCAGACGATGGACAGGTCGCGATTCCGGTAGCGCACCGCGTCGGCGGCGAAATGGTCCCAGCCGATGTCGATCGGATACAGCTCGATCCTGGCGTCGCTGCGCGGACGCAGGCCCATCGCGTCCTCGATCACGGTGAAGTTGGTCGCGCCGAGCTGGGTGTGGTGGATCCACGAGCGGTAGCCGATGCTGCCGCCGTCGGCGGAGCTGCCCTGCGCCCAGAACTCGTTCTGGTCCGGGTAGCGGTTGTCGCCGTCGATGTAGTGCGCCCAGGCGTTCCAGTACAGCAGCTTGCGGTAGCTGCCCGCGTCCAGGTACGGGCTGGGATAGTCGCGCAGCGCGCTGCCGAGCAGGCGGAAGGCGACGGTGGAGTTGATCACCGAGAAGTTGTTGCTGCCACTGGCGCCGCGTGCCTGCCGGTCGGCCTGGTTGGCGGTGTAGAACGGGAAGATCGGGTATTGCCGCGCGTCGGCGAACAGGCGCAGCGCGCGCACGTATTTCGGGTCGTAGTCGGCATCGCCCTGCCTGGGCATCAGGCCGACGCTGAACGGGTAGTAGTTGTTGGTCTCCTTCCAGTCCACCGGTAGCCGCGCGCCATCGGCCTGGCGCTGCTTGAGCAGGTCGCCGTGCAGGCCCATGCCGTCTGCAGTCGCGCTGTGGTCCTGCCACAGCACGGCGAGCACAGCGCTGCGGATCTTCGCCGCCAGCGCCTGCATGCGCAGCGCGGTGGCCGCATCGCCGGCGAGCTGCGCGGCCTGCGCCGCGGCCAGCGCGTTGGCGTAGACGTAGGCGCTCTCGCTGCGGTCCATGCGGATCTGGCCGTGCTGCCTGGCCCAGTCGAAGGACACCGCGTCGGCGTCGTTGCCGGTCATCGCCGCCCAGTCGTACTCGATCAGGCCATTGCCGTTGCGGTCGTAGGCGCGCAGCAGCGCGTCCACGTCGGCGCTGGCGTAGCGCGCCAGCTGCGCCGCCACCGCCGGCGGCCCGCCGTGCAGCTGGTAGGCGCGCCAGGCGGCGGCGCTGAGGTATTGGGCGTAGGAATTGGACCAGTTCTCCGGCGCGCCGGGATTGTCCACGTACTTGCCGCCGCCGGCGGTCTCGCCGGCGCCCAGCCACGAGCCGTAGGCGTAGCTAGGATCGCGCAGGTACTTCAGGTCGTCGATGAACATGCCGGTGGTCAGCACGATCGCATTGTCGTAGCCGAGCACGCCTTCGATCGCCACCGGGAACTGGTAGTCGTTGCCGGGCACCGCGGCATCGAGAAAATTGAAGCGCAGCAGCCACCAGCGATAGAACAACGTCTTGTCGATGTTGTCCTCGGGCGTGTCCAGGTACGGCAGGTTGTCGGCCCACCAGCGGTTGTAGGCGACGACGTGCTCGGTATAGGCCTGCTGCGGCGATTGCGCCGCGATGCGCCGATACTCCTGCAACGACGCCGGCAGTTCGCGCGTGACCAGCCCGAGCTGCACCTTCAGCGTGGCCGCTTCGCCGCTCGCCGGCAGCGCCACGCGGCGCGCGATGGAACCGCCCTCGACCGCGAAGCCGTCGCCGGACAGGCGCGGGAATACCGTGGTGATCGCATTGTGGGTGGCGAATGCGCCGGTGAGCTCGGCGCCGTCGGCATGCGTGGCCATCGGCGAGATCGCGCGCAGGGTCAGCGTGCGCGCCACGCCGTCGCTGCTGGACAGCGTGGCCTCGGCCACGGCCACGTTCTGCTCGCTGATGAACTTGACCAGTCGCAGCTGCACGCTGGCGCCCGCATCGGCATAGACGCTGCTGAAATAGCTCGGTGTCTGCCGCCGCTGCGCGCTGTCCTCGACCAGGTGCAGCCGCTTGCCGTCGATCTCCGCCTGCAGCCGGAACAGCGCATCGTGGCCGGTCTTGTGCGCATAGGCGACATCGCCGACGAAACCCGGCTGCTGCGGCTGGTGGGTGTACATGTACGCGGCGCGGCCGCGGCTGAACAGCCAGTTGTTGTCGTCGTCGAAGCCGCCGCCGGTGCCGCTGCGCGCGAGCATGCGGTCGATCCAGAAATCCCTGCCCGGCGCATTGCCGGCGCCGGCCGCCAGATCGGCGGCGAACACCCGCTGCAGCTGCCCGCCCGGCGCGAAGGCCACGCCGCTGTCCGGAATCGGCGTCGGCGTGCCCTTGAAGCGCGGATAGCCCAGCGCGGCGTTGCTGGCCTGCAACGCTTCGCCATCCGCCGCGGCGACGGCGCTGGCCGCCACCGCGCCGCACGCCGCGCCCAGCAGCACCGCGCGCAACGCGGCGGCGGCGCGCGGCCGCCGCCATGCCGCGGCCACACCGCCTGCCGGCAACCTCAAAACTCGGTCCTGAGCCGGGCCCAGAAGTAGCGTCCCAGCGTGTCGTAGGTGAACGCGTCGGTATTGGCCGCGCTCGCATAGCCGTAGTACTGCGGCGGCTTGCGGTTGCCGACGTTGTTGGCGCCGGCCGAGAGCGTGGTGTGCAGGCTCTCGAATTTCCGGCTCAGCGAGACGTCGTGGTAGGTCACCGTGCCGACCTTGAAGTAGACGCAGCTGCCGTCGGCGGCGGTGTTCACGCAGAAGTCCTCGTAGGCGCTGCCGACCGTGGTCGGGCCGAGCAGGCGCGTGTTCCAGCTGGCGTGCCACGGCCCGTTGTCCCAGCCCAGGTTGAAGCTGGCGCGCCAGCGCGGCATGTTGCCGTAGCTGGACATCTCGCCGACGTAGTTGTGGTCGTCGCCGCTGAATTTGTAGCTGGACAGGAACGTGGCATCCACGCCGGCCTGGAAGTTGCCCCAGGCGGTGTCGCGCAACGCGTACTTGATGCCGATGTCGTAGCCGCGGATATCGACCTTGCCGCTGTTGATCGCGAACGGCACGGTGACGCTGACCAGTTGCCCGCTGGCGTTGCGCTGGATCAACGGACAGTAGGCGCTCTGGCCGTCGTAGCAGTTCTGCAGCACCTGATCCAGGCCGACGCCGTTGATCATGTCGTCGAGGGTGACCCGCCAGCTGTCCAGGTTCAGCGACAGGCCGTCCGCCCAGCCCGGATCGTAGACCGCGCCGACGTTGTAGGAGCGGCCCTGCTCGGGCTTGATCGCGAAGCCGGCATTGGCCGAGCCGGTGGTCAGCACGGTGAACGAGGACGTGTTGACGAAGCTGCCGTTGGTCGGCACGTTGGCGCAGGCCGCGGCGTTGCCGCCGCCGGTGTAGCCGTTGCACGGATCGGTATAGTCGCCGGTGCTGTCCACCACCGAGTTGTACGGCGAGCCGTACAGGTCGCCCAGCGCCGGCGCGCGGAACACCTCCGAGCCGGTGGCGCGGATCAGCAGGTTGTCGATCGGCCGCCATTCCAGCGCGACCTTGCTGTTGGTGGTGTTGCCCCAGTAGTCGTACTTGGAATAGCGCGTGCCCAGGTTGAGGTTCAGCGCCTGCGCGCCGGGCACGTCCTTGAGCAGCGGGATCAGCACCTCGGCGTAGGCTTCCTTGATCGTCTCCTCGTGGCCCTGGTTCATGATGCAGCCGTCGTTGTAGTCGCAGTTGCCTTCGGCATCGGCGGCGGCGACCGGATTGCTGGTGCCCTGCGAGAACCCGTTCTTGCGGAACGACAGCCCGAACGCGGCCTGCACCATCCCCGCCGGCATCGCGAACAGGTCGCCGTTGACGCTGGCCTCGGCGAACTTCATCGTGCTCTCGTCGATCAGGTCGACCGCGCTCTGGGTGGCCTTGATCCCGGCGATGGTCGCCGGATCGTCCGGATTGAACACGTTGATCGGGGTACAGCCGGAGATCACGTTGCCCGGCGTGCCGCACTTGACCACGCCGTCGCTGTCCAGGAACGAGGCGCCGACCGCGTTGTTCAGCGCCGAGGTGATCGAGAAGCCGTTGCGCACGAGGGTGTCCTTGTAGCGCGCATAGCCGGCCGCCGCGTCCCACTGCCAGCTGGTGTCGGCGAACTTGCCGCGCAGCCCGGCCACGATGTTGGTCTGGTACATGGTCGAGGTGTAGACGCGGGTGTTGGCCGCCTCCGAGCGCAGCAGGTAGCGCGACAGCTGGCTGCCGAACGGGTTGTAGTAGTTCTGCGAGGCGTTGGGCAGCTCCAGGCCATAGGCGGTCAGCTGCGAGGTGGTCTCGCTGCGGGTCCAGAACATGTCCAGGTAGCCCTGCACGTTCGGGGTGAAGTCGAAGCTGGCGTGGGCGGAGAAGTTGGTGCGCTGCACCGGGGTGATCAGGTACTGGCCGTAATAGGAGTTATAGCCTTCGACCGCCTGGCTATAGGTGTGGAAGTCGCTGGCATCGACCGCACCTGGCGCCAGTCCGCTGTTCGGGGTCAGCACGCTGCCGTCGCTGAGGAAGGCGCGGGTGCCGTTGCCGCGGCGCTCCACCACCTGGCCGTTGAGATAGTTCACCGCAGTCTTGGCATAGCTGCGGTCCTCGTCGTACAGCGCGTTCATCGAGCTGCGGCTCAGGCCCAGGATCAGCCCGCCGCGCTCCCAGGTCTTGCCCCACTCCACGCCCACCGAACGGCGGTTGCCGTCGCCGTGCGTGCTCTGGCCGTAGTCGACGGTCGCCGCGGCGCCGTCGTACTTGTCCTTGAGGATGATGTTGACCACGCCGGCGATGGCGTCGGAGCCGTACACCGAGGACGCGCCGTCGGTCAGCACCTCGATGCGCTCCACCATCGCCGCCGGGATCGCGTTGATGTCCACGCCGGGCGCGGCGGACACGCTGCTGGCCGGCCCGGCCATGCGGTGGCCGTTGACCAGCACCAGGGTGCGCTCGGCGCCGAGGTTGCGCAGCGAGACCAGCGCGCGGCCGTGGCTGAAACCGGAATTGAGCGAGATGTTGGGCATGTTGCCGGCCATCGCCGGCAGCTGCTGCAGCAGCTGGCCGAGCGTGTCCTGGCCGCTGTCCTCGATCCGCTGCCGGTCGATGGTGATCACCGGGCTGGCGGTTTCCGCATCGACGCGGCGGATATGGCTGCCGGTCACCGTGACCTTTTCCAGCGTGGTGGCGGCCGCGTTGTCGGCCGTGGCGTCCTGCGCCAGTGCGGCCGGCGCGGTCGCGGCCAGCGCCAGTGCGGTGCAGATCGCCGCTGCCAGCGGGCCCGGCCGCTGCGCGCGGCGCCACGAAGACGGGAAAAGCGGCGCAGCGCGTTCAGACAAAGACGACATCGGGATTCTCCTGGGCGGCGACGCATGGCGATCGGCAGGGCCGGCATGCCCTTCCCCGGGCTGCCATCCCCATCGCCAGCGGTCGTTGGCGGGACGGAACAGGGCGTCGTGTGCAAGGCGCGGCGGCAGCGCGAGCTGCCGCCGTCGCCGCTGCGTGCGGCGCTGCATCGTGCAGGAATCTCCCCCGGAGACTTCATTGCACGGACACAATGTGCGCGTACCGTGATGGCGTCGTCTTGTCGTATTTATCGGTTAAACGTGCGGAATATCGCATTGCGCGACGCGCAACGGGACATTTCCGACTTTTTCGCCACTCAGCCGTAGGCGGCCGAAATCGTCATTTCCCGCGCCGCGCCGGCGGGCACCTGCACGCGCTCGTTGCGCGGCCCGGACAGCGCCACCGCGCGGCCGTCGATCAGCACCTCGCGCACCTGCGTGCCGGCCGGCACGCGCAGGGTCAGCCAGGTGCGTGTCGGTGCCTGCGCAGGCAACCTCAGCGTGCCGTCGATGCGCTTGCGCGCCGGATCGCCGCGCAGGCTCAACGACACCGCGCCCCAGCGGGTCGGTGCGGCCTGGATCGCGATCGGCTCGCCGCTGCCCAGCCACGCGCGCGGCAGCGCGCGCGCCAGGAACAGTTCCTCGCCGGCGCTGTCCTCGAACACCAGCATCCAGCGCAGCAGCAGCGGGATGGTCATCTGCGCCGGGATGCAGAACAGCGGCATGCCGCCGGTGATGCCGCTGACCTCGCCCGCGGTCCAGCTGCCGCGCGTGTGCACGTGGTAGCGGTGCGCGTACAGGAACAGCAGGTATTCCTCGATCCGGTCCAGGCGCAACAGCTGCTGCGCGTAGCCGTAGGAGATGAAGCCGAGCAGGTCGCGCCCTTCCGGGGTGGGCGGGGCGATGTTGCCGACCACGCCCAGGCTGGTGCCGCCGTGGCCGCGCACGCAATCGACGACCAGGTGCGCGAGCTCGTCGGGCAGCACGTCGGCCTGCAGCAGTTCGGCGTAGGCGCGGTGCGGCCAGCCCTGCTCGCTGGGGCTCTCCTGCTGCAGCGACTGGCGGAAGGTCAGCTTCACTCCCGGCAGCGGGCCGATGTAGGCCGGCTTGAGGTCGCGGCGGATATTGGCGCGCAGGGTCGTGTGCAGCTGCGCGGTCAGTTGTTGCGCGCGCCGCCGCCACTGCGCCGCGGCGGCCTGCGCGCCCGGCCCGGCGATCGTGGTCCACACCGCGGCGATGTCCTGCCAACCGCGGATCGCCAGCGCGCTGTTGGCGTAGTACGGCTTCCACCACAGGGTCGGGTCCGGGAACAGGCAGGCGTCGGATTCGTTCCAGCCATGGATCAGGCCGTGCCCGGGCGCCTTGGCCGGCAGCTTCAGGCTGGCGTCGTGCAGTTCCAGCAGGATCTGCACCGTCGCTTCGATCTTGCCGCGGTGCTTGCGCAGCAGCGCCGCATCGCCGGTGTAGCGCAGGTAGCGCGCCAGCAGCGACAGGGTCAGGCCGAACTGGCCGGTCTCCGCGCCGCGCATGTTGACCATGCCGTCGTCCTGCACGAAGTCGCTGAAGTAGCCGTCCAGCACCGCGCCGGCCTGGGCGAAGCGGCCCCATTCCAGATTCGCGTACAGCGAGCTGGTGAAGGTGTCCTGGAAGCCGTCGTATTCGTTGCCGTAGTAGTCGCGATCGACCGCGCCGTACTTCGGATAGGTGCCGCCGGGGCGCACCACCAGTTCGCGGGCGAAGGCGAAGCGCGCCATGTCGCTCCAGCTGGCATCGGGCAGTTGCGCCTGCACGGTGTCGGCGAGCAGGCCCTGCCAGTAGCCGGCGAAGGCGAGCAGGCCGCGGTAGAAGTCCTCGGCGCTGCGCGGACCGCGCCGCGGCGGATAGTCGGGATAGCTGTAGCCGTACACCACCTTGGTCACCTGGCCGTGCTCGACCAGCGCGCTGCGGTGCCAGGTCTGCACGATGAAGCGATCGGTGGCGAGCACGTCGGCGAACAGCAGCACATCGTAGTAGCGGCCCTCGCCGGCCGGCACCACCTTGCGCACCGCCGGCATCCAGCCGCCGATCAGGCCTTCGTGGCGGCGTGCGACCAGTTCGGCCTTGCCCAGTTCGGGAAAGGCGTGCAGCGCGCGATAGGCGCGGGTGCGGCCGTCCGGATACACGGGCATGGTGTCGGCGCATTCGCGGGTGCCGACGAAGGTGGTCCACGGCAGGCGCCCGTTGTAGTCCTTGGGATCCAGTTGCGAGGCCGGCGGCGGCGCCGCGTCGCGCACTTCGTCCATGCGCGGATCGCCGTCGCGCAGCAGGCGGTCGGCGAGCAGGTCGGCTTCGGCCAGCGCCACGTCGGCCAGCTTCATGCCGAAATACGGCGCCTGCGCGCTGGGGTAGACCGCTTCGGTGCGCTTGCCCAGCACCAGCGCGCCGCCGGGGCCGAGCAGGGTCAGGTCGCCATCGGCGCTGCGCAGGTCTTCGTACACCTGCCACTGCGCGCCGGCCTCGGTGAAGCGGCATTGCAGGGTGTGGCCGGCGAGCGCATCGGCGGCCAGCGGCTGCAGGCGTGGCAGGGCCGGTGCTGGCGCCGCGGCGGGCGCTGCATTCGCGGGCGCGGCGATGCCGCCGGCGAGCGCTTCGACACCGGCCACCGCGCCGACCGCCAGCCCCTGACGCAGGAAATCTCTCCGATCCATGTACCGTCCCCCGATGAGCAATAGCGCATCATCGTGCGCCGCAGGTGCGGCGACGTCTTGTGCGCTGTGTCGAGGATCGGTGCGGAAAATTGCATAGCGCTGGGTGGGGTGCAGGAGCTGCGCTGGGCTTTGTGCTTGCTCTGGTGGGTTGCACAGGAGCAGGGGCACGAGGCTGCGCACGTCCCCTCATCCGCCCCTGCGGGGCACCTTCTTCCGAAGGGAGAAGGAACAGCCGACTAGCCCCTCTCCCGCCGGGAGAGGGGTTGGGGTGAGGGCCCGGCGCGCAGCGTCTCGCGGAGTTGGGTGCACGAGGCTGCGCACGTACCCTCATCCGCCCCTGCGGGGCACCTTCTCCCGATGGGAGAAGGAACGGCCGCTAGCCCCTCTCCCACCGGGAGAGGGGTTGGGGTGAGGGTCCGGCGGGCAGCGTCTCGCGGAGTTGGGTGCGCGAGACTGCGCACGTACCCTCATCCGCCCCTGCGGGGCACCTTCCCCCGAAAAGGGGGCCATGGTCCCGGTGGGAGAAGGAACGGCCGCTAGCCCCTCTCCCACCGGGAGAGGGGTTGGGGTGAGGGTCCGGCGCGCAGCGTCTCGCGGAGTTGGGTACACGAGGCGACGCTCGTCCCCTCATCCGCCCCCGCGGGGCACCTTCCCCAAAGAAGGGAGCCATGGTCCCGCAGCGAGAAGGAGAGCGGTGCAACCTCAGGCCAGGATGTCGAGGAGGCTGCCGATGGTGTCGTCGGCCGCGCGCAGCACCCGCGCATTGGCCTGGAAATCGTTGCGTGCGGACAGCCCGCCGACCATGTCGTCGACCAGGTCGCTGCCCTCGCCGCCCGCCGCCCGGACCTGGACGCTCACGCCGCCGCCGGGTGCTTCCTGGTTGGCCGTCACCTGGCGCTGGAAACCTTCGGTGGCGGCGTTGGCGACATTGTTCGCGCGCGCCTGCAGGCCGGAGGCGGCGGCGCGCATGCCGGACAGGGCGATCGAGGACACCGAGGCGATGGAACTCATGCGCGTTTGCTCGTCGGGCGGCCGGGTTGCGGCCGCAAGGTCAGTAGGTTCCCACGGTCACCCGCAGCACGTAGGGATCGGCACGCCGGAAGTTGAGCCCGTAGTCGGTCTCGTCGCCGTTCAACAGGCGCACGAACCGCCACTGCCCATCGACGTAGCGGCCCTGCTCCACGCGCAGCAGTTGCCCGTACTTGCCATCGGCACGGTCGCGCACAAATTCAACGCGGGAATTGAAACCTGTGACCAGGAACACGTTCGGCTGCAGTTCCTGCACCAGCGCGCGGCCATCGTGCTGCGGCGTACCGGGCAGGATCGCCGGCGCCTCGCCCCAGCCCGGCGCGCCGAACGACACCTGCGCCTGCCACGGCCCGAAGCGCAGGCTCTGTTTCGGCACCCCGGCCTTCTCCACCGCCGCCTGCAAGGTGCCGGCGAACGCGCCGGCGGCCAGTTCGCGCTGCAATGGCGCGAGCAGGCCGAAGCCGGCCGCATGCGCGGCGATCGCGGCCTGGTTCTCAGGCGTGTCCTCGTTGCCGTCGATGCCGAACACCGAAAAGCCGATGCCGCCGCGGCCGAGCACGTGGAAGTGGTACGGCGCGGTCGCCGCCTCGAAGCCGGTCTCCGAGACCCAGGCCGGGTTGTCGGCGCGCGCGTACTGGCCGACCACCTTGGTGTATTCGTCGTAGTCGCTGGTGTAGATGTCGGTGCCGATGAAGTCGATCGCCGGCGTGGCCAGGCGCCACAGGTCGAACACGTTCCAGGTGGCGCCGCCGGCCGGATATTCCTCGCCCGGCTTGGTGCGGCCCTTGTAGCGCAGCCAGGTATTCACGTACAGCGGCAGCGGATACGCGGCCTTGCCGGCGGCGGCGACCTGCTGGATGTAGCTGGCGTTGCTCCAGGCGCTGAACATTTCCTCGGCGTCGCGGCCGAACACCTGGGTCCAGGTGCCGGCCGGCTTGCCCAGCCGCTGCAGCACTTCCGCCGGCACCGCGGCATCGAACGCGCGCTCGCCGGCGGCGCCGTGGTCGCGCACGGTGCCGATCGCGCCGGGTTCGTTCTGCACCTGCACCGCGATCACCGTGTAGCGGCCGGCGTCGATCTTGCGCAGGTGCTGCATAAGCGCGGCGAAGGCGCGCGCGTCGGCCTGCACATTGGCCGGCGCATGCGGCGACAGCACATCCACCGGCTCGCCCTTGGCGTCGCGCATGCGCGGATACGTGGCCGGATCGCGCTTGATCCATTCCGGCACGTAGTGCATCTGCCCGTTCTTCCAGGTGCCGAACCACAGCACGATCAGACGCAGCCCGCGCGCGCGGCTCTGCTCGACCAGCGCATCGACGTTGCGGTAGTCGTAGCGGCCCGGCTCAGGCTCGAACTGTTCCCAGTACACCGGCGCTTCGACCGTATTGGCATGCAGCGCCTGCACCGCGTCCAGCGCCTGCGGCAACACCTGCGGCCAGGCGCTGGAGTTGTGCAACTGCGCGGCCATGATGCTGTACGGCGCGCCGTCGACGAACAGCGCGTGGTGGCCGTCGCGGCTGACGTAGCGCGGCATGTCTTCGGCGTGGGCGAGCAGCGGCAGCAGCATGGCCAGCATGGCGTAGCGGACGACTGACGACGCTTTGTGTAGGAGCGGCGTCAGCCGCGACACCGGGGCCGAACGGATTCTGGCTTCGGAAATATCGGTCGCGGCGGAAGCCGCTCCTACAGGGAAGTGCGGATGGCGGTCGGTCATTGCGCGTCTCCCCTGGAAATGGCATTCCAGCGCGGCGTCTGCGCGCCCAGCAGATGGTGCACGAAGAAGTCGTACTGGCGCCGCTGCACGTAGTCGATCGGACCAGTGGAGCGGCCGACCGAATGTTCGCCGCCGGGCACGTTCAACAGGTCGAAATCCTTGCCGGCCTTGATCAGCGCATCCACCACCTGCGCGGTCGAGGCTGGATCGACGTTGCTGTCCTGCTCGCCAACGATCATCAGCAATTCGCCGCGCAGCTTGCCCGCGTTGTCCACGCCGGAGGCGGCGGCATAGCTGGCGTCCACCGGCCAGCCCATCCACTGCTCGTTCCAGCTGATCTTGTCCATGCGGTTGTCGTAGCAGCCGGCGAACGCCACGCCCACCTTGTAGAAGTCCGGATGCCGTTCCAGCGCGCCCAGCGTGCTCTGCCCGCCGGCCGAGGCGCCGTAGATACCGACCCGGCTGATGTCGTAGGACGGATCCTTGGCCGCCAGCGCCTTGTGCCAGGCGATGCGGTCGGGGAACCCGGAATCGCCGAGGTTCTTCCAGGCCACGTCGTGGAACGCCTTGGAACGGTTGGCGGTGCCCATGCCGTCGATCATCACCACGATGAAGCCCAGGTCGGCCTGCGCCTGCATGCCGATCTGCTTGTCGCCGCCGGAGTGGTAGCCGAACGGCCAGAAGGTCTTGGGCACGAAGCTGTCGTGCGGGCCGGCGTAGATGTTCTCGATCACCGGGTATGTCTTGCGCGGATCGTAGTCGCGCGGGCGCACCACCATGCCCCAGATGTCGGTGCGGCCGTCGCGGCCCTTGGCCACGAAGGTCTGCGGCGCGCGCCAGCCGGCGGCCTGCAGCTTGCCGATGTCGCCGCGCTCCACCACCTGCAGCAGCGTGCCATCTATGGCGTGCAGCTCCATCACCGGCGGCAGGTCCGGGCGCGAATAGGTGTCCACGTAGTGGCGGCCGTCGTCGGCGATGGCCACGTCGTGGTCGGCGTCGGCAGTGGTCAGCCGGGTCAGGTGGCGGCCGTCGAAATCGACCGCGAACAGCTGCCGGTAGTACGGGTCCTTGCCCGCATCCATGCCGCTGGCGGAGAACCAGATGCGGCGCTGCGCGTCGTCCACGCGCAGCACGTCGCGCACGATCCAGGCGCCCTTGGTGATCTGCGTCTTGACCTTGCCGGTTTCGCCATCGAACAGATAGAGATGACGCCAGCCGTCGCGTTCGGAGATCCACAGGATCTCCTTGCCGAGCCCGTCCACGTCGTGACGGTAGCTGCGATCGGCGTAGACGAAGGTCGTGGCGTCCTCGCCCACCGCCACGCGCGCGCGGCCGCTGGCCGCGTCCACCGCGATCGCGCGCATGCGCTGGAAACCGCGCTGCACGTAGTCGAACACGAAGCTGCGGCCGTCGGTGCGCCACTGGATCGGCGACAGTTGGTACGGATTGGCGAACAGCGCATCGTCGATGGCGAGGCGCCGCGCGCCGGCGCCTGCGGACACGCCGGCGAGATCGAACAGCACCGGCCGCTCGATATCCACCGCGTCGCCGGGCTTGGGATACAGCTGGGTGCGCACGCGCGGCTGGCCGCCGCCGGGCGGCGCCGCCTCCACTCGCGTCACCCGCCTCGCGAAACCAGGATGCACCTTGTACACCGCAAGCCGCTGCGAATCCGGCGACCAGGCCAGCGTTTCCGGATCGTAGAAATCGTCGGCGCGGCCGTCCTCGCTCAAGCGCAGCACGTGGCCGTCGGCGACGCTGCGCAGCACCACATCGTGGCCGTCGGCCAACGCGTCCCAGCGCCCGTCTGGCGAACGCCGCGGCGTGTTGTCCGCGGCCACCGCCGGATCGCGGACCACGCCGAAGCCGCGCGGCCGCGGCTGCGGACCGGTATCGGCGCGCGCGCAGACATAGTCGGCGAGCGTGCAGCGCCACGGCACGTAGTCGATCTGGAACACGATCGCGGCGTTGTCGCGGCCGGCATCGGCCGCATAACTGAAGCGCTCGAACGGCAACCGCAGCGCCGGGTACTCGGTCCCGGCCGCGACGCTGAGCCCGCGCGCCAGCCGCAGCGCATCGAACGCCGGCTGCTTGCGCTGGCCGGCCACGTCCTCGAGCACGAAGGCGAAGCCGCCGGGCACCGTCTTGCGGTAATAGAACGTGCCGTCGTCGCGCCATTGCGCCGGCCAGGTCACGTTTTCGGTCAGCGTCATCCACGCCTCGCGCAGGCCGAGCGAGCGCTGGTAGTCGGCGGCGCTGGGCGCGGCCTGGGCGTGGCCGGCGAAAGACACCGCAGCCAGCACGATCGATGCAGCGAATCTGTTCATTGCGTTCCGATATCCCCTGAATTCCATGCCCTTCTGTAGGAGCGGCTTCAGCCGCGACAGGATGCTGCAGAGCCCCTGTCGCGGCTGAAGCCGCTCCTACAAAAAGCGAGCAACCTATTCGCCGTCGTCCTCTTCCAGCGCCAGCTCGTCGCTGCGCAACCCGGTGCGCGCGCCCCAGTGGTAGCAGCCGAACGCGATCACCGCCACGCTCAGCGTGTCCCAGGGATGCGCGATCTGGCCGGTGCCGCCGAAGGTGCCCAGGTAGGACACCAGCAGCACCAGCACGAAGAACCCGATCAGCCACAACGCGCCGCGCACCTGCCGCCACAGCTGCGCGCGCCCGGCCGCGCTGGGCAGCCGATACAGCACGTACAGCGCGAACATCGCGACCTGCAGGCCGAGCAGCCACGACAGCGTGTTCCAGGTGGACCAGTAGACGATCAGCGCGGCGACGATGAACGACAGCGGCCCGAGCACGGCGAAGCCGCGCAACAGGAACGGCCGCGGCAGTTGCGGCGCGCTGCGGCGCAGCGCGGCCACGGTCACCGGCGCCACCGCATAGCTCAGCACCAGCGCCGCCGACACCACCTGGATCAGCGTCTCCCACGACGGGAACGGCAGGGTCCAGAACACCGACAGCGCCAGGCTCAGCCACAGCGCCGGACGCGGGATGCCGGACTTGGCGTCGACCCGGGTCAGCACCGACAGGAAGCCGCCGCTGCGCGCCCAGCCGTAGACCACGCGCGGCGTGGCGTTCATGTAGATGTTGCCGGTGCCGCTGGGCGAGATCATCGCATCGCAGATCACCAGCGCCGCCAGCCAGCCCATGCCCAGGGCCAGCGCGATGTCGTGGTACGGCAGCGCGAACGCCTTGTCGATGCCGCCCCAGCCCTGCGCCAGGTACGTCGACGGCACGCTGCCCAGGAACGCCAGCTGCAGCAGCACGTAGATCACCGTGGACAGCGCCACCGACAGGATCAGCGCGATCGGGATGTTGCGCTGCGGATCGCGCACCTCGCTGGCCACCGACACGATCGGGGTCAAGCCGAGGTAGGCGAAGATGATGCCGCCGGCCGAGATCGCCGCCTCCACGCCGGCCGCGCCGGATGGCGCGAAGCCCTGCACGTGCAGGTTCTGCGGATTGAAGTGGGCCATCAGCAGCACGATCACCAGCACCGGCACCAGGAACTTGAACACGCTGACGATGTTGTTGGCGGTGGCGAAGGTCTTGACGCTGAAGTAGTTGAGCAGGAAGAACGCCACCAGCAGCGCCAACTGCAGCAGCCAACCCGCCACGCTGGGATGGGTGCTGCCGGCCTGGTTCAACGACGGGAACCAGGCCGCGGCGTACTGGCGTGCGGCTTCGACCTCGATCGCGATCAGGCTGGAAAACGCGATCAGGGTGATGAAGCCCATCAGCCAGCCGAGCAGCGCGCCGTGCGAGTACTCCGGGTAGCGCACCACGCCGCCGGCGCGCGGCAGCGCCGCGCCCAGTTCGCAATACACCAGGCCCAGCAGCAGCACCGCCACGCCGCCGGCGATCCACGACACGATGCCGGCCGGGCCGGCGATGGCCGACACATGGCTGGCCGAGAACAGCCAACCGGAGCCGAAGATCGAACCGAGCCCGATGAAGGTCAGGTCGGTCAGGCTCAGACGCTTGTGGAACTTGCCTTGTGTGGTCATGGTGCCCCCGCTGGAAAGGTTGTAACCGATTCCTAACTACCTGCAGTTGTCCCTTCTCCCCTCGGGAGAAGGTGCCCCGAAGGGGCGGATGAGGGTACGGCCGAAGCCTCGCGCCGTTTCGACTGCATGAAGCTTCGCGCCGTCCCCTCACCCCAACCCCTCTCCCGGGGGGAGAGGGGCTTCAGCGTGCCTACTGCTTTGGCGCCTCCTGCGCCCACGGCGACTTGCCACCCTCGGCGATGAAACGGTCGATGCGCTGCTCCAGCACCGGCAGCGGCACCGAGCCGGTTTCCAGGATCGCGTCGTGGAAGGCGCGGATGTCGAACTTCTCGCCGAGCGCGGCTTCGGCCTTGCGCCGCAACTCGATGATCTTCAGTTCGCCCAGGTAGTACGACAGCGCCTGCCCCGGCCAGGCGATGTAGCGGTCGACCTCGGTGGTGACCTCGTGCTCGCTCAGCGCGGTGTTGTCGCGCAGGTAGGCCTGCGCCTGTTCGCGGGTCCAGCCCTTGTGGTGGATGCCGGTGTCGATCACCAGCCGGCAGGCGCGCCACATCTGGTAGGTCAGGTAGCCGAAGCGGTCGTACGGGGTGTCGTACATCCCCATCTCCTGCCCCAGGTATTCCGAATACAGCGCCCAGCCTTCGCCGTAGGCGGAGATGTAGCCGTAGCGGCGGAAGTCCGGCAAGCCCTGCTGTTCGGCCGCCAGCGGCATCTGCAGCGCGTGGCCAGGCGAGGATTCGTGCAGGGTCAGCGCGGTCAGGTTGTACAGCGGACGCGACGGCAGGTCGTAGGTGTTGACCAGGTAGATGCCCGGGCCGCCGCGGCCGCCGGTGTAGAACGGCGCCAGGTCCGGCGGCACCGGCTCGATCGCGAAGCGCTGCCGCGGCAGGCGGCCGATGTAGTCACCGACCTTGGCGTCCACGCGCTTGGAGATCCACGCCGCCTGCTTGAGCAGTTCCTCCGGCGTCTTCGGATAGAACTGCGGATCGGTGCGCAGGAATTTCAGGAACGCCGGGAAGGTCGGCTGCCCCTTCGGTGCGACGAAGCCGCTGGCGACGATGGTCTGGTCCATGTCCTTGCGCAGCTTGGCCACTTCGCGCAGCCCGATCTGGTGGATCTGCTCGGGCGACAGGTCCAGCGTGGTGAACTCGCGGATCTGCGCGCGGTAGTAGTCCTTGCCATCGGGCAACGCCTCGCCGGCGAGCGTGCTGCGCGCCTTCGGCTGGTACTCCTCGCGCATGAAGCGCAGCAGGTCGGTATAGGCCGGCACCACGCTGTGCGCGATGGCGTCCAGCGCCTGCTGCCGCAGCTGCGCCTGCACGTCGGCCGGGATGCTGGCCGGCATCTGCTTGAACGGGGTGTAGAACAGGTTGGCCTCGCCGCTGGCGTTGGCCACGTCGGCGATCGACTGGTCGCGGCCGGTCAGCGTCACCTTCGGCTGGCTGAAACCGCGCGCCAGGCCGGCGCGCATGTTGACGATCTGCTCGTCGAAGTAGCGCGGAATGTCGGCGAGGATCTTCAGGTAGCGCTGGTAGTCGTCGCGGGTGCGCAGCGTGGCGCGGGCGCTGAAGCCCAGATTGCTCCAGAACGCGGTATCGCTGTTGAACGGCATCTCCCAGGCACGGAAATGCTGCTGGTCCAGGAACACCGCGATCTGCTGGCGGTAGACCTGGTAGTTGACCCGGTCCTGCGCCGACAGCTGCGCCTGGTCGATCGCATCCAGCTCGCGCAGCACCTGCTGCCAGTACGCGGTGCGCAGGTTCTGCGTGGCCAGATCGACCTTGGGCAAGTGATCCGCTGCCGCTCCCTGGCTGTCTTCGTCGTCGGCGCCGGCGGACTGCTCCTGGCGCCATTTCCACTCGCGCAGGTACAGCGCCTTGAAACGCGTGCCGGCGTCGCTGCTCGCCGTGGCCGCGGCGGGTGGCGCGGGTTCTGCGGCAGCGGCGACGCCCTGCCCTGCGAGCGCACAGACGATCGCCAGCAACAGCGGTGCGCGAAGTCGGGAATTCAGGCTCATTGCGCTTTCTCCGAAGTGGCGGCCGCGCCGGCCTTGGCCTGCGCGATCCAGGCGTCGATGCGGGCGTCGAGCAGGTCCAGCGGCATCGCGCCGCCGCCGAGGATCTGGTCGTGGAAGGCGCGGATGTCGAAGCGTGCGCCGAGTTCGCGCTTGGCCTTCTCGCGCAGCGCCAGGATGTCCAGCTCGCCGAGCTTGTAGCCCAGCGCCTGGCCCGGCCACACGATGTAGCGGTCGGTCTCGGCCTGGATGCTGGGCTCGTCGTCGGACGGATGCGCGTGGAAGAAATCGATCATCTGCTGCCGGGTCCAGCGCTTGTAGTGCACGCCGGTGTCCAGCACCAGGCGGTTGGCGCGCAGCAGTTCGCCGGCCAGGCGGCCGTAGTCGCTGTACGGATCCTGGTAGAAGCCCACGTCCTTGCCCAGGCGCTCCGCATACAGCGCCCAGCCTTCGACGTAGGCGTTGTAGCTGGATTGCTGGCGGAACGGCGGCAGCGGCAGGCTCTGCGCGAGCGAGATCTGCAGGTGATGGCCGGGCACGCCTTCGTGATACGCGGTGGCCTCGATGTTGACCAGGGTGCGCTGCGCGTAGTCGCTGGTATTGACCATCACCAGCGCCGGCTTGCTGCCTTGCGCGTCGCTCTGCCAGTACTCGGCGCCCGGTGCGGTGCTGCGGAACTCGGCCATCGCACGCACTTCCAGCGGCGTCTTCGGCAAGGTGCCGAACAGCTTGGGCAGCTGCGGCTGCATCTGCGCGATGTCGTCGCGGTAGCGCTGCAGGATCTGTTCGCGCGAACTGGCGAAGAACCTGCGGTCGCGGGCCACCGCCTTGCGCAGCGCAGGCAGGTCGGCATAGCCGAGCTGCTTGGCGATGGCGCTCATCTCGCCTTCGATGCGCGCCACTTCGGCCAGGCCGATCTGGTGGATCTGCTCGGGCGACTTGTCGGTGGTGGTCTGGGTGTGGATCGCATAGCGGTAGCGGCGCTCGCCATCGGGCAGCGACCACAGTCCTTCCTGCGCGCGGCCCTGCGGCGCGTATTCGTCGGCGACGAAATCGGCCAGCTTGGCGTAGGCCGGACGCACCTGCTGGTCGATTGCCACGAGCATCGCCTCGCGCAGGCGCGCGCGCTCGGCCGCCGGCACCGCGTCGGGGAAGCTCTTCAGCGGCAACGCGAACGGGCTGTCGGCGCCGGCCGGCGCGGCGATCGCGCGCACCTGCGCCGGGATCCGTTCGAGCAGGTATTTCGGCTGCACCAGCCCGTCCTTGGCGCCGGCGCGCGACAGCGCCACGACCTGGTCGAGCAAGGCCGGGATCGCCTGCAGGCGCTTGATGTAGTCCTCGTAGTCCTTGACGCTGGCGAACGGGAACGCCTGCGCGTAACCCGGCAGCGCCAGCTGGATGCCGCCGACCGGCTCCAGCGGCATCTCGTCGTTCTTCAGCGCGATCGCTTCCAGCCGGTCGCGCAACTGGCGCAGCATCATCTGCAGGCTCAGCTGGTCCTGCGCCGACAGCGCCTTGCCGTCGATCGCCTCGAAACGCTTCAGGAAATCCGCGGTGGCCTGTCGTTCGGCCTGCAACGCCGCCGGCGAGTAATCGCTCCAGCGGTCGTTGTAGCGGGTGTCGCCGATGATGCTGGCGAACTCCGGATGGTGCTCGAGCTGGTACTGCCACTGCGCGTCGAGCAAGGCGGCGAAGGCCTGGCCCGGCTGTTGCGCCGGTGTACCCGCCGCGGCCGCCGGCTGCGGCGAGGTGGGCGGCGTGGCCGGCTGGCAGGCGGCCAGCAACGCCGCGGCCAGCGCGCAGGGAAGCAACAGGCGGGCGAATCTCATCGACGGACTCCGGTAAGCGAATGGAACCTCTGCGGCGGCACCGTGCCGGCGGCCGCCGCCTGCATCAGGCGAACGGCCGATCGATCGCCGGCGACGGCGGCGTGAACCACTGCGCGCCGTGTTCGGTGACGTAGAAATGGTCCTCCAGGCGCACGCCGAACTCGCCCGGCACCACGATCATCGGCTCGTTGCTGCAGCACATGCCGGGCGCCAGCGGCAACGCATTGCCGCGCACCAGGTACGGCGCCTCGTGGATGCTCATGCCGCAGCCATGGCCGGTGCGGTGCGGCAATCCCGGCAGGCGATAGTCCGGGCCCAGGCCGGCCGCCTGCAGCACCTCGCGCGCCGCCTGGTCCACCGCCGCGCAGCTCACGCCCGGACGCACCGCGGCGAACGCGGCCGCCTGCGCATCGTGCTCCAGCTGCCAGATGCGCCGCTGCTTCTCGCTCGGTTCGCCGAAGATGTAGGTGCGGGTGATGTCGGAGTGGTAGCCATGCACGGTGCAGCCGGTGTCGATCAGCACCAGCTCGCCCGGACGCAGCGCCTGCACGCCGGGAATGCCGTGCGGGTAGGCGGTGGCATGGCCGAACTGCACGATGCAAAAGGTGGAGCCGTTGTCGGCGCCGAGCGCACGGTGCGCCTGGTCGATGAAGCGCACCAGTTCGGCGGTGGTGATGCCTTCGTGGATCAGGCCGGCGGCCAGCCGCTGCACCTGCAGGGTCATGTCGCAGGCCTGCTGCATCAGCGCCAGTTCCGCCGCCGACTTGCGCATGCGGCAACCATCGACGATCGGCGTCGCGTCGCGGATCGCGATCCGGTCCAGCACCGCGCTCAACCCGCTGTGCACGGCGAAGGCGATGCCCGGATCCAGCGCCAGCGCCTGCGCGCCGAGTTCGCTCAGCGCCTCGGCGACCAGCGCATGCGGATCCTCGTGCTCTTCCCACAGCCGCTTGCGCACCGGGATGCGCAGCACCGCGTCCAGCGAGCCTTCCTCGAACGCCGGGCAGATCAGCAGCGGATCGCCTTCGGCGGTCAGCAGCATCGCCACCAGCCGCTCGCTGGCGCCCCACGGCACGCCGGTGAAATAGCGCAGCGAGGCGCCGGCGCCGATCAGCAGCGCATCGGCGCCCTGCGCGCGCAGCAGTTCGCGCGCCCGCGCCAGCCGCTGTTGATATTCCTGCGGCTGGATCGGCGGCGCCTGCGCCGGCCATGGCGCCAGCTGCGCATGCGCCATGGCCAGGCTCAGCCCGCCGATCTGCGCGGTGGCGCTCATGCCGCGCGCTCCACGTCGGCGACGCTCCACTGGCCGTCGATCAGCCGCTGCACGCCGCCGGGATTGCGGTCGCGCAGCAGTTCCGGCAACAGCGCATCGGGCAGGCCGTCGTAGCTGTGCAGCGCGGCGAAGCGGCGGATCGCGGCCGGCATGCCGACCGCGGTGAAGCCCGGATGGCCGGTGCTCGGGTACGGACCGCCGTGATTCATCGCCGCACTGACCGCCACGCCGGTCGGCATCTTGTTGCAGATCAGGCGTCCCACCCGCGGCCGCAGCGCGGCGGCAATCGCGGCGAACAGCACGTCGTCGCTGCCGTCGGCCGCACGGTAGAGCGTCCCGGTGAGGTTGCCCTCCAGGCTGTGCGCCAGCGCGGTCATCTGCGCCAGGCCGTCGACACGCACCACCAGGCTGACCGGACCGAACGCCTCGGTCTGCAGCGCCTCGGGCTGTTGCAGGAAAGCCTGCGCCGAAACCGCCAGCAAGGTCGGCGCATGCCGATAGCCCGGCTCCGGCGCGGCTTCGCCGCCGGCCAGCACCGCGGCGCCGGCATTGCGCAGCGTGGCCACGCCGCGCTGCAAGTGCTCGAGCACGCCGCGCGAGAACAGCAGGCTCGGCGCGGCACCGGCGAAGTGCGCGCTGGCCGCGGCGACGAACGCATCGCCGTCCTCGCCCTCGGGCACCACCACGATGCCGGGATTGGTGCAGAACTGGCCGCTGCCCATCGTGCACGAGGCGAAGAATTCCTGTGCCAGCGCGGTACCGCGCTCGGCCAGCACGCCCGGCAGCAGGAACACCGGATTGACGCTGGACAGCTCGACGTAGGCCGGCACCCCGGCACGGTCGGCCGCGGCCTTCAGCGCCAGTCCGCCGGCACGGCTGCCGGTGAAACCGATCGCGCCCAATCGCGGATCGCCGGCCAGTTCCAGGCCCAGCGTGTTGTCGAAGTGGTACAGCAACTGCACCGCCGCGGCCGGCAGGCCGTTGTCCAGCAGGGCCTGGTGCGCGAGCTGCGCCAGGCGCTGGCTGGTGGCCGGATGCGACGGATGCGCCTTGGCGATGACCGGATTGCGTGCGGCGATGGCCGAGGCGAAATCGCTGCCGGCCACCGCGTTGAACGCGAACGGAAAATTGTTCGGGCCGAACACCAGCACCGGCTTGTGCAGCGGCCCCAGCTGCGCGCGCAGGCCGGCGGCGGTATCGATCACCGGCTGCGTCCAGCTATGGCGGCGCACCGCCTGCGCGGCCTGGCGCAGCTGCCCGCTGGCGCGCGGCAACTCCACCTTGGCCAGGCGCGGTTCGACCGGCAAGCCGGTCTCGGCATGCGCCAGCGCGACCAACTGCTCCAAGTCGGCATCGATCGCCGCGGCGTAGCTGTCGAGGAACCCGGCGATGCGTTCGGGCGCCGCCGCGGCCAGCGCGTCGGCGACCAGCACCGCCGCGCTCAGCGCCGCTTCCAGATCGGCGGCGCCGCTGACCGGGAACTCCGGTCCGAACGCGTTCCCGTCGCGCGGGTCCTCGGCGCGGAAGCTGCCGCGCGCTTCCAGCGACGGCTGCCAATGGCCGGCAAGCAACAGCGGCTGCATGCTCATCTCAGAGCCCGGGGTGGGTGGCGATGGCGTGGTCGATCACCTTCAGCGCCGCTTCGCGCTCGGCGCCGTCGACGACCAGGCGCGGCGCGCGCACGCGCTCGCTGCCCAGGCCGACCTTCTCCTGCACCAGCTTGATCAGCTGCACGAACTTGGGCACGGTGTCCAGGCGCAGCAGCGGCAGGAACCAGTCGTACAGCGCCTTGGCCGCCGGGTAGCCGCCGTCGCGGGCCAGCTCGAACAGCTTCACCGACTCCTTCGGATACGCGTTGACCAGGCCGGCGATCCAGCCCTTGGCGCCCATGCTGAGGCCTTCGACGATCGCATCGTCCATGCCCACCAGCAGCACCAGGCGGTCGTTGAGCAACTCGCCCAGCGCGGCGAAGCGGCGCACGTCGCCGGAGGATTCCTTGACCGCTTGCAGGTTCGGGAATTCGGCGGCCAGCTCGGCGATCTGCGCCGGGCTGAAATCGGTCTTGTAGGCGACCGGGTTGTTGTACAGGATCACCGGCAGGTCGGTGGCGGCGATGACCGCACGCGCATGCGCGCCCATCTCGCGCCAGTCGGTGGAGTACACGTACGGCGGCAGCACCATGAGCCCGCCGCAGCCGACCTGCTTGGCCGCCTGCGCCAGGCGCACGGCCTCGTCGGTGGACAGCGCGGCGATGCCCGGCACCACCGGGATGCGGCCGTCCAGCGCCTGCACCAGGGTCTTCAGGATCGCGACCTTGTCGTCGAAGCTGAGCGTGGCGGCCTCGCCGAGCGAGCCCAGCGGCACGATCGCGGTGCAGCCGGCGTCGACCATGACCTGCGCATGCTTGGCCAGGAACGCGTGGTCGATGCTGCCGTCGGCGTTGAACGGAGTGGTGATGGCCGGCAGCACGCCGTACCAGAAAGAAGCCTTGCTCATGGGATTACACCTTGTCGAGGGTTGTGAGTGGAGGTTCGGGAAGAAGCGGATCGGGAAGCGATTGGGCGAGCGCGTCCAGGCGCACCGGGAACAGCGGCGGCCGGCGGCCGTCGTCGGAAAAATCGTCGTGCCGCGGCGCCAGCCCCAACTCGGTCAGCGCACTGCCGCAGATGCGGCCCTGGCAGGCGCCCATGCCGCAGCGCGAGACCAGCTTGGCGTCGCGCAGGTCGGCATGGCCGCGCAGCGCCGACAGCGGCACGTCCTCGCAGCGGCACACCAGCGTGTCCGCCGCGGCCAGCGTGTGGATGCGCGGGTCCAGCGCGAACTGGCGCTGCAGCAACGCGGCGAACGCGCGCGCGCGCCGCCGCTGCGGCTGCAATGCCTGCGCCGCGGCCGCCTGCCCCGCTGCCAGGTGCCCGGCGATGGCGCCTTCGACGCGCGCGCAATCGCGCCCGCCGATGCCCAGCGCCTCGCCGGCGGCGTACACGCCTGCGACGCTGGTACGCAACTGCGCGTCCACCGCCACGCACGGATGCGCGCCGCTGCGCGCCAGGCGGCAGCCGAGCAGTTGCGCCAGTTCCACGTTCGGCACCAGTCCGTAGCCGACCGCCAGCTGGTCGCACTCGAGGCGGCGGCGGCCGCGCGGGCCGTCGATCTCCACCGACCGCAGCTGGCTGTCGCCGTGCGCCGCCAGCACCACGCTGCCGCTGTGATAGCGCACGCCGGCCAGCTGCGCGCGCAGGCTCAGCGCCTGCAGCGCCTTGTCCGGCCAGCGCCACGGCAGCTGCGCGGCGAAACCGGCCAGCGCGCGCAGCGGCGCCTGTTCGACGATGCCCAGCACCTGCGCGCCGTGGCGGCGCAGCGTCGCCGCGCTGGCCAGCAGCAGCGGACCGCTGCCGGCAACCAGCACGCGCTTGCCGGACAGCGGCCAGCCCTGCTTGGCCAGCGCCTGCGCGCCGCCGGCGCCGGTGACGCCAGGCAAGGTCCAGCCGGGGAACGGCAGCAGCAATTCGCGCGCGCCGGTGGCCAGCACCAGCGCGTCGTAGCCGATCCAGCGCGCGCCCTGCGGGCCATCGGCCAGCAGCTGCCGGTCCTGCGCCATCAGCAACTGCGTCTGCGACAGAAATTCGATCTTGCTCGCCGCCAGCTGCGCCAGCACCCGCGCGGCCAGCTTCGGCGGCGCATGGGCCACGTCGTGCCGCCAGATCTGGCCGCCGGCGCGCGCCTGCAGATCGACCAGCGCCACGCGCCGGCCATGCCCGGCGGCGGCCAGCGCCGCCGCCAGTCCGGCCGGACCGGCACCGGCCACGACCACGTCGTACTGCAGCGCGCGCGGCTCAGCCATCGGTCCACACCTGCATGCCGTCGCGGACCGGAGTGATGCAGGCGCGCAACTGGCCGAGGCCGTCGATGCGCACCCGGCATTCGCTGCACACGCCCATGCCGCACAGCGGCGCGCGCGGCTGGCCGTTGCGCGAGCGGCGGAAATGCACCGCGACCTGCGCCACCGCCGCGGCCACGCTGCTGCCGTCCAGTACCTCGACGGCCTGACCGTTGATCTGCAGGCGCAGCATCGGCGCGCTCACGACAGCGCCCGCGCCGGCGCGAACGGCGCCGGGTCCAGCACGGGAGTGCGCTGCAAAATCAGATCCAGCAACAGCCGCGCGCTGCCCAGCGCGGTGGTCACGCCCAGCCCTTCGTGGCCGGCCGCGACCCACACGTCGGCACGCTCGGGCACCGCACCCAGGTAGGGACGGCCGTCGGGCGTGGCCGGACGCAGCCCGGTCCACACCCGGATCGCCTGCAGCTGGCGCAACGCCGGCAGGAACGCGAACGCGCGCTCGAGCATGCGTTGCAGCATCGGCATCGACACGCTGCGGTCGCTGGCATCGAATTCGCGCGAGGAACCGATCAGGATCTGCCCGGTCGGCCGCGGCTGCACGTTGAATGCCACGCTGCTGCCGTCGCTGCCGTGCGCGCTGTCGGCATAGCCCAGCTCCAGCAATTGGTGGCCGACGAAGCCCGGATAGCGGTCGGTGATGACCAGCTGGCCCTTGCGCGCGCGCATCGGCAGCTCCGGCAGCAACTCCGGCAACGCGCAGCCGGTGGCGACCAGCACCGGGCCGCTGAGGGTACTGCCGTCGTCCAGGCGCAGTCCGCCGGTAGCCAGCGCCAGCGCGCGGCGCCCGGCGAACAGCTGCGCACCGGCGGCGAGCGCACGCTCGACCAGATGCCGCGCCATCCGCGGCGGATACACCACCGCTTCGGCGGCCACGCGCATGCCGCCGGCCAGCCCCGGCGCCAGCGCCGGCTCCAGCCGGTACAGCGTCTCGGCATCGATCGCCTCGGCATGCACGCCGGCCGCGGCCAGGCGCTGGATCTTGGCCGGGATCGCCTCCAGCTCGCGCGCCTGCCGCGCCACCCACAGCGTGCCGCAGCGGCTGAACTCGGCCGCCGGCAACTGCGCGAATTCTTCCCACAGGCGCAGCGAATAGGACGACAGCGCCAGTTCCGCCGGATCGTCGTCCATCGCCACCAGATGACCCATCGCCGCGGCGGTGGAACCGCCGCCGATCGTGCCCGACTCGACGATCGCCACCCGCAGCCCGGCGGCGGCGGCCGCATTGGCGCAGGCCGCGCCGACGATGCCGGCGCCGACGACGATCAGGTCGAAACCGCTCATCCGGCGCCGATGCCCCAGGCGAACGGATCCTGCGCATCGATCAGCAGCTGCGCGCGGGCAGTGATGTGCGCCTGCCCGGTGATCCGCGGCAGCACGCCGCGGGTGCCGGGCACGTAGCTGCCTTCGAACAGGCTGCCGAGGATGCCCTCCTGGCGCCACACCTGGCCGGCGGCCAGCTTGCCGTCGGCGGCCAGGCACGCCAGCTTGGCGCTGGTGCCGGTGCCGCACGGCGAACGGTCGTAGGCCAGGCCCGGGCACAGCACGAAGTTGCGCGCGTCGGCGCCGGTGTCCGGCGCCGGGCCGTTGATCTCGATATGGTCGATCTCGCCGTCGTCGGCGCCGCGGATGCCGGCCGCCTCCAGCGCCAGCCGCAGCGCCTCGGTGTACGCGGTCAGCGCGCGCTGGTTGCGCAGCTCCAGCGCGCACGGCGTCTGCTCGGTGATGAAGAACCAGTTGCCGCCCCAGGCCACGTCGCCGCGCACGCGGCCGTAGCCGGGCACCTGCACCTCGATGCCGGCGGCGTGGCGGTAGCTTTCCACGTTGTCCACCGAAACCCGGCCGTCGCCGTGCAGCTCCACTCCCACCGTGCCCACCGGGGTTTCGATGCGGTGCGTGCCCGGCGCCAGCCGGCCCAGCTCGGCCAGCGTGCGCACCAGGCCGATGGTGCCGTGGCCGCACATGCCCAGGTAGCCGACGTTGTTGAAGAAGATCACCGCGGCGCAGGCGTCGGCCGCGATCGGCGGCAGCAGCAGCGCGCCGACCATGGTGTCCGAGCCGCGCGGTTCGCAGGCGATGGCGCTGCGCCAGCGATCGAAGCGATCGCGGAACAGATCGCGCCGTTGCGCCAGCGGGCCGGTGCCCAGGTCCGGGAAGCCGGCGACGACGACACGGGTCGGTTCGCCGCCGGTATGCGAGTCGATCACATCGAGTGTATGCATAGGTCCATGCTCACATTCCGGGCCGCCGGCGGCTAGCAGCGTTTGCTTGTCATAAATGCGGAAATTCGCACAACCCCGGCGTCCCCGCAGGCCCGGTTTAGGCTAGGATCGGTCCTCAGGGGTGGGCATGCCGCGGCTTGCCTGCCGCCGCAGCCTACAACCGCCCGGTGAGTGCAGATGGATACTTTGATTTCCGCATTGGAGATGCAGACGCTGTTCGATGCGCTGCCGGACGTGGTGTTCTTCGTCAAGGACCGCGACGGCCGCTACACCCACGTCAACCTGACCCTGGTGCGGCGCCTGGGCAAGAAGTACCGGGCCGACCTGATCGGCAAATCGGCGCTGGAAGTGTTCCCGCTGCCGCTGGGCGGCAGCTACCTGATGCAGGACCGGCGCGTGCTGTGCGGCGAAATGATCGAGAACCAGCTGGAAGTGCACCTGTTCCCGAACCGCACCCCGGGCTGGTGCCTGACCTTCAAGCGCCCGCTGTGCGAGCAGAACGAAGTGATCGGCGTGGTCGGCATCTCCCGCGACCTGGGCCAGCCCGACAGCCGCCATTCGGCCTACGAACGCATCAGCCGCGCGATGGAGCACATGCAGACCCACTACGGCGACAACCTGCGCGTGCAGACCCTGGCCGACCTGGCAGAACTGTCGGTGGCGCAGCTGGAACGGCATTTCCGCCGCGTGTTCCAGCTGACCCCGCAACAGCTGCTGACCAAGATGCGCATCGAAGCGGCGATGCGCCTGCTGCACGGCGAGGACAGCATCGCCAGCATCGGCCAGGCCTGCGGCTTCGCCGACCAGAGCGCGTTCGCGCGCCAGTTCAAGGCCACCGTCGGCATGACCCCGCGCGACTACCGCTCGATGAAGGGCAAGCTCTGAGAGGCCGGGATTGGGGATTCGGGATTGGGGATTCGTGAGGGCGCTGCATCTGCAGGAGGCAAAAATGCCGCTGTTGCGAATCCCGCATCCCCAATCCCCAATCCCGGCCCCACAGGGGCCTAACAGGCGCTAGTGGTAGCATTCCCGGTTTCCGGTACACGCGTTATCCATGGTCAGCCTATTCCGTCGCAACAAGCCCCAGGACCACGCTGGCGATAGCCGCAGCACCCAGCGCTACAGCATCGAGGAACTGGCCGCCGCCTTCCCCAAGCCGGCCGGCGCAGCGCCTGCCGCCGAGCCCGCCGCCGTTGCAGCGCCTGTCGCTGAACAGGCACCGCCGCACGCGGCGCCAGCCGCAGCGCCAGTGGCGCGCGACAGCGGCCGTCCGAGCGCCGACGCCGCACCGCTGCCGCCTGCCCCGATCGCCGTGCCGCCCCCCGGCGCAACGCCGCTGCCGCCACAGGCGCCGACCGCGCCAGCGGAAGCGCGCGTTCCCGCCCCGGCCGTTCCCGCCGCGGCGACGCCCAGCGCGCCCATGCCCACGCCGGCGCCGGCGAGCGCGCTCGCCGCAGGCGACGACCTGCAGCGCAGCGACGCCGCGCCGGCCGCACCTGCCGGCAAGCCGGGCTGGCGCGAACGCCTGCGCAACAGCGCCATCGCACGCAGCTTCGGCGGCCTGTTCTCGCGCAATCCCAAGCTCGACGACGACCTGCTCGACGAGATCGAGACCGCGCTGATCACCGCCGACGTCGGCGTGCCGGCCACCACCGCGCTGATCGAGAACCTGCGCAAGCGCATGAAGGCGCGCGAATTCGTCGATGCGCAGGCGCTGCTGCGCGCGCTGCGCGCCGACCTGATCGCGATCCTGCTGCCGGTCGCCAAACCGCTGCAGATCGACCGCACTGCCAAGCCGTTCGTGGTGCTCACCGTCGGCGTCAACGGCGTCGGCAAGACCACCACCATCGGCAAGCTGGCCAAGCGTTTCAAGGACGACGGGCACAGCCTGATGCTGGCCGCCGGCGACACCTTCCGCGCCGCCGCGGTGGCGCAGCTGCAGGCCTGGGGCGATCGCAACGGCGTCACCGTGATCGCGCAGGGCCAGAACGCCGACGCCGCCTCGGTCGCGTTCGACGCGCTGCAGGCCGGCAAGGCGCGCGGTACCGAGGTGTTGATCGCCGATACCGCCGGGCGCCTGCACACCCAGACCGGGCTGATGAACGAGCTGGGCAAGATCCGCCGCGTGCTCGGCAAGCTCGACCCGGCCGCGCCGCACGAAGTGCTGATGGTCATCGACGGCACCACCGGCCAGAACGCGCTGTCGCAGCTGCGCCAGTTCCACGCCGCGGTCGGCGTCACCGGGCTGGTGGTGACCAAGCTCGACGGCACCGCCAAGGGCGGCGTGGTGTTCGCGCTGGCGCGCGAGTTCGGCATCCCGATCCGCTTCGCCGGCATCGGCGAGCGCCCGGAAGACCTGCGCGTGTTCGACGCCGAAGCCTTCGTCGACGCCCTGCTGCCGGAAGCGCTGGGCGCCTGACCCAAAGCCCCTCTCCCGTCGGGAGAGGGGTTGGGGTGAGGGTACGGCGAAGTCCGCTGCGCAGGCACTTGCGCTGTCCGAACCGCACTGGGCTTCGCCCGTACCCTCATCCGCCCCTTCGGGGCACCTTCTCCCGAGGGGAGAAGGAAAGACAAAGCCAGCATGCGCCAGCCCCCAGACACCTTCGCCCCCCGCCTGCTCGCCTGGTTCGACCGCAGCGGCCGCCACGACCTGCCCTGGCAGCATCCGCGCAGCCCGTATCGCGTATGGCTGTCGGAAATCATGCTGCAGCAGACCCAGGTCGCGGTGGTGATCCCGTATTTCCTGCGCTTCCTGCAGCACTTCCCGACCCTGCCGGACCTGGCCGCAGCCGGCACCGACGCGGTGATGGCGCAGTGGGCCGGGCTGGGCTACTACGCCCGCGCGCGCAACCTGCATGCCGCCGCCAAGCGCTGCGTGGAGCTGCACGATGGCGAACTGCCGCGCGATTTCGATGCGCTGCACGCGCTGCCCGGGATCGGCCGCAGCACCGCCGGCGCGATCCTGAGCCAGGCCTGGAACGACCGCTTCCCGATCCTGGACGGCAACGTCAAGCGCGTGCTGACCCGCTACCACGGCATCGCCGGCTATCCGGGCCTGCCGGCGGTGGAGAAACCGCTGTGGGCGATCGCGCAGGCGCACGTGGCCGCGGTCGCCGACGGGCGCATGGCCGACTACACCCAGGCGCAGATGGATTTCGGCGCCACCCTGTGCACCCGCGCCAACCCGGCCTGCGTGCTGTGCCCGCTGCAGGACGACTGCGTGGCGCGCCGCGACGGCCTGGTCGAGGCATTGCCCACACCGAAACCGGGCAAGACCCTGCCCGAACGCGAAGCGCTGGCGCTGCTGCTGGAGAACGCCGCCGGCGAGCTGCTGCTGCAGCGGCGCCCGCCGAGCGGCATCTGGGCCTCGCTGTGGACGCTGCCGCAGGCCGAGAGCGAGAGCGAGTTGCGCGCCTGGTTCGAACGCGAGATCCGCGGACGCGGCCGCGGCTTCGACGATGCCGAGCCGATGCCGCCGATCGTGCACACCTTCAGCCACTACCGCCTGCACCTGCAGCCGCTGCGCCTGCGCAAGGTCGCCTTGCGCGACGCGGTACGCGACAATGACGACCTGCGCTGGGTCGCGCGTGCCGACCTGTCCGCACTCGGCCTGCCCGCCCCGATCCGCAAACTGCTCGACGGCCTCTGATCGTCGCCCACCGCGCCACCAGGAACCGCCATGTCCCGCACCGTCTTCTGCCAGTACCAGCAACGCGACGCCGAAGGGCTCGACTACGTGCCGTATCCCGGCGAGATCGGCCAGCGCGTGTTCGCGCAGATCGGCAAGGCCGGCTGGCAGGCATGGCTGGCACACCAGACCATGCTGATCAACGAGAACCGGCTGTCGCCGCGCGATCCCAAGCACCGCGCATTCCTGGAGGCGGAACTGGAGAAATTCCTGTTCCAGGGCGGCGCGCCCAAGCCCGAAGGCTACGTGGAACCCGAACAGGAATCCTGAGCCCAGGCAAGCCACGCCCCCTGTAGGAGCGGCTTCAGCCGCGACAGAACCCATCCGCAAAGTCCGCCGCAGCCGCCGCCGCAGCCACTCCTACACGCTGCGCCCGCCCGCTTCCACACCGACCGCAACCCGCCTGACGCCGACGCTACTGCGCCGGCGCCGGCTGCTGCGCCCGCTCCTGCACCTTGGCCTCGCGCAACTCCTTTTCCGAGGTACGCAGCGCTTTCACGTCGAGCGGGCGAATGCTCTGGATGCGGCACGGCAGGCGGATCGCGCCCGGGCTGCCGCCGATCACCAGCACGTCGTCGAAACGCGCCGACACCCGGTCGCTGAAGTGGGTAATGGCGATCGTCGGCGCAAAGTCCAGATCGGGGCAGCGGCCGCTCAGCTCCAGCAGATAGGCCTGGTTGGGCCGCGTCCACACCGCCAGCGCGCTGTCGCCGAGCGCGGTCCAGCCGCTGATCCGGTTGTAGTACTGGAAGTCGCGCACCGGCGCGGCGGCATGGGCGCGGTACAGCGCCAGGCGCTCGTCGTCGCTGATCCGGTTGGTGGCGCAGCCGGCCAGCGCGGCCAGTCCGAGCAGTGACAGCAAGAGGCGTTTCATGGCGAATGCTCCGGTGGCGATGCGCGAATGATGCACCCGCGCCATGCCGTGCCGCGTGCGTGCGCGCAGCGCGTTCAGCCACAAGGCAGCTGGCGGACCGAAGCCGCGGCGGGGGCCCAACCCCGTTGCCGGCGATCGCGCGTTTGCAGCCTCGGACCCACACCGAGCGCCCACCATGCAACTACGCCCGCACCGCACCGTCCTGCCGTCCCTGATCCTCGCCGCGCTGCTGGCAGGCTGCAGCACCACCAGCGACGATCGCGTCGCCGCACGCGCGCCGGCGGCGATCGATGCCGCCGCCGTGCCCGAGGCCTACATCCCGAGCGAACGCCTGGCCGAGCCCGCGCCGCCGCGGATGCTGGCCCCGCCATCCCCACCCGCGCCGCCGGCGCAGGCCGCAGCGTCGGTCGCGCCGTCGGTGGCCGGCAATACCGGCATCGACGTCTACATGCCTATGCCGCCGCTGGACCGCGAACGCTACGAACATCCAACCGACAACCCAGTGCACAGCGCGCGCGAACAGCCGCTGTCCACCTTTTCGATCGACGTGGACACCGGCAGCTACGCCAACGTGCGGCGCATGCTGCGCGATGGCCAGCGCCCGCCCGCCGATGCGGTGCGCGCCGAGGAATTCATCAACTACTTCGACTACGCGCACCCGGCCCCGCGCGACCGCGACACGCCGTTCCGGGTATCCACCGAACTGGCGCCCGCGCCGTGGAATCCGCAGCGGCAACTGCTGATGATCGGCATCAAGGGCTACGACGTCCCGCGCCAGGCATTGCCGCCGGCGAACCTGGTGTTCCTGATCGACACCTCCGGCTCGATGGAAAGCGCGGACAAGCTGCCCTTGCTCAAGCAGGCCTTCGCCATGCTGGTGCCGCAACTGCGCGCGCAGGACCGCGTCTCGATCGTGGTCTACGCCGGCGCGGCCGGACTGGTGCTGCCGCCGACGCCCGGCGACCGCCATGCCGAGATCCTCGCCGCGCTGCAACGGCTGCAGGCCGGTGGCAGCACCAACGGCGGCGACGGCATCCGCCTGGCCTATGCGACCGCGCGCAAGAGTTTCGTCGCCGGCGGCAGCAACCGGGTGATCCTGGCCACCGACGGCGACTTCAACGTCGGCACGGTCGACCGCGGCGCGCTGGAGACCCTGGTCGCCGACCAGCGCCGCAGCGGCGTGGCACTGAGCACGCTCGGCTTCGGCCGCGGCACCTACAACGACGCGATGGCCGAACGCCTGGCCGACGTCGGCGACGGCAACCACGCCTACATCGATTCGGCGCGCGAGGCGCACAAGGTGCTGGTGCAGCAGATGCAGGCCACGCTGCTGACCATCGCCCGCGACGTCAAGATCCAGGTCGAGTTCAATCCGGCGCAGGTCGCAGAATACCGCCTGATCGGCTACGAGAACCGGTTGCTGGCGCGCGAGGATTTCGCCAACGACAAGGTCGATGCCGGCGAGATCGGCGCCGGCCACAGCGTCACCGCGCTGTACGAGATCACCCCGGTGGGCAGCGCGCCGCAGCGCCTGCCGGCCTTGCGCTATGCCGCACCGGCGCCGGCGGCGCAGACGCCGCTGCACGCCGGCGAACTGGCGCAGTTGCGGCTGCGCTACAAGCTGCCGGGGCAGGAGCGCAGCCGCCTGTTGCAGAGCACGATCGCGACCGCCGCGGCGACGGCGCAGCCAAGCGCGGATCTGCGTTTCGCCGCCGCGGTCGCCGCCTGCGCCGACCTGCTGCGCGGCGGCGCCCACATCGATGGCTGGGACTGGGCGCAGGTGGCCAACGCGGCGCGCGCAGCGACCGGCGAGGACCGCAGCGGCGACCGGCGCGAGTTCTTCGAACTGCTGGCGGTCGGTCAGCGCCTGGCCGCGCCACAAGTGGCGAATGCGGTGGATGCGGCAGACGCGGCCGCAGCGGCGGCAGCGCAGGTGTCCACGCGCTGAGCGCAGGCGCGCGCAGGCTGCGCACGCCCCGACATGCGCAGCCGCAGGCGCCGGCTCAGTCGCCCGCGCCTGCCGCTACGTTCAACGCTGCGCCGTCTTCGCCGATTCGCAGAAGCGCTGCCGGTACTCCATCGCCTTGGGCATCAGCGCCTGCAGGTTCTGGATCCGCGTGCCCGGATTCGGGTGCGTGGACGAGAACTCGGGCGGCGCCTGGCCGCCGCTGCTGGCGCTCATCCGTTCCCACAGCGGCACCGCCTCCTGCGGATCGAAGCAGGCCGCGGCGGCCAGCATCAGCCCGACCTCGTCGGCCTGGGTCTCGTGGCTGCGCGCGTACGGCAGCAGGTAGCCGTAGCCCATCGCCGCCATCGCCATCTGTTGCTGTTGCGGGTCCATGCCGCTGGCCGCGCCGGCCATCTGCCCGATCTGGGTCAGCTTCTGCTGCGCCATGCGTTGCGCACCGTGGCGCAGCAGCGCATGCGCGATCTCGTGGCCCATCACCACCGCCATCGCATCGGCATTTTTGGCCACCGGCAACAGCCCGGTGTAGACCGCCATCTTGCCGCCGGGCAGGCAGAACGCATTGGCCTGCTCGGACTCGATCACGTTGACGTCCCAGTCGAAGCCGCGCGCATAGTGCTTGGCCTGCATGCCGTGCTCGGCGGCCAGCGCGTCCTCGACCACGTCGACCTTGGCGATCAGCCGCTGCGCGATCGCGCGCACCTGCTGCGCCACCTGCGATTGCGGATCGACCGGATGTTCCTGCGCCAGGATCTCCTGGTAGGCCTGCAGGCCCAGCGCCTTCTCGTCCTCGACCCCAAGCGCATTGTCGATCAGCACCTTCTCGCCGGTGTACGGATCCTCGCTGCGATTGGAGAACCAATAGAAGCCCGCGTACACGGCGAAACCCAGCAGCACCAGCCAGCGCACCCCGCCCAGCGGCCCGCGACGGCCTCCGCCCTGTTCCCCGCCCTGGCGGCCGAAGACGTTGCTCATGTCCAATCCCCTTGCTGGCTGGTGGGCGGCGACGGCGCCTGCCTATGCCGCGCACTGTAACGACGTGCGGTGCGCGGCCGCGTCAAATTCCGCGCACCAGGCGAAAACCGACCCTGGCGCTGGTGGTGTCGGAGTCCTGCATCAACCGCCAGGCGGCACGGGTCTGCTCCGGCGCGTTGGCCCAGTTGCCGCCGCGCACCACCCGCGAGCGGCAACCGGGGTTGTACCAGGCGGCGCCGTCGGCCGGCGCGCGGCGGTAGCTGGAATGCCAGCAATCGGCGACCCACTCGCTGAGGTTGCCGCCCATGTCGTGCAGGCCCCAGGCATTGGCCTTGAAGCTGGCGACCGGCGCCGGCCCCCAGAAGCCGTCGGCATAGCCGACGAAGGCGTTGTTCCAGTGCCGGCCGCTGGGCGAGACGTCGCCGCCGCCGGTGAAGTTGCCGGCGCCGCGCGGCGGCGTGCCGGCGTTGCCCCACGGATAGCGGCCGCGGCCGCCGGCGCGCAGCGCGTATTCGAACTCGGCTTCGCTGGGCAGCCGGTAGTGGCGCCCGGTCTGCTGCGACAGCCACGCCGCGTAGGCCTCGGCATCGCGCACGCTGACGTGCATCACCGGGCTGTTCGGCGCGGCGCGCGCGCCGTTGTAGCCGGACTGCCAGTCGGTGCCGCTGCGGCGCACGAAGTTGCCGCTGCGCTCGTCGTAGACGATCGAATGCCCGCGCCGGGTCGCCCGCGGCCGCGCGCCGCTGACCTCGACGAAGCGGCGGAACTCGGCCACGGTGACCTCGGTGATCGACATCGCGAAACCGCGGTCGAAGCGCACGTAGTGCAGCGGCTGCTCGGCCGGCATCGCGCCCGGCTCGGTCGCGCTGGCGCCCATGCGGAAGCCGCCGTGCGGCACCACGATCATCTGCGGCCCGCGCTCGCCGTTGCTCATGCCGTCGGTGAACACCTGGCCGGGGCGGAAGCTGCCGTAGTGGGTGGCCAGGTCGATGCGCTCGCGCAGCATCGCCGCCACCGGATCGCCCGGATCGGCGATGCGCAGCACCTCGCCCAGTTTCTCGCGCGCCGCCTTCAGTCCGGCCGGCGTGGCCAGGTCGCGCAGGCCGGCGTCGCGCAGCGCGGCGATGCGCGCGGTGCGCACGCCTTCCACCCGCGCACGCGCGTCGCGCACGGTGGCGGCGGCGTCGCGGATCCGCGCCGCGCGCGCCAGCCAGCTGCCGGCGGCGGCGAAATCGGACACCGTCGCGGCCGCCTCGGCGCGCCGGATCAGCGCGCTCTCCACCGCCGCCACGCCTTGCCGCGCACGCGCATCGTCCGCGTCCAACTGCAGCGCTTCGCGGAAGTTGGCGAGCGCGCCGTTGCCGTCCTCGCCGAGCCGGCCGGCGCGCAGATCGTCTTCGCCGGCGCGGTTATAGGCCAGCACCCGCTGCGCGGTCTCCACCCGCTGCTGCAGGCGCCGCACCGCCGGATCGTCGGCATCCAGCGACAGCGCCACCATCGCGATGCGATCGGCGCGCTCGAGCGCCTGCTCCTGCTGCTCCGATACGCGCAGCAGGTCGCCGCCGAGTTGCAGCAGCCGGCGCCGCGCCTTGCGCAGGCCGTCGCGCGCGACCGGGTCCTGCGGCGCCAGCGCGCGGATCGCCAGGTACAGCGGGATCGCCGACTGCGCGTCCTCGAACAGGCGATCCTCGGCCAGCGCGCGCGCGGCGTCGCGGCGCGCCTGCGCCAGTTGCGCGCGCTCGAGCGTCGGCAGCGGCGGCTGCCAGCGCGCCACCGTCTCGGCGGCATCCTCGCCGCCGATGGTGACGCTGGGCGCCTGCACCGGCTTGCCGGCCGCCGCTGCCGCCGCCTGCGCCGGCCTGGCGGGCGCCGGCTTGGTGGGCTGCGCCGGTGGCGCGGGCGCCGGCCCGCTGCAGCCGCACGCCAGCGCGACCAGCAGGGTCCAGGCGATCACAGGGCCGCTCGTACGCACGCTTCCTCCCAACGACATTGGCCTCCCGATGGCATCCGCGCCACCCCGTCCGTGCGGCCGGCGGGCCGACGTTAGGCTATTCTCGCCTGCCTGAGCAAACCCTGCATTCGACGGAAACCACGTGCCCTATTGGATCAAGCAACCCGCCGAGCTGGCCGAACGGCTGGCGCAGCGCCCGGCCAGGATCGGCCTGGATACCGAATTCGTTCGCGAACGCACCTACTGGCCGCAACTGGCGCTGGTGCAGATGGCGGTGGCCGACGAGATCCTGCTGATCGACCCGCTGATTCCCGGCATGCCGCAGGCGCTGGCGCCATGGCTGTCGGACCCGTCCATCCTCAAGGTCATGCACAGCGCCAGCGAAGACCTGGTCGCGTTCAAGTGCGCCTGCGGCGCGCTGCCGCGGCCCCTGTTCGACACCCAGATCGGCGCCGGCCTGGCCGGCATCGGCGCCGGCATGGGCTACCAGAAGCTGGTGCTGGAGATCACCGGCGTGCACCTGGCCAAGGGCGAAACCCGCTCGGACTGGCTGCGCCGCCCGCTGTCGCCGGCACAGCTGGACTACGCCGCCGACGACGTGCGCCACCTGTTCGCGATCCACGACGCCTTGCAGCAGCGGCTGCAGACGCTGGACCGCAGCGCCTGGCTGCACGAGGACGGCGAGCGCCTGCTCGGCACCGTGGAGCACGACGAAGGCGAGCGCTGGCCGCACCTGGGCATGCGCTCGGCGCAGTTCATGGACCGGCCCTCGCAGCAGCGCCTGCTGCGCCTGCTGCGCTGGCGCGACGTGCAGGCGCGGCACAGCGACAAGCCGCGCAGCTGGATCCTGGACAACGAACTGGCCGCCACCCTGGCGCGCTTCCCGCCGGCCGACCGCCAGGAGCTGCAGGCGCTGCTGGACAAGCACCCCAAGGCGCCGCGCAAGCTCGGCGACGCGCTGTGGCAGGCGCTGACCACGCCGCTGCCCGACGAGGCGGACGCGCCGCTGGCGCTGGCCTCCAGCGACGACAACAAGGCGGCCTTGAAGCGGCTGCAGGACGCGGTATCCGCCCGCAGCGCCGAACTCGGCCTGCCCGACGGCCTGCTCGCCTCGCGCAAGCACCTGGAAGCCCTGCTGGAAAGCGGCCAATGGCCGCAGCCGCTGGCCGGCTGGCGCCGGCGCGAACTGGAAGCGACGCTGCAGCCGCTGCTCGGCAACGCGGGCTGAGGGATTCGAGGGTATTTGGTATTTGTAGGAGCGGCTTCAGCCGCGACGGGCGTTACCGATAACGTCTGTCGCGGCTGAAGCCGCTCCTACAGGGATCTGTCGCCCGCGAACAGCGGCGCAAGGGTCACAGCGACGACCATGCCGCCGCCCGGCCCTCGGTCAATCCAGGCGCATTCCCTTCATCGAACGCTTCTCCGCCACGGTGTATCCGCGGCAAAACGCGGGCGACGCCAAGGCCGCATAAAACCAGCGTGCATAAAAAAGGCCAGGAAGCCTGGCCTTTTTCGACCGATCAGTATTTGACCAGCGGGAACTTCAGATCCGGATGGCGCGCCTTCCATTCGTTGTAGGCGGCGGTCCCTTCCCATGCGGCGAACGCCTTCGGCGTGCGGCCGCGGCCGGACCAGGTCTCGCCGGTGTGCGGCAGCTGGTACTTCGGCTTGACCTCGCTGCGGCCGCCGGCGGACTTGGCGCTGGCCACCTTCGGCGCGGCGCTGGTCACGTAGGCCGCGATCTCGTTGCGCTGCTTGGCGCTGAAGAACTCGGCGAACTGCTCGAGCAGCGACAGGATGTTGGCGTGCGCGGCGCTGGTCTCGCCTTCGCGCGCCTGCTTCTCCTGCTCTTCCAGCTTGCGAATCTCTTCGTGCAGTTTGGCCTTGGCTTCTGCGATCTGCTGCAAGTTGCGAACTTCCGTCATTTTTCAAAGACCCGTGGATAAAAGATTTGGAACGGACGGAATATTTCATCCGGAACGACGAAATCGTCTGGCGAGGATTTCGGCTCACGATTATATCGGCTCTGCCCGGCGGCTGCCCGGATACGGCGCCTCATTTCCGCGTTCGGCGGCAGCCCCAACCGCGGCCGACCGGCAGCGATGCGAAGGCGCCGCGCCGGCGCCTCGCATCGCCCCTCTTGGCACGCATGCCCCGGGCCAGTTAGACTATGCGTCTGATGTGGGGCGGTAGCTCAGCTGGGAGAGCGTCGCGTTCGCAATGCGAAGGTCGAGGGTTCGATCCCCTTCCGCTCCACCACTTGTTCAGACGAAAAGCCTCGGAGTCGCCTCCGGGGCTTTTTTGTGTCTGCGCGCTGGCGGCACGCCGTGGCCGCCTCGCGGGCCGCGCCGATGGCGGTGCGCGAAACGCGGCTCAGCCGGTCTTCTGGCCGTCGCCGGACTTGGGTCCGCGCTCGTGCGCTTCGCGCAACTTCTGGTCCTCCAGTCCGGGGCGCTGCTTGGCCACCTCGTCCTGCGCGCGGTCCTGCCGACCGTCCTGGATGCCCTGCTGCGCGTCGGGCTGCTTGTCGTTGTCTGCCATGGTCCGGATCTCGCGATGGCGGGCGGATGCCCTGTCGCGCAGACACTAGCGAGGCGGCCGTGATGCGCATATCACGGCAGCCGCCTGTCGATTCGGACGATGCCGCTTCTGGCCTGCGCAGCACCAGCTGCGGTGCCCGCGGCCGCAGCGCCTGCGTTGCGCAGGCACCGGGTACACGCCGCCACGCCGCGTCGCCCAGCCACCGCGCCGGTGCAGTGGCGCAGTTGCGCCGCCTCAGGCGGCGGCCGGCAACGCCACGTCGGCGATATCGTCCACGCGCAGCAGGCGCGCGCGATCCAGCAGGATCACCAGCCGGTCTTCCAGCTTGCCCATGCCCTGCAGCAACTCGTCGCGGATGCCGCTGCCGAACGACGGCGCCGCCTCGATCTGCTGCGCCGGGATGTCCAGCACCGCGCTGACCGCATCGACCAGCAGGCCGAATGCCTGGATCGTGCCGCCTTCCTCGGCGGTGACGATCACGATGCAGCTGCGCCGGGTGACGCGGCTGGGCGCGCGCCCCAACCGCAGCTGCAGGTCCACCACCGGCACCACCGCGCCGCGCAGGTTGATCACGCCGCGCACGCAGGCTGGCATGGTCGGTACCGGGGTCGGCGCACGGTATTCGATGATCTCGTGGATGCCGTCGATGTTCAGCCCGAACAGTTCCTGTTCCAGCTGGAAGGTCAGGAACTGCGACGGCGCCTCCTGCGTCTGCAGCGGCACGGCCGCGGCGTTGTCCAGATGCGTACCCATGGTCTGCTCCTCAGAAGCTGGCGAACTGGGATTCGTCCGGGCTCGCCATCGCGTAGGCCGGCTGCGGCGCGCGCGGGCGCACACGCTTGGGTTCGACGCGGCCGCTGATCGCCTTGGCGCTGGGCTTGTCGGCGACGCGCGGCGGACGCGGCGCCTCGGCGTGACCCAGGCGGAAGAACGCCATCGACTGCTGCAGGTACTCGGCCTGCGAACTCATTTCCTCGGCGGTCGCGGCCAGTTCCTCGGACGCGGTGGCGTTCTGCTGCGTGGTCTGGCTCAGCTGCACCACCGCCGAGTTGATCTGCGCCACGCCGGAGGACTGCTCCTGCGACGCCGCGGCGATCTCCTGCACCAGGTCCGAGGTCTTCTTGATGCTGGGCACGATGGTCTCCAGCAGGCGCCCGGCCTTCTCCGCCAGCTCCACGCTGGAACCGGCGACCTCGCCGATCTCCTGCGCGGCCACCTGGCTGCGTTCGGCCAGCTTGCGCACTTCCGCGGCGACGACGGCGAAGCCCTTGCCATGCTCGCCGGCACGCGCCGCTTCGATCGCCGCGTTCAGCGCCAGCAGGTTGGTCTGGTAGGCGATGTCGTCGATGATGCCGATCTTCTGCGCGATCTGCTTCATCGCCGCCACCGTGGCGACCACCGCTTCGCCGCCTTCCACCGTTTCCTTGGCGGCCTGCGCGGCCATGCCGTCGGTGATGCGCGCGTTCTCGGTGTTCTGCCCGATCGAGGCGGTCATCTGCTCCAGCGAGGCGCTGGTTTCCTCCACGCCCGCGGCCTGCTCGGTCGACGCCTGGCTCAGCGACTGCGCGGTCGCGCTGACTTCCTCCGACGCGCCGGCCAGGGTCTGCGCGCTGGCGTTGACCTCGCCGACCACCTGCTGCAGTTTCTCGACCATGCGCCGCATCGCCAGCAACAGCTGCCCGGCCTCGTCCTTGGAGCTGCTCTCGATCAGGATGCTCAGATCGCCATCGGCCAGCGCATTAGCGACATCTACCGCCTTGCCGATCGGCTTGGTGACGCTGCGGCTGATGAAGAAGCCCAGACCGATGCCAAGCAATACGCCGCCGGCGATGATCGCGGTCAGCGTCCTGGCGCTGCTGACGTGGATGGCGTTGGTGGCAGCGCTGGCCTCGGCCGCACGGGTTTCCTTGATGGCGGCCAGTTCGCTCATCAGCGTGTCGAGTTCGTCGGAGGCGCTGCGCACCGTGGCTGACAGCGCGATAAGTTCCGGATTGGGCTGCTGCAGCGGTTGCTGCGCCGCTTTTTCGATGAACTGGGCGCGATGCGTCAGGTACTGCTTCCATACCTCGTCGAAGCGCGCCAGCTTGGCCTTGGACTCGGGACTCTCGAACGAGGTACGCGCCTTGGCCACGTAGTCGATCACGTTCGCGGTGTATTTATCGATGCTGGCAAGATGCTTGGCGCGCTCTTCCTGGGTGGTGGCCAGTTGCAGGTTGGAACGCGCGCGGCCGGCATAGATCAGGTTGACGTTGGCTTCCTTGATGTTGGACAGGCCGAGCAGTTCGCGCTCGTACAGCACGGTGGCGTAGTCGTTGATGCGCCCGGAATTGCGGATGCCGATCGCGCCGATGCACGCGCCGATGGCCGCCACGATCAAGAACGCGCAGGTGAGCCTGACGCCGATTTTCATATTGCCCAACATGATGTCTTCCCCGATTGTTTGATAACGACCGCGCCACGGCGACGCGTCCGGATGTCCTTCCCGTTGCACCACGTGGATCGGGAACGATCGCAACGGCACATGCGGCATGCTTTATCGGCGCGGCGCTGCGTCGCCCGTTGCTTGAAGGCTATCGGCAGACCGGAAAGTCGCCTTTAATCGGCCGCACAACTGCGGAATTCAGCACACACGCGCACATTTGCGCTGCTTCGATGAATACGCGCCGAGCCTTTCCGCGCAGTGTTCATGCGCCGCAGCAGGAGGCCTGGGCCAGGCTCGACACGCATGCCGCACTTGTTCTGTGCGCCGTTTTTCGCCCGCGCACAGATGACGAACAACTGGGATGAGCACCTAAGTTATTTGTAGACAAGACGTGAAAACCGCACGACCGCGGCGCCGCCGCGTTGTTATGTGAATGAGTTAGTGTTACGCGATACCGCGCGTATTCCGCGCATTCAACGCAGGCTGGCGAGCATTTCGGCGATGGCATCGCGTGTGCCGGACGTCGCCGTCTCTGTCAGCCGCTGCCGCGCCACGGCGCTGTCGGCCGCGCTCAGGTCCTGCAACGTTTCGAAACGCTCCGCTACCCACGTCGCCACCGGCACGCCATCGCGATACAGCACCCGCGCGCCGGGCACGCGCGGCACCCGGTTGCCCGGCAGCACGCTGCCGAGCAGGTTGGCCGGATCGGCCGCGGCCACGCACAGCCAGGCGCCATCGTGCGGCTGCCGCCGCACCTGGCGCAGCAGGCCGATCGCCTCGGGCAGCGCGAACTGCTCGCCGGACAGCCCGCTGATGAAACGCCCGCCGCGGATCTCGCCGCGCGCCTCCAGGCGCTGATAGACGCGCAGCAGCTCGCGCCACGGCGGCAGCCACGCCGCCTCGCGTTCGAGCAGGCGCCAGCAGATCACGCCGTAACGGCGCAGCAGAGTCCGCGCCAGGTGCTCGAGCGCCTCGCCCCGCGCCGCGGCGTCGTCGGCATCCGCAGCAACGCGCAGCAGCGCCCAGCGTCCCGCATCCTGGATGCCGTACAGCGGCACCCGGCGCCGGCGCCGGGCCAGCGCCGACGGTCGCTTCGATGCCGGCACCAGCAACGCGCGCAGGCCGGCGTAACTGTCGCAGTGGATGCGGCCTGCGCCGACCAACTCGGCCAGCGCCTCTTCCAGTTCGGTGGACAGCAGCCGCGTCGCATCGGCGATCTCGTCGAAGAACGAGGCGCCGTGCGTCCCGAGGTAATCGGCGACCTTCTGCGCGCGCGAACCGAGCGTGCCCGGCTCGGCCGCCGCCGGCGCCAGGCGCGACCACTGCGCGGCGCTGCGCCGCGGCAGCAGCAGGATCGGCGTGCTGCGCAGCGAACCCGTGCCGCCCGCACCGACCGCGCCAGCCGCTGCCGGGCGCAGGCGCGTCCACAGCGTGCGTCCGGCGCTGCACAGTTCGTCCAGCCAGGCCGGGGCATAGTCGCGCACCCGCGCCGGCAGCAGGTCGCCCTCCCACAGCGCCGCCGGCGCCTCGAAGCCCTCCAGTTGCGCCAGCACGCTGGCCAGCGCCTCCGCGCCGGCGACGCGGCCTTCGCCATCCAGGTGCTGCCAGCGGAACAGGAAGCGCGCGTAGTCGCGCGGCGCCACCGGTTCGATCTCGCGGCGCAGCCGGCCCAGCGTGTAGCGGTGGATGCGCGCCAGCAGATGGCGCTCGCACCACTCGTCGTCGCCGGCCTCGGGAGTGAAGCGGCCGGGCAGGATGTAGCCGTCCTGCTGCAATGCCAGCAGCGCCGCCTGCACCTCGCGCAGCGGCATCTGCAGCGGCGCCGCCAGCGCCGCCGCGGTCACCGGACCCAGGGCCGCCAGGCGCGAGCGCAGCAGTTCGCGCAGCGCGTGGTCGCGTTGCCAGTCGTCGATCGCGTAGCCCTCCGGCACGGCGATGCGCGGCTGCGCGGCGGCCTGCGGATACAGCGGCGCGATCAGCGCCAGCGACTCGGCCGCGACCCACAACGCGACGCCGTCGCCGCTGTTGCCCTGCAGGCGGGTGGCACGCGCGTCGGCGGCCAGCTCGGCCAGCCAGTTCGGCCAGGCCGCGTGTGCGGCGGCCTCGCTGTCGGTCAGCACGCCGAGCGCGACCAGCGCCTCGTGCATCTCGTCGTGGCTGCGCGGCTGCGGCCAGGCTTCCTCGCGCACCGCGGCGATCGCGTCCGGATCGAGCCGGCCGAGGTCGTCGGCGCTGTCCGGATCCTGGTAGCGGCGGCTGTGCACGGCCTGGGTGCGGCGCTCTTCCAGCGGCGCATCGTCGAGGAACGCGTACGGCCGCGCGTCCATCGCCTCGGCCGCCAGCGGCGACGGCGCCGCCAGATCGCGCGCCAGCACCCGCACGCTGCCGTCCTCGATGCCGCGCAGCAGCTGCAGCCAGCCGTCGCTGTCCATCGCCTCGTGCAGGCAGTCGTGCAGGGTCTGCGCGACCAGCGGGTGTTCGGGGATCTCGCGCTCGCCGACCAGGTTCTCCGCGCAGGCGACCTGGTCCGGGAACACCGTGGCGAGCAGATCCTCGGACTTCATCCGCTGCAGCTGCGGGGCGACCTTGCGCCCGCCGGTGAAGCGCGGCAAGGCCAGCGCGTTGGTAGCGTTCCAGCGCCAGCGTACCCCGAACAGCGGCGCGTCCAGCAAGGCCTGCACCAGCACCTCCAGCGCCGACGACGCATGCAGGTAACGTGCGACCTCTTCCAGCACGAAACTGTGCCGGGTCGACAGCGACAGCACGATCGCGTCCTCGGTGGCCGCCGCCTGCAGTTCGAAATTGAAGGTGCGGCAGAAGCGCTTGCGCAGGGCCAGGCCCCAGGCACGATTGATGCGGCTGCCATGCACGCTGTGAATCACCAACTGGGTGCCGCCGCTGTCGTCGAAGAAGCGCTCCAGCACGATGCAGCGCTGCGTGGGCAGCGCGCCCAGCGCGGTGCGGGCGCGGCCCAGATAGTCCACCAGTTGCTGCGCGGCGGCGGCGTCCAGCGCCAGCTCCTGGTGCAGCCAGGCCAACGCCTGCGCCGCACCGCCCTGCTCCAGGCACCGCTCCAGCTGCGCGCGCAGCCGCGACACCCCGGCCGACAGTTCGTCGCTGCGCCCCGGCGCCTCGCCGAGCCAGAACGGGATGTTCGGCGGCGCGCCGCGCGCGTCTTCCACCCGCACCCGCCCCGGCTCCACGCGCAGGATGCGATAGCTGGCGTTGCCGAGCTGGAACACGTCGCCGCTGAGGCTCTCCACCGCGAAGTCTTCGTTGACCGTGCCGATGGTCTCGGCCTGCGGCTCCAGCAACACGCTGTAGTCGCCGGTCTCGGGAATGGTGCCGCCGGAGGTCAGCGCCGCCATGCGCGCGCCGCGGCGCTCGCGCACGCGGCGATGCACCGCGTCGCGATGCAGGTAGCCGGCGCGCGGGCCGAGCCGCGTGCTGAAGCCTTCGCTCAGCATCCGCAGCACCGTGTCGAAGCGCTCGCGCGGCAGCGTCGCGTACGGCCAGGCGCCGCGCACCAGCGCGTACAGCGCGTCCTCGTCCCATTCCTGGCAGGCCACCTCGGCCACCAGTTGCTGCGCCAGCACGTCCAGCGGCGCGTCGAGGATGCGCAGCGCATCCAGTTCGCCGCGGCGCACGCAGTCGAGCAGCGCCGCGCATTCGACCAGATCGTCGCGCGACTGCGGGAACAGCCGCGCCTTCGGCGTGCCGCCGACGGCATGCCCGGAACGCCCGGCGCGCTGCAGGAAACTGGCGATCGAGCGCGGCGAGCCGAGCTGGCACACCAGGTCCACGTCGCCGATGTCCAGGCCCAGTTCCAGCGAAGCGGTGGCGACCAGCACCTGCAACTGACCGGCCTTGAGCCGCTGCTCGGCGAGCAGCCGCGCCTCGCGCGCCAGGCTGCCGTGGTGCGCCGCCACCACCTCGTTGCCGAGCAGCTCGCCCAGGTGCCGCGCGGTGCGTTCGGCCATGCGCCGGGTGTTGACGAACACCAGCGTGGTGCGATGCGCGCGCACCAGCTCGGCCAGGCGCGCGTACACCTGCTGCCACTGGTCGTTGGACATGGTCACGCTGAGCGGCGTCGGCGGCAGCTCCAGCGCCAGGTCGCGGGCGCGCGCGTAGCCGATGTCGACGATCGCGCAATCCGGTTGTCCTGCGTGCACCGCAGCGCTGCCGACCAGAAAACGCGCGACCGCATCGATCGGCTTCTGCGTCGCCGACAGGCCGATGCGCAGCGGCGGCGTCGCGCACAACTGCTGCAGCCGCTGCAGCGACAGCGCCAGGTGGCTGCCGCGCTTGTTCGCGGCCAGCGCGTGGATCTCGTCGACGATCACCGTGCGCACGTGGCGCAGCGCGTCGCGCCCGGACACCGAACCGAGCAGCACGTACAGCGACTCGGGCGTGGTCACCAGCACGTGCGGCGGGCGCCGCCGCGCCTGCGCGCGCTCGCGCTGCGGGGTGTCGCCGGTGCGCACCGCGGTGCGGATCTCCACATCGGGCAGGCCCAGCGCGGCCAGCTCGGCGCGGATGCCGGCCAGCGGCGCCTCGAGATTGAGCTGGATATCGTTTGAAAGCGCTTTCAGCGGCGACACGTACAGCACCTGGGTGCGATCGGCGAGTCCGCCATCGCGCAGGCCTTCACGCAGCAGCGCATCGAGCGCGGCGAGGAACGCGGTCAGGGTCTTGCCGGAGCCGGTGGGCGCCGCCACCAAGGTATGCCGACCGTCCTGGATCGCCGGCCATGCGGCCAGCTGCGCCGGCGTCGGCGCGGCAAAACAGCGCTCGAACCAGCGGGCGACGGCAGGATGGAAGCGTGCTTGCACGAGCGACATGCGGTCTCCTGCGGCGCGCGATTGCGATCGGATGCACTGCGCGCGAAAGGTGGAATGTCTCGATTGTCCTCGGTGCGACAACCGCGTCAATGACGCATGCGCAAGATGGTGACGTTACCAGCCCCGATCAAGCGAGCATGCGCGGCACAGCTGTTTTCAAGGGATTTTTCGGTTAATCGTTCAGTGAAAAGCGCACTGTCTACCACGAGCACCGAGATGCGCGGTTATGTTGTCGATGACGTCACGCCTGCGCCTCTAGCGTCAACGCAACGGACGTGAAATTCGCTTCGGGGAGCCTTGCATGCAGCATGGCAGCATGATCGAACAACCGCGTCGATGCCGGCGCAGCCACGCAGGCGCGGCGCATGCCTGCGCGCGCGATGGCATTGCGCAACGCAGGTGGTCCGCGATGGCCGCCACGCGCGACAGCATCGCAACGCGCGTGTGCGGTATCGGCGTGCATCGCGGCAGCGTCCGCACCGACGACGATGGTTTCTTCGCTCCACCCATTCGCTCGCCATCGGCGGCATGACGATTCCGCGTCGACTTCCACTCTTCACTTCCCTAGCCAAGGAGCATCACCAATGGCACACAGCAGCTCGAATGTTTCCACCGCCCACTGGGTGCAGCGCGTCAACGAGAGCAGCGATGCGCTGGACCTCACGCCCAGCGTGTTCGAACGCGACGACCCGGTGTCCATCGCCCGTTCGCTCAAGCACTCCGCCGACCAGAGCGCGCGGCGCCGCACCGGTCCCTACCGCTCGGCGATGTCGATGCTGACCTTCTACATCAACCGCGCCGGCAAGCAGCTGCCGGCCCAGCGCCGCGAGGTGCTGGAACAGGCCAAGGACGAACTGCGCAGCCTGTACGGCAAGCCGCGCAAGGGCGCCACCGGCTGAGCGCCGCGACGCGGCATGCGGCGGCGCGGCGTGATGCGCACGGCAGTTCCGTGCTTCGCTAGCGCAACCCCGGCGCGTTCCGATTGCCCTGCGCCGAACCATAGGCGCATGATCGCGACATGACCAGGGAACCCGACATTTCGGACTGGGTCCAGCGCCCCGCCGATACCGCTGCCGAGCGCGGCCCCGTTGCCTCGGCGATGAGCGAGGATGCGCTGCTGCTGTCGCGGATCATCCTCGCCCAGGGCGAGATCGCCGCCGCCGGCAGCGACCCGCTGCAAGTGGTCGATGTGGTGACCCGCCGCGCGCAGGAGCTGACCCGCTCCACCGGCGCGGTGGTGGAAATGTGCGACGGCAACGACATGCTGTACTGGTCGGCCAGCGGCATCGCCGAACGACACCTGGGCCTGCGCCTGCCCAGCGACGGCAGCCTGTCCGGCCTGTGCATGCGCAGCGGCCAGGTGCTGCAGTGCGACGATTCGGAAGAAGACCCGCGGGTCAATCTGGTCGCCTGCCGCAAGGTCGGCCTGCGCTCGATGCTGGTGGTGCCGCTGCGCTACGGCGACCGCGGCATCGGCGTACTGAAGGTGATGTCGCCGTACCGCTGCAGCTATACCCCGCAGGACGTGCGCACGCTGGAAATGCTGGCGACCCTGGTCGGCGCGACGCTGGCGCTGGCGATGGACCGCGCCGCGCTACAGACCGATATCGCACGCCGCCAGAACGCGGAGAAGCACGCGTTCCGCGAGAAGGCGGCGATCGCCACGCGCATCCGCGAGGTGGTCGCCAACGAGCGCCTGCAGATCGTGACCCAGCCGGTGCTGGCGCTGTCCACGCAGCGCATCGTCGGCGTTGAGGCCTTGTCGCGGTTCCCGTCCAATCCCGGCCTGGCGCCATTGCGCTGGTTCGACGACGCGAGCAGGGTCGGGCTGGCGCTGGAACTGGAGCTGGCCGCGGCGCGCAAGGCGCTGCAGTTGCTGCCGCAGCTGCCGGCGCCGCTGTACCTGGCGATCAACGTCTCCGCGCAGACCCTGCTGCACCCGCAGCTGGAGGCGCTGCTGCACGGCCACGACCTGTCGCGGGTGGTGCTGGAGATCACCGAGCAATTGCAGGCGCCGGACTATCCGCGCCTGTCCGAGCATATCGGCGCGCTGCAGCGGCAGGGCCTGCGCATCGCGCTGGACGACGCCGGCACCGGCTTCGCCAGCCTGCGCCACCTGCTGCACCTGTCGCCGGACATCATCAAGCTGGACCTGACCCTGACCCGCGGCATCGACGCCGAACCGCGGCGCCAGCGGCTGGCGCTGGCGATCCTGTCCTTCGCCGCCGAGACCGACGCGAGCGTGATCGTCGAAGGCATCGAGACCGAGAGCGAGCTGGCCACGCTGCAGGCGCTGGGCGCGCGCTACGGGCAAGGCTACCAACTGGCGCACCCGGGGCCGCTGTCGGCGCACCTGGCGCGCTATCCGGTGATCGGCGACGAGGCGGACTCAGCGCCTGGTTAGAACGTTGGATTGCTCCTGTAGGAGCGGCTTCAGCCGCGACTTGGCATTACCGGGAAAGCTCCGGTCGCGGCTGAAGCCGCTCCTACAAGGGGATCGCGGGGAGATCGTGGGGATCGCGGCCTGCCGCATTCCGGCCGCTCACCGAACACATCGCGCGCAAACGCCGCGCATGAAAAAAGCGGGCCGAAGCCCGCTTTTTCCTTGCTGCAGCGTTGGACGCCGACGGCTTACTCGGCCGTCACGCCCTCGCCTTCTTCCACGGCCTTCATCGACAGGCGGATACGGCCCTGCTTGTCGACTTCCAGCACCTTGACCTTGACCAGATCGCCTTCCTTCAACACGTCGCTGACCTTCTCGACGCGGTCGCTGGAGATCTGCGACACGTGCACCAGGCCGTCCTTGCCCGGCAGGATGGTGACGAACGCACCGAAGTCCATGATCTTGGCGACCTTGCCTTCGTAGATGCGGCCCGGCTCCACGTCCGAGGTGATCTGCTCGATGCGCGCCTTGGCGGCCTGCGCAGCGATCGCGTTGACCGAGGCGATGACGATGGTGCCGTCGTCCTGGATGTCGATCTGGGTGCCGGTTTCCTTGGTGATCGCCTGGATGGTCGAGCCGCCCTTGCCGATCACTTCGCGGATCTTGTCCGGGTGGATCTTGATCGTCAGCAGGCGCGGCGCGTAGTCGCTCAGTTCCGAACGCGGGCTGGTCAGCGCGCTGGCCATCTCGCCGAGGATGTGCAGGCGGCCGGCCTTGGCCTGCGCCAGGGCCTGCTTCATGATCTCTTCGGTGATGCCTTCGATCTTGATGTCCATCTGCAGCGCGGACACGCCTTCGGCGGTACCGGCGACCTTGAAGTCCATGTCGCCCAGGTGATCTTCGTCACCCAGGATGTCCGACAGCACCACGAAGTCGTCGCCTTCCTTGACCAGGCCCATCGCGATGCCCGCGACCGGCGCCTTCACCGGCACGCCGGCGTCCATCAGCGCCAGCGAGCTGCCGCACACCGAGGCCATCGACGAGGAACCGTTGGACTCGGTGATTTCCGACACCACGCGGATCGTGTACGGGAACTCTTCCATGCTCGGCATCACTGCCAGCACGCCGCGCTTGGCGAGGCGGCCGTGACCGATCTCGCGACGCTTCGGCGCGCCGAAGCGACCGCACTCGCCCACCGAGTAGGGGGGGAAGTTGTAATGGAACAGGAAGTTTTCCTTGTACTCGCCGCTGACCGCGTCGATCACCTGGCCGTCGCGGGCGGTGCCCAGCGTGGTGATGACGATCGCCTGGGTCTCGCCGCGGGTGAACAGCGCCGAGCCATGGGTGCGCGGCAGCACGCCGGCCTTGACGCTGATCGGACGCACCGTGTCCAGCGCACGGCCATCGATGCGCACCTTGGTGCTCAGCACCGAGCCGCGCATGGTCTGGTATTCCAGCTCGCCGAATTCCTTGGACAGGTCGGCAGCGACCCAGCCTTCGACGGTGGCGCGCGGCGCCAGCTGCGCCAGCACGTCCTTCTTGATCGCCGAGATCGCGTCGCGACGCTGCAGCTTGTCGCGCACCTGGAACGCCGACGCCAGCTGATCGCCGACCGCTTCCTTCAGCGCCGCGATCATGCCTTCGTTCTTCGCCGGAGCGACCCAGTCGGACGGCTTGGTGCCGGCTTCGACGGTCAGCTCGTTGATGATGTTGATGACCTTCTGCATCTCGCGATGGCCGAAGGTGACCGCGCCCAGCATCACTTCTTCCGACAGCAGCGCCGCTTCGGACTCGACCATCAGCACCGCGTTGGCGGTACCGGCCACGACCAGCTCCAGCTGCGAATCCTTCAGCTCGGTGATGGTCGGGTTGAGGATGTATTCGCCGTTCTTGTAACCGACCTTGGCGGCGCCGATCGGGCCGTTGAACGGGGTGCCGGCCAGCGACAGCGCGGCCGAGGCGCCGATCAGCGCGGCGATGTCGCCGTCGATGTCCGGGTTCATCGACATCACCGTGGCGATGATCTGCACTTCGTTCTTGTAGTCTTCCGGGAACAGCGGACGGATCGGACGGTCGATCAGACGCGAAATCAGCGTCTCCTTCTCGGTCGCACGACCCTCGCGCTTGAAGAAGCCGCCGGGGATGCGGCCGCCGGCGTAGAACTTCTCCTGATAGTCGACCGTCAGCGGGAAGAAGTCCTGACCTTCGCGCGCGCTCTTGGCGGCGACGGCGGTGACCAGCAGTACGGTGTCGTCCATCTTGACGATGACGGCGCCGCCGGCCTGGCGGGCGATCTCGCCGGTTTCGAGGGTGACGGTGTGCTTGCCGTACTGGAAGGTTTTGGTGATTTTTGCCACGGGGTTTCCTTGGATGATGCTGTCTTCGAATGGACCGCTGACGGCCCATGCCGCTGGCGGGTGGCCGGGAGGATCCGGCCGGCGGCGCGGAGCATTCCCCGGGCCACGGTACTACCCAAAACAAAACCGCGGCGCATCACTGCGCCGCGGTAGGGTTCGTTGACTCAGCGACGCAGGCCGAGCTTCTCGATCAGCGCCTTGTAGCGCTCGCCATCCTTCTTCTTCAGATAGTCGAGCAGGCTGCGGCGGCGGTTGACCATCTGCAGCAGGCCGCGGCGGCTGTGGTGGTCCTTCTTGTGGGTCTTGAAGTGGCCGGTCAGCAGCTCGATGCGCGCGGTCAGCAGGGCGACCTGCACTTCCGGGGAGCCGGTGTCGGCGGCGCCGCGCTTGTTTTCTTCGATGACTTTCTGGGTGTCGATGGACATGGTGTGTTTTCTCAGAGATGCGGGGCCGGCAGAAACGTGCTGATGAGACGCACCGCCTGGCTCGCCGATTGCGAAGGATTGCGCCGGAGCGCAGGGTTGCCGTAAAGGCCGCCGAATTGTACCGGCCCCAGCCCGGACGAACAAGGTGTTAACGCCGCGTCACGGCCAGGCCGGCCGCATCGCGGCCCGCGCAAGGCCCCTCCGCAGGCTCGCGGATCAGAGGTTGAACATGCGCTGCGGCGCCAGCAGCCCGCCGGCATCGACCTGGCCCAGCCCCAGCGGCAGGCCGTCCTCGCCGAACACCGCGACCGCGCCCGGCGCCCAGGCCGCATCGCGCAGGCGCTGGCCCATGCGGAAACGCTGCGCCGCAGCATGGTCCAGGCGCAACGGCGGGAAGTCGACCAGGCCGGCGGCCAGCGGCAGCAACAGCGCCTCCAGCGCCTGCGGCTCCTGCGCGGCCAGCTGCTGCAGCTGTTCCAGGGTCACCATCTGCGGCTGCCGGAACGGCTCCACCCACAAGCGCCGCAGCCCGGCGATATGCGCGCCGCAGCCCAGCGCCTCGCCCAGGTCGCGGGCCAGGCTGCGGATATAGGTGCCGGAACCGCAGGCCACATGCAGGCGCAGGCGCTCGCTCTCGTGGGCGAGCACGTCGATGGCGTGGACCTCGACCTCGCGCTCCGGCGCCTCGATCGCCTCGCCGCGGCGCGCCTTCGCGTACAGCGGCTCGCCGCCCTGCTTCAGCGCCGAATAGATCGGCGCGCGCTGGCGGATGCGTCCGCGCAGCGGCGCCAGCGCCGCCTGCAGGGTCGCCGCATCGATCGCCGGCACCGGCCGGGTGCGCAGCACCGCGCCGTCGGCATCGTCGCTGTCGGTGCTCACGCCGAGCACGATCTCCGCTTCGTAGGCCTTGGCCGACCCCAGCAGCAGCCCGGCCAGCTTGGTCGCCTCGCCGAAGCACAGCGGCAGCAGGCCGGTGGCCAGCGGATCCAGGCTGCCGGTATGGCCGCCCTTCTCGGCACGGAACAGCCGCCGCGCCGCCTGCAGCGCCGCGTTGGAACTCATGCCGGCCGGCTTGTCGAGCAGCACGATGCCGTCGAGGCGGCGGAAGGAGATGCGGGGCAGTCGGGGGCCGAAGACGGGCATGGGGCTGGAAGCTGGGGGATTCGGGATTCGGGATTCGGGATTCGGGATTCGGGATTCGGAATCGGGAATCGGGAATCGGGAATCGGGAATCGGGAATCGGGAATCGAACGGTAAGGCCTGCGATCGTCGCAGGCCACAAGGAAAAGCAGGCCGATGCAGAAGGATCTGCCGGCCGCGCAGACAAGGCTGCGGAGCACGGGCCGAGGCAAACATGGGTGGCCTGCAGTGCGCCCGACGCGCGGTGCCGATGCAATCGCACCGGCGGCAACGACTCAGGCTTTCGGCGGGACCGCGTCGCCGTCGCTGTCGCCCTCGGCGTCTTCCGACTGCTGCAATTCGGGCATGTCGCGCAGCAGGTTGTCGATGCGCTCGCCGCGATCGACCGAATCGTCGTAGTGGAAATGCAGTTCGGGCACATGGCGCAGCTTCATCGCCCGCGCCAGCTCGCTACGCAGTTGCGGCGCCAGCTCTTTCAGGCCCTTGACCGCCTCTACGGAGCGCTCGGGCAGCAACGCGGTGACGAACACCTTGGCATGGGCCAGGTCGCGGGTGACCTCGACGTCGGAAACGCTGACCGACGGCAGGCCGTGATCGCGCACGGCCGAATGCACGATCGTACCCAGGTCGCGGCGGATCTGCGCAGACACGCGATCGGTACGGTGAAAGGATTTTGTTGCCATGGTCCGGAATCTCTCTGTTCGGAGCGCGGGACCGGGAATGGGCGGGAACGAGCGACGCGCACCAGGCCGCCGCTTTTCCAAATCCCGATTCCCGAATCCCGACTCCCGGCTTCTTACAGCGTGCGCTGCACTTCGATGCGCTCGAAGCACTCGATCTGGTCGCCCGGCTTGACGTCGTTGTAGGCCTTCACGCCGATACCGCACTCGGTGCCGTTGCGCACCTCGTCGACGTTCTCCTTGAAGCGACGCAGCGATTCCAGCTCGCCCTCGAACACCACGGTGTTGTCGCGCAGCACGCGGATCGGCTTGTTGCGCTTGACCACGCCCTCCACGACCATGCAGCCGGCGACCGCGCCGAACTTGGAGCTGCGGAACACGTCGCGCACCTGGGCGGTACCGATGATCTCTTCGCGGATTTCCACGCCGAGCAGACCGGAGGCCACCTGCTTCACCTGGTCGATCACGTCATAGATGATCGAGAAGTAGCGCAGGTCCACGCCGTTGGTTTCGATGATGCGCCGCGCCGAAGCGTCCGCACGCACGTTGAAGCCGATCACCGTGGCCTTGGAGGCCAGCGCCGAGTTCGCATCGGACTCGGTAATGCCGCCGACGCCGGAGTGGATCACGTTGATCCGGATCTGCTCGTTGGACAGGGCCACCAGCGACTGCTTCAGCGCTTCCACCGAACCCTGCACGTCGGCCTTGATCACCAGGTTCAGCGACAGCTGGCCTTCGCCCTTGCCGAGCTGCGACATGATGTCTTCCATGCGGCTGCCCGCCGAGGACACCAGGCGCGACTCGCGGCGCTTGGCCTCGCGCTGCTGCGCCACGTCCTTGGCCAGGCGCTCGTCGTCGACCACGACGAAGTCGTCGCCGGCATCCGGCACGCCGGACAGGCCGAGCACCTGCACCGGGATCGACGGACCCGCCTCGGCCGGCTGGCCGCCGGTCTCGTCGAACAGCGCACGCACGCGGCCGTACTGCACGCCGCACACCAGGTAGTCGCCGCGCTTCAGGCTGCCCTGCTGCACCAGCACCGTCGCCACCGGGCCACGGCCCTTGTCCAGCGAGGATTCGATCACCACGCCGCTGGCGCGGCCATCGAACACCGCCTTCAGCTCCAGCACTTCGGCCTGCAGCGAGATCGCGTCGAGCAGCGTGTCGATGCCCGCGCCGGTCTTGGCCGAGACTTCGACGAACTGGGTGTCGCCACCGAATTCTTCGGCGACCACGTCCTGCGAGAGCAGTTCGTTCTTGACCCGCAGCGGATCGGCGCCGGACTTGTCGATCTTGTTGACCGCCACGATCAGCGGCACGCCGGCCGCCTTGGCGTGCTTGACCGCCTCGATCGTCTGCGGCATCACGCCGTCGTCGGCCGCCACCACCAGCACCACGATGTCGGTCAGCTTGGCGCCGCGCGCGCGCATCGAGGTGAAGGCCGCATGGCCCGGGGTATCCAGGAAGCTGATGACGCCGCGATCGGTTTCGACGTGATACGCGCCGATGTGCTGGGTGATGCCACCGGCTTCGCCCGAGGCGACCTTGGTGCGGCGGATGTAGTCCAGCAGCGAGGTCTTGCCGTGATCGACGTGACCCATGATGGTGACCACCGGCGGACGCGAGCGCTTCTCGCCCTGCTCGTCCTCGGTGTGCGCCAGCAGCGCGTCCTCGGCGTCGGCACTGCCCGCGCGCACCGGCTTGTGGCCGAGCTCTTCGGTGATCAGCGCCGCGGTGTCGTGGTCGATGGACTGGGTGATGGTGGCCATCACGCCCATCTTGAACAGCGCCTTGACCACGTCGCCGCCCTTCAGCGCGAGCTTCTGCGCCAGGTCGGCCACGGTGATGGTCTCGCCGATCGCCACTTCGCGCACCACCGGTGCAGTCGGACGCTCGAAGCCATGCGCGCCGCCGCCGCTGCGCGAGGGCTCGGGCTGGCGACGGCCGCCGCTGTTGCCGCCGCGCGGCTTGCCGCGCACGTTGGAACGGCGCGCGCGATCGGCCGCGGACAGGTGCAGCTGGCCGGCGAAGCGGCTGGTGCTGTCGTCGTCCTCGACGCCGGCGACCATCACGTGCGAGCCGCGGGTCTTGTGCTTGTTGCCGGCGTTGCGGTCGTCGCTGCGCGGCGCGGCCGGCTTCGGCGGATGATGCGGCGCGCTGGCCGGACGCGGCGCACGCGGCGCGGCGGCGGCACCGGTGCCGGCACCGGTATTCGGGGTCGCAGCGGACGCAGGCGTAGCCGCGGCAGCCGGCGGCGCCGACTCGGCTTCCAACGCGGCCTGCGCGGCCTTGCGCTCGGCTTCGACGCGGTCGCGCGCATCCTGCTCGGCCTGGCGCTTGCGCTCGATTTCCTCGGCGCGCGCACGGTCCTGCTCGGCGAGCTTCTGCTGTTCGGCCAGGTTGCGCTGCTTGGAGGCTTCCAGCTTGCGCAGGATCTCGGCGCGCTCGTCATCCACCCGTCCGCCCGACGACATGCCCGCGCGCTCGGCAGCGAGGTCTTCGGCGGTCTTGACGTAGGTACGCTTCTGCCGGACCTCGACGTTGACCGTGGTCTTGCTGCGACCGGCGCTGACCGTCACTTCCTGCAGCTTGCGCCGGTTCAGGGTGATCTTCTTCGGCGCGGCCTGGGCTTCTTCCTCGACCGGCTTGTCGGTCTTGCCGTGGGTACGGCGCAGGAAGCCGAGCAGCTTCATCTTTTCGGTACTGGTCACGACCTGGTCGGGACCGCTGAACTTCATTCCGGCCTCGGCCAGTTGAACCAGCAGTTTATCGACCGGCGTATTCACCAGTTCGGCCAGCTTGCGGATGGTGGTTTGCTGCGACATTCGGATCCTATGATCTGGTTGGCGCCCCCTCGCGTGCGAAGGTAGCGCGGATTCTAAGCCCTGATCGGTTCAGGGCGGCATTCATCGCTGACTCATTCGCCGCGTTCCAATCGGGCGATCTCCTCGGCACGGGCTGCCAGGATGAGCGCAGCGGCGCGCTCCTGGTCCACATCCTCGATGCCGAATTCGAGGATTTCGTCCGCAGCCAGATCCGACAGGTCCTCGCTGGTCCGCACGCCATGGCTGGCCAGCGCGTAGGCGGTGGCCTCGTCCATGCCTTCCAGCGACAGCAAATCCGCCGCCGGCACGCCGCTGTCGTCGCTTTCCTCGGCGGCCAGCGCCTCGTTGAGCAACGCATCGCGCGCGCGGGCCCGCAGCTCCTCGACGATGTCCTCGTCGAAGCCTTCCACCGCCAGCAGCTCGCCGACCGGCACGTAGGCGATTTCCTCGACCGAGTTAAAGCCCTCGGCGACCAGGATCGCGGCGATTTCCTCGTCCACTTCCAGCTTTTCCATGAACAGCTGGCGGGCCACGGTCTGCTCGGCCTCGGACTTGGCCGCGACCTGCTCGGCGGTCATCACGTTGAGCTGCCACCCGGTCAGGCGGCTGGCCAGACGCACGTTCTGGCCGCCCTTGCCGATCGCCTGGGCCAGCCGGTCTTCGGCCACCGCCAGGTCCATCGAGTGCTTTTCCTCATCGACGATGATCGACTGCACCTCGGCCGGCGCCATCGCGTTGATGACGAAATTGGCCGGGTTGTCGTTCCACAACACGATGTCCACGCGCTCGCCGTTGAGCTCGTTGGACACCGCCTGCACGCGCGAACCGCGCATGCCGATGCAGGCGCCGATCGGGTCGGTGCGGGTGTCGTGCGCCAGCACCGCGATCTTGGCGCGGTCGCCCGGATCGCGCGCGCAGGCCTTGATCTCGACCAGGCCCTGGCCCACTTCCGGCACTTCCAGCTTGAACAGCTCGATCATGAATTCCGGCGCGGCGCGGCTGATGAACAGCTGCGGGCCGCGCGGCTCCGAGCGCACTTCGGCCAGGTAGCCGCGGACGCGGTCGCCGGCGCGCAGCACGTCGCGCGGGATGCCCTTGTCCTTGGGAATGAAGGCCTCGGCGTTGCCGCCCAGATCGACATAGATGTTGCCGCGCTCGGCGCGCTTGACCACGCCGGTGACCAGCTCGCCGATGCGGTCCTTCCACGCGTCCACGACCTGCTGGCGCTCGGCCTCGCGCACGCGCTGCACGATCACCTGCTTGGCGGCCTGCGCGGCGATGCGCCCGAAATCCGGGTTCTCGATCTGCTCTTCGATGTAGTCGCCGACGTCCACGCCTTCGGCTTCGTCGACCGCGTCCATCAGGCGGATCTGCCGGTCCGGCGATTCCATCACCACGTCGTCGGCCACCACTTCCCAGCGGCGGTAGGTTTCGTAATTGCCGTCCTTGTGATCGATGGTGACGCGCGTCAGCACGTCCTGATCGGGGTAGCGCTTCTTCGCCGCCGAGGCCAAGGCGGCCTCGATCGCGTCGAAGATCACTTCGCGCGGCACGCCTTTTTCGTTGGCCACCGCGTCGACTACCAGCAACAGTTCCTTGCTCATTCTTTCGCTCCGCGCGCAGCCTTGTCGGCTGCCGGTTCGTTGGATGGTTTCTTATTGGGTTTTGCGGTCTTGCCGGCCGGCTTGGGGCGCTTGGCCGGCGGCTTTGGGGTGCTACCCGGCTGCTTGGGCGTCTTGCCCGGCTTGGTCGGGGCCAGGCCCAGCGCCGCCCAGTCGGGCAGGATCCGCGCCTTGTCGATATTGTCGAAGTCCACCGCCAGTTCGGCGCCGTCGACCTCGAACACGATGCGGCCGGCGTCCGCGTCCACCTGGGCGATGCGCCCCTGCAGGCGCCGACGGCCCTGCTGCGGCAGCTTCAACACCACCTTGGCCGACTCGCCCTGGTGGCGCGCGAACTGCGCGGCGGTGAACAGCGGACGGTCCACGCCGGGCGAGGACACTTCCAGCGTGTAGTTGCCGCTGATCGGATCTTCCACGTCCAGCTGCGCCGACACTTCGCGGCTGACCCGCTCGCAATCGTCGATGTTGACGATGCGCTCGGGCTGTTCGGCCAGCGGCACGTCGATATACAGGCGCAGCGTGGCGCCGCCCGGGGCCGGCAGGTATTCCGCCCCCAGCAGTTCCAGACCCAACGCGTCCACGGTCGGGCCCAGCAGATTCGCGATTTCGTTTGCCTTGTCGCTCACAGCCTGCCTTGCATTTGAATGAATGAAATCGGTCCTGGCGGTTTTCCCGGACCCCGGAAACGACAAAGGGCCCGTTGGGCCCCTTGTCCGGTACGACTCCGGTAAAGCTGGATTCCGGTTGCAAAGACGGGAACATGCGTCTTCGCGAAGCCCAAATTTCCCTACCGCAGGCAACCGGTGAACTGGTTGCCGCTGTAGACAAATATGGTAGCGGGGGCAGGATTTGAACCTGCGACCTTCGGGTTATGAGCCCGACGAGCTGCCAGACTGCTCCACCCCGCAGCAGAAGCGGAATTATGAAGAACCAGCGCGATTATTGCAAGCCCTGATTTTCATCCGACCCGGTGGCGATGCCGCCGGTCTTCGAGCGACATGATAACCGCACGCGACCGATAACGGAATACCGATAGCATCGCTCGATGCACAAACGACAACGCCGCCAAGAAGGCGGCGTTGTCGCAAACAGCTTGAAAACAGCGCTTTGGCGCGCGATCAGGCCAGATGCGCGAACGCGCGCTGGCACCACGCCATCAGCGGGCTCCAGGCCAGGCCCAGCGCCAGCAAGCCGATCGCATTGACGCCGAGCACCACGCCGAGCACGCGGTCGTCGTTGGCCGGCAACGGCTCGCCGACCGGCTCGTCGAAATACATCACCTTGATCACGCGCAGGTAGTAGAACGCGCCGATCACCGCGCACAGCACCGACAGGATGGCCAGGCCGGTCCACCACAGGTTGTCGGTCGGCACCGCGACCACCGCGCCGAGCACCGCCAGCTTGGCCCAGAAGCCCAGGAACGGCGGCACGCCGGCCAGCGAGGCCATGATGCACAGCACCAGCAGCGCCATCCACGGGTTGCGCGCGTTCAGGCCCTTGAAGTCGTCGATGTGCTCGGCCTCGAAGCCCTTGCGCGACATCGCGATGATCGCGCCGAACGAGGCGGTGGACATCACCGCGTAGCAGATCGCATAGAACAGCGCCGCCGCATAGCCGCGCTCGCCGCCGCCGGCCACGCCGAGCAGCAGGAAGCCGATGTGCGAGACGGTCGAATACGCCAGCATGCGCTTGAGGTTGCTCTGCGCCAGCGCCATCAGGTTGCCGACCAGCAGCGACAGCGCCGCCAGGCCGCCGATCACCCAGTGCCACTGCTCGGCCAGCGGGCCGACGCCCACTTCCAGCAGCCGGTAGGCCATGCCGAACGCGGCCAGCTTCGAGGCCGAGCTGATGAACAGCGCGATCGGTGCCGGCGCGCCCTGGTACACGTCGGGCAGCCACATGTGGAACGGCGCGGCGCCGAGCTTGAACGCCACGCCGGCGATCATGAAGATGGTGCCGGTCAGCAGCAGCGTGCGCTCGTGGGTGGAACCGATCGCCTCGTGGATGCCGGTCAGGCTCAGCGTGCCGGTGGCGCCGTAGATCAGCGACATGCCGTACAGCAGCAGGCCCGAGGCCAGCGAGCCGAGCACGATGTACTTCATCGCCGCTTCGGTGGCCATGCCGTTGTCGCGGTTCGACGCGACCAGCGCGTACGAGCACAGCGCCAGCAGTTCCAGGCCCAGGTAGACCATCAGCAGGCTGCCGGCCGAGACCAGGATCATCATGCCGACCGTGGCGAACAGCACCAGCACCGGGATCTCGCCCTGGTACAGCTTGCGCTCGCGCAGGTAGCTCCAGCCGTAGATCAGGGTCAGCGCGCTGAGGCCGACGATCACCGTCTTCATCACGTCGGCGGCGGCGTCGCGCACGAACATGCCGTTGAACACCTCGCCCTGCCCGCCCACGCCGGCGAGCAGCATCGCGAACACCGCGACCAGGATCGCCACCGAGACGATATGGGTCCAGGCCTTGTTGCGCTCGCTGACGAACAGATCGAGCATCAGCAGGGCGAAGGCGCCGCCGGTCAGCACCAGCTCGGGGAGCAGGGGCGGCAGGTCGACGGCGGTCAGGGGCAGTAGCGCAGGGGTGGTCATCATCAAATCTCTGGAATCATTTCGCTCGACGGCCCGATTACAGCTTGCTGGTGGCGATCTGCGCCGCCAGCTTTGCGATCGAGGGTTCCATCAGGTCGGTCAGCGGCTTCGGATACAGGCCCAGGACCAGCACGCCCACCGCAAACACGCCCAGCACCAGCGCCTCGCGGCCGTTGATGTCCTTCAGCTCGGCCACGTGCGCGTTGGCCACTTCGCCGAAGAACACGCGCCGGTACAGCCACAGGGTATAGGCGGCGGTGATCACCAGGGTCGTGCCCGCACCGACGGCCAGCAGCGGATGGGTCTGGAAGCTGGCCATGAGCACCATGAACTCGCCGACGAACCCGCTGGTTCCCGGCAGGCCGGCATTGGCCATGAAGAACAGCATCGAGAACGCGGCGAACCACGGCATCACGTTGGCCACGCCGCCGTAGTCGGCGATGCGGCGGGTATGCATGCGGTCGTAGAGCACGCCGACGCAGGAGAACATCGCGCCGGACACGAAGCCGTGCGAGATCATCTGCACCATCGCGCCCTGCAGGCCCAGGCGCGCCGCATCGGTGCTGCCGAAGCCGACCAGGGCGAAGGCGATGAAGGTGCCGAGGGTGACGAAGCCCATGTGCGCGATCGACGAATACGCGATCAGCTTCTTCATGTCGTCCTGCACCAGCGCGACCAGGCCGACGTAGATCACCGCGATCAGCGACAGTGCGATCACCAGCCAGGCCCACTCGTTGCTGGCGTCGGGCAGGATCGGCAGATTGAAGCGCAGGAAGCCGTAGCCGCCGATCTTCAGCGCGATCGCCGCCAGGATCACCGAACCGGCGGTCGGCGCCTCGACGTGCGCGTCCGGCAGCCAGGTGTGCACCGGGAACATCGGCACCTTGACCGCGAACGCGATCAGGAACGCGAAGAACAACCAGGTCTGTTCCTTGGAGGTCAGCGACAGCTGGTACAGGTCGGCGAGCTGGAAGCTGCCGCCCTTCAGGTACAGGTAGATCAACCCGACCAGCATCAGCACCGAGCCGAGGAAGGTGTACAGGAAGAACTTGACCGCGGCGTAGATGCGGCGCGGGCCGCCCCAGATGCCGATGATCAGGAACATCGGGATCAGCATCGCCTCGAAGAACACATAGAACAGCATCGCGTCGGTAGCGGCGAAGATGCCGACGGTGACGCCTTCCAGGATCAGGAACGCGGCCACGTACTGGTTGACCCGCTTCTCGATCGAGGTCCAGGCGCCGATCAGCGCCAGCACCGTGACCAGCGTGGTCAGCACGATCAGCGCGATCGCGATGCCATCGACGCCGAGGTTGTAGCCGATGTCGTAGGCCGGGATCCACGCATGGGTTTCGACGAACTGCAGCGCGTCGCTGGCGTAGTCGAAACCGGTGAGCAGCGGCAGGCTGAGGGCGAAGGTCAGCAACGCGACCAGCAGCGACGCCCAGCGCGCCGCCTTGGCGTCGCGCAACGCGAGGATCAGCGCGCCGCCGAGGATCGGCAGCCAGATCAGGAGAGTCAGTAGGGGCCAGTTCGACACGTGTTCTTATTCCGTACAGGTCAACGCCAGAAATGCATCAGCACGCCCAACAGGGCAATGAGACCGATGATCATCGCGAAGGCGTAGTGATAGAGGAAACCGGATTGCGTGCGACGCAGCAGGTTGGCCGCCAGGTCGATCACGCGCGCGGTGCCGTTGACCATGACGCCGTCCACGACATGCGTATCCACCGCACGCGACACCTTGCCGAGGCGCAGGCCGCCACCGGCGAAGCCGTCGATCCAGAGCTTGTCCAAACCGTACTTGTTCTCGAGGATCCACACCGGCAGCGAGAACGTCTTGCGCGCCTTCGCCGCCAGCTCGGGCTTCCACAGGTACAGGATCCAGGCCAGGGCGAAGCCGGCCAGGGTCAGGAAGAACGGCGGCTGGGTCAGGCCGTGCAACGCGAACGCGACCGGGCCGTGGAACTCCTCGGCCAGCGCGCCGACGCTGTCGCGCGCCGGGTTGTAGAAGTCGATGATGCCGCTGAAGAAACCGACCGCCTGGCCCTTGATCGCCACCGCGGCATGGTGCCCCGCCCAATCGGTGCCGAACAGCATTGGGCCGATGGTGAAGAAGCCGATCGCGATCGACGGGATCGCCAGCAGCACCAGCGGCACCGTCACCACCCACGGCGACTCGTGCGGCTCGTGCGCGCCATGGTGGCCGTGGTCGTCGTGGGCGTGCTCGTCGTGCGCATGCGTGTCGTGCGCGTCGGCATGCGCGCTGTCGTGGTGCGCGTGCGCGTCGTGCGCATGCGCATCGCGGAAGCGTTCCTTGCCGTGGAAGGTCAGGAACAGCAGGCGGAAGCTGTAGAAGCTGGTGATCAGCACGCCGCCGAGTACCGCCCAGTAGCCGTAGGTCGCGATCCAGTTGTGCGACTCGTGCGCATGGTGCTGCGCCGCCTCGATGATCGTGTCCTTGGAATAGAAGCCGGCGAAGAACGGGGTACCGACCAGGGCCAGGGTGCCGATCACGCTGGTCCAGTAGGTGACCGGCATGTACTTGCGCAGGCCGCCCATCTTGCGCATGTCCTGCTCGTGGTGCATGCCGACGATCACCGAGCCGGCGGCCAGGAACAGCAGCGCCTTGAAGAAGGCGTGGGTCATCAGGTGGAACACCGCCGCCGAGTACGCCGACACGCCCAGCGCCACGGTCATGTAGCCCAGCTGCGACAGCGTCGAGTAGGCGACCACGCGCTTGATGTCGTTCTGCACGATGCCGATCAGGCCGGTGAAGAACGCAGTCGTGGCGCCGATGAACAGCACGAAGTTCAGCGCGGTTTCCGACAGTTCGAACAGCGGCGACATGCGCGCCACCATGAAGATGCCGGCGGTGACCATGGTCGCGGCGTGGATCAGCGCCGAGATCGGGGTCGGGCCTTCCATCGAGTCGGGCAGCCACACGTGCAACGGCACCTGCGCCGACTTGCCCATCGCGCCGATGAACAGGCAGATGCAGATGATCGTCGCCACGTTCCACGGGTGGCCCTGGAACAGCTGCACCTGGGCCAGGCCGCCGGCCGCCTCGCTGCCGAGCACCGCCGTGGCGTTGGCGAACACGCTGGCGTAGTCGAGCGTGCCGAACCACAGCAGCACGCCGGCGATGCCGAGGATGAAGCCGAAGTCGCCGACGCGGTTGACCAGGAACGCCTTCATGTTGGCGAACACCGCGCTCGGCCGCTTGAACCAGAATCCGATCAGCAGGTACGACACCAGGCCCACCGCTTCCCAGCCGAAGAACAGCTGCAGGAAGTTGTTGCTCATCACCAGGCTCAGCATCGAGAAGGTGAACAGCGAGATGTAGCTGAAGAAGCGCTGGTAGCCGGGATCCTCGGCCATGTAGCCGATGGTGTAGATGTGCACCAGCAGCGATACGAAGGTCACCACCACCATCATCATCGCGGTCAGCCGATCGACCATGAAGCCGACGTGGGCCGAGTAGTGGCCGACCTCGAAGAAGGTGTACAGGTTCTGGTTGAACGGCGACGCGCCCTGCCCGACCAGCTGGTACAGGGTCCAGCACGACAGCGCACAGCTGATCGCCACGCCGAGGATGGTGACGGACTGGGCGCCCTTGCGGCCGACCTGGCGACCGAACAGGCCGGCGACGATGCTGCCGACCAGCGGCGCAAGCACCACCGCGATCAGCAGACTCTTGGAGAGAGTGATTTCCATCTACGGGTCAGCCCTTCAGCGAATCGACTTCGGCCACGTTGATCGTGTGGCGGGTACGGAACAGCGTCACCAGGATGGCGAGGCCGATGGCGGCCTCGGCCGCGGCCACGGTCAGGATGAAGAACACGAACAGCTGGCCGGCGGCGTCGCCGAGTTCACGCGAGAACGCGACGAAGTTGATGTTGACCGACAGCAGCATCAGCTCGATCGACATCAGCAGCACGATGACGTTCTTGCGGTTGAGGAAGATGCCGGCCAGGCTGATGCAGAACAGCACCGCGCCGAGCGCCAGCATGTGGCCTAGGGTGATCATGGCTGGCCCTCCTGCGGCGCCGGAGCCGGGGTGTGCAGCGTGGGCGTTTCGGCATCCATCTTGACGATGCGCAAGCGGTCGCCGGCCTTGACCCGCGCCTGCTCACCCGGGTTCTGGGTCTTGATGCCGGTGCGCTTGCGCAGGGTCAGCATCACTGCCGCCACCACCGCCACGGTCAGGATGATCGCGGCGAATTCGAACGGCAGCAGGAACTGGGTGAACAGGGTCTTGGCCAGCCAGGTGATGTTGGAGGTGTCGGCGGCCTGCGCAGCGGCGTTGTCGGCCGGGAACGGGGTGGCGGTGCGCGCCTTGACCCCGATCAGGGTGACCATCTGCACCAGCATCGCCACCGCCACCACCAGCCCGACCGGCAGGTAGCGCACCCAGCCCTGGCGCAGCCGCGCGGTATCGATGTCGAGCATCATCACCACGAACAGGAACAGCACCATCACCGCGCCGACATAGACCAGCACCAGGGTCACGCCGAGGAACTCGGCGCCCACCAGCAGCCACACGCAGGCGATGGAGAAGAAGGTCAGGATCAGGCACAGCACCGCGTACACGGAGTTGCGCACGCTGATCACCGCGCCGGCGGAGACCGCGGCGATGGTGGCGAAGATCCAGAAAGCGATATTTACCCAATCCATTTCGGGACCTCAGCGGAAGGCGGCGTCGGCGGCGCGGCGCTCGGCGATCTCGGCTTCGAGCCGGTCTCCGATCGCCAGCAGCTGCGGCTTGGTGACGATGTTCTCGCCGCGGTTCTCGAAGTGGTACTCGAGCACGTGGGTTTCCACGATCGAGTCCACCGGACAGCTTTCCTCGCAGAAACCGCAGTAGATGCACTTGAACAGGTCGATGTCGTAGCGCGTGGTGCGGCGGGTGCCGTCCTCGCGCTTGGCCGAATCGATGGTGATCGCCAACGCCGGGCACACCGCCTCGCACAGCTTGCAGGCGATGCAGCGTTCCTCGCCGTTGGGATAGCGGCGCAGCGCGTGCAGGCCGCGGAAGCGCACCGACTGCGGGAACTTCTCCATCGGGTACAGCACGGTGTACTTGGGACGGAACGTGTACTTCAGGGTCAGCCACAGGCCGCCGAGCAGCTCGAGCAGCAGCAGGCTCTTGAAGTAATGGGTGACTTTATTCATCGCTTACACGCCCTTGTGGATCACGCCGTAGAACACCATCAATGCCGTCACCGCGATCCACACGATCGTCAGCGGAATGAACACCTTCCAGCCCAGGCGCATGATCTGGTCGTAGCGGTAGCGCGGGAAGCTGGCGCGGAACCAGATGTAGGCGCTGGCGAAGAACAACACCTTCATCAGCAGCCACGGCCAGCCGCCGGTCCAGATCCAGTTGACCCACGGCGAGATGTCCGCCGTGACCCAGCCCTGGATCGGGCTCAGCCAGCCGCCCAGGAAGAAGATCGAGACCAGGAAGCTGACCAGGATCATGTTGGCGTATTCGGCCAGGAAGAACAGCGCGAACGCGCCACCCGAATATTCGACCATGTGCCCGGCGACGATTTCCGACTCGCCCTCGACCACGTCGAACGGCGCGCGGTTGGTCTCGGCCACGCCGGACACCCAGTACACGATGAACAGCGGGAACAGCGGCACCAGGAACCAGTCGAAGAAGCCGGAGTTGCCGGCCTGCGCCGCCACGATCGTGCTCAGGTTGAGGCTGCCGGCGGCGATCATCACCCCGACCAGGGCGAAGCCCATCGCGATCTCGTAGCTGACCACCTGCGCGGCCGAGCGCATCGCGCCCAGGAACGCATACTTGGAGTTGGACGCCCAGCCGGCCAGGATGATGCCGTACACGCCCAGCGAGGTCATCGCCAGCAGGTACAGCAGGCCGGCGTTGGCGTTGGACAGCACCAGCTTGGCGTCGAACGGCACCACCGCCCAGGCCGCGAACGCCGGCGCCAGGGTGATCAGCGGCGCGATCACGAACATCGCCTTGTGCGAGCTGCTGGGCTGGATGATTTCCTTGAACAGCAGCTTGAACACGTCGGCGAAGGCCTGGAAGATGCCCATGCCCACGTACATCGGTCCGTGGCGCACGTGCATCCAGCCGATCAGCTTGCGCTCCCAGACCACGTAGAACGCCACCGAGATGATCACCGGCATGGCGATCAGCAGGATCTTCAGCACGATCCACAGGACCACGCCGATCGCGCCCAGGCCGACGAACCACTGGTGCAGCGGATCGACCACGTTCAACAGCATCTCGTTCATGCAGCCACCACCGTTACCCGGCCGGCACCGATCGGCGCCGTCGCACCATGGCCGGATTCGATCCAGGCCACCCCTGCCGCGACACGCGGATCCAGCACCACCGGCAGCGTCGCGTTGCCGACGGCGTTGCCGACCTTGACCACCTGCCCGGCGGCCACGCCCAGTTGCGCGGCATGCTCGGGATGCAGGCGGATCGCCGGCGCGTCGTTGAGCGGATGCGCCTGCAGCGCGGGCGCACGGCGCACCACCGCATCGGTGCGGTAGATCGCCGGCGTCGCCGCCACTTCGATGCCCTCGCCCGCCGCCGCGCCCTGCGCCGAACCGCGCAGGCTCACGCTGCGCGGCTGCACGCCGGCACGCAGGCCGGCCAGGTCGGTGAAGTCGAAGCCGGCCAGCTGCAGTTCGCCGCCGAGTGCACGCAGCACCCGCCAGCCTTCGCGCGCCTGGTCCGGCAGCTTGCCGGCGGCACGCGCCAGCTGCTCGACGCCGTCCAGGTTGGTCAGCGTCGCATCGATTTCCGGCAGCGCGCCGATCGGCAGGATCACATCGGCGACATCGCGGGTGGAGGCGCAGGCGAACTGGCTGAACGCCACCACCTTGGCCGCACCCAGCGCGGCGCGCGCGGCGCCGGCATCGGCGAAGTCCAGGCCCGGCTCGATGCCGTAGAGCACATAGGCGCTGCGCGGCTCGGCGAACATGCCGGCCACGTCGCGCGCGCTCGGCAGCACGCCCAGCTTGGTCAGGCCCACCGCATTGGCGCCCTGCGGCACGCGGCACAGCGCCGCGCCGGTGGCAGCGGCGAAGTCGCGCGCGGCGGTGCGCAGCGCGGCGGCCTGCGGATGGTTCTCGACCAGCGCGCCGACGATCAGCACCGCACGCCCGTCTGCGCCCTGCACCGCCTCGCGCAGCGCCGCATCGGCGAGCGCGGCGGCGAAACCGGACGGGGCCACGATCTGCTTGCCGGCCTGGTCGAAGGCGAAATCGAAATCGACCGGGTTGATCGAGTACACACGCGCCTGGCGCTGCATCCGCGCCTTGCGGATGCGCGCGTGCAGCAGCGGCAGCTCGTGCCGCAGGTTGCTGCCCAGCACCACGATCACGTCGGCCTGCTCGATCTGCGCCAGCGGCACCGCGAACGGCTCGGCCACGGCGGCATCGGAGAAATCGCGGTTGCCGATGCGGTGGTCCAGGTTGCCGCTGCCCAGGCCATCGGCCAGGCGCGCCAGCAAGGCGCCTTCCTCGTTGGAGGTGGCCGGGTGCGCGAGCACGCCCAGCGCATCGCCGCGGTTGCTGTTCAGGATGTCGGCGGCGGCGGCCAGGCCATCGGCCCAGGACACTTCCTGCCACTGGCCGTCGATCTTGCGCAGCGGCCGGGTGGCGCGGTCGGCCGCGTACAGGCCCTGGTGCGAATAGCGGTCGCGGTCGGACAGCCAGCACTCGTTGACCGCCTCGTTGTCGCGCGGCACGGTGCGCAGCACTTCGCCGCGGCGCACGTGCAGGAACAGGTTGGAACCCATCGCGTCGTGGTAGCCGAGCGATTCGCGCGCGGTCAGTTCCCAGGGACGCGCGCGGAACTGGAACACCTTGTTGGTCAGCGCGCCGACCGGGCACACGTCGATGACGTTACCCGACAGCTCGGTGGTCAGCGGCTTGCCGTCGTAGGTGCCGATCTGCAGGTTCTCGCCGCGGTACATGCCGCCCAGCTCGTAGGTGCCGGCGATGTCCGCGGTGAAGCGCACGCAGCGCGTGCACTGGATGCAGCGGGTCATCTCGGTGGCGACCAGCGGACCGATGTCCTCGTCGGCCACCACGCGCTTGCGCTCGTTGAAGCGGCTGACCGAGCGGCCGTAGCCCAGCGACACGTCCTGCAGCTCGCACTCGCCGCCCTGATCGCAGATCGGGCAATCCAGCGGGTGGTTGATCAGCAGGAATTCCATCACGCTGCGCTGGTACTTGAGCGCCTTCTCGCTGCGCGTGGCGACCTTCATGCCGTCCATCACCGGCGTCGCGCAGGCCGGCGACGGCTTCGGCGACTTCTCCACATCGACCAGGCACATGCGGCAGTTGGCCGCGATCGGCAGCTTCTCGTGGTAGCAGAAGCGCGGGATCGGAATGCCGGCCTTGTCGGCCGCCTGGATGATCATCGAGCCCTTGGGCACGACCAGGGACTGGCCGTCGATCTCGACGGTCACATGTCCCTCCGGCACCACGGCCGGGGTCACGCCAGGATTGTTGGGTTGCGCGCTCATGCGGCGGCTGCCTCCACCTTCTTGCCGTCAACCATCGAATGACCGTTGACGATGTAGTACTCGAATTCGTCCCAGAACTGGCGCAGGAAGCCCTGGATGGGCCATGCCGCCGCTTCACCGAACGCGCAGATGGTGTGGCCTTCGATCTGGCCGGCCACCGTCCTCAACTGGTGCAGGTCTTCCATCGTGGCCTTGCCGGCGACGATGCGCTCGAGCACGCGGTGCATCCAGCCGGTGCCCTCGCGGCACGGGGTGCACTGGCCGCAGGATTCCTTGTGGAAGAACTGCGAGATGCGGCAGGCGAACTTGACGCAGCACACGCTGTCATCGAGCACCACGATGGCGCCCGAGCCCAGGCCGGTGCCCAGCGCGCGCAGGGTGTCGTAGTCCATCTGCAGGCCCTTGAGCTGCTCGGCCTTCAGCACCGGCATCGACACGCCGCCCGGCACCGCGCCCTTCAGCGTGCGGCCCGGCTTGAGGCCGCCGGCCATCTCCAGCAGTTCGTCGAAGGTGGTGCCCAGCGGTACCTCGAAGTTACCGCCCTTCTGCACGCAACCGGAGACCGAGAAGATCTTCGGCCCGCCGTTCTTGGTCTTGCTCAGGCCCAGGAACCATTCCGGGCCGTTGCGGATGATCGCCGGCACCGACGCGTAGGTCTCGGTGTTGTTGATCGTCGACGGCTTGCCGTACAGGCCGAAGTTGGCCGGGAACGGCGGCTTGTAGCGCGGCTGGCCCTTCTTGCCTTCCAGCGACTCCATCAGCGCGGTCTCTTCGCCGCAGATGTAGGCGCCGGCGCCGAGCGCGCCGTAGATGTCGATGTCCACGCCGCTGCCGAGCACGTTCTTGCCCAGCCAGCCGTTGGAATAGGCGTCCGCCAGGGCCTGCTCGAAGTGCTCGAACGGCTCGTGGTGGAACTCGCCGCGCAGGTAGTTGTAGCCGACCGTGCTGCCGGTGGCGTAGCAGGCGATGGCCATGCCCTCCACCACCGAATGCGGGTTGTAGCGCAGGATGTCGCGGTCCTTGCAGGTGCCCGGCTCGGACTCGTCCGAGTTGCACAGGATGTATTTCTGCGGCGCGCCCTTGGGCATGAACGACCACTTCAGGCCGGTCGGGAAGCCGGCGCCGCCGCGGCCGCGCAGGTTCGACTGCTTGACCATCTCGATCACCTGCTCCGGCGCGATCTTCTCTTCGAGGATCTTGCGCAGGGCGGCGTAGCCACCGGTCTTCAGGTAGCTCTCGTACGACCACGGGGTGTCGTAGTGCAGTGTGGTGTACACCACCTGGTGCGGCAGCGGCGCAGGGCCGACCGGACCGGTGGGAGCGTGGGGATGCTGTGCCATTGCCGTTACTCCAACCCGTCCAGCAGCGCGTCGACCTTGTCCTTGGTCAAGTGCTCGTGATAGTGGCCGTTGATCACCATCATCGGCGCGCCGGCGCAGCCGGCAAGGCATTCTTCTTCGCGCTTGAGGTAGACGCGGCCATCGGCGGTGGACTGGCCCAGCTTGCAGCCGAGCTTCTTCTCCGCATGCGCGACCAGGTCCTCGGCGCCGTTGAGCCAGCAGCTGATGTTGGTGCAGAAGGCGACGTTGTTGCGGCCGACCTTCTCGGTCTCGAACATCGAGTAGAAGCTGGCGACCTCGTAGGCCCACACCGGCGGCAGCTCCAGGTACTTGGCCACGCCGACGATCAGCTCGTCGGTCAGCCAGCCCTGGTTCTGCTCCTGCGCGGCGTGCAGGCCCTGCAGCACCGCCGAACGCTTGCGGTCCGGCGGGAACTTGGCCAGCCAGTGATCGATGTGCGCGCGCGTCTTGTCGCTCAGCACCAGCATCGGATCGACGTCGCGCGCCGCTTCGAAATTACCTGTCGCCTTCATCGGTCGACCTCACCAAACACCAGATCATAGGTACCAATCATCGCCACCACGTCGGCCAGCATGTGCCCGCGCACGATCGCGTCCATCGAGGACAGATGGGCGAAGCCCGGCGCACGCAGGTGCACGCGGAACGGCTTGTTGGCGCCGTCGGACGCCAGGTAGCAGCCGAACTCGCCCTTCGGCGCCTCGACCGCGCAATAGGTCTCGCCGGCCGGCACGCAATAGCCTTCGCTGAACAGCTTGAAGTGATGGATCAAGGCTTCCATGTCGTCCTTCATTTCCGCCCGCTTGGGCGGGGCGACCTTGAAGTTCTCGACCATCACCGGGCCCGGATTGGCCTTCAGCCACTTCACGCACTGCTGGATGATGCGGTTGGATTCGCGCATCTCGGCCACGCGCACCAGGTAGCGGTCGTAGCAGTCGCCGTTGGTGCCGACCGGGATGTCGAAATCCACCGCGTCGTACTTGGCGTAGGGCTGCTTCTTGCGCAGGTCCCACTCGATGCCCGAGCCGCGCAGCATCACCCCGGTCATGCTCCAGCCGTAGGCCTGCTCCGGCGTGACCACGCCGATGCCGACGGTGCGCTGCTTCCAGATGCGGTTGTCGGTGAGCAGGGTCTCGTATTCGTCGACCCGGCCCGGGAAGGTGTTGGTGAAGTCTTCCAGGAAGTCGAGCAGCGAGCCTTCGCGCGCGGCGTTGAGCCGCTTCAGCGCATTGCCCTTGTGCCAGCGCGATTCCTTGTACTTGGGCATGCGGTCCGGCAGGTCGCGATACACGCCGCCGGGCCGGTAGTAGGTCGCGTGCATGCGCGCGCCCGACACCGCCTCATAGCAGTCCATCAGCTCTTCGCGCTCGCGGAACGCGTACAGCATCACCGCCATCGCGCCCAGGTCCAGGCCGTTGGAGCCGACCCACATCAGGTGGTTCAGGATGCGGGTGATCTCGTCGAACATGGTGCGGATGTACTGCGCGCGCTCCGGCGCCTCGATCCCCATCAGGGTCTCGATCGCGCGCACATAGGCGTGTTCGTTGCACATCATCGACACGTAGTCGAGGCGGTCCATGTAGCCGATCGACTGGTTGAACGGCTTGGATTCGGCCAGCTTCTCGGTGCCACGGTGCAGCAGGCCGATATGCGGATCGGCGCGGACCACGGTCTCGCCGTCCATTTCCAGGATCAGGCGCAGCACACCATGCGCGGCCGGATGCTGCGGGCCGAAGTTCATGGTGTAGTTGCGGATCTCCTGCCTGGCTTCGGCGGGATTGCTGGCGAAGGCGTCGTGCGCCTGGTGGTACTCGCTCACTTGGCGGGCTCCTTGAATGCTTCGCCCGCGGCGGTCTGGTAGCGCGCATCGTCGCGGATCACGCGCGGCACGCCGACGCGCGGCTCGACCGAGGTCACCGGCTCGTAGACCACGCGCTGTTTCTCTTCGTCGTAGCGCACTTCGACGTTGCCGATCAGCGGGAAATCCTTGCGGAACGGATGGCCGACGAAACCGTAGTCGGTGAGGATGCGGCGCAGGTCCGGGTGGCCGGCGAAGACCACGCCGAACAGGTCGAACGCCTCGCGCTCGAACCAGTTCGCGCCCGGCCAGATGTCGGTGACCGAGGCCACCACCGGCAGGTCTTCGTTCGGCGCATAGCAGCGCACGCGCAGGCGCTGGTTGTGTCGATAGGAGATCAGCTGCGCGAGCACCGCATAACGCTGCTGCGGCACCGGCAGCGGCTGGATGTCGCCGGCGGTCTCGCCGCTGGGGAACTCGCCCCAGGCGAAACGGCCCATGCCCTTGCCTTCGACGCCGCGGCTGAAGCCCTGCGACGACACGTCGGCGGTATCCCACTCGTCGCTGCCGTAGCCCAGGTAGTCCACGCCGCACAGGTCGGACAACTGTTCGAAACCGAACTCGTCGCGCAGCGCCAGGCAGGTGGCGTGCCAGGCGTCGGCCGGCACTTCCAGGGTGACTTCGCCACGCGGGAGGACCACGAACACCTGGCTGCCGGGGAAACGGGCGCCGAGTCGGTCGCTAAAGGAAGATGCTTGCTCTGCCATGGGGGCTTGGCGTGCTCTTAAGAAGTAAGAGGAATCAGCGCGCGATGGTCTGGGTTCGCCAGATCTTCTTCTGCAGCTGCAAGATGCCGTAGACCAGCGCTTCGGCGGTCGGCGGGCAGCCCGGGACGTAGATGTCCACCGGCACGATGCGGTCGCAACCGCGCACCACCGAATACGAATAGTGGTAGTAGCCGCCGCCGTTGGCGCAGCTGCCCATCGAGATCACCCACTTCGGGTCCGGCATCTGGTCGTAGACCTTGCGCAGCGCCGGAGCCATCTTGTTGACCAGGGTGCCGGCGACGATCATCACGTCGGACTGGCGCGGCGACGGGCGGAACACCACGCCGTAGCGGTCCAGGTCCAGGCGCGCGGCGCCGGCGTGCATCATCTCCACCGCGCAGCAGGCCAGGCCGAAGGTCATCGGCCACATCGAGCCGGTGCGCGCCCAGTTCAGCAGCGCATCGACGCTGGTGGTCACGTAGCCCTTCTCGAGCAACGGGTTCTCGCCTTCGGGACGCAGGATGTCGTCCACCCGCCCTTCCGGGATCGGGTTGGTCATCAGGCGATCCAGGGTCTGAATCACTCCCATTCCAGCGCTCCCTTCTTCCACACGTAGATAAAACCGAGGAACAGCATGCCGACGAACAGGCCCATGGTGACCAGGGAGCGAGCGCCCAGGTCCATGAACACCTGCGTCCACGGCACGATGAAGATGATTTCCAGATCGAAGACGATGAACTGGATCGCGATCAGGTAGTAGCGCACGTCGAACTTCATGCGCGCGTCCTCGAAGGCCTCGAAGCCGCACTCGTAGGGCGAGAGCTTCTTCGCGTCGGGACGCCGGGGACCGAGGAACCGCCCCACCAGCATCAGCGCGACGCCGATTCCGGTGGCCACGATCAGAAACAGTAGGGTGGGCAAATATTCGGCCAGCACTCGCAATTCTCTCTTGCCTGTGCCCGCGCGCGTGCCGCGCAGGCATGGGATAGACGATCTTCCGGCAAGAACATGACGTTCCTGCCCAGAAACCGTAGCCAAACAATGGTGCCCAAGAGGGGACTCGAACCCCTACGACCTAAGTCGCTACCACCTCAAGGTAGTGCGTCTACCAATTCCGCCACCTGGGCTTGCGTATCGCGCGCAGCATCCCGCCGCGCAACATATTGTAACCGTCTTCAGTCTTTCTGCGATGGGGCAGGCGACTTTTGTTGTGCATTTTCCGGCGCCTGCTGCGCGGGCACCGCAGCGGCAGGTGCGGCGGCGGCCGGCGCGGTCGAGGCCGGGGCCTGCGGGATCTGCAGCTCGCCGGCCGGTGCCGCCGGCGACGGGGTCGCGGCCTGCGACATCACGCCGAGGTTGGCCTCCGCGGCCGGGCGCGCGCTGTGGCCGGCATACCAGGCCATGAACAGGCTGATGCCGAAGAACACCACCGCCAGCCACTTGGTCGACTTGGACAGGAAGTTGGACGCGCCGCGCGATCCGAACACGGTGCCGGACGCACCCGCGCCGAAGCCCGACCCCGCCGCCGCGCCGGAACCGCGCTGCATCAGGATGAGCGCGATCATCGCGATCGCCACCAGCACGTAGACCACATTGAGGATGACCATCAGCATTTCGAAATCCGTCCGGACAGTTGCGACTTGAGTAGCGAGCGGCCGCCAGCACGGCGACCGTTCGGTTAACGGGCGGCCGCCGCTCGCGCGATGGCCAGGAAATCCTGGGCGACCAGCGAAGCGCCGCCGACCAGCCCGCCATCGACGTCCGGCTGCGCGAACAGCTCGGCGGCGTTGTCGGGCTTGACGCTGCCCCCATACAGGAGCGGCAGCGAATCAGCGATTCTAGCATCGTGGGCGGCGACTTCGCCACGGATGAAGGCGTGTACCGCCTGCGCCTGGGCCGGGCTGGCGGTGCGCCCGGTGCCGATCGCCCACACCGGCTCGTAGGCGACCACGGCCTGGGCGAAGCCCTGCGCGCCGACCAGCGCCAGCACCGGCGCCAGCTGCGCGGCGATGACCGATTCAGTCTGGCCGGCCTCGCGCTGCTCCAGGGTCTCGCCCACGCACAGGATCGGGATCAGCCCGGCATGCAGCGCCGCGGCGAACTTGCGCGCGACCAGCTCGCTGTTCTCGTGATGGTACTGGCGCCGCTCCGAATGTCCGACCAGGCCGTACTCGGCCCCGACATCGACCAGCATCGCCGCCGACACCTCGCCGGTGTAGGCGCCCTTCTCGTTGCTGCTCACGTCCTGCGCGCCGAAGCGCAACGCATGGTCCTCGAAATCCTCGATCAGGTCGCCCAGGTAAGGCAGCGGCGGCAGGATCACCACCTCCACGCCGTCGGCGGGCAGGCCTGTGGCCACCTCATGCACCAGCGCGGTGGCGAAATGGCGGTTGCCGTGCAGCTTCCAGTTTCCGGCTACGATCTTGCGTCGCATCGGCGCGTTCTCCCGCGAAAAAGTGCCGAAAGGATAGCCGATGCGCGGTGAGGCCCGGCACCGCCGCCGCGCTTCGCCGCGTCCGCTGCCGCCCTGCCCCATCCTCTGCCGCCTCTGCGAGACCGCCATGCCCCAGCCTTCCGGCCATGCCCTGATCACCGGCGCCTCCAGCGGCATCGGCCGCGAGATCGCCCGCGAATACGCGCGCCGCGGCGTGCCGTTGATCCTCAGCGCGCGGCGCGAGGCGCTGCTGCAGGCGCTGGCCGAAGAATTGCGCGCGCAGGTGCCGGTGCAGATCGTGGTCGCCGACCTGGCCGACCCGGCGGCACCGGCCGCGCTGGTGGCCGAACTGGAACGGCGCGGCCTGACGGTGCGGATCCTGGTCAACAACGCCGGCTACGGCGTGCCGGGACGCTTTCCCGACAGCGACTGGGCCACCCACGCCGCGTTCCTGCAGGTGATGGTCGGCGCGGTCTGCGAGCTGACCTGGCGCCTGCTGCCAGCGCTGCGCGCCAGCGGCCACGGCCGCATCCTCAACGTCGCCTCGTTCGCCGCGCTGGTGCCCGGTGCCGACGGGCAGACCCTGTATGCGGCGGCGAAGAGCTTCATGCTGCGCTTCAGCGAATCGCTGGCGCTGGAAAATGCCGACCGCGGCGTCAACGTCTGCGCGCTGTGCCCGGGTTTCACCTGGTCCGAATTCCACGACGTGACCGGCACCCGCGAACAGATGGACAAGCTGCCGCGCTGGGCCTGGCTGCAGACCGCCGCGGTCGCGCGCGCCGGCATCGACGGCGCCGAGCGCGGCCACGTGCGGGTGGTGCCGGGCGCGTTCTACCGCGCGCTGCTGGGCCTGGTCGCATTGCTGCCGAACGCGCTGCTGCTGAAAGCGATGCGGCGCGGCTCGCAGCGGATCAGGCCGTTGTGAGGCCGGGATTGGGGATTCGGGATTGGGGATTCGCAAAGCCGGGGCGTGCACCGCGGACGCAAACGCCAGCGCGGGAATCCGCTCTTGCGAACCCCCAATCCCGAATCCCCAATCCCGGCTTCAAATCAGCTTGATCTCGCGCAACCGCTCCTCCAGATACCCCTGCGCGGTGATCGGCTCGGGATAGCGACTGGGGTTGTCGGCGCTGATGCACGACGGCAGCACGTCGATGACGAAATCCGGGTTCGGGTGCAGGAAGAACGGCACCGAGTAGCGCGGCTGCCGCGCCTGTTCGCCCGGCGGGTTGACCACGCGGTGGGTGGTCGAGGGATACACGTGGTTGGTCAGGCGCTGCAGCATGTCGCCAATGTTGACCACGATGGTGTCGGCGTCGGAGGTGAACGGCACCCACTCGCCCTGCTTGGACTTCACTTCCAGGCCGGCGGCGCTGGCGCCGACCAGCAGGGTGATCAGGTTGATGTCCTCGTGCGCGCCGGCACGCACGTTGGGGATGTCGTCGGCGGTGATCGGCGGGTAGTGGATCGGGCGCAGGATCGCGTTGCCCGAATCGGTCTTGTCGGCGAAGTAGTGCTCGGGCAGGCCGATATGCAGCGCCAGCGCCGCGAGCACGCGCGCGCCGAGCTGGTCCAGCGCCTGGTACAGGCCGTAGCCGTGCTCGCGGAAGCCCGGCACTTCGCTCGGCCACAGGTTCGGCAGCATGACGTCGCGATACTTGGAATCCTCGCCGATCTCGCGGCCGATATGCCAGAACTCCTTCAGGTCGAAGTGCTTGGAGTCCTTGGCGGTCTCCACGCCGAACGCGGTATAGCCGCGCGCGCCACCGCTGCCGGGCACGTGGTACTTGCGCTTGACCTCCTCCGGCAAGGCGAAGAATGCCTTGAACACGCCATAGGCCGCATCGATCTGCGCCTGCGCGATGCCATGGTTGCGGATGCCGGCGAAGCCCCACTCGCGGTAGGCCGCGCCCAGTTCGGCGACGAAGGCGTCGCGGTCGGTGTCGAAGCGGGTGATGTCCAGGGTCGGGATGCGCGCAGTCATGGCGGGAACCGTAGTCGTGAAAGGGAAAGACGCCGCGATCAGATCAGCAGGCGGTACAGCAGGTAGAAGGTGGCCGCCTTGGCAACGACCACCGCGACGCCGATGGCGATCGACTCACGCCGCGTCACGGACCGCCTCGGCGAGTTTTTCCAGGGTGTCGCGCATCAGCGCGGCATCGTCGGCCTCGACCGTGACCCGCACCACCGGCTCGGTGCCGGACGGACGCAGGAACGCGCGCCCGCGGCCCTGCACCGCCGCCTGCGCCGCGGCCAGCGCGGCCTGCACGCTGGCCGCCTCGGCCGGGCGCGCGCCTTGCTGCAGGCGCACGTTGACGGTCTGCTGCGGCACCTTGCGCAGGCCCTGCAGCGCCTGGCGCAGGCTCTGCCGCGAGCGCTTGAGCACCTCCAGCACCTGCAGCGCGCTGACGATGGCGTCGCCGGTGGTGGCGCGGTCCAGGCACAGCATGTGTCCGGAGGTCTCGCCGCCGAGCACGCCGCCGTGCTCGACCAGCGCCTGGTGCACGTAGCGGTCGCCGACCTTGACCCGCAGGAACGGCAACTGCAGCGCGGCCAGGGCCTGTTCCAGCCCGTAATTGGTCATCAGCGTGCCGACCACCGGCCCGCGCAGGCGGCCGCTGGCCTGCCAGCCGCAGGCCAGCACGTACAGCAGGTCGTCGCCGTCGACCGGGTTGCCCTGGTCGTCGGCCATCAGCACCCGGTCGCCGTCGCCGTCGAAGGCGATGCCCAACTGCGCGCCATGCTGGCGCACGTTGCTGGCGAGGTTGTCGATGTGCATCGAGCCGACCCCGGCGTTGATGTTGAGCCCGTCCGGCGCGGCGCCGATCGCGATCACCTCGGCGCCCAACTCGCGGAACAGCAGCGGCGCGATGTGGTAGGTCGCGCCGTGCGCGCAGTCCAGCACCACCTTCAGCCCGCGCAGGTCGAAACCGCGCGGCACGCTGGCCTTGCAGAACTCGATATAGCGGCCGATCGCGTCGCGCGCGCGCATCGCCTTGCCCAGGCGCTCGGATTCCACCGTGGCGAACGGCGCGTCGAGCGCCGCTTCGATCGCGCTCTCGGTGGCGTCGTCGAGCTTCTCGCCCTCGGCGGAAAAGAACTTGATGCCGTTGTCGTAGTGCGGATTGTGCGAAGCGCTGATCACGATGCCGGCGTCGGCGCCGAGCGTGCGGGTCAGGAACGCCACCGCCGGCGTGGGCATCGGCCCGAGCAACTGCACGTCGGCCCCGGCGGCGACCAGCCCGGCCTCCAGCGCCGATTCGAACATGTAGCCGGAAATGCGCGTGTCCTTGCCGATCACCACCGTCGGCCGCGCAGTGCCGGCGCTGCCGGCGCCGAGCACGCGGCCCAGCGCATTGCCCAGGCGCATCACGAAATCGGCGGAAATGGCGCCCTGTCCGACCCGGCCGCGGATGCCGTCGGTGCCGAAGTACTTGCGAGTGCTCATGCGGCTGGGAATGGGGAATAGGGAATCGGGAATGGGGCAAAGCCCGGGAATTGCGCCGGCCCGACGAAGCGCGCGCTCGATGCGCAATCCATCCGCCGCGCGGCACCACGATTCCCGATTCCCGATTCCCGATTCCCGGCCTTCATGCCACCACCTCGGTCTTCGCCGGGGCCGGCTGGCGCATCATCATCGCCAGCAGTTCGGACAGGCGGTCGCGCAGTTCGCGGCGGTCGCAGATCTGGTCGATGGCGCCGTGCTCGAGCAGGAACTCCGAGCGCTGGAAGCCTTCCGGCAGGGTCTCGCGCACGGTCTGCTCGATCACCCGCGGGCCGGCGAAGCCGATCAGCGCGTGCGGCTCGGCGATGTTGATGTCGCCGAGCATGGCGAAGCTGGCCGAGACGCCGCCGGTGGTCGGATGGGTCAGCACCGACACGTACGGCAGGCCGGCTTCGCGCAGGCGGCCGAGCGCGGCCGAGGTCTTGGCCATCTGCATCAGCGACAACAGGCCTTCCTGCATGCGCGCGCCGCCGCTGGCGGAGAAGCACACGAACGGCGCGCCGATCTGCAGCGCGGTCTCCGCGGCCAGCGCGAAACGCTCGCCGACCACCGAGCCCATCGAGCCGCCCATGAAGGCGAAATCGAACGAGGCGGCGACCAGCGGCTGCGCCTTGAGCAGGCCCTGCATCGCGATCAGCGCGTCGTACTCGCCGGTGCTCTTCTGCGAGATCTTGATGCGTTCGCTGTACTTCTTCTGGTCCTTGAACTTCAGCGCGTCGGTCGGCCCAAGGCGCGCGCCGATCTCGGTCGGCGTGGTGTCCGGATCGAACAGCGAGGCCAGGCGCGCGCGCGCGCGGATCGCCATGTGGTGGCCGCATTTCGGGCACACCTCCAGGTTCTCCTCCAGCTCCGGCCGGTACAGCACGGCGCTGCAGTTGGGGCACTTCTCCCACAGGCCTTCGGGAACGCTGCGCTTCTTGCTGGGCGTGCTATCGGTGCGGATGCCGGAGGGCATCAATTTGCTGAGCCAACTCATGCGGAATGACGATCCAGTCGCGCGGCCCACCAGGCCGCCAAGGGGCGACAGTCTAGCGCGCCGCCAGATATCGCGCCGCAACGAGGTCATGCGGGCCGCCGCGCCGCGCCGGTTGATGCGCCGCAACATCCCTGCCCCGTTGCCGGCGCGCAATCGGGTCGCATGGCAAGCGGGGGCTTGCCTCCCCCCTCCCGGCGGGGCGGGCGGGCACGGCCTGCGCGCCAACAGCGCGTGCCGTGAAGCGCCCGCGCTGTTGGCGCGAACCGGGCGCAACGCCGAAGATACGGGCGAAGCCGCGCAGGCTGCCCCTCGCCTCCAGAAAATCCGCAGCCGAGCCGCTACCGCAGACGCCTGCCGACCTTGCCGCCGGACGGCACCGACCGCCGACGGATACGAGCCCTCACTCCTCGTCCAGCGCCTGCCGCAGCGGCGCCAGGAACGCCAGCGCGCGTTCGCGCACCGCCTCCAAGGTGGCCGCCTCGGCCAGCGCCGCGACCAGCGCGCTGCCGACCACCACGCCGTCGGCGTCCACCGCCATGGCCCTGGCGCTGGCCGCATCCTTGATCCCGAACCCGGCCACCACCGGCACCGGCGAACGCGCGCGCAGCTGACGCAGGCGGTCGCCGGCGGCGCGGGTGTCGAGGTGGTCGGCACCGGTGACGCCGGCGAAGCTGACGTAGTACAGGTAGCCGCGCGCCGCATCGCACAACAGGCCGATACGCGCGTCGCTGGTGGTCGGCGAGGCCAGCACGATCAGGTCCAGGCCGGCGGCGGCGAAGATCGCCAGGGTCTCGGCCGACTCTTCCGGCGGCAGATCGACCAGCAGCACGCCGTCCACGCCGGCCGCCACCGCCTCCTCGGCGAAACGCGCGGTGCCGTGGATCTCGACCGGGTTGAGGTAGCCCATCAGCACCACCGGCGTGGTCGCGTCGTCGCGGCGGAACGCGCTGACCGTTTCCAGCACATAGGCCAGGCCGGCGCCGCGCGCCAAGGCGCGTTCGGAACTGCGCTGGATGGTGGGGCCGTCGGCCATCGGGTCGGAGAACGGCACGCCCAGTTCGATCACGTCGGCGCCGGCCTCGACCAGCGCGTGCATCGCCGGCAGCGTCGCCTCCAGCGACGGATCGCCGGCGGTGACGAACGGGATCAGTGCCTTGCGCCCGGCCTGGCGCAGCGCATCGAAGCGCGTGGCGATGCGGTTCGCGGCGCGGCTCATGCGCAGCCCTCGACCAGTTGCACGGCGTCCCAGCTTCCCCAGCACATCGATGTCACGTTGCCTTCTCCGGTGTCGTAGCGGACCGCGAGCCCGTGTTGCGGGTCGCGCCAAGTCAGATAACGATCCTTGCCGTCGTCGCCAGGTTCGTTCACAGCACCATGCCTTCGCGCGCGGCGATGGTATGCACGTCCTTGTCGCCGCGGCCGGACAGGTTGCACAGCACCAGCGCGTCCTTGGGCAGCTCGCGCGCCAGCTTGATCGTCTGCGCCACCGCGTGGCTGGATTCCAGCGCGGCGAGGATGCCCTCGGTATGCGCCAGCAGGTGGAACGCGGCCAGCGCCTCGTCGTCGGTGATGCCCTGGTAGACCGCGCGGCCGCTGTCGGACAGGAACGCGTGCTCGGGGCCAACGCCCGGGTAGTCCAGGCCGGCGGAGACCGAATGGGTCTCGATGATCTGGCCGTCGTCGTCGCAGATCACGTAGGTGCGGTTGCCGTGCAGCACGCCGGGGCGGCCGGCGGCGATCGAGGCGGCGTGGCGGCCGGTGGCGATGCCGTCGCCGGCGGCTTCGGCGCCGTAGATCTTCACCCCCGGGTCGTTGAGGAAGGCGTGGAACAGGCCGATGGCGTTGCTGCCGCCGCCGACGCAGGCGCTGATCGCGTCCGGCAGGCGGCCGTAGTCCTCGAGCATCTGCGCGCGCGCCTCGCGGCCGACGATGGCGTTGAAGTCGCGCACCATGCGCGGGTACGGATCCGGGCCGGCGACGGTGCCGATGATGTAGAAGGTGTCCTGCACGTTGGTCACCCAGTCGCGCATCGCCTCGTTCAGCGCGTCCTTGAGCGTGGCCGAGCCGGAGGTCACCGGTACCACCCGGGCGCCCAGCAGCTGCATCCGGTAGACGTTGATCTTCTGCCGCTCGATGTCGGTGGTGCCCATGTACACCACGCACTCCAGGCCCAGCCGCGCGGCCACCGTGGCGCTGGCCACGCCGTGCTGGCCGGCGCCGGTCTCGGCGATGATGCGGGTCTTGCCCATGCGGCTGGCCAGCAGCGCCTGGCCGATGGTGTTGTTGATCTTGTGCGCGCCGGTGTGGTTCAGGTCCTCGCGCTTGAGCAGGATCTGCGCGCCGCCGACTTCGCGGCTGAGCCGCTCGGCGTGGTAGATCGGGCTGGGCCGGCCGACGTAGTGCTTCAGGTCCTTGTCGTACTCGGCGATGAAGGCCGGGTCCTGGCGCGCCTGGTCGTAGGCCGCGGCCAGCTCCTGCAGCGGCCCGATCAGGGTCTCGGCGACGAAGCGGCCGCCGTAGCGGCCGAAGTGACCGTTGGCGTCGGGGTAGGCGTGGAAGTCGCTGATGGGAACGGAGGACATGGCGATCACGGCAAGTAGGACAGGCCTGCACTTTAGCGCACGCGTCGCCCGGCAAAAACCGATAAAGTCTGAGCATACCCGTCAGGAAATCTCACATGTCCAATCTGCGCCGCCTGCCTTCGCTGAACGCCCTGCGCGCGTTCGAGGCCGCCGCGCGGCTGCGCAGCGTCGGCGGCGCGGCGGCCGAACTGCACGTCACCCACGGCGCGGTCAGCCGCCAGATCCGGCTGCTGGAGGAGGAACTGGGGCTGGCGCTGCTGCAGCGCGAGGGCCGCGGCATCCGCCCGACCGCGGCCGGCGAGCGGCTGCGCGACGCGGCCGGCGGCGCCTTCGCCCAGTTGCAGGACGCGGTGGCGGAACTGCGCCGGCCGGCACGGCCCAGCGCCCTGGTGCTCGGCTGCCCGGGCAGCATCCTGGCGCGCTGGATGATTCCGCGACTGCAGGCGCTGCAGCGCGACCTGCCCGCGCTGACCCTGCATCTGTCCGCGCACGAAGGCGAGTTCGGCGCCGACCTGGACGGGCTGGACGCGGCGCTGCTGCTCGGCCAGGCGCCATGGCCGGAGAGCTGGCAGGTGTACGTGCTGGCGCCGGAGCGGATCGGCCCGGTGCTCAGCCCGGCGCTGCCGCAGGCGCAGACGCTGGCGGCCGGCCCGCCCTCGGCGCTGCTGCAGCAACCGCTGCTGCACACCGCCTCGCGCCCGCAGGCGTGGCCGTCCTGGGCGCAGGCGCATGGCGTGGACCCTGCGGCGCTGCGCTACGGCACCGGTTTCGAACACCTGTACTACCTGCTCGAAGCGGCGCTGGCCGGCATCGGCGTGGCGATCGCGCCGCAGCCGCTGGTCGCCGACGACCTGGCCAACGGACGCCTGCTGGCGCCGTGGGGCTTCGCCGAGACCGGCGGCGAGTGGGCGCTGTGCACGCGCCGGGAAACGCAGGACCCGCGGGTGCAGGCATTGGCGCGCTGGCTGGCTGGCGAGTTGCGGCTGTGCGGCGGCTAAGCGCTTTCTTTCGCCTGGTTGCCGGCGGCCCGCGTTGCGGAGACGCTACCGGAAACGCGAAGCCGCGACGGCCTAGCGAGCGACGCGTTTTCGGATGTCTGTCGCGGCTGAAGCCGCTCCTACAGGGGCTCGCCGGCTGGCGAAAGACATCGGCCGCTGTGCGCGGCCGACGCTAGCGCCTCAGCCGGCCGGGGTCGGCGCCGCCAGGCGCTGCTGCAGCTCGTCGCGCAACCGCGCCAGTTCGACCTCGGCCGCACGCCGTTGCTGCATGCCGTCGCGGTGGATCTCGCGCACCTCTTCCACCGTGGCGATCAGTTGCTCGTGCACGTGGCGCAGCGTGTCCATGTCGATCACCGCGCGCTGGTTGGCGCGCGCGGTGTCCACCGAGGTCTGCCGCATCAGTTCTGCGTTGCGCCGCATGATGTCGTTGGTGGCGTCGTCGATGGCGTTGGACAGGGCCGCGGCGTTCTGCTGCTCGCTCAGCGACAGCTGGATCGCGAACTGGCGCTTCCACGACGGGATGGTGATGTCGCGCACCGTGTTGAACTTCTCGATCAACTGCAATGCGTTGGCCTGGATCAGGCGGATCATCGGCAGCGCCTGGTCGGCCGCATGCTGCATCACCTGCAGGTCGCCGACGCGCTTGTCGAGCAGGCGGATGGCGGTGTCGATCTCGGCGCGCTGGCCGCGCGCCTGCGGATCGTCCTGCCCCGCCAGCGCCAGATGCTGCTGCTGCAATTCGGCCAGCCGCAGCTTGCCGGCAGCCACGTGCAGGCCCAGCTCGCGGCGTTCGGCCTGCACCATCTGGTGCATGCGGTCGAACTCGCCCACGCGCTGGCTCAGATTCGCCTGCTGCGCGCCGACATCGCGCAGCAACTGCTCGATCTGGCGGTTGGTGTCGCTGAACTTCTGCACCAGCTCGCCCTTGGAGGCGCGCAGCCGGTCGATCAGGCCGCCGATCAGCGGCACCCGCGAGCGTTCGCCGAGCTGGTCCAGCTTCAGCGCGCGGGCGATCCGCACCACCTCGCCGAGCTTGTCGCCGGTGGCTTCGAGATCGCGGTTGCGCACCTGGTCCAGCAACTGGCTGGAAAACGCGGCGGTATGCGCGGCGACCTCGCTGCCGAACAGGTGCAGGCTGCCCGGGGCCAGGTCGCGCAGCCCCTGCGCCAGGGCGACGATCTGCTCGCGGTCGTCGGCCACCAGGCCCAGGGCCTTGAGCTCGGCCGCGTCGGGCGTGGCCGGCGCAGCCTGCGGCAGCAGCGGATTTTCCTGGGTCATCGTGCTTCTCTCCTTCGATAGCGGGACGCGGCGGCTCGGGCGCAGGCTCAGCGCAGTCTAGCCCGCATCGCCTGGACTTCGGCCAGGATGCGCTGCTGCGCCTGCGCGGCGCGGGTGGCGTGGGCCGCGCCATGCGCCGCCTGCACCGCCGACTCGGCCTGGCGCCATGCCGGCAGCAGCACCTCGCGGATATGCCGATAGCGCTGCAGCAGCTCGTTGCCCTGCTGTTGCAGCAGGCGCCACTGCGCGGCCTCCAGTTGCCAGGCGGCGGCGACGCGCTGCAGGTGATCGAGACGCCGGCTCCAGGCTTCGGTCAGCTGCGCAGCACTGGCCGCCGCCGCACCTGCGGCGGCCGCGGCGATCCAGCGTTCGAGCGCGGCGACGCCGGCATCCGCAGCGGCCGCCATCGCGCCATGGTCATCGAGACGCTGCTGCAGTCCGAGCGCCTGCTGGTCGGCGCGCAGCAGCACCACGCCCATCTGCGAACTCAGGGTCTCGGCCTCGGCCTGCGCTTCCAGGTCGCGTCCGAGCAGGCGCCCGAGCACGCCGCTGGCGCGGCGGATGCGGTGCGGATCGCGCGCCTGCAGCGCCTGCTGGATGTGCTCCAGCTCGCGGACCAGCGCAGCGCCGCTATCGGGGGTCGTGTCACGCTGCGCCAGCGCCTGGCCGACGGCCTCCAGCAACGGCGCCGCGTAGCCTGCCGCAGCCTGTGCGTCGCCCATCTCCAGCGGCGAGGCAGGCGGCTGCGGCAGCGCCGGGACGATGTCCGCGCTCACGCCGGGCCGGGCTCCGGATCGTCGCCGCGCGCGGCCCCGGCTTCGCCGTAGAAATGCCGCGCCAGCGCTTCGTCGAGTTGGCGTTCGGCCAGCGTGCGCGGACGGCGCTCGCGCGGCGCGACCGCGGACGGCGTCGCCGGCTCGCGCAGATAGGCGCGGACCGCCTCGGCCAGGCCCGCCAGCGCCTGCCCGGCCTGGGCGTGGCCCTCGTGCGAGCGCGCCAACGCGTCCAGCAAGGGCTGCAGTTCCGGTGTGGCTGGAGCAACAGGCGGCGGCGCCGAACTGGGTTCGGAAACGGCTGGTGCCGCCGGCGCACGCTCACGCTCGGCCAGCACCTGCTGCAGCAGCGCCAGCATCTGCTCCCAGCGCTGCTGCGCCGATGCCGGTTCGGCGCGCAGCACCTGCAGGCCGCTGGCGATATCGGCCAGCTGCGCCACCATGCGTCCGCCGACGTCGGCCTCGTCCGCGCCCATCGCCTTGTTGCGCAGGAAATCGCGCTTGATCTGCTCCCAGCGCGCCAGCTCCTCGGCCCCCATCGTGCCGCGCAGTTCGGCCAGCTTGAGCAGGTTTTCCTCGGCGCCGCTGGTCAGCAATTGCGCCTCGCCCAGGTAGTGGTCGGAGATCAGCTGCTGCAGCTCGGCCTCGTTCATCACCGGCGAGATCTTCTCCGCCAGCTTGTTCATGTTGCGGTAGCTGCCCTGCAGCCGGAACGGCGGCTCGCTGCGGTAGCGATCGTCCTGCGCGGCGCTGGCGATGTACTGCTGGTTGACCCGGTAGACCACGTCGCGCACGCGCAGCATGCGCTGCAGGGTGGCGACGATCTCGTTGATCTCCGCGCCGCTGTAGGCGTGGCTCAGGGCATTGGTGGACATCTCCTTGCCGCGCGCGCGCTCGACCAGCAGGTACAGATCGGCCAGCTCGCGGGTGGCCAGCGGCGCCAGCACCGGATTGGAGGTCAGGCTGTTCTCGATGTAGCTGAGCACGAACGCGTCCTCCATGCCGCCGAGCACGTCGCCCAGGTTGTAGACGTCGGCGCGGTTGGCGAGCATGTCCGGAATCTTGAACACCTCGCCGGACTCGGTGTACGGATTGCCGGCCATCACCACGCAGAACTTCTTGCCGCGCATGTCGTAGGTGCGGGTGCGCCCCTTCCACACGCCCTCGATGCGGCGGGTGCCGTCGCACAGCGAAATGAACTTCTGCAGGAATTCCGGATTGGTGTGCTGGATGTCGTCGACATACAGCATGGTGTTGTTGCCCATCTCCAGCGCCAGGTTGAGCTTGAGCAGTTCCTGCCGCGCGGTGGCGTCCGGCGCCTGCGCCGGATCCAGCGAGCGCACCGCATGCCCCAGCGCCGGACCGTTGATCTTCATGAAGACCAGGCCGAGGCGGCTGGCCACGTATTCCATCAGCGTGGTCTTGCCGTAGCCCGGCGGCGAGATCATCAGCAACAGGCCCATCAGGTCGCTGCGCTTGTTCTCGCCGACGGTGCCCATCTGCTTGGCCAGGTTGTCGCCGATCACGCCAAGATAGACCTCGTTGATCAGCTTGTTGCGCACGAACGAGGACAGCGGCCGCGCCTTGAACTCGGACAGGCGCAGCTGCTCGCGTTCGCGCACGATGACCTGTTGGCGCAAGGACTGGTAGTGGCGGAAGCCCGGCACGAACGTCTGTTCGTGGCGGTGCAGGCGCGCCAGGAAATCGTCGATGGCGATGGTCAGGCGGCCGCCCTCGATGCGCGGATGTTCGCCGAGCAGGCCATCCACCGTGGTCATCAGCAGCACCTCGCTGTGCTGGCTGCGCAGCCGCGACGCCAGCAGCACGATCGCCACCGCTTCCGGCACGTAGCCGGAATAGGCGACGAAGCGCGGATCCTGGCATAGGCCCTGCAGCCAGTGGCTGGCCAGGGCCCAGCCGGCGGCGAGCTGGCCGCGCACGCGCTCCAGCGAGCGCTCGAACTCCTCGCGCAGGCCGGCCTCGCCCAGCCGCGCATGCAAGGCGTCGAGCAGTTCGCGCGCATGGCGGCTGAGCGGGAAGGTCGGCTCGCCCAGCGCCAGCTCGGCGGCCAGGTAGGCAGCCGCGGCGGCGGCGTGGCCGGCGTCGAACGGCAGCAGGCTGTCGTCGAGGAACCGCTGCAACGCCTGCTGCATCTCGGCCTGCAGCGCCTGGCGGCCCTCGTCTGCGCCGAACAGGCGGAAGATCGCATCGGCGCCGGCCTGGCGCGCGACCCACGCCGCGACCGCGTCGTCGCGCTGGCGCTCGGCCCAGAACGCCATCGCCAGCGCGCGCGCGGCCGGCGCATGCACCAGCGTGCCGGCCGCCTGATGCAGCGGCAGCAGCGCCTGCAGAATGCGCGTGGCGTCGTGGTCGTGGATGCCGCGCTCGTAGCCTTCGCGATAGCGCGGCGCGGCGAAATCGCGCACGCTGCGGGCCAGCGCGTCGGGCGTGGCCGCCTGTTGCAGCAGGCCAGGCAGGTCGAGTCCGTCGCGGCCGGCCAGCGCGGATTCCAGCAGGCTGCCGGCCAGGTATTCGCCGCGGTACAGGTCCGGCGATTCCGAATCCAGCGTCACCTGCCAGTAGGCGCGCGTCGCGTCGAGCGCGGCGTCGTGCAGCGGCTCCAGATAGTCGGTGCCGGTGAGGTGCAGGGCCAGTCCGTCCTCGCGCGGCAACAGGGTCAGATCCAGCGCCTGGGTGTTGACGCTGAAGCGGTGCCGCGGGCCGAGCCGGACCACGTTGCCGCCGGACTCGAACAGCTCGCTGCGGTCGCGCAAGGCGCGTACCGCCTGGTCGCGCACGCCCTTCAGGCGCGCCTCGACATCGTCGGCCTTGACGCTGTCGCGGTAGCCGCGCAGGCGTTCGGCCAGTTCGCGCAGCTTGAGGATCAGCGGATCGCCGGCGAAGAAGGCGTTGAGTTCGTCCGCCGTGGCGAAGCGTTCGGTGCGCCTGGGCAGCCCGTCGAGGATGCGCGTGGCGGCATCGAGCAGCGAGCGCGCCTTGCGCTGGCGCTCGTCGAGCAGGGCCTGCTTGTGGGTGTCGAAGGCCTCGATCAGCTCCTCGCGCTTGCTGAGGATGTCGCCGAGGAACTGCTCGTGCTCGCCGAACTGGCTCTCCAGTTCCTCCAGCTGCAGCAGCAGCCGCGACAGCTGCTCGTCGGCGCGCTCGGGATCGGTGGACAGGGACAGCGCGCTGGTGATGGCCTGGCCGAACAGCGCGAACTGCGCCGCGAACTGGGCCACGGTCTCGGCCGAGCCCAGGGTCTTGCGCCGCTGCTGGGCGCGCGCACGCGCCTGGTTGAGCCGCGCATAGACTTCGGACAAGGTTTCGACCACGCGGGTACGTTCGGTGGCGTCGTCGACCTTGAGCCCGGCCATCAGCTCGGAGAGCAGATCCAGGTCGTTCGACAGCGCCTGCATCGCCTGCAACTGCTCGGACAGCGCGCGCGCGGTGACCGCCGCTTGCGCCGCCGCGTCCAGTTCGGCCAGGCGCGCGTTCAACGGCGCCAGCGCGGTCTCGCTGCCGAGGAAGCGGCCGGTGGCCGCACCGACCGTCTCGTGCGCCTGCTGCAGCGCCGCGCCCATCGCATCGATCGCCGCGGTATCGATGTAACGGTATTCGCGGATCGTCAACAGATGCCCGCGCTGGGCGGCGATGGCATTGAGCGGCTCGACGAATTCCTGGATGCCGGTCCAGTTCTCCGGCTGCAACCGCGCCAGCAGCGCCTTGTGCGCGGCGACGGCGTCGGCCATCGCCTGCTCGGACTGCTGGCGGATCGACAGCACCTTCTCGTATTCGTCCAGCACCGCTTCGCCTGTGGCGCTGATGCCGCGCAGCACGCCGCCGAGACCGCCGCAATGCGCGTCGTCCAGCCAGTGGTGGGCGTCGAACAGGCGCCGCGCGTCCTCGACCAGCAATTCGTAACGCTGCACCGAGACCTCGTCGTGCTCGATCGCGCGCGCCAGCCCGAACAGGTTGGAGATGCCGCGCACCAGTTCGGCGTTGCCGATGCGGCCGAGGAAGCTGTTCCCCGGCGCGCGCCTGGCGGCGAATTCGTCGCTGCTGAACGGGGTCTGCCAGACCTGCATCGGATGGATCCGGGTCGGTTCGGTGCCTTCGGCATGGAACAGCACCATGCGCCCGTCCTGCAGCAGCGCATAGCCGTGGCCGAACACCGGGTTCTGCAGCGCGCGGCGAATGGTGTTGTAGACGAACAGCGCCGACTTGCCGCATTCGCGCTCGTAGAAGATGTACAGCACGTCCTCGCCGTTGGGCGAGCGGATCGCGCGCTTGAACTGCATGCCGTCCATCGCCGCGTCGAACGCCTTGTGGTCGCCGTTCTGCAGGTAATAGCCGCCGGGGAAGATGATGCCGTGGTCCTCGGGCAGCTGCACGCAGGCCTGCACGATGGCGTCGTTGCGCACGATGCGGCCGCTGAGCGTGTTGTAGATCAGCCCGCGCCATTGCGTCTCGCGGTACGGCAGCACCTTGAGCAGGACCAGCGTGCCGACCCGCGCGAAATCGAACTGCGCATCGTCCAGCGACTGGGTCTTGTCCTCGACCGGCTCGCTGTAGATGCCCTGCCCGGTCTCGGTGTTGTTCTCGACCTTGATGGTCAGGTCGCCGCCGATGGTTTCCACGAACAGGGTGTCGAGGATGTTCAGGTGCGAGTGGCGGCCGTTCACCGCCATCTCGCGGGTGGCGCGGGTCCATTCGAAATCGAACGGCGGCGGCAGCGCGATGTCGCGCTCGCCGCGCGCGTCGATGTAGCTCAGCTCGCCGGCGCTGTCGATCGCCCAACGGAACACGCGCACGTCGGCGCTGCGCTCGCCGATCTGGAACGACGCCAGCAGCTTGCCGCCGATGACGATCAGCTGCAGCAGCCGCGCGTGCTTGTAGTAGGCGTACAGCTCGCCGAAATCGTGCACGAAGCCGGGCTGGCCGAGGAAACTGCCGGCCAGGTCGATCGGGCTGACGTCGTAGCCGTCGGCGCCCTCGACCAGCCGGTACAGGCCGAACACGTCCTCGATCCGGGTCTGGTTCTTGAGCCCGAGGAACACGTTGTAGCCGAACAGCAGCATGTCCTGGCCGACCTGCACGATGTCGCGGCCGACGCAATTGTTCTCGGTGCGGATGCGGAAGCGCCCGACCACCTCGAGCCGGCTGTCGCCGAATTCCTGCAGCCGCTGCGCGTTGAGCGCCTCGACCGCTTCGTGCAGGCGCGCGCCCTGCTCGACCAGGCGCCGGCGCAGCACGTCGTAGGCGCCGCCCTGGGCGACGGCCTGGTCGACCTGGGACGGATTGGCGCCCTCGGGCTGCGGATCGGTCGGGGATTGGGTTGCTGCCATCGTCAACGGCTCCTGCCGGCTTGCATACGGCCGGCGCGCGTCGCCGCGCGCCGGCTTCTCAACGGGGTCCGGCGGCACGCGGCCGCCGGCGGGCCGATCCGCGCGCGCGGATCAGCCCAGCTCCAGGATCACGGCTGCGCAACGGGCAGCGCGCCAGCCGCATCGGCGGCCACCGGCTTGTGGCGCTCCACGCCCAGGTAGCGCTGCATCAGGTCCTGCACGATCGGGCTCTTGTCGGCCAGGCCTTCGATCGACTTGCCGAGTGAGACCGCCTTGATCAGGTTCTCGAACATGCCGCCGTCGCCGCCGACCAGGTCGATATCGGCATTGCGCAACGCACTGGCGATGACCTCGGCGTTTTCCTTGGACACTTCCTTGCCGGCTTCGATCGAGGCCAGCGCCTGCTTGAGGCTGTTGTCGAGCATCATGCGGAACTCTTCGTGGCCGCGCGCGGTGTCGCTGAGCGCACCGATCGCCTCGAACTTGCGGGTCAGGCCGTCGGCTTCGGCGAACAGGCGCTTCTCCACCACCGCCGCCTCGGCCATGCCGATCGACTCGGCCGCGCTGGCCTTGGCCTTGCCCATCTGCTCCTCGCCCTGCGCCTTGGCCTGCAGCGTCTCGGCCAGCACGCGCGCATCGTTGCTGCCCTGCTTGAGGCTGGCGTCGGCCTTGGCCTCGATCACCCGCGCCTCGGCGATGCCCACCTTCTCGATCGCCAGCGCCGAGGCTTCCTTGACCTGCGCGTCGGCCAGGCCGGGCGCGGCCTTTTCGGCACGCATGCCGTCGGCGAGCAGTTTCTTGGCTTCGGCCTGCTTGCCTGCGGCCTCGTGCTCGGCCTGGGCCAGGGTGGTGAGTTCGACCGCGCGGTGCTTGGCCGCGGTCTCGCGCGCCTGCGCTTCCTTGACCTGGCGCACCAGCTGTTCCTGCGCCTTGGCCTCGGCTTCCAGGATCGTCACCTGCTTGTGCCGGTCGGCCTCGGCGACTTCGCGCACTTCCTTGATCCGCTCCTCTTCCTGGGCCACGGTCTTGTCGATGGCGATGCGCTCGCGGGTGATGTTGGCCACGTCCATCTTGCCGTTCTCGACCACCTTGTCGCGCTCCACGCCCTGCAGCTGCACCTCGCGATCGGTGGTGACCTGCTCCAGCTGGCGCGCGCGCGCCACCCGCTCGACCTCGATGGCGACCGCGCGCTGGCGGTTCTGCTCGGCGACCTCGACCTCGCGCAGGCGGTTCTGCTCGCGGATGTCGATCAGCTGCTGCGCCTCGATGCGCGCGTTCTCCGACAGCTGGCGCTGTTCTTCCTGCACCTTCAGCGTCTCGGCCTGCTCGCGCGCGCGGATCGTGTCGACCTCGCGCTTCTGCCGCGCCTCGGCCTCGGCCTGCTGCCGCTCCAGCGCCAGCAGCGCCTCGCGCGCTTCCACGTTCTTCTTGGTGATCGCCAGCTTCTCGTTCTGCTCCAGCTCGTTGGTCACCACGTTCTGGGTGGCGGTCAGCTCGGTGATCTTGCGGATGCCCTCGGCGTCGAGGATGTTGTGCGGATCCAGCAGCGACTTGGGGGTCTGCTCCAGATAGTCGATCGCCACGTCCTCGAGCACGTAGCCGTTGAGGTCGTTGCCGATCACCGCGATGATCTCGTCGCGGAATTCCTGGCGCTTCTCGAACAGTTCGGTGAAGTGGAACTTCTTGCCGACCGTCTTCAGCGCCTCGGAGAACTTGGCGTTGAACAGTTCGTCGACCGCATGCTTGTCCGAAGCGCGGTCGGCGCCGATCGCCTTGGCCACGCGCAGCACGTCGGCCTGGGTCTCGTTGACCCGCAGATAGAACGCGACGGCGATGTCGGCGCGCATGTTGTCGCGGCAGATCAGGCCTTCCTTGCCGCGGCGATCGACCTGCAGGGTGATCAGGCTGATCCGCATCAGCTCGGCGCGGTACAGCACCGGCACGATCAGCGCGCCGGTGAAATGCACCTTCGGCGTCGAACTCATGTCGTTGACGATCAACGCCACGCCCTGGTCCACCTTGCGGTAGAACGCCTTGAACAGGCCGGCCAGTCCCAGCAGCAGCACCAGCAGGATGCCGACGCCGATCAGAAACGGCGCCATCGTCGCAAAACTCATCGGTGGATCTCCTTATCGCCCGCAATCAGGCTATGGGGTAACGGCGAACCCGGCTGATCCTGCTCGCGGGCCACCAGGTAATGGTTGTGCGCATGCACGTAGTCGACCAGCACGACACGCTCGCCGCGCAGGTAGTGGCTGCCGGCCGGCGCGCGCACCTGCAGCACCAGTCCGGCGCCGCCGTCGTCGACATTGGCGTAGCCGCTGCCGGCATCGGCGCGCGGCGAGGCGATCACCCCGACCTTGCCGAGCAGCGACTGCTGCGCGACCGGACGCAGCTTCAGCAGCAGCCGGCGCAGCGGCCGCAGCATCCACGAGGTCAGCGGCACCGCCGGCACCAGCGCCAACAGCGCGACCACGCTGCCCAGGCCCCAGCGCACCCCGTCCGGCAACGCCTGCAGCAGGAACAGATGCGCGAAATAGGTGCCGGTCCAGGCCCAGAACGCCAGCAGGGCCACGACCAGCATCAGCGGCGCGCCGCCCAGGCCGAGCCGCGCGAAGATGCCGGAAATGCCATGCAGGCCGTGCTCGGCGCCGTGCGCGCCGTCCACATGCAGATGCAGATGCCCGTCGGCGAGGTGGTGATCGGCAATGCCGGTCGCGGCCAGCAGCCAGTAGATCGCCGAGAATCCCAGCAAAATGCTGTACGGCAGCGTGGGAAACCCCAGTGCGACGCTCAAGAACTCGGCCATTCCCTCTATCCATCCCTGTGCGGGCAGCGCACACCGCCATCGGGCGCGTACGCTGTCGCTTCATCCTCATCGGCCGGCAACGCGCATCACGCGCGGCGCGGCATTGCCGACCGACCCCTGGCCCGGATCATACGATAAAGGCGTGACTGCACCCAGCGCGGCGCAAGCGCCATGGCGGTGGCGCGTCTGGATCTGGCGGCGCGCGGAGCGGTCGATTGCGCAGCCATACTGCTGCGTACGCGGCCTTGGCGACCTGGCGTGGCGGCGCAGTCCGCTCTAGCAGTTGGTGTTCAACTCGTGGCAATCGGCGCGGCGCACTTCCTCGACGAACTTGCGCATCTTGTGCCCGTCCTTGATGCCCGGCTGGCTCTCGATGCCGCTGGACACGTCCACGCCCCACGGCAAGGTGGCGATGATCGCGTCGAACACGTTGTCGGAGGTGATGCCGCCGGCGAGCAGGAACGGCCGGTGCAGGCCGGTGGGCAGGCGCGTCCAGTCGAAGGTCTTGCCGGAACCGCCGCTCTCGCCCGGGGCGTGGCTGTCGAACAGGAAGCCCGCCGCGTTCGGGTACTGCAACTGCAGGGTGCGCGCGTTGATGTCGCTGCCGCCCATCGGTACCGCTTTCAGGTACGGCAGGTTGAAACCGCGGCAGAAGCCGTCGTCCTCGTCGCCATGGAACTGCAGCAGGGTCGGCCGCACCGTGCGCAGCACTTCGCGCACCTCGTCCTTGGGGTTGTCGCGGAACAGCGCGACCACGTCGACCATCGGCGAGGCGGCCTGGCGCATCGCGCGGGCTTCGGCCGGCGCCACCCGCCGCGGGCTGCCGTGGGCGAACACGAATCCCACCGAATCCACCCCAAGTTCGCCCGCCAGGCGGATGTCGCCGGCACGGGTCATGCCGCAGAACTTGATGCGGGTGCGATACAGGGTTCGATTCATAGGGTGACCTCGGCCGGTAGCTTCCAGATATCGGGGTAGAGAGGACCGACGAAGACCAGTCCCTGCGGCGGCGCCGTCGGGCCGGCGACGCTGCGGTCGCGCCCGGCAAGCAGTTCGCCGATCCAGGAAACCGGCTTCTCGCCCGTTCCTACCATGATTAAGGAGCCTACGATATTGCGCACCATGTGATGAAGGAATGCATTGGCCTGGACCTGGACCTCGACGACCTCGCCGATCCGGGTCACCGCGATCGCCTGCAGCTCGCGCCGCGCATGCAGCGCCTGGCACTGGATGCTGCGGAACGCGCTGAAATCCTGCTCGCCCAGCAACGCCTGCGCGGCGGCATGCATCGCCTCGGCCTGCAGCGGCCGCCGCTCCCAGCTCAACGTCTGCCGGTACAGCGCCGGGCGTACCTGGCGGTTGAGCAGGCGGTAGCGGTAGCGCCGCGCGCGCGCCGAGAAGCGCGCGTGGAAATCGTCCGCGGCCGGCACGCACCAGCGCACGCACACCGACGCCGGCAAGCGCGCGGTGGCGCCGAGCATCCAGCCGCGCGGCGCGCGCGGCGCATCGCAATCGAAATGCACGACCTGGCATTCGCCGTGCACGCCGGCGTCGGTGCGCCCGGCGCAGACCACGCTCACCGGCGTATCGGCCACTGACGACAGCGCCGCCTGCAGCGTCGCCTGCACGCTCGGCCCGCCGGATTCGCCCAGCTGTTGCCAGCCCTGGAACTCGCTGCCGTCGTATTCCACGCCCAGCGCATAACGCATCGCGCCCTACTCCGTCACAACGCGCACTGCGGGCTGCAGCGGCCACGGCGCTGCGCTGCGGCACGCGCGCATCAGCTCAAGCGGGCCAGCAGCTGCTGGGCTTCGGCACGCGCCGCCGGATCGCCGCCGGCCGCCACTTCGCTCAGCAGGGTCCGCGCGGTTTCGTTGTCGCCCAGGTCCATGTAGGCCACGGCCAGTTCCAGGCGCTCGCGGCCGATCGGCGGATACGCGGGCGCCGGTTCGACGCTCGGCTCGGCGGCGGCAGGCAGATCGCCCTGGTGCCAGGTCGGCTCCTGGCGTTCCGCAAGCACCGGCGCGACCGGCGTCGGCGCCAGCACCGGCGGCTGCCGCCATGGTTCGTCGGCATCGAGCGGCGCCTGCGGCGCCGGCGCGATCTCGGCGTCGGGCCGTAGCGCGAACTGCGGATGCTCCGCGGCAGGCGCAACGTCGGCGTCGGCGTGATGCTGCGCCTGCGCGGCCAGCTCGCGCTCGAATGCGTGGTCCTGGTAGGCCCGGTCTTCGTCGGCCGCGTCCTCGGCCACTTCGCGCTCGTGTTCGTCCAGCGGCGGCAGGTCCGGTGCGTCCACCTCGCGATGCGCCACCACCGGCACCGCCGCGGCCAGTTCCGCCGCGTCGTAGCCGTGCCGCGGCAGCGGCGGCAACGGCGACGGCTTGCGCCGGCGCGACAACAGCAGCGCGCCGATGCCCAGCACCAGCAGCGCCAATCCGCCCCACAGCCACAGCGGCCAGCCGCCGGAGGCCGCGGCCGGCGCCGGTTGCGCCTGTGCCTGGGTCTGCCCGGATTGCGCCAGGCGCTTCTGCGCCGCGGCCAGGTCGCTGTCCTTCAGCGCGATCAGTTGCTGCTGCTGGGCCTTGAGCTTTTCCAGCTGTTCGACCCGCGAGCGCAGCTCCTGGACCTCGGCATCGCGTGCCGCGAGATCTTCGCGCGCCTGCTGCAATTGTTGAGTCGCCACCATGTCTCCCTCGTCGCCGGCACCGGTGCCGGACTTGGTTCCTGCGTTGTCGCGCTGCGCCGGCACCGCCGGCGCGATTTCCAGGCGTGCGCCCGACGTCGCCGCGGTCGCGGCGGCGGGCTTGGCGGCGGCCGGCGCAACCGCAGCGGCCTGCTGCGCCTGTGCCGGTTGCGGCACCGGCGCGCGCGCCTGGCGCCATTGCGCGGCCTGTTCGCGGACGATGGCGGTGGCCGCAGCGGCATCGATGCTGGCCAGCTCTTCCTGGCGCGGCGTGCGCAACACCACGCCCTGCTTGAGCAGGTTGACGTTGCCGCGGATGAACGCATCCGGGTTGGCGCGCAGCAGCGCGACCATGGTCTGGTCCAGCGAATGGCCGCTGCCGCGCGCCAGCTGCCCGGCGATCTGCGACAGGGTCTGCCCGCGCTGCACCGGCGCCAGCGCATCGCCGCGCGCCGCGGTGGGCGCCGGGGCGCTGCGCACCGGCGCGGCGGGTGCGGCCGACACCGCGGGCGGCGGTGTGGGGGCGACCGGCGCCGGAGCCGTTGCCGGCGCCGGCAACGGCTCGCTGCGGACGATGCGGTCGGACGGCGCGGCGGCGGCCGGGGCATCGATCGCCGGCGCGTCGATCGCCGCGGCGGTGTTGGGCGCGTCGAGCAAGGCCGAATATTCGCGGATCAACCGGCCCTGGCCCCAATCGACTTCGATCAGGAAGCTCAGCGACGGCACCTCCACCGGCATCTGGCTGCTGACGCGGATCACCGCGCGGCCCTGGTTGGTCTGCGCGAAGCGGAACTGCAGGTTGCCGACCAGGCCGTCCGGGCGCTCCAGCCCGACCCGGGCGAAGGTGGCCGGCGAGGCCAGCGCGACGCGTGCGTTTTCCAGTTCGCCCGGTTCGTTGGAGATCACCGGGATCTCGGCCAGGAACGGCTGCCCGGGTTTGGACAGGACGCGGATGTCGCCCAGCCCCAGCGCCAGCGCGGCCTGGCTGCAGGCCAGCAACAGCAGCGCGCACGCCGCACGCCAGCCGCGGCTCGGAGCGAGCGCAATGGAAATGCCGTCGCCGCCATGGCGGCGGCGGAAGAAGCGTGGTTGTAGGCGCATCACGCCCCTGCCCTTGGTGTCATGGCGTGCAATATAGCCGTTGCCCTTCGCATTGTGGCGTTCGTCTACGCGGCCGTGCGACGGAGCCTGCACAGGTTCGCGCGGCCTTACCCCCTTCTCCCATCGGGAGAAGGTGCCCCGAAGGGGCGGATGAGGGTACGGGCGAAGCCTCGTGGGATCGAACAGCGCGAGGGCTTCGCCCCGTACCCTCACCCCCGGCCCCTCTCCCGAGGGGAGAGGGGCGTCTTGGCTTCGCTTGTTGTGTTGCACGCTCGGGCAGCCCTTCCTTCTCCCATCGGGAGAAGGTGCCCCGAAGGGGCGGATGAGGGTACGGGCGAAGCCTCATGGGATCGAAACAGTGCGAGGGCTTCGCGCCGCACCCTCATCCCCGTCCCCTCTCCCGAGGGGAGAGGGGAGATATCGCTCAGCCTTCCTGCGCCACCAGCTCGGCCAGCTGCACCGCATTGAGCGCGGCGCCCTTGCGGATGTTGTCGGAGACGATCCACAGGTTCAGGCCGCGCGGATGCGAGATGTCCTCGCGGATGCGGCCGACGTAGACCGCGTCGTTGCCCGAGGCGTGGGTGACCGGGGTCGGATAGCCGCCGGCCTTGCGCTCGTCGACGACTTCCACGCCCGGCGACGCGGCCAGCAGCGCGCGCGCCTGCTCGGCGCTGACCTTGCGCGTGGTCTCGATCGCGACCGCTTCGGAGTGGCCGTAGAACACCGGCACGCGCACCGCGGTCGGGTTCACCTGGATGTTGTCGTCGCCGAGGATCTTGCGCGTCTCCCAGACCAGCTTCATCTCTTCCTTGGTGAAGCCGTTCTCGAGGAAGTCGTCGATGTGCGGGATCAGGTTGAAGGCGATCTGCACCTGGAACTTCTTCGGCTCGATGTCCTGGAACGCCAGCAACTGCGCGGTCTGCTTGCCCAGTTCCTCCATGCCCGAACGGCCGCCGCCGGACACCGACTGGTAGGTGGCCACGTTGATGCGCTCGATGTTGTATTCGCGGTGCAGCGGCGCCAGCGCCACCAGCATCTGCATGGTCGAGCAGTTGGGGTTGGCGATGATGCCGCGCGGGCGCTGCTTCAGCGCCTCCGGGTTCACTTCCGACACCACCAGCGGCACGTCGTCGTCGTAGCGGAACGACGAGGAGTTGTCGATCACCACCGCGCCGGCGGCGGCGAACTTCGGCGCGTATTCCTTGGAGATGCCGCCACCGGCGGAGAACAGCGCGATGTCCACGCCGGTCGGATCGAAGGTGGCCAGGTCGAGCACGGTGACCTTCTGGCCCTTGAACTCGATCTGGCCGCCGGCGGAGCGCTCGGAGGCCAGCGGGTACAGCGTGGCGATGGGGAAGTCGCGCTCGGCGAGGATGGCCAGCATGGTTTCGCCGACAGCGCCGGTGGCGCCGACGACGGCGACGTTGAAACGACGGGATTCGTTGCTCATGGGAGATTGTTCGATCGGGTAGGAGAAAGGGGGAACAGCCGCACTGCCAGCTGGATTCGGGGAACCTCCCGAGCGCGCCGCTCAGGTCGCCGGAGGTTCCCTATCGTTTTTTGCTCGCGATGCTGCCGTCGCCATTGCCGGCGCCAGCGGCGATCGCATCCAGGTTCAACGCATTCGGCGGACGCCCGGCGTCGGCACCGAAGCCCAGCGCGGCCAGCAGGTTGTCCACCGCCAGCGCCACCATCGCGCGGCGGGTCGCGGCGCTGGCGCTGCCGATATGCGGGGTCAGCACCACGTTACGCAGCGCCAGCAGCTCCGGGCGCACCGCCGGCTCGCCCTCGTACACGTCCAGCCCGGCCGCGGCCAGGCGCCCGTGCGCGAGCGCATCGGCCAGCGCCAGTTCGTCGACCAGGCCGCCGCGGGCGATGTTCACCAGCGTGGCGCCCGGCTTCATCCGCGCCAGCGCGGCGGCATCCAGGATGTGGTGCGACTGCGTCGAATACGGCAGCACCAACAGCAGGTGATCGGCGCGCGCCAGCAGTGCGTCGAAGCCGACGTACTCGGCGGCGTGCGCACGCTCCACCTCGGCCGGCAGGCGGCTGCGGTTGTGGTACAGCACGCGCATCGAGAAGCCCGCGGCGCGGCGCGCGATGGCCTGGCCGATGCGGCCCATGCCGAGGATGCCCAGGGTGCTGCCGTGCACGTCGGCGCCGAGCATGGTCTGGAACGACCATTGCTGCCACTGCCCCTCGCGCAGCCAGCGCTCGGATTCGGTGATGCGCCGCGCGGCGGCCATCAGCAGCGCGAAACCGAGGTCGGCGGTGGTTTCGGTGAGCACGTCCGGCGTGTTGCTGGCGACGATGCCGGCCGCGCTGAGCGCGTCCAGATCGAGATTGTTGTAGCCGACGCCGACGTTGGCGATGGCGCGCAGCCGCGGCGCGGCAGCGATCTCGGCCGCGCCGATACGCTCGTTGAGGGTCACCAGCGCGCCGTCCAGCGGCGCCAGCGCCGCGGCCAGGTCTTGCTGCGAGTACTTGGTCACGTCCGCGGTGGTGGTCAGCGCGCAATGTTCGCCGAGCCGTGCGACGACATCGTCGAACAGCGGTTGGCTGACCCACACCCGTGGCCGCGACTCAGCCATCGCCACCGCCGGGGATGCGCGGGGCGACGCTGCCGACGTCGCCGCACTGCGCGCGGTGGCGCAGCGCCTGGTCCATCAGCACCAGCGCCATCATCGCCTCGGCGATCGGGGTGGCGCGGATGCCGACGCAGGGGTCGTGGCGGCCGGTGGTGATGACGTCCACCGCCTGCCCGTCCACGTCCACCGTGGCGCCGGGCAGGCGCAGGCTGGAGGTGGGCTTGAACGCCAGCGAGGCGACGATCGGCTGGCCGGTGGCGATGCCGCCGAGCACGCCGCCGGCATGGTTGGACTGGAAGCCATCCGGCGCGATCAGGTCGCGGTGCTCGGTGCCCTTCTGCGCCACCACGGCGAAGCCGTCGCCGATCTCCACGCCCTTGACCGCATTGATGCTCATCAGCGCCGCGGCCAGTTCGCCGTCCAGCTTGCCGTAGATCGGCTCGCCCCAGCCCGGCGGCACGCCGTCGGCGACCACGGTGACCTTGGCGCCGATCGAATCGCCGGACTTGCGCAGCGCGTCCATGTAACTTTCCAGCTCCGGCACCTGCGCCGCATGCGGCCAGAAGAACGCGTTGTCCTCCACCGCATCCCAGGCGAAGCCCTGCGGCACGACCGGCCCGAGCTGCGACAGGTAGCCGCGCACGCGCACGCCGTAACGCTGCGCCAGCCACTTCTTGGCGACGACGCCGGCGGCCACGCGCATCGTGGTCTCGCGCGCCGAGGAGCGGCCGCCGCCGCGCGGATCGCGGATGCCGTACTTCTGCCAGTAGCTGTAGTCGGCATGGCCCGGACGGAACTGGCGGGCGATGTCGGTGTAGTCCTTGCTGCGCTGGTCGGTGTTGCGGATCAGCAGGCCGATCGGGGTGCCGGTGGTGCGGCCCTCGTAGACCCCGGACAGGATCTCCACTTCGTCGGCCTCGCGCCGCGCCGAGGTGTGGCGGCTCTTGCCGGTGGCGCGGCGCTGCAGGTCGTGGGCGAATTCGGCCGCGTCCAGCTCCAGTCCCGGCGGGCAGCCGTCGATCACGCAGCCGATCGCCGGCCCGTGCGATTCGCCGAAGGTGGTGACGGTCAGCAGGGTGCCGAAGCTGTTCGCGCTCATGGCCGCCGGCTCACCGGCTCGCGGCCAGGTCGGCGATGCGCGCGTGGTGCGCGACCAGTTCGCTGGTTTCCACCGCGAAGATGCCCATCTGCCCGACCTTGAACTCGACCCAGGCAAACTCGACTTCCGGCAGCAGCTGCACCAGCGCGCGCTCGGATTCGCCGACTTCGCAGATCAGCAGGCCGTCCTCGCTCAGGTGCGCCGGCGCGTCGCGCAGGATCTTCAGCGCCAGGTCCAGGCCGTCGTCGCCGGCGCGCAGGCCCAGTTCCGGCTCGTGCGCGTATTCGGGCGGCAGCGCGTCGGTCTCGGCATGGGTGACGTAGGGCGGATTGGTGACGATCAGTTCGTAGCGGCGCCCGCCCAGCCCGGCGAACAGGTCGGACTTGACCAGCTCGACGTTGTCGGCCAGCAGCCGCGCCTTGTTCTCCGCGGCCAGGGCCAGCGCGTCGTCGCTGATGTCGACCGCGTCCACCTGCCAGTTCGGGTTGTAGTGGCCCATCGCGATGGCGATGCAGCCCGAGCCGGTGCACAGGTCGAGCGCGCGGTTGACCTCGCGCCCGGCCAGCCACGGCTCGAAGCCGGCCTCGATCAGCTCGGCGATCGGCGAGCGCGGCACCAGCGCGCGCGCGTCGCTCTTGAAGCTGAGCCCGGCGAACCAGGCCTCGCCGGTCAGGTAGGCGGCGGGGATGCGCTCGGCGATGCGGCGCTCAAACAGCGCCAGCACCTGCGCCTTTTCCGGCGTGGTGACGCGCGCGCCGCCGTAGGCCGGGCCCAGATCGTGCGGCAGGTGCAGCGCGTGCAGCACCAGTTGCGTGGCTTCGTCCAGGGCGTTGTCGTAGCTGTGGCCGAAGCTCAGTTCGGCGGCATTGAAACGGCTGGTGCCGTAGCGGATCAGGTCGATGATCGTGTGGAGTTCGGCGGCCGCGTCGGCAGTCATGGCAACAGGCAAGGCAATTCGGCCCCCGATTATAGAGGCCCGGCCGCTATCATGAGCGTTCGTTGCAAGGGAAATCAGTATGTTCAACCGCAACTTCGGCATCGTCCTGGTGGTCGCCCTGGCCGCCGGCCTGGGCCTGCTGCTGGCCCAGAAGTACTTCGGCGGCAGCGCTTCGGCGTGGCCCGAGACCCGCAGCGTGCGCCTGTACCCGCAGCCGCGCGCCCTGCCCGACTTCCACCTGCGCCAGTCCGACGGCACCCCGCTGATCCCGGGCGAGCTGAAAGGCCACTGGACGCTGGTGTTCCTGGGCTTCACCGCCTGCCCGGACGTGTGCCCGACCACTCTGGCCGACCTGGCCCGCGCGCAGAAGCAGTGGGAATCGATCCCTGACACGCTGCGCCCGCGGGTGCTGTTCGTCTCGGTCGATCCGGAGCGCGACACCCCGGCGCGGCTGGGCGCCTACGCGCACGGCTTCCACAAGGACACCCTGGCCGCCACCGCCGACGTGCCGGAGCTGGAACGCTTCGCCACCGCGCTGGGCTTCGTGTTCCAGAAGGTGCCCGGCAAGCATTTCCAGGAAAACCCCAACGACTACAGCATGGACCACTCCGCCGCGATCGCCGTGCTCGACCCTCAGGGCCGCCAGGCCGGGCTGATCCGCCCGCCGTTCGAGCCGGCGGCGATCGCCGCCGACCTGCAGGCGCTGACCAAGGCGACCGCGCCATGAGCCTGCTGACCACGCTGACCTACGTGCTGCCGCACCGGCTGCTGTCCTCGCTGGCGCGGCGCCTGGCGTATTCGTCGCGGCCGGGCCTGAAGCAATGGCTGATCGACACCGTGGTGCGCCGCTTCGGGGTGAACCTGGCCGAGGCCGCCGAACCCGATCCGCGCGCCTACCCGACCTTCAATGCGTTCTTCACCCGCGCGCTGAAGCCCGGCGCGCGCGTCGCCGATCCCGACCCGCAGGCGCTGCTGATGCCGGCCGACGGCCGCATCAGCCAGCTCGGCCCGATCCAGGACGGGCGCATCTTCCAGGCCAAGGGCCAGGCGTTCACCGCCGCCGAACTGCTCGGCGACGCCACCGCCGCGGCGCCGTTCGCCAACGGCCTGTACGCCACCGTGTACCTGTCGCCGCGCGACTACCACCGCGTGCACATGCCCTGGACCGGCACCCTGCGCGAGACCGTGCACGTGCCCGGACGCCTGTTCAGCGTCGGCCCGGACGCGGTGCGCAACGTGCCGCGGCTGTTCGCGCGCAACGAGCGGCTGGTCTGCCATTTCGACACCGAGTTCGGCCCGATGGCCTCGGTGATGGTCGGCGCGCTGCTGGTCAGCGGCGTGGAAACGGTGTGGAGCGGCGTGGAAATCCCGCGCTACGGCGACCGCATCACCCGCAAGGACTGGCGCGGCAAGGGCATCGTGCTGGAGCGGTTCGCGGAGATGGCACGCTTCAACTACGGCTCCACCGTCATCGTGCTGTTGCCGCCCGGCATGGCACAACTCGATCCGACGCTGGCGGCGGAAACGCCGGTACGGCTCGGCCAGGCCCTGGCACGGCGGTTGGATCGCTGACGCGCGGCGGCGCGCCAACCTGCCGGGCGCACCGCATCCACTGCGGCGCGGCGCGCTACAACTACGGCTCCACCGTCATAGTGCTGCTGCCGCCCGGCGTGGCGCAGCTTGATCCGACGCTGGCGGCGGAAACGCCGGTGCGGCTCGGCCAGGCCCTGGCAGGGCGGCTGGATCGCTGACGCGCGGCGGCGCGCCAACCTGCCGGGCGCACCGCATCCACTGCGGTGCGGCGCGCTACAACTACGGCTCAACGGTGATCGTGCCTGCGGCCAGCCATGGCGACGCTCGATCCGGCGCTGGCAGCGGAAGCGCCGGTCCGGCTCGGTTGAACGCTGGGCAGACAGGCACTGCCTGCAACGCCGCGCGGGTATCGGGGCGGCAACAGCGCGCCCTGGCGGCCTTGCATTCCCGGTGCTGCCGTACCCTCGCCCCTACCCCTCTCCCGACGGGAGAGGGACATCATGGCTTAGCGTTTGATGTGAGCCGCGGCTGGACCATCACCGCGCGTTGCGCCCCCCCTTCTCCCATCGGGAGAAGGTGCCCGAAGGGCGGATGAGGGTACGGCGCGGCAACCAGGCGGGCGACGCTCCCGCTAGCAAGGGTAGAAAGCCCCTCCCAAGCAATTGCTTGCGGACGCCCCCCTCATCCGGCGCTGCGCGCCACCTTCCCCCGAAAAAGGGGCCTTGGTCCCGGCGGGAAAACGAAGGCCTACTTGTCGCAGCCGGTCATCTTCAGCGATTGCCCCGGCTTCAATGCATAGCCCGGCGCGCGCAGGCCATTGGCCTTGGCCAGCTGCTTGAGATCGCAGCTGTAGCGGTCGGCGATGCGGCCCAGCGTGTCGCCCTTGGCCACGCGGTAGCTGCGCACCTGCTTGGGCTTGGGCTTGACCGGCGCCGGGCGCCCGGTGGCGACGGTGGTGGGCACGCCGGCCACCGGCGTCACGTCGCCCACCGCCACGTTGCCGGTGGGATCGGCGACCACGGGCGTGTTGCTGCGGATCGCGGCGTTGACGTCGGCGGTGATCAGCGCGCGCGCCAGATCGGCGCGCGGACCGCTGACGCAGTAGCGGTTGTACAGGCCGACGATCTTGGTGGTGGCGTTGATGGTGACCCCGGCCGGGATCCAGCCATCGGGTTCGTAGCGCGGATTGAGGTTGCGCAGCGCGCGCATGTAGCCGTCGCGGGTGCCGTCGCTGCCCAGGCAGATGGTCAGCTCGTAGATCGTGGTGGACTTGGCCAGGCGCAGCGTCGCCGGCTGCGCGTTGATCTTCGGGAACGCCACGCCGTACTGCTGCGGGTGCAGGAAGATCCACGCCGCGGCGATCACCATCGGCACGTAGTCCTTGGTCTCGGCCGGGAACTGGTTGTACACCGAGGCGTCCCAGAAGCTGCGCCCCTGCATCTGGTTGTACACGCGCGCGGCGCGGCCCTCGCCGCCGTTGTAGCCGGCCAGCGACAGTTCGATGCTGCGGTTGAGCTCGGCCATGCGCTCGTTGATGTACACCGCGCTGGCCTCGGCGGCGCTGCGCGCGTCGTAGCGGGTGTCGAAGCCGGTGCCGTCCGGGCCCAGCCCGAAGCGGCGCCCGGTGGCCGGCATGAACTGCATCAGCCCGGCGGCGCCGACCCGCGAATTGGCGTGCACGCGGCCGTTGGATTCCTTGGCGATGATGCCGAACAGCAGCGCCTCCGGCAGCCCGCGCTTTTCCCATTCCGGCCACATGATCGCGCGCAGGTTCTGGTAGTTCTCGTAGCTGTTCATCAGCGACGGGCGCATGTCGGTGAGCCAGCGGCGGATGCCGGCCTGCACCGCCGGGTTGTATTCGACCATCGCGTCGAAGGCATGGCGCTGGTCGTTGAGCAGGCTCGCCGCGCGCGCCGCTTCCGGCACGTTGGCGGCCAGCGGACTGATGTGGTCGGGATCGGCCTGCAGCGGCACGGCGTCGTCGTCGCTCGCATCGGCATCGGTCGCCGCGCCCTGCGCGTCGGCCTTGGCCTTGAGCAGGCGCTTGTACGCGCCCAGGTAGGTGCCGACCTGGCAGCCGCGCTGCTTGATGCAGGCATCGACCACGTCCTCGATGTCCTCCAGCGCCGCGTCGCTTTCCTGGGTGCCCTTGGGGTCACTGTTGCCGACCAGCACCATCGCGTCGTTGTAGCGCTTCTCGGCCGCCGCCAGGCGCTGGTCGAGGACGGCGATGGCGGCCTTGTCGCGCGCGGAGACGCGTTCGGCGTGGGCAGAAGGCGCGGCGCAAGCCAGCGCCAAGGCAGCCACGGCGGGCCATCCATGGGTGATACGGAACGAAAGGGGCATGATGGGACGCGACGACGGAAAGGCCGCAGGGTAGCCGCCGCTGTCACATCGCGGCAAGGTCGGGCATGCGCCGGCACCGCGCCGGCGGGGCATTCGTTCATCGCCCAGGCCAGGCGAACCGCGGCCCCTGCGCCCTCGCGGCGAGCGGGCGCCGGCGCGAACGCCTAGAATCCGCCCACCTCACCGCGGAGCTGTTCATGGACCCGATCCTGCTGGGCAAAGGCCTGACCGACGACATCGCGGTGCTGCTGCAGCCGCGCCTGGGCAATCGCCACGGCCTGGTCGCCGGGGCCACCGGCACCGGCAAGACCGTGACCCTGATGACCCTGGCCGAGGGCTTCTCGCGGATCGGCGTGCCGGTGTTCATGGCCGACGTGAAGGGCGACGTGGCCGGGCTGGCGGTGGCCGGCGACGGCAGCGAGAAAGTGCTGCAGCGCGCCAGGGACATCGGTGTGGCCGACTACGCCCCGGCCGCCAACCCGGTGGTGTTCTGGGACCTGTACGGCCAGCTCGGGCACCCGGTGCGCACCACCGTCAGCGAGATGGGGCCGACCCTGCTGGCGCGGATCCTGGAACTCAACGACACCCAGGCCGGCGTGCTCGACATCGTGTTCAAGCTGGCCGACGACCGCGGCCTGCTGCTGCTCGACCTGGACGACCTGCGCGCGCTGCTGGCGCTGGTGGTGGAACAGCGCAAGGACATCTCCACCGAATACGGCCTGGTCAGCGCGCCGTCGGTGGCGGCGATCCAGCGCGCGCTGCTGCGCCTGGCGCAGGACGGCGGCGAAGGCTTCTTCGGCGAGCCGGCGCTGGACCTGGCCGAGCTGATGCGGGTCGGCAGCGACGGCCGCGGCGTGATCGGCATCCTCGCCGCCGCGCAACTGGTGCTCAAGCCGCGCCTGTACTCGACCTTCCTGCTGTGGCTGCTGTCGGAACTGTTCGAGCGGCTGCCGGAGGTGGGCGACCTGGACAAGCCCAAGCTGGTGTTCGTGTTCGACGAGGCGCACCTGCTGTTCGACGACGCGCCGCCGGCGCTGGTGCAGCGCATCGAGCAGGTGGTACGGCTGATCCGCTCCAAGGGCGTGGGCGTGTACTTCTGCTCGCAGTTCCCCGACGACGTGCCGGACAACATTCTCGGCCAGCTCGGCAACCGCGTGCAGCACGCGCTGCGCGCCTACACCCCGCGCGACCAGAAGGCGGTGCGCACCGCCGCCGAGACCTTCGTCGCCAACCCCAAGCTGGACGTGGCCAAGGCCATTTCCCAGCTCGGCACCGGCGAAGCCCTGGTCTCCACGCTGCAGGACAAGGGCGTGCCGTCGCCGGTGCAGCAGACCCTGATCGCGCCGCCGCGCTGCCGGATGGGTGCGATCTCCGACGCCGAGCGCGCGCAGGTGCGCGCCGGCAGCGTGGTCGGCAACCGCTACGACAGCCCGGTCAATCGCGACTCGGCGGCGGAAATGCTGGCGCGCCGGGTCGAGCAGGTGGCCGAGAAGACGGCGGCACCGGCGGCGCGCACGCGCGAGCAGGACGACGCCCAGGACAGCGGCTTCGGCCAGGCGGTCAAGGACGCGGTATTCGGCACCAAGCGCCGCCAGGGCATGCTCGAGACGATGGCCAAGCAGACCTCGCGCACCGTCGGCAACCGCATCGGCCAGCAGATCGTGCGCGGCATCTTCGGCAGCATCTTCGGCGGCAAGCGCTGAGCGCGGTGGGCCGCAAGATCAATGCCGCGGGCGATGCGCACACCTTGCGCGCATCGCCAGTGCATTTCAGATCCCGATACACCACCTGTAGGAGCGGCTTCAGCCGCGACGGGCTTCACCGAGGAAGCCCTTCGCGACCGATAGTCCGAGGCTGACCGCAGCCAACCCCAAACACGTACAGAACCGCTAAAAAACGCCCTACCCCAACACCCCATGCAGCTTGGCGTACTGCAACAGCATGATCGTCTTGCCGTCGGCGATCTCGCCCGTCTCGATCATCGCCAACGCGGCGTCGAGCGGCAGTTCCAGCACCTCGATCTCCTCGCCCTCGGCCGCGACCCCGCCGCCCGCGCCGACCTTGTCGCGATCGAAATACTCGCCCACGAAGAAATACAGCTTTTCGGTGACCGAGCCCGGACTCATGAACGCCTCGAATACCTTGCGCACGTTCTCGATCCGGTAGCCGGTTTCCTCTTCGGTCTCCTTGCGGATGCAGGTCTGCGCATCGTGCTGGTCGAGCAGCCCGGCGCAGGCTTCGATCAGCATGCCGTCGGGATTGCCGTTGAGCAGCGTCGGCAACCGGAACTGCCGGGTCAGCATCACCGTCTGCCTGGCGCGGCTGTAGAGCAGAATGGTGGCGCCGTTGCCGCGGTCGTAGGCCTCGCGCGACAGCGTCTGCCAGTTGCCGTCGCTGCGCTGGAAATCGAAGGTGACCTTGCGCAGCACGTACCAGTTGTCGGACAGCACCTCGACCTTTTCGATACGCACACGCGGATTGCCTGGGGCGGATGGGTTCAAACGACACTCCATGCGATGAGCTGGCAGTGCCGGCGCCCGCAGCGGATTGCCGCCGGGGAATGCCGGCATTCGCCGTGGAACGGCCATTCTAGCCGCCGTCCCGCAGGTCGCGGCGACGCCACCCAGGACCCGCCGCAACGCCCGGCCCAGTGAACCTTGCACGCCGCGAACCGATCCCGCCCGGCTCGCGCTGCCCGCCTGCGCGCGCACCGCAAGCATCGGCGCCACGAGCGCGATGCGCGGAGGGACTAGAGGCGCCCTGCCCGGCACGGCTCGCCCGGGCCAAGCGCGCGAGCGCATCCCGATTGCACACCCGCCCGGCGCGTCGCACAATCGGCGCACATTGAACGCAGGGGGCGTCATGGAAGACCGTCATCGCGCCGGCTCAGGCCGCGCGCGCCGCAGCACACCCGAACCTTTCTGGGCGCGCACCCGCGCCATCGCGCTGTATCCGCTGCGCGGCGGCGCGCTGTTCGCCCTGATCGCGCTGACCCTGTGCCGCCTGCTGGGAATGCTGCCGGGCATCGGCTGGATCATCGGCATCGTCACCACGCTGGCGATCTACAAATACGCCTTCGAGATCCTGCGGCATACCGCCGACGGACACATGGATGCGCCCGAACGCGGCTTCGACATCGGCGACGGGGTGGTGCTGCGGCTGCTGGCGCTGATGATCGTTCTCGGCGCGGTGGTCGCCGCCGCGGCGCTGCTCGCCGGCCCGGTCGTCGGCCTGCTGATGCTGCTGGCGGTGGTGCTGCTGCAGCCCGGCTTCCTGATCTCGCTGGCCATCGACGGCAGCCTGCGCCGCGCCCTGAATCCGGCCGTGTCGATCGGCCTGGCGCTGCGCATCGGCTGGCCGTACCTGGCCGCGTTCGGCCTGCTGTTCGTGATCCAGGCCAGCGCGCTGACCGCGGCCAGATGGCTGCAGCACTACCTGCCGCCGCTGGCCAGCGACCTGGCGATCGGCGTGGTGACGATCTGGGGCCTGTTCGCCGCCTTCCACCTGATGGGCTATCTGGTCTACCAGTACCACGAAGTGCTGGGCTACGAACCGGCCGCGGGCAACGACGATGCGTATCGCCGCCACGATCCGGACCAGCGCGTGCTCGACGAAGCCGAACAGTTCGTGCGCGACGGGCATGCGCCCGAGGCGCTGCAGTTGCTGCGCGGCGAAGTGCGCACGCGCGCGGTGAGCCTGGCGGTGCACGAGCTGTACCAGCGCCTGCTGCGCACCGGCGGGCGCGCCGACGAGCGCCGCGATCACACCCGCCAGTACATCAATCGCCTGCTGCAGGAAAAGCAGGAGCGGCGCGCACTGGCGCTGCTGCGCGAGGCCCTCGACGCCGATCCCGACTTCGTGCCGCTGCTGCCGGAACAGGCTTCGCTGCTGGCCGAGCGCGCGCAGCTGGCCGGTCAGTTCAAGCTTTCGCTCGACGGCCTGCTCGCCGCGCTGCGCGCCTGGCCCAAGGCGGCGGAATTCGGCGCCTGGTCGCTGAGCGCGGCGCTGTTGCTGGCCGAGCGTTTCGGCGACGACGCGCAGGCGCGCGCGCTGCTGCAGGACGCGCTCGCGCGCTGCGAGGACGAGGCGCAACGCGGCAAGCTGCTGGCGGCGCTGAAGGCGCTGACCATCGCGCCGGTCTAGCAACGGCGCACGACCGGGCGGCCATGCCGGCCTCCAACGGCACTCACGCGTTGGCGAGCAGGAACCGCGCCTTGTCCGCCTGCGGCAGATCCGGATAGCGCTCGATCACCGCGAGCAGCAGGCGGTGCCATTCGGCAGCGGCCTGTCGCTCGCCGTGGCCCAGCGCGAGCCGGAACCAGTGCTGCGCCTGTTCGGCGCGCGGCACCGCCGCGGCATCCTGCGCCAGCAGCGCTTCGGCATCGTGCAGCCGGCCCAGCGCCAGCCAGCGATCGAACAGCAGCGCACGCGTCGCCGCATCCACGGCGATGGCGCCGGCAGTGCAGTCGCCGAGCAACGCCGCCTGCGCTTGCGCTTCCTGCGCGGTGGTCGCCGGCAGGCGCAGCAGTTCGATCGCGCGCGCCTGCGCGGCACGCGCATCGCCGGCATTGCGTGCGACCCGGTAGCGCGCCTGCGCCACGTCGAAGCGGCGTGGCTGCTCGGCGGCGAGTTCGTCGAGCAGGAACGCGGCCTCGCGGTTCTCCAGCCGCCCCAGATGCCGCTGCGCGCGCTCCCAGCGATCGTCCATGGCGGCCACGGCCTCGTCGCGCATGAACGCCTCGCGGGTCTGCCGCATCGCCACCAGCGCCGCGCCGAGCAGCGCGCCGACGACAAGGCCGCCGGCATGCGCATCGAAGCCGATCCCGGCATCGCCGTTGGCCAGCAGGTTGTACAGCTCCCAGCCCAGCCACAGCGGCAGCAACGCGATCGCCGGCCCGCGCACGTAGTCGAACACCACCGCGAACCAGTAGAAGAAGCGCACCGGCCGCCGCCCCCAGACCACGCAGAACGCACCCATCAGCGCGGCGATGGCGCCGGACGCGCCCAGCCCGCCACCGGCCTCGCCCCAACGCCACCACAGGCTGACCGCGCTGGACCCGAACGCGCCGAGCAGGTAGACCAGCAGGAACCGCCAGCGCCCGATCGCCCCTTCCAGCAAGGTGCCGAGCACGACCAGGAACAGCATGTTGCCGAACAGATGCAACGCGTCGGCATGCAGGAACGCCGCGGACAGCATCCGTGCCGGCGACCATTCGGAGCTGCGCTGCAGGTGGCGCAAGGTGAACACGCGATCCAGCAACGCGTCGTAGCGGGCGCGCAGCGGCGTCCACGCCTGCCACGCCGCCGCATCCTCGAACGCCGCGCCGCTGCGCAACGCCTGCACGAAGCGCACGTCGCTGACCGTCGCGGCGCCGACGAACTGCGCCTGCTCCGTCGGCGGCATGCGCTCGAACTCGGCCAGCGCTTCCTTGCTTCCGCTGCGCTGCAGGTAGCGCGCATAGGCCGGCGCTTCGTGGGCGCCGAGCCCAGAGTCGAGGTAGTAGCGCTGCGCCTGCTGCAGCGGCACGGTGTCCTGGCGCTGCCAGCCGAAGTAGATCGCCGCGTTGAGCAGCACCAGCAGCAGCGTGACCAGCGGAACATTCTCCCGCGACAGCGGCTTGTGCAACGGCAGGATCAGCATCGAACAACGTCCGTGTGGATGGCCGCGCCAGCTTCGGCCATCGCCCGCGCGTGCGCAAGGCGCACGTACGGGCTAGCATCGTGCCCCGCTCCACCGCAGTCCCGACCCCGATGAGCCGCTGGCGCCCCCCTGCCGAAAAGAGCACCGCCCTGATCACCGCCGAAGGCCACGCCCGGCTCAAGGCCGAGCTGGAGGAACTGTGGCGCGTGCGCCGCCCGGAGGTGGTCAAGGCACTGGCCGCGGCCGCGGCCGAGGGCGACCGCTCGGAAAATGCCGAGTACACCTACCGCAAGAAGCAGCTGGGCGAGATCGACCGCCGCGTGCGCTACCTGAGCAAGCGTCTGGAAGCGCTGCGCGTGGTGGATACCGCGCCGTCCGATCCGCAGGCGGTGTTCTTCGGCGCCGTGGTCGAACTGGAGGACGCCGACAGCGGCGAGCTGCTGCGCTACCGCATCGTCGGCCCGGACGAGACCGATGCCGGCCGCGGCTGGATCAGCATCGACTCGCCGCTGGCGCGGGCGCTGCTGAAGAAGCGCATCGACGACGAGATCGAGGCGCAGCTGCCCGGCGGCCGCCACAGCTTCGTGGTGGTGTCGGTGGACTACGCCGCGCGCTGAGCGCCGCGCCGTCCACACCGGGGCGCGCCGGCACGGCCGGCGGCCTCGCTCACAGCACCCGCAGGTCCAACGCGCGCGGCTGCGCAGTGCACGCCGGCAACGCCTCGCCGAACAGGTCGTGTTCGTCGCTGTCGGTGATCTCCACATCGACCAGATCGCCCGGCTGCAGGCCGCGCTCGGCGCCGTTCTGGATGTGCACCAGGCCGTCGATTTCCGGCGCATCGGCCTTCGAGCGCGCCACCGCGATGCCGTCCTCGAGCAGATCGACCAGGCATTGCTGCACGCTGCCGATCTTGGCCTCCAGGCGCGCCGCGGAGATGTCGGCCTGCCTGGCCATGAAGCGCGCCAGCCGCTCCTGCTTGACCTCTTCCGGTACCGGATCGGGCAGCGCGTTGGCGCTGGCGCCCTCGACCGGCGAATAGGCGAACGCGCCGACGCGGTCGAGCTGGGCGGCGTCGAGGAACTCCAGCAATTGCTCGAACTCGGCCTCGGTCTCGCCGGGGAAGCCCACGATGAAGGTCGAGCGCAAGGTGATGTCCGGACACAGCGCGCGCCAGCGCTGCACCCGCTCCAGGGTCCGCTCGACCGCGCCCGGCCGCTTCATCAGCCGCAGGATGCGCGGGCTGGCATGCTGGAACGGGATGTCCAGGTACGGCAGCAGCTTGCCCTCGGCCATCAGCGGGATCACCTCGTCCACGTGCGGGTACGGATACACGTAGTGCAGCCGCGTCCACACGCCCAGTTCCGACAACCCCTCGCATAGCGCCTTCATCCGCGTCTGGTAGCGGCGGCCGCGCCATTCGCGCTCGGCGTATTTCAGGTCCACGCCGTAGGCCGAGGTGTCCTGCGACACCACCAGCAGTTCGCGCACCCCGCCCTTGACCAGCCGCTCGGCCTCGCGCAGCACCTCGTCGACCGGGCGCGAATCCAGGTCGCCGCGCATCGAGGGAATGATGCAGAAACTGCAGCGGTGATTGCAGCCCTCGGAGATCTTCAGGTACGCGTAGTGGCGCGGGGTCAGCTTGACCCCGACGCCGTCCTCGTCGCGCACGCCGTGGCGCCCGCGCGGCAGCAGGTCCACGAACGGGTCGTGGCGCGGCGGCAACGCCGCATGCACCGCTTCCATCACGCTCTGATAGTCCTGCGGACCGGACACCGCCAGCACGTCCGGGTAGGCCGCGCGGATCTGCTCCGAGCGCTTGCCCAGGCAACCGGTGACGATGACCTTGCCGTTCTCGGCCATGGCCTCGCCGATCGCCTCCATCGATTCGGCCACGGCCGAGTCGATGAAGCCGCAGGTATTGACCACCACCACGTCGGCCGCATCGTAGCTGGGCACGATCGCGTAACCCTCCACGCGCAGTTGGGTGAGGATGCGTTCGGAGTCGACCAGCGCCTTCGGGCAGCCGAGGCTGACGAAGCCGACTTTGGGGTTCGCGAGGGACATGGAGGGCCTGGGTCCAAGGGGCCTGGGAGAAAAAACCGCGCGGATTATACCGGGCAGGAGCCGCCACGCGGCCGGATTGCGCGACGGGCACGCAAGCCGCCGCGCATGGCACACCCCATCCCAATCGCGTTGACAGCCGCCTAGCCGCCGGCATGGATAATCCTCGTCTCTCTCCCCGCCACAGGAACGCACCATGGGCCACTGGACTACCCTCGATACCCCGCACGGCCAGGTCGCCGCCTGGCACGCCGTGCCGGAAGGCGCTCCGCGCGGCGGCCTGGTGCTGATCCAGGAGATCTTCGGCGTCACCGCCTACATCCGCGAGGTCGCCGACTATTACGCCGCGCAAGGCTACGAAGTGCTGGCACCGGGCCTGTTCGATCCGGTGGAGAAGGACATGCAGCTGAACTACGACCAGGACGGCGTGCAAAAGGGCCTGGAACTGGTCGGCGCGCTCGGCTTCGACAAGGCGCTGGACATCGTGCAGGCCGCGGCGCAGGCGCTGACGCCGGCCGGCAAGGTGGGCACTGTCGGCTACTGCTGGGGCGGCAGCGTCGCGCTGCTGGCCGCGCTGCGGCTGGGCCTGCCTGCGGTGAGCTACTACGGCGGGCGCAACACCCAGTTCCTCGACGAGACGCCGAAGGCGCCGGTGCTGTTCCACTTCGGCGCGCAGGACAGCAGCATTCCGCCGGACTCGGTGCAGCAGCATCGCGAGAAATTGCCGCAGATGCAGACCTACGTGTATCCGGCCGGGCACGGCTTCGACCGCCATGTCGACCCGAACCACTACGAGGCCGACAGTTCCGAAAGCGCGCGCCAACGCAGCCTCGCGTTCCTCGCCGAACACCTGCGCTGAGCCGCGCCCATGGCCGATTTCGCACTCGACCCGCGGCTGCAGGCCGACAGCGCGTTCGTCGCCGACGGCCCGCTGTCGCAGGTGCGGCTGATGGACGACGCGCGCTTCCCATGGCTGCTGCTGGTGCCGCGCGTGGCCGGCGCCAGCGAATGGATCGACCTGGACGGCGCCCAGCAGCGCCTGCTGCTGGCAGAGATCAACCAGCTCTCGCAGTTGCTGCGCGGCGAGCCGGGCGTGCACAAACTCAACATCGGCGCTCTGGGCAATATCGTGCGCCAATTGCACGTGCACCTGATCGGGCGCCACGAAGGCGACGCAGCCTGGCCCGGGCCGGTATGGGGCAGCGGCACGGCGCAGCGGCTGGACGCCGATGTCCTGCAGACCCGTGTTGCGACGTGGCGGCAACGGCTACGATAGGCGCCCTTTTAGCGGAAGCCGCGCCTCCATGAAATCCAATGTGATCGCCGCCATCGTGCTGATCGTGATCGGCCTGGTGTTCCTGGCCAACAACCTGGGCTGGACCAATCTCAGCCTGGGCCGGCTGATCGCCACCTGGTGGCCGGCGATCCTGGTCGCGGTCGGCGTGGGCATGCTGTTCGGGCGCGGCAAGTAGTAGATGCCGGGATTGGGGATTGGGGATTCGATCCGGCGATCTCCATCCTCCTGGCTGCCGGCCGCCGATGCGCGGCGGCCGGCACGCCGCCTCAACGGCGGACGTTGACCACCTGGGTACCGGCGATCAGGTCGTGCAGGCAGCGCTTGTCCTTGCGGAAGATGAACAGCGCATCCACCAGCGCATAGAAATTGCCTACGATCGGCACCAACGCCAGCAGTTGGGTCGGCAGGTAGCGCAGCGCGATCAGCCGCCACAGCGGCGGTTGCCCGCCCTCCAGATCGGCGATACGGATCCACAGCAGCTTCTTGCCCCAGGTCTGCCCGGTCTTGGCCAGCGGATAGCCCTGCACCACCAGGAACACCACGAACGACAGCACCGCGTATCCGGCCATGGTCAGCCACGGCATCGGCTCGCCACCGCGCGCCGCGTCCATGACCCTGCCGAAATAGCCGGTGAGCGCGGCCAGCGGCAAAAAGGTCGCCAGCGAAATCACGCCGTCGATCAGCGCCGCGCCGAAGCGCTCGCCGCGGCCGGCCAGCACCTCGGTGCCGTCCAGCGCCAGCGGCGCCGACGGCAGCGGCGCCTCGGGCGCCTGGTAGGGATTGGGATCGTTCATTGCGCGCTCCTTGTGCTGTTGGGAAAACTCAGGTCTTGGGCAGGGTCACGCCGGTCTGGCCCTGGTACTTGCCGCCGCGGTCCTTGTAGCTGGTCTCGCAGACGTCGTCGGCATCGGACTGGAAGAACAGCATCTGCGCCACGCCTTCGTTGGCGTAGATGCGCGCCGGCAGCGGCGTGGTGTTGCTGAATTCCAGGGTGACGTGCCCTTCCCACTCCGGCTCCAGCGGCGTGACATTGACGATGATGCCGCAGCGCGCGTAAGTGCTCTTGCCCAGGCACACCACCAGCGTGTCGCGCGGGATGCGGAAGAATTCCACCGTGCGCGCCAGGGCGAAGCTGTTGGGCGGGATGATGCATTCGTCGGCCTCGATGTCCACGAAGCTCTTCGGATCGAAGCGCTTGGGATCGACGATGGTCGAGTTGATGTTGGTGAACACCTTGAACTCGCGCGAGCAGCGCACGTCGTAGCCGTAGCTGGAGGTGCCGTAGCTGACGATGCGCTCGCCGTTGAGCTGCTTCACCTGGCCCGGCTCGTAGGGCGCGATCATGCCGTGCTGCTCGGACATGCGGCGGATCCAGCGGTCGCTCTTGATGCTCATACGTCTTCCTGATGCCTGTGGCGGCAGGCCGGAACCTGCCCGCCGGGAGCGCGGCCGACGCCGGAGCGGGCCGCAGTGACCGGCGATTCTAGCCGGTCGCGGCGCGTTCGCGGCGGCCGCGGCGGCGCTCAGAGCAGCGAGGCGGCGATCGGGATCGAGGCGCGCGGCCGCTTGCGCAGTTCCTCGGTCAGGCGCTGCGCGGTCGCCAGATAGGCCAGCGCGGCGGCCGAGTCCGGGGCCGCGGCGACGATCGGGGTGCCGGCGTCGCCCTGCTCGCGGATCGCGATCGCCAGCGGCAGCGAACCCAGCAGCGGCACGCCGTACTGCTGCGCCATGCGCTGGCCGCCGCCTTCGCCGAACAGGTGCTCGACATGGCCGCACTGCGTGCAGGTATGCACCGCCATGTTCTCGACGATGCCCAGCACCGGCACCTCGACCTTCTCGAACATCTTCAGCGCCTTCTTCGCATCCAGCGTGGCGATGTCCTGCGGCGTGGTCACGATCACCGCGCCGGCGACCGGGATCTTCTGCGCCAGGGTCAGCTGGATGTCGCCGGTGCCCGGCGGCAGGTCGATCAGCAGGTAGTCCAGGTCGTCCCACAGCGTATCGGTGAACAGCTGGGTCAGCGCCGAGGTCGCCATCGGCCCGCGCCAGATCATCGGCGTGTCCTGGTCCACCAGCAGGCCGATCGACATCGCCTCGATGCCGAACGCGCGCATCGGTTCGATCGACTTGTTGTCGGGGCTGTCCGGGCGGCCGCTCAGGCCGAGCATGGCCGGCACGCTGGGGCCATAGACATCGGCATCCAGCACCCCGACCCGCGCGCCCTGGCGCTGCAGCGCCAGCGCCAGGTTCACCGCAGTGGTCGACTTGCCCACCCCGCCCTTGCCGGAACCGATGGCGATGACGTTGCGGACCCGCGGCAGCGGCGCGAGGTTGGGCTGGACGGCGTGGGCGGGAATGCGGGGACGGTCGGTCATGGGAAAACTCGCGGAGGTGATGCCGGCCTGCGCGCAGTGCGCTGCGGCTGGCGAAAAGAAAGGAAGGGTGACACAGGGCGGGCGTCTTGCGTATCGGGCCGGACGCGGCGCGCGATCGCCGCGGCCGGTCGCGCGCCGCGCGCATTTGCGCGTTCGAACCCGCGATCGCCGAGCGCACGGGGTAATGCAACCGCCGCTACCTCATTTGCTGTGCCCGCTTGCGGCAGCGATCAACAACGCATCCATGGCAGCGGCGCGACTCGCCATCGCCATCCATTCCCCATTATGGCGAAACGCCTCACCGCATTGGTGCATGCCGCGCGTGCAGACGATCGGGTTCGCAGCGATGTCCCTTCCCTGCACAGACCCGACTTTTCAGGCTTTCTGAAACGCGCCGAAAACGCCCCGAACCCCATTCATCTACCTGTCTCGTCCAGGCCCCGAATTGGTGCAAAGCAGCGCGAGCGATGCCGCACCCGACACCTACAGCCACATTTGCCGGGCGTTTGCCGCCCGATCGCTGCAGATGCAACTGCTAGCACCAAAACGTGACGGACCTGTACAAACCGCGTTAAGTTCGTGTTACGTTTGGGTCGCTCGCATGGATGCGACCCCAATTCAAGGCATATGCCGTGGCACGACGCCACCCGCCTTTTCTTTATTGATTTCCGGGGATAGAGAGAAATGACTGCTCGTCAGACACGTAGTTTCAAGCACAGCCGCCTGAGCGCGGCGCTGGTGACCGCCATGGTCGTGCCGGCCGCGTTCAGCGCCTTCGCGCAGGACAGCACCGACACCAAGGCCACCGACCTGGAGCGGGTTACCGTTACCGGCTCGCTGATCCCGCAGAGCGAGATCGAGACCGCCACGCCGGTCACCACCATCACCGCCGAAGACATCAAGGCCCGTGGCTTCAATTCGGTGGCCGATGTGCTGCAGAAGAGCTCGTTCGCGACCGGCGCGGTCCAGGGCGGCCAGACCTCTGGCTCCTTCACCCAGGGCGCGAAGACGGTCAGCCTGTTCGGCCTGTCGCCGGGCTACGTGAAGTACCTGATCGACGGCCGGCCGATGTCGAACTACCCGGCGCTGTACAACGGCAGCGACACCTTCAACAACATCAGCGGCATTCCGATCGACCTGGTCGACCGCATCGAGATCCTGCCGGGCGGCCAGTCGTCGCTGTACGGCTCGGACGCGATCGCCGGCGTGATCAACGTCATCCTCAAGAAGAAGATGGACGGCGCGGTGTTCAGCATCCGCGGCGGCGGCTACTCCGAAGGCGGCGGCAGCAACTTCCGCGCGACCTTCGCCGACGGCTGGACCTCCGCCGACGGCCGCACCTCCGTGCTCGGCGGCGTGCAGTACGAAGAGAAGGACCCGATCTGGGCCTACGACCGCAGCCTGACCAAGCAGTACAACACGCAGGGCTACACCGCGCCGCTGATCAGCCGCGACTTCCTGGTGTACAGCCCGTTCACCAGCTACAAGTTCCTCGACCCGGCCAACTGCGGCAATGTTTCCGGCCTGTTCGGCGGCACCATGTCCCTGCAGCAGCGTCCGGGCTTCGGCGACGAATACTACTGCGGCTCCAAGTACACCCCGGGCTACCGCACCCTGGACAACGGCCAGAAGTCGCTGCAGGCGTACGTGCACGGCACCTTCGACCTCAACGACAACGTGCAGCTGTACGGCGACGTCCTCTACAGCAAGGACCAGGTCAAGTACAACTCCGGCGGCAACTATCTGTGGTGGGGTACCAGCGCCGACTTCGGCTACTACTACGACCCGAACCTGGACGACCTGGTCAACCTGCAGCGCTCGTTCGCGCCTGAGGAAGTCGGTCCGAACGGCTTCAACGACACGATGAGCCGCGACACCAGCGAGTCGGTCCGCGTCACCTTCGGCGCGCAGGGCACGCTCGGCCAGTCGAGCTGGGACTACGACGCCGGCGTCACCTACACCCAGTACAAGCTGGAAGAGCGCAACTTCGTCCGCTTCAAGGACCCGATCGACCAGTTCTTCATCAACAAGGTGCTGGGACCGCAGCAGGGCCTGGATCCGTACTACAACGCCTATCCGGTCTATACGCCCAACTACGCGGCGTTCTACTCGCCGATCACGCCGGAAGAATTCGCCAGCTTCACCGGCCACGCGACCAACAAGAGCAAGACCTCCGACAGCATGCTGCGCCTGCAGCTGACCAACGCCAAGCTGTTCGCCCTGCCCGGCGGCGACGCGGGCCTGGCCGTGGTCGGCGAATACGGCAAGCAGAAGTGGGACTACGATCCGGCACCGGAAATTCTCAACGGCGAAGTGTGGGGCCTGACCTCGGTGGCCGGCGGCGGCGACCGCGACCGCTACGCGCTGACCTCGGAACTGCGCATGCCGGTGTTCGATCCGCTGACCATCACCCTGGCCGGCCGCTACGACGCGTTCAAGGCCAGCGGCACCACCGTCGACAAGCCGACCTACAGCATCGCGCTGGAATACCGTCCGTTCCAGTCGCTGCTGCTGCGCGGCAAGTACGGCACCGCGTTCCGCGCGCCGACCCTGTCCGACCAGTACCAGGGCGAGAGCGGCTACTACAACAGCGTGATCGACTACTACCAGTGCGCACAGCGCGGCTACCTGCCGGGCAACACCGACAGCTGCCCGGCCGCCTATTCCAGCCGCCAGTTCCGGGGCACGCAGTCCGGCAACCTCGGCCTGAAGCCGATCAATGCCGACGTGTGGAGCGCAGGCTTCGTGTGGTCGCCGGTCGACCGCATGGCGCTGACCTTCGACTACCTCAACTGGGACATCAGCGATGAAGTCACCCAGCAGAGCGCCGATGCGCTGAGCCTGCAGGACTACCGTTGCCGCGCCGGCATCGACGACATCAGCTCGGCGCTGTGCACCAGCGCGATGGCGCAGGTCACCCGCAACGCGGCCGGCCAGATCACGGCAATCTACACGCCGAAGATCAACGTCTCCAACCAGAAGCTGGAAATGGCCGTCGCCTCGTTCCGCTACGGCTACGACTTCGGACGTTGGGGCGACCTCAGCACCGTGGTCAGCTATACGCAGAAGATCAGCCACGAGTACACGCAGTACGCGGGTGACGAACCGGTCGACCTGCTCAACAACCCGTACTGGAGCACGGACCCGAAGCGCAAGGCCGACGCCTCGCTGACCTGGGAGATTGGCGACTTCTCGACCACCTGGTACGCCAGCTGGTTCGACAAGACCCCGAACTACGCGGCAAATCTCAGCACCGCCGGCTACGCCGCGCCGCGCGCCGGCAAGCTGCCGTCGCACATCACCCACAACGCCAGCGTCACCTACACGGCGTTCGAGGGCATGGAGCTGTCGCTGATGGTCACCAACGTGTTCAACAAGATGCCGCCCTTCGACGCGTCCTACCCGGGCAGTTCGAGCTCGCCGTACAACTCGTACAACTACGATGTGTACGGTCGCGCGTACCTTATGGAAATGCGTTATTCGTTCGGCAAGTAATCGCGCCTGAAGCGACACCAAAGCCCACCCGCGAGGGTGGGCTTTTTTTATGCGTGGCGCCTGCTGGCGGAATATGCGCGACAGCGACTGCAAGCGTCCGCTTTGACGCCCGCAATGACCCACGGCCGCACGCGCGATGGCGCGGCCTTTTCGTTCGGTCGGTGGTTACCGTAAGGGGCGTGCCGCCTCAGCGGCTGCCTTGCCCCGCCGCTTCGAGCGATTGCGTCTCGAGCAACTGCTTCAGCTCGGCAAGATCCTCACCGTAACGTTGCCAACGCCCCATGTAGGCACGGGTCATCGACGTGCGCACCTGCACCACGCTGGCGGTGGCCACCGGCGCCTGATTCTGCTCGAAGCGCAGGCAGGCGTCGTCCCACGGCAATCCGCAGAACTCCAGCAGGCGGCGCGTGGTCGGCTCCTGCTCCAGCACCAGGTCTTCGTAGTCGATCTCCATGAACCGCTGCGGGAACAGCGCGCGCCAGTGCGCCATCAACCGTTCGAACATCAGGTAGTAGCGACCGACATCCATCAGGTCGAAGGAATAGTCGTAGTACGGCGAAGACAAGGCGAACAGCTGGCGGAAGTTGCTCAGGCAGGTGTCCATCGGATCGCGCCTTAGGCAGACGATGCGCGCGTTCGGCAACGCCCGCGCGATGTGCCCCACGTATAGGAAATTGTGCGGCAGCTTGTCCACGAAGCGCGGCTTGGCGGCGGTGCCGGGACGAGTGGATTCGACGTAGGCACGGCCGAGTTCGCGCCAGTCCAGCCCCTGCAGCTGGGTCAGCGTGGCCACGTCCAGGATCGCCGGCGATGGCGTGCGCACCAGGCGCTTGAGCGCCACCGAGAAATTCTGCAGCTCGCCGGCCGAGTGCACCTGCGGATGGCTGGACAGGATCCGGTCCACCAGGGTGGTGCCGCTGCGCGGCATGCCGACCACGAAGATCGGCTCCTGGCTGTCGAAGCCTGACGTGGGCGCAGCGTCGGCGCGGAAGGCCCGCTGCAACGCCTCGAACAGCACCGCATCGTGCTCGGACGTGTAGCCGCGCGCGCGCTTCTGTACCGCCTTGCCCTGCACGTAGCCACGGAACGCGGCATGGTAGTCGCCGAGATCCTCGTGCTCCTTGGCCAGCGCCAGGTTGAGGTACAGCACCGCTTCCGGCGCCTCGCCGGCCGAAGCCAGCGCCTGCTCCAGCAAGGCCAGGTTGTTTTCGTCCTCGCTCCACTTGCGCAACTGCGACAGCGACAGATAGACCTTCCAGTAGCGCGGCTCCAGGGCCAGGCAGGCCCGGTATTCCTGCTCGGCTTCCTGCAGGCGCCCGGAGAACAGCAGCGAGGTGCCGAGGTTGTAGCGGAAGCTGGCCTGCTGCGGCGCGAGTTGCACCGCCTGGGTGAACGCCTGCAGCGCGGCGACGTGCTCGTTGACCTGGGTATAGACCACACCCAGCGTGTCCAGCGTATGCGCGTCGGTCGGCCGCAACGCCATCGCCTGGTCGGCGAAGCGCTGCGCCTCCTGCATGAAGCGTCCCATCGCCAGCACCTTGGCCAGCTGCGTCGCGTAGTCCGCACGCTGCGGATTCAACGTCGTCGCCTGATACAGGTGCGCCGCGGCGGGTTGCATCTGTTTCAACTCCAACGCCGCCACGCCGGCCACGAAATGCACGCCGGGGTGTTGCGGCAACGCGCGCAGAAGCTGCTGCGCGAGCCGCTGCGCCTGGCCCCAGTCGCGCTGGTTGAGCGCGGCGACGGCCTGGTTGTAGAGCTGAACCTGTTCGGTCATGGATGCGCCTGATAGTCCCCCGGGAAGCCGGCAACGCCACGACACGAGCCGCGGTGCACCGAACCGACATTATGCCCGGCACCACAAACCGTGGCCGATGCGTGCATCCGCTCAGCCTTCACACGCAACCGGGCCACGCGAATGTCTGCGCCTGCCGGCGCGACCGGGAGGAGAAGCACAGGGGCGACAATCGGATATTCGGCGCTGCTCCCGCGTTAGCCACAGCCTTACCGGTTGCGGAGCAATGCATAAAAATATGCCGAATTCGTCATTTCAAATGACTCACCTCGACTGCATCATGGATGCATGAATCCCGCCATGGCCAGGCGAAAACCAATTGATTTTCATGGTTTTTATCACATTATTTTAATGAATGGCAAGAAAAGTCACAATGTACGGATTCTTATCCATAGTGCCATAGGCACTGGTGATTTGCGCATTTTTGTGATTCGAGGCTCATCGAGTACCCGCGATTTATACACATTGCCGCATTTTTGATGCGGATGACGGCAGATCCGGCCCCAACCCGTTGCACGCGGTAGCACGCCGTTATTACGTTTGGGTTAAGGCCGTTCAGGGACGGCCTGCCACCCCACTTCATCGAAGGTAAGCAATGAGCAATCGCCCCGATCGAAAGGCATTCAAGCGCACCGCCCTGGCCATCATCCTCAGCACTTCGCTGGCCCAAGGCGCGGTGCATGCGCAAAGCACCACCGGCAGCATTTACGGTTCCGCGCCGGCCACCGGGACCAGCATCACCATCCAGAGCGACACCGGGTTGAGCCGTACCGTGCCGGTCGACGGCAATGGCCGCTACACCCTCGGCTCGCTGCCGATCGGCAGCTACACCGTGATCCTGCGGCGTGGCGAAGAAACCATCGACACGCGCAAGAACGTCCTGCTGCGCGTCGGATCGGGTACGGAAGTCTCGTTCGCAGCGGCCGACGCCACCACACTGGAAGCACTGACCGTCACCGCCGCCAGCGTGCCGAAGATCGACGTCAGCAGCACCGCATCGCGATCGGTGATCACTTCCGAACAACTGGACACGCTGCCGCTGGGTCGCAGCGCCGAAGCGATCGCGCTGCTCGCGCCGGGCACCGTCTCCGGCAGCGGCGCATTCACCAACGGCAGCCGCTCGGTGGTGTCCTTCGGCGGTTCCGGAGTGACCGAGAATGCGTATTACATCAACGGATTCAACGTCAGCAATCCGCTGAACAACCTCGGCGGCCTGAGCCTGCCTTACGGCGCGATCGACCAGCAGGAAACCTACACCGGCGGCTACAGTTCCAAGTACGGGCGCTCCACCGGCGGCGTGATCAACCAAGTCGGCAAGCGCGGCACCAACGAGTGGCACTTCGGTTTCCAGACCACCTGGGCGCCGGATTCGCTGGCCAGCTCGCCGCGCGATGTCTGGTACCCGAGCGCTAGCCTGGCCAGCGACTACGCCTACGAAAACCCCGACCTCGCCGGCACCCTGTATCGCCGGCGCAAGGGCGACACCAGCAGCAACACCACCTACAGCGCCTATGCCGGCGGCCCGTTGATCGAGGATCGCCTGTTCGTCTTCGTCGCCGGCGAATCCAACAAGACCGATGGCATCGACACCAACAACAGCGCCGACAGCATCCAGGCGCGCAACCACTACAACTACAGCGCGCCGAAGTTCTACGGCAAGATCGACTGGAACATCAACGACAGCAACATCCTGGAATACACCCGCATCCAGAACACCGACCGCCGCGCCGGCTACTACACGTCCTACGACTACGACACCCTCAGCGAAGGCGACCGCACCGGCACCTATCCGGACACCTACAAGCTCACCGACACCTACGACATCTTCAAGTACACCGGCTACCTGACCGACAACCTGACCTTGAACGCGACCTGGGGCCGCAGCCTGGAACGGGATTACCAGGCCAATCCGGTGTCCTCGGACCTGCCCTACATCAGCGGCGTCACCAACCAGGATCCGTCGATCACCGGCGGCACCGCGATCACCAACAACCAGGCCTCGACCACGGTCAAGAACGCCAACGCGCAGAACAAGACCCGCGGCCTGCGCGTGGAACTGGAATACCGCATCGGCAACCACGACCTGACCGCCGGCGTGGACAACATGTACTTCAACGCCTACAACGAAGGCGTCGACACCAGCGGTCCGGGCTATCGCTGGATCTACAGCAAGGCGTCCAACCCGAACGTGGCCATCGATCCCAACCTCGGGGTCGGCGCTGCCGGCGGCGACGGCTATTACGTGCAGAAGTACATCTTCACCACCGCCACCAGCATGGCGGTGGAGCAGAAGGCCTACTACCTGGAAGATCGCTGGCAGGTGAGCGACAACTGGCTGCTGACCCTGGGCGTGCGCAATGACAAGTTCACCAACTTCAACAGCAGCCACGTGGCCTACGTGGACAGCGGCGACCAGTGGGCCCCGCGCGCGGGCGTGAGCTGGGACGTGTTCGGCGACGCCTCGTTCAAGCTGTTCGCCAACCTCGGCCGCTACTATCTTGCGTTGCCCAACAGCGTCGCCATCCGCGGCGCCTCGGCCTCGACCTACACCCGCGAGTACTTCACCTACACCGGCATCGATGCGAACGGCGAGCCCACCGGCCTGACCGCGCTGGGACCGGGCCCGGTGTCCAGCAACGGCGAATACGGCGAAGCGCCGGACCCGAATTCGTTCACGCCCAGCGACCTGAAGTCGCAGTATCAGGACGAGCTCATCGTCGGCTTCGAGAAGACCATCGGCGACAAGTGGAACTCCGGCGCCAAGGTCACCTATCGCAAGCTGCAGTCGGCGATCGACGATGTCTGCGACAGCGACAAGATGTCGAGCAAGCTCACCGCGCTCGGCATCGATCCGGATTCGGTCACGATCCCCGGCTGCGTGCTGTTCAACCCTGGCGAGAGCAACACCTACAAGCTCGCCAACGTGGACGGCTCCGGCTACACCACCTTGAAGATGTCGCGCTCGGACTGGGGCTTCACCGATTCTGCCAAGCGCAACTACGCCGCCGTCGACCTGTTCCTGGAGCATCCGTTCGATCAGAAGTGGTACGGCCGCGTCGACTACACCTGGTCGCACAGCTACGGCAACACCGAAGGCCAGGTAAAGTCGGACATCGGCCAGACCGACGTGTCCAAGACCCAGGACTGGGATTCGGCGCCGCTGATGTACTACGCGGGCGGCGATCTGGCCAACGATCGCCGGCACCAGCTGAAGGCCTTCGGCGCCTATCAATTCACGCCGGAGTGGATGGTGTCGGCCACGCTGAAGGTCGCTTCGGGCATGCCGAAGTCCTGCCTGGGCTACTTCGGCAGCGACGAATCGGATCCGATCAGCTACGGCTCGGCGTACCACTACTGCGGCGGCAGCCCGTCCAGCCCGGGCCAGTCCGGTCGCCTGCCCTGGACCAAGCTGGTGGACCTGGGCGTGACCTATCGGCCGGCCTTTGCCGACCACAAGCTGGCGTTCGGGCTGCAGGCGTTCAACGTGTTCAACGAGCGCAAGCCGGTACAGATCGACGCGACCTACGAAACCGACCCCTACACCGTGTCCAACACCTATGGGATCGGCACCTACTACACCCAGCCGCGTTACGTGCGCCTGTCGGCGTCCTACGACTTCTGACCATCTGCGGCGGGACGTCCGCCCAGGACGTTCCGCCGCAACGCAGCGCCTCTCTCTCCTGCCCCGGCTCCGCCGGGGCTTTTTTTGCGCGTGGCGCCGGCAGGCATCGCCGGCAATGCCTCAGCGGCCCAGCAGCGCCATCGCCGCATTGTGCCCGGGCGCGCCGGTCACGCCGCCGCCCGGATGGGTACCGGAACCGCACAGGTAAAGGCCGGGAATCGCGCCGCGGTAGTTGGCCTGGCCGAGCATCGGGCGCGCGCTGAACAACTGGTTGAGGCTCAGCGCGCCATGGAAGATGTCGCCGCCGATCAGGCCGAAGGTGCGCTCCAGGTCCAGCGGGGTCAGCGCCTGCCGGCCCAGCACCGAGTCGGCGAAGCCCGGCGCGTAGCGCTCGACGGTGGCGATCATCAGCTCGGCCACCTCGTCGCGGTGCGCGTCCCAGCTGCGCCCGTCCGCCAGTTGCGGCGCCACGTGCTGGCAGAACAGGCTGGCCACGTGCTGGCCGGGCGGCGCGAGCGAATCGTCCAGCGTACTGGGAATCAGCAGTTCGACGATGGGCTCGCGCGACCAGCCATGCGCGCGCGCATCGCGGTAGGCGCGATCCATGTAGTCCAGGCTCGGCGCCAGGATGATGCCGGCGGTAAGGTGGTCGCCCTGCCCCGGCAACGCACGGAACTGCGGCAAGCGCGACAGCGCCACGTTCATCCGGAACGTGCCCGAACCGCAGCGCCAGTTGGCCATGCGTTCGCGGGTGGCGGCCGGCACCTGCGCCGGGTCGAGCAGGCGCTCGTACAGCAGCTTGGGATTGACGTTGGCGACGACGCGGCGCGCATGCAGGCGCTCGCCGTGTTCGGTGACCACGCCGACCGCGCGCCCGTCCTCGACCAGGATCTCGCGCACGCCGGCGTCGGTGCGGATCTGCGCGCCGGCGGCGATCGCCGCCTTGGCCATCGCCTGGGTGATCGCGCCCATGCCGCCGAGCGCATGGCCCCACGCGCCCTTGGCCCCGTTGCTCTCGCCGAACACGTGGTGCAGCAGCACGTAGGCCGAGCCCGGCGTGTACGGGCTGGCGTAGTTGCCGACGATGCCGTCGAAGCCGAACAAGGCCTTGACCGGGTCGCTCTCGAACCAGCGCTCCAGGTACTCGGCGGCGGAGATGGTGAACAGGTCCAGCAGCTCCTGGCGCAGGCCGGGATCGAGCGCATGCAGGCGGCGGCCGAGGCGGCCGGCACGCAGCAGTTCCGGCAGCGCCTGCACCCAGCCGCCATCGGTGACGTTCGGCGGCGGCTGCAGCGCCAGCGCACGCAGCACGTCGGCGATGCGTTCCAGCCGCGCTTCGTAGGCCGGCAGGCGCTCGGCGTCGCGAGCGGAGAACTTCGCCACCTGCGCCTGGGTGATGCCGGCGCCGGCCAGCAGGTAGCGGTCGTCGGGCAGCGGCACGAAGTTGTTGCAGCGGCGCGGCACGATACGCAGGCCGTGTGCGGCCAGGTCGAGATCGGCGATCACCTTCGGCTGCAACAGCGACACCGTGTAGGACGCCACCGAATTGCGGAAGCCCGGATGGAATTCCTCGGTGACCGCAGCGCCGCCGACCACGCCGCGCCGCTCCAGCACGGTGACCTTCCAGCCGGCGCGCGCCAGGTAGGCGGCGCAGACCAGGCCGTTGTGGCCGGCGCCGACGATCAGGGCATCGCAGGACGGTTCGCGCTTCATCCCGGGGATCATACCGGCCCGCCGGCCTCACGCCTGCTGAGCGAGGCCCGCTGAGCGCGGGCGCCCGGCCCATGACCTTCGACACCCCTGAAACCCCGGGCAGCGGCGTACAGTCTCGCCACGGCCCCTAGGGCCATTCCGTATCCACGCTGGCTTGGAGCTTCCTTGTGACCTTTCGCAATCCCCAGATGCTGTTGTTGACCCTGGCCGTGAGCGCCGCCCTGAGCGGCTGCAACAAGCCCGACGCGGCAGCGCCTGCCGCCGACACCGCCAAGACCGAGGCCGCCGCGCCGGCGCCTGCCGCCGCGCCGGCCGAGCTGAAGCTCGACACCAGCAAGCTGCCGCCCTACAACGCGTTCAGCGCCAACGACCTGGACCCGACCAAGGAGGCCTGCAGCGACTTCGCCGGCTACGTCAACGGCAAGTGGCTGGCCGCCAACGAAATCCCCAAGGACCGCAGCAGCTGGGGCGCGTTCTCGATCCTGGACGAGCGCTCGGTCGCCGTGCAGCACCAGTTGGCCGAGCAGGCCGCCGCTGCGGCCAACGCGCAGGGCGTGGACAAGATCGTCGGCGATTTCTGGTCCTCGGGCATGGACGAAGCCAAGGTCAACGCGCAGGGCATAGAGCCGCTGAAGGCCGACCTGGCCGCGATCGACAGCCTCAAGGACGGCCCGGCGGTGGCCGAGTACCTGCGCCAGAGCGCGGCCAAGGGCGAGAACGGCCTGTTCGGCTTCGGCGCCGAGGCCGATTTCAAGAACTCCTCGATGAACATGGCCTACGCGATGCAGGGCGGCCTGGGCCTGCCCGACCGCGGCTATTACTTCGATGCCGACAAGAAGGACAAGCTCAACGCCTACCAGGCGCACGTGGCCAAGGTGCTGGAGCTGTCCGGAGTGCCGGCCGCCGATGCGGCCAAGCAGGCCAAGGACGTGGTGGCGCTGGAAACGCGCCTGGCCAAGGTCTCCAAGTCCAGCGAGCAGATGTCGCGCGACGCCGAGCTGTCCTACAACCCGGTGACCCCGGCCGAAGCCGACAAGCTGGCCCCGAACTTCCCGTGGACCAAGTTCTTCGAATCGCAGGGCGTGGCGGTGCCGGAGAAGTTCTCGCTGGCGATCCCGGCGTTCCACCAGGAAGTGAGCAAGGCGCTGGGCGACACCGACCCGTCGGTGTGGCGCGCCTACCTGCGCTTCCACACCGTCGACAGCGCTTCGCCGTACCTGAGCGATGCGTTCGCACAGGAGAGCTTCGCGTTCTACGGCAAGGAGCTCAACGGCCAGGCCGAGATGAAGCCGCGCTGGAAGCGCGTGCTCGGCAGCATCGAGGACGGCGCCGGCGAGGCGATGGGCCAGATGTACGTCAAGGTGGCGTTCTCGCCCGACGCCAAGAGCAAGATGCAGCAGCTGGTGGACAACCTGCGCCAGGCGCTGAAGGCGCGCATCGAGAACGTCACCTGGATGAGCCCGGAGACCAAGGCCAAGGCGATCGCCAAGTGGGAGACCTTCACCCCGAAGATCGGCTACCCGGACAAGTGGCGCGACTACAGCGGCCTGAGCACCCAGCGCGACAGCTACCTGGACAACGTGCGCGCCGCCACCGCGTTCAACTACAAGTACAACCTGAGCAAGATCGGCAAGCCGGTGGACAAGACCGAATGGGGCATGACCCCGCAGACGGTCAATGCCTACTACAACCCGCTGCAGAACGAGATCGTGTTCCCGGCCGCGATCCTGCAGCCGCCGTTCTTCGATCCCACTGCCGACGACGCGTTCAACTATGGCGGCATCGGCGCGGTGATCGGCCACGAGATGACCCACGGCTACGACGACCAGGGCGCGCGCTTCGGGCCGACCGGCAACTTCGAGAACTGGTGGACGCCGGCCGACGCCAAGAACTTCGCCGGGCTCACCGGCAAGCTGGTCAAGCAGTTCGACGAGTACAAGGTGGACGGCAAGCCGGTCAACGGCAAGCTGACCCTGGGCGAGAACATCGCCGACCTGGGCGGCCTGTCCACCGCCTACGACGCGATGAAGAAGGCCACCGAGGGCAAGGACGATCCGAAGGTCGGCGGCATGACCCGCGACCAGAACTTCTTCCTCAACTGGGCCACCGTGTGGCGCACCAAGTACACCCCGCAGAACGCGGCGGTGCGCCTGACCACCGACCCGCACGCCCCGGCGCAGTTCCGCGCGATGGGCGCGCCGTCGAACCTGCCGGCCTTCGCCGCCGCGTTCCAGTGCAAGCCCGGATCGCCGATGGTGCGCGCCGGCGACAAGCAGGTCGTGATCTGGTAAGTCTGGCGATCCGCTGCAACCCGAAAAGGCCCGGCATGTCCGGGCCTTTTCTTTGCGCGCTGCGCGCCATGCCGCGGAAGCCCGCGCTGGCGCGGAAGCGGCCGGCGCCGCACGCCTGGATGCGTGTGCGACAGCGCGCCGGCGACACCCGCACGACGGCCCTGTACCCACACGCACATCCATCTGAACCGGTTAGGCAAAGCCGCGCCGCAGCATGGACACAGCTGCGGGCCGCAGCTTGTTAAACTCCGCCGACTTTAATCCTGACCGGATTCGCTCCCGATGCTCAATGCCCGTCCGCTTGCCCTCGCTGTCGCCCTCGGCCTGATCGCCCTGGCGTCCACCGCCGATGCCGCGCCCAAGAAGAAGCGCGCCGCCGCCAAGGCGCCCGTCGTCAGCGCCGCCTGCACCGATTTCTACGACTACGCCAACGCCGACTGGCTGAAGAGCAACCCGCTGCCGCAGACCGGCGCGGTCACCGCCCTGGGCCAGCTGTCCGCGCGCGCGCAGCAACAGCAGCGCGACCTGCTCGACGCGTCGATGCAGTCGCCGCAGAACGACGTGCAGAAGGCGCTGGGCGATTTCTGGGCCAGCGGCCTGGACGAAGCGGCGGTGGAGAAGGACGGTTCCAACCCGATCGCACCGCTGCTCAGCCGCATCGACGCGATCAAGAAGGCCAAGGAGGTCCCGGCCTCGATCGCCGCGCTGCACCAGATCGGCATCCCGGTGGCGTTCAACTTCGGCGCCGACGTCGACCTGAAGGCGCTGGACCGCCACATCGGCTACTTCATGCAGGGCGGCATGGGCCTGCCCGACCCGGCCTTCTACACCCGCACCGACGCCGACACCGTGGCGCTGATGGGCCGCTACCGCGCCTACGTCAAGCAGATCCTGACCCTGACCGGCACCCCGGCGGCCAAGCTCGAGGCCGACACCCAGTCGGTGCTGCAGATCGAGACCGCGCTGGCGCGCAGCGCCAAGTCGCTGGCCGGCATCAACAACCCGTTCAACAACTACGCGCCGATCTCCACCAAGGAGTTGAACAAGCAGTACCGCAACCTGCAGCTGGACGCGTTCCTGAAGGCGCAGGGCGTCAACGACGACCTGGTGTCGATGGCCGATCCGGACATGTTCAAGCAGCTCGACGGCATGATCGTCAGCATCAAGCCCGATCAATGGAAGGCCTACCTGCGCTGGCGCGTCGGCGACGCGATGGCGCCGTACCTGTCCAAGAGCTTCCGCGACGCCAGCTTCGAGTTCCGCGGCCGCGTGCTGGAAGGCCAGACCCTGCCGCCGCAGCGCTGGTCGCAGGTGCTGGACGCGATCAACGTCGCCGCCGGCCCGATGCTGGGCCGCGAGTACGTCGGCCGCTACCTCAACGCCGACACCCGCCGCCAGGCCGAGAGCATCGCCGACCAGGTGCGCGACACCGAGATCGCCGCGATCAAGCGCAACACCTGGCTCAGCGAGTCGGCGCGCGCCGAAGCGCAGGCCAAGCTGGCCGCGCTGAAGATCGAAGTCGGCGCGCCGCGCCGCGACCTGGACTACAGCGTGCAGCCGATGGGCCGCGGCAGCTTCGGCGGCAACATGCTGATCGCCTCCACCTGGCGCCACCGCGAGGAAATGAAGCGCATCGGCAAGGGCAACGCCGACCGCCGCTGGGACGTGCTGCCGCAGCAGCCGGCGCTGACCTACGACCTCGCCCAGAACCGCCTGATCGTCACCGCCGCGGTGCTGCAGCCGCCGGTGTTCGTCGCCGGTGGCGATGCCGCCGCGTTGTACGGCGGCTACGGCGCGCTGGTCGCGCACGAACTGATCGGCGCGATCGACAGCAAGGGCAGCCAGGTCGACGCCAAGGGCGAACTGCGCAGCTGGTGGACCCCGGAAGACAAGAGCGCGTGGACCGCACTGAGCGCGCGCGCCGCCGCGCAGTACGGCGCCTACGACTTCCCCGGCGTGAAGGGCGCCAAGGTCAACGGCCAGCTGACCCAGGAACAGGACCTGACCGACATCGGCAGCGTCGAACTGGCCTGGCAGGCGTATGCCGCCGCCCAGCCGGCCGCCGGCGACACCGGCAAGCAGGCGTTCTACAAGGCCTGGGCCGGCCTGTGGGCGCAGCAGCTGTCGCCGAACGAGGCAGTGCAACGCGTCACCGCCGACGTGCACGCGCCGGGCCGCTGGCGCGCCAACGGCCCGCTGGCCAACCTGCCGTCCTTCGCCGCCGCCTTCACCTGCAAGGCCGGCCAGCCGATGGTGCGCAGCGACGCCGAGCAGATCCGCGTCTGGCCGTAACCGCAATTCGCCAGGCAGTGCATGCACGACGGCGCGGGCAACCGCGCCGTCGTGCGTTGTGGGGATGGCGATCGGCACAACCCGCCAACGTCTCGGCGTTTGGCAACGGCCGCCGGCGCGACGCAGCCAGCGCGCCGCGCCATCAGCCGATGGCGTCTCGCAAAGCCATTCCAGCTGCGACGATACGTGCCCGATGCGCTCGAACGCACGCTCGGTCGGTTGCGGCGGTGCGCATGCACCCACCCCCGAAATGCGCCAAGAGCGCGTCGCAAAACATCGCCGCCGAAGTGGACAGTGGCCGCGTTGCATGCGGCCATGTCGGATCGCCGCTCAGGAGCGTTCGCGGCGCACGCCGGACCAACTCACCACAGCGGCGCTCGTCGCTGCGGGCCGACGTCCCTCAGCGCACGATCCGCGGCCGCGGCGGCTTGCGCTTGCCGAACGGCGGCTGGCCGCGCCAGTAGCGGATCAGCAGCCAGCCGAACAGCATGCCGCCCAGGTGCGCGAAATGCGCCACGCCCGGCTGCCAGCCGGTGAAGCCCATGATCAGCTCCAGCGCGCCGAACACGATCACGAAGGTCCGCGCCTTCATCGGGATCGGCGGGAACAGCAGCATCACCCGCTGGTTCGGGAACAGCATGCCGAACGCCAACAGCAGGCCGAAGACGCCGCCGGACGCGCCCAGGGTCCGGTACGGATCGCCGCCGTTGCTCACCGTCCACCAGCCCACCAGCAGCTGGCACAGGCCGGCGCCGGCCACGCATACCAGGTAATAGGTCAGGAAACGCTTGTTGCCCCAGGTCTGCTCCAGCGGCCCGCCGAACATGTACAGCGCCAGCATGTTGAACAGCAGGTGCGGGAAGTTGCCGTGCAGGAAGCCATAGGTCAATAGCTGCCAGATCTGGAAGTTCTGCCCCGGCGAGAACGCATCGAAGTCGGTGAGCGGCCACAGCATGAACGGCGCGAAGGTGTCGTCGCCCAGCAGCAGCTGCAGCAGGAACACCACCACATTGCCGATCAGCAGGGCTTGGGTAACAGGCGGAAGTCTGGGAAACATGGTCGTGTCCGTGGCAACTGCCGACCATCATAGCCGCTCGCTATTGCGGCCCCCATAACGCCGCGTCGAGGTCGCGCGCCGGCGTTGGGGCACGCTTCACCCGTCCGCCCTGCACCGCCACGCCTTCGGCGCGCAGCCGCTGGCACTGTTCGCGAAAGCCGCGCGAGCCTTCCGGGAAGGCGATGCGCCCGTCGCTGCGCAGCACCCGGTGCCAGGGCAGCGCCGGATCGGTGTTGCCGCCGAGCACCCGCGCAACCAGGCGCGCGCGGCCGGGCAAGCCGGCCAGCATCGCCACCTCGCCATAGCCGCGCACCTGGCCGGACGGGATCGCGCGGATCGTCGCCAGGATCCGTGCCTGGGCCGCCGCCGAGGCGTCGGCAGCCGACGTGGAACCCTGCCCGCTCATGCCGGCACCGTCCGTGCCGGCCGCGACACCGTCAGCACCCCGCCCAGCACCAGCAGCGTGCCGGCGATCTGCCACGGTCCCATCGCCTCGCCCAGCAACAGCACGCTGAGCACGATGGTCGAGACCGGGCCGAGCATGCCGATCTGCGACGCCAGGCCCGAGCCGATCCGCCGCACCGCCAGCATCGTCGCCAGCACCGGCACCGCCGTGCACAAGGTGCCGTTGAGCAGCGACAGCGCGTACACCGGCGTGGGCAGCAGCAAGGCCTGCAGCGGTCGCAGCAGCAGGAACTGGGCGATGCACAGCACGCAGGCGACCAGACTGGCGTAGGCGGTCAGCCGCACCGCGCCGATCCGCGCCACCATCTGCCCGCTGCCGACCAGGTACAGCGCATAGGCCAGCGCGCTGCCGAACACCAGCAGGCTGCCCCAGGCGGTGCGCGCGCCGCCGACCTGCAGGTCGTGGCCGAAGGCGAGCAGCACGCCGAGATAGCTCAGCGCCAGCGCCCACAGCTGACGGCGTTGCGGCCGGCGGCGGAACGCGAGCACGCCGATCAGCAACACCAGGGTCGGGGTCAGATACAGGATCAGCCGCTCGAGCGTCGCGGTGATGTAGGCCAGGCCGAGGAAATCCAGGTAGCTGGCCAGGTAGTAGCCGAGCACGCCGAGCGCGCCGATGCGCCAGCGGTCGCCGCGCTGCAGCGGCGGTGCCCGGCGCGCGGCCCACAACGCCATCGCCGCGAAACACGGCAAGGCCACCAGCATGCGCAGCGCCAGCAGGGTCACCGCGTCCACCCCGTAGCGATAGCCGAGCTTGACGATGATCGCCTTGCCGGAAAACGCGATCGCGCCGCCGGCGGCCAGCAGTACGCCGCCCAGGTCGGCATGCGCCGTCGCCAGCGGAGCGGCGGTCGAGCGCTCGGAGGCGCTCATCGCGGACCGGCGCCGAAGCGGAAACGAACATCGTGCATGCCGCCCATTCTACGGCCGCTGCCCGCTGCAGCAGCGCTACGATGCGGCAGAGCGGAGCGCATCGGCGCGAACCACCCGCAACCAGCGTGCATAACGCCGGCGCCGCAACGCACTGCACTAAGGCGGATGACCGCACCGCTCGAACGTCGCCTTGCCCGCGCCCTCCCTGGTTTCGGCGCCACCACATGCAGCAGCACCGCGACGGCGCGCGCCTCAGCGCATCAGCACCACTTCCTCGGCCGAGGTCGGATGGATCGCCACCGTGTCTTCCAGCTGGCGCTTGGTCACGCCCAGCTTCAGCGCCACCGCGAAACCCTGCAGGATCTCGTCGGCGCCGTCGCCGAGCAGATGGAAACCGACCACCCGTTCGTCCTCGCCGGCGCAGACCAGCTTGAACAGGCTGCGCTGCGGCGCGTCGGCCAGCGCATGCAGCATCGGCCGGAAATTGCTGCGATACACCGTCACCGCGTCGCCGTAGCGTGCCCGCGCCTGCTCCTCGCCCAGGCCGACCTGGCCCAGCGGCGGATGCGAGAACACCACACTGGGCACGTTGTCGTAGTCCAGCCGCGCCTGCGGCTGGTCGCCGAACAGGCGATCCATCAGCTTGCGTCCGGCCGCGATCGCCACCGGGGTCAGGCCGACCTTGCCGGCCACGTCGCCGATCGCGTACAGCCCCGGCACGTCGGTGTTCTGGTAATCGTCGACCACGATCTCGCACTTGTCGCCGATGCGCACGCCCAGCGCTTCCAGGCCGATGTCCTTACTGTTCGGACGCCGCCCGATCGCGAAGAACACCTGGTCCACGGGCTCGCTCGGCTGCCCGTCGCCGTCGTGCAGGTGCAGGCCCTGCTCGCCGCGGCGCAGGGCCGTGGCGCGATAGCCGAAATGCAGGCGCACGCCCTGATGGCGCAGGTTCTCGCCGAGCTGCCGCGCCAGTTCCGCATCGAAACGCTCCAGCAGGCGCTCGCCCTGCACGAACAGATCGACGCGGCTGCCCAGCGCCTGCAGCAGGCCGGCCAGCTCCACCGCGATATAGCCGCCGCCGACGATGGCCACGCGCGGCGGCGCCTCGCACAGATTGAAGAAATCGTCCGACACCAGGCCCAGCTCGGCGCCCTCGATCGGCGGCCGCAGCGCATGCGCGCCGGTGGCGATCACCACGTGGCCGGCGCTGACCCGCACGCCGTCGCCGCATTCCACCGTATGCGCGTCCAGCAGCCGGCCGCGCTGCGGAATCAGCACCACGCCGTCGGCATCCAGGCGCCGCCGGTAGCTGCCGTGGATGTTGCCGATATAGCCCTGGCGATGCGCCACCAGTTCCGGCCACGACAAGGTGGAACTGGGGATGGAAAAACCGATGGCGCGGGCCAGGTCGATGCGCCCGACCAGGTCGGCGGCCAGCCACATCGCCTTCTTCGGCACGCACCCGATGTTGACGCAGGTGCCGCCGAGCGCGCCCGACTCCAGAATCGCCACGCGCGCGCCGAGGCCGGCGGCGCGGAACGCGGTGGCCAGGCCGCCGGAACCGCCGCCGAGCACCAGCAGGTCGTAGTCGTAGACGGCATCGGTCACTGCACACGCTCCCCGCGGTACGGCGTGGGGTCGATCGCGGGCGACTGCCCGCCTCTCTGGTCGGCCATCGGTTGTCCTGTCGTGTGGCTCATGCTGATTCCGAGCATGCCACGCGCGGTGGCGAGCCACGCGTGAGGATGCCGCGGCATACACGGAATCGGCGCATCGTCATGGGCAGTCGCGTTTCAGGCAGTGCCATGACGGCGCATCGGTTGCCAACGCAGATAGCTTGCCGAACGCCACAGCCATTCCGCCGGACCGAAGCGGAAATGGCGCAGCCACAGCTGCGACGCCACCACCTGCAGCGCGAACAGCGCGAACGCGAACGGGATCTGCCAGATGCGTGGCAGGCGCTCGAAATAGCCCAGGCCATAGCCATAGAACAGCGTGGTGCACAGCAGCGACTGCAGCAGGTAGTTGCTCAGCGCCATGCGCCCGGCCGGTGCCAGCCAGCGCAGCGCCGGGGCGAAGCGCAGCAACCAGGCCGCATAGCCCAGCGCCATCATCCCGCTGGCCACGGTGGCCAAGGCGAACGCGCTGGCCAGGCGCAGGTCCAGGCGCGCCGGATCCATCCACGGTTCCAGCCGGAAGCTCAGCAGCATCAGCGCCATGCCCGCCGGCAGCACGCCCCAGCGCAACGCCGCCAGCAGCCGCGGACGCCGCTGCGGCTGCTGCGCCAGGCCGCTGCGCACGCACCATGCGCCGAGCAGGAACATGCCGAAGATGGTCGGCGCATTGAACACCAGCGTACCCAGCGCATCGATCAGGTCGCGCAGGCGCTGCGCGGTCGCCTGCGCGTAGCTGCCGTGGCCGAACACCTGGCGCTGCTGTTCCAGCGCCGCCGCCGCGCGCTGCGCCTGCTCGGCCATGATCTGCCCCCACTGCACGGCGCCGTGCGGATCGGCCTGCGCCGCCGAGCCGACCGCGCCGGTCAGCAGCGACAGCAGCGGCGAGCACAGATAGACCGCCAGCGCCATCCACGGCAGCCAGCGCGTCGGCGCCTCGCGAAAGGCCAGCAGCATGAACGCCAGCAGCGCATAGCTGACCAGGATGTCGCCGGACCACAGCAGCACCGCATGCAGCACGCCGATCAGCAGCAGCACCGCGCTGCGGCGCACGAAGAAGCCGCCGAACTCGCGCCGCGCCGCCTCGGCACGCTGCGCCATCACCGCAAAGCCCATGCCGAACAACAGCGAGAACAAGGTGTAGAACTTGCCCTGCACCAGCAGGTAGACCGCCGCATCGGCGACGCGGTCGGCACCGCGCAACAGCGGATCCAGCCCGGTCATCGCCGTATCCAGCGGACCGACGAAGCCCTCGATGTTCATCAGCAGGATGCCGAGCAGCGCGAAACCGCGCAGCACGTCCAGGGTGACGATGCGTTCGGCGGGCGCGACGGGCTGCAGCACGGGAGCGGAGGAAGCCAAGGCGTGGCACCGGACGAAAGACCGGCGATTATCCATCGCCGCGGCGCGCATGCGCCAAGGCGCATCGCGAAGTACGTGAAGTGCGGAAGTGGCCGAGCGGCGAGCGCGGCCGCGCCGATCAGGCAGCGGCGGCGCAGCGCGCACCCGCACGACGGGAACGGATCCCGCGAACGGGACCCGCACCGCGCTCACTCAATGGTGGTGACCGCCCTCGCCGTGCACGTGGCCGTGCTCGATCTCTTCCGGCTTGGCTTCGCGCACCTCGAGGATCTCCACGTCGAAATGCAGGTCCTTGCCCGCCATCGGATGGTTGAGGTCGACATCGACCACGCTCATGCCGACCTTCTGCACGGTCACCGCGCGCGGGCCGAAGTTGGTCTGCAGGACCACCTGGCTGCCCGGCTGCAGCTTGGTCGCGCCGAAATGCTTCTTCGGCACGCGCTGGGTCAGGCCCTCGCGGTAGTCGCCGTAAGCGTCCTTGGCGGCCACGTCGACGCCGAAGCTGGCGCCGGCTTCCTGGTCCAGCATCGCGTTCTCCAGGCCCGGGATGATGTTGCCGTGGCCGATCAGGATCACCAGCGGATCGCGGTCCTTGGACGTCTCGATCGGCGCCTGGCCGGCTTCGGAGACGGTGTAGTGGAAACGGACGACGCGGTCTTTTTCGATCTTCATGTGCAACTCTGCGCTGTGGCTGCCGATGGCAGACGGTGTGGACGGCTTGTCGGCCGACGGGAGCGCCGCCATGATGGCGGCCATCTAAGGTTGCGCATTATCCCGGCTCCATGCAGAACAAGCCAGTTGCAACGTCCACGCGGCGCCGTCTTCCCTGTGGGGCGGTCCTGCTGTGCATGGCCGTGCTGGCCGCCTGCGGCCGCCACGAGGTGCGCCCGTCGCGCCCGCCGCCGCCGGTGGCGGTGCGCAGCTGGCCGCAGGTGGCGCCGGCCGACCCGGCCGCGGCCAACGCGGTGCTGATGCGCGCGCTGGGCCTGGTCGGCACGCCCTACCGCTATGGCGGCAATACCCCCGATTCCGGCTTCGACTGCAGCGGCCTGGTCGCCTACGTCTACCGCGACATGCTCGACCTGCGGCTGCCGCGCACCTCGCGCGAACTGGCCGCGGTGCAGGGCCCGCGGATCGATCCGCAACGCCTGAGCACCGGCGATCTGGTGTTTTTCGGCAGCGGCGGCACGGTCAGCCATGTCGGCATCTATGTCGGCGAGGGCCGCTTCGTGCACGCCCCCAGCACCGGCGGAACGGTCCGCCTGGACTATCTGGACGGGACCTATTGGCGCGACCACTACACCGGCGCCAAACGCGTCCTGCACTGAACTGTGGTTTCGCTCACATTCATAATTACGAAATATTAACGCAATTTGAACTTCGTCTTGCTGTCTACAGGGCATCATCGCCCATCGTTTGAATTTGTGATCGAAGCGTGACGACCGAAGCCAAGACCTCTCCAGGCAAGACCTCCGTCCCCCGCCGGGCCGCCTTCCGCTTAATCTGCACCGCCTCGCTCTGCCTCTCGGCCGTTCCGGCCCTGGCCCAGTCGGCTCCGGCCGACACCGTGATCCCCGAAACGATCGCCCCCGTGGCACCGGCGCAGGTGACCGCCGCCGGCGCCACCAGCACCACTCCCACGATCTCCCAGCCCGCGACCGCCAAGCCGGTCGCCGCGCAGGCCCCGGCCACCGCACGCAGCAAGGCCGACGCCGCCGCCACCGCCACCCTGGCCGCCCTGCTCCCGCATCTGGCCGCCAACGACACCATTCCGCTGATGGACCGCTCGGCGATGTTCGCCGGCGACATCAGCCGCCTGCTGGCCAACTACGACGTGTCCCAGGCGCCGCTGCGCGAGGGCGTGGTCCCGGGCGGCGACAAGGTGCAGTCGGTGCTCAAGCGCGCCATGGCGCTGCTCGGCACCCCGTACCGCTGGGGCGGCGAAGACACCGAAGGCTTCGATTGCAGCGGCCTGGTCGGCTACGTGTTCCGGACCGCGCTGGGCATCGAGCTGCCGCGCGTGTCGCGCGAGATGGCGCGCGAGGCCAATGCCGAACTGATCAAGGACCGCGACGCGCTGGCGCCGGGCGACCTGGTGTTCTTCGGCCGCAAGGGCCGGGTCGACCATGTCGGCCTGTACGTCGGCGAAGGCCGCTTCCTGCACGCGCCTAGCCGCGGCAAGGACGTGCGCGTGGACACGCTGACCAGCGGCTACTGGAGCGAGAAGTTCGTGCAGGCGCGGCGCGTGGCGATGTAAGCGGCGCAGCACGCAGGCAAAAAAAGAAAGGCCGCTGGAGACAGCGGCCTTTTTCGTTGTGGCGATCGTTCGCCATCCGGCGCCTGGCGCCTGGCTGCCCTGCTGGCGGCACGCTACGCTGGCCCGGCTCGATCATGCCCCCGGGACCACAATGACGCCACCGCCCTCGCCCGCAGCGCCGCCGCGCCGTGTCCACCGGCACCGTTGTTCCTCCATCCCTCCGCGGTGCCGGCAGGCGGCGCACTGATGCCCGCCGCGCCCGTTCTGCCCACCCCCGCGCAAGCGCTGGCGATCGCGCAGGCGCTGCTGTCCAGCCGCTACGACGGGGCGGCCTTCGGCTTCGCCGCCGGCTCGATCCTGCGCGGCGAAGGCACCCACCTGTCCGATATCGATCTAGTGGTGGTCTACGAACGGTTGCCCGCGGCGCGGCGGGAATCGTTCCTGGCCGACGGCGTGCCGGTCGAAGCCTTCGTCCACGATCCGGGCACGCTGACCTGGTTTCTCGATGACGACGTGGCCCGCGGCCGCCCCAGTCTGCTGCACATGATCGCCGGGGGCTGCATCGTCGGCACCGCGAGCGAACCCGCGCGCACCCTGCAAGGCCAGATCGCCGCACGCCTGCAGGCCGGGCCGCCGCCGCTGTCGCCGGCGCAAGTGGACGCGCTGCGCTACCAGATCACCGACCTGATCGACGACCTGTGCGGAGAGCGCAGCGCCGCCGAGATCGTCGCGATCGGCGCCCTGTTGCACCCGCTCCTGACGGAACTGGCGCTGCGCGGGCGCGGCCGCTGGTCCGGCAGCGGCAAATGGGCGCCGCGCCTGCTCGCGCGGATCGATCCCGCGCTGGGCCAGCGCTTCGAGCACGCCTTCGCCGCGCTGTTCGCCAGCGCGGACTGCGCGCCAGTGCTCGCGCTGGCGCAACGGGAACTGGTCGCGCACGGCGGCCGCCTGTTCGATGGCGACTGCCGCACCGCGCCTGCGGACTGGCGCGCTTGAGTCGCGGCGCGGCGTCTTGGCCGCGATATCAGGCCTGGTAGTGGGAAATGGTGTCCTCGATGCCCTTGCTCAGCTCCATCACCTTCAACGCGTACTCGGACAGGCGATGGTCTTCCGGCGTGTCCGGCTGCCACGACGGCACCGGGGTCGGCTTGCCCTCCACCCCGTCCAGGGCCACGAACACGATGATGCAGTGAGTGCACAGCCGCGAGTCGCCGCCCATCGGGTCGCGCGCACGCACGTCGATCGCGAAATGCATGCTGGTACTGCCGGTGTAGACCAGCTTGGCGGTGACCGTGACCATGTCGCTGATCCGGATCGGCGAGACGAACCGGATGCCGCCGACCGCCACGGTCACGCTGTAACGTCCGCTCCAACCCACCGCGGCGGCGTAGCCGACCTGGTCGATCCACTTCATCACCACCCCGCCATGGACCTTGCCGCCGTAGTTGACGTCGATCGGCTCGGCCAGGAAGCGGAAGGTCAGTTCGCGTTGCGTGCCGCTCATCGGGGCTCCAGGGAAAGGAAGGAAGCGGAAGTCTGCCACGTACCGATGCTGCAGGCGCCGTGCCGCCGCATCGCGCGGATCAGCGGTTCAGGGCTGGCAACGGCGCCGCGCGGGAACCGCCAATGCCGTGCTCTCTTGCCTCGCCAGGGGCGCCCGCACGCGATCGCGACGGCAATTAGCCAGCCGCCAATGCCGGGTTGTCGCGTTTGCGGATGCACAGCCACGGAAAGTGCGGCTGCGGCCGGCGCAGCGCGCGCAGGCAACGGGCACGCAGGCTGCGTGGATCGAACAGCACGCGCAGCGCGATGCCGTCGAGCGCGGCCCAGGTGTGCTGGTGATACTGGTCGGCCAGTTCCGCGCAGCCCAGCCCGCTGAAGTAGCGCAGGCTGCGCGCGGCGCTGGCCTGCGCCTGCGCGGCGTCGGCGTAGAACGGACTGTCGATCACGTGCAGTTCGCCGTCGTGCTGCAACAGGCCGAGCAGGCGCGCGATCAGCGCGCGCGGGTCGGCGAAATACTGGATGCAGGCCGGCAGCACGACCGCATCGAAGCGCTGCGGCGGCAGCGGCAGCGTGTGGATGTCGCCGGCGACGAAGCTCAGATGCGCACTGGCCGCGAACACGCGCGCGGCCTGCGCCAGCTCGGTGCGGTTGACGTCGACGCCGCAGACCTCGCGCTGCAGGCCCTCGGCCAGCCGCTGCGACAGCCAGCCGTTGCCGCAGCCCAGTTCGAGCAACGGCCCGCTGCCGCCGCGCGCACGCAGGTGACGCAGCAGGCGCCGGCACGACTCGGCACGCACCCGCCACTCGTGGCTGGCGGCCAGCGCCCCGCCGGGATGCGGCAGCGTGCGTACCTGCGCGTCGCTGTAGACGCGGCCTTCCTGCTGCCGGACCGCGAGGTACTGGCGCTCGAAGGGATCGGCGGCCAGCGCCTGCTGCACCAGCACCCCATCGATCGGCGTCAGCCCGGGAAGACGCAGCAACTGTTCGCGCAAGCGCGTCGCGGACGTGCTCACCGCGGAATCAACGCAGCTGGCCGGACCCGTCGGCCGGCGGATCTTCCAGGCCGACATTGCTCGAGGCCGCCTCGTACACGCTGCGGTCGAGCAGGCCGGTTTCCTTGGCCACCAGCACCGGCACCAGCATCTGCCCGGTGACGTTGGTCATGGTGCGCATCATGTCCAGCACGCGGTCGATCGCGTACAGGTAGCCGATCACCTCCAGCGGCAGGTTGGCCGCGCTCAGCACCACCGTGGCCATCACCACCGCGGTACCGGGCACGCCGGCGGTGCCGAAGCTGCCCAGCACCGAGGCGATCAGCACCACGAAATACTGGTTGGCGGTCAGCGGCACCCCGGTGTATTGGGCGATGAACACCGCGCACAGCGCCGGGAAGATCGCGCCGCAACCATCCATCTTGATGCTGGCGCCCAGCGGCACCGCGAACGCGGCGTAGTCCTTGTTGACGCCGAGGTTGTGGGTGATCGAGCGCAGCGCCACCGGCATCGCGGCGAAGCTGGAGGAACTGACGAAGGCCACCTGCATGCCAGGCGCGGCGCCGCGGAAGAACTTCCACGGGTTCAGCCCGTGCGCCAGCAGCAGGCCGCTGTACACCACCAGGATGTGGATCGCGCAGGCCAGGTACAGCGCCAGCACGAAGTTGCCGAACGGCAGCAGCTTCTCGAAGCCGTAGCTGCCGACCAGCGAGGCGATCAGGCCGAAGGTGCCGAGCGGGGTCATCTCCAGCACGAAGCGGGTGACCTGGATCATGATCTCGCTCATCTGCCCGGTGAGCTTGCGCGCCTCGGCCACGCGCTCGCCCAGCTTGACCATCGCAAAGCCCAGCAGCGCGGCGAAGAAGATCACCGGCAGGATCGAGCCGCGCCCGGCCGCCAGCACCGTCTCGCCGGCGGCGTTGGTCCTGGTACCGATGCCGGTCAGCGCATAGAACGGATTGGACGGCACCACGTCCAGCAGCACCTGGATCGGGCTGGGCACGTCGCGCGGCTTCCATGCGCCATCCACGCTCAGGCCGAAGTGGCCGGCGCCCGGCTGCAGCAGCGTGCCCACGGCCAGGCCGACGCCGACCGCCAGCGCGGCGGTGACGACGAACCACAGGAAGGTGCGCCCGCCGAGCCTGGCCACCGATTGCTGGCCGTGCAGCGAGGAGATCGCGTTGATCACCGCGAAGAACACCAGCGGCACCGCGATCATCTTGATCAGGGTCACGTACAGATCGCCCAGCGGCCCGAACCAGGTATCCGCCGCCGGCCCGAGCGCCCAGCCGGCCAACGCACCGAGCACGAAGCCGGCCACCACGCGCTGCCAGAACGGAATGCGCAACCAGGCGGTCACCAATTTCATCGATGCTATCCAGGAAATCTCGGGGGTCCTGCACCATAGCGCAAGCCGGCGCGGGCGACGACGCCATGGCTGGAAAGGCGCGATGTCATCGGCGTGCCTTGTCGCAGCCGGCATAATGCGAAGGACTTCGTGCCCAGGGCCCGTTCCTCGTATGCGCTACCTCGTTCCCGCCTTCGCCGCCGCCTCCACCCTGCTGCTGGCCGCCTGCGCCAGCGCCCCGCGCGCGCCGGCCAGCGCCGCCGTCGCGCCGATCCAGGTGCCCGCCGTCGCTCATCCCGGCGGCGAGACGCCGGACTGGTGGTACCGCAGCGGCGCGGCCAAGGCGGCCAACAACGGCGCGATGCGCGGCAAGGCCAAGAACGTGATCCTGTTCCTCGGCGACGGCATGAGCCTGACCACGGTCGCCGCCGCGCGCATCCTCGACGGCCAGCGCAAGGGCGCCTCCGGCGAGGAGAACCAGCTGTCGTGGGAGGCGTTCCCGGCCACCGCGCTGAGCAAGACCTACAACACCGACTCGCAGACGCCGGACTCGGCCGGCACGATGACCTCGATCACCACCGGGGTGAAGACCCACATGGGCGCGATCGGCGTGTCCGCCGGCAAGCGCGAAGCCTGCGCCGACAGCCTCGGCAAGCAGTTGCTGACCTGGCTGGAACTGGCCGACAGCGCCGGCCTGAACACCGGCATCGTCACCACCACCCGGCTGACCCACGCCACCCCCGCGGCGACCTACGCGCACACCCCCGAACGCAACTGGGAAAGCGACACCGACCTGCCCGAGAAGGCGGTGGCCGAAGGCTGCCGCGACATCGCCCAGCAGATGGTGAGCGCGCGCTACGGCCGCGGCCCGCAGGTGATGCTGGCCGGCGGCCGCAGCCAGTTCACCACGGTCGAGCAGCGCGACCCGGAATACGACGACAAGGTCGGCCTGCGCCTGGACGGCCGCGACCTGGTCGGCGAATGGCGCCAGCGCCACCCGCAGGGTGCCTATGTGTGGAACCGCGGACAGCTGGAAGCGGCGCAGAACGCGCCGGCGCTGCTGGGCCTGTTCGAGCCGGACCACATGCAGTTCGACCACGACCGCGACCAGAGCGCGGCCGGCGACCCCAGCCTGGCCGAGATGACCCGCGCCGCGATCCGCACCCTGTCGCGCGGCAAGGACGGCTACGTGCTGATGGTCGAAGGCGGCCGCATCGACCACGCCCACCACGCCGGCAACGCCTACCGCGCGCTGGACGAGACCATCGCCCTGTCGCAGGCGGTGCAGGCCGCGGCGGAGGCGACCTCGGCCGAGGACACGCTGATCGTCGTCACCGCCGACCATTCGCACACGCTCAACTTCGTCGGCTACCCGCAGCGCGGCAACCCGATCCTGGGCAAGGTGCGCGGCACCAGCGGCGAAGACGCCAACACCGGCGAGCTGGCGCTGGACGGCAACGGCCAGCCGTACGCCACGCTCAGCTACGCCAACGGCCCCGGCTACACCGGCGCCAGCAACCAGCAGCCGGCCGGCATCAAACAGTTCCCGCACGCGCCGAGCAGCTTCGAACCGGTCAAGGGCCGCCCCGACCTGACCCACGTCGATACCGAACAGCCGGACTTCATGCAGGAAGCACTGGTGCCGACCAAGGCCGAGACCCATGGCGGCGACGACGTCGGCATTTGGGCGCGCGGCCCCGGCAGCGACGCGTTCCGCGGCAGCCTGGAAGAGAACGTGATCTACCACGTGATCGTGCAGGCCACGCCGAAGCTGCGCGGGCGCCTGTGCCAGGCCGGCACCTGCAACGGCGACGGCGTGCCGGTGCAGTTGCCGAAGCCGGACGCGTTCGTGGCCGAGGCTGCCGGCGCCACCGCAAAGTGAGTTTGGCGCGGCAGCGGCGCGCGATGACGACAAGGCGGCGGGCGGCGGCGCTGGTCGCGCTGGCTGCGCTCGCGGCGGCGCCGGCCGCCTGGGCGCAGGCCGACAGCGCGTGCCGGATCGCCGACCCGAACTCCGACCGCGCCATCGTGCCCGGCTGCCGCGTCGCGGCCGATGGCCGCCTGCGGCTTTCGCCGCGGACAGCGCAAGGCTTGCAGTTCGACGCCGATGGCCTGTCGGTGCTGACCGTAGGCGACCAGTTCTACTACGTGCGCGCCGATGGCAGCAGCCTGCCGGTGATCCTCTGGGACAGCGGCCCGGACTATTTCGCCGAAGGCCTCACCCGCGGCATCTTCCATGGCCGCATCGGTTTCTACGACCGTCAGCTGCGCGAAGTGATCCCGCCGGTCCACGACTTCGCCTGGCCGTTCGAGAACGGCGTGGCCCGGGTCTGCGACGGCTGCCGCCGCGGCACGCCCGATGGCGACGGGCATACGCCGATGGAGGGCGGGCGCTGGTACACCATCGACCGCAACAACCGCGAAGTGCCCGAACCGCAGCCCTGAGCGCATCCGACCGCGTCGGCCTACCGACAAAGCAGGCGGCGGACTGCGCCCCTATCCCCTTTGCAGCGCCCGCGCCGCCGGCGCGGAGCGAAGCTTGCGGCGCGGCAGCCGCGTACCGTCGAACGGGACAGGAACCGCAACCCGCCACGGCGCGCGGACGCGGCGCTACGGCACGGCACCGAGCGCCTGCTCCAGGCGCTCGACAACCGGCAGCCGGTTGCCGATTGCCGCTGCCTTCTTCGACAGGATCGGCTGCAGGCTCCTGCCGACACCGACACCGACAGCGCGGCGATACGCCGCATGCCGAGCGCGGCCGCGTCGCGTCGCGTCGGATCGGGTCGGGTCGGGTCGGGTCGGGTCGGGTCGGGTCGGGTCGGATCGGATCGGATCGGATCGGATCGGATCGGATCGGGTCGGGTCGGGTCGGATCAGGCGGCGATACAAGCGCATGGTCGCGATCCAGGCCACCCTTCGCCGCCGCCTCCAGCGCAATCCGCTGCGCGACCGCGACGTACCGTCCGCAGCATGCTTCGCGGCCACGCCGCCAGCCTCTAAAGTGACGCGATGAAGCCCCATTCGGATATCGCATCGTCCTGCGCCGTGAGCGCCGCCCTGCCCGACCCGGCACCGGCAGCGGTCCTGGTCGCGCTCAGCGGCGGGCTGGATTCCAGCGTGCTGCTGCACGCGCTGGCGCGACAGCCGCAGTACCGTCGCGCCGGGCTGCGCGCGCTGCACGTGCACCACGGCCTGCATGCCGACGCCGATGCATGGGCCGAGCACTGCACCGCCTGCTGCGCCGCCCTGGCGATCCCGCTGCAGGTATTGCGCGTGCAGGTCCCGCGCGACAGCGGCCACGGTCTGGAGGCGGCGGCGCGACAGGCGCGACGCGCAGCCTTCGCCCAGGTGCTGGGCGAAGGCGAGTGGCTGGCGCTGGCGCAGCATCGCGACGACCAGGCCGAAACATTTCTGCTGCGCGCGTTGCGCGCGTCCGGCCCGGACGGACTGGCGGCGATGCAGCCGCTGCGCAGCTTCGCCAACGGCATGCTGTGGCGTCCGTTGCTGGCCTTGCCGCGCAGCGCATTGCAGGCCTATGCGCAGCGGCACGCGCTGCGCTGGGTCGAAGACCCGAGCAATGCCGACCCCGGCTTCGACCGCAACTTCCTGCGCCTGCAGGTGTTGCCGCTGCTGCGCCAGCGCTGGCCGCATGCCGATGCCGCGCTGGCGCGCAGCGCGCAGCTGTGCGGCGAGGCCGGCGCGCTGCTGGACGACGGCGACCAGGCCGCGCTGGAGGCGCTGCGCGCCGACGCCACCGCGCCGCTGTCGCTCCCGCAGCTGCGCGCACTGCCGGCGCCGCGCCGTGCGCGCGTGCTGCGGCGCTGGATCGCGCAAGCCGGCCTGCCGCCGCTGCCGGCTGCCGGCCTGCTGGCGATCGAGCGCACGCTGCTGCACGCGCGTGCCGACGCCGCCGCGCAGTTCGCCTGGCATGGCGCGACGCTGCGCAGCTGGCGCGAGGCGCTGTACGCCGAACGCGATCCGCCACCGCTGCCCGCCGACTGGCAGGCGCCGTGGGACGGCCGCGCACCGCTGGCGCTGCCCGACGGCCGCCGCCTGCGGCTGCTCGCCGACACCCCGCTGGTGTTCGACGCCCCGCTGCTGGTGCGCTTGCGCCAGGGCGGCGAACGCATCCTGTTGCCCGGGCGCGTCCACTCGCAGGCGCTCAAGCAGCTGCTGCAGGATCGCGCCGTGCCGCCCTGGCAGCGCGCGCGCCTGCCGCTGCTGTTCGACGCCGAACGCCTGCTCGCCGCCGGCGACCGGATCGTCGCCGCGCCGCTGCACGCCTGGCTGCAGGCACGGCACGCGCGGCTGGTACTGGACAGCGCCGCCACGCCATCGTCACCCGCCTCGCATTGACCCTGCCGCCGGCGCCGCGCACACTTCCACGATGCCCAAGAAGTCATTAGAAGAAGCCTCCCCGGTCGCCCGCTTCGAGCAATCGCTCGAGGAACTGGAAGTGCTGGTGGAGAAGATGGAAACCGGCGACCTGAGCCTGGAGCAGTCGCTGAGCGCCTACGAGCGCGGCGTCGGCCTGTACCGGCAGTGCCAGCAGGCGTTGGAACAGGCCGAACTGCGCGTGCGCCTGCTCAGCGATCCGGAGCAGCCGGACACCGCCGAGCCGTTCGATCCCGCCCCGCTCCATGGCGGCTGACGCCGCGTTCGCGCGCTGGCGCCAGCGCGTGGAAGCCGGCCTGGATGCGCACCTGCCCAGTGCCGCGGCCGCGCCGCAGCGCCTGCACGCGGCGATGCGCCACGCCACCCTCGGCGGCGGCAAGCGCATGCGTCCGCTGCTGGTCTACGCCACTGGCGCGCTGTTCGCCGCCGACGAAACCCGACTGGACGCGCCGGCGCTGGCGGTGGAACTGATCCACGCCTATTCGCTGGTCCACGACGACCTGCCGGCGATGGACGACGACGCCTTGCGCCGCGGCCGTCCCACCGTGCACATCGCCTTCGACGAGGCCACCGCGATCCTGGCCGGCGATGCGTTGCAGAGCCTGGCCTTCGCGCTGTTGGCCGGTGCCGACGCGGCCGATGCGGCATTGCGCGTGCGCTGGCTGCAGACCCTGGCCGAGGCCGCGGGCGCGGCCGGCATGTGCGGCGGCCAGGCGCTGGACATCGACGCCACCGGCACGGTGCAGCCGCTGGCCGAGCTGCAGCGCATGCACGCATTGAAGACCGGCGCGCTGATCCGCGCCAGCGTGCGCCTGGGCGCGCTGGCCGGCGGTGCCGATGCCGCCGCGCTCGCGCAACTGGATAGCTTCGCCAGCGCGCTGGGCCTGGCGTTCCAGGTGCGCGACGACATCCTCGACATCGAGGCCAGCTCCGAGCAGCTCGGCAAGACCGCCGGCAAGGACGCGGCACAGGCCAAGTCCACCTATCCCGCGCTGCTCGGCATGGACGGCGCCAAGGCCAAGCTCACCGAACTGGCGGCGACGATGCGCGACAGCCTGCATGGCCACGGCGCCCGCGCCGACACGCTGGCGGCGCTGGCGCGGCTGGCGGTGGATCGCTCGCACTGAGTCCATCCAGCCGCTCCCTGTAAGTCCCTGTAAGCCCCTGTAGGAGCGGCTTCAGCCGCGACAGAGGCAGCGGCAGGATCGGATAGGCTCGGTGCCTTCGGGCTGAAGGTTCACGTGGGAGCGACTTCAGTCGCGACGGACTCCATCGGTAGCCCTCCAGCACGACTGGGCGCTGGCACGTTGTAGGAGCGGCTTCAGCCGCGACCGGGGCTATCCCAGGCAGGAACGACCCGGTCGCGGCTGAAGCCGCTCCTACAGGTTGCAGGCGCGCGCTGCCAATCGGCGCGAAAACCCGCGAGCTAGCGCGGACGCAACTCGACCAATACCACATCGTTGGCGCGCATCGCCACGTCCACCTGCGCGCTGCCGTCCTTGCCGACGCGCACGCGGCGCAGTTCCGGCGTGTCGGTCGTCCGCTCCTGCAGCTGCCGCAGCTGCTGCGCGCTCAGCGCCTTCGGCGAGCCCATGCGCAGATAGGCGCTGTACGCATCGTTGGCGTCGAAACCGGTGCGGCGGATCGCCAGCGCATACGTGCCCGGCGCCAATCCGCGCAGCTGCAAGCGCAGCGGCGCGGTCGCGGCCGCCGGCAGCACCTGGGTGAAATACGGGCGGTTGCTCTTGTCCTGCTGCGGGGTGACGAACTCCCAGGCCAGCAGCTTCAGCACGCCGCCGTCGTAGGTCGCATAGCTCTGCGCATCCGTATTGCGCAGCTGCCGCTCGCCCAGCGCATTGAGGTACTTGTAGGCGAAGTACGCCGGCTTGCGGATGCCCTGCGGATTGAGCAGGCCGAAGCCGCCCTGGAACGGCGCGGTCGGCGGGCCCGGTTCCTCGAACAGGTCGCTGTAGGTCCAGTAGCTCATGCCCTGCGCCAGCCCCTCGACTGCCTTGAGCTTGCTCAGGATGTAGGCCGCGCTGAGGTAGGCGTCGTGGACCGGATCGCGCGGGTTGTAGCTGGCGCTCCACTCGGTGAAGTACAGCGGCAGCCCCGGCATCGCCGATGCCTGGATCTGCTCGCGCACGCGGCGCACGTCGCCGGTCACCGCATCGGGCGATGGCGACAGCTTGTTGTCGCTCTCGCCCTTCTCGTCGAGGAAGCCGCCGTCCACGCCGTAGGTGTGGGTGGCGATGAAATCCAGCGGCGTGCCGGCGGCATGCGCATGCGCGATGAACTCCGGCACCCAGGCCGCGCCCGCGGTCGACGGTCCGCCGACCTTGAGCTGCGGATCGATGCGCTTGATCGTCTTCGCCGTCGCGGCGTACAGCGCGAAGTACGCGGTCTGGTCGGCGCCTTCCCAGAAACCGGCCAGGTTCGGCTCGTTCCAGACCTCGAAGTACCAGCGGCGCACTTCCTCCTCGCCGTAACGCTGGCGCGCATGGCGCACGAACGCGTCCACCAGCGCACTCCACTTGTCCAGCTGCGGATGCGAGGTGTTGCCCTTCCAGTAGAAGATCTGCTGGTCGGAAGTCTTCATCGCCTCGGGAGTGAAGCCCAGTTCGACGAAGGGACGGATGCCCATGCCGAGCATGCGGTCGTAGAGCTGGTCGATCTTGCTCCAGTCGTAGACCGGGCGCCCATCGACCTCGCGGTAGGTGCCGAGCACGTCGTGGAAGATCGCGTGGAAACGCAGATAGCGGAAGCCCAGTTCGTCGCGGGCCGTGCGCAGCTGCGCCAGGCTGTCCTCGCGCAGCAGCGTGCCCGGATAGTCCGAACCCACCGACAGGTCGTAGAAGCGATCGCGCGGCGAAGTCGGCCCCTGCACGTCCAGCGCGATCTCGCGGACCGCAGGCTGCGCCGCGGCAACCGCTGCCAGCGAACCCAATGCAGCAGCCAGCAACAGCCGTAGCACTCCCATGACATCCCCTCTCCCAAGGCGCGAATGCCCGACTCTAGCATCGGCATGCGCACCGGCAAACCGGAAGCGCACGGGCGAACACGCGATGCGAGGCGCTACACGCGCGTCCTGCAGCGAATCGCTGCGCCGCGTCTGCGCGCGAACGTCGTTTGTGGGACCGATCGCCCGGTTCGCTGGACGGAATCGCAGACAAACGCGCAAACGCCGGTTGCCCGCGGATCGTCGGGCTAGTTTGCATACGCCCTCGCACGGGCACCCCCTTTTCGACGGAGAGAGCCTGCATGAAACACGTATCCCTGATCTCGGCAGCCATCGGCTTCAGCCTGGTCGGCCTCATGTCGGCGGCCACTGCGCAATCGCAGCTGTCGCGCACCGCCACGCCGCTGCAGGTCGAACTGGCGCCGGTCGCCGACGCGGACGGCCACTACCGCGGCCAGGTCGCGGTCACCGTGCGCAACACCGGCGAGCGCGTGGCGCGCGTGCCCAGGTGGGAGCTGCCGCTGGGCGAACTCGATGCCAGCCTGTTCGAGATCGCACGCGACGGCAGCACGGTCGACTACGTCGGGCGACTGGTCAAGCGCGCCGCGCCGCGCGCCGAGGATTACGTGACCCTGCAGCCGGGCGAAGCGCGGCACGCGCAGATCGACCTGGCCAACGCCTACGACCTGTCGCGCAGCGGCAACTACACCATCCACCTCAACGCGTCGCTGCAGTACGCCGCATTCGCCGACGGCGAGCGGATGCAGCGCGCCGACGGCCAGGCCCAGACCGTGTCCAGCGCACCGCTGACGTTGTGGCTGGACGGCCGCGGCCGCGCGGTGCGCAACGAGCTGATGGCCGGTCCGCAGGCCGTGGTCAACGGCATCAACTACGCCTCGTGCAGCAGCAGCCAGATCAGCACCATCGGCAGCGCGGTGAACTCGGCGCGCACCTATTCGCAGAACGCCAAGACCTATCTCAACGGCGGCAGCACCGGCGCGCGCTACACCTCCTGGTTCGGCGCGTACAACGCCAGCCGCTACAGCACGGCCACCTCCAACTTCGTCAACATCGATGCGGCGATCGACCAGAACAACGGCCAGGTCACCATCAACTGCGGCTGCAGCGACAGCTCCTACGCCTACGTCTACGCCAACCAGCCGTATCAGATCTACGTGTGCAACGCGTTCTGGAGCGCGCCGCTGACCGGCACCGACTCCAAGGCCGGCACGCTGATCCACGAGATGAGCCACTTCACCGTGGTCGCCGGCACCTCGGACTATGCCTACGGCCAGAGCGCGGCGCGTAACCTGGCTACCAGCAACCCGGCGCGCGCGGTGAAGAACGCCGACAGCCACGAGTACTTCGCCGAGAACACCCCGGCGCAGAACTGAGCCTGGCGCCGCACGCAGCGCACGCGCGACCGGTGCCGGCAGCCCATGCCGGCACCGGTGCCGAAGCGCAGTACCAGGTGATGGCCGCCGCATCGGATGCCGAGCGGCGGCCGGTGTGTCGTGCATGCGACCACGGATCGGAAGCGTTGCCGTGCAGCGTCGGCATGCCCTCTCAGCGCGACGCCACCAGTCCCTCCATCGCCCGCACCGCACCGCTGCCCGGAAACACCTGCGTTTCCAGCGCCGCTTCGGACACGCCCAGGTGGGCGCTCAACAGATGCTTGAACAGGCCGCGCAAGTCGGCCGTCGCGCGCAGATCGCGGCCTTCGTTCAAGGCCCGCGGCGACAGCCCCGGCCAGTCGCCGGCAATGCGCCCGCCGCGGATCGCGCCGCCGGCCAGGAAGGCCACGCCACCGGTGCCGTGATCGGTACCGCCGGTGCCGTTGACCGCCGCGGTGCGTCCGAACTCGGTCACCACTGCGACCACGCTGCGCTCCCAGCTAGCGCCGGCGCCGTCGTGGAACGCGCGCACTCCGGCATCGAGTTCGGCCAGCTTGCGCTGCAGCACCGTGGCCTGGTTGCCGTGCGTGTCCCAGCCCGAATCCTCGACGAAGCCGATCCGCGGGCCGTCGGCCTTGGCCATGAAGCTGGCGGCGGCGCTCATCGCCTGCGGCAGCTGCCCGCCCTTGACGCTGTCCACCTGCATGCCCTGCCCGCGCACCGCGCGCGCGAAGCCGTCGGCCAGTTGCGCATCTGCGGCGTACAGGGGCTGCAGCCGCTGCAGCAGGATCGGATTGACCGCGGTCGGCAACGGCGGCGACCAACTGCTGACCGCGCCCGGACCGCGCATGATCAACGGCGTCACCGTGCTCACCGAGAGCGCGTCGGCGCCGTGCAGCGCCGCCGCGCACCGGTTGAGCCAGCCGCTGGAGGCGCCGCTGGGCCGCGCGGTGCCGTTTTCCAGGCAGTCCTGCGCTTCGAAATGCGAGCGTTGCCGATACGGCGGCGCCACCGCCACCACCGGCAGCCACTGCTTGCGCGCATACAGTTCGTGGGCGAAGGCCAGCGCCGGGTGCAGCGCGAAACTGCCGTCCAGCGCCAGGGTCTGCGGCGGCGCCAGCGCGCCGCGCAGCCGCGCGTAGTCCGCATCGCCCTGCGGCACCAGCGCATGCAGGCCGTCCAGCGCGCCGCGCAGCAGCACCACCAGCAGCCGCGTCTGCGCGCCCGGCGTGGCCAGAGCGGCGCCGGACCACAGGCTCAACAACGTGGCCGCACCGCTGGCGGCGAGAAAACGGCGGCGTGTCAGTTGCATCGGGCGTTCTCCGCGATCGTGGTGCGCGACGCGCCGCTCAGGCGCGCCATTGGAAGGCCGGGCTGGCCAGCAGCAAGGCCACGCCGTCGCGCGGCGATTCGGCGCGGCGCAAGGCACTGGCGGTGTCCTGGTCCAGGCTGGTGGCGAACACGTTGCCGGCCAGCGCCAGCGGATCGGTGGGCGCGACCAGCCCGGCCAGCGCCTCGGCCGCCTGCACCCGCTTCCACAGCGCATCCGGCCCGCTCCATTCGACGGCCACATCGGCATAGCCGGCCGGCGAGCGCGGCGTGAACGGCGGCTGCCCCATGCGCATCAGCAGGCCGAGCACCGTTTTCTGCTGCGCCGGCGCCTGCGGCCATTCGCCGCCGGCGCGCAGCGCCGACAGCACGAAATCCTGCGGCGGCTTGAACTTGCGCGCCTGCGCACTCCACGCTTCCGGGCTGTCGATCAGCGCCCGGTACACGCTGGGCAAATGCCCATCGCTGCGCAGCCAGGCGTCGGCCATGCGCTGCACCAGCGCCGGCGGCGGATCGTCATGGACGAAATGCCGCGCCAGCTTCAGCGACACATGCCGCGCGGTGGCCGGGTGCCCGGCCAATGCGGCCAGGATCGCCTCGCCCTGCTCCAGCCCGGCCTCGGCGTAGCGCCGCCCCAGCACCTGACGGCTGCCGGCGGCATGCGCCGGGGCGCGAAACACGAAGGCGCGATCGGGCGCGCCCTGTTCGAAATCGCGCGGCGCCGGCACGCCCCAGCCGGTGATCGCGCGCGCCAGTTCGGTGACGTCGGCCTGGGTATAGCCGCCGTCCACGCCCAGCGTATGCAGCTCCAGGATCTCGCGCGCCAGGTTCTCGTTGAGGCCGGGCCGGCGCGGCGGCGCATCCAGGCCCTGGCGCGCCGCACGGCGCTGTGCGCGTTGCGCCAGCACCGAGTCGGGACCGATCGAATTGGCGTTGTCCAGGTAGCGCAGCATCGCCGGATGCCGCTCCACCGCCAGCAACAGGTCGGCGAAACGGCCCATGCACTGCGGGCGGATCGCTTCGCGCTCCATCGGCGCGGCGTACAGCGCGGCCGCACGCTTGTCGACCGAGACCGCGAAATGGTTGGACCAGAAATGCACCAGGCGCTCGGCGAAACCGTCCGCGCTGGCGACCGCGACGGCGTAGCGCGCCGCCAGTTCCTGCGTCTGCGCCTGCCGGTACAGGCCGCGCGCCGCCTGCTGCGCGGGCTTGGCATCCGCTGGCGCCTGCATCCGCGCCTGGCGTCGTTCGCGCTGGTAGTCGGCTTCGCGGCGCAGATAGTCCAGGCTGTCGGGCAAGCCCTGCATGGCGGGAACGGCAGCGAGCGCCGCGCGCACCTGCGCGGCCAGCCACGCGTGCGGATCGTCGATGCTCGCCAGTTCGCCGGGGCGCGCGCCCAGACCGAAGCGGTTCGCGGCACTCAGGGTTTCGCGACGGATCATGCGGCGCTCCGGTTCGGCATTCACAATGCAAACGCGCGACACCAGGCCGGGTTGACCGGCCGCAGCCGCAATTCGCAGCGCGGCCTCCCCTGGCGAGAGCAGATCGCGGGTGAGGAAGCCACGGCGCGGACCGGGCCGGAGTCGCCGGCCCGCCGTGCTTTCTGGGCGATGCGCCCCGCGATGATGCGACTGGAACACGCCGAAAGCATGTTCTCGCGCGATATCTGGCTGGTCGTGCAGCGCGATCCGCGCCGCTCTTCGCCGGTGATCGACTTCGTGGCCGCTGCTATCGCAGCGACACCAGGTCTTGGCCTTGTAACGGAGGTTGCCCAGCAGCGGAAATAGAAAAGGCCCGGCGAATGCCGGGCCTTTTTGCGAACCGGACCGCGCGCTTACTTGATCAGGCGCAGCGCGAACGGGTAGCGGTAGGCGACGCCTTCGTTGGCCTTGATCCCGGCCAGGATGCAGAACACCAGGTTCACCACCCACACCACCGGCATCAACAACGCGCCGATGAACACGAAGCTGAGCACCACGCAGATTGCCCAAGCGATGGCGACCGTGATCTGGAAATTCAGCGCTTCCTTGGCCTGGTCGTTGAGGAACGACTTGGCCGGGTTGTCCTTGTTGATCAGCCAGATGATCAGCGGCACGATGAAGCTGGCGATGATGCCCGACAGATGGGTGATCAAGGCGACCGTGCGGTCTTCCTGCGGGCCGGCGCCAGCCGGCGGCGGCGGCGGTGCGGTCACGTTGTCGAATTCGCTCATCGGTATTCCTTTCCTTATGGTGGTGAGTGGGCAAGGCGCTTCGCGCGCCACTCTCGGTGGCCCGCGCGAACCTGTCAAGTGATCCGGCCCCCGCGCCGGGGCGGCGCCTGCTCGGTCGCCACCCCAGGGCAGCAAGGGATGGCGGTAGCGGCGGCCGCACACGGCCGCAACGGTGGCGGCCAGGCCAGACCCATGCTGGCCAGCATAACCAGCATCAGCAGCGGCAGCGCAAGCAGCCCCGCAACGACGACCAGCAATGCCGGCGCCAGCAGCGCGCACAGGAGCGAGAGGCTGGCGCCGAGGGCCAGCGCCTGCGCGCAATGCGCGGCGGCGAAGGACCGGCGGCGCCTGGTCGCCAGCCACAGGCGGCCAGGCGGCACCCACAGGCACAGCAGCGCGTACAGCATGTAGACCAGATGCCCGTTCGCCGCGGCGAACGCGCCCAGCCACATCGACAGATGCGCGGCCACCGCCACTGCGCGCTGCGGCGCCGATGCGGTCGGATCCGGCGCCCCGGCGCGCATGCCTGTGCGGTGGTCGCGTTCGCCCAGTGTCGGTCCGGACCGGGGAGCGACGGCCCTCAGTCGTTGCCGGCCACCGTCATCTTGCCGACCAGCACCGCGCCGATGTGCACGTGCGAACGCACGTCGATGTCGCGGCCGACCGCTTCGATGCGCTGGAACATCTCGCGCAGGTTGCCGGCGATGGTGACCTCGTCCACCGGGTAGGCGATGGCGCCGTTCTCGATCCAGAAGCCGCCGGCGCCGCGCGAATAGTCGCCGGTGACCGGGTTGACGCCGTTGCCCATCAGTTCGGTGACCAGCAGGCCGCGCGGGATGCCGGCGGCGATCGTGGCCAGATCGTCCGCGTTCGCCGCCACCTGCAGGTTGTGCACGCCGCCGGCGTTGGCGGTGGTCTGCAGGCCGAGCTTGCGCGCCGAATAGCTGCCCAGCACGTAGCGCTGCAGCACCCCGCCGGCGACCAGCGGCGCGGCACGGGTGGCCACGCCCTCGCCGTCGAAGGTCGCCGAGCGCATGCCGCGGCGCAGGTGCGGCAGTTCGTCGATCGCGAACCACTCCGGGAACAGGCGGCTGCCGACGCTGTCGAGCAGGAAGCTGGCGCGGCGGTACAGCGCGCCGCCGGACACCGCACCGAGCAGATGCCCGACCAGCGAGCGCGCCATCTCCGGCGCGAACAACACCGGCAGCTCGCCGGTCGGCAGCGAGCGCGGCTGCAGCCGGGCCACGGTGCGCTCGGCGGCACGGCGGCCGATCGCCGCCGGCTGTTCGAGATCCTCGCGCGCCAACGCGCTGCTGTACCAATGGTCGCGCTGCATACCGTCGCCGTGGCCGGCGATCAGCGCGCAACCGATCGAATGGTGGGTGCTGCGCTCGCGGCCGACGAAGCCGTGCGAGTTGGCGTACACCGACAGGCTCTCGCTGCTGCCGGCCGAGGCGCCGTCGGAATTGGCCACCCGCGGGTCGGCCTCGCGCCCGGCGGCCTCGCAGGCCAGCGCCAGCTCGATCGCCTCCTCGGCCTCCAGCGCCCACGGATGCCAGCGGTCCAGCTCGGGCATGTCGCGCGCCATCAGCGCCGCGTCGGCCAGCCCGGAGGCGACGTCGTCCTCGGTATAGCGGGCGATCGCGCAGGCCTGGGCGACAGTCGCCTCGAGGCTGGACTCGTGCAGGTCGGCGGTGCTGGCGCTGCCCTTGCGCTGGCCGAAGTAGACGGTGACGCCGATGCCGCGGTCGCGGGTGGCCTCGACCGTTTCCACCGCGCCCAGGCGCACGTTGACGTCCAGCCCGCGGTCTTCGCTGCAGCTGACCTCGGCCTGGCTGGCGCCCAGCTCGCGCGCCCGCGCCAGCAGCCGCTCGGCGATGCCGGACAGGCGCTCCAGGCGTTCCAGGCTGTCGTCGCGGCGCAGTTCGGAAGTGATCGCGTTCAATGCTTTATCCTTGTTGTGCGAGTCCCTTCGCAAGAGCCCGGCCATCCATGGCCGGACTTTCTAATTTGATGTTTCAGACTGATCGAGTAGTACGACGATGCGCGGACGCGACGAAGACACCGGTGAATTCCGCGGCGACAGCCGCAGCCAGCAGCGCCGCGCGGCGCTGGAAGTGCTGACCCTGGGCGAGAAGCTGGTGGCGCTGACCCCGGCGCAGCTGGCCAAGCTGCCGGTGCCCGAGTCGCTGATCCCGCATATCGAGGAAAGCAAGCGCATCACCTCGCACATCGCGCACAAGCGGCAGCTGGCGTTCCTGGCCAAGCAGATGCGCCGCGAGGACGACGCCACCCTGGACGCGATCCGCGAGGCGATGGACGCCAACAGCGACGGCGCGCGCCGCGAAGTGGCGGCGATCCACCGCGTCGAGGACTGGCGCGCGCGCCTGCTCGCCGACGGCGACAGCGCGCTGTCCGAACTGCTGGGCGACTATCCCGAGGCCGACCGCCAGCGCCTGCGCCAGCTGATCCGCAACGCCAAGGAAGAGCGGCTGAAGAACAAGCCGCCGCACGCCTACCGCGAGTTGTTCCGCGAACTGCGCGAACTGGTGCTGGGGGCGGATACGGGACTCGCGACGGGGGACGCGGAAGCCGAAGACGCGGACCTGGACGCGCTCGAAACCGATCCCGACGAACGCGACTGAGCCGCGACGCCAACCGCGGCAGCCGCGCGCGGCGCCGCATTGGATGCCATCGGACCCGATCCCGCCTCGAATCAACCGGCGACGCCGCCGGACGGCGCAGCCGATCGCACCGACATCGCCATGGCCGCCACGCGCGGCGCTACCGATTCCCGTTTTCCGATTCCCCATTCCCGGCACTCAAGCCGTCCCGCCCACGGTCAGCCCGTCGATCAGCAGCGACGGCTGGCCGACGCCGACCGGCACGCTCTGCCCGTCCTTGCCGCACACGCCCACGCCTTCGTCCAGCGCCAGGTCGTGGCCGATCATGCGCACCTTCTGCATCGTCTCCGGGCCGTTGCCGATCAGGGTGGCGCCCTTCACCGGCGCGGTGACCTTGCCGTCCTCGATCAGGTAGGCCTCGGTCGCCGAGAACACGTACTTGCCGCTGGTGATGTCGACCTGGCCGCCGCCGAAATTGACCGCGTACAGGCCCTTCTTCACCGAGCGGATCATTTCTTCCGGATCGTGCTGGCCGGCCAGCATGTAGGTGTTGGTCATGCGCGGCATCGGCAGGTGCGCGAACGATTCGCGGCGGCCGTTGCCGGTCGGCGCCACGCCCATCAGCCGCGCGTTCAGCGAATCCTGCATGTAGCCCACCAGCACGCCGTCTTCGATCAGCGTGGTGCAGTTGGTCGGCGTGCCTTCGTCGTCCACGTTCAGCGAGCCGCGGCGGCCGTCGAGGGTGCCGTCGTCGACGATGGTCACGCCCGGCGAGGCCACGCGCTGGCCGATGCGCCCGGCATAGACGCTGGTGCCCTTGCGCGCGAAGTCGCCTTCCAGGCCATGGCCGACCGCTTCGTGCAGCAGCACGCCGGGCCAGCCGGGACCCAGCACCACCGGCATCACCCCGGCCGGCGCCGGCACCGCCTCCAGGTTGACCAGCGCCTGGCGCAGCGCTTCCCTGGCGAAGGCTTCGGGGCGGCCGTCGGCGAACAGCACTTCGTAACCGTAGCGGCCGCCGCCGCCGGCATAGCCGGACTCGCGGCGCCCGTCCTGCTCGACGATCACCTGCACGTTGAGCCGCACCAGCGGGCGCACGTCGGCGGCGAGCACGCCGTCGCTGCGCGCCACCAGCACCGTGTCCACGCCGCCGGACAGGCCGACCATCACCTGCTGCACGCGCGGGTCGGCGGCGCGCAGGAACTGGTCCAGGCGTCGCAGCATCTCGACCTTGAGGTCGTTGCCCATGCCGTCCACCGGGTCCAGCGCCGGATACAGCGCGCGCCCGTTGCCGCGCAGCAGCGACTGCGCCGGCTGCGCGCCGCCGTCGCGGGAAATCGCCCGCGCCGACTGCGCCGCGGCCAGCAGCGCGTCGCGGTGGATGTCGTCGGAATAGGCGAACCCGGTCTTTTCGCCGGAAATCGCGCGTACGCCCACGCCCTGCTCGATGGAATGGGCGCCGTCCTTGACGATGCCGTCCTCCACGCTCCAGCTCTCGCGCCGCGAATGCTGGAAATACAGGTCGCCGAAGTCGATGCCGGGGCCGAGCAGCGTGCCGAAGGCGCGCTCCAGGCTGGTGGCATCGAGGCCGGCGGGAAGCAACAGGCGGGTTTCGGCGAGGCTGAGGGCGTTTTCGGTCATGGGGCTCAACATGGGGGACGGGGACGCTCAGCGCAAGCGCCGGCGGTGCGGCGCAGGCGCCGATTCAGGGACTTCTGGACGCCGCAGGCGGCGCCGGCGGACGCGCCGATTCGCGCTCGATCACCTCCACCTTGGGATCCTTCCACGGGCCGGTGACGCGGTAGGTGCGCGCGCCGATCGCGCCCAGCGGCTTGCCCAGCACCGCGTTGGCGGCGGCGCCGACCGCCGCGCCGACCGGGCCGCCGGCGACCGCGCCGACCACGGTCAGCAGGTTGCCGGATTTGGGATTGACGTCGATGGTCTGGTCGAACTGCTGCGCGCGCAGGTCGGCCTGCCCGCGCACCTTGATCTCCGCGGCCGGACCGTCGATCAGCATCGATTCGCTGCGCGCGACGCCGTCGCCGAACTGGACCTGGCCGTCGATGCGGTTGAAGGCGAAGCCCTTGGAGAAGAAATCGCGGAAATCGAACATCAGCCGGCGCGGCAGCTGCGCCACGCTGAGCAGGCCGAGCACGCGCCCGGCGCCGGGGTTCAGTTCCAGCAGCTGGCCATTGCGCGCGGCCACGTCGAGCTGGCCCTGCAGCGTGGCCAGCTGGAACCCGGCCGGATCGCCGGGCCAGGCGGCGCGCAGGGTCAGCCTGCCTTCGCCACCGCGCACCTGGCCGCCGAAGTCCAGGCTCTGCATCAGTTCGCCCAGGTCCTGGCTGTCCACGCTGGCGCTGAGCTGGGTGTGCGCGGTGGCGCCCTTGCCGCGCCAGTCGCCGCTGATGTCGATCTTCTGCTTGTCCGAGCGCAGGTGCAGCTGGTCCACCTGCATGCCGTCGCTCAGCTTGCGGGTGCGCAGCGAGGCGGCGCCGAGGTTCATCGCGCCGAAACGCAGGTCGTCCACGTCCAGCGCCAGCGCCGGGATCGAGGCCGGATCGATCGCCTCGGTCAGCGGCCGCACCGCCGCAGCCGCGGCCGCGGGGGTGGGGGTGGGATCGGATGCCGCGTTGGCCGGCGCAGCGGCCGCGGCCGCCGGCGCGCTCGCCGCCGTCGCGGCGCGCCAATGCACCCGCGCCAGGCGGCCGCCGAGCACCCCGCCCTCCTTGCTCGGCACGCTGAGTTCCCCGGCCAACGCCGGTCCGTCCAGATGCACCGCCACCGTGTCGGCCTGCGGCTGCAGCCGCAGCCGGGTGTTGTCGAACACGCCGCCGAGCAGCAGCAGGTGGTCGGCCAGCACGTCGATCTGGCGCAGCGGCATCGGGTCTTCGGCGCCCGGCGTGGCCGACTTGTTCGGATCCGGGCCGCTGACCAGGCCGATCCAGTCGATCGCGTTCAACGAGGCGGTGCGGCCGCTCACGGTCAGGCCGCTGCTGGGCGGATCCTCGGCCACGTGGTCGCTGCCCATCACCACCTTGACCCCGGTCTTGCCGTTCTGGCTGCGCGCGACCAGCGCCATCAGCTTGCCGAAGGCCACCTCGATGCGCCCGCTGCCGACCGGCAGCGGCACGTTGACCGAGGTCGCCAGCGGCGCGGTCACGCCCTTGTCCATCGGCGCCGGCAGCAACAGCTGGGTGCCGACCAGATCCGAATGCAGCTGCAGACGGCTCGGCGGCTGCACTCCGCCATCGGCGGTCTTGGGCAGGCCGACACCGATGTTCCAGCGCGAGCGGCCCTGCACGAACGGCTTGAGCCAGGCCATTTCCGGCGCCCGGTCGAGCAGTTCGTCGGCGTCCACCGAGGCGCTCAGCGCCGCTTCGAAGGCCTGCTGCGGATCGCTCACGCCATCGCCGGCGCGCAGCGCCAGTTCGCCGGCATGGCCCGCGTACTGCACCGCCAGTTTGGCCGCTTCGAAGCCGGTATCGCGATAGTCGGCACTGCCGCGCATGTCGTCGAAGGCCACATCCCAGCGGCGGTCGGCGATGTGCGCGCCGAGCAGTTCGACCTTGCCGCGCAGATGATGCACGCCCACGTCGCGGCGCAACGGCTGCAGCAGGTCGAAACTGACGTCGGCCGGGCCGGAGGCGCTGAGCGCGTCGAGGGTGTCGCCATAGCGCTTGCGCAGCGGACTCTGCCGCAGCATCGCCAGCAGCTGCCCGGTTTCGGCGCGGCTGCTGGCCAGCACGCTGAGCTGGCCCTCTTTGTAGTCCGGCAAGGTCGCCGACAGCCGTTCCACCGGCACCCCGCCCATCTCGCCACGGCCCTGGACCTGGAAGCCATTGCCGATGAACACGACATCGGCGTCCACCTTCTCCACCGCCGGCCATTCGCGCTGGAAGCGGACCTTGCCGTCGTCCAGCCGTGCACTGGCCTCGAAGCGGCCGTTGTGGTCGACGAACGGCCACTGGTCCAGGTCGCCGGACACCAGCGCGCGGCCGCCGCGCAGGCGCCCGCCCTGCAGCGCGGCGTCCAGCCAGTCGGTGGCCGCCTTGCTCATCTTCGAATGCACCCAGAATTTCTTCGCCGCCACCACCGGCGCGTCCTGCAGCTCGGCGGCCACGTCGATCCACGGCCGCGAGCCGTCGGCCTGGAAGCGCAGCCCGCCGCGGAAGTCGGCGCCGTAGTCGGTGCCCTGCACGCGCAGCGCAGGCGTCGCCACGCGCAGGTCCTCGCCGTCGCGGAACACCACGATGCGCCCGGCCAGTTGCACGTCGTGGGGCACGCCGAACCCGCTGGGCCAGTCGAAACGCACCGGGCTGGCGGCATCCAGCACCAGCTCGCCGCCCTGCGCGTCGCCCTCGAAGCGTCCGCGCAGGCCGCTGACGCCGGGCGATTGCCCGACCGGCGCGAACGCCAGCGCGCCCAGCCGGCCCTGGCCGTACAGCGGCCCGCCGGCGCGGCCGGTCAGCGCCACCTGGGTCAGCTGCAGCCGCGGCCGCGCCGCGTGCAGCCAGGCGCGCAGGGACGGCGACAGGCCGTCGCTGAGCGCGGCCACCGCCAACAGCGGCGCCAGGTCCAGGTGTTCGCCGAGCAGCGCGAAGCGGCGCCCGCCGGCCACGGTCAGCCCGTCCAGGCGCTGCGTCGGCTGGCCCGCCTGGCCGATCTGCAGCTGCGGCGCATCCAGCCGCCAGCCGCCGTCGATCTGCCGCCAGCGCGCGGTGGCGCGCAGCGTGGTGAACGCGGTCTGCAGCCGCGCGGCGCCGGCGACCGGCGCCGCGCCGCTCAGGCGCAGGTCGCGCAGCGTGGCCTCGACGCTGACCCCGACGATCCGATGCCGCTGCAACTGCGCCCAGCCCTGCACCTGGCCGGTGCCGCCGTCGATGCGGATGCCGCCGGCCTGCAGCAGCCCCGACCAACCGGCCAGTTCGGCCGGGCGCGCGGCCACATAGGCCTGGCCGTTGCCGCGCCGGCGGTCCATGTCCAGCACCGCGGTCAGCGGCGCCTGCCTGGGATCGATCCAGCCCTGCGCACCGACGCGCAGGCGGTCGCCGTCCACGCGCAGGCGCAGGTCGATCTTCGGCAACGTCGCTTCCACGCCCAGTTCCGGCGCATGCACCGCCAGCCGGCCGTCGATGACCTGCAGCTCGCCCAGGCCCTGCAGCGCGTCCAGCGGATCGCCGCCCTGCCCGGTGGTCGGCAGGCCCTGCACCGACCAGGTGCCGTCGGCGCCGCGCAGCAGGGTCAGCGCCAGTCCGCGCAGGCGCAGCTCGGTGAACGAGCGGCCCGGCAACAGGCCGGCGTACATCGACACCAGCACCTCGGCCTGGCCGACGCGCACGCCATCGCCGGCGCCCACGCGCAAGCCATCCAGGCGCAGCAGCGGACCGCGCCGGGTCCACGCGGTCTCGACCCGGTCGAACTGGATCGGGCGCCCGGCGCGCTCGCTGAGCCAGGCCTGGATCCGCTGCGGATGCCGCTCCACGAACGGCAGCGCCTGGCTCAGCGCCCCCACCACCAGCGCCACGCACACCAGCCCGATCGCCACCGCGTAGAACGCGAAACGGCGGGCCAGGCGCAGGCGGCGGCGCAGGGGGGTAGGCATCAACGGCGGGGATTGGGCAGTCGGGATTGGGGATTCGCAAACGCCAAAGCGACGCGCGCGGACAGCAACCGGTTGCGATCACGCCGCTCAACCAATCCCGAATCCCGAATCCCGAATCCCGGCCTCACAACAACACCACGTCGAACTGCTCCTGCAGGTATTGCTCGTCGGCCTGGAAACGGATGCTCTTGCCGAGGAATTCCTCCAGCTCGGCCACCGCCGAGGATTCCTCGTCGGTGATCCGCGCCACCACCTTGCTCGAGGCGATCACCAGCAGCCGCGCGGCGTCGAACTGGCGTACCGCGCGGGTGATCTCGCGGAAGATCTCGTAGGTCACGGTTTCGGCGGTCTTGATCGAACCGCGCCCGCTGCATTCCGGGCACGGCTCGGACAGCTGCCGCTCCAGGCTCTCGACGGTGCGCTTGCGGGTCATCTCGACCAGGCCCAGCGGCGAGAATTCGTACACCGTGGTCTTGGCGTGGTCGCGCGACAAGGCCTTTTCCAGCGTGCGCAGCACCTGGCGGCGGTGCTCGGCGTCGTCCATGTCGATGAAGTCGATGATGATGATGCCGCCCAGGTTGCGCAGCCGCAGCTGCCGCGCCACCGCCTGCGCCGCCTCCAGGTTGGTGCGGAACACCGTTTCCTCGAGGTTGCGCTGGCCCAGGAACGAGCCGGTGTTGACGTCGATGGTGGTCATCGCCTCGGTCTGGTCGATCACCAGGTAGCCGCCGGACTTCAGCGGCACCTGCTTGTCGAGCGCGCGCGCGATCTCGTCCTCCACGCCGTACAGGTCGAAGATCGGGCGGTCGCCGGTGTACAGCTCCAGGCGCTCGGCCAGGATCGGCATGTACTTGGCGACGAACGCCTGCAGCCGTTCGAAGGTCTCGTGCGAATCGACCTTGACCTTCTCCACGTCCTTGCGGATCAGGTCGCGCACCGCGCGCAGCGGCAGGCTCAGGTCTTCGTAGATGATGCTGGCCGGGGCGCCGTCGCGGCCGCGCCGCTCGACCACGTTCCAGACCCGCGACAGATAGGCGATGTCCTCGGCCAGCGCCTCGGCCGGCTGGCCCTCGGCATTGGTGCGGATGATGTAGCCGAAGCCGCCGTGGCTGGCGGCCAGGTCGGCGACCAGGGTCTTCAGGCGCAGCCGCTCGGCCTCGTCCTCGATCCGCGCCGACACCCCGATCACCCGCGACTGCGGCAGCAGCACCAGGTAGCGCGAGGGAATGCTGATCTGCGTGGTCAGCCGCGCGCCCTTGCTGCCGATCGGGTCCTTGACCACCTGCACCACGATGTCCTGGCCGTCGCGCAACAGCTCCACGATCGGCACCCCCGCCGCCACCGGCAGCGGCGGCGCCTCGTCGGTGTCGCCGTTGGCCACCGGCGCCGGCCGCACCACGTCGTTGGCGTGCAGGAACGCGGCGCGCTCCAGCCCGACCTCGACGAACGCCGCCTGCATGCCCGGCATGACCCGCTGCACCCGGCCCTTGTAGATGTTGCCCACCACCCCGCGGCGCCAGCCGCGCTCGATGTGCAGTTCCTGCAGCATGCCGTTCTCGATGACGGCCACCCGGGTCTCGCGCGGTGTGACGTTGACCAGGATCTCTTGCGACATCAAAGCACTCCGAAGGCGCGCAGCAGTTGGGAAGTTTGGTGCAGGGGCAGGCCCATCACCCCGGAATAACTGCCGTCCAGGCGGCTGACGAAGCGCTCGGCGCCGCCCTGGATCGCATAGGCGCCGGCGCGCCCCATCGGCTCGCCGCTGGCCACGTAGTCGGCGATGTCCTGCGCCGACAAGGCCGCGATGCTGACCTGGGTCGGCACCAGCAGCACGTCCTCGCGCGCCGCGGCGACCAGCGCCACCGCAGTGATCGCCTGGTGGGTGCGCGCGGACAACGCGGCCAGCATCGCCGCCGCGTCGGCGGCGTCGGCCGGCTTGCCGAACACGCGATCGTCCAGCACCACCTCGGTGTCGGCGCCGAGCACCACCGCATCGGCCGCACCGGCCAGCTGCGCCATGCCGGCGCGGGCCTTGTCCAAGGCCACGCGGCGCACATAGGCTTGCGCAGATTCGTCGACCGCGCGCACCTCCGGCACCTCCAGATCGAGGATCCGGAACGGCACGCCCAGGCGCGTCAGCAGTTCGTTTCTGCGGGGGGAACGGGAAGCGAGATACAGCATGGCTGAAGGATAACCCGGCGGGCCTGACTGAACGATCGCTAATTCCGGAGGCGCACACTCGACCCCGCTCCGAATCACGACGCGTTCATCGTCGCGGCAACACCCTCGCCTCACTTTCAAGGAGAACCTCCAATGCGTGCACCCTCCATCCGTCCGCTGCTGCTGGCCCTGACCCTCGCCCTAGGAGGCACGATGACCGCCCATGCCCAAACCTCCGCACCGGGCTACGCCGTGCCCGCCGACGGCACCCTGCTCAACATCGCCGCCCAGGCCGAGGCCAGGCACGCGCCGGATGTGGCCACGCTGTCGGCCGGCGTGGTCACCCAGGCCAGCGACAGCGCCGCGGCGATGCGCCAGAACGCCGAGCAGATGACCAAGGTGCTGGCCGCGGTGCGCGCCGCCGGCATCGCCGACAAGGACGTGCAGACCAGCGGCATCAATCTCAGCCCGCAGTACAAGTACGTCGAGAACCAGGCGCCGCAGATCCTCGGCTACCAGGCCAGCAACTCGGTCAACCTGAAAGTGCGCGACATCGCCAAGCTCGGCAAGGTGCTGGACGCGCTGGCCGCGCAGGGCGCCAACCAGATCAACGGCCCCACCTTCGAGATCGACGATCCGGAACCGCTGTACGACCAGGCCCGGGTCGATGCGCTGAAGAAGGCGCAGTCCCGCGCGCAGACCTACGCCAAGTCGCTGGGCCTGCGCGTGCGCCGCATCGTCAGCATCTCCGAAGGCAGCGGCGGCGGCGTGCGCCCGATGCCGATGATGCGCACGATGGCGATGAAGGCGGAGATGGACAGCACCCCGGTGGCGACCGGCGAAAGCAGCGTGTCGGTCAACCTGGACGTGGTGTTCGAACTGGGCAAGTAAGCCCCGCTCGCACCAGCTTGCCGACGACGGCGCCTGCGGGCGCCGTCGTCGTTTCTGCGCCCATGCGATGCCGTGGCGCCGGTCTGGCGTGCGGGTCCGCCGGCGATGCTTGCCATGGCGACGGCAACAGGCGCAATGTCGAAGGCGCGGGCGGGTGCCGCATCGACCCCGTCCGCCGCGCTGGCGCGTTTGGTCGTACCGCAAGTCCACAAGACGCACTTCATCATGGAGGTGGATCATGGTTCGCACGCAACTCCCCGCTCCCTCGTTCGGTATCGACCTGTCGCGGATCCTGGCGCTCAGCGCCGCGATCGGCCTGCACCTGTTGGCCATGCTGCTGTTGCTGATCCCGCTCTCGCACGTGGCGCCGCCGCAGGAGCCGGCCAAGCCGCAACCCATCTGGCAGCAACCGATCGTGGTTCCGGTCACTCCAACGCCGCCGCAAGCCACGGTGCAGCCCGAGAAGCGGCCGATGACCCAGCCGCGGATGCCGACCGCCGTGCCGGTCCCGACCCCGGTGCAGGCGCCGCTGGCCGACGCCAGCCCGATGCCGATGCAGGCCGAGGCCGCCGATCCGGCCCCGACCGCGGCCGAGCCGAGCGTGCCGCCGGATCAGGTCAGCGCACCGGTCGCCGGCATGCAGCTGCAGTACCTGCGTGCGCCGGCCCCGCCCTACCCACGCGATGCGCTGCGCGACGGCTTGCAGGGCAGCGTGTTGCTGCGCGTGCTGGTCGGCGTCGACGGCCAGCCGCTGGAGGTCAGCATCGCCAAGAGCAGCGGCCACCGGATCCTGGACCAGGCCGCGCGCGAGCAGGTGCTCAAGCGCTGGAAGTTCCATGCCGCACTGCAGCAAGGCGTGCCGGTTCAGGCTTACGGGTTGGTCCCGGTGGATTTTTCCCTGGGCCGTTGAATGCTGGTGCGACCCCGGTGCAGGAATGCGCATCGGGGCCGATTTAATTTAAAATTCACAATTCATTCACGTTAAATACACCTAGATGGCATCAGCCGACCGTTTGTGCCGGCGTTTGGCAAAAATTAGAAATCAAAACTTGCGCTTCCAGTTAGGAGAGAGACTGTGAACACCCAGAACCAACGGCGTGCAACCCGCCGCCTTGTCCTATGCGCGTGCGTGACCAGCGCCCTTGCGACCACCGCGGCAGCACCGGCGGCATTCGCCCAGGAAGCGGCGACCAACCTCGACCGCATCACCGTCACCGGCTCCAACATCCCCCGCACCAATACCGAAACCCCGTCCCCGGTCCAGGTGGTCACCCGCCAGGAAATCGATCGTACCGGCAAGAGCACGGTGGCCGAATACCTGCAGACGCTGACCTCCGACGGCGCCGGTTCGATTCCCAAGAGCTTCGGCAACGGCTTCGCCGGCGGCGGTGCCGGCATCTCGCTGCGCGGCCTGGGCGCCGGCTCCACCCTGGTGCTGTTGAACGGCCGGCGCATGGCCACCTACGGCCTGGCCGACGACGGCCAGAAGGTCTTCACCGACCTGAGCACCATCCCGCTGGACGCGGTCGAGCGGATCGACATCCTCAAGGACGGCGCCTCGGCGATCTACGGCTCCGACGCCATCGCCGGCGTGGTCAACATCATCCTGCGCAGCGACTTCGAAGGCGCGATCCTGCGCGGCTCCTACGGCATGTCCGGCGACAGCGACGGCAACACGCGCAAGGCGACCCTGACCGCCGGCACCGGCAACTTCGCCAACGACGGCTGGAACGCGTTCTTCAGTCTGGACGTGGGCAAGTCCGACGCGATCAAGATCAGCGACCGCAAGGACCGCAAGTGGATCGGCACCGGCGACATCCGCCGATACGGCTACGACGCCGCCGACGCACAGTTCCTCGGTGGCGCCTACCTCAGCGGTGGCACTGCCGGTGGCACCGGTCCGAACGGCTCGGTGTTCGACAACACCGCCCACCTGGTCGCCCTGCCCGGCTGCGCCGGCCTGACCACCATCCCCGGCCAGACCGATGCCACCGCGCAGGCCCAGGGCTGCCTGTGGGATCCGGCGCAGCAGTACCGCGACCTGAGCCCGGAAGAGAAGTACGTCAACGTGTTCGGCCGCGCCAGCTTCGCGTTCGGCGAAGGCGGCGAGATCTACACCGAGATCGGCTACTCGAAGAAGGAGACCGTGTTCTCCAACACCCCGTCCGGCGTGTCCGGCGGCTGGGGCTATCCCGGCGGCCCGGTCAACGCCAACAGCGGCGCCGGCGCCACCGTGCTCTACGCCGGCCATCCCGACAATCCGCTGCCCTACGCTGCGCGCCTGCGCTACAGCGCCTGGGACGTGGGCCCGCGGGTGACCGACAACACCAACGAGTTCAACCGCTTCCTGGCCGGGGTCAAGGGCAACTGGGGCGAGTGGAGCTACGACACCGCCTACCTGCATTCGGGCACCGACCTGGTCAACAAGCGCACCGGCTTCCTGCGATACAGCGCCGTGCGCTGCGTTCTGGGTAACCCGGCCTGCCCAGCTGGCACCTGGCGTATCGGCGACAACGCCGGTCTGAACTCGCAGGCGCTGTACGACTACATCTCGCCGACCATCAGCGCACGCGCCAAGTCGAGCCTGGACATGTTCAACTTCACCGTCTCGCGCAGCCTGGCCGACCTGCAGGGCGGCCCGCTGGGCCTGGCGCTGGGTACCGAGTGGCGCAAGACCAGCAACAGCCTGACCCCGCAGACCTACACCGACATCGGCGACATCATCGGCCTGGGCTACTCGGCCTATGACGGCACCCAGAACGTCTACGCCGCCTATGCCGAGCTGTCGGCGCCGGTGCTGGAGCAGCTGGAACTGTCGGCGGCGGTGCGCTACGACAAGTACGAGAGCGGCGACAGCAAGGCCACGCCGAAGCTGGGCGTGAAGTGGACACCGGCCACCTGGATCGCCCTGCGCGCCAGCTACGCCGAAGGTTTCCGTGCGCCGAACCCGGCCGAGAACGGCGATGGCGGCCTGGCCGCGTTCTCCAACGCACGCGACCCGGTGCGTTGCGCGATCGATCCGGCCAACGAATGCACCGCGCGCTCGGTGGCGATCATCACCCGCCCCAACCCGGCGCTGACCCCGGAAGAGTCGAAGAGCTACTCTGTGGGCTTCGTGCTGCAGCCGACCGCCAGCACCTCGCTGACCGTTGATGCGTGGCAGATCAAGCGTACCAACGAAATCGCCCAGGGCAGCACGGCCGACGCAATCGCCGCCGGCAACGTCCTGCGCGACAGCAACAACATCGGCGGCGTGGCCAACAGCGGCACCATCCTGGCGGTCAACACCGACTACGTGAACGCCAACTCCTCGCGCGTGCGCGGCGTCGATACCGACATCCGCCAGACCTTCGAGATCGGTCCAGGCCAGTTGGAAATGGACCTGCAGTGGAGCCATCTGCTCAAGTTCGAGCGCACCGAAGGCGACACCACGGTCGACTACGTCGGCACCCACGGCAACTGCGACGTGACCAACTGCATCGGCACCCCGCAGGACCGCATCAACTTCGGCACCACCTGGAAGCAGGGCAGCTGGAGCGTCAGCGGCGTGGTCAACTACATCGACAGCATCGAGAACAAGGACCGCCGCGGCGGCGACTACCTGGCGTTCTATGCGGACGGCAGCCCGGTCGAGAAGATCGCCTCGTTCACCACCTTCGATATGTCGGGCCGCTGGAACGTGACCGATGCGTTCGAACTGAACGCTTCGGTGCAGAACGTGTTCGACCGGATCGCCCCGCTGGATCCGTCCACCTACGGCGGCGTCAACTACAACCCGCTGCACTTCAGCGGCGCGGTCGGCCGCTACTTCACTGTGGGCGCGAAATACACGTTCAACTGATCGAACGCGTTGCGATACACGAAAAAGCCCGGGCGCGAGCCCGGGCTTTTTTGTTTGTGCCGACCTGCGCAGGTCGCGTGGCGATTGCGTTGCCGGCGTCGCGCCGGCGCCGCGGGCGACGCGCGGCTGGCGCGTCGTGCACGCGAGGGGCGAATCAGGCGAGCCTGGCGGTCATGCGCGATGGTAGGGATGGTTGGCCAGCATCGCCGCGGCGCGGTACAGCTGTTCGGCCACCACCAGCCGCACCAGCATGTGCGGCAGGGTCAGCGGACCCAGCGACCAGGATTCGCCGGCCACTGCCAGCACCTCGGGCGAATGGCCTTCGGGACCGCCGATCAGCAGCGCCAGGTCGCGGCCCTGGCCGCGCCAGTGTTCCATGCGCTGCGCCAGCTGTTCGGAACTGTACGGTTTGCCGGGTACGTCCAGCGCCACCACCAGCGCGTTCTTCGGCAGCGCGGCGAGCACGCGGCGGCCTTCGTCCTCGATCGCGCGCTGCGCGTCGCGGCCCTTGCCGCGCAACCCCGGTTCGATCTCGACCAGTTCCAGCGGCAGCCAGTGCGACAGGCGCTTGCGGTATTCGGCGAAGCCCTGCGCGACCCAGGCGGGCGCGCGTTCGCCGGTGGCGATGAGTCTGCATTTCATGCGGGCATGATAGCCGCGGCGCGGCCTGGCGATCGGCGCGCGGCTGTCGCGCCCTGATCGTGGAGCCAACCGCCCTCCCTGTAGGAGCGGCTTCAGCCGCGACCGCTTTTACCGGCCGCGCCCATAGCGCGCCATGGGCAGACCGCCCGCCATCGCACTTGCACCTGCCTGCTGCGCGCTACTCGTCGCGCTGCGCGTCGTCCAGCATGGCCTGGAACAGCATGGCCTCGCGCGAGATTTGCGGCGGCTGCGGGCGCTGCCGCTTGAGCCAATGCCGCAGCGTCGGCGCCTGCCGCAGTTCGCGCAGGTCTTCGGCCAGTTCGTCGATCTCGTCCTGCAGCGCGCGCTTGATCTCGGCCATCGCCGCATGCAAGCGCTCCGGCTTGAGCCGGCGCGTGCCGAACACCGCGTAGTCGGCCTTGAACGCGGCATCGATCCGCCGCAGCTCGTCCTGGGTGGTCTGCAATTGCTCGCCGAGCATGCGGTTGTAGCGCTCGATGCGGGGTTCGGCCATCGCCGCCAGCGCGGCGGCGTCGAGCTGGCCGGCCTGCAACTGCAATTCGAGCAGGCCGAGCAGGTCGGCATCGGCATAGGCCGCGTTGAGCCGTTGCATCAGCGCGGTCTTGCGCTCGCGCTGCAACGGATCGGCCTCGCGGTCCGGATGCAGCGCCGCGGCCAGCCTGCGGTACACCTCGCGCAACGCGGTCTGCGGATCGAACGCCGGCGCCGGCGCCGCCGAGGCGGCGCGCTGCGCCTTCTTCGCCTTGCGTGCGACCGCCGCGACCTGGGTCTGCCGGCGGCGCTGCTGCAGGCGCTCGAACAACGCCTGCGGCGATGCCAGATACGGCAGGGCATCGGCGTCCACACCGAAATGCACGGCGATCAACCCGCGCAGCGCCGCATCCGAGGCGGCGATACGTTCGTCGTAGGAGGTTTCCGCATGGCGGTCGTAGAGCGGCTTGAGGTCATGCAGGCCAACCTCGTCGATCAACGGCTCGATCAGCGCGCATAGCTGCGCCGACAGCGCGGCGCGGTCGCTCTTGCCCAGCTTCTGCGCCATGCCCGCCGCATCCAGCGCCAGCACGCGCTCGACGTGCAACTGGTCGCGCCGCTGCAGCAGGGGCTGCACCTGTTCGTGGAAGCGCTGCTGCCAGCGCGGCAGGGCCTCGCGCCAGGCGGCGAGTTCGCCGCGGCTGCGCTCCAGCTGCACCACCAGGCTGTCGAAGCGCTCGCCGGCGGCGCTGCGCAGCGCATTGCCGGCGCCCGGCAATGCGGCCGACAGGGTCAGGCCCGGGCTTGCATCCGCCACCGGCGCGTCATCGCGCCGGGGCGTCGGATCAGGCATCGCGCGCGTCGTCGTCCGCGTCGCTCGGCGGCTGGTCGCCGACCGTCCACAGCCGCTCCAGCGCATAGAACTCGCGCACCCGCGGCAGCATCACGTGCACCACCACGTCGCCGAGATCGACCAGCACCCACTCGGCCTCGCGCTCGCCTTCCACGCCCAGCGGCATCACGTCCAGCTTCTTGGCGTGCTTGATCACTTCGTCGGCGATCGACTTGACGTGGCGGGTGGAGGTACCGGAGACGACGATCATGTAGTCGGTGACGCTGGACTTGCCGCGCACGTCGATTTCCACCGCGTCCTTGGCCTTGAGCTCGTCGAGCGCGTTGCGGACGTGGGCGAGCAGTACCGGCAACGACGGCGGCGGGTTGGGCAGTTGGGTCTTGATGACGTGGGCTTGACTGGACAAAGGTGCGAACTCGATGGAATGGGCGAATTATAGGGAACTACGCGAAGACGCGTATTCAGCTAGTCGGCGCGGGCGCCGCTGGGGGCCGCCGCATACAGCCCGGCGGCACGGATGTAGTCCGCGACCGCGGCCGGCACCAGCGCCGCCCAGTCGCCGCCGGCGGCGATGCGCTCGCGCACCTGGCTGGCCGATTCGCTGCGCAGCGGCTGCCGCAGGCACCACAACAGGCCGCCCGGCGCGCCGGCCAGCGCCTGCGGCGACGCCGCCCAGCGCCCGGCCACCGCCTGCGCCAGTTCGGCCGGCAAGGCGCGTTCCCAGCCGCTACCGGCACGGTCGGCGACGACCAGGTGCGCCGTGTCGAGCAGGCTGCGCCAGTCGCGCCAGGCGTTGAAGCCGACGAAGCTGTCGGCGCCGATCAGCAGCGCCAGCGGCGCGGCGGCGCCGAGTTCGGCGCGCAGCTCGCGCACCGTGTCGATGCTGTACGAGGCCACGCCCGGCTGCGCCAGCGCTCGCTGCAGTTCGTGCCGGTCGAGCAACAGCCCGGCTTCGCCGTCGATCGCCAGCGCCAGCATCTCGCAGCGCTGCCGGGCATTGGCGCCCGGCGCGTCGCGATGCGGCGGATCGGCCGCCGGCATCAGCCGCACCGGCACCTCGAACGCATCGCGCGCCGCCCGCGCGATCGCCAGGTGGCCGTTGTGGATCGGGTCGAAGGTGCCGCCGTAGATCAGGCTGAGAGGCCGGGATTGGGGATTCGGGATTCGGGATTCGTCAACGGCGGCAACCTCTGCGCGGACATCCGACGCCACGGGATCGCCGCTGTTGCCAATCCCGAATCCCGAATCCCCAATCCCGGCCGTCATACCACCAACAACCGCACCGCCCGCGCCTCGGCGATGGCCAGCAGCAGGCGCTCCAGCGCGATCCAGGCGTCGCCGTCGGCGCGGCCCTTGGCGATGCGGTCGATGCGTCCTGCTTCGGCGGCGAAGCGCTCCCAGCGGCGCGGTTCGGCATGCCGCTGCAGGGCGCGCTTGAACGGCGCCTGGCGCGACTCCCAGATGCCCTGCCCCTTCATCTCCGCGGCCAGGTTGCCGCCGGCCGCCTGGACCTTGGCCAGCGCCGCGGTGCGCAGCAGTTCCTTGATCAGGATCGGCAGCAAGGCCGCCACCGCTTCGCCCTCGGCGCGCAACCCGGCGAGCATGCGTCCGACCACCGGCGCCTGCCCGGCCAGGGTGGCCTCGGCCAGGCGGAACACGTCGTAGCGCGCGGCGTCGGCGACCAGCGACTCCATCGCCGCCACATCCAGGCTCTGCCCGTCGGCCAGCAACGCCAGCTTGTCGATCTCCTGCGCGGCGGCCAGCAGATTGCCTTCGACCCGCTCGGCCAGGCGCTGCACCGCGCCGGCATCGGCGCGCAGGCCCTTGCTGCGCAGGCGGCGCTCGATCCAGTCGCCCAGTTCGTGCGGCTTGATCGCCCAGGCCACCGCGATCACCCCGAGCCGGCCGACCGCGTCGGCCCACTTGCCCTGGTGCGCCTTGCTCCATTCGTTGCAGGTGATCAGCAGCACCACGTCCGGCGGCGGATCGGCGCAGAACGCACTGATCACCTCGCCGCCTTCCTTGCCGGGCTTGCCGCTGGGCAGGCGCAGTTCGATCAGCCGGCGCGGGCTGAACAGGCTCGGCGCATTGAAACTGGAATACAGCTGGCTCCAGTCGAACTCGCGGCCGTCGGCGTCGAACACCTCGCGCTCGCCGATGCCTTCGGCGCGCGCACGCGCACGCACCGCGTCGGCGGCCTCGAGCACGCGCAGGGTTTCCGGGCCGGCGATCAGGTAGACCGGATGCAGCGGCTGCGCGGCCGGCTGGGTGACGAGCTGTTCGGGACGCAATTCCATGGCGGCAGCCTAGGGCCTGTCGCTGCGCGCCGCCAGCGGATCGCCCGCGACGGGCGAGCGGCGGGCGGCGGGCGGTGGCCGGCGGATCAAGGCTGCGGCGAGGTCGCCGGCGGCGTGCCGGTGGCCGGCTTGCCTTCGACCGGCGTGCCGGTGGCGGCGGGCGGCGCCTCGTTGACGTTCTTGCCGTTGCGCACTTCGGCGCGCACCACGCTGTCGATCCGGCGCAGCATCGAGGCCGACATCTCGCGGCGCAACTCGTCGGCGAGGATCTCGCGCTCGGTGGTGGTGCCGGTGGCGTCGGTCGGCGGCGACACGTAGTCGCGCGACAGCTCGATCACCTGCTGCGGCACCAGCACGCTGCCGTCGGCGCGGCGGAACACGAAGATCGCCGCATAGCGCAGGCTGTATTCCTGGGCGCGGCCTTCGGCATCGAGCGCGATCGGCAGGTCGCCCCAGCGCTCGGACAGCACTTCCAGGCGCGCCACGCCGGTGTTGACCTCTTTCGGCGCGATCTCCGCGCCGGCGGCGCGCAGGCCGCGTTCGAGCAGCTTCACCAGCTCGCTGTACGGCGCCGAGGAGACCACCTTCACCGAGGGCGTGCCGGCCGGCAGGGTCAGCTTGTCGCGCAGATGGAAACCGCAGGCGGTCAGGGTCGTCGCGAGGACGAGGGCGAGCAGGAGTCGGGTCATGGACACAGTCTGGAGGAGCCGGCTGGGCGCGGCAACAGGCGGCTAGCCTGCCCGATGCCGCGTGAACGAGGGTTGAGACGTGCCGAAGCGCGCGCCGACGGCGCCGCCGCCGCTGGCGCGGCGGCAACGCGTGCGACCGCGGCGGCGCGGTTCACGCCGCCACCAGGTTCACGATCTTGCCCGGCACGATGATGATCTTGCGGATGCTCAGGCCTTCCAGGAACTTGGCGGTGTTCGGCTCGGCCTGGGCCAGCGCCTCGATCTGCTCGCGCGGGGCGTCGGCCGCGACCTCGATGGTGCCGCGCAGCTTGCCGTTGACCTGCACCGCCAGGGTCAGCGCGTCGCGCACCAGCGCGGCCGGGTCCGGCTGCGGGAACGGCAGATCTTCCAGCAGGGTCGGCGCATGTCCCAGCGCCTGCCACAGCGCGTGGCTGGCATGCGGGGTGATCGGGTTGAGCAGCAGCACCGCCGCTTCCAGCGCTTCCTGGCGCACCGCGCGGCCCTGGTCGCCGGCGTCGTCGAACTTGGCCAGTGCATTGGTCAGCTCCATCACCGCGGCGATGGCGGTGTTGAAGCTGTGGCGGCGGCCGTAGTCGTCGGCGACCTTGCCGATGGTCTCGTGGGTCTTGCGCCGCAGCGCCTTGTGTTCGGCGCCCAGCGCGGCCGCATCCAGCGCCGGGGCGGCACCGTCGGCGACATGCTTGTGGACCTGCGCCCACAGCCGGCGCAGGAACCGCGCCATGCCGTCCACGCCGGCCTCGTTCCACTCCAGCGACTGCTCCGGCGGCGCGGCGAACATCGAGAACAGGCGCACCGTGTCGGCGCCGTACTTGCCGACCATCGCCTGCGGGTCCACGCCGTTGTTCTTGGACTTGGACATCTTCTCGGTGCCGCCGATCTGCACCGGCGCGCCGTCGGCGATCAGGGTCGCGCCGACGATGCGGCCGCGCTCGTCGCGCTGCACGTCCACGTCGGCCGGGTTGATCCAGTCCTTGGAACCGTCGCCGTTGTCGCGGTAGTAGGTCTCGGCGATCACCATGCCCTGGGTCAGCAGGTTGGTCGCCGGCTCGTCGCTATCCACCAGGCGCGCGTCGCGCAGCAGCTTGTGGAAGAAGCGGAAATACATCAGGTGCAGGATCGCGTGCTCGATGCCGCCGATGTACTGGTCCACCGGCAGCCAGTAGTTGCCGCGCTTGTCGACCATGTCCTTGGCGCCGGGCGAGGTGTAGCGCGCGTAGTACCAGCTCGACTCCATGAAGGTGTCGAAAGTGTCGGTCTCGCGCTCGGCCGCCGCGCCGCACTGCGGGCAGGTGGTCTTGCGCCATTCCGGATCGGTCTTCAGCGGCGAACCGGTGCCGCTCAGCGCCACGTTCTCCGGCAGCAGCACCGGCAGCTGGTCTTCCGGTACCGGCACCGCGCCGCAGCTGGCGCAGTAGATCACCGGGATCGGGCAGCCCCAGTAGCGCTGGCGGCTGACGCCCCAGTCGCGCAGGCGGTAGTTGATGCGGCGCTGGCCCTGGCCCTTGCGCTCGAAGCGCTCGGCCAGCGCCTCGAACGCGCCGTGGTAGTCCAGGCCGTCGAACTCGGCCGAGTTGACCAGTTCGAACTCGCGGGTCTTGTCGGTGTACCAGTCGCGCCAGACGCTCGATTCCCAGGTGCGCTCCTCGTCGTTCTTCGGCGCCGTCAGCGCGATCACCTGGCGGATCGGCAGCGCGTACTTGTTGGCGAACTCGAAGTCGCGCTGGTCGTGGCCGGGCACCGCCATCACCGCGCCGGTGCCGTAGCCCATCAGCACGAAATTGGCGACCCACACCGGGACCTGCTCGCCGCTGATCGGATGCACCGCCACCAGGCCGGTGTCCATGCCGCGCTTTTCCTGGGTCTCCAGTTCCGCCTCGGATACCCCGCCCTGCTTCAGCTCGGCCAGCAATGCGGCCAGTTGCGGATTGGATCTGGCCGCGTGCAGCGCCAGCGGATGTTCGCTGGCGATGGAGACGAAGGTCACCCCCATCAGCGTGTCCGGGCGCGTGGTGAACACGCGCAGCGGATCCAGCGCCGCGCCGTCGGCGTCGCGCACCTCGAACTGGATCTCCAGCCCTTCCGAACGGCCGATCCAGTTGCGCTGCATGGTCTTGACCGATTCCGGCCAGCCAGGCAACTGGTCCAGGCCGTCCAGCAGCTCCTGCGCGTAGTCGGTGATGCGCAGGAACCACTGCGGGATCTCGCGCTTCTCCACCAGCGCGCCGGAGCGCCAGCCGCGGCCGTCGATGACCTGCTCGTTGGCCAGCACGGTCTGGTCGACCGGATCCCAGTTCACCACCGCATTGCGGCGATAGGCCAGGCCCTTGCGCATCAGCCGGGTGAACATGCGCTGCTCGTGCACGTAGTACTCGGGACGGCAGGTGGCGAATTCGCGCGACCAGTCGATCGCATAGCCCAGCGACTTCAGCTGGCTGCGCATGTGCTCGATGTTGGCGTAGGTCCACTTCGCCGGCGCGGTCTTGTTCTTGATCGCGGCGTTCTCGGCCGGCAGGCCGAACGCGTCCCAGCCCATCGGCTGCAGCACGTTCTTGCCGTTCATCCGCTGGTAGCGGCTGATCACGTCGCCGATCGTGTAGTTGCGCACGTGGCCCATGTGCAGCGCACCGGACGGATACGGCAGCATCGACAGGCAGTAGAACTTGGGCTTGTCGGAGGTCTCGTTGACCTCGAAGGCGCGGGTGGCGTCCCAGAACTGCTGGGCGGACGATTCGACCTGCTGCGGGTCGTAGGCTGTGGGCTCGACGGCGGACATGGAAACGGGCAAGGGCCAGGCGGCAACAAAGCAGGCAAGGGTACCGCAGCGCAGCAGGCGGCTCCAATCGTGGCGACGAGCGGTGCCGGCGGCGCTCGCCTGCGCCCGGCCCGGCGAGCCCGACGCGCATCGCTGCCAGTGCGTCGGATACGGGGAAAACCACGCTGACCGCGCCGGCCGGCGCGGCGGACGGACCGCGCAACGGCCTCGCGCCAGGCCGGTTCGATGCGCTGCGGGACGGCGCCGATTGCGCGGCGGCGACGGTTTCAGCCGCGGCGCGGCAGCGCCTGCGGGCCGGACCAGCAGGCCAGCAGCGCCAGCCAGGCCCACCACAGCGCGAACACCAGCCGCTGCGCCACCGCCGCCGACAGCAGCGCGTCCAGCGCGAACGCGCCGAGCGCGGCCAGCAGCGCCACCGCCAGCGCGGCCCGCGCCCAGCCGCGCGCGCCGGGCTGGCGCCAGGCGCCGACGGCCAGCAGGCTGGTCGCCGCCACCAGCGCCACCACCCACAGCAGCCAGGCGCTGGCATGCAACTGAGTGGCGCGCGATTCCAGGTCGGCCGGATCCAGCGGCAGCAGGCCCATGCCGGCGAAGGCCAGCCCGGCCAGCAGCAGCAACTGGCCGCCGACGCGCAGCGACCAGGGCGCGCCACGGCCACTGCGCTGCAGCAGGCGCAGCGCCAGCGCCACCGCCAGCGCCCCGGGCAGCACGAAGGCCAGCAGGTCGAAGGCCCAGGCATGGGGGATGCCGCTGGCGCCGAGCAGCGCGACCGGATGCGACCACGGCAGGTAGCCCGGCAGCGCCCGTCCGAAGCCGACCACCGCGGCCACGGCGGCCAGCGCCAGCAACGGCCCTGCATAGCGCAGCGCCTGATCGTATCGGTTGGCCATCGTGTCTCCGGGCACCTGCGCCGCCACGCCACCGCGGCGCGCCAAGCGCCCATTGTCGCCGCTGCGGCCGCGGCTGGCACCCTGCGTGCCCGACACGGTCGCGATCGCCGCGGCGCCGGCATGGAGGCCATCGCCGGCCTGCGCGCCCTTGCGTCGCCGCCGGTCTGCCACCATAGAACCCATCATTCTTCGCCAGCCACGATGCCCCCCATGTCCGACATGCCCCACGTTTTCGACGCCAAGACCGAGACCTTCGAAGCGGAAGTGCTGCAGAAATCGCTGCAGATCCCCGTGCTGGTGGACTTCTGGGCGCCCTGGTGCGGCCCGTGCAAGACCCTGAGCCCGATCCTGGAGAAGCTGGCCGCCGAGTACCACGGCGCGTTCGAGCTGGCCAAGGTCGATGTGGACCAGGAGCAGCAGATCGCCGCCGCGTTCCAGATCCGCTCGGTGCCGACCGTGTTCCTGGTCAAGGACGGGCAGCTGGTCGACGGCTTCCCCGGCGCCATGCCCGAAGGCCAGCTGCGCGAGTTCCTGACCCAGCACGGCATCGCGCCGCTGCCGGCGCCGGCCGAGGTCCAGGACGACGCCCCCGCGGCGCCGCTGGACCCGCAGGCCGAGGTGCTGCGCCTGCGCGACGCGGTGGCCGCCGAGCCGGACAAGGACGAACTGAAGCTGGACCTGGCGCTGGCACTGGTGAAGACCGGTGCGGCCAGCGAAGCCGAGGCGTTGATCGACGCGCTGCCGGCCAACCTGGCCACCGACGAGCGCGCGGTGCGCGCGCGGGCGCGGCTGGGCTTCGTCAGCGCGTTGCAGGCGGCGCCGCCGGTGCAGACCCTGCAGGCGGCGATCGCGCAAGACCCGGCCGACCTGAAGTCGCGCTACCTGCTCGGCGTGCAGCGCCTGGTCGGCGGCGAGGACGAAGCGGCGCTGGAGCAGTTCCTGGAGATGCTGCGCCAGGACCGCAGCTTCGAGGACGGCCTGCCCAGGAAGTCGCTGATCGACGCGTTCCGGGTGATCGAGGACGAGGACCTGGTCGGCCGCTACCGGCGCAAGATGTCGGCGCTGCTATTCTGAGATTCATGTCACGGACGGGATCGGTTGGCGATGATCCCGCGGTTCGGCCACCCAGTGGCGGGACGAGTGGTCCGGCTCCCTCCGCGACATCACGACCAGGGGAAATCCACAGGCCCGGCCCGTCCGGCGTCGCGCACCCGGTCCTTGCCAGGGCGAGATGTTGAGCAGCCAGAACCGCACCCCCTCCCGCCGTGCCCTGCCCCTGCCCGTCTGGCGGCTGCTCGCCTTGCTGCTGGCCTGCGCGGTGCTGACCGCCGCGCCTCCGGCCGCGGCCCAGGATTGGATCTATCGCGTCCGCCCCGGCGACACCCTGTGGCAACTCAGCGACCGTTACCTCAAGCCCGGCCTGGACTGGCAGCGCCTGGGCCGGCACAACGGCGTGTCCGACCCCTATGCGCTGCCGCCGGGGCAGCCGTTGCGCTTCCCGATCGCCTGGCTGCGGGTGCAACCGGCGCCGGCGCGGGTGATCGCGCTGCGCGGCATGGCCAGCGTGCGCGGCATCGGCGCGGCGCCGGCACCGGTCCATGAGGGCATGTTGCTGCCGATCGGCAGCGCATTGCAGACCGAGGCCGAGGCCAGCGTGACCGTGCAGTTCGCCGACGGTTCGCAGATGCAGGTGCGCGAGAACAGCCGCGTGCGCTTCGACCAACTCGCCCGCTACGGCGCCACCGGCATGGTCGATACCCGCGTGCGGCTGGAACAGGGCCGCGCCAGCAACGAGGTGGTCCCGGCCCAGGGCCCGGCGTCGCGCTACATCATCCACACCCCGGCCGGCACCAGCAGCGTGCGCGGCACCCGCTTCCGCGCCGCCGCCGGCGGCGACGGCCAGTTGGCCGCCACCGAGGTGCTGCACGGCGTCGTGCAGGTCGGCAATACCCACGGCCGGCAGGTGCTGCATCCCGGCGAGGCCTCGCGCATGGCCGCCGACGCCTCGCCGCTGCAGGAACAGTTGCTTCCCGCGCCGGCGCTCGACGAGCCGCGCAGCCGCCTCGACCGCGCGCCGTATCTGTTGGCCTGGCAACCGCTGCCGGGCGCGGCCGCGTACCGGGTCGAAGCGGTTGATGCCGAGCGCCGCCAGGTGCTGCGCTTCGCGCGCCAGACCACGCAGGCGCAGATCGCCCTGGACGACCTGCCCGCCGGCCGCCTGCTGTTGCTGGTACGCGGCATCGCCGCCACCGGCGTGGAAGGCGAGGACGCCGAACGGCCGCTGCAGGTGTGGGCCACGCCGCTGCCGCCGCTGACGCTGCAACCCTTGCAGCAGCAGCAATTGCGCACGCCGCATCCGCGCTTCGAATGGACCCGCAGCACCGATGCCACCGCCACCGTGCTGCAGCTGGCGCGCGATGCCCAGTTCAGCGAGCTGCTGTTCGAGCGCGCGACCGACGCCACCCGGCTGCGCGCGCCGGTGCAGTTGCCTCCCGGCGAATACTTCTGGCGCGTGGCCTCGCGCGATGCGCAGGGGCGCCAGGGCCCGTTCGGACAACCGCTGCTGCTGCGGATCAGCGACGCGCCGCTGGACCCGTCGCTGCAACCGCCGGAAGCGGCCAAGAGCCAGCTGACGCTGCGCTGGCAGGCCGGCGAGCCGGGCCAGCGCTACCACGTGCAGATCGCGCGCACGCCGGACTTCGCCGCGCCGCTGCTGCTCGACCGCACCCTCGACACCCCGCAGATCTCGCTGCCGCGTCCGCGCGGCGGCACCTGGTACGTGCGCGTGCAGGAGGTGGACGACGACGGCTACGCGGCGCCGTTCTCGCCGACCCAGGCGATCTCGCTGCCGTGCCGCGGCTGCTATCTGGGCGGCGGTGCCGGCGCGCTGCTGTTGTGGTTGCTGCTGTGAAGGCGCCCACGCCGCTACGCTGGCTTGCGGCCGCGGCGGCGGCACTGCTGGCCGCCGCGCTCGGCCTGTCCGACGGCCTGTGGCGGCTGGACAACACGCTCTACGACACGCTGGTGACGCACTGGCGCTACACCCCCGATTCCACGGTGGTGCTGGTGCTGGTCGACGACCGCAGCCTGCAGGCGCTCGGGCAGTGGCCGTGGCCGCGCAGCACCCACGCGCGACTGCTCGACCGGCTGAGCGAGGCCGGCGTCAAGCGCGTGGCGCTGGACCTGGTGCTGAGCGAACCCGACCAGGCCGACCCGGACAACGATGCGCGACTGGCCGCGGCGCTGCGCCGCAACGGCAACACCGTGCTGCCGGTGACCACCAGCAGCACCGACGCCGGCGAGATGCCGCAGGAACTGCTGCCGGTGCCGGCCATCGGCCGCGCCGCGGCCGGGCTGGCACATACCGACATCGAGATCGATGCCGACGGCGTGTCGCGCGGCATCTACCTGCGCGCCGGCCTGGGCAATGCGCACTGGCCTGCCCTGGGCGTGGCCCTGGCCGGCCTCGCCCCGCCGTGGCCCGGCCTGGCATCGGATGCCGGACAAGCGGACGCGATGCCGTATCGCTGGCATCGCGACGACTACGTCGGGGTCCGCTACGCCGGGCCGCCCGGCAGCTTCCCGCAACTGTCCTACGTCGACGTGCTGGAAGGTCGTGTGCCGGCGCAAGCGCTGCGCGGCCGGCGGGTGATCGTGGGCGTCCGCGCCACCGGCCTGGGCCAGCGCTTCCTGACCCCGATGTCGCACGAAAGCTGGATGAACGGCGCCGAATATCAGGCCAACGTGGCCGCGATGCTGCTCGGCGGACATGCGATCACGCCCTTGTCGAAGAACCAGCAAATCGCCACCTCGGCGCTGCTGGCCCTGCTCGCCGTGCTCGGCATGACCTATTCGGTCCGCCAGCGGCGCTGGCCGTGGCTGGCCTTGCCGGTGATGCTGGCCTTGATCGTGGCCGGCAGCCTGCTGTGCGTGCTGACCACCGGCCGCTGGTTCGCGCCGACCGCATGCCTGGCGGCAGTGACGCTGGTGTCGGCCTGCTGGCTCGGCCTGCGCATCGCGCACTGGCGGCGCCAGGCCCATCGCGATGGACTCACCGGGCTGGCCAACCGCCACAGCTTCGAACTCGCCTTCCATCAGGAACTGGCGATGGCGCAGCGCAGCGGCAAGCCGCTGACCCTGATCGTGGTCGACGTCGATCATTTCAAGCGCTACAACGACGCCCTCGGCCACCACAGCGGCGACCGCGCGCTGACCCTGGTCGCCGCGGCGGTCGCACGTCATGCGCGGCGTGCGCACGACGTGGCCGCGCGCTTCGGCGGCGACGAGTTCGCGATGATCCTGCCCAACACCGCGCTGGACGATGCGCGCCAGATCGCCGAAGCGCTGCTCGAGGACATCCGCCGGCTGACTGTGCCCGGACCACAGGGCCCGGTGCCGATCACCGCCACCCTCGGCGTGCACAGCACCACGGTCGATGCGGATACCCGCCAACGCGACTTCTTCGCCCAGGCCGACGCGGCGCTGTACCGGGCCAAGACCGCCGGCCGCGACGGCTATGCCTGCAGCACGCCCGGGCAGCGTCCGGCACAGCGATGAAATAGCCCACGCCGCGGTTCGGCGTGCACGCGGCAAGGAACAACGCGGAGCCGACGGGCGATACGCGAGGGCGCGACGCCACCGGCCGCGAACGTGGCACGTTGCAAAACCGTGGGCAGCCGCACCCACGGATGCCGAAGACCCCAGCACACCATACCCATGCGAATGGTAAGCTCGCCGCTTCGTCCCGCCTCCACCCGTCATGAACAACGCTTCGCTGTTCCGCTTTGGCCTGAACCTGTGGCCGCCGTTCCTGTTCGCCGGTATCCACCTGGTGGAGCTGAGCCCGGACTACCGCTACGCGCGGGTCGAGCTGCGCATGCGGCCGTGGAACCGCAACTACGTCGGCACCCATTTCGGCGGCAGCCTGTTCGCGATGACCGATCCGTTCTGGATGCTGCTGGCGATGCAGAACCTGGGCAGCGCCTACTACGTCTGGGACAAGGCCGGCAGCATCGAGTTCGTGCGCCCGGGGCGCGGCACGGTGAGCGCGCAGTTCCGCCTGGACGACGCGCTGCTCGACGAACTGCGCACCGCCACCGCCGGCGGCGACAAATACCTGCGCTGGTTCGACAACGAGATCCTCGACGCCCAGGGCGAGGTGGTGGCGCGCACGCGCAAGCAGCTGTACGTCAAGCGCAAGCCGGCGCGGTAGCCGTTCGACGCCGAGGGCATCAGAGCCGGGATGCGCGCAAACGCGCGACGCTGCCTGAGCGGCGGCCCTGGCCTCGCAGGAAAGGCTTCAGCCCGATGCTGTCCCCTGCTTCGTTCGTCGCGGTTGCACCGCTCCTGCCCAGGGGCAGTAACCGGCATGGCCGGCATGCCGTGCCTGCGAAGAACTCACGGCGCGAGCGCCGGACCATCCGCTCCCGCGCCGGCACGCAGCGCGTCAGGGCCGCAGCCTGCTGCCCGGCGACGGCAAGCGCAGCACATCGCCCTCGCTGTCGGCATAAAGCGCCACCTGCACGCCCTGCCCGTCGGCTGTCGCCTGTAGCGGCCGCTGCTCCCCGCGCAACTCGGGCGGTAGCGCTGCCAGGCGCTGCGGCAGCGGCTGCGTGCCGGGATGCGCACGCAGCCACAGCAATGCCGAGGTCAGCCGCATCGCCGCAGCGGTATCCTGCAGCCTCCATTGCGGACCGCCGGCGACGGCGGACGGCGGCAAGCTCACCATCGCGCATCCGAACTGATTGGCCAGGCAGGCGAACGGCGAGCCCACCGATGCGGTCATCTGCGCCGGCGCCAGGCGCCGGTCTTCGCGCAGGCTGGCGCGCACATCGGCCGCGCACAACCGGGTGTAGGCCGGTGCGACCAGCGCCTCGCTACGCGCGCGGTCGAACAAGAGCGTCAAGCCCATCGATTCGTACCAGCGCTGGCGCGGCGCAGCGCGCGTGCGGTCGAGTTCGTCCAGCGCCGCGAACAGCGCCTGCGCCTCGCCGTGCATCGGCCGGCATAGGCTGACCTCGTCGACCGACAGCGGCGCGAAGGCCTGCGCGCACTGCGCCGGCAGCGCCTGCTGCGCGGGCAGCTCGGCGAGCATGGCGGCGAACAGGCGCGCATTGCCGCGCAACATCGCCGCCCCGATCGTCGTCGTCAGCACGTTGTCGCCACCGCGCAGCAAGACCCGCGCCACACTGGCGTCGTTGCAGACTCCGGCCAGGGCCGGAGCGGTCCGGCCCTCGACGAAATCCAGAGCGCGGCGCATCTGCGGCGTCTGCAGCACCGAGAACGCAGGCAGCGCCCCTTCCTGGTGGGCCGGGAATGGCGTGCGATAGCCCGATGCCGCCGTCGGCACCGGCATGCGCGCCAGTAAGGCGTCCTGCGTGGCCAGCGCCTGCGCATAGTCCCGCGGCCGCGCACGCACCTTGGCCAGGCAATCGTCGGCGTTCCAACTGCAACGCGGCACGCGCTCGGACGGCCAGTCCGGCGTGCGCGGATAATCACTGGCCGCACTGCGCAACGGCTGCCCGGCCAAGCCCTGGCGGAACCTGCGCAAGTCTTCGTCGAGCACCGCCTGCCGCTGTGCCGGCGGAATGGCGTAAGGCAGCAGCCACAGGTCGACGAACAGGTTCGGCCCCTGCAGCGGCGGCGGCGGTTGCCGCAGCTGCGCCAGCGCAGCGCGCTGCGCCGCTGGTACCGGCCACAACCTCGATGCCAGATACAGCGCCACGGCCAGCAGCAGCACCGCGCCGAGCCCTCCCCCGATCCACTTGCCGATCCTTGCCACGCCGCTTCCCCAATCGCACCTGCACGGAGTGCGCCATCTTAGCCGTCGGGCGCAGCGGCAGGCGCAGCGCGCCGCTACACTAGGCGGATGTCGCCCGATACCCCCGCTCCGCACCCCCGCCCGTCCCTGCAACGGCTGTTCTTCACCGGCCTGCTGACCCTGCTGCCGATCTGGCTGACCTGGGTCGTGGTCAAGTTCGTGTTCGTGCTGCTGTCGGGCATCAGCAGCCCGTGGGTGGTGCCGCTGTCGGCACGCATCGCCGCCTCGTTCCCGCACGAGATGGGCTGGGCCACCGCGCTGTGGGTGCAGAACACCATCGCGCTGGTCGCCACCCTGGCGGTGATCCTGCTGGTCGGCATCCTCAGCCGGCGGGTGATCGGGCAACGCCTGCTGCGCTGGTTCGAGGCGGTCATGCGCCGCATCCCGCTGGCCAGCGTGGTCTACGACAGCGCGCGCAAGCTGCTGGACATCCTGCAGACCCAGCCCGGCAGCACCCAGCGCGTGGTGCTGATCGACTTCCCGCACCGCGACATGAAGTCGGTGGGCCTGGTGACCCGGGTGATCAAGGAACAGGGCACCGGCCGCGAGCTGGCCGCGGTGTACGTGCCGACCACGCCGAACCCCACCTCCGGCTACCTGGAGATCGTGCCGGTGGAGCTGCTGACCCCCACCGACTGGAGCGTGGACCAGGCGATGAGCTTCATCATCTCCGGCGGCGCGGTGGCGCCGGACAGCGTGCCGTTCACCCGCACCATGGACCGCTGAGGGAAGACGCATGCGCAACGGCACGCTCGACGATCGCGCCGTTCGCCTGTTCATCGGCCTGGCCGCGTTCTTCTGCGTCAATGCCGCGCTCGCCGAATTCATCGGGGTCAAGATCTTCGCGCTGGAAGACACCCTGGGCATCGCGCCGCTGAACTGGGACCTGTTCGGCCAGACCGGCTCGATGAACTTCACCGCGGGCACGCTGCTGTGGCCGCTGGTGTTCATCCTCACCGACACCATCAACGAGTTCTTCGGCCGCCGCGGGGTGCGCTTCATCTCCTGGCTGGCGGTGGCATTGATCGGCTACGGCTTCCTGTTCGCATTCGCCGCGATCGCGCTGGCGCCGGCCGGGTTCTGGGTCGGCGCGGCGCAACACCAGGGCGTGCCGGACTACCAGGCCGCGTTCGCGGCGGTGTTCGGCCAGGGCCTGTGGACCATCGCCGGCTCGCTGGTCGCGTTCCTGGCCGGGCAGCTGATCGACGTGGCGGTGTTCCACCGCATCCGCAACGTCACCGGCGAAAAGCACGTGTGGCTGCGCGCCACCGGCTCCACCGCGGTGTCGCAGCTGATCGACAGCTTCGTGGTCATCTACATCGCCTTCGTGCTCGGCCCGCAGCACTGGTCGATCCCGCTGTTCCTGGCGGTGAGCACGCTCAACTACATCTGCAAGATGCTGCTGGCGGTGCTGCTGATCCCGCTGCTGTACCTGATGCGGCGGCTGATCACCGACTACCTGAGCCCCGAACGCGCCGAGCAGCTGCGCGAGGAAGCCGCGGCCGACTGAGTGCGCGGATCGGCCGCGCCGGCGCGGCAACGAGCGGATCCGCGCGCCCGGATGCATCCCGTATTCGCACGGCCGTCGCACCGCTGGCGCGGCCGTCTTCTCGCCCATGCACGGCCGGCGCAAACGCCGAAGACAACCGCCCCGCCTGGGTCGCGCGCGCCATGCGCACCCGCCGCCCCGGCCGCACCTGCCCTCTGGCTTCCCGGGTTTTTCCTGACCGCGCGCGCGGCGGTGGGTGGCCTCCACGGTGCGGATCGGGCAAGCTCCCGTGCTCGCTTGTCGTTGGAGCCCGCAATGCCGCCCAGCTTTCCCCGCCTGCTGTCGCTCGCCATCGCCGCCGTCCTGAGCCTGTCGCTGGCCGCACCGGCGGACGCGGCCAAGAAGAAGGCCGTCAAGAAACAGCAGACCGTGCAGACCCGCAGCAAGGCCAAGAAGGCGCGACCGGCACCGGCGCCGGTGGTGCGCAGCAAGGCCGAGCAGCTCAACCGCCTGTACGACGACTACTGGGAAGCGTCACTGAAGCTCAATCCGCTGCAGGCCACGTTCCAGGGCGACAGCCGCTACAACGACCAGTTGCCCAACTTCCTGTCGCCGGCGTTCCGCCAGCAGTCGCACGACTTCACCGTGCTGTGGCTGGGCAAGGCCGAGGCGATCGGCAAAGAAGGGCTGAGCGGGCAGGACCTGCTCAGCTACGAGATCTTCGTCAGCGATGCGCGCACTGCGCTGGAAGCGGAGAAATACCCGAGCTGGATGCAGCCGGTGAACCAGTTCTACAACGTCGGCAGCATCATGGTGATGCTCGGCTCGGGCACCGGCGCGCAGCCGTTCCGCACGGTCAAGGACTACGACAACTGGTCGCGGCGCGCGCTCGGCATTCCCGCCCTGTTCGACCAGGCCATCGCCAACATGCGCGACGGCATGAAGGCCGGCGTGGTGCAGCCGCGCGCCTTGATGGAAAAGGTGCTGCCGCAGCTGGACGCGATCATCAAGCCCACCGCCGAGGAGAGCCTGTTCTGGGGTCCGGTGCGCAACCTGCCGGCGGACATGCCCGAGGCCGACAAGCAGCGCATCACCGCCGACTACAAGCGCCTGATCGAATACCGGATCATGCCGGCCTACCGCGCGCTGCGCGGCTTCATCGCCACCGAATACCTGCCGGCCACGCGCAGCACCGCCGGCGTCGGCGCGCTGCCCGGCGGCGCGGACTGGTACGCGTACAACGTGCGCCAGAGCACCACCACCGACCTGAGCCCGGCGCAGATCCACCAGATCGGCCTGGACGAGGTCGCGCGCATCCAGGCGCAGATCCAGGTGGTGATGAAGCAGGTGAAGTTCCGCGGCTCGATGCCGAAGTTCTTCAAGTTCATGCAGACCGACAAGCGCTTCACCTTCAAGAGCGAAGACGAACTGCTGAACTACTACCGCGGCCTGGAGACGCGGGTGGACGTGGCGGTGCCGCGCCTGTTCGCGCTGAAGCCGAAGGCGGCGTTCGAGATCCGCCCGGTGGAGCCGTACCGCGCGCAGTCGGCGGCCAGCGGCTCGTACATGCGGCCCAGCGAAGACGGCACGCGCCCCGGCATCTTCTACGTCAACACCTACGACCTGCCCAGCCGCAAGACCTGGGACGCGGAAGACCTGTATCTGCACGAGGCCATCCCCGGCCACCACTTCCAGCTCGGCCTGCAGCAGGAGCTGAGCAACCTGCCCAAGTTCCGCCGCTTCGGCGGCGAGACCGCCTACATCGAAGGCTGGGGCCTGTACACCGAATCGCTGGGCAAGGAACTGGGCCTGTACCAGGATCCGTACAACTACTTCGGCTACCTGCAGAACGAATTGTGGCGGGCGATCCGCCTGGTGGTGGATACCGGCCTGCACAGCAAGGGCTGGACCCGCGAGCAGGTGATCGACTACATGCTCGAGAACTCGGCCACCAGCCGCACCGATGCCGAAGCCGAGGCCGAGCGCTACATGGCCATCCCCGGGCAGGCGCTGTCCTACAAGATCGGCGAGATGAAGATCCTGCAGCTGCGCGAATACGCCCGCACCCAGCTCGGCGCCAAGTTCGACATCCGCGAGTTCCACGCCGAGATCCTGAAGGACGGATCGGTACCGCTGGACGTGCTGCAGGAGAAGATCGAACGCTGGGTGGCGAGCAAGAAGGGTTGAGCGACGCGGCCCGGCTCGTATGGGAGGGGCTTCGGCCCCGACCGGGCCTTGCCGATAAAAAGCGGTCGGGGCTGAAGCCCCTCCTACAGTGGACTCCCGGCGCGTCGGGGCAGCCTGCGTTGCTCCCCAGAGCCGGCGTCGGTACAGCGCCGACAGGTTCGCCGGATCAACCACCGTGCAACGCGTTCGCGCGCAACCGCTGCGCCAGCTGCGCGATAGCGCGCGGCGTGGTGCGGCAACAGCCGCCGATCAGACGCGCGCCGGCAGCGCGCCAGGCATCGACACGGCCGGCCAGACCGCAGGCATCGCCGCCGTCGCCATCCCAGCGCTTGCCAGCGGCGTCGTAGCGCTCGCCGGAGTTCGGATACGCCACCAGCGGCAACCGGGTCAGCGTCGCCAGATGCTGCAGCGCCGGGGTGCACAGCGCCGGCGCGATGCAGTTGACGCCGAGCGCGACCACCTGCGGATGGCCATCGAGCAGCGCCGCCACCTCGCGCAGCGGCGTGCCGTCGCTGAGGTGCATGGCATCGCGCAGGGTGAACGAAAACCACGCCCTGCCCTGCGGAAACTCCCGCAGCAACGCCAGCAGCGCAGCGACCTCCGCCGCCGACGGCTGCGTCTCGCAGGCCAGCAGGTCCACGCCCGCGTCGACCAGCGCGGCGATGCGCGGGCGGTGGAAGTCCAGCATCTGCGCCTGCGGCAGCGCATAGTCGCCGCGGTATTCCGAACCGTCGGCCAGATAGGCGCCATACGGCCCCACCGAGCCGGCGACCAGCAGTGGGCCGGCCTCGGGATGCGCGGCCCGATGCGCGTCGCGCGCCTGCAGCGCCAGCTTTGCGCTCAGCACGATCAGCCGCCGCGACTGCACCGGATCGATGCCGCGCGCGGCGAACCCCAGCGGCGTAGCCTGATAGCTGGCGGTGATCGCGCATTGCGCGCCGGCTTCGAAATAGTCCAGGTGCACCTGGCGGATCAGCTGCGGCTGCTCGAGCAGCACCTTGGCCGACCACAGCGCATCGCCGAGGTCGCAACCGCGCGCCTCCAGCTCGGTGGCCAGTGCGCCGTCGAGCGCGATGCAGCGGTCGTCGGCCAGCAGCGCGGTCAACGGGTTGTGCGGCATGCTCGCGTCCTCGCCGGCGAAACGTGATGCCGCCATTGTGTCAGGCGGTGGCCGCTGCGCGGAATGTGGGCGGTCGCGCGCACCGCCATTTGCGCACACGCAGCGGACGGCACCGCCGCCGTATGCGAACGCATATCCCGCGCCACGCATCGCACAGACTCACACCTGACGCTGCGCTATGCTCGGCGCATGGCCGACCCTCTTCCTTCCTTGCCGGAGCAGCGCATGACGTTCACCGCGTTGACGCCGATGCTGCGCAGCGCCGACCTTGCCGCGGCGCTGGCGTTCTACACCGACACGCTGGAGTTCCGTCTCGACAGCGGTGGCGCGGACGCCGGCTGGGCCTCGCTGCGACATGGGTCGCTGGCGCTGATGCTGGCCGCGCAGCAGGCCACCACCGAGACTGCCGTAGCCGGTTTTCCCGGCTCGCTGTACTTCCGCACCGACGACGTCGACGCCTGGTGGCAGCGGCTGCAGCCGCGCGCGCGCATCGCCTATCCGCTCGAGGATTTCGCCTACGGCATGCGCGAGTTCGCGATCCACGATGCGGACGGCCACCTGCTGCAGTTCGGCCAGGCGCTGTGCCGATGAGCCTGACCCTGCGCGGCGTGCACCACGTGGCGATCATCGCCTCCGACTACGCCCGCTCGAAGGATTTCTACTGCCGCATCCTCGGCCTGCGCGTGATCGCCGAGGTCTACCGCGACGCGCGCGACTCCTGGAAGCTGGACCTGGCCCTGCCCGACGGCACCCAGATCGAACTGTTCTCGTTCCCCGCGCCACCGCCGCGGCCCAGCCGTCCGGAAGCCTGCGGCCTGCGCCACCTGGCGCTGCGCGTGGCCGACCTGGACGCCGCCGTCGCCCATCTGCAGGCGCACGGCGTGGTGACCGAGCCGATCCGCATCGACGAATACACCGGGCGCCGCTTCACCTTCTTCGCCGACCCGGACGACCTGCCGCTGGAGCTGTACGAGACCGGCTGAGCGGCGCCATGCCCGGGCGGTCCGGCCCTGTCGCACATCCACCCGCAGGCGCGCTCGCCGGCACGCAGCGTCGCCGATGGCAATGACTTCCGGCGCATGCGGCAGCGCACGATCGCACCAACAATCGGATATCGACCAGGGGAAGGTACGCCATGCTGCAGATCCGCGAGCTGTCCAAGACCTACGCCAATGGCGTCCATGCGCTCAAGGGCGTGACCCTGGACATCCCGCGCGGCATGTTCGGCCTGCTCGGCCCCAACGGCGCCGGCAAGTCCTCGTTGATGCGCACCCTGGCCACGCTGCAGGAAGCAGATTCCGGCAGCGCCACGCTCACCACCGCCGATGGCCAGACGATCGATGTGCTGCGCGACAAGGACGCGCTGCGGCGCAAGCTCGGCTACCTGCCGCAGGATTTCGGCGTCTATCCCAAGGTCAGCGCGCTGGACCTGCTCGACCATTTCGCAGTGCTGAAAGGACTCACCGAGCGCCGCCAGCGCAAGGAGCTGGTCGAGGGACTGCTGCAGCAGGTCAACCTGTGGGACGCGCGCAAGCGCAAGCTGGGCACCTATTCCGGCGGCATGCGCCAGCGCTTCGGCATCGCCCAGGCGCTGCTCGGCAATCCGCAGTTGGTCATCGTCGACGAACCCACCGCCGGCCTGGATCCGGAGGAACGCAACCGCTTCCTCAACCTGCTGGCCGAAATCGGCGAGAACGTGGTGGTGATCCTGTCCACCCACATCGTCGAAGACGTCACCGACCTGTGCCCGGCGATGGCGATCATGAACAAGGGCCAGGTCCTGCTGACCGGCCGCCCCACCGACGCCATCGCCACGCTCAGCCAGCAGGTCTGGCGCAAGCAGGTGCCCAAGAGCGCGCTGGCGGAGTACGAAGCGCGCTTCACCGTGCTGTCGACCCGGCTGGTGGCCGGCAGCCCGGTGATCCATGTGTTCAGCGCCGAGTGCCCGGAAGCGGGCTTCGAACCGGTCTCGCCCGACCTCGAGGACGTGTATTTCCAGCGCCTGCGCCAGCAGGCGCGGGCCGCCTGACGGAGCGACGACCATGATCCTGGCTTTCCTGCGCTTCGAGCTGCGCGAGCAGCTGCGTTCTCCCCTGCTGTGGCTGCTGGCCGCGCTGCTCGCCCTGCTCGCCTTCGGCGCCAGCTCCAGCGACGCGGTGCAGATCGGCGGCGGCATCGGCAACGTCCACCGCAATGCGCCCTCGGTCGTCGCCACGATGATGACCGTGTTCACCCTGGTCGGCCTGCTGGTGGCCACGCTGTTCGTCAGCAATGCGCTGCTGCGCGACTTCGAGCTGGGCACCGCCGAACTGGTGTTCTCCAGCCCGGTAAGGCGCCGCGACTATCTGCTCGGACGCATCGGCGCGGCCTTGCTGGCCTGCATGGTGATGTACCTGGTCATTGCGTTCGGCATCTTCATCGCCCAGTTCATGCCATGGATCGACCCGGTCCGGCTGGGGCCGGTGGCCGTCTCGTCCTACCTGTGGACGCTGGCGGTGATGGTGCTGCCGAATGTGCTGTTCGCCACCGCACTGTTGTCGCTGCTGGCGGTGACCGCGCGCAACATCCTGTGGGTGTATGTCGGCGTCATCGTGTTCCTGGTGCTGTACGGGGTCAGCCGCGCGGTGCTGGCCGACCTGGACAACGTCTGGGCGGCCACCCTGTCCGAACCGCTCGGCATCCGCGCGCTGGCGCAGACGCTGCGCTACTGGTCGGCGGAAGAGCGCAACCACAACCTGCCCGAACTCGGCGGCTATCTGCTGGCCAACCGTGGGCTGTGGCTGGGCGTGTCGGTGCTGCTGTTCGCGGCGACCTTCGCCCTGTTCCGCACCGAACGCAGCGGTACCCGCCGCCGTTTCGGCCGCAAGCCGCCACCGCCGGTTGTCGCGGCGCCCATGGCTGCAGCCGCGACCGCTGCGCGCGCCGTGCGACTGCCGGCAGTCGTCCCTTTCGCGCAAACCGGCGCCGGCTGGCGGCAACTGCTGCGGCAGGTGCGCTTCGACACCCTGGGCGTGTTCCGCAGCGCGCCGTTCGTGGTCCTGCTGCTGCTCGGCATCGCCAACTTCGTGCCGCAGGCCTTGTTCGGCGGCACCTACTACGGCACCGACATCTGGCCGGTGACCTCGATCATGTTGCAGGGACTGCAGAACAGCTACAGCTTCCTGCTGGTGATCATCGTGCTGTTCTACGCCGGCGAACTGGTGTGGAAGGAACGCGGCGTGCGCATCGACGGCATCACCGATGCGATGCCGGTCCCGAACTGGGTGCCGCTGCTGGGCAAGCTGTTGACCCTGATCGCGGTGATCGCAACGTTCCAGGCGGTTGGCGCGCTGGCCTCGATCGCGGTGCAGTTGGGCAAGGGCTATACCCAGATCGAACCGCTGCTGTACCTGAAGACGCTGGCGCTGGGCTCGGTGTTCTACGTGCTGATGGGCGGCATGGCGCTGGTGCTGCAGGTGCTGAGCAACAACAAGTTCCTCGGCTATGCGCTGCTGATCCTGCTGCTGATCGGGCAGGTGGCGCTGTCGATGCTCGACTATACGCAGAGCCTGTACAACTTCGGCAGTTGGCCGAATGCGCCGTATTCGGACATGAACGGCTTCGGCCACTTCCTGCCTGGGCAGCTGTGGCTGCAGGGCTACTGGGGCCTGTTCCTGCTGACCTTGCTGTTGCTGGCGGCCGCGTTCTGGCCGCGCGGCGTCGGCCACGGACCGCGCCAGCGGCTGCGGCTGGCACGGCAGCGCCTGCGCGGCGGCGCCGGGGTCGCGGCCGCGCTGTCGCTGCTGGCGTTCGCCGCGGTCGGCGGCTGGATCTACTGGAACACCAACGTCTACAACACCTTCCGCTCGCCCGACCAGGAACTGGACCTGCAGGCCCGCTACGAGCGCGACTACCGCAAGTACAAGGACCTGCCGCAGCCGCGCATCGTCGCCGTGTCCAACCAGGTCGATCTGCACCCGGAAACGCAGTCGGTCGTGGTGGATGCCACCTGGACCGTACGCAATACCCACGCCACGCCGATCGGCGACGTGCACCTGGGCATGAGTGGCGAGGACGGCGACGACACCCTGGTCGCGGTGGACCTGGGCGGGCAGACCCTGGTCAAGCACGACAAGACGCTGGGCTATCGCATCTACCGGCTGACCACGCCGCTGCAGCCCGGCGAGCAGCGCACGTTCCGCTTCCGTGTCGATCGCCACCCGCACGGGCTCACCGTGCGCCAGGCGCAGAGCGAGATCGTGGGCAACGGCAGCTTCTTCAACAGCAGCATGCTGCCGTGGTTCGGCTACAACGAACGGCAGCAGATCGAGGACCGCAACGAGCGCCGCAAGCGCGGGCTCGGCGAGCCCACGCGCATGCCCAAGCTCGAGGACCAGGCCGCGCGCGCCAACACCTATATCAGCGACGATGCCGACTGGATCGATTTCGCCACCACCATCTGCACCGCGCCGGATCAGATCGCACTGGCGCCCGGCTATCTGCAGAAGGAATTCAGCCGCCAGGGCCGGCGTTGCTTCAGTTACGCGATGGACCGGCCGATGCTGAATTTCTATGCCTACCTGTCGGCACGCTGGCAGGTGAAGAAGGCGCGCTACAAGGACATCCCGATCGAGGTCTACTACGACGCCAAGCATCCGTACAACGTGCAGCGCATGATCGAGGGCGTGCAGAAGTCGCTGGCCTACTACGAGCAGCACTTCACCCCGTACCAGCATCATCAGGTACGCATCATCGAGTTCCCCGGCTACCAGAGCTTCGCCCAGTCCTTCGCCAACACCATCCCGTACTCGGAGTCGATCGGCTTCATCGCCGACCTGCGCGACCCGGACGACATCGACTACGTGTTCTACGTCACCGCGCACGAAGTGGCGCACCAGTGGTGGGCGCACCAGGTGATCGGCGCCAACGTGCAGGGCGCGACGATGCTGTCCGAATCGCTGGCGCAATACTCGGCGCTGATGGTGATGGAGCAGGAGTACGGGCGCGCGCACATGCGCCGCTTCCTGAAGTACGAACTGGACCGCTACCTGAGCGGACGCGGCGGCGAGAGCCTGGAGGAGCTGCCGCTGTACCGCGTGGAGAATCAGCAGTACATCCACTACCGCAAGGGCTCGCTGGTGTTCTACCGGCTGCGCGAGGAGATCGGCGAGCAGGCGCTGAACCGCGCCTTGCACAAATTCCTGCTGGCAAAGGCCTTCCAGCAGCCGCCTTACACCACGTCGGCCGAGCTGCTGCAGTTCATCCGCGCCGAGGCGCGCCCCGAGCAGCAGGCGCTGATCACCGACCTGTTCGAGAAGATCACCTTCTACGACAACCGGGTCGAAGCGGCGACCGCGCGCAAGCGTGCCGATGGCCGCTACGACGTGACCCTGCAGTTGCACGCCGCCAAGCACTACGTGGACGGCAAGGGCAAGGAGCGCGACGGCGCGCTGGACGACTGGATCGAGGTCGGCGTCTTCGCCAAGGGACCATCGGGCAAGGAACGCGACGAGAAGGTGCTGTACCTGCAGCGCCTGCACGTGACCACCGCCGCGCCGACGATCACGGTGACCGTGGAGCGCTTGCCCAGCGAAGCCGGCTTCGATCCGTACAACAAGCTGATCGACCGGGTCTCGGACGACAACCGCAAGCAGGTGACGCTGCAATAGCCAGGGCTGCCGCTTCGGCGGCGGCGGGTACGCCGCCGGCCAGCCGGGACCCCTCGCGCCGCGGCCCGGATCGCGCGGCGCCGCCAGCCGCCGGCCCGGCAGCGCTGCCGACTCGCTGAACCGCCCGCGTCCGGCGATTCCCAGCACCATACGCTTGGGTATACAGTCGGCTCCAGGTCGGCATCGCGCCGGCCGCTTCGCACACACCCTGGGAGGGGACACATGCGCACCACCTTCAAGACCCTGCTGCTGGCCCTGCCGCTGAGCGTGGCCGCGTTCGTCGCGCAGGCCGCCGACACCTCGCCGGTCGGCCGCTGGCAGACCATCGACGACGAAACCGGCAAGCCCAAGTCCATCGTGCAGATCGAGCAGGCCGGCAACGGCACGCTGAGCGGCAAGGTCGTCGAGATCCTGCAGTCCAACCACGGCCCGAACCCGATGTGCGACAAGTGCGACGGCGCGCAGAAAGGCAAGCCGATCAAGGGCATGACCATCCTGTGGGGACTGAAGCCGGACGGCACCGCGGTGTGGAGCGGCGGTTCGGTGCTGGACCCGGCCAAGGGCAAGACCTACAAGGCCAAGGTCACCCTCACCGACGGCGGCAAGAAGCTGCAGATGCGCGGCTATATCGGCATCGAGGCGCTGGGGCGGACGCAGACCTGGATCAGGGAGTGAAGAGCCGGGATTCGGCATTCGGGATTCGGGATTGGTAAAAACGGGGCGCCTTCGGGCGCCCCTTTTTTTGCAGGCAGCTACTACGCCCCTGCAGGTACTGGGATATCTCCAATCCCGAATCCCCAATCCCGGCTTTCCAGACTAGTGCGATAATCGCGATCCCCCAGGATCGCCGTTCGCCATGACCCGCACCGCTCTCGTCACCACCGCCCTGCCCTATGCCAATGGTCCGCTGCACCTGGGCCATCTGGTCGGCTATATCCAGGCCGACATCTGGGTGCGCGCGCGGCGGCTGCGCGGCGACCGCACCTGGTTCGTCTGCGCCGACGACACCCACGGCACGCCGATCATGCTCGCCGCGGAGAAGGCCGGGGTCACCCCGGAGAACTTCATCGCCAACATCCAGGCCAGCCACGAGCGCGATTTCGCCGCGTTCGGCGTGGCCTTCGACCATTACGACTCGACCAACTCGGCCGCCAACCGCGCGCTGACCGAGGCGTTCTACGCCAAACTCGAGGCCGGCGGCCACATCGCGCGGCGCTCGGTGGCGCAGTTCTACGATCCGGCCAAGGGCATGTTCCTGCCCGACCGCTACATCAAGGGCATCTGTCCCAACTGCGGCAGCGCCGACCAGTACGGCGACAACTGCGAAGTCTGCGGCGCCACCTATGCGCCGACCGAGCTGAAGGAGCCGAAGTCGGTGATCTCCGGCGCCACTCCGGAATTGCGCGACTCGGAGCACTTCTTCTTCGAGGTCGGCCGCTTCGACGGCTTCCTGCGCGAATGGCTGGCCGGCGACGTGGCCCTGCCCGGGGTCAAGGCCAAGCTGATGGAGTGGCTGGACAGCGAGGGCGGGCTGCGCGCCTGGGACATCTCGCGCGACGCGCCGTACTTCGGCTTCGAGATCCCCGGCCAGCCGGGCAAGTACTTCTACGTGTGGCTGGACGCGCCGATCGGCTACCTGAGCAGCTTCCAGACCCTGTGCGCGAGCCTGGGCGAAGCGTTCGAACCGCACCTGGCCGCCGGCACCGCCACCGAACTGCACCATTTCATCGGCAAGGACATCGTCAACTTCCACGGCCTGTTCTGGCCGGCGGTGCTGCACGGCACCGGCCACCGCGCGCCGACCCGGCTGCACGTCAACGGCTACCTGATGGTGGACGGCGCGAAGATGTCCAAGTCGCGCGGCACCTTCGTGATGGCGCGCACCTACCTGGACGTGGGCCTGGAGCCGGAAGCGCTGCGCTACTACTTCGCCGCCAAGTCCTCCGGCGGCGTGGACGATCTGGACCTGAACCTGGGCGACTTCGTGGCGCGGGTCAATGCCGACCTGGTCGGCAAGTTCGTCAACCTGGCCAGCCGCTGCGCCGGCTTCATCGACAAGCGCTTCGGCGGCCGGCTGGCCGATGCGCTGCCGGACCCGGCGCAGTACGCGCGCTTCGCCGCCGCGCTGGCGCCGATCCGCGACGCCTACGAGCGCAACGACGCGGCCAGCGCGATCCGCCAGACCATGGCCCTGGCCGACGAGGCCAACAAGTACATCGACGAACACAAGCCGTGGGTGATCGCCAAGCAGGACGGCGCCGACGCGCAGTTGCAGGCGGTGTGCACGCAGGGCCTGAACCTGTTCCGGGTGCTGGCCGGCGCGCTGAAGCCGGTGCTGCCGCGCACCAGCGCCGAGGCCGAAGCCTTCCTGTCCGCGCCGCTCACCGCCTGGGAAGATCTCGACGCGCCGCTGCTGGCGCACGTCATCCAGTCCTACACCCCGCTGTTCACCCGAATCGACCCCAAACTGATCGACGCCATGACCGACGCCTCCAAGGACACCCTCGCCCCCGCGCCCGCCGCCAAGCCGGCGCCGGCCAAGACCGAAGCGAAAGCCGCCGCGAATCCCGAATCCCCACTCCCCAATCCCGGCCTAATCGGCATCGACGATTTCGCCAAGCTCGACCTGCGCATCGGCAAGGTGCTGGTCTGCGAATTCGTCGAGGGTTCGGACAAGCTGCTGCGTTTCGAACTGGACGCCGGCGAACTGGGCAAGCGGCAGATCTTCTCCGGCATCCGCGGCAGCTACGCCGAGCCGGAAAAACTGGTCGGCCGCAGCGTGGTGTTCATCGCCAACCTAGCCCCGCGCAAGATGCGCTTCGGCCTGAGCGAAGGCATGATCCTGTCGGCCGGCTTCGACGGCGGCGCGCTGGCGCTGCTCGACGCCGACAGCGGCGCGCAGCCGGGGATGCCGGTGCGTTGAATGCCGGGATTGGGGATTGGGGATTCGTTGAAGCGGATCCCTTGCCCGATCCGCTCCATGACGCGCTTTGCGAATCCCCAATGCCGAATCCCCAATCCCTTGCTCTTTTCGACTTCGACCACACAGTCACCACCACCGATACCTATTCGCGGTTCCTGCGTCGCGTCGCCACGCCGCGGCAGCTGGCGCGGGCGAAGTGGTCGGTGGGGCCGTGGCTGGCCGGGTATCGGCTGGGCCTGGTGTCGGCGCAGGCGATCCGCAGGCGGGTCACGCGGATCGTGTTCGCCGGCCGGGCCGTAGAAGAGATCGCCGCGCACGCCCGGGCGTATGCGCACGAGGTGCTGCCGACGCTGCTGCGGCCGGAGATGATGCAGCGCATCGCCTGGCATCGCGCGCAGGGCGACCGCGTGGTGCTGGTGTCCGCGTCGCTGGACCTGTACCTGCAGCCCTGGTGCGAACAGCACGGGCTGGAGCTGATCTGCAACCGCCTGGAAGCGCGCGACGGCCAGTTGACCGGGCGCTATGCCGATGGCGATTGCGGACCGCACAAAGCGCGGCTGATCCGCGCGCGCTACGATGTGGCCGCCTATCCGCGCGTCTACGCCTACGGCGACAGTCGCGAAGACCGGCCGATGCTGGCGCTGGCCCACGAGCGCTGGTACGGCGGACGCCGCATCGTCTGACCCTCGCCCTGCAGCGCGCCGCATCCGACGCGCCGAATCCGCCATGAAGCCCGCCCACGACACTCTGCTGGAACGCCTCGATCGCCTGCTGCCGCAGACCCAATGCGGCCAGTGCGGCTTCGATGGCTGCCGCCCGTACGCTGAGGCGATGGCGCGCGGCGCGGCGCAGGTGGACCGTTGCCCGCCCGGTGGCGATGCCGGTGCGCGGGCGCTGGCGCGCGTACTGGGCACGGTGCCGCTGCCCTACGACCGCGGCCGCGGCACGCACACGCCGCCGCAGGTGGCGTTCGTGATCGAGGCCGACTGCATCGGCTGCACCAAATGCATCCAGGCCTGCCCGGTGGACGCCATCGTCGGCGGCGCCAAGCACATGCACACGGTGCTGGCGCCGCTGTGCACCGGCTGCGAGCTGTGCGTGCCGGCCTGCCCGGTGGACTGCATCGAGCTGCGCCCGGTCTAGGCGCGCGATCCGCCCCCGCGCAGATCGCGCCACGCTTGCGCATGCATGGGGCAAGCAAGTGGGATGAACATGTGTCCACGCCCGCGAGCAGCTGCAGCACCGCGCGGGCGCCGGAGCGCTCCTGCGCCGGGCTTGCCGGGACAGTCACCGCCCCGCACCGCGTGACCTGACGCGGCCTGCCCGGACTGGACGACGCGCCCTGGCGCCCGGCATCGGCCGACCTTCAGCGCATCCGGATCGGCGTCCGCTGCGTATTGCCAGCTGTCACCGTTTCGCGGAAGCGCCACGCATGCCCATGCCGATCGCCACGTCCCCCCTCGCCCGCGCGCGCCTGCCGCTGGCCGCCGCTGCGTGCCTGGCCGCGCTGGGCGTCGCCGCCCCGGCGCGGGCGATGCTGCACTACGACGGCCTGGCCTATGCGCCGAACGGCCAGCAACTGCTGTACCGCGAGAGCCACTGGGTGCGCGACGACGGCGCGCGGCTGGTGCTGTACCGCTGCGCCGACGGCACGCCGTTCGCGCGCAAGCGCATCGCCGACGGCGGCATCGCCCCGGATTTCGAACTGGTCGACGCGCGCAGCGGCTACCGCGAAGGCGTGCGCCGTGCCGGTGGCGGCCGGGTGATGTTCAGCCAGCGAGACGGCGAGCCGGAACGCAGTGCGCCGTTGCCGGCGACGGCGGCGCCGCAGGTGATCGATGCCGGATTCGATGCCTTTCTGCGCCTGCACTGGGACGCGCTGAGCCAGGGCACACCGCAACGCGTCGCCTTCGTGTTGCCCAGCGCCCTGCGCACGCTGGAGTTCCAGATCAAGCCCGCGGCGGCCGACGCCGGCGTGCAGCGCTACACCCTGTCGGTGGACGCCTGGTACGGCGGCGTGCTGCCGAATATCGCGGTCGCCTACACGCGCAACGACCGCCGCCTGCTCGAATTCCGCGGCATCGGCAACGTCCGCGACGCGCGCGGCCGCTACGCGCAGGTGCGCATCGATTTTCCCGAGCGGCTGCGCGGCCAGGCCGACGCCGCCGCATGGAACCAGGCGCTGCAGCAACCCCTGGTCGCGCAATGCGCCGCGCGCTGAATCGCGCCGGCGCCACCTTCACGTCCGTCTGCGTCGCGGCCGCTACACCTATGCAGCGGTCCCCCACACCTCCCGACAAGGAACATCCATGGCCAAGGCCTATCTATGGTTCAACGCTGCGCTCTACGCAGTCCTCGCGCTGTGGTGCACGCTGTTGCCGGCGCAGACCGCCGCCGCGGTCGGCTACATCGGCCTGGACCGCTCCGGGCAGTCCGAATACCTGGTCATCTACGGCGGCCTGCAATTGGGGATGGCGTTCCTGTTCGGCTATTTCGCCCGTAGCGGGCAGACCCGTAACGGGCTGGTGCTGGCGCTCGCCTTCTACGTACCGATCGTGCTCTACCGCAGCGCCAGCCTGCTGCGGCTGTGGCCGGTCGGACCGACCACCACCGGCCTGGCCGTGTTCGAGATCGCGCTGCTGCTCGCCGCGCTCGCGCTGTGGCGCGGGCAGCGTCGTTGAGCGACGCGCGCGCCGAAAGCCTGTAGCATCGCTGCCACCTTCGCCACCGCTCCCCGGCATGACCGAGACGCCCGATCACGACGAAGCAGGCCAATTGCTGGTCGCCACTGCGGCCGGCGACAGCGCCGCGTTCGAACGCCTGTACCGCACCACGTCGTCGCGCCTGTTCGGCGTGTGCCTGCGCATCGTGCCGCAGCGCGGCGAAGCCGAAGACGTGCTGCAGGAAGTGTTCACCTCGGTCTGGCGCAAGGCCGCGCAGTTCGATCCGCAGCGCGCGCGCGGCCTCACCTGGCTGACCATGATCGCGCGCAACAAGGCCATCGACTACCTGCGCGCGCGCGCGCCGGCGCGTCAATCCGTGGCGCTCGACGACGCCGGCGAACTGCACGACGACGGCCGCGACCCGCTGGCCGAGACCGAGTGGCGCGTCGCCGGACGGCGCCTGGACGTGTGCATGGGCGAACTGGAGCCGCCGCGCGGCGACCTGATCCGCACCGCGTTCTTCGAGGGCATCACCTACGAGGAACTGGCTCACCGCAGCGGAACGCCATTGGGCACGGTCAAGAGTTGGATCCGGCGTGGTCTGGCCAAGCTGAAGGCGTGCCTGGAACGATGAACGCATCCGTGCCCGATCCGCAGGAAACCCCGCCGCCGCGCGACGTGCTGGCCGGCGAATACGTGCTTGGCGTGCTCGATGCAAGCGAACGCCGCGCCGCCGAACAACGCATCGACGCCGACGCCGAGTTCGCCGCGGCGGTGACGCAATGGCAGAAGCACCTGATGCCGCTGGCCGACGAGATCGCGCCGGTCGCGGTGCCGGAGCGCGTGTGGGTGCGCATCCGCGCATCGCTCGGCCTGGATGCGCCGGTGCCGCGCGCGCCGACGGCATCGCCTGGCTTCTGGGAAAGCGTGCGCACCTGGCGTTGGCTGAGCGCCGGCGGTTTCGCCACCGCAGCGGCGTGCATGCTCACGCTGATGGTCGCGCGGCAGCCGCTCCCGCCGCAAACGCCCACCCCGCCGGTCGCCACGGCGCCAGCCGACACCGGCATCGCGATGACCTCGACGCTGATGCAGGACGACGGCAAGCCCGGCTACGTGGTGCTGATGGACGCCGACAAGAAGCGCATCACCCTGACCCCGCTGGCCGGCAGCCGCGATCCCGCGCGCGTGCCGGAGCTGTGGCTGATCCCGGCCGACGGCAAGGCGCGCTCGATGGGCGTGTTCGACGACGCGCAGGCGCGCGCGGCGCGCATTCCCGACGCGCTGATGCCGTTGCTCAGCGACGGCGCCTTGCTGGCGGTGACGATGGAACCACCCGGCGGCGCGCCCGGCGGCGTCGCCACCGGTCCAATCGTGGCAAAGGGCGGTATCAGCACGCTGCGCCTGGCGCCGTAGCCAGGCCGCCGCGGCGCCAGCTGTTCCTTCTCCCTGCAGGAGAAGGTGCCCCGAAGGGGCGGATGAGGGTATGGGCGAAGCCTCAAAGATCCAGACGCGCCCGCCTGCCCGTGCCGACGTACCCTCACCCCAACCCTCTCCCGGTGGGAGAGGGGCTACTGCGGCTCGCAGACAATGCAACGCAGACTGCGCACCTCCCTTCTCCCTGCGGGAGAAGGTGCCCCGAAGGGGCGGATGAGGGTACGGGCGAAGCCTCAAAGATCCAGACGCGCCAGCCTGTCCGTGCCGACGTACCCTCACCCCAACCCCTCTCCCGGCGGGAGAGGGGCTACTGCGGCTCGTAGACAATGCAACGCAGACTGCGCAGCAACGCAGACTGCGCACCTCCCTTCTTCCTGCGGGAGAAGGTGCCCCGAAGGGGCGGATGAGGGGACGGGCGAAGCCTCACAGATCCAGATGCGCCCGCCTGTCCGTACCGACGTACCCTCACCCCAACTCTTCTCCCGGCGGGAGAGGGGGCTACTGCGGCTCGTAGACAATGCAACGCAGACTGCGCACCTCCCTTCTTCCTGCGGGAGAAGGTGCCCCGAAGGGGCGGATGAGGGTACGGGCGAAGCCTCACACATCCAGATGCGCCAGCCTGGCCGTGCCGACGCACCCTCACCCCAACCCCTCTCCCGGTGGGAGAGGGGCTTGAGCGCCGTGTGTCGGTGACACGCTCGGCGCTCGCGCTGCGCGTGATCATCAGAAGCACCGCGAACCCGCACGTTCACCCGGCCACCACTCGCGCGCAGGCAGCATCGCCGCAGCCGTCGCGCATGCGCCGGGCAGCCTGATCCTCCGACGATTCGACCTGCGTGGACGCCGCCGCTAGCGGCGACCGCATGCGCTGCCGTGGCCGGCCATCGATGCCGGCCGCAGCGCGCACAGACGCCGCGACGCGAGTGCATCCGTCTTCCGGTTTTGTCCGTATCGCTATCCGAATCCCCACGAGATGCGCTTGTGCCAAGCCCCGTTCCGGACCAGCCCCGTGAACCCACCGCTGCGCCTGCCGAGGCGCCCGCGCGCCGCGGCGGCGTGGCGCGCACGTTGCGGCGCTGGTTCGACACCGGCGCGGAGATCGAACTGGACGAGGCCCGCGCCGATCGCATCGACTGGCTGCGCGCCGCGCCCTATTTCGCCCTGCACCTGGCCTGCCTGGGCGTGTTCTGGGTCGGCGCGTCGTGGTTCGCAGTGGGCATGGCGGTGGCGATGTACGCCGTGCGCATGTTCGCGCTCACCGGTTTCTACCACCGCTACTTCGCGCACCGCGCGTTCAAGACCTCGCGCGTGGTGCAGTTCCTGTTCGCCGCGCTCGGCGCGACCTGCGTGCAGCGCGGGCCGCTGTGGTGGGCCGCGCACCACCGCAACCACCATCGCCACACCGATACCCCGGCCGACCCGCATTCGCCGCGGCAACACGGTTTCTGGTGGAGCCACAGCGGCTGGTTCCTGACCCCGCGCGGCTTCCGTACCGACTGGGAGGCGATCCCGGATCTGCGCCGCTTCCCGGAACTGCGCTTCCTCGACCGCTTCGACCTGCTGCTGCCGGTGCTGCTGGCGCTGGCGCTGTTCCTGCTCGGCGGCTGGCTGCAACGCCACCATCCGCAACTCGGCACCGACGGACCGCAACTGCTGGTGTGGGGCTTCTTCGTCTCCACCGTGGCGCTGTTCCATGCCACCTTCACCATCAACTCGCTGGCGCACCGCTTCGGCAGCCGCCGCTTCGACACCCGCGACGACAGCCGCAACAACGCCTGGCTGGCACTGCTGACCTTCGGCGAGGGCTGGCACAACAATCACCACTTCTTCCCCGGCGCGGCGCGGCAAGGCTTCCGCTGGTGGGAAATCGACCTGACCTGGTATGGCCTGAAGGCGCTGTCGTGGACCGGCCTGATCCGCCAGTTGCGGCCGTTACCGGCAGGGCTGGTACGGGCGCAGGCGCGCGCACGATGAGCCGCATCGCGGTAGTGGGCTCGGGCATCGCCGGGCTGGGCTCGGCCTGGCTGCTGTCGCAACGGCACGAGGTCACCCTGTACGAGGCCGCCAATTACTTCGGCGGGCACACCCATACCCATGCGATCGAACTGGGCGGCGTGGAGTACGCGGTGGACAGCGGCTTCATCGTGTTCAACCCTCAGCACTATCCGCTGCTGAGCAAACTGTTCGCGCAGCTCGGCGTGGCCGCGCAACCGACCACGATGAGCTTTTCGGTACACGAAGCGCGCAGCGGCCTGGAATACAACGCAGGCAGTCTCGGCGGCCTGTTCTGCCAGCCCGGCAACCTGGCCAGCCCGCGCTTCTGGCGCATGCTGGGCGATCTGCGCCGCTTCTACCGGCAGGCGCCGCAGGTGCTGGCCGATGCCGCGCAGGCGCAGCTGACGCTGGGCGAATTCCTGCAGCGACATGGCTATTCGGACGTGTTCCGCGACGCGCACCTGGTGCCGATGGCGTCGGCGCTGTGGTCTTCGCCGTCGCAGCGGATCCTGCAGTTCCCGATGCGCCAGCTGATCGGCTTCATGGCCAACCATCACATGCTGCAGATCAGCGGCCGGCCGCAGTGGCAAGTGGTGCAAGGCGGCTCCAACAGCTACGTGCGCGCGCTGCGCAGCCGCTGGCGGGTGCACGAGCGCATCGGCACGCCGGTGCGTTCGGTGCAGCGGCTGTCGCAGGGCGTATCGGTGCTGACCGAGGCCGACAGCGATGCCAATGCGCAGCACTACGATCACGTGGTGCTGGCCTGCCACGCGGACGACGCCCTGCGCCTGCTCAACGACGCCAGCGCCGCAGAGCGCGAGATCCTCGGCGCGATCGCCTACCAGGACAACGACACCGTGCTGCACACCGATGCGCGCGTGCTGCCGCGTAACCGCCGCGCCTGGGCCGCCTGGAACGCGCACGTGCCGGCCGATCCGGACGCGCCATGCACGGTCAGCTACTGGATGAACGCGCTGCAGTCGATCGCCTCGCCGCAGCCGTTCATCGTCAGCCTCAACCGCAGCGACGACATCGATCCGGCCAAGGTGCTGCGGCGCATGCGCTACCGGCACCCGCTGCAAACCCACGCTTCGGTCGCCGCGCAGGCGCGCAAGGGCGAGATCCAGGGCCAGCGCGGCACCTGGTTCGCCGGCGCCGGTTGGGGCTTCGGCTTCCACGAGGACGGTCTGCGCAGCGCGGTCGACGTCGCCGCCGGGCTAGGGGTACCCTGGCCATGAATCTGCTGCGCAGCGCTACCGTGTCCGCCCCGCCGGCTGGCGCCGTCTCGACAACGCCGGCGGCGGCGGGCACGACCAAGCGCGGGCTGCATAGCGCGCTCTACTGCGGCTGGGTCCGGCACCGCCGCCATGCGCCCAAGCCGCTGGCGTTCCGCTATCCGATCTTCCTGATGTACCTGGACTTGGCCGAACTCGAGCAGGTGTTCGCGCGGCGCTGGCTGTGGTCGGTCGGCCGCCGCAACCTGGTCGAATTCCGCCGCAGCGACTACCTCGGCGATCCGGCGCAGCCGCTGGACGAAGCCGTGCGCGACCGCGTGCAGCAGCACTGCGGCGAACGTCCGCTCGGCGCGGTGCGCATGCTGACCCACCTGCGCTACTTCGGCCACTGCTTCAATCCGGTCACCTTCTACTACTGCCACGACGCGCAGCAGCGCCTGCACAGCATCGTCGCCGAGATCACCAACACGCCGTGGAAGCAGCGCCACGCCTACGTGCTGCCAGTGGCCGCCGCGCGCAGTCACGGCAGCGTGCATGCCTGGCGTTTCGACAAGCGCTTCCACGTCTCGCCGTTCATGGCGATGGCGCACGAGTACGCATGGCGCTGCAGCGAGCCGGGCGCGCAGTTGCGCGTGCACATGGACGTGCTGGATGCGCAGCCGGCGGCCAGGCGCTTCGACGCCACGCTGGTGCTGCAGCGACGCGAACTCTCCGGCGCCAGCCTGGCGCGCGCGCTGCTGCGCTATCCGGCGATGACCCTGCAGGTCGTGGCCAAGATCCACTGGCAGGCGTTGCGCCTGTGGCTGCGCGGCAATCCGGTGCACGACCACCCCGACCATTCCCTTCCGCGAGAACGCCGATGAACGCTCCGCACGCGCCCTCCTCCGCTTCCGTCGCGCTGACCCCGGCCGCGCCGCCGCTGCGCGGTCTCGACCGCCTGCTGCGGCGGCGCCTGCTGGCCACGCTCGACGGCTTGCGCGACGGCCAGCTGCGCATCGAGGAAGCCGGCGCGATCACCACGTTAGGGAGCGCCACGTTAGGGAGCGCCACGTCAGGGAGCGCCCCCCTGGGCAGCGCCACGCAGGCGGACAGCGCACTGCACGCGCACCTGCGCATCCGCGATCCGCGCTTCTACCGCCAGGCCGCGCTGAACGGCAGCGTCGGCGTCGGCGAGGCGTACATGGACGGACTGTGGGAATGCGACGATCTGGTCGCGCTGGTGCGCCTGCTGGTGCGCAACCGCGAGCGCCTGGACGCGATGGAGACCGGCCTGGCCCGTCTCGGCGGCATGGCGATGCGCGGCCTGCACGCGCTGGCGCGCAACACCCGCGCCGGCAGCCGCCGCAACATCGCCGCGCACTACGACCTGGGCAACCCGCTGTTCGAACTGTTCCTGGACCGCAACCTGATGTATTCCTCGGCGATCTTCCGCGATGACGACGCCGCGCTCGGCGACGCCGCGCTGGAGCGCGCCGCCGAGCGCAAGCTGCAGCGCATCTGCGCCAAGCTCGACCTGCAGCCGCACCACCATGTGGTCGAGATCGGCACCGGCTGGGGCGGTTTCGCGCTGCATGCCGCCAGACATCACGGCTGCCGCGTTACCACCACGACGATCTCGCGCGAGCAGTACGAACTGGCCCGCCAGCGCGTGGACGCGGCCGGCGTGTCCGATCGGGTCGAGGTGCTGTTGCGCGACTACCGCGACCTCGACGGCCGCTACGACCGGCTGGTCTCGATCGAGATGATCGAGGCGATCGGCCACCAATACCTGGACACCTATTTCGGCAAGGTCGGCAGCCTGCTCAAGGACGACGGCCAGGCGCTGATCCAGGCCATCACCATCGAGGACCACCGCTACGCGCAGGCGCTGAAATCGGTGGATTTCATCAAGCGCCACATCTTCCCCGGCAGCTTCATTCCCTCGGTGGCGGCGATGACCGGCGCGATCGCGCGGGCCAGCGACCTGCGCCTGTTCAACCTGGAAGACATCGGCCCCAGCTATGCGCTGACCCTGCGCGCCTGGCGCCAGCGTTTCATGGCCAAGTTGCCGCAGGTGCGCGCGCTGGGCTACGACGAGCGTTTCATCCGCATGTGGGAGTTCTACCTGGCCTATTGCGAGGGCGGCTTCCTGGAGCGCTCGATCGGCGACGTGCACCTGTGGCTAAGCAAGCCGGGCGCGCGCCCGGCGCAGTTTGCGCCGGCGTTGGCAGGCGACGCATGAGCAACCTCGCCAACTACGTCGCGCTGCAGCTGCTGTGGCTGGCGGCCGTGATGGGCGCCGGGCACGGGCTGGCCTGGGCCGGCCCGGCGGCGCTGGCGCTGTTCGCGCTGTACCAGTTGCAGCCGCGCCGCCGCGCGCGCGGCGATGCGGCGCTGATGGCGCTGGCGCTGCTGCTCGGTGCCGGCGTCGATACCGTGCTGGCCGCGGGCGGCTGGGTACGCTACGCCGCGGCGCTGCCGCCGGCGCCGTGGGCGCCGCTATGGATCCTGGCGCTGTGGGCCGGCTTCGCACTGACCTTCAACCATTCGCTGGCCTGGGTCATGCGACACCCGTGGCGCGCGGCGCTGTTCGGCGCGGTGTTCGGCCCGCTCGGCTACGTGCTGGCCGCGCGCGGCTGGCAGGCGGTGACGCTGAGTGCGCCGCTGCTGCACCCCGTGCTCGCGCTGGCGTTGGCCTGGGCCGCGGCGCTGGCCGTGCTGAGCGTGGCGACGCGGCGGTTGTCCGCGACCGCGCAGCCCGCGCCACGCATCGCAGGCGCCGCGCCATGAACGCCTGGCCGCTGCTGCACGTGGGTGCGTTCACTGCGCTGGTCATGCTCGCCGGCTGGGCCTGGCAGCGGCGCAGCGGCAACGCCGGCGTGGTCGATGTGCTGTGGGCGGCATGCATGGCGCTGGCCGCGCTGTACTGCGCCTGGCGTGCCGACGGCGCGACGCTGCCGCGTGTGCTGACCGCGGCGATGGGCGGCCTGTGGGGCGCGCGCCTGGCCTGGCACCTGGGCGTGCGCGTGTTCGGCGATGCGCACGAGGACGGCCGCTATCGCGCGCTGCGCGAACACTGGCACGGCGACCAGCGTCGCTTCCTGCTGTTCTTCCTCGGCCAGGCGCTGGTGGTGGTGCTGTTCGCGGTGCCGCTGTCGATCGCCGCGCACGCTCCGCTGCCGCAATGGAGTGTGTGGACCACGCTGGCGCTGGCGACCTGGCTGCTGGCGGTGGGCGGGGAAAGCCTGGCCGACCGCCAGCTGGCCGCCTTCCGCGCCGATCCGGGCAACAAGGGCAAGACCTGCCGCCGCGGCCTGTGGCGCTACTCGCGGCATCCGAACTATTTCTTCGAGTTCGTGCACTGGTTCGCCTACGTGTTCCTGGCGGTGGGCAGCGGCGCGCTGTGGGTCGGCATCGCCGCGCTGGGGCCGCTGCTGATGTTCGCGTTCCTGTACCGCGTCACCGGCATTCCCTATACCGAACAACAGGCGCTGCGCTCGCGCGGCCAGGACTACGCCGACTACCAGCGCAGCACCAGCGCCTTCTTTCCGTTGCCGCCACGGCAATGACCCCGCTTCCAGGAGATTGCCCGATGTCCAGCACCCTCGCCCCTTCGCCTGCGCCCGCGCTGCCGGCCGAACCGCTGGCCACGCGCGTGGCCGAATCCGGCCTGCTGCCCGATGCGTTGCTGCGCGCCGCAATGCGCAAGCTGTGCACGCAGCGCCTGCGCGATGAGCGCAGCGGCGGCGCCGACGCGGCCTGGGAACGCCAGCGCGCCTTCGTCGAGGCCCTGCGCGGCAGCGCCATCGCGATCGAGACCGATGCCGCCAACCGCCAGCATTACGAACTGCCGCCGCGCTTCTTCGAGCTGTGCCTGGGCAAGCGCCTGAAGTACAGCAGTTGCTACTGGGACGCCGGCACCCAGGACCTGGACGCGGCCGAGGAACGCATGCTGCACCTGTACGCCGAACGCGCGCAGTTGCGCGACCGCCAGCGCATCCTCGAACTGGGCTGCGGCTGGGGTTCGCTGACCCTGTGGATGGCCGAGCACTATCCCGGCGCGCGCATCACCGCGGTGTCCAATTCGCGGCCGCAGCGCGAGCACATCGAGGCGCAGTGCCGCGCGCGCGGGCTGCGCAACGTGGAGGTCATCACCCATGACGCGAACACCCTGACCCTGCCGCACGCGAGCTTCGACCGCGTGGTGTCGATCGAGATGTTCGAGCACATGCGCAACTACCGCGAACTGCTGGCGCGCATCGGCCAGTGGCTGGTGCCGGGCGGCCGGCTGTTCGTGCACATCTTCTGCCACCGCGACCTGGCCTACCCGTTCGAGGTGCAGGGCGAGGACAACTGGATGGGCCGGCACTTCTTCACCGGCGGGCTGATGCCGGCCGCCGACACCCTGCTGCAGTTCCAGGACGACCTGGCGCTGGAACGGCGCTGGCTGCTGTCCGGCGAACACTACGAGAAGACCGCCAACGCCTGGCTACGCAACCAGGACCGGCACCGCGCCGAACTGATGCCGGTGCTGCAGGCCACCTACGGCCGCGACGCGAAGATCTGGTGGCAGCGCTGGCGCATGTTCTGGATGGCCTGCGCGGAGCTGTTCGGCTACGAGCAGGGCCAGCAGTGGGGCGTGGCGCATTACCGGTTCGTCAGGCGCTGAAGCGCCGGGATTGGGGAGTCGGGATTGGGGATTCGCAAAGGCGGGGCTGCGTGCCCTGAAGGGCGACGTGATGCGGAGCGGCCCTTGCAGCGATCGCATGGTTCAGGCAGCCGGAAGTGGGGATCGAATCCCGACTCCCCAATCCCCAATCCCGGCTTTCCACTCACACGGCAGCGGTGATCACGATCTCGATCTTCCACTCCGGGTTGGCCAGCTTGGCCTGCACGGTGGCGCGTGCCGGGGTGCTGCCCGGGCAGACCCAGGTTTCCCAGACCTTGTTCATCTCGGCGAACTCGGCCAGGTCGGTCATGTAGATCTCCGCGCGCAGCACCTTGCTCTTGTCGCTGGCGGCGCGCGCCAGCAGTTCGTCGATCGCCGCCAGGACCTGGCGGGTCTGGCCGGCGATGTCGGCGCTGGCGTCGTCGGCGATCTGCCCGGCCAGGTAGGCCACGCCGTTGTGCACGGTCATTTCCGACATGCGCGGGCCGGTATCGAATCGCTGGATCATGAGGCGGTGTCCTGAAGAGGGGAAACCCGGACATTGTCGCGCGATTGCGCCAGGCCTGCAGGCCGCCACAGCCGGTAGGCGACCAGCAGCAGCCAGGCCAGGATCAGCACGATCGCCAGCTTCTGGGTCAGCCCGCGCGGCGGCGCGCGCCACAGCACATGCACCCACAGCGCCACGAACGCCGCCACCGCCAGGGCCATCACCGTGCCGGCATGCCCCTGCCACGGCGCTTGCCGGCGCAGCCAGGCGCTCTGCAGCAGCATCGCGCTGGTCGCGCACAGGAACGCGGTCTGCGCGAACAGCGCGTGCAACAGCGGCGCCAGCAAGGGAGCGCGCTGCGGCAGGTAGCTGTCGCCGATCGCCACCCCGCACAGGCCCAGCCCGGCGACCGCGAACAGCAGCAGGGGCGCGGCGCTGCGTGCCGGCGGCGGGGCCTGCGCATACAGGCCGGCGGCCAGTGCAACGATCCCTGCCGCCAGCAGCACGTAGACAATCCGCAGCAGCAGCCCGCCGGGGCCGTGCAGGTACAGGCTCAGCGTCGCCTGCTGCCAGTGCAGGTCGGCGCGCAGCAGCTGCAGCGCCAGCGCCACGCCGAGGAACAGCAGGCACAGCAGCGTGGCGAGGGCGCCGGCGGCGCGCGGCCAGTGCGGCGGCGCGGCGGCGCGGGCCAGGGGCGTCGGCATGGGATCGGCTCCGGGTCGTAGCGGGAAACGCGATGCGCGACGCATGCGCGCGCCCGCACCCTCCGCGCACACCGACGCGGTGCCGACGTGCGATTCCACTATGATGCGCGTCGCCGGTGTCGCCGGTACAGCCCCAGGCCACCCGATATCGCGATGCACCAGCCCCGTTCCGCCTGCAGGCGCGCCATCGCGCTGGCCCGCACCGCCAACGCCACATGCCTGCGCGACGCCGCCGGCGCCTGCGCACAGTTCCCTCTCTCCTTCGCTTACGCTCCCCTGCAATGACCGACGCCGCGCCCCCCGTTTCCCCGCCCCCCTCCGCCGCTGGCTGGCGCCGTGCGCTGCCGGTGGTGTTCAGCCTGGCGATCCTGGCGCTGGCGCTGCGCGCGCTGGCCACCGAGTTCAGCACCCACGGCTACGCCGCGATCCGCCATGCCTTCAACCAGCTCAGCGTGGGCCAGATCGCGTTGACCCTGCTGCTGGGGCTGAGCAGCTACGCCTGCCTGATCGGCTTCGACGCGGTCGGCCTGCACCGCAGCGGGCGCAAGCTGCATCCGATGCGGATCGGCGTCACCGCGTTCCTGGCGCACGCGGTCGGACAGACCCTGGGCTTCGCCGCGCTCACCGGCGGCGCGGTGCGCCTGCGCGGCTACGGCCGGGTCGGGCTGAGCCTGGCCGAGATCGGCCAGGTGGTGCTGATGAGCACGCTCGGCTTCGTGTTCGGCGCCTGGCTGCTGCTGGCATTGGCGCTGACCCTGGAACCGGCGTCGGCGTCGGCGGCGCTGGCGCTGCCGCTCGGCGCCTCGGCGGTGCGCGCGTTCGGCATCGCGCTGCTGGCCGGCTTCGGCCTGATGCTGCTGCTGGCCGGGCGCGAAGGCCGCACCCTGCGCTGGCGCACCCACGAACTGTGGCTGCCGGACCGGCGCACCGCGCTCGGCGTGACCGCGCTGAGCGTGGTCGAACTGGGCCTGGCCAGCGCCGCGTTCTACGTGCTGCTGCCGAACGAATCGGGCATCGAGTTCGTCGGCTTCGTCGGCCTGTACCTGGTCGCGGTGGTGGCCGGCCTGATGTCCACCGTGCCGGCCGGCCTGGGCGTGTTCGAATGGAGCCTGCTCAAGCTGCTGCCCGGCGTGGCCCCGGCCGCGGTATTGGCGGCGGCGCTGATCTACCGCATCACCTACTACGTGGTGCCGCTGCTGCTGTCGGTGCTGATGGCCGCGGTCTCGGGCCTGCGCCGGCCGCTGGCGGCCAGCGCCGGCGGGGTGCGCGTGGCCTGGGGCACGCTGCGCCCGTGGCTGCCGCAGATCATCGCGATGGCGGTGTTCGCGGTCGGCGCGGCGCTGGTCATCGACGGCACCCTGCCGACGCCGAAGCGGCGCCTGGGCATGGCGCCGCTGTCGATCGTGGAGACCTCGCACCTGCTGGCCAGCCTCGGCGGCGTGGTGCTGCTGCTGATCGGCCAGGGCCTGCAGCGGCGCAGCCATGCGGCCTGGGTGCTGGCGATCGGCATCTGCGTGCTGCTGCCGCTGCCGGCCTGGCTGCGCGGCGGCCACGCCTCGGTGGCGCTGTCCTCGCTGGTGGTGGCGGCCGGGCTGTGGGGCGCGCGGCGCGAGTTCTACCGCCAGGGCGCGCTGCTCGACGAGGCCTGGTCGTGGCCGTGGCTGCGCAATCTGGGGCTGGTGCTGATCGCCACGGTGTGGCTGCTGTTCTTCGTCTACAGCCACGTCGAATACCAGAACGAACTGTGGTGGCAGTTCGCCACCTCGGCCAATGCGCCGCGGGCGCTGCGCGCGGTGCTGCTGGTCAGCGTGGCGGTGGTGGTGTTCGGGCTGGCGCGGCTGCTGCACAGCACGCGTTCGCCGCTGCCGGCGGCCGACGCGGCGCAGCTGGACGCGCTGGCGCCGGTGCTGGCCGCGGCCACCGACACTCAGGCCTGCCTGGTGCTGACCGGCGACAAGGCGCTGCTGCCCGACGAAGGCGGCCAGGGTTTCGTGATGATGCAGCGCTACGGCGGCTCGCTGGTGGCGATGGGCGACCCGGTGGGGCCCACGGAGGTCGCGCGGGCGCTGATCTGGCGCTTCCGCGAGGAAGCCGACCGGATGGGCCTGCGCCCGGTGTTCTACCAGGTCGGCGAGCAGCACTGGCAGACCTACCTCGACCTGGGCCTGACCCTGGTCAAGCTCGGCGAGGAAGCGATGGTGTCGCTGGAAGACTTCCACCTGGAAGGCCGCGACCGCGCCGACCTGCGCCAGGCCTGGAACCGCGGCAAGCGCAGCGGGCTGAGCTTCCGCATCGTGCCGCTGGAGGAGATCGACGCGCTGATGCCGGTGCTGGCCGACGTCTCGCAGCAATGGCTGGAGGAAAAGGCCGGCGAAGAGAAGGGCTTCTCGCTGGGCAGCTTCGACCCGGCCTATCTGCGCCGCTTCCCGATCGCGGTGGTCGAGGCCGAGGGCAAGGTCGTGGCCTTCGCCAACCTGTGGCAGGCGCCGGCCGGACACGAGCTGTCGGTGGACCTGATGCGGCACATCGCCGATGCGCCGAAGGGCACCATGGATTTCCTGTTCATCGAGCTGTTCCTGTGGGGCCGCGAACAGGGCTACAAGCGCTTCTCGCTGGGCATGGCGCCGCTGTCGGGCCTGGCCCAGCACCGCCTGGCCGGACGCTGGAACCGCTTCGGCAACCTGATCGTGCGCCATGGCGAGCGCTTCTACGGCTTCACCGGCCTGCGCCGCTTCAAGTCCAAGTTCGCGCCGGCCTGGCGCACCCGCTACCTGGCCGCGCCCGGCGGCATGCATCTGCCGGCGGCGCTGCTGGACGTGACGCGGCTGATTTCGCTGGATCCGCGTAAGCCCGATTGACGGCCGGGATTGGGGATTCGGGATTGGGGATTGGTAGCCAATCGACTGCGGACGCAGGGATTCGGAGACCTTGGATGGCGTCTCCGCGGCAACTGCCGGGTTGTGGGAGGGGCTTCAGCCCCGACGCTTTAGCGGCAGTGCGTCGGGGCTGAAGCCCCACAAATGCCGCTCTTGCGAATCCCAAATCCCCAATCCCCAATCCCGGCCTTCAATCGATGCGCTGCAGGATCTGCTTGGCCAGTTCCGCGTAATCGCCCTTGAAGTGATGGTCGCCCGGCAGCTTCACCTGTTGCGCGCCGCCGTGCGGCAGGTCCGGGCACAGCGTGTCGTCGTCGTCTTCGCCGTAGATGCACAGGGTCTGCGCGCCCGGCATCTTCGCCACTTCCGGGGCGATCGGCAGGCCGTCGTCGCCGGAGCTGATCCAGTTGGAGACGTGGAATTCGTAGTCGGCGGTCTTGCCCAGCGACAGCAGCGCGGTGGCCTGCACCTGCTCGCGCATCGCCGGCGGCAGTTGGTTGTAGGCCGCCGGCAGCACGTCGGCGCCCTGCGAGAAGCCGATCAGCACCACGCGTCCGCGCTGCCACAGGTGGCTGTAGTGGCGGTAGATGCGATCCAGGTCGGTGGCGAAGCCCTGCGGGGTGCGCTCGCTCCAGAAATAGCGCAGCGAATCCACGCCGACCACCGGGATGCCGGCCTGGGCCAGCGCGCCGGCGACCTGCTGGTCGAGCCCGGCCCAGCCGCCGTCGCCGGAAACGAAGATCGCGAACACCTGGTCGTTGGCGTTGCCGGTGGCTGCTGCGCCTGCCGCGGCCGGCGCAGCGACTGCAGGCACCTCGACCACCGGCAGCCCGGCCAGGTCGACCGGCGTCGGCGGCAGGCTGACCCCGCGCTGCGCGCCCAGCGAACGCACCGCCGCGCGCAGTCCGGGCAGCGGATCGCCGCTGGCGCTGCGGCGGAACTGCCGCGCCTGCGGCACCTTCTGCAAGAACGCATCGCTCTGCTGGGTGCAGCGGCGCTTGCCCGGCGCATCGATCGCCGCCAGCCACGGCAGCGGCAGCGTCGCCGGCTGCAGCGCGCGCGCCGGCGCGGTGATGCCGGCGCCGCAGATCTGGTCGTCCAGCACCTGCACCGGACAGAAATCCTCGGTGACCAGGCCGGCCAGCAGGTGCTTGGGCGCCTGCGCCGCGACCGCATAGGCCAGCGCGGCGCCGTCGCCATCGCCGACCAACAGGGGCAGGCGGTAGGTCGGCACATGGTAGTAGGCTTGCACGTAGCGCGAGAAGTTCTCCACGTCGCCGGCGGAGAAGCCGCAGGTGCCGGGGATCTTGGCCAGCACCGCCTGCAGGTGCGCGCCATCGATCACCACCACCATCGCGCCGTCGTCGCGCAGCGCCTCGATCTGGCGCATGCGCGCCGCCTCGCCGTGCTTGCCGCCGGCGAACCACAGCACCACGCGCTGCGCCTCGCCGTGCGGCAGCAGCACCGGGACCTGTTCGAAGCGGCCGTGGCTGAGTTTCTCCGGGACCGCAGCCGGTGTCGCCGCTGGCGCGGCTGGCGCTGGCGCCGCTGCCGTCGTCGCAGGCGCCGCCGAGGCGGCAACCGCGGCGGCCAGGCCGGCCAACGCACATCCCCACATCCATCCGCCACGCATTCGCATCATCCGGCAATCCTGAAAAGGCGTGTAAAGATAATCCCGAACGGCGGCGGCGCGAAGCACGGCGCGGGCGCCGGTTCATGCGGGGTACGCCGGGACGTTGCACGCGGGGCCGGCACGGCCGCCCGCAGGCGGGCGCTCACGCGCCCGGGTCGGCCTCGGGATGGCGCAGCCGCCACGCCGCCAGCGCCAGCCGATAGCGCGCCACTTCGTCGTTGTACAGGTCGTGGACGCACAGCGGGCAACCGCTGTTGCAGCAATCGCTGGGCAGCGGCGGCTGCGGCGCTTGCGGGCACGGATCGGCAGGGGCGGAATCGGGATCGGACATCACGGTGCGCGGCGGGTGGCACGCCAGCGGCGTGAACAGGTGCGCATTGTAGAACGCCGGCGCGACCGGCTCAGCCGATCGCCTGGCGCAGGTTGGCGCGCGCCGCCGCGTCGTAGCGCGCATGGAACCAATCGCTGAGGAAGATGCGCGGCTGCGCCAGCACCGTCTTCAGGAACGCCCGGCGCTTGCGCCGATACAGCCAGCCCGGCACCACGCCGCGGTATTCCTCGGCGATGGCGCGATCGTAGGCGGCGAACCCGGCGGGATCGGCGCCGAGAATGGCCATGTCGCAATCCAGGAACAGCGCCGCCTCGGCATCCACCGCAGCGGCGGACAGTTGCCCATGGCGCGCCGTCAGCTCGATCAGCGCGGCGACGCGCGCCGCGTCCAGCCCGGCAGCCGGCAGCCACTGCGCGATCGCCGCCTGCGCCATGCGTGCCGACTGCGCCTCGTTGTCGCCACGCCCGGCCTGATACACCGCGTCGTGATAGAGCACGGCCAGATAGACCTCGCGCGGCTGCCGCCAGCCCAGGGCCGCGGCGACCTCGGCATAGTGGCCCAGCACCGCCTGCACATGGCCGAAGTGGTGATAGGCGCGCGGCGGCGTGGCATAGGCCGCCTGCAACTGCTCCCATTGCGCGGCGGGCAGGGTCAGCGGCGGCGCCGGTTCGCTCATCGGATCGCCTCGCCGCCGGCAGACGCAGGCCCGGCCGCATCCGCCGACAGCGGCCAGGTCGCCTCGTGCACATAGCGTCCCTGCCCTTGCACGCTGCGGATCAGGCTCAGCGCGGCGACCGTGCAGCGCAGTTCCGGCACGGCTTGCGGCGGCACCGTCTGCTCGTCGTAGCTCAGGGTGATATGCGGGACATAGGCCGCGTCGGCGCGCGTGGCCACGCCCTGGCGGCCGAGTTGCCGCTGCAGCGCCTCGCGCAGCCGGCGCAGCGCGGGCGGCTCGGCGTCGCCAAGCAACACCAGCGGCCGCGTGCGCGCGCGGCCGCCGAAGCTGGCGACCCGATCGAAACACAGCTCGAACGGCGCCGCCGCCAGCGCCTGTCCGGCGGCATGCGCCTGCTGCAACAGCCGTGGCGGAATGCCGGCGTATTCGCCGAGGTAATGCAGGGTCAGATGCAGACGTTCCACCGGCAACGCGCGACCGCGCAGATCGTGCGCGGCACGCAGGCGCTCGCCAATCGCGAAGGCGCGCTGCGCGGTGGCCGGGTCCGGCAGCACGGCGAAGAACAGGCTCTCGCGCGGCGCGGGCGCAGCGAAGCCGAGCGAGAACTGCGCGTTTGCGGAAGAAGGATCGTGGGCCATCGGCAGGGTGCGGACGCCGCGGGCGCTGCGGCGACGGGACAGGGACCGCCATGGTAGCAAGCGCGTTGCGCCCGGCGCGCGACCGCTCGCTGCGCAACGCAAAAGGCCGACCGGATGGACTCCGGTCGGCCTTTGCGCCTTTCGGCATCGGCACGTTGCGATCCGCGCGGATCGCAACGTGCGTTGCCGTCGATGAAGGCCAGGCGGGAGCCCGGCCTGCGGCTCAGGCCGCGTTCTTCATCGCCAGCTTGCGGTTGCGCATCACGTCGTGACAGGCACGCACTTCCGGCAGCAGCTTGGTGGCGGCATCGCGCGCGGCGACCGGGGTATCGCTGTCGGCGATGGTCTCGTTGAACGCCTTCAACAGGCGATCCTCGGACTCTTCCAGCTCGGCCACGTAGCCGTACTTGGTGTCGCCCAGCGTCGCGCGCACCTTGCCATACATCTGCTGCATGCTGCCCACCAGCGTGCCGTGCTCGTCGGGCTTGCCGCCGACCGCCTGGACCACGGCGCTCAGGCTGCTGACGATGTCGGACTTGACCCCGGCAATGCGCAGGAACAGCGCGGACAGCTCGGTATCGCCGACCTTCTGCGCCGCTTCTTCGTAGAAATCCTTGCCGTCGCGGGAAATGGCGATCAGGTCGTTGAGGCTGTGGGTGGTCTTGCTCTGAATGCTCATGGATGGAACTCCTTCTGCAATGGGCCGGCGAACATCGCGCAACGGGCACGTCGGGTCGTGTTCCCTGGATGTCGCTTGGCCGCGGGATGAAGAGTCTTGCCGCGTTGCGTCGTGGGAGAGATGCTGGACGCCGGGGCATAAAGTGCACGTGAGCCGAAACGGCTGCGTCCTCACGCGACGCTGGCAGGCATGAACGAACATTCATCACCAGCACGCGGCACTCACTGGCGATATTTTCGCCAGGCCGTGCATGCGCCCGGCACGGCACGCCGCGGCGGAGTTATCCACATGCTTGCCCCGCACTCATCCACAATCGCTGTGGATGAATACGCGGCGCCGGCCAGCCGGCAGACACGACATCGCTCGCGGCCGCGATGGCCGCATTCCCTGGCACGTGCGACGCGCCGGCAAAGGGCTATATTTGCCGAAAGACCCTCCCATCCGGGATTCCCCACGAGGTGCGCCATGTTCGGCTGGACCGCATTCGCTCTGGTCGCCGCGACGGCGATCGCGCCGCCGCCCGCACCGCCGTCGCTGCCTGCCCCATCTGCGCCACTCGTCCCAGAAGAGATCATGCGCGTCCCGCCCGCGCTGCATGCGCTGGTGCAGCAGCGCATCGACCGCCACAGCCCGCCCGAGCAGCGCCTGCAGCAGTTGGTGCGGCTGGCCTTCGACGTGGACGGCCTGGATCTGCAGTACGACGCCAAGGCCACCAACAGCGTTGCCGAGAGCTATACGACGCGGCGCGTCAACTGCCTGTCCTTCACCCTGCTGTTCGTGGCCCTGGCGCGCGACGCCGGGGTGGACGCGCAGGTGCAGGAAGTCGGCCGCGTCCTGAGCTGGTACGAGGACGGCAACGCGCTGTACAACGCCGGCCACGTCAACGTCCTGGTGCGCATCGACGGCAGTCGCCGCAGCGTGGACCTTGACCGCAGCGTGCTGATGGACCGGCGCGGTCCGCAGCCGATTTCCGACCGCCGCGCACTGGCGCACTACTACAACAACCGCGGCGCCGAGCTGATGGCCAACGGCGACCTGCCCGCCGCGCAGCAGCACATGGAGATGGCGCTGCGGATGGATCGCGACTTCGCCGCCGCCTGGAACAACCTCGGCGTGCTGGCGCTGCGCCAGGGCGATCCGCAGACTGCCGCGAACAACTACGCGACCGCGCTGTCGATCGATCCCGGCCACGTGTCCGCGCTGTCCAACGCCGCCATCCTGTACCGGCACCTGGGCGACAGCCGGCACGAAGCGGCGATGCTGGCGCGGCTGCAACGGGTGCAGCTGACCGACCCGTTCCACCAGTACCTGCTCGGCAACGAGGCGGAACGGCGCCAGGACTATGCCGCGGCGATCGGCTACTACCGGCATGCGCTGCGTCTGTACGACAACGCGCACCTGCTGTATTTCGCCCTGGCCCGCGTCTATCTGCTCAATGGCGATCCGCGCCGCGCCAACTGGGCGTTGCAGCAAGCCGTGGAGCACGCCGACAAGACCGCGCAGCCGCGCTACCAGGCCAAGCTGGAGGCGTTGCGGCGGTTGACGCACAACACCCAGGCGCAGCGCTGAGCCGCAGCGGGCGAGCCGATCGGGCCGCGCGCGTGGCGTCGGCGTCGCGCATCCACGCAGCCACACCTACCACAGCGCGCCGCCCCACCCGCCTGGCGCGATCGCACCAGGCCCTATGCCGCCCGGCTCAACAGGCTTGCGCCAGGCGCTGCGCACGGCGCGCGTCGTGGCGCGCCCACAGGTACACCAGCAGGCCGCCCAGCGCCGCCGCCGCGCCGACGTAACCGGTCGACGTCCAGCCCAGCCCGGCACTGATCGCGATCCCGCCCATCCACGGTCCCAGCGCGTTGGCCAGATTGAAGGCGGCATGGTTGGACGCCGCGGCCAGGGTCTGCGCCTCGCTGGCCACGTCCATCAGCCGGGTCTGCAACACCGGCGCCAGCGCGCCCATCGTGCCGACCGCGACCACCGCCGGCAGCACCGCCCAGGGCGAGTGCGCGGCCAGCGGCCAGGCCAGCAACACCGCCATCGACCACAGCAGCACCAGCGGCACCGCACGGAACTGCAGCCGGTCGAACAACCAACCGCCGGCGAGGTTGCCGAGCAGGCCGCCGAAGCCGAACGCGCACATCGCGAACGGGATCCAGCGTTCGGACACCCCGGTGACCTGGGTCAGGGTCGGCGCCAGATAGCTGAACACGCAGAACATGCCGGCGAAGCCGACCGAGCCGATGCCCAGCGCCAGCCACACCTGCGGACGGTTGAACGCGCGCAGTTCGCGCAGCGGCTGCTGCCGCGGCTCCTGCGGATCGGCCGGCAGCAGGCGCGCGACCAGCACCACGGTCAGCACCGCGATCGCCGCCACCAGCGCGTACGCGTAGCGCCATTGCGCCACCTGGCCCAGCCAGGTCGCCAACGGATTGCCGACCAGCACCGCCAGGTTGAGCCCCAGCAGCACCCGGCTCACCGCCGCGCCGCGCTGGTCGGGGCGACTGATCGACGCGGCGACCAGGGTAGCCACGCCGAAATAGGCGCCATGCGGCAGCCCGGCGATGAAGCGCACCAGCAGCATGCTGTGGTAATCCGGCGCCAGCGCACTGGCCAGGTTGCCGACCGCGTAGAACCCCATCAGCGCCAGCAGCAGCGTGCGCCGCGGCCAGCGCGCGCCGACGATCGCCAGCAGCGGCGCGCCGACCACCACGCCCAGCGCGTAGGCGCTGATCAGGTGCCCGACCTGCGGTTCGTCGATCGCCAGCCCGCGCGCGATGTACGGCATCAGGCCCATCGTGGAGAACTCGCTGGTGCCGATCGCGAAGCCGCCCATGGCCAGCGCGAACAGGATCAGCACGTAGCCGCGGCGCGACAGCGGCGCCTGGGGAGTGACGGGAGTGGACATGCCCTGGGACCTGATCGAGGGCTGCCCATTATTGTGCATCGCAGCATGCAAAGGTACCCATGCGCGTGCAACACCGCGTTGCGCGCGGTCCTCGCCGGCGTCGCGCCAGCCGTCCGCCTCGCGCCTGGCGAGGCCGGCCGCGCAACGCCGCCAGCACGGCGCCGCCGTCGCTGGCGAGCCTGGCGCCAGCAACGCACTGTCCCATCGCGGCGACGCGCAACCGCGGCGACCATCCCCATGTCTTAGCGGGAGACGGCGACGCCTTCGGCGCTGTGCCGTCCATGCCCCCATTCCTAGTTCGAGAAACCCTGCCGATGACCGCTACCGCTTCCCCCCTGTTCGCCCCGCTGCGCCTGGGCGCGATCGAACTGGCCAACCGCATCGTGATGGCGCCGCTGACCCGCAACCGCGCCGAAGGCGAAGGCCGCATCCCCTCGCCGCTGGCGCCCGAGTACTACGGCCAGCGCGCCGGCGCCGGGCTGATCGTCGCCGAGGCCACCCAGATCAGCCCGATGGGCCAGGGCTACATGGATACGCCCGGGATCTACAGCGAGGCGCAGGTCGCCGCCTGGAAACAGGTCACCGCCGAGGTGCACCGCCGCGGCGGCAGGATCGTGCTGCAGCTGTGGCACGTCGGCCGCATCTCGCACGTCAGCCTGCTGCCGGACGGCGCCGCGCCGGTGGCGCCGAGCGCGCTGCGCGCCAACGCCAAGACCTATACCGCCGAGGGCTTCAGCGACGTCTCCGCACCGCGCGCGCTGCGCCTGGACGAGATTCCGGCGCTGCTGGAGGACTTCCGCCACGCCGCGCGCAACGCCATCGCCGCCGGCTTCGACGGCGTGGAAGTGCACGCCGCCAACGGCTACCTGATCGATCAGTTCCTGCGCGACGGCAGCAACCACCGCGACGACGCCTACGGCGGCAGCATCGAGAACCGGACCCGGCTGCTGTTCGAGGTGGTGCAGGCGGTGGCGCAGGAAATCGGCGCCGAGCGCACCGGCGTGCGCCTGTCGCCGGTGACCCCGGCCAACGACGCGCACGACAGCGACCCGCAGCCGCTGTTCGAGCGCGCGGTCGAACGCCTGGATCCGCTGGGCCTGGCCTTCCTGCACGTGATCGAGGGCGCCACCGGCGGCCCGCGCGACAACATCGCCTTCGACTACGCCGCGCTGCGCGCCAAGTTCCGCGGTCCGTGGCTGGTCAACAACGGCTACGACAAGGCGCTGGCCGAACGGGTGCTCGGCGCGGGCGCTGCCGACGCGGTCGCGTTCGGGCGTCCGTTCATCGCCAATCCGGATCTGGTGGAGCGGCTGCGCCGCGACGCGCCGCTGAACCCGCTGGATGCGGACACGCTCTACGGCGGCGGCGCCAAGGGCTACACCGACTACCCGACGCTGGACTGAGAAACCAGACGCGCGGCGGCACACGCGTGCCGCCGCCGCTGCACCTCAAGGCGTCGCCGCCTGCTGCGGCGGCGCATCCGCAGACAGATGCGCCTGCAGGAAGCCGGCCACGCCGCTCCACAGCGCGGCACGGTGATCGACGTCGGCGAAGCCGTGGCCCTCGCCCGCGAAGGTCAGACCCACCGGCGGGTTGCCGGCCATCTCCAGCATCCGCAGCATGCGCCGGGTATGTTCGTAGTCCACGCGCCGGTCCTCCAGCCCGTGCGCCAGCAGCACCGGCACCTTGATCGCCTCGTAGCGGTACAGCGGCGAAGTGCGGGTCATCTGCTCCAGCTGCGTGTTCGGATTGCCCAGCAGCCGCTCCAGGTCGGCGCGACTGTCGGCATCGCGCGCGCCGTCGCTGGCGGTGTATATCAGGATCCGGTCGGCGACCCCGGCGATCGACGCCACGCAACGGAAACGCGCCGGCCAGCGCATCGCCATCACCAGCGCCGAGTACCCGCCATAACTGGCGCCGAGCACGCACATGCGCTGCGCATCCAGCGGATAGCGCGCCAGCGCCTGTTCGATCGCCGCGTCGATGTCGTCCTCGATCAGCGTGCCGAAACCGTCGCGCCCGGCTTCGCGGAACGCGCGGCCGTAGCCGTCGGAGCCGCGGAAGTTGACCCGCAGCACCGCATAGCCGAGCGAGGCCAGGAACTGGGTGTCCGGATCGAAGCCCAGCGAATCGGCCACGCCGATCGGCCCGCCGTGCGGGAACACCACCAGCGGCTTGCGTCCGCCGCCCGGCGGCAGGGTCAGGAACGCCTCCAGCGGCAGCCCGTCGCGGCCCTTGAACTTGAGCACCTCGCTGGGCGCGAAATGCAGGCCCTGCAGCCACGGCATGTCCTCGGCGATCGGCGTGGCGGCGCGCTTGTCCAGGTCCAGGTGGTACAGCTGCGGCGGCTGGTCGGCGGCGTCGGCCCACAGGATCATCTGCCGTCCGTCCGCGTTGCGCGCGGCGATCTGCACGTTGCGCCCGGGCAGTGCGGCGCTCAGCGCGCGGCCGAGGCGTTCGTCGGTGCTTTCGAAGTAGTGGCTGACCAGGCGCCCGCTCTCGTAGTAGGTGACCCCGATCGGCGTGCGCCGCGGGCCCTGGATCAGGTCGACCACATCGACCCCGGGCTGGCTGAACAGGGTGCGCACGATCTTGCGCGCGGCGACGTCGTAGGCGACCAGATCGCGCTGGCCGCGCCCCTCGTCGGTCACCGCGTAGATCTCGCCGGCATCGAAGGACAGCCCGACCGGCTGGAAATCGCGCAGGTCGCTGAGCCTCATCACGTCGCGGTAGGTCGCGCCCATGCCGTCGCGGTACAGCAGCACGTAGTCGTCGTCGCGCCGCACCACCGCCAGGCGCAGCCGCCCGTTGCCGTCGGTCAGCCAGCCCACGTCGCGTTCCAGGCCGATGTTCAGCCGTTCCTGGAAACGCGGCCGCCAACGGTCGATCGCCGCCTGGCTGGACACGTCCATCAACTGCACCGCGTTGTCGCCGTTGCGCAGCGTGGTGGCGTACAGCACCGTGTTGGGCGCCTGCGGCAAGGCATCGACGATGTAGCCGCCATCGGGCAGGGTCAGCGCGCTCCACTTGCGCTTGCCGTCGGCGCCGACATCCACGCGCATGCCGCGCACCACGTCCTGGCCATGCGGCACGCGCACGGTGAACAGCAGCGCATCGTTGCCGGCCCACAGCAACTGCTTGATCGGCTCGACGCTGGTGGCCAGCAGGCGCTGCTGGTTGCTGGCCAGATCCAGCAGTTCGATGCGCCATTCGTCCTTGCGCTCGTGCAGCTGCAGCGCCAGCAGGTCGCCGCGCGGATTCAGCTCCAGCGCGTTGACCAGACCGCCGCGGAACACGGTGGCGGGGGCGATCGGCATTGCGGCCGGCGGCGGCGGCGCGCGCAACGCCACCTTCGCCGCCGGCGTGGCGTTGGGATGCTGGGCCAGCGCCTGGCGGTAGAACTGCGGGAACGGATCGGGATAGTGCCCCGAATAGCCCAGTTCGTAGTGCGCCCACACTGCCGGATGGGTCTGCTGCAGCCAGTCCATCGCCGCCAGCGAACGGTTGACCATGCCCAGGTCGAAATTGAACAGGGACTTGGGCCGGAACAACAGGTCGCCCGGATAGGTGATGCGTCCGGGCTGGATGCGGAAGCGGAACTCGTCGCTGTCGCGCATGTTGTAACTGAATCCCGGCAGCAGCGAGATCTTGCGCCAGGCGTAGTTGCCGACCGGCGCGATGTACAGCCGGTAGCTGATCCCCGGCTTGAGCTGGGACATGGTGCCGGCGCCGAAGATCTTGCCGTCCTTGTTCAACTCCACGCCGTACAGGTCGACATCGGTATCCACCGCGACCAGCACCAGGCCCTCGTCGGGCGCCAGCTGCGGCGTCTGCCCGGGTTTGACTTCCTGCATCCGCGCCCACGCCGGCAATGCCAGCGTGCACAACGCCAGCAGCAACAGCCACGCCAGCCGGCGCCCCACGCGACCGCCGGCCGCGACAACGTGCTTTTCCATGATGTCCCCTGTTTCCTTGCCGGGCGGCAGCCCCCTGCGCCCAGCGCGCATCATAGCCGCGCCGCAGCCGCCTACGGCAGCCGCTAGAGCACCAGCCGCGCGCCGAGGAAATCGACGAACACGCGCAGCTTCGGCAGCATGTGCCGGCCGGACGGCCACAGCAGGTGGAAGGTGCCGGTGGAGTCGACGTAGTCGTCGAGCAGCGTGCGCAGCGTGCCGGCCGCAAGCTCCGCGCGCACCGAGTGCTCCGGCAGGAAGGCGATGCCGCAGCCGCGCAGGGCGAAGCTCAGCCGCGTCTCGATGTTGTTGCAGACCATCGACACCGGCAACTGCAGGCCGGCTGTCGCCGCGCCCATCGGCCAGGCTTCCAGGCGTCCGCTGCTGCGGAAGCGGTAGTGCAGGCACTGGTGGGCGAGCAGGTCGGCCGGCCGCAGCGGCGTGCCGCAGCGCTGCAGGTAGTCCGGCGCGGCGACCAGGCAGCGGCGGAAGCGGCCCAGGCGGCGCGAGGCCAGCCGCGAGTCGTCCGGCTCGGCCACGCGCAGCACCGCATCGAAGCCCTCCTCGATCACGTCCACCAGGCGGTCGTCGAAATCCAGGTCCAGCTGGATCTGCGGATAGGCGCGCATGAAGTCGGCCAGCACCGGCAGCAGCACGTTGTTGTTCATCGGCAGGCTGATCCGCAGCCGCCCCTTCGGCGTCGTGGCCAGGCTGCCCAGCTCGCCGCGCGCCGCTTCGGCCTCGGCCAGGATGCGCCGGCAGCGCGGCAGGAACAGCTGGCCTTCGGCGGTCAGGGTCAGGCTGCGGGTGCTGCGATGGAGCAGGCGCACCCCCAGCGACTGCTCCAGCCGCGACACGCTCTTGGCCATCGCCGACGCGGACAGGCCCTGCACCCGCCCGGCCTCGGCGAAGCCGCCACTCTCCACCACCTGTACGAAGCCGCGCAGGCTGCCCAGACTGTCCATCGCACCGCCACCATTGCGGACATTTACGTCCTCGTAGCCAGGAACTCTACCCGTCTTTTTCCGCAATCGGCATGCGCCCACGCTGCACCTCCCCCCCTCCACGAGTCGCGCCGATGCCCACGTCCTCCACCGCCGCTCCTGCTTCGACGCTGTCGCCGCACCACGCCGCACCGCTCGATGCCGCGATCGACGCCGCGCTGCGCCAGCAACGTCTGGTCGGTGCGGTGGTGCTGGTCGCCCACCGCGGCGCCTGCCTGTACCGCCGCGCCGCCGGCTGGGCCGACCGCGAGGCGCAGCGGCCGATGCGCGAGGACACGACGTTCCGCCTGGCTTCGGTCAGCAAGCTGGTGGTGGCGACGGCGGCACTGGTGCTGGTCGCGCAGGGCCGCCTGGCGCTGGATGCGCCGGTCGCGCGCTGGCTGCCCTGGTTCCGTCCCGCATTGCCCGACGGACGGGTGCCGGACATCAGCCTGCGCCAGTTGCTCAGCCACAGCGCCGGACTCGGCTATCGCTTCCTGGAGCCGGCGGACGGCGCGCATGCGCGTGCCGGCGTCTCCGACGGCATGGACAACAGCGGGCTGAGCCTGGAAGACAACCTGCGCCGCCTCGCCGGGGTGCCGCTGCAGTACGCGCCCGGCACCGGCTGGGGCTATTCGTTGTCGATCGACGTGCTCGGCGCGGTGCTGCAGGCGGCCAGCGGCCAGGCGTTGCCGGCATTGGTGCGCGACCTGGTCACCGCGCCGCTGGGCATGCACGCCACCGCCTTCCATGCCGAGGACACGGCCCGCCTGGCCGTGCCCTACGTCAACGGCGCCCCGGCGCCGCACCGGCTGGGCGAAGGCGAAGTCGTCGCGCCGTTCGCCGAGGGCGCCGGCATCGTGTTCCATCCCTCGCGCGCGCTGGACCGCGACGCGTTCGCTTCCGCCGGCGCGGGCATGGTCGGCAACGCCGGCGACGTGCTGCGCCTGCTCGAGACGCTGCGCGGCGGCGGCGCGCCACTGCTGCCGGCCGCGCTGGTCGCCGAAATGGGCCGCGCGCAGGCCGGCGACTTCGGCCCGCCGGACGGGCCCGGCTGGGGCTACGGCCTGGGCTTTGCGGTGCTGCGCGATCCCGCGCCGACCGCGACCCCGGAAGCGCCCGGTACCTGGCGCTGGGGCGGCGCCTATGGGCACAACTGGTTCGTCGATCCGGCGCGGCAGCTGAGCGTGGTGGCGTTGACCAACACGCTGTACGAAGGCATGTCCGGGGCGTTCGTGGTCGAGCTGCGCGACGCGGTCTACGCCAGCCTGCGCGAGGTGTCGGCATGAGCGGCGAATGCCTCGCGCCGCGCCCGGCCGGGTCCGCTGCGGCCGCGCCGCCGGCGGCGCGGCGCCTGCCCTGGAGCGGATTGCTCGCGCTGGCCTGCGCCGGCTTCATCACCATCCTCACCGAAGCGCTGCCGGCCGGCCTGCTGCCGGCGATGGCGGCGGGGCTGGGCGTCGGCGAAGCCTGGGTCGGCCAGTTGGTCACGCTCTACGCGCTCGGCTCGCTGCTGGCGGCGATCCCGCTCACCGCCGCCACCCGCCGCTACCGGCGGCGCCCGTTGCTGCTGCTCGCCATCGCCGGCTTCGCGCTGGCCAACACGGTCACCGCGATCTCCGCCAGCTATCCGTTGATCCTGGCCGCGCGCCTGCTCGCAGGGGTCAGCGCCGGATTGCTGTGGGCGCTGCTGGCCGGCTACGCGCGCCGGATGGTGGCCCCGGCGCAGCAGGGCCGCGCGATCGCGGTGGCGATGGTCGGCACGCCGCTGGCGCTGGCGCTGGGCGTGCCGGCCGGCACCCTGCTCGGGCAACAGTGGGGCTGGCGCTGGACGTTCGGCGCGATGTCGCTGCTGAGCCTGGGCCTGCTCGGCTGGGCGCGCGGCGCGCTGCCCGATTTCGCCGGCCAGGCGGCGACTGCGGCGCTGCCGCTGCGTCGCGTGCTGGGCCTGCGCGGCGTGGCCCAGGTGCTGGCGGTGATGCTGTTGTTCGTGCTCGCGCACAACCTGCTCTACACCTACGTGGCGCCGCTGCTGGCGCTGTCGACCGCGGCGGCGGCGCTGGACCGCTACCTGCTGTTGTTCGGCGCGGCCTCGCTGCTGGGCATCGTCGTGGTCGGCGTGTGGATCGACCGCTGGATGCGGCCGCTGCTGCTGGCCAGCATCGGCCTGTTCGCGCTCGCCGTGCTGGCGATGGCGCTGTGGCCGCGTTCGCCGGCGTTGCTGGCGGTGGCGCTGGCGACCTGGGGCGTGGCGTTCGGCGGCTGCGCCACGTTGTTCCAGACCGCGATCGCGCGCCGTGCCGGCGACGCCGCCGATCTGGCGCAGTCGCTGGTGGTCACCGGCTGGAACCTGGCGATCGCCGGCGGCGGCATGCTCGGCGGCGCATTGCTGCAGCGTTCCGGCGCCGCCGCCCTGTCCTGGGTGGCGCTGGCGCTGCTGGCGCTGGCGTGGGCATTCGCGCAACGCCGGCACGGCTGGGCGAACGCCGACGAGTGAGCCGCAGCGCCACCACCGGCGCCGGCCATGCGCGTGCCGAGTGCCGGCGTCCCGTGCGCAACGCCCGCTACGCGGCGCCGCGCACCGCCGCTGCTCGCCGCGAACGCGATGCCGGCGCCGGCGGCCGACGCGGCTCAGGCCTTGCGCAGGAAGCAGGTCTTCAGCACGAGGCCCTTGATCTTGTCCGAATTGCCTTCGATGTGCTCGGCATCGTCCTCGACCAGGCGGATGCCGCGGATCACCGTGCCCTGCTTCAGCGGGATCGACGAGCCCTTGACCTTCAGGTCCTTGATCACCACCACGGTGTCGCCGGCCTGCAGCACGTTGCCGTTGCTGTCGCGCACCACCATTTCCGCGGCGGCTGCGGCGTCCGCCGCCGCCGGCCATTCGTAGCCGCAGTCGGCGCAGATCCACAGCGCCCCGTCGACATAGGTGTTTTGCAGGGTGCATTGCGGACAGGCGGGTGCGGCGGACATGGCGTTCCTTGATACGGCGACGACGGGAGGACGCCTATTGTAGCCGCCCGCTCCACGCCGCCGCGTGCCGCGGCCCCGGCCGCTCTTCCCGCAGGAATCCCATGTCCGCCGCTTCCGGTTCCCGCTTCGCGATCTATGCCGCGCTCGCCGGCAACCTGGCCATCGCCATCGCCAAGTTCGTCGCCGCCGCGTTGTCCGGCAGTTCGGCGATGCTCAGCGAAGGCGTGCATTCGCTGGTCGATACGGTCAACGAGCTGTTGCTGCTGTACGGCCTGCGCCGGGCCGCGCGGCCTGCCGATGCCAGCCATCCGTTCGGCTACGGGCGCGAGCTGTATTTCTGGAGTTTCATCGTCGCCCTGCTGGTGTTCGCGCTCGGCGCCGGGGTGTCGCTCTACGAAGGCATCGCGCATGTCCGCAATCCGGAGCCGGCCAGCAACCACACCCTCAACTACGTGGTGCTGGGCCTGTCGATCCTGTTCGAGGGCGGTTCGTGGTGGGTGTCGCTGCGCGAGTTCCGCGCGCGCAAGGGCGCCATGGGCTACGTGCAGGCGTTCCGCGAGAGCAAGGACCCGAGCCTGTTCACCGTGCTGCTGGAAGACAGCGCCGCGCTGATCGGCCTGTTCATCGCCTTGCTCGGCCTGCTGGCCGCGCAGTGGCTGCAGATGCCCGAACTGGACGGCGTGGCCTCGATCGGCATCGCCGCGGTGCTGGCCTGCTCGGCCTTCGTGCTGGCGCGCGAGAGCAAGGGTCTGCTGATCGGCGAACCGGCGGCACGGCCGCTGAGCGATGCCTTGCGCCGCATCGCCGGCGCCGATCCGGACGTGCGCGCGGTCAACGGCGTGCTGAGCGTGCAGATGGGGCCCGAGCAGGTGGTCGCCGCGCTCAGCGCCGAGTTCGAGGACCAGCGCAGCACCGCGCAGATCGAGGCCTGCATCGAACGCATCGAACGCGCCGCGCGCGCCGAGCACCCCGAATTGCAGTCGCTGTTCGTCAAGCCACAGACGCCCGAGGCGTGGCGGGCGCGACGCAGCGCGTTGCGCGCCCCGCCGCCGGCCTGAACGCGCGATCCGGCGCACAGACTTGCGATCCGCCGCCGCTTTTCGTTAGGGTATTCGGGTAGCACCTCCCATCGCGCTGTGACTGTGCCGGCGTATCCCACTTCCTACTGAATGAGGTTTCCCATGGAGATCGCCAATGGCCTTGTCGCCACCATCCACTACACCCTGACCGACGACGCCGGCGAGGTGATCGATCAATCCGCGCCGGACAATCCGCTGAGCTATCTGCACGGCGCCGGCAACATCGTGCCGGGGCTGGAAAAGGCGCTGACCGGCAAGCGCCCCGGCGAACGCGTGCAGGTCGACGTGATTCCGGCCGAAGGCTACGGCCCGCGCCACGAGCAACTGCAGCAGCAGGTGCCGCGCAGCTCGTTCCCGGATGCCGAGGGCCTGCAGCCCGGCATGCAGTTCCAGGCGCAGACCGACCAGGGCCCGCTGCTGGTCACGGTCACCGAGGTCGGCGCCGAGCTGGTGACCATCGACGGCAACCATCCGCTGGCCGGGCAGGTGCTGCATTTCGCGGTGGAAGTGGCCGGCGTGCGCGATGCCACCGAGCAGGAAAAGAACCAGGGCCACGCGGGCGCGGCGCTGTAACCGCCCGCATCCCGGCTGCAACCGCACGAGGCCCGCAATCGCGGGCCTCTTGCATTGTGCGGCGGCGGCGGCCACAGGCGCGGCCACCTCCCTGCAGCGGCCGCCGCCGGCTTGCGCCGCGCTGCGGCTTGCCGCACAGTGCGCGGCCCCCTGCCCGGCCCCGCAGCGACATGAGACTCGGCATCGACTTCGGTACCAGCAACTCCGCCGCCGCCGCGGTGATCGATGGCCGCGTGGTGCCGATCGGCTTCGGCGACCAGCACCAGTTCCGCACCACCGTGTACTTCCCGGAAGTGATGCGCGATCCGTCCGATTTCGAGCTGACCCCTGTGCTGGAGCGGCAGGTGGACGAGCTGATCGAGGCCGGCCGCCGCGATGCGGCCGCCGCCGGCCGCGAGCGCAGCCGCGACGAGTTGCGTCGCGACGCGATCCGCGTGGTGCGCCGGCAATGGATGGAAGCGCAGATGCGCGAGCCGCGCAGTTCCGCGGCGCTGCTGCAGAACGCGGTGTACGGCGACGCGGCGCTGGACGCGTATTTCGTCGAAGGCGAAGGCAGCCTGGTGCAGAGTCCGAAATCGATGCTCGGCTACAACCTGCATCCGCGCGCCAAGCAGACCATCACCGGCATCGCCACGCACATCCTCGAGCACATCCGCCTGACCGCCTCGCAGCAACTCGGCGTGCAGGTGCGCAGCGCGCTGCTCGGGCGACCGGTGCAGTTCCGCAGCTCGATCGGCGAGGCCGGCAACGCGCAGGCGCTGGATATCCTGCACAGCGCCGCGATCGCCGCCGGCTTCGACGACATCGCGTTCCTGGAAGAACCCGCCGCCGCGGCGATGCACTACCACGCCGGCAGCGGCGAGCGCCACGACGCGGTGGTGGTGGACATCGGCGGCGGCACCACCGACATCGCCCACGCCAGCGTCGGCGGCGACGGCGCGCCGCAGGTGCATCGCGCCTGGGGCATCGCCCGCGGCGGTACCGACATCGACCTGGCGCTGAGCCTGGCCAGCTACATGCCGCTGTTCGGCCGCGGCAGCACCCGCGTGCCGGCGCACCACTACGTCGAAGCGGCGATGGTGCAGGACACCACGCGCCAGCGCGATTTCCGCCAGCATCGCTACGACGAAGTGCCGCACCCGTACGACACGCGGCTGCAGGCGTTGCAGGACACCGGCAACACCGCGCGCCTGTACCGCGCGGTGGAGCGCAGCAAGATCCTTCTCAGCGACAGCGCGCAGCACGAGGAGGCGCTGGATTACATCGAAGCCGGGCTGCAGGTGCAGGTGCGGGCCGACGAGCTGACCCACGCCGCACGCAGCTATCTGGAAGCGCTGGGCGAACTGCTCGCGCAGGTCCGCAGCGACATCGCCTGCGATCCGGCCGCGGTGTTCCTGACCGGCGGCATGTCGCGCGCCGGCTACATCCAGCAGGTGGTCGCCGCCGCGTTCCCGCAGGCGCGCCTGGTGCACGGCGATCCTTCGTTCGGCGTGGTCCAGGGCCTGGCCCTGGCCGCCGCGCAGCGCTGACCGGCGCGAGGCCCGCGGCGTCTCGCCAACCGCGCCGCAGCGCGCGCTGGCGCGGCCGCGCGTGCGCAAGGCGCTAGCGCAGGTTCCGTTCATACGCAAGAGGCGCGACTGGCGTAATATGCGCGGTCACGCTTCAGCGTCACGTTTCTACACGCGTCTCGTCCGGCCGTTTCTGTCGCCCGACTCGCCCCTCTTCTCGCGCCAGCCTCCGTCCCGCTTCGGGCCGGATCCACCGGGAGCGCCTGTGTCCGGCTACACCACCCAGATCAACACGCTCAACCTGGGCGGCCAGGACTATCGCATCCGTTCGCTGCTCGATACCCAACAGTTCTCCGATCCCGACGCGCAGGCCGAAGCGGCCGGCATTTCCTCGGCGCAATGGAGCCTGTTCGGCAACGTGTGGCCGGCCGGGCGGCTGCTCGCCGAAGCGATGGCGCTGTACGACTTCGGCGGCAAGCGCATCCTCGAGATCGGCTGCGGCCTGGGCCTGGCCAGCCTGGTGCTGCGCCGCCGCGGCGCCGACATCGTCGCCAGCGACCGCCATCCGCTGACCGAGGTGTTCCTGGCCTACAACGCCGCGCTCAACGAAATGCCCGCGGTACCGTACCGCCGCCTCGACTGGGACCAGCCTAACCTCGAGCTGGGCCGTTTCGACGTGATCATCGGCAGCGACGTGCTGTACGAACACCAGCATCCGGCGCTGCTGGCCGAGTTGCTGGCGCGGCATGCGACGGCGAGTGCGGAAGTGCTGATCGCCGATCCGGGCCGCGGCAACAGCGCCGCGCTGACCCGCGCGCTGGCCACGCAGGGCTATGCGCTCAGCGAACAGCGCGAAATGCCGTTGGGTCCGGACGATCTGCCGCCCTACCGCGGCCGCGTATTGCGCTTTCGCCGCGATGCCATGCCCATCGGCGGCAACGCGTGAGCGCGCAACCGGCAACACCGCGCGCCCCGGCCGAAAAATCCGTCGCCTGCGACCGCTGCGACGCGATCTGCTGCCGCCTGACCGTGCTGCTGATGCCCGACGACAAGGTGCCCGACCACTACACCGAGCACACCGCCGAGGGCCTGCACGTGATGGCCCGCGACGAGGACGGCTGGTGCGTGGCGGTGGACAGCAAGCGCATGTGCTGCTCGATCTACGAACAGCGCCCGGCGATCTGCCGCAAGTTCACGATGGCCGGCCCGTATTGCCGCGACATCCGCCGCATCCACAACGATCAGTTGGCGCGCGGCATTCCCCTGACGATGTACTGACTCCAGGAGATTCACCATGGCACGTCCCACCAGCAAGACCCCGCCCCCGACCGCCAAGACCGCACGCAGCGGCGCCGGCGACAAGGCGCAGAAAGGCCTCAGCCGCGAGCGTATCGAGGCCGACATGGCCGCGTTCCGCAAGGCCGGCGGCCGCGTCGAAGTGCTCGGCACCACCCGCGTGCTGAAGAAAGTCGACGAAGCCGAAGCCGGCTGAGCCGGCGCGCTGCGGCAGCGCCGCAGCCGATGTCGGCGCCGTCTTCACGGCGCCGGCCGATAATCCAGGCCTCTTCGCTGCGGTAGACGCACGTAGCATGCTCCTGCGATCCCTCTCCGCTGAACTGGGCCAGCCGGCCTGCGGCAATTGCCGCGATGGCGAACCGCTCGACTTCGGCATCCGCATGGCGTTCCAGCCGATCGTCGATGCGCGCGCGCGCACGATCTACGCCTACGAGGCGCTGGTCCGCGGCGAGGACGGCAGCGGCGCGGCCGCGGTGTTGGCGCGGGTCGGCCCGCAGCAGCTGTACCGCTTCGACCAGACCTGCCGGGTGCAGGCGATCGCCACCGCGGCGCGGCTGGGCCTGCGCACCCGGCTGTCGATCAATTTCATTCCCAATGCGGTCTACGAACCGGCGACCTGCATCCGCCTGACCCTGGCCGCGGCCGAGCGCTACGGCGTGCCGACCGGCGATCTGATCTTCGAGATGAGCGAGTCCGAGCACATCCGCGATCTCAGCAAGGTGGTGCGGATCCTGCGCGACTACGCGCAGCGCGGATTCCTCACCGCGATCGACGATTTCGGTGCCGGTCACTCCGGGCTCAACCTGCTCGCCAATTTCCAGCCGCATCTGCTCAAGCTGGACATGGCCCTGATCCGCGACATCGATACCAGCGCGCCGCGCCGGCATATCGTCGCCGGCATCGTCGGCATGGCGGCCGCACTGGGTTGCCAGGTGCTTGCCGAGGGCGTGGAAACGCCCGCCGAATACCGCGCGCTGCGCGCGTTGGGCATCGACCTGTACCAGGGTTTCCTGTTCGCGATGCCTGCGCTGGAGGCGCTGCCGGAGATCCCTGCGGAACGCTGGGCCAGCCTGGAACAGGCCGCCTGAGCGACGCCCGGCCGCGCGCCTGCGCTGCAGCGTCGGCGTGGCGGCGATGGCGCCGGCCGGACGCCATCCGCACTTGCCCGATGCGGCGACGATTGCGACCATCGCGCCTCCCCCGCCATGCCGAACCCGCCGATGTCCTCGCTGCACACCATGCTGCCACCCTGGGCCCACCGCTGGCTGGACCTGATCGTGCCGAGCGCGCAGATCGCGCTGATCGTGCTCGGCGCATGGCTGTTGCGCACCCTGCTGCGGCGGTTGGTGCGGCGACTGAGCGAACACCACGCGCTGCCGCCCGAACTGACGATGCTGGCGCGCCGCGGCAGCGGCTTCGTGATCTACAGCACGGCGCTGCTGCTGATCCTGGACCGGCTCGGCGTGTCCGGCACGGTGCTGTGGACCGCGTTCACCGGCTTCGCCGCAGTGGCGGCGGTGGCGTTCTTCGCGGCCTGGAGCGTGCTGTCGAACATCTTCTGCACGCTGCTGATCTTCGCCACGCGGCCGTTCCGCCTGCACGACCACATCGAACTGCTCGAGAACGGCGAAAAGCCCGGACTCAAGGGCCAGGTGGTGGACATCAACCTGATTTACACCACGCTGCGCGAGAACCGCGACGACGATGGCGACAGCGTGCTGCAGATTCCCAACAGCCTGTTCTTCCAGCGCAGCACGCGGCGCTGGCGCGGCCACCCGGTGCCGCCGGGACTCGGCTAGCGCGCAAGCGCACGTCCTAACAAGACACTGATCGCACGAGCGGTATCGTGCCTGGCTCGTGCGCCGCCGCATCGCGGCACGCGCCCCCAACGACAAGGTGCCCCATGGAACAACCCGTCCACCCGTTCGCCGAGCTGTTCGCCCAGTTGGGCCTGCCCAATAGCGAAACCGAGATCCGCCAGTTCATCGGCCGCCATTCGCCGCTGCCGGACACGATGCGGCTGGAAGAAGCGCCGTTCTGGACGCCGGCCCAGGCGCAGTTGCTGCGCGAGGAACGCATCGACGACGCCGACTGGGCGATGGTGGTCGATCAACTCAACATCGCGCTGCACTCGCGGCCGGTACCGCCGGTCAGCAACGCCGCCAACGACGACTGAGTCGCCTCAGCGCAGCTGGCTGTCCTTGCTGCCGCGGCGGTTGTAGCCGCTGTGCTCGTGCCGTTCGTGGTCGTGCGCTTCCTGGCAGGCCACGCACAGGCGCACGCCGGGCACCGCCTTGCGCCGCGCCTCGGGAATCGGCGCATCGCAGGCTTCGCAGTGCTCCAGGCTCGGGCCCTGCGGCAGCTGGCTGCGCGCACGCTTGATCGCATCTTCGACGGTGGCGTCGATCTGGTCCTGCACCGCGCCGTCGTTTGCCCACCCTGTGGCCATCGCCGTCTCCTGCTGTGTCGCCTGTTTCCGATGATGCGGCCGGCGCCCGCCAATGCAATGGCAGGCGCCTTCACATTGCTTGGGGATTCAGTCGCGACCCCGACGCGGCAAAGCCGGCCACTGCACCGATGCCGGGAACCCGCGCGTATCGCGCAATGGATCCGTAGCGCAAGATCAGGCGTCCCGGTTCCCGAGTCCCGGCTCGCGCCCAGCCAGAAACCGCTGCAACCGCGGCACCACGAAATCCAGGAACACGCGCACGCGCTGCGGCAAGCGCGGGCCGCCGCGATAGAGCGCATGGATCTCCTCGGTATCGCCTTCCACCGCTTCCTGCAGCACTTCCACCAGGCGGCCCGCGGCCAGATCGTCGCGCACGTGATAATCGCCCAGCCGCGCCAGGCCGATGCCGGCGACGGCCATGCGCCGCACCGTTTCGCCGTTGTTGGCGAGCAGCGCGCCCTGCACCGTGCGATCGACGATGCGGCCGCTGTGCGCGAGCGGCCACACCGGTGCGGCGCGACGGAAATTGAAGCCCAGGCAGCTGTGCCGCGACAGCGCGTCGATGCTGCGCGGCGTGCCGTGGCGCGCCAGATAGGCCGGCGCGGCGACGATCTTGCGCCGCGCCACGCCGACATGCCGCGCCATCATGCTCGAATCCTGCAAGGCGCCGACGCGGAACGCGACGTCGGTGCGATCCAGGTACAGATCGACCATCTCGTCGGACAGCGAAAGATCGACCACGATCTGCGGATGCGCCTGCCAGAACGCCGGCAGCATCGGCTCCAGGCCGAGAATGCCGAACGCCACCGACGCATTCACCCGCACGCTGCCGCCGGCGCTGGCCGCGCCGCGGCCGAGGTCGCGCTCCACGTCGTCGAGTTCGGCGAGCAGCGACAGGCTGCGCTCGTAGTAGACCTGGCCTTCGGCGGTCAGCGACAGGCGCCGGGTCGAACGCTCCAGCAGGCGCACGCCAAGACGGGTCTCGACGCGGCCGATCAGCTTGCTGACCGTGGACGGCGTCATGCGCAGCAGGCGTGCCGCCGCAGAGAAACTGCCGGCATCCACGACCCGCAGGAACACCTGCATTTCGCCGGCGCGATTGTCCATTGCGACCAACCTGTGAATTCGCTTCACAGATCATAGGCGTGCGCGGCGGATTATCAAATCCGCCGCCGCGGCCTATCGTGGCGCTTCCGACCGAACCGCAAGCCCGCGCTCTCCATCAGCGCAGCATCGAAACCCGGACGAACAGCGCGGCCACGCCTGGCGGCAGCACGATGCCGGACCCGCGCGCGCAGCGCCCGCCGCACCCCACCTTTTCCGCCGGATGCGGCCAGCGCCGCACCGCTTCCCTCTCTCTCACCGAAGGATGACCTCATGGATCTGCAACTCGACGGCAAGACCGTTCTCGTCACCGGCGCCACCGCCGGCATCGGCCTGGCCATCGCCCGCACGCTCGCCGCCGAAGGCGCCGAGCTGATCATCTGTGGCCGCAACCAGGCCAATCTGGACACTGCCGCCGCCAGCATCGGCGGCAACGTGCGCAGCGTGCTGGCCGACCCGGCAACCGCGCAAGGCGCCGCGGCGCTCACCGCCGCGCTGCCGCAGGTCGACGTGCTGGTCAACAACCTGGGCATCTACGAATCCAAGGAATTCGGCGAGATCAGCGACGCGGACTGGCTGCGCTTCTTCGAAGTCAACGTCCTGAGCGGCGCGCGCCTGGCCCGGCATTACCTGCCCGGCATGCTGGCGCGCGACTGGGGCCGGATCATCTTCATCTCCAGCGAAAGCGCGGTCCTGGTCCCACCCAACATGATCCATTACGGCATGACCAAGACCGCGCAGCTGGCCATTTCGCGCGGCCTGGCGGCGACCACCAAGGGCACCCGCGTCACCGTCAATGCGGTGCTGCCCGGCACCACGCGCTCGGCCGGCATCGAGGAGTTCATGCGCAGCGTCGCCAGCGATCCGGACATGCCGCCCGAGGCGATGGAGCGCGAGTATTTCGCCAAGGAACGCGCCAGCTCGCTGATCCAGCGCATGATCGAGCCCGAAGAGGTCGCCAGCCTGGTCGCTTACGTGGCGAGTCCGCTGTCGGCGGCAACCAATGGCGCGGCGCTGCGCGTGGATGGCGGCATCACTCCGACCATCGTGTGAGCCGCGGCGCGACGTGCGCGCAGCGGCAATGAATCGATCCGTATCGCCGCCACGTTCATGGGCGAGATCCGATGCGGCCATTCCAATACGCCGCGCGGCGCATCGTGTCCGCGCACGCCGCACGCCGTTTTTCGCGCACGCCGAGGGGTGTCGAGCGTGGCGGTGCCGGCGGCTACCAGATCAGGTCGTCCGGCACCTGGAAGCGGCTGTAGTACGCGTCGTCCTCGTCGCTGGCTGCCGGCGCGGCCTGGGTGGTGTCGAGCACGATCGCGGCGGGATCGCGGCTGGCCACCTTTTCCACCACCGCGCGCGGAATCGGCGCATAGCCGGCATCCAGCCGCGCGATCACCGCCGCGCCGCTGATCAGCTGCGCGCGCAAGGCCGCGTCGACGCGCAAGCGCTGGATCTTGCCGGCGTCGGTGAAGTGGTAGTCGATCTCGCCATCGGCCTTGAGCTTGTGGCTGTCGACGAGTTGCCGCGCCTGCGCGCGCTGTTCCTGCGCGCGCACCTGCGCATTGCGCTCGGCGGCCAGCGCGCGGTCGCGCTCCACCCGTTCCAGCCGCAGCCGCTCGCTCTCCAGCTGCTCGGCGCTGGGCGGCGGCGGCGCCTTGCCATGGCGCGCCTTGGCCTGCTCGCGCGCGACCTGCGCCACCTGGTTCTTCTTCACCAGGCCGGCCTTGAGCAGTTGTTCCTGCAGGGGATTGCGCATCGGGAAAATCCAGTCGATCCAAGACGTTGGCCGCTATCTTACCCGCTGCGGCAGACCCCTGGCCGCGACTGCGCGGCGGCGGCCACCGCTCGTGCCGGCGGCCATGGCGCGCTATCGTGGCGCCATGCAAGCGCTGAAATACCTCGTCGGCTATCCGCCGCATGTGCAGGACCAGGTCCGCGAACTGATCGCGCGCGATCGCCTCGGCGAATGGCTGCGCAAGCGCTACGACACGCCCAATCCGGTCCGCAACGACCGCCAGCTGTACGACTACACGCTGGCGTTGAAGGACCGCCACATGCGCAGCTCCGAGCCGCTGCACAAGGTCATCTACGACAACCGGCTGCAGGCGGTGAAGCACGCACTGGGCACCCACACCAGCGTCTCGCGGGTGCAGGGCAGCCGGCTCAAGGCCAGCCGCGAGATCCGCATCGCCGGCGTGTTCCGCGACGCGCCGGCGGCGTTTCTGCAGATGATCGTGGCGCACGAACTGGCGCATCTGAAGGAAAGCGCGCACAACAAGCCGTTCTACCAGCTGTGCACGCACATGGCGCCGGACTACCACCAGCTGGAATTCGACCTGCGCCTGTACCTGACCCAGCTCGACCTCGCCGGTACCGCGGACCGCTGAGCGTCGCCGCGCATGGCAGCGCGGCGACGGCTGCACGTACACTGCCCTGCCCTGATCGCCGAGCCATTCGATGTCCGCCCCTACCCGCCTCGACAAATACGTGGCCGCCATGCTGCCGTGCTCGCGCAGCGAAGCGCAGCAGTACATCGAGGGCGGCTGGGTCAGCGTGGACGGCGTGGTGGTCGAGGAACCGCAGGCGGCGGTGACCACGCAGCAGGTGACCCTGGCCGCCGACGCGCAACTGGGCGCGGTCGAGCCGGCCACCCTGCTGCTGCACAAGCCGGCCGGGCTGGGCCTGGACGCCGCCCTGGCCCTGGTCACGCCGGCTACGCGCAGCGGCCTGGACATGGCCGACGTGCGCGTGCTGAAACGCCACTTCCTGCGCCTGAACGCGCCGCTGCCGCTGGAAGACGCCGCCAGCGGTCTGCTGGTGCTGAGCCAGGATGGCCGCGTGCTGCGCCGCCTGACCGAGGACGCGACCTCGATCGAACAGGAATTCGTGGTCGAGGTGCGCGGCGAACTGCGGCCCTACGGCATGTTGCGGCTGGCGCACGGCCTGGTCTACCGGCAGCGCAGCCTGCCGCCGTGCAAGGTCAGCTGGCAGAACGAGGACCGCCTGCGCTTCGCGATCAAGCACGTGCAGCCCGGGCAGCTGCAGCACATGTGTGCCGAGGTCGGGCTGGAAGCGATCAGCCTGCGGCGCCTGCGCGTGGGCCGCATTCCGTTGGGCAAGCTGGCACCGGGCGAATGGCGTTATCTGCCCGGCGGCGAGCGCTTCTGAGCGGCGGCGGCCGGAACCGGTGACGCGCCGACGCACGGCGCACGCAGCCGTGCCGGCGCGCACAATCGAGCCTGGCGGCGCGAAGTCCCCCTGCCTTGCGGCCTATTGCGCGCGTCGCGACTGGCGGCCGACACTCGCCGCGGGCAAAAGGGGACACGCATGATCGCAACGATTCTGGCCGCGGCACTGGCCGTGGCGCCGACCGATGCCGCGGTGGCGCAAGCCGACCTGCAGTTCGCCGCCGCGCGCATCGCCGCCGATCATCCGGGCCTGGCCCCCGGCGCGGATCCGACACTGGCCGCGCAGGCGCGGCAGGCGGCGAGCGCGGCGCAGGCCCAGGCGCGGCGCATCGTCGATCGTGCCGGCTATGCCCGGGTCATGCAGGCCTATGTCGCCTCGTTCGGCGATCCGCATGTCGCGATCGAACTGGCCTCGCCCGACACCACCGCCGCGAGCGCGACCGCACCCGACACCGCCGCGCAGGGCGCATTCGAACGCCTCACGCCGACGGCCTGGAAACTGACCCTGCCGACCTTCTATGCCGGCGATCCCGGCTTCGAAACGACGCAGGCCGCGATCGCCGCGGCGGCGGACGCGCTGCGCCAGCGCACGCCCGCATTGCTGGTGCTGGACCTGCGCGGCAACGGCGGCGGCGCCGCGGCGCCCGGCGACGCGGTGCTGGCCGCGATCTGGGGCGAGCAGGCGCTGCCCGCGCTGGACCGCCGCCGCGCCAGCGCCTCGCTGTGGCGGGTCTCCGACGGCGTGATCGACAACCTGCAGACGCGCCGCGCGCGGATCGCCGTGCGCTATCCGCAGGAACTGCCCGGCTTCGACCGCTTGCTGGACGGCCTGCGCGCGGCGCAACGCCAGGGAGAGGCGCTGTTTCGCGACCCGCTGCCGAGCGCGGCCGGCGGCACCCCGCCGCGCGGCGGCCCGGCACGCATCGTCGCGATCACCGACGGCGCCTGCATCAGCGCCTGCCTGGATTTCACGGACCGGCTGCTGGAAGGTCCCGGCGTGGAGCAGGTCGGCCAGCCGACCGGCGCCGACACGCTCTACACCGAAGTGGAAAGCGTGCCGCTGCCGAGCGGCCGCGCGACGTTGCTGCTGCCGATGCAGCGCCTGGAGGGGCGCCAGCGCGGCGCGATGCAGGCCTATGCGCCGCATGTGTACCTCGCCGACGACGCGGCGGTGAGCGCCTGGCTGCGCCGCGAAGTGGCCGCGGTGTCGCCCGCCAACGGCGCGCCCTAGCACCTTCGCGCGATCGCGATCGGCTGATCCGGCTGCGCCGAATGCCTGGCCGCGGCAGCGCTCAAGGCGCGTCATCACTCCACAAGCAGGTGCTGTGGAGTTACACGCCCTACGGCTGCGCCAACGCGCGCTCCACCGCCTGCTGCGCCAATGGCGCCATCAGCGCGTAACCGGCCGCGGTGGGATGCACGCCGTCGTTGGCCAGGGCCTTGTCCAGGCCGCCCTGGCGATTGCTCATCCTGCCGTGGTAGTCCAGGTACACCGCGCCATGGCTTTGCGCGTACTGCTTGATCCACGCGTTGAGCGCGCGGATCTTTTCCGCCGGCTGCAGGCCCGGCCGCCACGGGTAGTCGCTGACCGGCAGCACCGACGCCAGCACCAGCTTGATGTGGTTGGCCTGCGCCAGCTCGGCCATCGAGCGCAGGTTGTCTTCGATCATGCGCTGCGTGGACAGGCCGGTGTTGCCGGCCAGGTCGTTGGTGCCGGCCAGGATCACCACGGCCGCCGGCTTCAGGTCGATGACGTCCTGGCGAAAGCGCACCAGCATCTGCGCCGTGGTCTGCCCGGAAATGCCGCGATTGACGTAGGGCTTGCCGGGGAAGAACTCGGCGCCCTCGCTACGTCCCCACATGTCGGTGATCGAATCGCCGTAGAACACCACGCGCCGCTCGCCCGCGGCCGGCGGCGCCAGCGCGGCGTTGTCGGCGCGATAGCGATTGAGCTGCGCCCAGTCCAGCAGGCGCTGCTGCAGCTCGGCCACGTCCTTGGCCTGCAGCGTGTCCGGCGCCTGCGTGTACAGCGCGTCCACCTTGCCCTGCAATGCGTCGGCGGCAGGCGCGGCGGTCTGCGCGGACGCAGGATGGGCGACACTCAGGCACAGCGACAACAGTGCGGCATGCGACAAGGGCTTCACGATCCACCTCCAGCTCGGGGAAACGCGTCACCCTAATCCAAATCGTGCGCCTGCGCGCGGGGCGGTGGCTTGGGCGGTGTGCGCGGAGCGCACAAGCAGTGTGCGCGGCATTGCCGATGCAGCGTTACCCGCGGTTTCTGCGCACGGCGCTCGCTCGTATTCTCGCCTCGGCGATGCTGCAACCGCCCCCTCACCCCAACCCCTCTCCCGTGAGGAGAGGGGCTTGTGCTCCGGTGCGAACGCGCCGTCGCTGGTGGCGCGGCAGGCCGGCTTCGCTCAGTTGCTGGCGGCGGCCTGCCGCGGCAGCGTCGCCAGGAAACGGGTGCCATCCTGCTGCGAGGAGCTGACCTCGATGCGCCCGCCATGCGCCGCGACGATCCGGTCGACGATGTACAGGCCCAGGCCCAGATTCGCGCCGGCGACCTGTGGCGTGCCGTCGGCGTGCGCGGTGGTGGTCAGCGGCTCGAACACCGAGGCCAGCATCGCCTCGGGAATCGGCGGCCCCAGGTTGTGCACGCTCAGGCCCACCTCGTCCGCCGCCAGGCCGTTCAATGCGATCGTGATCTGCTGATCGCGGCTGCCGTATTTCAATGCGTTGTTCAGCAGGTTCGCGATCACCCGGCGCAGCCGCATCGCGTCCCAACTGCCGTGCAAATCGCCGACCGTGAGCACCTGCATCGCCCGTTTCGGATAGATCGTGGCCATCTCGTCGACGACGTCCTGGGCCAGCGCGTCCAGGCTGGCCGCTTGCGGACGCACCGGCGTGGACACGCCCAGGTTGTCGCTGGTGAAGTCCATCAGGTCGTCCAGGATCGCCTTCATCTGCATGGCGCTGCGCAGCAACACGCGCGCCTGCGGCGCTTGCGCCTCGCCCTGCCCCAGCATCAGGTCCGCGCAGCTCATCACCGCCGACAGCGGCCCGCGCAGGTCGTGGCCAAGGATGCCCATGAACAGGTGCTGGGTCTGCTCCACGCTCTCCATGAAGGCGCGCACCGAATCGGCCAGGATCTGGTCCAGCGCCTCGTTGAAACGGCTCATGTCCGGCAGATCCTGCACGCCCGGCGTGTGTTCGGACCGGCTCCACAGGCGCATCACGCTGGCGCGCAGCGCACGGAATTCCGAGACCAGCTGCATCATGCCGAAGCCGTGCTTGACCCGTTGTCGGGCATGCAGGCTCGCGGCGCCGTCGGTCTCGAATTGCTCCGAGCCGGCATCCAGCGACCTGAGCCGTAGTTCCGTCGCGCTCATCGGCGCGCGCATGTCGGCGACGATTTCGGCCAGCAGCTGCGCGGCGTGATCGCGCAACTGGAATGCGCTCATCGCCTCGCCTTCCGCACCGCGGGTGCGCGCGAACGCGATCCAGTCGTCGCACAACGGCTCGATGTTCGCCTCGATGAAATCGGCCAACTTCATGCCGGCCCCCTCGCACTTGGCCGGCCGCGCCGTAGCCGCCGAGCACGACCATTCGCCGCGAGCACGCCCCCGGTGCCGCTTGCCGCCGTCGCCGCGCGGCCTTCCAAGCAAAACATCCTCATTGCATCAGCCCCCAGCGTCGATGCGCCAGCTTAAACATTCCCGGTTGAATGCGTACATCTGGGCCCTGCCGGAACGGACGAGGCGATGCCATGCGCCGCCGCCCGGTGTTCGCGGTGGCGCGCGGTTGGTGGCGCGCGGTACCACACGCGGCCGCTGAACGGATCGATTCTCGTATGCGGCACCGAAGCGACAAGGCGCACGGCCGTACCGATGCGACATCGGGAATGTGCGCAACGGCGATCCGCCAGGGACCGGCACGCGAACGCCGCACACGCCAGCGATGCGACGCGCAACCTGTCACCAAAACGCCACGCGGCAGCCTCCGCTTGGGCCGATCGCAGGCGTGCCGCCGCGCCACACGCCCGGCATTCAGTCGCCACTCATGCGCCGGCGCCTGCCCCGCATCGGCACGCCTACCGCGCAAGGACGAACGCCCGCATACCGGATGCCGAAGGCACAAGCCGTTGCCCGACAAGGGAAGCGGCGAATGCCGAAGCGCAGATGCTGCGGCATGTCTGCCATCGGCAATGCACACGTTTGCTACGCGATGCCGCGTGCGCGATTGTTTTTCGCTATCCATGCAACCTTTTCGCCGGCCCTAACTTTTTTGTACGTACATGACACGCGCTGTTTTCCGTTCCTACCATTGCGCCGGTAGTGAAGGGGGGGTCCCCACTCCAAGCCCCGAAGGACACCGCATGAACAGGCATTACGCGCACCGGAAACTCTCTCTGCTGTGGCTGGCGTTGGCTCCCGGATTGATGCTCGCCACGGCGGCGTCGGCACAATCCGCAAGCCCTGCCCCCGCGCAAGCTCCGAACGACAGCGCAGCGTCCGCCAGCCCGCAGGGCGGCAGCTACGGCGACAACGCAAGCTCCGGTTCCACCGCTGGCTATGGCACGGCATTCGGCGGCGGCGCGCCCTATGCCACGCGCAGCAGCTGGGAAAACGCCGGTGGCGGCTATCTCAACACGCGCTTCGCCCCGGCCGAATGGCAGATCACTCCGTTCAACGCGGCGCGGCTGAAGACCGCATGGACCTTCACCACCGCAGGCGACGTGTCCGCCACGCCGACCGTGCAGGGCAGCGCGCTGTACGTGCCCGACTGGGGCGGCCAGCTGTATCGCATCGACACCACGCTGGGCAAGGCGGTGTGGCAGGTGAAACTGTCCGACTACACCGGCAATGCCGCCTCGCTGTCGCGCAACAGCCCGGCGATCGCGCGCAACAGCGTCCTGGTCGGCGACCAAGCCAGCGGCACGGTGGTGGCGATCGACAAGAACACCGGCAAGCTGCTGTGGAAGACCCTGGTCGAAGCCAATGCGCAAGCGCGCATCACCGCCTCGCCGGTGGTGTACGGCGATCGCGTCTACGTCGGCGTGTCTTCCGGCGACTGGGGCGGACTGAGCCCTGGCTACAAATTCTCCTTCCGCGGCAGCGTGGCCGCGCTCGACCTGAAGACCGGCAAGCTGCTGTGGAGCTTCCGCACCGCGCCGGAAGGCTATACCGGCGCCTCGGTGTGGGGCACGCTGGCGATCGATCCGCAACGGCAGCGCGTCTACGCCACCACCGGCAACAACTATTCGGTGCCGCTGGACGTGGCCAGCTGCGTCAAGAACGCCAACGGCGACAAAACCGCACAGCTGGCCTGCCTGGCGCCGGACAACTACGTGGATTCGGTGCTGGCGCTGGACATGCGCAGCGGCAAGCCGGTGTGGACGCGCCGCCTGCAGGGCGCCGACGCCTGGTCGCTGTCGTGCCTGGTCGCGCCGACCGCCGGTGTGTGCCAGGAACCGCAGGGGCCGGACTACGACTTCAGCGGCGGCGGCGCCAACCTGTTCACCGCGATCCGCAACGGCAAGCCGCAGGCCCTGGTCGGCGCCGGGCAGAAGAGCGGCGTGTACTGGGCCTTCGACGCCGACAGCGGACGCACCGTGTGGTCCACCCAGGTCGGTCCGGGCGGCACCGCCGGCGGCATCGAATGGGGCTCGTCGGTGGATCCGTTCAAATCGCGGGTCTACGTCGCCATCAACAACAACAACCACACCAGCTACACCCTGGCCCCCGGCAACACCGAGACCTGGAACGCCGGCTCGTGGGCGGCGCTGGACGCGGCCAGCGGCAAGATCCTGTGGCAGGTGAAGGTGCCGGGCATCGATCCGATCCAGACCACGTTCGGCGCCGGCGGCCGTGGCCCGCTCGCGTCCTCGCCCGGGCTGGTCTACGCAGGTTCGATGTCCGGCGCGATGACCGTGCTCGACGCCGAGACCGGCAAGACCCTGTGGAGCTTCGATGCCGGCGGTTCGGTGTCCAGCGCGCCGGCCGTGGTGGACGGCGCGGTGTACTGGGGCGCGGGCTACAGCCGCTTCAACTTCGGCACCGGCGTGCACAAGCTGTACAAGTTCGTCCCGGCCACCTCGCACGCTCACTGATCGCGCGGCGGCGCAGCCGAGACAGGCTAGAACCGACAGCCCTCCTGCGCATGCAGGAGGGCTGTTTTCGTAGACGATGCGGCCGCTGCGAGGCGGCAGGTCGGCGGCCGGCAGCGCGACAGTGGCGCTTCCACCACGCAGGCGACAAGCGCGCAGCCCAGCGCCAATCCTTACGACCGCTTCTTCTTTTTCGCTTCCCGGCTTTCTTCGCCCGCAATCAGCGACAGCACGTCGTGGATGATGGTGAACATCGCCGCGTGCGCCTTGTCCCCGTCGCCGCTCTTGATCGCGTTCAGGACCCGACGGTGCGCCGGGATGCTCGCCGTATGCCCGCCGATGCGGTTGGTGAACTGGATCGAAAAACTCAGCGCGGTGTTCACCAGCTCGTGGAATTGCATGTAGAACGGATTGCCGGTCGCGTCGAGGATCGCGACATGGAAGGCCACGTCCGAGGACAGGTGATCGTCTTCGCCGCGGCCGGCCGCGATCATGCGTTGCAGCGCGTGCTGGATCTTGCCGATCGCCTCGGCATTGCCCTGCTGCGCGGCCAGCTTGGCCGCCATCGGCTCGATGCCCTGGCGCATTTCGGTGAACGAACGCAGCAGGCTGTGCGAGAACTTGCGTTCCAGCATCCAGCGCAGCACGTCCGGATCCAGCAGGCTCCAGGTCTGCTCGGGCCGGACCACGATGCCGCTGCGCGGGCGCGCGGACAGCAGGCCCTTAGCGGTCAGCATCTTGATCGCTTCGCGGGTCACGCTGCGGCTGGTGGAGTACGCCGAGGAGATCTCCGCCTCGGTGGGGAAACTCTGCAAACCGTAGATGCCGGCCACGACGTCGCGCCCCAGCGCATCGAGCAATTGCGAGCTGAGCGTCGTGCTTCCGAACTGTCGCGCCCCCCTGCCCAGATGGTGCGATTTCATTGCAGGTAGCCGTTTTTACAAGGAAAGATCGAGAGTAGCACGGCGATTTCGGCGCGGAAGTCTTGATTTTTTCACGGCAAATCCGGTGGCCCGGGACACCCGCGGACACGTCCTGGACACCGGCCGCGCACGCGTGCCGCCGGCCGCCAAACGCCTCACGGCAGCCGTGCGGAAGCGGTCGCGCCGCGACCGGCGATGGGCCCGCACCACGCGCCTCGCCGTGCTGCGCTGCCCTGCCACCGCTCATTCGTCGCGCCCAGGCATGGCCTGCTCCGCGACCCCGCCCGGCGTCGCGCTCGGCTGCAGGCGGAACCGGTAGCTCGCCGGCTGCAGCGCGATGCGATACGCCGCGTGCGGCTGGCCCCATTTGCTCCACTGGTCGTCGCCGCCCAGGCCGATCTGGCGATCGTCGATCAGCAGCGACACCCGGCCATGGGCACGGATGTCGGAACTGTGCGCACTGCCGACCGGCCTGCGCTCCAGATCGGAATACGGGAACGCGAGCGCGTTGACCGACAGCGGCGCGCGCCCGCTCACGGTCAGCGCCGCACCCTGCTCCGGCGCCAGCCGCAGCCAGCGCACGCCGACCTTGTTGCCGGTCTCCTGTGGGCGGATGTAGTCGTGGTGCTGCTCGGCGATCTTGCCCGCATACAGCGCGATCTCGCCGCTGCTGTAGCGATCGGCATAGGTTTCGTGCGGACCGCGGCCATACCAGGCCAGGTCGACGAAGCGGTCGGGCATGGTGAACGCCATCCCGAAGCGCAACGGATCCGGCAAGCCGGGATAGCGCGGGTCGAAGCGCGCGGTCACCTCCACCGAGCCGTCGCGCGCCATTACGTAGGCGACGTCGTAGCGCACGTCGGCCGTCGCGCCATCGCCTCCGAGATCGAAACCGATGTCGATCCTGGCGCTGCCGTCATCGGCCTTGCTGGCGCCGATGGAGCGGACCCGGCGCGTTTCCGACAAGGTCTTCCACACCAGGTGCGTCGCGTACAGGCCGGTGCCGATGTCGTTGTCGGTCGGCGCGCGCCAGAAATTGGGCGCACCGCCCTGCAGCAATTCCTGGCCGCGGTAGGCATAGCGTGCGACCAGTCCGGTGCCGCGGTCGATGCGCAGTTCCGCACCCGCCGCGCGCAGGCTCAGCTCGTCCGGCGCGTCGCGCAGCGCGACCGCGGCGCCGTCCGCCCGTGCCACGGCCGCCGCCGGCGGCGACGCCAGCGCGAACTGCTCCCAGGACACCACGTGCCCGGCAGGCACCAACGGGATCGCGCCGGCGCGCGCGTGGGCGCGCACGCTGATCAGGTACTCGGCGCCGGCCTGCTTGTGCAATGCCGGCAGGTCCAGCTGCAGCTCGCCGGCGGCGCCGGCGGCGATCGCCAGGTCCGGCGCGCGGCCCTCCTGCACCACCCGCCCGTCCTGGCGGATCTGCCAGTCGAAAGAGAATCCCGACAGGTCGATGAAGGCATGCCGGTTGCGCACCAGGAAGCGCCCGCGATCGGCGTCGATGGCCTCGAACTGGATCGGGCCGTAGACCTTGGCCAGCTCGTGCAGGTGCGGGTTCGGGGTGCGGTCCGACTGCAGCAGGCCGTCGCCGAACTCGATCGCGCTCTGGCCCGAGGGGTTCGGCCCGTAGTCGGCGCCATAGCCCCAGTACGGACGGCCGTCGGCGGTCTTCAGCAGCATGCTCTGGTCCACCCAGTCCCAGATGAAGCCGCCCTGCAGGCGGTCGTGCGCATAGATGGCGTCCCAATAGGCTTTCAGGTCGCCCAGGCTGTTGCCCATCGCATGCGCGTACTCGCACATGATCAGCGGCTTGTGCGCGTACTCGGTGCTTGTCGCGTAATCGACGATGCGCGCCACCGAGTCGTACATCGGCGCGTAGATGTCGGCATAGGCATTGGGCGCGTGCTGCGCGTACAGCGTGCCCCAGCCCAGGTAGCTCACCAGCCGGGTCGTGTCGCGCGCGTGCAGCCAGTTGGCGGCCTTCTCGAAACTCGGGCCGATGCCGGCCTCGTTGCCCAGCGACCAGAAGATGATCGACGGATGGTTCTTGTCGCGCTCGAACATCCGCTGCACCCGCTGCAGGTGCGCCAGCTCCCAGGTCGGGTCGTAGCCGAGCTGCACCTTCTCGCGCGGGCGCATGCCCTCGTTGCCGGCCTGCATGTAGGCATGCGATTCGATGTTCGCCTCGTCCATCACGTACAGGCCGTATTCGTCGGCCAGCGCGTACCACAGCTCCGCGTTCGGATAGTGCGAGGTGCGCACGGCGTTGATGTTGTTCTGCTTCATCAACGCGATGTCGCGCCGCATCGAGGCTTCGGAGATCACGTGGAACGTCTGCGGATCGTGCTCGTGCCGGTTCACGCCGCGGATCTTGACCGGCTTGCCGTTGACCTTGACCAGCCCGTCCTTGACCTCGACGGTGCGAAAGCCGATGCGGCTGGCGCTGGCCTGGATCAGCCGCGCGTCGGCATCGTGGACCTCCAGCAGCAAGGTATACAGATTGGGCCTTTCCGCGCTCCACGGGCGCACCTTGCCGATCGCCCCGGACAGCGTGAGCGCCGCCTCCTGCCTGGCCGCCGCCACCGTCGCCTGCCGCACCAGCACCGGCGTATCGCCGTCGAGCAGCGTGGCGGTGACCCGCGTGCCCTTGGCCGCATGCACCAGGCCGACATCGACATCCAGCGCGCCGCCGACATAGCGCGCATCCAGCGTGGCGCGCGCGAAGAAATCGCGCAGCCAGGTCTGCGGCGTGGCCAGCAGGTAGACATCGCGCTCGATGCCGCTGACCCGCCAGAAATCCTGGTCCTCCAGATAGCTGCCGTCGGACCAGCGATAGACCTCGATGGCGACAGAGTTGCGCCCCGGACGCAGCTGCGCGGTCACGTCGAATTCGGCCGGCAGCTTGGAATCCTCGCTGTAGCCGACCCGTTGTCCGTTGACCCAGACATAGTAGGCCGCGCCGGCCGCGCCGATGTGCAGCAGCACCCGGCGCCCGTCCCAGCCCTGCGGCACCTCGAAATCCCGCCGATAGGAGCCGACGCTGTTGATGGCGTGGGCGATGAACGGCTGGTTGGCCGGGAACGGGTAGTCGATGTTGTTGTACAGCGGCTGCCCGTAGCCCTGCGCCTGCCAGTCGGACGGCACCGGAATGGTCTTCCAGGCCGACACGTCGTAGTCGTCGCGGTAGAACTGCGCCGGGCGCCGCTCCGGCGTGGGCGAGAACATGAAGCGCCAGTCGCCGTTGAGCGAGAGGTGGTAACGGGAATCGCCGATGCGGCCGGCCTTGGCCAGTTCCACCGATTCGTACGGGAAGGACGTGGCCCGCGCCGGCAGCCGGTCGATCTCGTTGACCTCCGGGCGCTCCCACTCGGGCAGCGTGGCGGCGGCGGCCGAAGTCGTGGCCATGTGCAGGCCGATCAGCAGCAAGACGCTCGCGCTGGCCAGGAGTCGTTGTCGCACTGTCGGTTTCATGGAAAGCCCCTCGTGTACAAAACGGGCGGTCGGGTCGCATTGCGGCGGCGATTCCCGACGCCGGGATGCAGCGCCGGTACTGCGACGCGTGAACATGCGCGGCCGCGCGGCTGGGCGCGTGCTGGCTTCATGGTTTGCGCAGGACCACGCTGACCACCGACTGCGGCGGCGCCAGCGCCGCTTGCGCACCGGGCGCGGCCGCGCGGCGGCAACCGGTTTCGGCACGCTGCGAGGCCGAGGTGACGATCACCTGCTGCGACCACGCGCCAGCCCCCAGCGCCTGCGGCGCGATCGCCAGGCGCCGCGCCGACAGCCCGGCGTTGACGTGCACGAACACCAGTTCGCGCCCATCCGCCGACAGCGCCGCCACCGTATCCGGATCGTCCACCGGCAGCAGGCGCATGCCCGGCCGCAGATAGCGGCTGAAGTTGGCCATGGCCCAGTACTTGCGGGTGACCTGAAACGGATGCTCGGCCGCCGCCGCGGCGCTCAGATCCATCCGGATCAGGCCCCAATGGCGGCCGGAACCGGGCTTGCCGGCGGCCGACGTCTCGATCGCCTGCCAGAACACCCACGCCGACGGCTGCAGGCGCTTGAGGTCCAGCACCATGTGCTCGGCCAGCGCCAACGCCGGGCGCATGTCGTCCACGCCCTCCGCCACGTTGGGCGGCGACAGGTCGTTTTCCGACATCCACAGGCGAATGCCGCTGGCGGCGGCGATATCGCGCACGCCGGTCTGCCCGGTGCTGTCGTAGCTGTGCACGTTGAGCTGGCCCAGCACCGCCTTGGTGGCTTCCGAATAGCCGGACCAGTTGCGGATGAAGCCCAGCGCGCTGGTTTCGTCCATCGCCGCGACGCGCGTCTGCAAGCCGCGCGCGCGCAGCGCGCGATCGCTGGCCTGGAGGATGCGCTCCTGCGCCGGCACGCTCCAGTGCGCGCCTTCCTGGGTGTTGCCGGCGAACCAGTAGGGCGTGTCCGGTTCGTTGACCGGCGACAAGGTGCGGAAAGCGATGCCGTGGCGGCGCTGCAGTTCCTCGACCACCCGCGCCAGGTAGGTCGCGAATGCCGCGTCCTGGCCGGGCCGCAGATTGTCGTCCAGCCCGCGCTCGGCGCCGGAGACGCGGCCGCTCACGGTCATGAACCACGGCGGCGAGTTGGAAAACGCCTCGAAGATGCGCAGATCCGCGGGCACCCGCGCGCGGATCGCGTCCAGCCACCAGCGCTGGCCCTGATCGGCCGACCAGTCCCACATCGCCGGATCGTCCGCACGCCACCAGTCCTTGCCCGATGCGCCCGCCGGCTGCCGCCAGAACCCCGGTATCGCCGCGCCGGGGCGCAGATACGGCGGCGTGTCGGCCGCATTGCCGCCGCCGATGTTGTAGCGGGCGATCACCCAGCCCAGGCCGTCGCGGCCATAGAGCAGGTCGGCCAGGCGGTTGCGTACCGGATCCGGATAGGTGCCGGTCACGTTGGCGAACCAGGCCAGCGCCGTGCCGAAGCCTTCGAAGCGGGTCCGCGGCGACTGCAGGTCCGGACGCAAGGCGACGGTGACCGGCGCGTCGGCATCGCACAGCGGCGCGCCGAGACACGGCAGCGCCAGCGCCGCGGCCGCGATGCCGCCGAGCCAGCGGCGCCGCAGCAGCGCAGGCCACGTGCGCGGCATGCACGGGCGACGCAGTGCGGCGCTACGCATGCGCCACCTGCATCGGCGTCACCATCAGGCTGCCGCCGCATGCCGGCAAATCCAATCCGCATTGGGTCTCGTCGGCGGCCGCGGCCATCCCGCCCGCGATACCGCCGCCGACGATCGCGATGCGGCGCAACGGCTCGCTGGCATTCACGTCCATTGCCACCGGTACCGCTGCGTTGCCGAGCGTGATTGCATCTTCATCGGTCCTTGCAAGACATCGATCGCAGGTGCCCGGCCCATGCAGGCATGGGCCGGATGCAGCCCGCTTGAACCACCGAAGCGGGCAGCCACCGCATCAGTAGGTGATCCGTGCCGAGAAGCCGTAGCGCCGGTCGTTGAGTTCGTAGCGCAACGGCGCGCTCGCCGTGCCGATGTAGATCTCGTTCATGCGGTTGTTCAAGTTCACTGCATCGAACGACAGCGCGATGTGCTCGTTCACGTTGTAGCTGACCGAGGCATCCAGCGAGGCGTAAGGCTTCTGGTATTGCGGAATGCCGTTGGCGCCGCTGCCCTGGGTGGTGTCCAGGTATTCGCCACGCCAGCTCCAGGCCAGGCGCGCGGTGACGGGACCCTTCTCGTACAGGGCCACCGCGTTGTAGCTGTGCTTGGACAACTTCTCCAGCGGCACCGTGGCCGGGATGTCGGAGCCGGCGGTGGCGAAGGGATTGGACACGCTGCTGTCCACGTAGGTGTAGTTGAACTGGAACCCCAGGCCGCTGAGCCAACCGGGCAGGAAATCGTAGAACTGCTGGTAGGCGAATTCGGCGCCGCGGATGGTGCCGTTGCCGGTGTTGAGCGAGGTGCTGATGTCGTAGTCCAGGCCGTTGTAGTTGCGTACCACGGTGCCGCTGGCCAGGAAGCCGTCCACCTTCTTGTAGAACAGGCCGGCGGTGAGCGAGCCGGCAGGAGCGAAGTACCATTCCAGCGTCGCATCGTAGTTGTCCGACTGGACCGGACGCAGGAACGGATTGCCGGAGGACCCGCCAGGCCGCCCGGTGATCGGATTCAGCTGGCTCGATGCGCCCAGCGAGACGTTGGTCGACATCTGGTCGAAGTTGGGCCGCGCGATCAGCTGCGAATAGGCGAAGCGCGCCTGCAGGGTGTCGCTCAGGTGCGCGCGCAGGTTGAACGACGGCAGTACGTCGTTGTAGGTGCGCTCGACCGACAGCGGAGTGATGCCGCCGCCGTCCATGAACACCGCGCCGTCCGAACCGGTGGTGGTCCTGACCAGGCGCACGCCGATGTTGCCGTCCAGGCGCAAGCCGGCCAGATCGGTGTCGTAGTCGGCGGTGAAATAGCCGGCCCAGGTCTTTTCGGTCTGGTAGTTGAGGTCGCTCGGCTTGAACGCGGTCTGCGGCGCGAAGCCGAACAGCGCCTCGGTGCGCGCGGTGCGGTCGAACAGGCCGCCGCCGCTGGCGAACTCCGGATACAGCACGCCGCCGGTCAGCGTCTTGCCGTCGAAGAAGTCCGGCGACGGCCCATTGCGCACCAGTTCCGGATGCGCCGAAACCGACGGGTAGACCAGGGTCGTGGCGCAGGTCGGATCCGCCCCGGTCACGCCCAGGCAGGCGGCGTTCCAGGTGCCGCGCAGGTCGATGCTGCTGTCGGCGTAGCGCACGCCGGCGCTGAACTTGGTGAACAAACCGCCCTCGGTGAAGTATTCCAGGTCCGATTGCAGCGCCAGCTGGTCGGCGTCGTTGCGGGTCAGCGCATCGGCGATATAGCTGAAGCCGTAGTTGTTGGGATCGCTCAGCAACGCCGGATCGCGCACGTTGAAGCGCGGGTTGCCGCCGCGCAGGTCGAAGTCGACGATCGAGCGGTTGGCCGCGTTGCTGCTGTCCTCCGATGCGCGGTCGTAGAGCGAGACGACGAAGCCGTTGCGGTCGGCATCGTAGGACGAGGTGAGGTATTGCGCGTCGAACGTCACCGCCAGCTTCTCGCTGGGATTCCAGCGCAGGTTGAGGCTGTAGTTGGTGTTGGTCGAGGTGAGATCCTGGTCGTAGCGCGCCGACTCGAACATCTGGTTGTCCAGCGCGCCCGAGGTGGCGTAGCCGTTCTTGTCGAAGGTGAAGTCCGCGCCCGCCAATGGCGACGCGGCATCGCGTCGGTTGGCCTGGTAGAAGTACTTGCCCTGCCGGTAGAAGTCGTAGGTCGTGCGCAGGAACTGCCCGGTGACCAGCACCGTATCGGACGGCTTCCACTGCAGCGCGGCCGCCGTGCCCAGGCGCTTGCGGTCGCCGCCGTCGTCGTAGATCTGGAAGCCGGAGGGAATCTGCGCGCCGCTCGGCGCGCCGGCGATGACGCCGTCCGGCACCGCGACGAACGGGCCGGTCAGGATGCCGTCCTGGCGATAGCTGGAGCGGCCATAGCCGACATTGAACAGCACGCCGATCTCGCCGGCGTCGGTGTCGAAGCGGTCGCTATACAGGCCCGACGCCGACCCGCCGGTCTTGTCGGCGCGGTCATAGTAGTTGCCTTTGGCGGTGGCGCTGATGACCCGGCCGGGCGCGTCGAACGGCAGCCGGGTGCGCAGGTTCACCACGCCGCCGACGCCGCCCTCGATGATGTTCGCAGGCGGATTCTTGTAGACGTCGATACCGGACAGCAGCTCCGGCGGAATGCCTTCCAGGTCCAGCGTGCGGCCGCCGGAAGCGGAAAACGTATCGCGCCCGTCAAGGAAATTGCGCACCTGGGTCAGGCCGCGCACGGTGACGGCCGGCTGCGTGCGGTGATCGAAATCGGTGGCGCCTTCGCCGTAACGGCGCTGGATCTGCACGCCGGTGATGCGCTGCAGCGCTTCCACCGTGTTCGCATCCGGCAGCTTGCCGATGTCCTGGGCCTGCACCGAATCCACGATCTGCGTCGCGTCCTGCTTGATCGCCTGCGCCGAGCGCAGGCTTTCGCGCACGCCGGTGACCACGATGCTGTCCATTGTCTTGACGTCGGTGCCGGCCGGCTGCGCAGCGGCATCCTGCGCGCCTTGCTCGGCAGGAGTGGTGGGCTTGGCCTGCGCCCACGCCAGCAACGGCGTCAGCATCGCCAGGCCCAAGGCGCTGGCGAGGGGATTCCTGTGCTTGGGGTATTTACGCTTGAAGGGCGCACGACTTGTCATTCGAACTCTCTCCGGTACTGACGAAATTGACCTTCGTATCGAAACCGACATCGGCCTTGATGCTGCGCACGATGGACAGCGAAGTTCTTGCCGGTGGTGGCGACAACTGCAGCGACGGCAGGCAGGGATTTCAAGCTGTATTTCAAGCTATGTTCATATTTATATGACAATTAGAGAGGGCGCACGTTGCGTCGCAACACGCCTTCTGCACAGGCGTTCACAACGCCGCGCACCTTGCGGCGCCGACGTTTGACGCCCTATGCGTCGACACTGACACCGGTTGTAGATGCAGGCGACGGCGTATCGCGACGCCGCACCTGTCTACGAAATCGGCCCTGTACGCGTGACGCCGCGCACGCAATCGCCGTGCCCGCGCCCGTAGCCTCGGCATGCACCGTGGAAGTGGGTGCAACGGCATCCGGTCCCCTGCCGGATGGTCTAGTCGTCTTCTAGCAGAAGGAAGATCCATGAATCGCAAGAACGCGCTGTATCTGGCCCTGCTGGCCGGCATCTCCGGTCTTTCCCCCGTCGCCATGGCCGCCAATCCCCCAGCGGCCGAGATGGACTCCGCTCCCGTCGAAGCCCGCCCCAATGCCGCCGCGCTCGGCGGCGCCGAACTGCGCAGCCTCGCCACTGGTAGCGCGCATGCGCCGCGCGTCATCGAACTCGGCGCTCCCGACAGCGCCCAGGCCGCGACGATGAAGCAACTGCGCGGCCAGCAGGTCAAGCATGGCCAGCCGCTGCAGATCGGCTTCTCGCGCGACATCGCCAAGCCGGCGATCAACCTGCGCCGGCTCAGTTGGCAGAGCCTGCCCAACGGCGCGCAGGTCACCAGCTTCGAAATCGTCTCCACCGATGCGGCGGCGCTGCGCGCGGCATTGCAGCTCAGCGGCAGCGGCGCCCAGCCGGGCGACCCGAGCAAGGCCACGCTGCGCTTCGCCGGCGACGACGGCCGCGTGTTCGAACAGAGCGGCGCCGATTTCGCCGGCAGCGAGCCGGGCTGGTCCGCGGCGGTGTCCGGCTCGCGCCTGGTGGTGGAGATCGAACTGCCGGCCGGCCAGTATCCGCAGGGCTTCGCGCTGAAGATCCCGCAGATCTCGCACATGGACATCAATCCCGTCGCCAGCGAGGAAATGATGCGGCCGATGATCGGCGAGAGCGATTCGTGCGAGCGCGACATCGTCTGCCGCGCCAGCCCCAGCAGCGGCTTCACCTCGGCCGCCAAGTCGGTGGCGCGCATGGTGTTCAGCACCAGCAGCGGCTCCTACCTGTGCACCGGCACCCTGCTCAACAACAGCAACTCGCCGAAGAAGTACCTGTTCTGGACCGCGGCGCACTGCATCAGCACCCAGACCGTGGCCAACACCCTGCAGACCTACTGGTTCTACGACGCCACCACCTGCAACGGCTCCACGGTCAGCTCGTCCTACACCACGCTCAGCGGCGGCGCCTATCTGCGCCACGCCAACACCACCCGCGACACCTCGCTGCTGGAACTGAAGACCGCTCCGCCCAGCGGCGCCTTCTATGCCGGCTGGAGCAGTTCGGCGATCGGCTCCACCGGCACCGCGATCGAAGGCATCCACCACCCCGCCGGCGACGTGAAGAAGTACTCGCTGGGCAGCGTCACCGCGCTGTCGTCCTCGATCGACGGCAAGTCGCCGCTGTACAAGGTGGTCTGGAACACCGGCGTCACCGAAGGTGGCTCCTCCGGCTCGGGCCTGTTCACCGTCAACAGCAGCGGCGCCTACCAGCTGCGCGGCGGCCTGTACGGCGGCACCTCGTACTGCAGCGCGCCCAGCGACCCGGACTACTACTCGCGCTTTTCCGACGTGTATTCCACCATCCAGCCCTACCTGAGTCCGTAAGCCCAGGCCCGGGAGGGCCGTACTCCCGGACCCGGACAGGCCACGCCGCGCGCGTGGCCTGTCCGTACGGCCTGCCACCACCCCGGCATGCAGGGGTTACACTGGGGGCCCCATCTCACACACGGCAGGCATCCACTTGGCAAAGCCCAACTATTCCTTCGAAAAACGTCAGCGCGAAATCGCCAAGAAGAAACAGCAGGACGAGAAGGACGCGCGCAAGCGCGAAGCCCGCGAGGCGGCCAAGGCCGCAGCGGACGCCGAAGCGAAGACGCCCGACAGCGGCAACTGAGCAGCGTCGGCGGAACCGGTCCCGTACCGGCTCCCGCCAATGCGTGCCTCCCGCGGCGTTGCCGGCCATGCGCAATGGCAGGCGCCATTGCCTCGTCTTGCGCCTGGATCGACTCAGGCGATGCCGGTGGCCGGCGGAGCGGCGGAGGTGGACGCGGACGGCAACGTCGCCGGGAACCACTCCGCGCGTGCCAGCCAGCCCTTCAGGAATTTGTCGTCGGCCGGACGCTCCTGCGCCAGCCGGTCGTAGTAGTCGATCCGGCCCTGGCGATACAGCGCATAGACCTGCGCCTGGTCGGCCGCCTGCAGTGCCGCCAGCGTGGCCGGCCCCATTTCTCCATCGGTGGCCAGACCCGTGGCGACCGATTGCTGCAGGATCCGCTGCAGCAGCAGGACCGCCTCGGTCCCGGCATTGACGTAGAAATCGAACAGGATCTCGGCCAGCGGCTGCGAGGCGATCTGATCGCCGTCCAGCTTGTCCCAGTATGCATTCCGATAGATGATGCCGGCCTGCTCCGGGGTCAGCGCGCGCAGTGCGTCCAGCGTCGGCTGCTCGCCGAGCAACGGCTGCGCATAGCGCTCGAACGTCGCCAGGGTGATGCCGAGGTTGGTAGCGCCGCCGGGATCGGCCGGATCGTCGACGTAGCCCCCTTCGAACCGCAACAACTGCGGCAGATACAGATCCAGCGATGCCATGGCGACGCACTCCTTGACGAACGACAGGACGTCAGTGTGGCACCGAACCGGCAAACCAAGCTGTGCCCCAGGGAACAACTTGCGTAGCCGGAACGCTGTACGGACGTGGGCGACGGACGGCGCCTACACGCCCCGTCGACGCCTCCGTCACGACTCGCCTGCGCGCGGCAATGCACAGTCCGGGCAGGCATTCACGCCCTATCGGAGACCCGCATGGCCAGCCCGCAGGAACTGGAAGAGAAATTCTGGAAAGCGCTCAAATCCGACCGCACGGTCATGCTCGGCCTGGACGGCGTCGAGGACGGCCATGCGCGACCGATGACGGCGCAATTCGAAGGCGACGGCGGCGGTCCGATCTGGTTCTTCACCTCCAAGGACAACGCCCTGGTGCAGAAGCTGACCCAGAGCCAGCGTGTCATCGCCGCGTTCAGCGCCAAGGACCACGACCTGTTCGCCAGCATCAGCGGCACGCTCAGTGTGGACAACGACCAGGCGGTGATCGAGCGCCTGTGGAACGGCTTCATCGACGCCTGGTACGAGCAAGGCAAGGACGATCCCAAGCTGGCGCTGCTGCGCCTGGATCCGGACCACGCGCAGATCTGGCTCAACGGCTCCAGCCTGGTAGCGGGCATCAAGGTGCTGTTCGGCATCGACCCGAAGCGCGATTACCAGGACAAGGTCGCGGACGTGCCGCTGCGCTGAGCCGCGCCGAAACGCATTAAGGCCGATGGTGCCGGTGCGTTTTCTGGGCGCAGCGGCGGTGGTGCCAGACGTGACAGGTGTAACTGGTCGTAGGAATGGCGGCCGCCACCAAGTCTGGCACCTTGCCCTGTGTCCGCAACGCTTCGACCTGCACCGAAGTGCGGCAACGGTCAGGAACGCGCAGGCCATCCACCCGGCAGGCCGCCTGGCCGCATCGAGGCCTTGCAGACTTGCGCCAGTTCTGCCAAGGCCGACTAACCATCGCGCATTACATCGAAGGACGAGGCACCGAGCCGCCGGTACTTGGCCCGCAGTGCATGGAACAGATCTCCTGCCTTCACTCGCTCCCATTCCTGTTTCAGCATGCGGCTGGAGGTCTCGAGCAAGTCGTCGATGTCCTGCAGCAACTTATCGTAGGAGAATGGCTGGTCCTGCAAACCACGACCAAGGACGGCGAGGATCGACTGGAGCTTCGCATCCATCTGCTGGTGCAGCGGATCGGTCCCTTTATCGCCCTCGGCAGCAAGATTCAAGCGCAACGTGATCTTGTAATGGTTTTTTCTGCATACATCCAGATACGTGTCCAGCTTGGTCGCGATGGCTCCCTCGAGTTCGGTCAGCGTCAGCAAGTGTTTCCTTCGCTCTTCCGCGTCCACCCTCAAGTTTGAATACCCGTTCTTTTCCACGTTCTGGTTATGCGCGTCCACATCGCGTACCCAGTCGGCGATGACCTTGCGGCTGGCCGCCGCTCCCTGTCCCTGGTCCAACAACGATCCAAGCGTGCGCGCTGCGCCACAGAACAAGGAAAGTTCCTCGCGCATCGCATCGATCCAGGCCTGTCTGAATTCGGACACCTTGTTTCTTTTGTTGATGTGCAAGGTCATCAGACCGAATCCGCCTGCAATGATCGGTACCCACAGCGTACTTTCCATTGGTGCAACTCCTCTCATCAAAAGGAAACGGCGATCTAGGCGGCCACGCTGGCCGCTATCCAAAACTTGCCGCATGTCCGGGACACGGCAATTCAAGCGTCGGCATACATCCTCGCAAGACGCATCAAGACCGCCGCGTCCACAATTGGCTTTGCGCTTACGCTATTGCCACGCTCACGCTTGGCCGTCGATCAATCGTTCGCCCACTGTCGCATCGTGCTGCCGATCACGCGCAGCCAACAGGTCGGCAGCCACCAATGCGCGCGTACTGCGCAGCGATCGCGCCAATGCACTACGGCCCTGCAGTGTTGGAGCCTCGGTTTGCTCCAGCGCTTTCTGCACCCGCTCGGACAGTCCCCAATCGGCGGAGATGGCCTTCGCGCACTGCGCAGTCCAGTTCTCCAGCAAGCCGGCGACCACGTCGGGATCCGGCCGCACTGCGGCATGCCTTGCATACGCATCGCGGACCACCTGCACCACCGCGACCGCTCCCAACCCATACAGCAGCGCCAGCAACTGCGCCGCCGCGGGATGCTCGCGCTCGGCATCCTCGGCATGGCGCGCGGTGGCCTTGGCCGACAGCAAAGTGTGCTCCCACAACAGCGCCGCGCAGCGGCCGAACGCGCTGCCGTCGTCGGCAATGACCGGCTGCAGCAGCGCGGCCAGCACGATCTGGCGCAGGCCCTCGGTGCCGAGCAAGGCCACCGCGCGCTCCAGGTTCTCGATCGGCTCGGCGTGGCGGCGGTACGCGGCACTGTTGGCGATGCGCAGCAGATTGCCGGCCAGCGCCGGATCCTGGCCGAGAATCGCGGCGATGGCCTGGGCGCCGGCAGCGGGATCGTTGAGCGCGCGAGTCAGCTGCGGCAGCAGCTGCGGGCGGCGCGGCGTATAGCGTGGATGCGCATCGATGCGCGCCAGGACCGCGACGGCCGCCGCGGCGATCTCGGCCTGCGCGGCAGCCGAGGCCGCGCTGGGTTCGGGCGCAGGCACGCCGGCGAACGCCAGCGCGTACAGGCGCAGCAATAGCGCGGATTCCTGCGCTGCGGAAAGTTCGGCGGCAGTTGCGGCCACGCCCTGCCCCGGCTCCGCCGCGATCACCGCATCCATGCCGGCGTCTTCGCCGGTGGCACGGTGCGCGGGCGCGGCGACGGTTTGCGCAACGGCGATCGGCGCGACAGGTCCGCGCCGGCGTCCACGGCGCCACATCCAGCCGCCGATACCCAGCAGCAGCGCAACGGCAACGCCTGCAATCCAAATCGACGGCACCATCATCGGCATCCGCAAGGTCGCCAGATCCCCCACCCGGCTGGAAGCGCAACCACGGCCAGGCGCGCCACGCCATTCAAGCATGGCGCGCAGGTTCCTGCTTGAACGGCCGCGGCGACCTGCACGCGAGGCTGCAGCGACTGCGCGGCGCCTCCGCCATGCACGCTCAGGGCGCCGGCGCAGCCGCCGCGCGATGGCCGTAGCTGAGCACCCGCGTCAGCTTCCAGCCGTCCTGGTCCTGGCGCCACACCATCACGAATTTTGCGATGCCTTCGCAACGCCCGCTGGCCAGCTCGCAGAAGCGGTGTTCGCCCTCCTCGATCGCACCGAAGTCCTTGACCGGGTAGACCCGCAGCGTGCCGTCCACCAATTCGCGGCGCACCTTGCCGCAGATCCACTTGCGCGTGTTGTCGACCACGGTCTTGCGGTCCCAACTGGCGCCGCCGGTGTCGTGATAGAACTCCACGTCGGGCACGAACAGTTGCTCGAACGCCGCCATGTCGCAGCGGTTGTAGGCGCCGAACAGGCGCTGGTCCAGTGCGGCGACCGTGTCGAACAGCGGCCCCGCAGTGCCGTCCTCGGTCGGCGCCGCGGCTCGCGCGGTCGCCGCGCAAGCCAACAGCAGGAGCGATCCCCATATCTTCATCCGCCACCTCCCCCGTCGTCGATGCGCAACTATGCGTCTCCCCAGGCCGCGCCTGCAATGGCGCCAGGCACGTGCCGCAGGCAGTGGGCTGGGCGGCGGCAAACGCAGAGATGGCTGGCTGCAGGCACCCGCAGCGCATGCGCCACGGCCGCCGTTGGCCGGCGGCTACATGTTGCGCCGGTACTCCCCGCCCACTTCGTACAGCGCGTGGCTGATCTGCCCCAGGCTGTGGGTCTTCACCGCCTGCATCAGCGCGGCGAAGACGTTGCGGCGCTCGCGCGCGGCACGCTGCAGATAGCCCAGGCCCGCCGCATCGCCGGGAGCCGGCGCGGCGGCCGCTTCGGCCGGTTCCGCTTGCAGCGGCTGCGCCGGCGCAATGCCGTTGCGGCGCTGCTGCCAGTCGCGCACGTTGGCGATCTGCTGGCCCTTTTCTTCCTCGGTGGAGCGGATCAGTTCGATCTGGGTCGCGGTCTCGCCGGCGTGCTGCTTGGGCAGGAAGGTATTGACCCCGACCAGCGGCAGGCTGCCGTCGTGCTTCTTGTGCTCGTAGTACAGGCTCTCTTCCTGGATCTTGCCGCGCTGGTACATGGTGTCCATCGCGCCGAGCACGCCGCCGCGCTCGCTGATCGCCTCGAACTCCTTGTACACCGCCTCCTCCACCAGATCGGTGAGCTGCTCGACGATGAAGCTGCCCTGCCAGGGGTTCTCGCAGAAATTCAGCCCCAGCTCCTTGTTGATGATCATCTGGATCGCCACCGCGCGGCGCACGCTTTCCTCGGTCGGCGTGGTGATCGCCTCGTCGTAGGCGTTGGTGTGCAGGCTGTTGCAGTTGTCGAACAGCGCATACAGCGCCTGCAGCGTGGTGCGGATATCGTTGAACTGGATCTCCTGCGCATGCAGCGAGCGACCGGAGGTCTGGATGTGGTACTTCATCATCTGGCTGCGTTCGTTGCCGCCGTAGCGCTCGCGCATCGCCCGCGCCCAGATGCGCCGCGCCACGCGGCCGATCGCGGTGTACTCCGGATCCATGCCGTTGCTGAAGAAGAAGCTCAGGTTGGGCGCGAAATCGTCGATGCGCATGCCGCGCGCCAGGTAGTACTCGACGATGGTGAAGCCGTTGCTCAGGGTGAAGGCGAGCTGGCTGATCGGGTTCGCGCCGGCCTCGGCGATGTGATAGCCGGAGATCGACACCGAATAGAAGTTGCGCACCTTCTGCTCGACGAAATACTGCTGGATGTCGCCCATCATGCGCAGCGCGAACTCGGTGCTGAAGATGCAGGTGTTCTGCGCCTGGTCCTCCTTGAGGATGTCGGCCTGCACCGTGCCGCGCACGCTGGACAGGGTCTGCGCCTTGATCTGCGCATAGGTCTGCGCGTCGACCAACTGATCGCCGCTGACGCCGAGCAAGGCCAGGCCCAGGCCGTCGTTGGTCGGCGGCAAGTCGCCGTGATAGCGCGGCCGCTGCCGGCCTTCGAACAACTGCGCCAGAGTCTGCTCGGCCTGCGCCCAGCGCTGCGCATCGGCCTTGAGGTATTTCTCCACCTGCTGGTCGATGGCGGTATTCATGAACATCGCCAGGATCATCGGCGCCGGGCCGTTGATGGTCATCGACACGCTGGTCGTCGGCGCGCACAGGTCGAAGCCGGAGTACAGCTTCTTCATGTCGTCCAGGGTGGGAATGTTGACCCCGGAATTGCCGATCTTGCCGTAAATGTCCGGGCGTGGTGCCGGGTCCTCGCCGTACAGGGTGACGCTGTCGAAGGCGGTGGACAGGCGCGCGGCCGGCTGGCCCACGCTCAGATAGTGGAAGCGGCGGTTGGTGCGCTCCGGCGTGCCCTCGCCGGCGAACATCCGGATCGGGTCCTCGCCGGCGCGGCGGTACGGATAGACGCCGCCGGTGTAGGGATAGCTGCCGGGCAGGTTCTCCTTGCCGAGGAAGCGCAGCAGCTCGCCCCAGCTCCTGTAGCGCGGCGCGGCGATCTTCGGGATCGGCTGATGGCTCAGCGACTGGCGGTAGTTCTCCACGCGGATCGCCTTGCCGCGCACTTCGTATTCGGTGACCTCGTCGGTGATCGACTTCAGCCGCTGCGGCCACTCGCGCAGCAACTTCAGCGACTCGCTGGACAGCGCCTGCAGCGCGTCGTTGTAGCGCTGGCGCAGCAGCAGCAAGGTCGCATCGACGGCGGCGCCGGCCATGGCGGGCGCATCGGCGCTGCGCGCGGGTGGCTGCAGTTCCTCGACTGCGTAAAGGTCCAACTGCTTCGGCAACTGCGGGTCCTGCAGTTCGTGCAGCGATTGCCAGAACGATTGCGCGCGATCCGCGGCCTCGGCCTGGCGTTCGATGCCGGCGTTGAGCGCGCGACCCTGTTCGGCGATCTCGGCCAGGTAGCGCACGCGCGCACCGGGGATCAGCACGGTGGCGCGCGGCTCCTTCAGCGTGGTGTCCAGCTGCGGCCGGAAATCGCAGTGCGGCGACGCCGCGGCGTGGCGGGCGGCGCTGCTCGTTTCGGCTCCGGGGTCGGACGCCTCGAGGCCCAGCTTCGCGCGCAACAGCCGGCACAGGTTGACGAACATCCAGCTGATGCCGGGATCGTTGAACTGGCTGGCGATGGTCGGATACACCGGCACCGCCTCGTCCTCCAGCTGGAACGCGACGCGGTTGCGCCGCCACTGCTTGCGCACGTCGCGCAGCGCGTCCTCGGCGCCGCGCCGGTCGTACTTGTTCAGCACCACCAGCTCGGCGAAGTCGAGCATGTCGATCTTTTCCAGCTGGCTCGGCGCGCCGTAATCGCTGGTCATCACGTACACCGGGAAATCGACCAGATCGACGATCTCCGAATCGCTCTGGCCGATGCCGGCGGTCTCCACGATCACCAGGTCGTAGCCGATGCCTTTCAGGAACGCGATGCAGTCCTTGAGCACGCGATTGGTGGCCGCATGCTGGCGCCGCGTGGCCATCGAGCGCATGTACACGCGCGGGCTGCGCAAGGCGTTCATGCGGATACGGTCGCCGAGCAGCGCGCCGCCGGTGCGGCGCCGGCTCGGATCCACCGACACCACCGCGATGCGCATCTGCGGGAAGCCGGCCAGGAAGCGGTTGAGCAATTCGTCGGTGACCGACGACTTGCCGGCGCCGCCGGTGCCGGTCAGGCCCAGCACCGGCGCTGCGTGCCGCGTGCGGGACTCGGGACCCGGCAGGCCGGACTGCCATTGCTTGCGCAGCAGGGCCAGTTCGGACTCGGAGAACGCGCCATCCTCGAGCGCCGACAACACCTTGCCGATGCCGATCTCGTCGTCGATGCTCGGAAGCGGGACGCCGGCCTGTTCCGGGTCCCGAGTCCCGGGTCCCGAGTCCCGCGCACGCGAAGCGCGCGCCACCACGTCCTCGATCATCTCCACCAGACCCATCTTCATGCCGTCGTTGGGGTGGTAGATGCGCTCCACGCCGTAGGCCTGCAGCTCGGCGATCTCCTCCGGGGTGATGGTGCCGCCACCGCCGCCGAACACCCGCACATGGCCGGCGCCGCGTTCGCGCAGCATGTCCACCATGTACTTGAAATACTCGACATGGCCGCCCTGGTAGGAGGACAGCGCGATCGCGTCGGCGTCCTCCTGCAAGGCCGCGCGCACCACGTCCTCGACGCTGCGGTTGTGGCCGAGATGGATCACCTCCGCGCCCTGCGCCTGGATCAGCCGGCGCATGATGTTGATCGCCGCATCGTGGCCGTCGAACAGGCTGGCAGCGGTGACGAAGCGCAGCGGGCTGGTATCGGCTTGCGGCAGCGGCACGCGGGACGCGGGAATGCTCATCGAGAAGACATCGGCAAGAGAATGCGGCAATTCTAGGCGCGCAGCGCAGCGTGGGCAGGTTGCGCTGCAACATGCGGCGACCCGCGCGCTGGCGGCGAGCGCGCCGCCGGACGCCACGGCGAACGTAGCTATCCGGGACATGAATGCGGCAGCTCGGCGCGTCAACAGCGGCGGCGCCTGCCGCGTTTGCGTTGACGTCGGCACACCGCCGATGTCCCTGGAGAATCGCATGTCCCTTCGTCCTTTGTTGCTGGCCTCCCTGCTCGGCAGCGCGCTCGCCGGCGGCATGCTGGCCGCGCCCGCGCAGGCGCGCCCGGTGGTGGAACTGTCGGTGCAGACCGCGCCGCCGCCGCCGCGGTTCGAACGTGTGGTGGTGCGCCCGGGCTATGTCTGGGCGCCGGGCTACTGGCATTGGAACGGCCGCCGCCATGTCTGGGTCGCCGGCCGCTACGTGGTCGCACGCCCGGGCTATGTCTATGTCGGCCCACGCTGGGAGCATCGCGGCCCGGCCTACCGCTTCCACGACGGCTATTGGGTACATCGCTAGGCCACGGCGTGGCGGCGCGGCCATGTTCCCGCCGCCACGATGCTGCGCGGCGTCGTGACCGTCTTCATCGCGCTTTGCGATAGTGCGCGAACCACGGCACCCGCCGGTTCCCGAGAGAACGCATGTTCAGGCCTTCGCTGTCGCGTGCGTTCCTGCCGTTGTCGCCGGCCCCTGCCGTGCGTGGCGCCTGCGGGGTGCGCGATCCGTCGCGCACTGCAGGCCATCGCCTGCCCGGCCTGATTCGGCACTCGCTGCGTACCGGATCCTAGCGATGCCGTCGCGCGTCCCGCCAGGCACCTACGCGATCGCCATCACCGTGCTGGCGGTGGCGATCGCCAGCGTCGCCGCATGGCGCGAACGCCCCACCGACGCGGCCTCGCACCGTGGACTCGGCGATGCCATCGACGCCACGGCGAAGACGGTCGCGGCGCGCAAACGCACCGCCATGCCCGTCGCCAGCGCGCCGGCCGCGCCGAGCGCCACCCCGACCAGCGACGCACCCCGCTTCGACCAGCAAGGCCGGCTGCTGCCGGATCCGGCATTGCGGCACTACCTGGATCGCTATCTGACGGCCGTGGATGCACAGGCCGTGGCGACGCAGCGCCAGGACCTGGAGCGCGACCTGGCCGCGATGCCCGCCGCGCAGGCGGGTCAGATCCTTGCCTGGTTCGATCGCTACGCCGCCTATCTGCAGGCCGAAGCGGCAGGCGCGCGGCGCGGCGCCGACCCGCAGCAGCAGGCGCGGCAGGCGCGTGCACTGCGCGAACGCCTGCTCGGACCGCAAGCAGCCAGCGCGCTCTTTGCCGACGAGACCGCCACGCGCTGAACGGAACAGCGATCGGCGCCGTGAGCCAAAGGCACCCTCCGCACCGCGCCTGGACACCGTCCGAGCGTCGCAAACGGTACCGAGATGCCTATGCCGCACGGGTCTGCACGGAGCTGCCGGAGACTGCACGGCCCGCAGGGAATTGCTTTAAAATGCGCTCATCGCGACGATCAGGACCCGTTCCGGAACCCGTCGCGTTTTTCGTTTTGCGCACCCTCACTAGGCAAGTTCCTGGAACCAAGGTGTCCTACACCTGCAACGCCAGCGGAGCCCCCATGCTTTTCGAAACGCTAGCCACCACCGGCCACGAACAAGTCGTCTTCTGCCACAACCGCGACGTGGGCCTGCAGGCGATCATCGCCATCCACAACACCGTGCTCGGCCCCGCGCTGGGCGGCGTGCGCATGCGCCCCTATCCCAACACCGAGGCCGCGCTGCACGATGCGCTGCGGCTCAGCCGCACGATGACCTACAAGAACGCGCTGGCCGGGCTGAACATCGGCGGCGGCAAGGCGGTGATCATCGGCGATCCCAAGGCAGACAAGTCCGAGGCGCTGTTCCGCGCGTTCGGCCGCTACGTGGATTCGCTGGGCGGGCGCTACATCACCGCCGAGGACGTCGGCACCGACGTCAACGACATGGAACAGATCTACCTGGAGACCGAGTACGTCACCGGCGTGCACCAGGTGCACGGCGGCTCCGGCGATCCGGCCCCGTTCACCGCCTATGGCGCGCTGCAGGCGCTGATGGCGTCGCTGCAGCGCAAGCTCGGCCACGAGGAGATCGGCAAGGCCAGCATCGCCGTGCAGGGCCTTGGCCACATCGGCATGGAGCTGGTGAAGCTGCTGAAGGAGCGCGGCGCCAAGCTGTACGTCACCGACCTGGACCAGGCGCTGGTCGAGCGCGCGGTCGCCGAATACGGTGCAGAAGCGGTCAAGCCGGACGAGATCTACGACGTGGCCGCCGACGTGCTGGCGCCGTGCGCGCTGGAAAGCGCGATCGACGAGGCCACCCTGCCGCGGCTGAAGGCGAAGATCATCTGCGGCACCGCCAACAACCAGCTGGCCAACGCCGCAGTGGGCGAAGAACTGCACCGCCGCGGCATCCTCTATGCCCCGGACTATGCGGTCAACGCCGGCGGGGTGATGAACGTGTCGCTGGAGATCGACGGCTACAACCGCGAGCGCGCGATGCGCCTGATCCGCAGCCTGTACCACAACCTCGGCAAGATCTTCGACCTGTCCGAGCGCGACAACATCCCGCCGCAGCAGGCCGCCGATCGCATCGCCGAAGCGCGCATGCACGCCATCGGCAAGCTCAAGCTGCCGCTGGGCCGCACCGCCCCGCGCTCGATGGGACATCTGCGCGGCGAGTAGGCGAGCCGGCAGCAGGACCTCCCGACGCGCAGCGCGTCGGGACTGCAGTCCCTCCCACGAGAGCCGGCACGCCATCGGCAGGCAATATGACTTCCGTAGGAGCGGCTTCAGCCGCGACGAACGAAGCCCCGAACCTGCCGCAATCCATACGCATCGGGGCCGAAATCCCTCCGACCATAAGCCGGCACGGCATCGCCGGACCGGGCGCCCCTGTAGGAGCGACTTCAGTCGCGACAAAGCGAAGACTGGAAACCTGACGCCGCCCCGGCGCGTCGGGGACCGAAGCATCCTCCGCGAATCAAGCGCGACTGCCTCGACCGCACTGCATCGGCACCCCAGCCGACGATAAGCCGGCACCGCATCGCCGGACCGGGCGCCCCTGTAGGAGCGACTTCAGTCGCGACAAGCGCGAAGAGGGAAACCCGACGCCGCCTCGGCGCGTCGATGCCGAAGCTTCCTCTGCGAATCAAGCGCGGGCCATGCCAGGCCCGCACCGCATCAGAACCCCAACCGATACCGCAGCGACATCGCATGATCGTCGCCGCGCGGGCCGAAGCGCCGGTCGTAGCCGATGCCCAGCGCGCTGCTGCCCCAGCGCCGGTCCAGGCTCGCGCCGAACAGTCCGCCCGAACGCGCCGGCTGCAGATCCACCAGCGGCGCCCAGGCGTCCACGCCGACGAAACTGGCCTGGCGCTGCAAGCCTTGCGCGGCCAGAGTCTGCTGCCATTCGGCATAGCCCTGCAGCGACCAGCCGCGCCCGCCGTAGCCGGCACGCAGGCCGGCCAACGCCTGGCTGCGCGAAGAGGACGCGGCCGCGGCCATCAGCCCGAAGCCGTCGCCGCCCTGCTCGCGGAAGCCGTCGCTGTCGATGCGGCTGTAGTCGGCGCCGGCATACGGGGTCAGCGACGCCTTGCCGCGCCCGAAGCGGTAGCCGACTTCGACGCTGCTGGACAGGAAGCGTCCGGCGTAGCGGCTGGACGCATCGGCGACGCTGTCGCCGAGCAGCAGGCTGCGGTCGAGCTGGCGCCGGTACTGCCCGGTGCCCAGCTGCGCCAGCGCGTAGGCATTGCCGGCGACCGCGCCGAGATAGGCCTGGCCCTGCACCTGGCGGTCGCGGCTGTGGTCCAGGCCGCCGTCACCGCCGCCGTCGGCGCGGCTCTCGCCGAAAGCGAAACCGGCCACGCCGTGCTCGCCCAGGCGCAGGTCCTGGCCCATCATCCAGCCGTCGAGCTGGAACTGGCTGCCGGCGAAGCTGCCCTGCCCGGTCTCGCCCAGGCGCTGGCTCCACGCGCCGATCGCGCGCGGTTGCGCGACCAGGCTGTCGAAACGGCCGGACAGCGCGCGCCGCTGCAAGTCGATGCTGTCGAAGGTCATCGCGGTGGCCGCCGCATGCGCTTCGCCGGACAGGCTGCGCAGCGTCGCCGCCGCGGCGGCCGCGCTCGGCGATTGCTGCACCGCGCCGGCCGCCTTCAGCAGCGACGCATCGACCGTCGCCGGATCGCGGCCCAGTTGCGCATCCAGTTGCGCGAACGCCGCGTCCACGCGCGTGGCGGAGGCGAGCGTGGCGGCGGTGATGCTACCGAAACTCGCCGCCGCGGCGGTGACGCTCAGCGCCTGCACGGTGATCGAAGCGCTGGTGCTGTCGTAGGCGAGCGACGAGGTCAGGAACACGTTCGACGGCGTGGTCACCGAGGCGAACGTGCCGCTCAGTCCGCCGCTGGTCTCGAGCACCTTGTAGGCGGTGTTGTTGACCACGTAGTCGCGCTTGCCGAGCACGTACAGCGCGCCGCCCTGCAGCGTCGCGGTACCGGTCACCGAGAGCTTGTCGCCGACCAGCAAGGCCAGCCGGCCGTTGCTGTCCTGCACGTAGTTGCCGCTCAGGCTCAGCGCCGCGGCACCGACCTGGAAGGTGCCGGAATTGCTGACGTTGCCGCGCAGCGGCCCGGTGCCGATGAAGGTGGCGCCATTGCTGATCGCCACGTTGGAGCCGCCCAGGCTGGCCGCGCTGAGCGTGCCGGCCTGCACCTGGGTCGTGCCGCTGTAGCTGTTCTGGGTGCCGCTCAGGGTCAAGGTGCCGCTGCCCTGCTTGATCAGGCCGCCGCTGCCGGCGATGTCGTTGGCCCAGGTCGAGCTGCCGCTGAAGGACACGCTGACGTCGCCCCAGTCGAACCTGGCCGGCCCCAGCACCGCCTTGCCGACGTTGAGCAGGCCGTAGCCGAAGGTGGCGTCCACGCCGGGCGTGCCCAGGTCGGTGGCGGTGCCGAGCAGGGTCTGCCGCAGCAGATCGTTGCTGAAGTAGGGAAACGCCTGCCACACCAGCGCCGCGGCACCGGAGACCAATGGCGCAGCGAACGACGTGCCGCTGCCGTAGTAGTAGTCCGGGTTGGCGGTGGCGGTGGTCGCCTTGGGATCGACGAACACTTCCGTGCCCGGCGCCACCAGGCAGTAATGCATGGCCACGCCGCAGGCGTTGGAATACGACTCCAGCTTGCTGCCGGTGCTCGCGTCCACCGCGGCCACCACCAGCCAGCCGCGTTCCAGGTCCGCCGCAGGACGGCTGCCGCCGGGGCCGGGCTGGCTGGGCAGCGCGGCGACGTCCGACGGATCGGCCTTGGCTTCGTTGCCCGCGGCGAACACCACCAGCCCGCCATTGCTCAGCACGAACGGGCGATATTCGTCGGCGATGGCGTTGGTCGCGGTCGGGTCGGTCCAGTAGATGCCGCCCCAGGAATTGTTCATCACCTTGACCCCGGCGTTGATCAGGTCCTGGTGGACGGAGGCCAGGCCCAGCGCGCCGCTGGTCTGGTTGCCCTCGCCGCTGCCGTCGTCGTCGGGCGAGGTGTCGCTGATGATGCGCGCCGACACGATCTGCACGCCGGGCGCGATGCCGCCGGGCCACGCGCCCACCGCCTTGCCCGCGGCCAGCTGCGCGACCGTGGTGCCGTGGCCGTCGACATCGTCGACGTTGACGTTGTTCTTGGCCGGATCGACGTAGATCAGGTTGGACACCACGCGTCCGGCCAGCGCCGGGTGGTTGCGGTTCACGCCGGTGTCGACCACGCCGATGCGGTAGCCGCTGCCGTCGTAGCCGGCGTTGTGCGCGGCCAGCGTATTGGTCAGCGCCAGATGCGCGTCGAACGCCGGCTGCGGCGGTGGCGGCGAGGTCGGCGGCGAGGTGGGGGGAGAGGTCGGCGGCGGCGGTGGCGGCGGTGAGGTGGGCGGCGGCGAGGTCGGCGGCGGATCGCTGCGGGTCAGCCCGCCCCCGCCGCCACCGCCGCAGGAGGTCAACGCCACCGCCAGTGCGGTCGCCAGCAGCGACCGGGCCATCAACTTGCGCATGCTCTCTCTCCGAAGATAAGCGCGCCGGCCAAGTCGACCGGCAACACTGCGTTAGCGGCCGCAAACGGGCGACCTGAATCGACACGAATCTACACCGGAATTCCACCCCCGCCACCATCCCCGCCCGCGCACCGCGATTGGCAGGAGCGGCGCCGAGGCAGATAATCGGCGACTAATCTTTCGTAAGGGTTTGCCATGACCGAGATCGTCATCGCCGCGGCCAAGCGCACCGCCATCGGCGCCTTCCTGGGCCAGTTCAACGGCGTGCCCACGCCGGAACTCGGCGCCGCGGCCATCCGCGCCGCGCTGGAGCAGTCCGGCATCCCCGCCGCCGACGTGTCGGAGGTGATCATGGGCTGCGTGCTGCCGGCCAACCTCGGCCAGGCGCCGGCGCGCCAGGCCGCGCGCGCCGCCGGCGTGCCCGACGCCACCGGCGCCACCACGATCAACAAGGTCTGCGGTTCGGGCATGAAGGCGATCATGCTCGGCCACGACCTGATCAAGGCCGGCTCGGCCAGCATCGTCGTCGCCGGCGGCATGGAATCGATGAGCAACGCGCCGCACCTGCTGCCGAATTCGCGCACCGGCAACCGCTACGGCAACTTCCAGGCGGTCGATCACATGGCCTGGGACGGCCTGACCAACCCCGACGACGGCCAGGCCATGGGCGTGTTCGGCGAGGCCACCGCGGAGAAGTTCGGCTTCAGCCGCCAGGACCAGGACGCGTACGCGATCGAGTCGGTGACGCGCGCGCAGGCCGCGCAGCGCGATGGCGCCTTCGACGCGGAAATCGTGCCGGTGCGCGTGGCCACCCGCAAGGGCGAGGCGGTGTTCGCCAGCGACGAGCAGCCGGGCAAGTCCGACATCGCCAAGATCCCCACGCTGAAACCGGCGTTCAAGAAGGACGGCACGGTCACCGCCGCCAGTTCCTCCAGCATCTCCGATGGCGCCGCCGCCACGGTGCTGCTCAGCGCCGACGACGCGGCCCGCCGCGGCGTCGTGCCGCTGGCGCGGATCGTCGGCCACGCGACGTTCTCGCAGGCGCCGGAATGGTTCACCACCGCCCCGGTCGGCGCGATCAGGAAGCTGCTCGAGCAGGTCGGCTGGAGCCTGGACCAGGTCGACCTGTTCGAAATCAACGAAGCGTTTGCGGTGGTGCCGATGGTGCCGATCAAGGAACTGGGGCTGGACCCGGCCAAGGTCAACGTCAACGGCGGCGCCTGCGCGCTCGGCCATCCGATCGGCGCATCCGGCGCGCGGCTGGTGGTGACATTGCTAAACGCGTTGCGCACCCGCGGCGGACGCCGCGGAATCGCCACCCTGTGCATCGGTGGCGGCGAGGCGACAGCGGTCGCCATCGAATTGATTTGATTGGGATTAACCCTTAAAACACAAAAATGAATGCGCGTGCGCTTGACAGCCGACTTTGGCTTGTCATCATGTTGAGGGCGCGCAATAGCGCGTTGCCTAACTAAACGACGAGGATAGACACACATGAGCATCAACAAGCTGCTGATCGCAATGGCCCTGGGCCTGGCCCTGGCCGCATGCTCGAAGCAGGAGCAGGCGCAGGACGCCGCTGCTTCGGCTAACGAAGCCGCCACCGACGCGCAGGCTGCTGCCGACCAGGCTTCGGCCGCCGGTGCCGCCACCGCCGATTCCGCCCAGGCTGCTGCCGACACGGCCGCTACCGCTGCCAACACCGCTGCCGACGCTTCGGCCGCTGCCGCCGCTGCCCCGACCGATGCCGCTGCCGACAAGGCTGCCGACACCGCCAAGGCTGCTGACGACACCGCCGACAAGGCCAAGGACGCTGCCGAAGAAGCCAAGAAGTAATCACTTCTCGCTTCAGGCACGTCTGAAGAAGCCGCTGGTTCGCCAGCGGCTTTTTCTTTGCCTGCGATTTGCCCAAGCGCATGCGCGACACCGGCGCTGCACGCTGCGCCGGGCTTTCGGCCGACGCTATCATTGGCGAGCGCGAGCGCCTGGCCGGCGCCATCGGCGCCGCCACTTCCCGGCCGCATTTCTTTCGCAACGGACCTGCCAATGATCGTCGGTATCGACCTCGGCACCACCCATTCCCTGATCGGCGCCTACTTCGAGCAAGGCAGCCGTTTGTTTCCCAATGCGCTCGGCGAGGTGCTGACCCCGTCGGTGGTCAGCGTCGACGACAGCGGCATCCTGGTCGGCCAGGCCGCGCGCGAACGCCTGGTCAGCCACCCGCAGCGCAGCGTGGCGGCGTTCAAGCGCTGGATGGGCAGCGACCGCGAGACCGTGCTGGGCGAACATCGCTTCCGCCCGGAAGAACTGTCGGCGATGGTGCTGCGCTCGTTGCTGGCCGATGCCGAAGCCGCGCTCGGCGAAAAGGTGCGCGAAGCGGTCATCAGCGTGCCCGCGTATTTCTCCGATGCCCAGCGCAAGGCCACCCGCGCGGCCGGCGAACTGGCCGGCATCCGCATCGAGCGGCTGATCAACGAACCCACCGCGGCCGCCCTCGCCTACGGCCTGCAGGAACGCCAGGGCCATGGCCGCTTCCTGGTGCTGGACCTGGGCGGCGGCACCTTCGACGTGTCGATCCTGGAAATGTTCGAAGGCGTCATCGAGGTCCACGCCAGCGCCGGCGACAATTTCCTCGGCGGCGAGGATTTCCTGGAACTGCTGCTGCAGGCTTTCCTGGCCGACCATGCGCTCGCGCCGCAGGCGCTGAGCGTGCAGGAAAGCGGCCAGCTGCGGCGGCGGCTGGAAACGGCCAAACGCGCGCTGTCCAGCGGTCAGGAAGCGACCGTGCAGATCGGCGTGGCCGGCCAGGCCTTGCACTGGACGCTGCACGAGGAACGCTTCAACCGCCTGGCCGAGCCCCTGCTGCAGCGCATGCGCGCGCCGCTGGAACGGGCGATGCGCGATGCGCGGCTGCAGCCGGCGCAACTGGACGAGATCGTGCTGGTCGGCGGCGCGACGCGGATGCCGCTGGTCGCCAAGCTGGTCACGCGCATGTTCGGACGGCTGCCGATGCGCCACATCAATCCCGACCAGGCGGTGGCGCTGGGCGCGGCGGTGGCGGCCGGAATGAAGGCGCGCAATGCCGCGCTGGAGGAAGTGATCCTCACCGACGTGTGCCCGTATACGCTCGGCACCGAAGTCGCCTCGCGCGACGCGCACGGCCAGCTGCGCACCGGCCTGTTCCATCCGATCATCCAGCGCAACAGCACCGTGCCGATCAGCCGCGAGGACAGCTTCTACCCGGTCCACGACGAGCAGGAACACCTGGTGATCGACGTCTACCAGGGCGAGAGTCCGCTGGTGGCCAAGAACATCAAGCTCGGCGAACTGCGGGTGCCGCTGCCCAAACACCTGCCCAAGGCCGAGAAAGGCGTCACCACCCGCTTCACCTACGACAACAACGGCCTGCTGCAGGTGGAAGTGACCGAGCACCACAGCGGTCTCAAGCACGAACTGATCCTGGAGCAGAATCCCGGCCTGCTCGGCGCCGAGCAGATCCGCGAACGGCTGGCCGCGCTGCAGGCACTGAAGATCCATCCGCGCGAACAGCAGGACAACCTGAGCCTGCTCGCGCGCGCCGAACGCATGTACGAGGAATACCTGGACCTGCGCGAACAGATCCAGGCCTGGATCGTCGCCTTCCGCGGCGCGCTCGACACCCAGGACCTGCGCCTGATCGACGACCATCGGCAACGCCTCGGCGAGGCGCTGGACGCACTGGAGCGTCGCGCTTGAACTGGGCGTTGCGGTGGCTGCAACTGCCGCCCGATGCCGACGAAACCGCGATCAAGCGCAGCTACGCCAAGCGGCTGCGCCAGCATCGCCCGGATACCGACCCGGAAGGTTTCCAGCAACTGCACGCGGCCTACCAGGCCGCACTGGCCTGGGCGCGGGCGCGCAGCGACGAGGACGAGGACGTAGAGGACGACGACGCTCGCGCCGCTCCGGAGGCCGCGACCATTGCTGCCGGCCTTGGCGCCAGCAGTGGCGATGGCGCCGATCGTCGCGACGCGCAGCCGAAGCCGGCCGTTGCATCCGCCACGGACAACGATTTCCTCGATACCGAGCGGCTCCCCCCAGATACCGACGGCGACAACGCGCGCCTGCTGCAGCAACGCCCGACGCCGCCGACACCGCCGCCTGCGCAGATCGACGTAGCGCAACCTCCCCCGCTGCCCGCGCCCGATCCGGATGCGCTGTGCGACGAACTGCTCGCCCTGGCCACGCGCGCCGAGCCGCAGACGCTGCAGCACTGGCTGGAACGGCAGCCCACGCTATGGTCGCTGCGCGACAAGGCTCAAGTCGGCTGGCTGCTGTGCCATCGACTGCAGCAGCGAATGCCGCCGATCCAGCGCGACAATTTCGCGCTCCTGCTCGGCTTCTTCGGCCTGGACGACATCGCTGCCGGTAGCGCCGCGCAGACGCTGCCGATGCTGCAGGAGCGCTTGCACCTGGCCTGGGAAATGCAGCCGGGGAACGCCCACGCCCTTGCCCGGCGCGTGTATCCGGCCGGCGACAAACGCTATCGGGTCCCCGCGCTGATGCGCCAGTTGACGCGTCCGTTCGCGCTGCCGCAGGCGCTATGGACAGGCCTGATGCCGGGACGGCCGCGGGCATTGCGGCAATTGCTGCTGCGCCTGGACCAGGGCCGTCTCGACACCCTGCCGGCACCGCTGGATCGGCAGCAGATCGGCTTCTGGATGCGCGCCACCGACGCCGGCTACCTGACCCGCGCGCGGCTGCTGGTCGGCTTGGCGCGATGTGCCGCAGCCGCGCTGCTGCTGGCCATCGTCGTGGTCCTGGCCACTGCCGCCAGCGCCCTGTCGCCGGATCCGGTGCCGATGTCGTTCGCTTTGTCGCGCAGCGGCATGGCCGCCGTGACGATCGCCGCGCTGTGGGCAGCGTGGCTGGTGGTCGGCATGCTGCTGCGTTGGCAGAGCGAACCGGAGTCGGCGAATCGCTCGCCGGCGCCGCTGTGGCTGCGGCTGTTGTTCATTCCGTTGCTGGTCGGCATCGCCCTGGGCTTGATCTACGGCGCCGGACAGCGCATCCCCGGCAGCAGCGTCGCCATGCTTGCGCTGCTGCTGTCGATCGTACGGGTGTGGCGGCGACGCGGCCTGGAATATCGCCTGAGCGTGCGCAGCACCTGGTGGACGATCTTCGTGATCCCCAGCCTGTTCAAAGGTTTGCTGGCATTGCTCAATTCCGGCGAGATCGGTGCGGCGCTGGCGCTCGCCTTATGGTCGTGGGACCTGCTGCACCAGCGCCGGCTGCTGCGCTGGCGGCGTAGCTGAACGCGAGCCGGCGCCGTGCGCCGGCATTGACACCGGCTGCATGCGCGCCCGCCTAGGCTGCGCCGCATCACCCCGCAATGGAGAACGCGCATGAACAAGACCCCGATCGCGGCAATGGCCCTGCTGGGCGCCCTGGCGCTTGCCGCCTGCCAAGGCCCGGAAGCGCAGCAGGCGCAGCGCGACGCCAAGGTGGCGGCGGAGCAGACTGGCGAAGCGGCCAAGGAAGCCGCCGACCAGGCCGCGCAGACCGGCCACGAAATCGCCGCCGACGCCCGCGACGCGGCACACCGCGCCGCCAACTCCGAGGCGGTGCAGGATGCCTCGGCCGCTGCCAAGGAAGCCGCGGCCGACGCCAGCGAGGCCACCGCCAGCGCGGCGCAGAAGCTCGCCGACAAGGCGCGCGAGAACGCCAACGAAGATCCGCACAACGGCGACAAAGAGAAGCATTGACCGCCCCCGCCGCACTCGCGCCCTGCGCACGAGTGCGGCGGTCGCGTTGCGGCTCCGCGAACCGCGCAGCCCAGGCAAAACCGGCGTTGCTGCGCCGATGTCGCAATCCGGCCGCGCCGCGGCGTGACCTAGGGCACCTTTTGCACGCGAAGGTTCGGCCGATCCGGTCCCTGGTTACAATTCCCCCATGTCGACGTTCCAACGCGTGCGGATCAGAACCCGCCTAGCGCTTCTGTTCTCCGCCCTGGTCTTCGTCTCGATCGGGTTCGGGGTGTTTTCCGGCGCACAGCGTTCGATCTCCGATGCGGCGCGCGTGGCCCACACCCACCAGGTGCTGCGCAGCATCGACGAAGTGCAATCGACCCTGCTGCAGGCCGAAACCGCTGCGCGCGGCTACGAACTCACCGGCAACCAGGCCTACCTGAGCAACTATCGCGACAGCGCCGAACGCGTGCCGCGGCACCTGGCGCAACTGCGCGCACTGGTCGTCGACAATCCGGTACAGACCGCGAACCTGGACATCCTGCAGCGCCTCGTGCAGGCGCGGCTGACGCAGATGCGGCAGATGCTCGACCTCTACCAGCGCGATGGATTGGAGGCGCTGCAGCGCGCGATGGCGCCGAGCGTGTTCCAGGACTCCGGTGCGATCCGCGACCACGTGCAGCAGATGACCGAGCTGGAGCAACAGCTGCTGCAGAGCCGCGACCGTTCCAACCAGCGCAGTTCGGATCTGCTGCTGGCGCTGGCCCTGGCCGGCATTCCGTTCGGCCTGGGCAGCGTGGGCGTGGTCTATGCGCTGCTGTTCCGCGAATTGCGCAACCGCAGCAACGCCGAGCATGCCGCTTCGGTCGCCAACGACAAGCTGGCCGCCAGCATCCACGACCTGGAGCGCACCAGCGCCGACCTCAATGCGCTCAGCCGCTACACCGGCCTGCTGCAGAGCTGCGTGGACCCCAAGGAAGCGCTGGAGGTGACCGCGCGCATGCTCGCCGCGCTGATGCCCGACGCCGGCGGCAGCGTGTACCTGCTGCGTGCATCGCGGGATCGCGCCGAATCCATCGTCGCCTGGGGCGAGGCGCCGGTGCGCAGCGAACCGGCCGTGGCGCCCGAGGAATGCTGGGCGCTGCGCCGCGACAAGGCGCACTTCGTGCACGCGCTGCGCCACGACTCGGCATGCGCGCATCTGCTCGACGATCCGCAGGCGGTCGGCGCCAGCAGCGCCTGCATTCCGTTGTCCGCGCAGGGCACGCAGCTGGGCTTCGTGTTCCTGGCCGGTCCCGGCCCCGGGCCGCTGCCGCGCATCGCCATCGCCGAGGCCGCCGCCGAGCAGCTGTCGTTGGCGCTGAGCAACCTGCGCCTGCGCGAATCGCTGCGCCTGCAGTCGATCCGCGACCCGCTCACCGGCCTGTTCAACCGCCGCTACCTGGAGGAGTCGCTGAACCACGAACTGGCGCGCTGCGCACGCCGCTCGGTGCCGCTGTCGCTGCTGATGCTGGACGTGGACCACTTCAAGCACTTCAACGACCTGCATGGCCATGGCGGCGGCGACAGCCTGCTCGCCGCGGTCGGGCAGATGCTCGCCTCGCGGCTGCGCGGCGAGGACATCGCCTGCCGCTACGGCGGCGAGGAATTCACCGTGATCCTGCCGGAAACCGGCGCGGAGGCGGCGCTGGCGATCGCCGAGCAGATCCGCAGCGCCGCACAGCAGATGACCACCACCCTGGACGGCAAGGCGTTGCCCGGGGTCACGGTCTCGATCGGGCTGGCCAGCTATTCGCGCGACGGCGTGGTCGCCACCACCCTGCTGCGCAAGGCCGATGCGGCGCTGTACCGGGCCAAGCGCAGCGGCCGCAACCAGGTGCAGCAGTTCGATCCGGCGCTGGACGGGATGGGGTGATCGCCGCGATCGCCGCATGGGGAACGCACTTTAGCGATAGTTGTCACAAAACCTGCGCGATAGAGCGGCGATAGTCGGGTTTCCCCCGACTGGAGACGTCTGCGCATGTCCATCTGGAAAGATCAGGGTACCCCGCGCAAGGATGGCCTGCCGCTGCCCGGCGCCCCCGCCGGCACCGCAGTGCCCGAGCCGCGGCCGGCCACCGAATCGGCGGTCGGCGAGTCCGCGGTCAGCGTCGCCGCGGCCGCTCCCCTCCCCGTACGCGCCGCAGCGCCGGCGGCAAAGGAGTCGCTGATCGCTGCCGACATCACCATCGAAGGCAAGATCGAAGGCACCGGCCACATCCGCATCGCCGGCAAGTTCAAGGGCGACGTCAACGTGCAGGGCGACCTGACCATCGAGACCGGAGCCAAGCTCAGCGGCGGCGTGCGCGCCAACAAGGTGATCATCGCCGGCGAGCTGGAAGGCAACATCGAATCGGCCTCGCAGGTGGAGTTGCTGGCCTCCGGCGCGCTGATCGGCGACGTCAAGGCCGGCTCGCTGACCGTGGCCTCCGGCGCGCGGATGCGAGGCCAGGCCGATTTCGGCTGGGAAGACGACAAGGGCCGCAAGGGCGGCAAGCCGACGGAGCCCGACGCCGGCGCATGAGCACGCCGCGTCCCGGCACCCCGGGGGCGACCCGGACCTGCCCCCACTGCAAGGCGACGATCCTGGAGAGCGCCAGCGTCTGCCCGGCCTGCAAGCACCACCTGCGCTTCGACTCGGCGGTGCTGCAGCAATCGGCGCCAACCGCGACGGTGCCGCTGCGCGTGCAGGGCACCATCCAGCATCCCGCCGACGGCACCGCGTGGGAGTACACGGTGGTGGTGACGATCCGCAACGGCCGCGGCGAGGAGATCAAGCGCCAGCTGGTCGGCGTCGGCGCGATGCTGGACGGCGAGGAGCGCAGCTTCACCCTGTCGGTGGAGGCGACCCAGGCCAAGGGCGGCGGCAAGCGCGGGACGCGGCATTAGGCGTACTGGCTGGCCGGACCCTCATCCGCCGCTGCGGGGCACCTTCCCCCGAAAAGGGGGCCATGGTCCCGGTGGGAGAAGGGAACAGCCGCTAGCCCCTCTCCCATCGGGAGAGGGGTTGGGGTGAGGGTCCGGCGCGAAGCGACTCGCGGAGTTCGGGCGCACGGGGCTGCGCCCGCACCCTCATCCGCCCCTGCGGGGCACCTTCCCCCGAAAAGGGGGCCATGGTCCCGATGGGAGAAGGAACAGCCGACTAGCCCCTCTCCCATCGGGAGAGGGGTTGGGGTGAGGGTCCGGCGCCCGCTGCCTTGTCCACCCGTCAGGGCAACACCCGCGCCAACAGCTCGTCCACCGGCACATCCGCGTCCAGCGTCCCGAATGCCAGCCCGTGCGCGCCGGCCAGGCGACTGCGCACGAACGCATCGGCGGCAGGGCTGGCGCTGCGCAACAGCAGCGCAGCCTGCAACGCCAGCGCGATGCGTTCGCTGATGCGGCGCGCGGCGTATTCGTCCACCTCGCCATTGCCGGCCAGCGGCGCGCGCAACGCATCCAGCGCCTTGTCGTACTCCGGGCTCGCACCCGCCGCGGACTCCAACTCGGCAAGCAGCGCCGCCGCGCTGGCCGGCTCGCGCGCCAGCGCACGCAGCACGTCCAGGCACTGGATGTTGCCGCTACCTTCCCAGATCGAATTCAGCGGCGCCTGCCGGTACAGCCGCGGCAAAATCGATTCCTCGACATAACCCGCACCGCCAAGACATTCCTGCGCTTCGTTGACGAAGGCCGGCGCGCGCTTGCACAACCAGTACTTGCCCAGCGCGGTGGCGATGCGCGCGAACGCGGCTGCGGCCGGATCGCGTTCGGCCGCATCCACCGCGCGCGCCACGCGCATGGCGAACGCGGTGGCCGCCTCCGATTCGAGCGCCAGGTCGGCGAGCACGTTGCGCATCAGCGGCTGCTCGACCAGGCGCTTGCCGAACGCGACGCGATGCCGCGCGTGATGCAGCGCCTGTGCCAGCGCCATGCGCATCTGCGCGGCAGCGGCAAGCATGCAGTCCAGCCGGGTCAGCATCACCATGCCGATGATGCGCGCCACGCCGCGTCCTTCCGCGCCGATGCGCTGCGCCCAGGCGCCGGCGAATTCGACTTCGCTGGACGCGTTCGACCAGTCGCCGAGCTTGTCCTTCAACCGCATCAGCCGCAGCGCGTTGAGCCGGCCGTCGGGCAGGCGCCGCGGCAGCAGGAAGCAACTCAACCCACCCGGCGCCTGCGCCAGCACCAGAAAACCGTCGGACATCGGCGCGGAGAAGAACCACTTGTGCCCGACCAGCGCGTACGCGCCGTCGGCGCCCAGCGGCGTGGCGACCGTGGCGTTGCTGCGCACGTCCGAGCCGCCCTGCTTCTCGGTCATGCCCATGCCCAGCGTGATGCCGGCCTTGTCGGCGATCGGCACGTCGCGCGGGTCGTAGTGCGGCGCGGCGGCCTTGTGCGCCCAATCGCGCAGCGCCGGTTCCTGGCGCAGCACCGCGACCGCGGCATGAGTCATCGTCAACGGACAGCTGGTGCCGGCCTCGGCCTGGTGATGCAGGTAACTCAGCGCCGCCCGCGCCACGTGCGCGCCCGGCCGCGGCACGTGCCAGGACAGACCGGCCACGCCGTGGGTCTTGGCCGCCTCCAGCAGCTGGTGGTAGGCCGGATGGAATTCGACCGTGTCGATACGGTGGCCGTAGCGGTCGTGCGTGCGCAGCCGCGGGCGGTCGCGATTGGCGTCGAAGCCGAGCCGGTACAGGGTGTCGCCGGCCAGCGCGCCGTACTGCGCCAGCTGCGCGGCGAATGCCTCGCCGCCCTCGCGCGCGACCGCGGCGTGCAGCACCGCATCGTCGGCCCAAAGATCGCGCGGCTCGAACGGCGGCGGCTGGTTGTCGACCACGTGCGTGGCGAAGGCGGGCAGGTCCGGTTGCATCCATCTTCCTCCCAGAAGCGCGTCCCGCATTGTGGCCGATTCGCGCGCGCACGGTGAATCGCTCAGCCTGGATTCTCATCTCCTGCACACCGCGTTGGACACAGTGGCGGGCATGCCGAATCCCGCCTCCCAGGACCTGGTGGTGCTGCGCCCGGAAGGGCTGTACTGCCCCGCCGGCGACTTCCACATCGATCCCTGGCGGCCGGTGCCGCGCGCGGTCATCACCCATGGCCACGGCGACCACGCGCGCGCCGGCATGGGCGAATACCACTGCGCCGCCGCCGGCCTGCCGATCCTGCGCTGGCGCCTCGGCGACCAGGCCTACCGGGCCTACGACTACGGCGAACGCTTCGCGCTGGGCGCAGCAACGGTGTCGCTGCATCCGGCCGGGCACGTGCTCGGCTCGGCGCAGGTGCGCATCGACGTGGACGGCGAAGTGTGGGTGGCCTCGGGCGACTACAAACGCCAGCCCGACCCGACCTGCGCGGCGTTCGAGGTGGTGCGCTGCGACACCTTCATCACCGAGGCCACCTTCGGCCTGCCGGTGTACCGCTGGCCGGACACCGCCGCGGTGGCGCGCGAGATCGTCGCCTGGCGCCACGAATGCGCCGCGCGCGGCGAGGCCGCGGTGCTGTTCTGTTATGCGCTGGGCAAGGCGCAACGGGTGCTGGCCGAGCTGCAGCCGTGGGACGACCAGCCGGCATTGCTGCATGGCGCGGTCGCCGCCGGTGTGGCGGTGTACCGCGACGCCGGCATCGCGATGCTGGACACGCACCCGGTAGCCGACATGGACAAGCGCGCCGACTACGCCGGGCAGCTGGTGCTGGCGCCGCCGTCGGCCGCAGGCAGCCCGTGGCTGCGCCGCTTCCGCCATGCGCAGCTCGGCTTCGCCTCGGGCTGGATGCGGCTGCGCGGCAACCGTCGCCGGCGCAACTACGACCGCGGCTTCGTGGTCTCCGACCATGCCGATTGGCCGGACCTGCTGCGCACCATCGAGGAAACCGGCGCGCGACGGGTCATCGCCACCCACGGCAACACCGACGCCATCATCCGCGCCTTGAACGAACGCGGCGTCGCCGCCGAGGCGTTCCGCACCGACTACGGTGCCGAGGAATGAAGCGCTTCGCCGCGCTGTACCGGCAGCTGGACCAGAGCACCGCGACGCTGGACAAGCGCGCCGCGCTGGTCGCGTATTTCGAACAGGCGCCGCCGGCTGACGCGGCATGGGCGATCTGGCTGCTGAGCGGCGGCAAGCTGCGGCGCATCGCCAATACCCGCGAACTGCGCGAGTGGATCGCGCAGGAAAGCGGCCTGCCCGGCTGGCTGGTCGACGACAGCTACGACCACGTCGGCGACCTCGCCGAAACCCTGACCCTGTTGCTCGACGATCCGGCCGCAGCCTCCGATCCGGCGCCGCTGCGCGACTGGATCGAGGAACGCCTGCTGCCGGTCGCCGCGCAGGACGAGGCCGCGCGCCACGCCGCGGTGCTCGCCGGCTGGCGCAGCCTGGCGTTCGACGAACGCCTGCTGTTCAACAAGCTGCTCACCGGCGCGCTGCGCGTGGGCGTGTCGCAGCGGCTGGTGCAGCAGGCGCTGGCGGCGATGTCGGGGATCGACATCGCGCGCATCGCCCAGCGCATGCTCGGCGCGTGGTCGCCGACCCCGGCCGCGCTGGAAGACCTGTTGTCGCACGAGGTGCTGGCCAGCGACCGCCAGCAGCCCTATCCATTCTTCCTGGCCTCCCCGCTGGAAAACGACGTGGCCACGCTGGGCACGATCGACGACTGGCAACTGGAATGGAAGTGGGACGGCATCCGCCTGCAGTTGATCCGCCGCGCCGGCGAGACGGCGCTGTGGTCGCGCGGCGAGGAACGCCTGGACGGCCGCTTCCCCGAGATCGAGACCGCCGCGGCCACGCTGCCACGCGATGCGGTGATCGACGGCGAACTGCTGGGCTGGCGCGACGGCGACACCGCACCGTTGCCGTTCACCGCGCTGCAGACCCGCATCCAGCGCCGCAAGCCCGGCGCCAAGACGCTGGCCGACACGCCGGCGCGGGTGCTCGCCTACGACCTGCTGGAGCTGGACGGCATCGACCTGCGCGAGCAGCCGCTGGCGCAGCGCCGCGCGCAGCTGCAGGCCTTGCTCGCTGCGCACGCCGATCCGCGCATCGTGCTGTCGCCGCAGGTACAGGCCGCTTCGTGGGAAGACGCCGCAACGCTGCGCGAGGATTCGCGCGAGCGCGGCGTGGAAGGGCTGATGCTCAAGCGCGCCGCGTCGCCCTACCAATCCGGGCGCCGCCGCGGCGACTGGTGGAAGTGGAAGATCGAACCGCTGACCATCGACGCGGTGCTGCTGTACGCGCAGGCCGGTCACGGCCGCCGCAGCACGCTGTACACCGACTACACGTTCGGGTTGTGGGACGGCGAACAACTGGTGCCCGTGGCCAAGGCGTATTCGGGCCTGGACGACAGCGAGATCCTGGCCTTGGACCGCTGGATCCGCGCGCACACCACCGAGCGCTTCGGCCCGGTGCGCGCGGTGACGCCGTACCACGTGTTCGAACTCGGCTTCGAGGCGGTGAACAAGAGCAGCCGGCACAAGTCCGGCATCGCGGTGCGGTTCCCGCGCATCCTGCGCTGGCGCCACGACAAGCCGTTCGCCGAAGCCGACCGGCTGGCCACGCTGCAGGCGCTGGCGCGATGACCGCGGCGCAGGCGCGCAAGCGCCCGGCCGATGTGCCGCTGTACGCATGGTTCGCCGCGCAAGGCTGGCAACCGCTGCCATTCCAGCGCGCACTTTGGCGGCACTACCTGGACGGCGGCTCGGGCCTGCTGCACACGCCCACCGGCAGCGGCAAGACGCTGGCCGCGTTCGGCGGCCCGCTGCTGGAAGGCCTGCGCGAACAGGCCGCGCTGCAGACGGCGGCAGACAAGCGGCCACGCCGCGCCAAGGCAGCCGCTGCCGACAAGACCGCATCGGCATCGAGGTCGCGCAGGCAGGCGCAGCGCGACCTGAAAGTGCTGTGGATCACCCCGCTGCGCGCGCTCGCCGCCGACACCTTGCGCGCGTTGCGCGAACCGGCGGAAGCGCTGGGCCTGGACTGGCAGATCGGCCTGCGCACCGGCGATGCCAGCGCGCGCGACAAGCGCCTGGCGCGCAGCGGCAAGCTCGACGTGCTGGTGACCACGCCCGAATCGCTGGCGCTGCTGCTGTCCTATCCGGACACCGCGCCGCAGCTGGCGACGCTGCGCTGCGTGATCGTCGACGAATGGCACGAGCTGCTCGGCAACAAGCGCGGCGTGCTGCTGCAGCTGTGCCTGGCGCGGCTGCGCGCGTGGGCGCCGGCGCTGCGTACCTGGGGGCTGTCGGCCACGCTCGGCAACCTCGACGAAGCCCGCGACGTGCTGCTCCCGCATGTGGCGGATGCGCCGATCGTGGCCGGGGTCAAGCCGCGCACACTGACCCTGGAAACGCTGACCCCGGCCAGCGGCGAGCGCTTCCCCTGGGCCGGCCACCTGGGCCTGGCGCAGTTGCCGCGGGTGCTGGAAAAACTGTTCGCGGTGCGCACCAGCCTGCTGTTCACCAACACCCGCGCGCAGGCCGAACTGTGGCACCAGGCGCTGGAATCGGTATGGCCCGAGGACGCGCAGAGCCTGGCCCTGCACCACGGCTCGCTGGACCCGGCGCTGCGCCGCGCCGCCGAGCAAGGCCTGCGCGACGGCAGCCTGCGCTGCGTGGTCGCGACCTCGAGCCTGGACCTGGGCGTGGATTTTCCCGCGGTCGACCAGGTGCTGCAGATCGGCAGTCCGAAGGGCGTGGCGCGGCTGCTGCAGCGCGCCGGCCGCGCCAAGCACCGCCCCGGCGAGGCCGGCCACGTGCTGTGCGTGCCCTCGCATGCGCTGGAGCTGGTCGAGTACGCCGCCGCGCGCCGCGCCATCGCCCACGGCCGCATCGAATCGCGCCCGTCCCCGCGGCTGTCGCTGGACGTGCTGGCGCAGCATTGCGTGACCTGCGCGCTGGGCGGCGGCTTCCGCGCCGACGCGCTGTTCGCCGAAGTCCGCGGCAGCGCCGCGTTCGCCGCGCTCGATGCGCCGACCTGGGCCGCGGTGCTGGATTTCGTCGTGCAGGGCGGCCGCGCGCTGGCGCAGTACCCGGACTACCGCAAGGTCGTTCTGGACGAGGACGGCGTGTACCGCGTGCACGACCGCCGCATCGCGCTGCGCCACCGGCTGTCGATCGGCACCATCACCAGCGACGGCAGCGTCGCGGTGCGTTTCCTGCGCGGCGGCCGGCTCGGCGCGGTGGAAGAGCAGTTCGTCGGCCGCCTGCGCCGCGGCGACCGCTTCCAGTTTGCCGGGCGCCTGCTGGAACTGGTGCGGCTGGAAGACATGACCGCCTACGTGCGCCTGGCCAAGGGCGGCGACGGCAGCGTGCCGAAATGGATGGGCGGGCGCATGCCGCTGTCCTCGGCGCTGGCGCATGAAGTGGAAGCCGTCTTCGCCGAGCCGCGCGGCGAGGAGGAACTGCGCGCATTGGTGCCGCTGCTCGGCCTGCAGCGCGCGCTGTCGGCGCTGCCGTCGCCGCAGCGGCTGCTGGTGGAAAGCGTGCGCGCCCGCGACGGCCGCCACGTGTTCGTCTACCCGTTCGCCGGGCGTCAGGTGCACGAAGGCCTGGCCGCGCTGCTGGCGCTGCGCTGGGGCCGGCGCCAGCGCAACACTTTCAGCTTCGCCGCCAACGACTACGGGCTGGTGCTGTCGCCGGCGCAGGAAGTGGCCACCGACGCAGCCCTGCTGCGCGAACTGCTCAGCCCCGACCGCCTGTTCGAGGACCTGCGCGAAAGCCTCAACCTGGGCGAACTGGCGCGGCGCCAGTTCCGCGAGATCGCGCGCGTGTCCGGCCTGCTGCCGCCGAGCCTGCCCGGCGGCACGCCGCGCAGCCTGCGCCAGCTGCAGGCCTCCAGCGGCCTGCTGTACGACGTGCTGAGCCGCTTCGATCCCGGGCATCTGCTGCTGGCGCAGGCCGAACGCGAAGTGCTGCAGGGCGAGATGGAACTGACCCGGCTCGCCGCCACCCTGCACGACTGCGCCGCGCGCGAACTGGCCGTGTACACGCCGCGCAGCCTGACGCCACTGTCGTTTCCGCTGTGGGCCGAGAGCATCCGCGGCCAGCTCAGCACCGAGGACTGGAAGGCGCGGGTGACGCGCGCGGCCGCGCAGCTGGAACAACGCCATGCGCGCTGAACTGGACTGGCGCCTGGCGGACGAGCCGATGATCCTGCTCGGCGAACGCGCGCTGTACTGGCCGGCGCGCCGGCGGCTGCTGATCGCCGACCTGCACCTGGGCAAGGCCGACGTGTTCCGCCGCGCCGGCATCGGCCTGCCCAGTGGCGGCACCGCGCTCGACCTGCAACGCCTCGCTGCGCTGGTGCAGGTGCAGGCGGTGCAGGACCTGTGGATCCTCGGCGACGTGCTGCACGGCGCCGCGCCCGCGGCCGCCTGGCAACACGACTGGCACGCCTGGCGCGCCGCGCATCCGCAGCTGCGCGTGGCCGCGATCGCCGGCAACCACGACCGCGCGCTGGCCGGCGCCGGATTGGACATCGCGCTGCTCGGCGAACAGGTCGAGGACGGCCCGTTCGCGCTGCGCCACGATCCGGCGCCGCACGCGCAGCTGCACGTGCTGTGCGGGCACCTGCATCCGCTGGCGAAGCTGCCCGGCATGCGCCAACGCTGGCCAGCCTTCTGGCTGCGCGAACGGATGACCGTGCTGCCCGCGTTCTCGCAGTTCACCGCCGGCGTGGCGCCGGTGCTGGATGCGGGCGAACGCCTGGTCGCCTGCGTCGAAGGCGCGACGCTGGCGTTGCCGGCGGCAATGAAATAGCGCGGCCCCCGGATACGCCGATCGCCCCCTGTGGGAGGGACTTCAGTCCCGACGCGTTATCGGTAGCGCGTCGGGACTGAAGTCCCTCCCACAAAAAAGCGCTGGCGCCGCGGCATCGCAACAGGCCGGCCGATCGCAGAAACGACGTCGTTCGCCACCTGCACGAACGCACTGGCTCACTGCACCTGTTCGCCCTGCGCCTGCGCCGCCGCAATCCGTGGCACTGCCGCCGTCTCCGCCAGCGCCTGCAAAAATCCAGGTTCCAGCGGCAGCTTGCCGAACCAGCCGTGCTGGGTGCCACTGAGCACGCGCAGCATGTGTCCGCGCCCGCCGGGCATACGCCCGGCCGGGAGCATGCCGAGGTCGCGCACGCGCGCCACCAGGTCGCGTTCGGACTGGAACAGCGGGGTCAGCCAGCGGCTCCAGAACTGGTACACCGCCACGTGCGCATGGCGCTGCGCCTGGTAGCGCGCCAGCGCCGCGTCCAGGTCCGGCGCTTCGCGCAGGGCTTCGCTCAACACCCACGCATCCATCAGCGCCATGTTGACGCCCTGCCCCAGCTGCGGGCTCATCGAATGCGCCGCGTCGCCGGCCAGCACCAGGCGGCCGCGGTACCAGCGCTGCTGCACCGCATCGCGATAACTGGCCCGCGCCAGCTGCGCCGGTGCGCACACCTGCGCCAGGCGCTCGCGCGCCTGCGGCCACAGCTGCGCGACCTCGTCCAGCCACGCGTCCATGCCGCGCGCCTGCCAGGCGTCGAAATCGGCGGTGGGCAGGCTCCAGAAGAAACTCATGCGCGGCTCGGGATCGTCCGGCCGGGTACCGACCGGCAGCAGCCCGATCATCTTCCGCGCGGCCACGTAGCGCTGGCGCAGTTCGTCGGCGAAGGCCCAGTCGCCGCGCGGCAGCAGGCACCACAGCGCGCCCCACGGATAGACCCGGTCCAGGCGCGTGCCCTGCACCTGCGCGCGCAACGCCGAGGCCGAACCGTCGCTGGCGATCACCAGGTCGAACGGACCATGCCAGCGCCCGTGCTGGTCCTGCACCCGGCGCAGGCCGTCGTCGATGGCGACGATGCGCGTGTCGCGCTGCAGCTCGGCATAACCATCCCATGCCTGCGCCAGCAGCGAGAACAGCGCGCCGCGCTGCATGCCCAGCCCGAACAGGCGCGTGTCCAGGTCGCGGTAGCGCATGTCCATCACCGCGCGGCCGCACGGCGTCTCGCCGTACAGGCGGCGCACCGGCGCGCCATGCGCCAGCGCCTGCTCGAGCAGGCCGATCCGCCACAGCACCTGCAGCCCGGTCGGCTGCAGCAGGAACCCGGCGCCGACCGGACCCGGCTGCGGCGCGCGCTCGAACACCTGCACCCGATGGCCGTCGCGCGCCAGCAGCAGCGCCAGGGCCTGGCCCGCCGTGCCGTAGCCGACGATGCCGATCTGCATCCGTTGCTTCATCGCATCCACTGATTGCGGGCGACACCGCAGCGGTATCGCCATCCATAAAAAACCCCGCCGAAGCGGGGCTCAAAAACAGCTCAGCCGAGCAAGCGATTTACTCGACAGGCGTAATATTGGAGGCCTGCGCGCCCTTCGGACCCTGGGTCACGTCATAGCTGACACGCTGTCCTTCCTGCAGGCTGCGGAAGCCCTTGGAATTGATCGCGGAGAAGTGCGCGAATACATCGGCGCTGCCGTCTTCCGGTGAAATAAAGCCAAATCCCTTGGCGTCGTTGAACCACTTGACGGTACCGTTCGGCATGGTGATGCGAGACCTTGTGCAATGAATGGGTGGTGGTTGTGCGGCAGCCCGCACCGGCGGAGTATGCAAAGCTTGGGCAACGAAGACAATCACCCGCGCGCCAGTTCGCCGATCAGCTCCGGCAACCCCGCCGACGCCGCCTCCACATTCGCCAGCACCTCGGCCAGGGTGATTTCCTGCGCGTCGCCGCAGCCCGCGGCCCAGTTCGCCACGATCGCCAGACACACGTATTCCAGGCCCAATTCGCGCGCCAGGCCCGCTTCCGGCATGCCGGTCATGCCGACCAGGTCGCAGCCGTCGCGGCGCAGCCGGGCGATCTCTGCAATCGTTTCCAGTCGCGGTCCCTGGGTCGCGCCGTAGCAGCCGCCATCGACCACCTCGGCACCGGTCACGCGCGCGGCGGCCAGCACCTTGCTGCGCAGCATCGGCGAATACGGATGGCCGAAATCCACGTGCAGCACCTCGCTGCCCGGCTCCTCGCTGAGCGTGGAGACGCGGCCCCAGGTGTAGTCGATCAACTGGTCCGGGCAGGCCAGCACGCGCGGGCCGAAGCGCTCGCCGATGCCGCCGACGGTGTTGAGCGCGAGCACCCGCGTGGCGCCGACTTGCTGCAGTGCCGCAAGGTTTGCGCGGTAGTTGATCTTGTGCGGCGGCAGCGAATGGCCCTCGCCGTGCCGGGCCAGGAACGCGACCCGGTGACCGAGCAGCGTGCCGATGCGCACCGGGCCGGACGGACTGCCGTAGCGGGTGTCGACCTGGCGGGTCTCCACGTCGTCCAGTTGTGCGAGTTTGTAGACGCCGGTGCCGCCGATCACGGCCAGTGCGATGTTGTCCATGCGGATCCTCGAATCAGAACGTGCGCGAACGCCGGCCGCGACGGCCGGCGCGCGATGGGAAAAGGCGTCGCGCCCTATTCCTTCATCGCGTAGATCGCCGGCAGGTTGCGCAGGCCTTCGTTGACGTCCATGCCGAAGCCGAACACGTAGCGGTCGGGCACTTCCACGCCCACGTAGTCGGCGTTGACGTCGTCCACGCGGCGGTCGTGGCGCTTGACCGTCAGCGCGGCGATGCGCACGTCGGTGGCGCCCTGTTCCAGGCACCACTGGCGTACCGCCAGCAGGGTCAGCCCTTCGTCGAGGATGTCGTCGAGCAGCAGCACGCGGCGCCCGTACAGCGCGGTGGCCGGGCGGTGCTTCCACACCAGTTCGCCGCCGACGGTCTCGCCGCGGTAGCGGGTGGCGTGCAGGTAATCCAGCTGCAGGTCCTGGCCGCGCGCGCCCAGTTCCAGCGCCAGTTGCCCGGCGAACGGCAGCGCGCCGTGCATGATGGTCAGGTAGACCGGGATCTCGCCGCGGTAGTCGGCGGCGATGGCGTCGGCCATGCGCGCGATGGCCTGGTCGAGGTGCGGACGATCGACCAGCAGGTCGGCCTGGGCCAGGGCCTGGGCGATGGTGAGAGTGGACATCAGGCGGTTTTTCCGAGGGTTGCGAGCAGGTGGGATTGGGTGTGGCCGTAGCGGGCATCGGCGAGCAGGCCGTCCCAGCCGAGGGCGCCGCGGCCGATCAGGCCGAGCAGCGCGGCGGTATTGAGCGGGCGGTCGCGCACGGCCTGCAGCGAGTCTTCGACCAGTTCGGGATGGCAGACCAGGACCACGTCGCAGCCGGCGTCCAGGTGCGCGGACACCCGCGCGGCGACCCCGCCGGCGGCGAACGAGGCGGCCATGCCGATGTCGTCGGAGAACACCACGCCGCGGAAGCCCAGTTCCTGGCGCAGGATCTGCTGGATCCAGCGCGGCGAATAGCCGGCCGGTTCCGGCGCGACCTGCGGGTAGACCACGTGCGCCATCATCACCGCGTCGGCGCCGGCGGCGATGCCGGCGGCGAACGGCACCAGGTCCTGCTCGCGCAGTTCCTGCAGCGGGCGCGGATCGACGGCGTTGTCGATGTGGGTGTCTTCCAGCACCGTGCCGTGGCCGGGAAAGTGCTTGAGGGTGGCGGCCATGCCGACGCTGTGCATGCCGCGCACGTAGGCGCGGGTGAACGCGGCCACCACCTGCGGATCGTCGCTGAAGGCGCGGTCGCCGATCGCGCGGTTGCCGCGCGCCAGATCCACCACCGGGGCGAAACTCAGGTCCACGCCGCTGGCGCGGACCTCGCTGGCCATCAGCCAGGCATGCTGCCCGGCCAGCGCCAGCGCCGCATCGCGATCGCGCGCATACAGCGCGCCGAAGCCGTGCAGCGGCGGCAAGGCGCTATAGCCTTCGCGGAAGCGCTGCACGCGGCCGCCTTCCTGGTCCACGCAGATCAGCTGCGGCCGCGGCGCCGCGGCGCGGATCGCCGCGGTCAGCTCCACCAGCTGCGCCCTGGAGGCGAAATTGCGCTTGAACAGGACCACGCCGGCGACGGCATCGTGCTGCAGCCAGTCGCGTTCCTGGGCGGTGAGTTCGGTACCGGCGACGCCGATCGCGAGCATGCGGGGGATTCTCCTGCCAGCGCTGTTCAGCGCGCCTGGGCGGCATTGTCGCAGATGCCGGCGCCGGCGGCAGGCCGCCGCGACGGCGCGCGGCCGCCGAGCCGCGTTGTGTGTCGGCCAGGTTGCCGCGCTGCGACAGCCGCTAGACGGCGCAGCCGTCGGGGCCGCAGTCCTGGGCCGCGGCCGGCGCCGCCGGCAGCAGGCCGCGCAAGGTCGAGGCGAACACCTCCGGCGGCTGCGCGCCCTGGATCGCGTGGCGGCCATCGATGACGTAGGTCGGCACCGCGCGGATGCCCATCGCCTGCGCCTGTTGCAGCTGCGCCTGAATCTCGGCCAGGCCCTCGTCGCCGTCCAGCAGCGCCTGCACGCGCGCCGCGGGCAGCCCGCCGGCGGCGCCAGCCGCGAGCAGCGTGCCGGGTTCGGCCAGGTTGCGCCCCTCGGCGAAATGCGCGTGGAACAGCGCCTCGGCCACCGCCTCGGCGTCGCCTTCGCGCGCCGCCAGCCACAGCAGCCGGTGCGCCGGCAGCGTGGTCACCCGCACCTGGCCGCGATCGAAGTCGAACGGCAGCCCCTCGGCGCGCGCGGTGGCCTGGGTCTGCGCCAGGATCTGCTCGGTGCGCGCGGCACCGCCGAACTTGGCTGCATAGGCCTCGCGCAGCGGCACCGGCTCGGTGCCGGCATCGGGATCGAGCAGATAGGGATGCCAGTGGATCTCCAGCGCCGGCGCGTCCGCGCCAAGCGCCGCGATGCCCTGCTGCAGCCGGCGCTTGCCGATCCAGCACCAGGGGCAGACCACGTCGGACCAGATATCGATGCGCATGAGCGGGGATTCGGGATTCGGGAATGGGGATTCGCAAAAGCATAAACCCGATCGCCGCACCTGACCCGCTTTTGCGAATCCCTAATCTCGAATCCCCAATCCCGGCCACTGAGAGAACGGATGCGAAGCCAGCGCCAGGTTGTAATAGCGCGCATCGTCGGTGACTTCGGCCCCGATCCAGTCGGGCTTGGCGAAGGCCTCGTCCGCGCTCTCCAGCTCGATCTCGGCGACCACCAGCCCGGCGTTGTCGCCGAGGAACTCGTCCACTTCCCACAGATGGCCCTGGTGCTGCACCAGGTGCCGGCGCTTGTCGATCAGGCCACCCACGCACAGCGCCAGCAGCGCGCGTGCATCGTCCAGCGGCAGCGGATATTCGAACTCCTGGCGGGTGTGCCCGAGCTCGCGCGACTTCAGGTTGAGGAACGCCTCTTCGCCCTGGAGGCGGACCCGCACCGAGGCCTTCTGCGCGCCGCTGTCCATGGCCGCCTGGTCGTTGATATAGCCCTGCGCCATCGGGATCACCCGATGCGCCGCGGCGCGCCAGCCGTCGCCGGTGACGAGGAATTTGCGTTCGATTTCGATAGCCATGGGATTGGGGATTGGAGATTCGGGATTGGTCAAAGCATAAGCCAGCGCGCAGACGCCGCTGTTACGAATCCCTATTCCCGAATCCCAAATCCCGGCTTCCCAACGAATCCCTAATCCCCAATCACCAATCCCGGCTTCTCGAACACCGCAATGCTCTCCACATGCGCGGTATGCGGAAACATGTCCATCGCGCCGGCGGCCTTCAGCACGAAGCCCTGCTCGTTGACCAGGTAGCCGGCGTCGCGCGCCAGCGAGCCGGGGTGGCAGCTGACATAGACGATGCGCTGGAAGCTGTCCAACGGCAGCTGCCGCAGCACCTCGATCGCGCCGGAACGCGGCGGGTCGAGCAGCAGCTTGTCGAAGCCCTGCTGCATCCACGGCGCCTGGCGCTGGTCCTGGGTCAGATCGGCGGCGAAGAACTGCGCGTTGTCCAGGCCGTTGCGCTGCGCGTTGTCGCGCGCCCGCGCCACCAGCCCCGCATCGCCTTCCACCCCCACCACCTCGCGCACCGTGCGCGCCAGCGGCAGGGTGAAGTTGCCCAGCCCGCAGAACAGGTCGAGCACGCGGTCGCCGGGCTGCGCGTCGAGCAGCGTCAGCGCCAGCGCGATCATCTTCTGGTTGAGCGAGGCGTTGACCTGGATGAAATCCAGCGGCCGGAACGCCAGCTCCACGTCCCACTGCGGCAAGCGGAACGACAGCGGCACCTGCTGCGGGTACAGCGGATGCACGCTGTCCACGCCGCCGGGCTGCAGGAAGATGGCGAAGTCGTGGGCCTGGGCGAACGCCACCAGCGCCGCCTGGTCGCGCGCGCTGAGCGGCTGCATGTGGCGGAAGGTCAGCGCCACGGCGTCGTCGCCGGCGATGAACTCGATCTGCGGGATGTCGCGCTTGCCGTCCAGGCTCTCGACCAGTTCGGCCAGCGCGCTCACCTTGAAGCCGATCTGCGGAATCACCGTGTGGCACACCGACAGGTCGGCGACGAAGCGCGGATCGAGCTCGCGGAAGCCGACCAGGGTCTTGTCCTTCTTCTCCACCCGGCGCACCGAGAAACGGCCCTTGCGCCGGTAGCCCCAGGGCGTGCCGGACAGCGCCGGCAGCACGGTCTGCGGGGTCACGTGGCCGATCCGCTCCAGGTTCTCGGTCAGCACCCGCTGCTTGGCCAGGATCTGCTGGTCCTCGGCCAGGTGCTGCAGCACGCAGCCGGCGCAGACCCCGAAATGCGGGCAGCGCGGTTCGACCCGCTGCGGCGAGACCTGCAGCACCTGCAGGGTGCGCGCCTCGTCGAAATGGCGGTTGCGCGCGGTGGGTTCGGCGAGGACGGTCTCGCCCGGCAGCGCGCCGGCGACGAAGGCGACCTTGCCGCCCTCGCCCTCGGGGCGGGCGACGCCGCGGCCGTCGTGGCTGAGGTCGACGATATCGGTCTGGAACGGGGTGCGGTCTAGGCGTTTTCTGGATCGGGCCACGTGGCGGCAGGCTGCGGGCGAAAAAGGGCGGCCATTGTCGCAGATGCGCCAGGGCCTGCCGATGCGCGGGGAGCGGCCCTGCGGTGCGCGGGCGCCGACGCCGCCCTATCGGCGCCCGGACGCGGCGCTTCGGGTTGCCCTGGCCTGCGCCGATCCGGCCAGCGGCCCCAGGCGGCGGCCCCGGAGCACCGGCTTGCGGACGCGGCGGCGGCGGCGCAAAGTGATGCGACGCATCGTCGCAGCCGCTAAGATGCGCCCAGGCCGCATGGAGGCATAAGGATGGCATCGACCCAGGACCCTGTGACGCGACTTTTGCTGGTCGAGGACGACCCGATCAGTCGCACGTTTTTGCAAGTGACGCTGGAATCCCTGCCCGCGCAGGTCGATCTGGCCGACACCGTCGCTTCCGCGCTGGCCAGTGCGCAGGCGCAGGAACACGACCTGTGGCTGATCGACGCCAACCTGCCCGACGGCAGCGGCGCCGACCTGCTGCAGCGCCTGCAGCGGCAGCGCCCCGGCACCCTGGCGCTGGCGCATACCGCCGACGCCAGCGGCGCGGTCCGCGACCACCTGCTCGGCGCCGGTTTCGCCGAAGTGCTGCTGAAACCGCTCAGTCCCGAACGCCTGCTGCAGGCGGTGCGCCGGTTGCTGGCGCGTGGCAGCGTCGGCACCGCGCCGGGCGCGGTGGAGGCGGCGGTGGACTGGGACGAGACCACCGCCCTGGTCGCGCTCAACGGCGAGCGCTCGCACCTGATCGCGCTGCGCGAACTGTTCCTGGCCGAGTTGCCCGGCACCCGCGACGCGGTCGCCTCGGCGCTGCAGCTCAGCGACGAGCAGGCGGTGCGCAACCACCTGCACCGGCTGCAGGCCAGCTGCGGCTTCGTCGGCGCCGCGCGGCTGGCGCGCGCGGTACGCCAGCTGCAGGGCGACCCGGCCTCGTCGCAGGCGCGCAGCCAGTTCAGCGAGGCGGTCGCGGCGTTGCTGCATTGAGCCGGGATTTGGGATTTGGGATTGGGGATTCGCAAAAGCAGGGGCGTCGGCGCACTTGCCGCACGCCCGTGTAGGAGCGGCTTCAGCCGCGACAGACGCCGTGGCAAGCCGGCATGCTGCAGAGGCGGTCGGGGCTGAAGCCCCCCCTGCAGGAAGCCGGCCGGCGCAAGCGCGCGGCTCAATCGGTCTTCGGCGCCTGCGGGTCAGCTACTTGCGGTGAGTCAGGCACCTGCGGCAGTTCCCCGGCTTCCGCGTCGCGGCGCTGGCGGGTCAGGTCCTGCAGCATCTCCCACGACTTCAGGCCGCGCCCGCCGAGGTGGTGCATCAGCACCACGCGCATGCCGCGGCGCAGGCCGGGCAGGTCTTCGGCCACCGGCATCTCGTCGGCGGCCAGCGCCAGCAGCGCGCGGCCGGTGGCCATGCCGCTGCGCTGGTCGTGGCCGCGGTCGCTGAGCAGGCGGCGCGGGCCGTGTTCGGCGTCCAGCACGTAGCGCGCGGCCGGGTCGATCGGCTCGCCGTCGCCGTCGTGGCGCAGGTCGAAGCCCACACCCAGGGCGTCCAGCAGGTCGCGCTCGAAGCAGCGCAGCGTCCACGCCAGCGGCGCCTCCGCGCCCAGCCGCGCGCGCACCCGTGCGTAGGCCAGGTACAGGTCCAGCGCAGGATCGTCGCGCGGCGCCAGGCGCAGGGTCAGTTCGTTGATGTAGAACCCGGCGAGCATGCCGTCCCCGCTCAGGCGCGGCGCCGTATCCACCGCCTCGGCCGCACGCAGCTGGGCCAGCTCGCCGCGGCGCTGCGCGCTGAAGCGGATCGACTGCAGCGGCTGCAGCGCCGCGCGCAACGGCTGGTTTTTCGGCCCCTGCACGCCCCGCGCCAGCACGCCCAGCCGGCCGTACTGCGCGCTCAGCACTTCGACCAGCAGGCTGGTCTCGCGCCAGGGGCGCGCGTGCAGGACGAAGGCGGGTTCGTGTTCGATGAGCATGGACGCTTCGGGACTCGGGACTCGGGACTCGGGACTCGGGACTCGGGACTCGGGACTCGGGACTCGGGACTCGGGACTCGGGACTCGGGAC
>NZ_JAFIWB010000020.1 GCF_017163705.1 Xanthomonas bonasiae
CCCCAATCCCCAATCCCCAATCCCGGCCTCTCACACCCACCCATAGCGGATCAGGTGGAAGAACACCGGCGCGGCGAAGCACACCGAGTCCAGCCGGTCGAGCACGCCGCCGTGGCCTTCGATCATGTGGCCCCAGTCCTTGATGCCGCGGTCGCGCTTGATCGCCGACATCACCAGGCCGCCGAAGAAGCCCATCAGGTTGGCCACCAGCGCCAGCGCGAACGCCTGCAGCGGCGAGAACGGGGTGATCCACCACAGGGCCGCGCCGAGCAGGCTCGCCGACAGGATGCCGCCGACGAAGCCTTCCACGGTCTTGGACGGCGACAGCTTCGGCGCGATCAGGTGCCTGCCGATCAGCTTGCCCCACACGTACTGCAGCACGTCCGAGGACTGCACCACGATCACCAGGAACGCGAACAGCAGCAGGTTGCGGCCTTCGTAGCCGGGGATTTCCAGGTTCAGCAGCGCCGGCACGTGGGAGATGCAGAACACGCAGATCATCAGCCCCCACTGCACTTTCGCGGTGCGCTCCAGGTAGCGCGTGGTGTCGCCGCCGATGGTGGCCAGGATCGGCAGCACCAGGAACGCGTAGACCGGGATCAGCAGCGTGTACAGCCCGTACCAGCCGCTCCACACCAGCCAGTACTGCCACGGCAGCACGATGTAGAACGCGGCCAGCAGCGCGTAGTAGTCGCCGCGCCGGGTCGGCGCCAGGGTGATGAACTCGCGCAGCGCGAACAGCGACACCAGCGCGAACAGCACGATCACGCCGATGCGCCCGAACACGAACGCCAGCGCCACCACCGCGGCCATCACCCACCAGGCGCGGATCCGCGCCACCAGATTGTCGAGCACCGCGCTGGGGCGCCCGCGCGCGCGCCAGCGCAGGGTTTCGGAAATCAGCGTGGCCAGCAGCAGCACCGCGGCGATGCCGAGGAACAGCCAGATGGTCTGCTGCCGCAGCGAGGATTGCTGCAGATGGTCGCTGAAGGCGATCGCGCTCATCGTGCGGCCTCCATCTGTTCCGGCGACAACGCCAGCAGCGCCGCACGCGTGCGTTCCAGGAACGCCTGCTTGTCCTCGCCGGCGCCCAGCCGCAGCGGCTCGCCGAAGGTGGTGGTGCACAGCAGCGGCAATGGCAGCCATTTGCCCTTGGGCATCACCCGCTTGAGGTTGTCGATCCACACCGGCACGAACTCCAGCTCCGGCCGATTCCGCGCCAGGTGGTAGATGCCGCTCTTGAACGGCAACACGCCTTCCTCGGTGTTGCGCGTGCCTTCCGGAAACAGGATCAGCGAGCCGCCGCCATCGACCGCCTCGCACAGGCACTCGATCGGATCGCGGCTGCGCTGCGCGGCCTCGCGCTCGATCAGCACGCCGTTGAACACCGCGTGGATCAGGTAGCGGCGCAGCGCGTCGCGCTGCCAGTACTCGGCTGCGGCCACCGGCCGCACCTCGCGCCGCAGCGCCGCCGGCAGCGACGACCAGATCAGCACGAAATCGCCGTGGCTGGCGTGGTTGCCGTAGTACACGCGGCGTTCGCTGGAGGGAATGCAGCCGCGCCAGAACGCACGCGCGCCGGTCAGGATGCGGATCGCGGCACTGCAGCCGCGGGCGATCAGACGCTCGATCATGTCCCCTCCAGTTCGCGCACGATGGCGCGCAGACGCATCACGATGGTCACGGCCGCGCCGCCGATCAGCAGCGCCATGGTCGCGACCAGAATCATTTCGGCGACGGCCGTGTAGTGCAGCAGCAGAACGACGGCCGCCAGCAGCGCAGCCAGCGACAGCCAGTGCATGCGTTGCACGCGCGCCATCGGTCCCTGCAAGGGCTCGCTGACGCCACAAGCCAGGCCGAGCATGCGCACGTAGGCGGTGCCCACGCACAGCAAGGCCGCGGCCCAGCCCAGGTCGGCTCCCCAGCTCAGCACGTGCTGCAGGCCGTAGCCCACGCCCAGGCACACGACGACGTCGGACAGGCGGTCGGGCGCTTCGTTGTAGACCTCGCCGGCGCGGCCGACCATCCGCGCCTGCCGCGCCATCAGCCCGTCCAGGCGATTGCACAGCAGCCGCCCCTGCAGGCCGAGCGCGGCCAACAGCAGCAAGCCGGCCGCATCGCGCGGCGGCTCGCGCCAGGCGCAATAGAACATCAGCGCCGCCAGCGCGGCGAAGCCGGTGGCGGTCCAGGACAGGCCATTGGGCGTGGCGCCACGTGCGCGCAGCGCCGTCGCCAGGCGCGCGCGCCACTGCGCGCGGCGTTGTGCCAGGGTCGGTCGGGCCATCAGTCGCCACCTCCACCGCAACCGCCGCAGCCGCTGCTGCAACTGCTGCCGCCGCCATCGCCACCGCCACCGCCGGTGTTGCAGCTGCTGCCGCCACCGCTTCCGCCGCTGCTGGCGACCACCGGCGATCGCAGCGCGTGATAGTCGGCCCACGCCGTGCTCATCAGCACGCCGGTGCCGCCCAGCGCCAGCGGCGTGGCCAGGTGCGTGCCGGGCGTCGTGGAGGAGAGGACCGTCCCGGCGCGCCATGCCGCATCGCGCGCGGCCAGCAGCCGGTCGCCGGCGACGCTGCGGCGCGGCGGGGTCAGCAGGAAGCCCAGTGCGATGAGCGTCACCGCCACCATCGCCGCGACCAGGAAGCCGACCGGGCGCTGCAGCTGCAAGCCGATCTCGATCTTGAGCGCACCCACGACCCACAGCGCCACCGGCGGCGCGGCGCCGAGCAGGCGCGCGCACCAAGCCTGGCCGCGCCCGAGCAGCAAGCGCTTGCCGATCAACGCCTGGCGCAGCGGCATCGCGTCGTCGCGCAGCGCCTGCAGCGCCAGCGACAAGGTCGGGTTGGCGCGGACCAGTTGCAGGGCGCGCTGCAGCGACGCCGGCACCGCCACGCCGTCCGCCACGTGCAGCGCGGTCGCATCACTGCGGCGGCGCGTCAGCGTCGACAACGTCGGCCGCAGCTGCACCGCGCCGCAGATCTGCAGCAAGCCAAGGTGCAGGTCAGCCACGCGCTCGCTGCCGCCGGCCAGGAACGCCAGCTCGGCGTGATCGACCACGCTGGCCGCGTGCCGCTGGCCGAGGCCGCGCACCGCGCGCCGCAACCGCGCGGCCAGCGCCCAGGCCAGGCCGATCCCCGCCAGGAACAGCACGATGAAGGCACTGCCGCGCCAGTGCAGCGGCGAGACGGCCGGGTTGTCCAATCCCAGCCACCAGCCCAGCAGCAACGTGGCCGCCGCCCACAGCCACAGCGCCTTGCCGGATGCGCGCGGCCTGTCCCAGCGGCGCGCGTGGAGATCGCCGGCGGTGGCGGCCCGCGCGGCGCGCTCCCCGGCCGGTGCCGGCCAGCAGGCCGTCGGCGGTTCGCCGAAATAGCAGCGGTAGCGCGCCAGGGTGGCCCGGTATTGCGCGGCGTGGCGCTCGGCGTCGGCGGCATCGCCGCGGCCGGGCCGGTGATGCAGGGTGGTCTGCAACACGTGGGGGCAGAACTGCTGCCAGTATTCGCGAGTATCGGTGAGATGGGTATGCCAGACCTGGTCGATCAGCGCACTGGGGGTGACGTCCTCGGCTCCGCTGCAGGCCAGGAAGCAGAAGCGCCGGTATTCCTCGATCGCCTGCGCGGCCACGGTCAGGGAGACCTGGGCTTCCCTGGCCACGCGGCGCACGAACACCGGCAAGGCGTCGTCGGCCTCGCCGAAACGGTAGGCTTGCAGCCGCTGCCACAGCGCTTGTTGCGCGGCGTCGGCGTGGGGCAGCGGCGCCGGATCGGTGGAGGCGGTCATGGCCTGCGCTCCGTCATGCGATCTGCGCCGCGATCTGCGCCGCCAGCAGCGCCAGCAGCTGCAGCGCCAGGCTGGCGATCTGCCGCAACAACAAGCCGCGCATGCCGCGCCAGCGTGATTGCCAGTCGCGCGGCGGCGGCAAGCGCCGCAGCAGGCCGAGCCGGTGCAGGGCGGCGTCGAGATCGGAGCCGGCCTGGTCCAGGTCCGCTTCGGCCAGCACCGCGTCGAGCAGCGCGGCATCCAGGCCGACGCGCGCGGCCCAGTAGCGCTGCGCCACGCCGGCGAGCACGCTAAGCAGGCACAGCATCGCCGCCAGCGACATGGCGACGTTGGCGTACCACGCGCCCAGCAGCAGCGCGACGGCGAACAGCACCAGCGACAGCCGGTCCAGCGGCGATGCCTGCCGCAGCAGTGCGGCCATCGTGCGCAGTTCCAGCGGCGTGCTCATGCCGGCAGCTCCAGGGCGCGCGGCGGCAGGTACGGCGCGGCGCATGCGGCGGCGATGGCATCGCGCTGCGCAGGCCCCAGCACCACCCGCGCTGCGCGTGCGCGCAGCAGCGCGAGCGCGGCATCCAGATCGGCGGCGCGACCGCTGTGCAGCAGCCAGGTGGCGACCGCGGCGGCGCTGCGCGAATAGCCCAGTGCGCAGCACACCAGCACCGGGCCGTGACGGCGTGCGGCCTCGATCGCGGCGGCGGCTTCGCGCAATGCCGGCGCGGGCGGCGCGACCAGGTCCAGCATCGGCACGCTGCGGTCGTGCGCACCGGCATCGCGCAGCGACAGTTCGGCGCAGACATCGACCACCACCGCGAACGCCGCGCGCTCGCCGCGGCCGGGAAGGCGTCCCAGCCAGACCCCGTCGGCGATCTCGCGCGGCGCCGGATCGCGCCGGGTCCAGGCGCGCGCATTGAGCCAGGCCGCGGCCAGGTACGGCGCGTACAGCCAGCGCGCGGCCAGGCTGAGGCGGCCATCGGCGCGCTTCTGCAGGCCCAGCGCGCCAAGCAACGCGTAGTCGAGCGCGACCAGCAGCAGCGACAGCGCCGGCCACAGCAGCCACCATGCCGCACCGCCCAGCACCCATGCCAGCGCGACGCAGACGGCGCTACCGCATAGATAGGCGGCGGCCAGCCGCCAACGCGCCGGATCGCGCGCCAACGCCAGCGCGCTCCACGGCGGCGCGATGCGCTGCGGCCACAGCCACACGCACAGCCAGCCGGCGGCCAGGCCGGTGGGAATGTCCAGGAAATGGTGCTGGTAGGTGGTCAGCACCGACAGCCCGATCAGCGCGAACCAGGCGTGCAGCGCGCCGCGCGCGCGCCCGTGCAGATGCTGCGCATAGCGCACCCACAGCACCACCAGCAGCACGATGTGCAGCGACGGCGCCTGGTTGAACGGCTTGTCGAAGCCGAGCAGCACCGCGAACAGCCAGCCGAACACGCCTTCGCTGGGCGGCCGCTCGAAACCGAAACGCAGCGGCCACAGCAGGAAACAGCTCACCGCCAGCAGCTGCGCGGTCAGCAACCGCCGGGCGTGGGTATCCAGTTCGGCGCGCGTGCGGCAGACGAAGAACGAGATCACGTAGAACAGGTCGATCGACCAGTACGGCACGATCGTCCACGGCCAGAACGGGATCTGCGTTTCCCACGCGAACGGCAGCGACGGCACGTAGGCGCGACGCTCGGCCAGCGTATTGGCCAGGCCGTAGCTGAGGAAGAAGAACGGCCCCAGCAGCGCCAGCCACGCCAGCGCCCGCCGCCACGGCCGCGGCGCCGCTTCGCTCACGGCGCGATCCGCTGCGCCAGCGACACGGTGAAGATGCCCCATTCGTCGATGCGCTGTTCGAGTTTGCGGAAGCCGGCCGCGCGCACCAGTTCGTCCATCTCCTGCTGGGTGCGGCGGCGCATCACCCAGGCCGCGCCGCCGCGGTGGCTGGTCAGCGCGCGGGCGATGAATTCCAGCTGCGGGTGCCACGGCTGGCCGGTGTAGGCGAGGTAGCCGCCCGGTTCGACCGCGGCGGCCACGCCCTGCAGCGAGCGCAGCACCTGGTCGTTGTCGGGGAACAGTTCGTACAGGCCCGACACCACCGCCAGCGTCGGCCGCGGCTGCAATGCCGCCAGCGCGTCGCGGTCGAAGGCGTCGCCCTGCTCGAAACGGGCGATGTCGGCGGCGCCGAGTTCGGCGATCAGCGCGCGCCCGCGCTCCACGTTCAAGGCGCTGAAATCGCGCAGCGCGATCGCATCGGCGCGCTGTTCGCCGCCGGCCAGCGCTTCCAGCACGTAGCGGCCGTGGCCGGCGGCGATGTCGAGCACGCGCACCGGCGCGCCGGCGTCGCGCAGCCGCTGCATGGCCAGGCGCAGCAGTTCGTGCAGATGGGTGCGGCGCACGCGGATGCCGCGCCAGCCGATCGCATCCAGGTAGTTGCGGTCGATGAAGCGCCCCAACGGGCCCTTGCCGCTGGCGCGGTCGCGATACACGTAGTCCAGCGTGCTGCCGGAATCGAAGCCGGTCTGCAGGCCCAGCGCGACGCCCTCGGACAGGGTGCCGCCGAAGCGCAGGTTGGCGCGCACGAAGCGCCAGCGCAGGTCCTGCAGGCTGTATTTCTGCGGCGGCCAGGACAGCCGCTCGGCTTCCTCGAAGGTCGGTCCGCGGCGGTGCGCCTGCAGCAGGCTCGGCAATGCCGGCGCCTCGGCGAAGCGCTCGCGCACGAAGCGGCGGATCTGCGCCAGCGCCGGCGCGCGGTCGCGCTCGCCCAGGGTGTCGTGGAAGAACCCGGGCAGCAGGTGGCGCTCCTTCACCGGCGAGGACAGCCGCTCGTAGAAACGGTCCTGCGGGCCGCGGTGCACCACGAAATCGTCGCCGGACACCAGCAACTGCACCGGCACGGTGATCGCCTGCGCGTCGCCGACCACGCGGTCGGCGGCGGCGTACACGCCCAGCAGCACCCGCACCGAGATCGGCCGGGTGATCAGCGGATCGTCGCGGTAGCTCGCCACGCGCGCCGGGTCGTGGGTCAACCACTGCGGCTTGACGTAGCTGTTGACGAAGAAATTGCCGCGCAACTTGTGCATCAAGGCCAGCCCGGGCCGCGCGAACGGCACGTACAGCTTGACCTTGAACGCCGGCGAGGCCAGCACCAGCGCGCGCAGCGGCGGTGCGTAGTCGTGCACCCAGGTGCTGGCGATCACCGCGCCCACGCTCTGCGCGATCACCACGATGTCCTGCACCGCGATGCCGTGGGCCTCGCCGATGTGGGCGATGAAGCGGTCCAGGTCGCGCACCAGCGCCGGGAAGCCGGGCGCATCGCCGCGCACGCCGGGCGAGCGGCCGTTGCCGCGCGCGTCCCAGGCGAACATCGCGCAGTCGTCCAGCCCCAGTTCGACCGCCAGGTGCAGCACCCGCCCCGAATGTTCGTGGCCGCGATGCAGCAGCACCACCGCACGCGGCACCGCCGCCGGCGCCATCGCCGGCCAATGCCGGTAGAACAACCGCGTTCCGTCGAAACTGCAAAACTCGCTTTCGCTGACCTGCCGCATCCGTTGCCGATTCCCTGTCGTTCGTACTTGCCGTTGCCGTGAGTGCCGCTACCGCTTCCGTGTCGTTGCCGCGGCCTGCGCCGCGCGGCTCAGCGCGGCGCCGCCTCACGCAGGCCGGCGGCAACGCGCCGCAGCACCGTCGCCGCGCACAGCAGCGCCAGCACGATCGCGAACCCGTCCACCGTCTTCGCCCCGACCCAGCCGCCGGCCAGCAGCAGCCCCAGCAGGCCGATCGCGAAGGCGCGATCGCTCTTGCCCATCGGTCCGTCGTAGCGCCGTCCGGCGCCGACCATCAGCCCCAACACCCCGGCATACTCGGTCAATGCCGCCGCCAGCGCCAGCGCCCACAGCCAGCCGGCAGCCGCGCCGGGCACGCTGGCCAGGCTCAGGTACAGGGCCGCATCGGCGATCACGTCGCTCAGTTCGTTGAGGTAGGCGCCCAGTTTGGACTGCTGGCCGAACTCGCGCGCCAGCATGCCGTCGACCGCGTTCAAGGCCATGCGCAGCAGCATCCACGCCGGCAGCAGCGCGTACCACAGCGGCTGCGCCGGCGCGCGCCAGAACACCCAGGCGGCGACCAGCAGCGACACCGCGGCCGCGCCCACGGTGACCTGGTTGGCGGTCACGCCGAGCCGGTAGAGGCCACGCACCCCGGGGCGCAGCAGGTCCTGGAAGCGTCCTTTCAATGCGTAGATCGAAACCATTGCGGGGTCCTGAGGGTCCATGCCGGGGCGGCGCAGCCTACAATATCGGCTCCCCGCTCCGATGTGTGCCCTGCCCCATGTCCTCCGATTTCCTGCCCGTGCGCCGGGCATTGCTGTCCGTTTCCGACAAGACCGGCCTGATCGACCTGGCCCGCGCGCTGGCCGCGCGCAACGTGGAACTGCTGTCCACCGGCGGCACCGCCAAGGCGATTCGCGAGGCCGGGCTGGCGGTCAAGGACGTGTCCGAGCTGACCGGCTTCCCGGAAATGATGGACGGCCGGGTCAAGACCCTGCACCCGCTGGTGCACGGCGGCCTGCTCGGCCGCGCCGGCACCGACGACGCGGTGATGGCCGAACACGGCATCGCCCCGATCGACCTGCTGGTGCTGAACCTGTATCCGTTCGAGGCGGTCACCGCCAGGGCCGACTGCACGCTCGCCGAGGCGGTGGAGAACATCGACATCGGCGGCCCGGCGATGCTGCGCTCGGCGGCGAAGAACTTCGCGCGCGTGGCGGTGGCCACCGATCCGGCGCAGTACGCCGACCTGCTCGCCGAACTGGAGGCGCACGACGGCCAGCTGTCGGCGGCCAAGCGCTTCGCGCTGTCGGTGGCCGCGTTCAACCGCGTGGCGCAGTACGACGCGGCGATCAGCAATTACCTGTCGGCGGTGGTCGAGCACAACGAGGCCGGCGTGTGCCGCACCGCGTTCCCGGCGCAGAGCAACGGCACCTTCGTCAAGGTGATGGACCTGCGCTACGGCGAGAATCCGCACCAGCACGCCGCGTTCTACCGCGACCTGTGCCCGGCGCCGGGCTCGCTGGCCACGTTCCAGCAGTTGCAGGGCAAGGAGCTGAGCTACAACAACATCGCCGACAGCGACGCGGCGTGGGAATGCGTGCGCCAGTTCGACGCGCCGGCCTGCGTCATCGTCAAGCACGCCAATCCCTGCGGGGTGGCGGTGGGCGCGGCCTGCGGCGATGCCTACGAACTGGCCTACGCGACCGATCCGACCAGCGCCTTCGGCGGCATCCTCGCCTTCAACCGCACGCTGGACGCGGCCACCGCCAAGGTCATCCTGGACCGCCAGTTCGTCGAGGTGCTGATCGCGCCGGACTACGAAGAGGGTGCGCTCGAGTACGCGAAGAAGAAGGCCAACGTGCGCGTGCTGCGCATTCCGCTGGCGCCGGTGTCCGGCGGTTTCGTCGACACCAAGCGCATCGGCTCGGGCCTGCTGATGCAGACCGCCGACGACCGCGTGGTGAGCCGCGACGACCTCAAGGTGGTCACCCGCCTGGCGCCGACCGAAGCGCAGTTCGCCGACCTGCTGTTCGCCTGGAAGGTGGCCAAGTACGTCAAGTCCAACGCCATCGTCTACGCCAAGGACTACCGCACCATCGGCGTCGGCGCCGGGCAGATGAGCCGGGTATATTCGGCGCGCATCGCCGGCATCAAGGCCGCCGATGCGGAGCTGGTGGTGGAAGGTTCGGTGATGGCCTCCGATGCGTTCTTCCCGTTCCGCGACGGCATCGACGCGGCCGCGGCGGCCGGCATCAAGGCGGTGATCCAGCCAGGCGGCTCGATGCGCGACGGCGAGGTGATCGCCGCCGCCGACGAACACGGCATCGCGATGGTGTTCACCGGCGTGCGCCATTTCCGCCATTGAGCGGCCAGGGATCCGAACGATGAAATCCAGCCCGTTGCGCCACGGCCTGCCGCTGCTGCTCGCGCTCGGCATGGCGGCCTGCAAACCGACCGCCACGCCAACGCCGGCCGCGCCGGCGGCCGCACCGACACCAGCCGCAGCGCCTGCAGCCACTGCGCATGTGCCGCGCACCGAACGCCTGCAGGCGTTCCTGCAGACGCGCTACGGCAAGCAGGCGCGCCTGTCGGAGAGCTGGTCCGGCCAGGCCGACGGCAACGCGGTGCAGAGCGAGGTCTGCGCCGAACAGCCGGTGGTGGTCGGCGACCAGATCCAGGAGCTGCTGGCGGTCTGCCACCGGCTCAGCGGCGGCGGCCATGCCAATCCGGGACTGATCGATTTCCTGATCCTGCGCGACGCCGGCCAGGGCCTGGCGGTGGTGGCCGAGAAGCTCGGCGACGGCTTCGGCAGCGATGGCGATCCGGGCGCGGTGGACATCCTGCGGCTGGGCAGCGATTTCTACGGCTTTCTGGTCTACAGCAGCTGGGTTGGGCAAGGCACCGTGCTGGAATCGCAGGATCTGGTGCTGCCCGGCCCCAAGGGCCTGGTCAACGCCGGCTCGGTGCGCCAGCACATCGACAATCATGGCGCGCTGGACTGCAGCGACGACGGCCGCGATCCGCAGCAGACCGCCGCGCAATGCCAGGCGCAGCTGTTCGACGTGGACTTCGAACTCGACGTGGACGACAGCGATCGCGCCGCGCGGGTGTGGCCGGTGACCATCGAGGAACGCGGCATCTCCTGCGGCAAGAAGCTCGGCACCACCCAGGTGTTCGCGTTCGACGCCAAGCGCTGGGCCTATCCGTTCCCCGATTCGATGCAGCGCGAAGCCTGCGAATAGTTCTTCCTTCGACCTCACGAGACACGCCTTGAAAATCCTCGTCATCGGTTCCGGCGGCCGCGAACACGCCCTGTCTTGGAAGCTCGCCCAATCCCCGCGCGTCAGCGAAGTGCTGGTCGCCCCGGGCAATGCCGGCACCGCCACTGAAACCAAGTGCCGCAATGTGGCGGTCAAGGTGGACGACCTGGATGGCTTACTCAAGCTGGCCCAGGACGAAGCCGTGGCGCTGACCGTGGTCGGCCCGGAAGTGCCGCTGGTGCTGGGCGTGGTCGATCGTTTCCGCGCCGCCGGCCTGCGCATCTTCGGCCCCAGCGCCAAGGCCGCGCAGCTGGAAGGCAGCAAGGCCTTCGCCAAGGCATTCCTCGCCCGCCACGGCATCCCGACCGCGTTCTACGAAGTGCATACCGAGGTGGACGCGGCGCTGGCCTATGTCCGCGACAAAGGCGCGCCGATCGTGGTCAAGGCCGACGGCCTGGCCGCGGGCAAGGGCGTGATCGTGGCGATGACCCTGGACGAGGCCGAAGCCGCGGTGCGCGACATGCTCTCCGGCAATGCCTTCGGCGATGCCGGCGCGCGCGTGGTGATCGAGGAATTCCTCGACGGCGAGGAAGCCAGCTTCATCTCCATGGTCGATGGCGCCACTGCGCTGCCGATGGCCACCAGCCAGGACCACAAGCGCGTCGGCGACGGCGATACCGGCCCCAACACCGGCGGCATGGGCGCGTATTCGCCGGCACCGGTGGTCACGCCGCAGGTGCACGCGCGGGTGATGCGCGAGGTGGTGGAGCCGACCGTGCAAGGCATGATCGCCGACGGCGTGCCGTTCACCGGTTTCCTGTATGCCGGGCTGATGATCGACGCCAGCGGCGCGCCGAAGGTGATCGAGTTCAACGTGCGCTTCGGCGACCCGGAAACGCAGCCGGTGATGCTGCGCCTGCAGTCTGACCTGGTGGATCTGATCGAAGCGGCGATCGACGGCCGCCTGCACGCGACCGAAGCGCAGTGGGATCCGCGCCCGTCGCTGGGGGTGGTGCTGGCGGCCGCGCCGTATCCGGAAACGCCGGTCACCGGCGAAGCGATTACCGGGCTGGACCAGGTGCCGGCCAGCGCCAAGGTGTTCCATGCCGGCACCGCGCTCGACGCCACTGGCCGCGTGCTCAGCGCCGGCGGCCGCGTGCTGTGCGTGGCCGCGCTGGGCGACAGCGTGTCCGACGCGCAGCGCAATGCGTACGCCGGCGTGGCGCAGATCCGGTGGCCCAGCGAATTCCATCGCAGCGACATCGGCTGGCGCGCTATCGCGCGCGAACGCGGCGCGTAGGGGCCACGCCGCCCTCTGTAGGAGCGGCTTCAGCCGCGACAGATCGTATGGGCACCTACGGATAGGATCTGTCGCGGCTGAAGCCGCTCCTACAGCTGACACCATCGGCATTCGAGGACATTCCATGGCGCTGGATCCCGACCTCCGCACACAATTCCGCGCGCTGGCGGCGCAGACCGACGGCATCGACACCAAGGTCTACGCCGACTACGCCAAGGACCCACTCGAGCCGATCATCGGCCTGGGCCGCCGCAACGCGCGGCTGTGCGTCTTCGGCCGCGACCCGGGCCGCACCGAGGTCGAATACGGCGAACCGTTCGTCGGCAGCGGCGGCCAGCTCGTGCGCAAGGCGCTGTACCGGCACCTGCACGGCGGCGAGGCGATGCCCGATTTCGCGGCCTCGCTCGCGGTCGGCCGCGATGTCTTCTGGATCAACACCGTGCCGTACAAGCCGCTCGGCAACAAGGCCTGGTCGATGCAGGTGAAGCGGCGCTTCCATCCGTTGATGCGGCGCCTGCTGATCGAACAATGGCGCGGCCGCGACATCGTCACCCTCGGCCGCGAAGCGTTCCTGTGGTTCGGCATCGACCAGCCCAGGGACGTGCGCGCGCAGCTGGACGCATTCTGGGCCGACCCGTCGCGCTTCAACGCGCACATCGACATCGGCCTGCGGACCGAGACCGGCGCAGCGCGCCGCTTCACCCTGCATCCGCTGCCGCATCCCTCGCCGCTCAACCAGACCTGGTTCAAACGCTTCCCGGCGCTGCTCGAAGCGCGCTTGCGGCAACTGTCGGTGTGAGCGCGAGCGCCCGCACAGCCGTGCCGGCCGCCATGCTGGAGCGCGTCCAGGCAACGATCCGTTGACCTGAGCTTCACAAAAGAGAACAATTCGCATTAGCCAGCGCATGGCTCCGCGTCGACGGAGTCAGTTTCCCGCATCCGGGACATCCAGCGGTCAGCCATCCCCCTTCCTCTCCCACCGCTTTCGCCGATCGCGGGCGGCACGCTGCTGCCCGCAGAAAAGGATGCTGCCGATGTCTTGTCCGTCCGCGCTCGCCGCGCATGTGCTCCCCTGCCGATTCCATCGCGGCGTGCGCCTGGCCGCGCTCGCCGCCGCGCTCCTGCTGGCCTGCGACGCCCATGCCGGAGACGCGGAGAGCGAGCAGGCGACCGAGCTGGATGCGGTCAGCGTGACCGCCGCGCGCGTGCATGCCAACGCCGGGGCGCTGGGCGAACGCAACGTGCAGGACACGCCGTTCGCGATCCAGGTGCTGGATCGCGACGACCTCGACAAGCGCCAGGTGGTGTCGCTGGGCGATGCCTTCTTCAACGATCCGTCGGTGGTCACCCAGGTCGGCGCCTATTCCAGCGGCTGGAGTTCGCCGATCATCAACCGCGGCCTCGGCCTGAGCTACGACAGCTACCGCGTCAACGGCCTGCAGGTCTCGTCCTGGGGCAGCGAATGGCCGCTGGAAGCGATGGAACAGGTGGAGCTGCTGAAGGGGCCGGCCGGCTTCCTGTACGGCTTCGGCCAGCCCGGCGGCCTGGTCAATTACCTGACCAAGAAGCCGACCGACGACACCACCCTGTCGGCCAGGCTCGGCTGGCGCTCGGACGCCGTGGCCAGCGCCCAGCTCGACGCGGGCGGGCGCTTCGGCAACCAGGACATGTTCGGCTACCGCCTCAACGCCTTCCGCGAGAAAGGCGAGACGTACAACGGCGGCGAGGTCGACCGCAAGGTCGTCTCGGCCGCGCTCGACGCGCGCCTGAGCGATCGCCTCACCTGGACCGCCGACCTGGTCTACCAGAGCCGCCAGCTGTCCGAGGAAGCGCCGCAGTACTACTTCATCGGCCTGAGCGCGGTGCCGCGCGCGATCGCCGGCGACGCCGACCGCTCGGTGACCGGTTCGTACTACGACACCCGCTCCCGCCTGCTGTCGACCGGGCTGGAATGGCGCTTCGCCGACGGCTGGAAGGCCAGCCTGAACTACGGCGTCACCACCTCGTGGAACGACGTCAACAAGATCTTCGCCTACATCGACGACGGCAACGGCGACTACGCCGTCAACGCCTACGAACTGGGCGGCAGGAGCGAGTGGAAGCTGGTGCAGCTGATGCTGCAGGGCCGCTTCGTCACCGGACCGCTGAGCCACCAGCTGGTGGCCGGCGCCTCGCGCCAGGACGCTACCGGCTGGGACCGCCCCTACGTGTGGCAGACCATCGGCCGCGGCAACCTCTACGACTGGCAGGGCATGACCCACTACAGCAGCGCCTCGCGGGTGATGACCCGCAGCAGCGAGACGCTGCAGAAGGCGCTGTTCGTCAGCGACACCGTCGCCTTCGCGCCGGGCTGGTCGCTGCTGGCCGGCTGGCGCTACAACGACTACGAACAGGTCGGCACGTACCACACCTATCCGGTCACGCCGACCTATGCGCTGATGTACAAGCCGGCCGACGCGGTCACGCTGTATGCCAGCTACATCGAGTCGCTGGAAGCCGGCGGCCGCGTCGGCGACGACTACATCAACGCCGGCCAGGTGCTCGACCCCACCATCAGCAAGCAGTACGAGATCGGCGCCAAGCTCGCCTATCCGCGCTGGAACGCCAACGCGGCGGCATTCCGATTGGAGCGCGGCGCCAGCATCGACCGCATCACCGCCGCCGGCAAGTACCTGGAGCAGGACGGCATCACCCTGTACGACGGCATCGAACTGAGCGGCGACTACCGCCTCACCGAGCAACTGAGCCTCGGCGCCGGCGCCACCTGGCTGGATCCGCGCTACGACAAACTCTCGCCGGACAACGCGGCCGATCAAGGCCACCGGGTCAGCTTCGCGGCGCGCTGGCAAGGCGTGGCGCACGTGGACTACGCGTTCCCCGGCATCGACGGACTCAGCGTCTACGCCGCGCTGCGCTACTTCGGCGACGTCTGGTACGACACCGCCAACACGCTGAAGCTGCCGGACTACACGCTGGCCAATGTCGGCGCCGGCTATCGCATGCGCCTGCACGGGCATCCGCTCACCTGGCGCGCGAGCATCGACAACCTCACCGACCGCAAGTACTGGATCACCAACAGCGTCGGCGCGCCGCGCACCTATGCACTGAGCGTGCAGTTCGACCTGTGAACCGCGCGGCGGCCTGCGCAGCGGCCGCCGCGCCTTTCGTCCACCCAGCCCCAGCGGCAAGGCACGACGCCCTCTTCCCCGACCAACGGAACCCGTCATGTCCACCCGACTCCCACGCCATTCCCTGTTGCCGCTCGCGCTGATGGCCGCGCTCTGCGCATCCGCCCATGCCGCAGCGGCCGAGACCGATGCCGACCCCGCCGAACGCAAGGCCACGGAGCTGGACGCGGTCCGGGTCAACGCCGAGCGCGCCGAGGCGCCGGCCGGCGCCCTGGGCGAACGGCCCGCGCGCGACACCCCGTTCTCGATCACCCGCATCGATGCCGACGCCCTGCAGGAGCGCCAGGTCAACTCGCTGGCGCAGATGTTCATGACCGATCCGTCGGTCTCCGGCAACGTCGGCGCCTACAACAGCAGCTGGTACACCACCATCCAGGTGCGCGGCCTGCCGGTCAGCTACAGCAACGGCTACAAGCTCAACGGCATGCCGCTGTACACCTACGGCGCCGAGTGGCCGAGCGAGACCATGGAGCAGGTGCAACTGCTCAAGGGTGCCAGCGGCTTCATGTACGGCTTCGGCGCCCCTGGCGGCATCGTCAACTACATCACCAAGAAGCCCACCGACACGCCGCTGCTGGACCTGAGCGTCGGCTACCGCGACGGCGGCGTATACAGCGCGCAGCTCGACAACGGCCGCCGCTTCGGCGAGGACGACCGCTTCGGCTACCGCCTCAACCTGCTGCGCGAACAGGGCGATACCTACAACGACACCCACGTCGAGCGCACGCTGGCCTCGCTGGGGCTGGATGCGCGCCTGAGCGACGACCTCACCTGGACCGCCGACCTGCTCTACCAGGACCGCAAGCTGGAGAACGAAGCGCCGACCATCACCTTCTACGGCTATGGCGACAGCGCCCTGCCGCGCCGCCTCGACCCGCGCCGCGACCGCGCCATCCGCGACACCTTCTTCAACACCGAGATGCAATCGGCGATGACCGGCCTGCGCTGGCAGATCGACGATGCCTGGAACGCGCGCCTGGACCTGAGCTACAGCAAGTTCCGCAGTTCGATCAACAAGATCTGGGACTACGTGCTCAACCGCGAGGGCGACACCAACACGTATATCTACGACCTGGGCAACCTCGCCGAGAACTACCTGGCGCAGGGCCTGCTCGAAGGCCGCTTCAGCACCGGCCCGATCGACCACCAGCTGGTCGCCGGCGCGAGCTGGCAGCAGGCCGACAGCGGCTGGGCCAAGCAGAACCTGTGGTACCAGCTGGGTACCTCCAACCTGTACGAGGACAGCGCGCTCAGTTACCACAGCACCCATTCGCGCGACACCTACCGCAGCGACCGGGTCGAGCAGAACGCGCTGTTCGCCAGCGACACGCTCAGCGTCGGCACGCACTGGTCGCTGCTGCTGGGCCTGCGCCACACCCGCTACGAACAGAACAGCTGGGACGTGGACGGCACGCACACCGCGCGCTACCAGAAGTCGGTCAACACCCCGACCGTGGCGCTGCTGTTCAAGCCGCGCGAAGACCAGACCGTGTACGCCAGCTACGTGGAATCGCTGGAGCAGGGCAGCACCGTCGGCCAGCTCTACGAAAACCGCAACACGCTGCTGCCGCCGCTGGAAAGCAAGCAGTACGAGCTGGGCTACAAGCTGGAGCGTGCGCGCTGGGCGCTGGATGCGGCCTGGTTCCGCATCGAGCGCGGCGCCGAATACGGCAATGCCGCCAACTACTACGTGCAGGACGGCGAGGTGCGCTACCAGGGATTCGACCTCAGCGGCCACGTGCAGGCCACGCCGAACTGGCGCATCGGCGCCGGCGCGACCTGGGTCGACGCCGAATACCTGCGCAACGAGGCCGCCGCGGTCGGCCGCACGCCCGCCGGCGTGGCCAGGTTCCAGGCCACGCTCGACACCGCGTACGCCTTCGACGCCGTGCCCGGGCTGAGCGTGCACGCCGCGGCCAAGCACTACGGCTCGCAGCCGTACGGCGCGTCGATGTGGAACGACCTGTACGACCTGAAGCTGCCGTCCTTCACCCTGCTCGATGCCGGCCTCGGCTATCGCACGCACTGGGGCGCCACGCCGCTGACGCTGCGTGGCGAACTCACCAATCTCACCGACCGCCGCTACTGGACCAACGACGGCAACGGCTACGGCCAGCCGCGCACCTGGTCGCTGAGCGCCACGTTCGAACTTTGAGCGGCACGCTGCGCCTTGCCGCGGCAGGGCGCAGCGGCGACCGCAGGACAGCGGCGACGGCCGCACCGCGGACGCAGCGCCGATGCTCGCCGACCCCACTTCGGCGTCGGCAAGCATCATCGCGGCCAGCGTTGCGTTATCGTGTCGCCGTGCCGAAATCCTCGATCGAAACCCGCCTCAGCCGCCTGTGGGCCCACGAAAAGGCCAGCTACGGGCTGCGCGTGTTCATCGCCCTGGGCGTGGCGATGGGCGTGTGCTGGCAGCAGCAGCAACTGACCGCGCTGCCGGCGATCTTCCTGGGCGCCATCGCCAGCGCGATCGCCGAGACCGACGACAACTGGCTGGGCCGGATCAAGTCAGTGCTGCTGTCGCTGCTGTGCTTCGCCGCCGCCGCGGCCGCGGTGGTGCTGCTGTTCCCGTATCCGCTGGCGTTCGTCGCCGGCATGGCGCTGTCCACCTTCGCCCTGACCCTGCTCGGCGCGCTCGGCGAACGCTACGCCTCCATCGCCCAGGCCACGGTGGCGCTGGCGATCTACGCGATGATCGGCATCGACCATGGCGGCCGTTCCGGCCACGTCGGCGGCAGCGCCTGGCACGGCATCGGCCTGTTGATGCTCGGTGCGGCCTGGTACGGGCTGCTGTCGGTCCTGTGGACGCTCCTGTTCGCCAACCGCCCGGTGCGCGAACGGCTGTCGCGGCTGTTCTTCGAACTCGGCCGCTACCTGCGGCTCAAGGCCGCGCTGTTCGAACCGGTGCGACAGAGCGACCTGCACGCGCGGCGGCTGGCGCTGGCCGAGCAGAACGCGCAGGTGGTGGCGGCGCTGAACGCGGCCAAGACCGCGATCATGAGCCGCTTCGGCCGCTCCGGCCGGCCCGGCGTGCAGTCCGGCCTGTACTTCCGGCTGTACTACATGGCGCAGGATTTCCACGAGCGCGCCAGCTCCTCGCACTATCCCTACGAGGCGCTGACCGACGCGTTCTTCCACAGCGACGTGCTGTACCGCTGCCAGCGCCTGCTGGCCCTGCAGGGCAAGGCCTGCGCCGCGCTGGGCGAGGCGATCCGGATGCGCCAGCCGTTCGAATACGGCGAGCAGACCCAGCAGGCCACCACCGACCTGCGCCAGTCGCTGGACTTCCTGCACGCCCAGGCCGACCCGCGCCAGGCGCGGCTGCTCGGCTCGCTGGAACTGCTGGTCACCAACCTGCAGAGCATCGAGCGGCGGCTGTCCGAAGCCGCGCAGTCCGACACCACCAGCGACACCCTCGACACCCGCCTGCGCGACTCCTCGCCGCACACCTTGCGCGAGATGCTGGTGCGCGTCGGCCAGCAGCTCACCCCGGGCTCGGTGCTGTTCCGGCACGGGCTGCGCATGGCGATCGCGCTGGTGGTCGGCTACGCCATCATGCAGTCCATCCACGCCAGCAACGGCTACTGGATCCTGCTCACCACCGCCTTCGTGTGCCGGCCCAACTACGGCGCCACCCGGCTGCGCCTGGCGCAGCGCATCGCCGGCACGCTGATCGGCCTGATCGCGACCTGGGCGCTGATGCAGCTGTTCCCCGGCACCGAACTGCAGCTGCTGTTCGCGCTGTTCGGCGCGTTGCTGTTCTTCGTCACCCGCACCGACCGCTACATGCTGGCCACCGCCGCGATCACGGTGATGGCGCTGTTCTGCTTCAACCTGCTCGGCGACGGCTTCGTGCTGATCTGGCCGCGCCTGGTGGATACGCTGATCGGCTGCGCGATCGCCGCGGCGGCCTCGTTCCTGATCCTGCCCGACTGGCAGGGCCGGCGCCTCAACCAGGTGATGGCCACGGTGCTGGCCAGCTGCGCGCGCTATCTGGCGCAGGTGCTGGAACAGTACCGCAGCGGCATGCGCGACGACCTGCCCTACCGCATCGCCCGGCGCGACATGCACAACGCCGACGCCGCGCTGTCGGTGGCGCTGTCCAACATGCTGCGCGAACCCGGCCGCTACCGCCGCAACCTGGATGCGGGCTTCCGCTTCCTGGCGCTGTCCAACACCTTGCTCGGCTACCTGTCGGCGCTGGGCGCGCACCGCGCCGCGCTGGCCGGCGAGGCCGATCCGGCCATCGACCGCGCCGGCGGTTACCTGCAGGACACCCTGGGCGCGATCGCCGACGCGCTGGCGCAGCGCCAGGCGCTACCGCCGGCCGACGAATCGGCCGAGGTGGGCATGGCCGATGCGCTGGAGCACGAGGACGGGATCGACGACGCCAAGCGGCGGCTGGTGCGCAACCAGCTGGCGCTGACCCTGCGCCTGTTGCCCAAGCTGCGCGCCGCCGCGCACGCGGTCACCGCTCCGGCAGCGGCACCAGCGCCGCCGGCGGCCGTGCCGGCCGCACGCTGACGCCCATCCACAGCAGCGCCGCCACCGCCAGCGCCGCGCCGCCGACCACCACCCCGCGCCAGCCGGCGTAGGCGTAGGCGGCGGTGCCGAGGCTGGAACCGATCGCGCCGCCGATGAAATAGCAGGTGACATAGGCCGAGGTGATGCGGTTGCGCGCCTTCGGATCCAGTTGGTAGATCACGTGCTGGTTGCCGATGTGCACGCCCTGCACCGCCACGTCCAGCAGCAGCACCCCGGCGATCAGCAGCCACAGCGAGTGCGGCGCGGCGGCCAGCAGCAGCCACGACAGCAGCAGCATGGCCAGCCCGCCCCAGCCCACCCACTGCCCGGCGCCGCGGTCGGCGAGCTTGCCCGACAGGTTGGCGGCGAACGCGCCGGCGGCGCCGATCAGGCCGAACAGGCCGATCGTCGCGGTACCGTAGCCGTAGCTGGGGCCGGACAGCAGGAACGCCAGCGTGGTCCAGAACATGCTGAAACCGGCGAAGATCAGCCCGCCCAGGATGGCGCGCGCGCGCAGCACCGGTTCGTCGCGCAACAGCGCCAGCACCGAACCGATCAGGTGCGGATAGGACAGCTGCGGATTGCCCGGATGCCGCGGCAGCGCGCGCCACAGCAGCGCCGCCACCAGCAGGATCAGCGCCGCGGCCACCCAGTACACGACATGCCAGCCGCCGGCGCCGGCCAGCAGCCCGGACACGGTGCGCGCCAGCAGGATGCCCAGCAGCAGGCCGCTCATCACCGTGCCGACCACACGCCCGCGCTCGTGCGGCGCGGCCAGGGTGGCGGCGAACGGCACCAGGATCTGCGCGGCCACCGAACTGAGTCCGGTGACCAGGGTGCCGAGCAGCAGCAGCGCGAAGCTGGTCGAGGCGGCGCTGATCAGCAGGCCCACCGCACTGAGCGCGTACAGCCCCACGATCAGGCTGCGGCGCTCGAAGCGGTCGCCCAGCGGCACCAGCAACAGCAAGCCGGCGGCGTAGGCCAGTTGCGCGGTGGTGACCACCGCGCCGGCGCTGCGCACGTCGATCGCGAAGGTCTGCGCCAGCACTTCCAGCAGCGGCTGCGCGTAGTAGTTGCTGGCCACCGCCAGGCCGGTGGCGGCGGCCATCAGCAGCACCAGGCCGCGATGCAATGGGGGGTGCGGGGTCGTGTCCATGAGCCGAATCCAAGGGTGCGGAAGGAATGGCGCCAGTCTGGGCAAGCGCCATCGATCTTTCCAATGTATTGTTTTCACTCGATCCATCTCGTTTTAAGATGCCATGCTGACCCTGCGCCAACTCGAGTTCGCCGTCGCCGTGGCCGAGGAGGGCAGCTTCACCGCCGCCGCGCGGCGCTGCCACACGGTGCAGTCGGCGCTGAGCCACCAGATCGCCAAGATCGAGGAGGCGTTGGGCGCGCGCCTGTTCGAACGCGGCGCGCGGCAGGTGCGGCCGACCGCCGCCGGCGAGGTGTTCCTGCACAACGCCCGCGCCACCCTGCGCGCGGCCGAGCGCCTGCACGAAGAGATGGCGCAGGCGCTGGGCACGGTGCGCGGGCGCCTGCACATCGGCCAGATCTCCGCGCTGACCACGGTGCAGGTACCGGCGCTGCTGCGCCGCTTCCGCGAAGCGCACAGCGCGGTGGACGTGCATCTGCGCACCGGCATGAGCGATGCGCTGCTGCTCGACCTGGGCGAAGGCCGGCTGGACGTGGCCCTGGTCGGAGTCGGCCCGCACATCGCGCTGCCCGAGCAGCGTCTGCTGCTGCACCAGGAACCGCTGGCGCTGATCGCCGCGCCCGGCAACCGCTTCGCCGCGCGCGCCGAGGTGTCCCTGCACGAACTGGAGGACGCGCCGATGGCCGGGCTGATCGCCGGCGCCGGCGTGCGCGGCATCATCGACCGCGCCTTCGCCGAGGCCGGCCTGCGCCAGCGGCTGCAGTACGAGGTCACCCATGCCGACCTGCAGCGCCAGCTGGTGATCGCGGACCTGGGCCTGGCGATCGTGCCGCAGACCATCGCCGCGGCGATGCACGGCGTGGCGGTGATCGCGCTGCGCGAGCGCTTCCGCTTCCTGACCTACGCCACCTGGCGCGCGGACCCGACCCCGGCCGCACGCGCGCTGATCGCGCTGCTGCGGCAGCAGGCAGGCGCCGTCGCAACCGGCTAACCGGATCGCCTCGCACCGCAGCCCCCTGTAGGAGCGGCTTCAGCCGCGACGAACGGAGCACGCCACCATGACGCCGCCTGCAAAAAGCCAGCACGCGCGTATCCCGCAGACGCCACCGCCGACACAGCCCGCATCGCGGCACGCCCCGCTCCACGGCGCCGCATCCGCCGCGCAACGAACCTGCTAGGCTGCGCGCGTTCGCAAAGGAGCCTGCATGTCCGGCCATAGCCAGTTCGCCCTGCTGAAACAGCGTCGCTTCCTGCCGTTCTTCGTGGTCCAGGGGTTGGGCGCGTTCAACGACAACGTCTACCGGCAGGCGATCATCGGCTTGCTGTTCTATCTGGGCGTCACCCCCGAGCAGCGCACGCTGTACACCAATCTGGCGCCGGCGCTGTTCATCCTGCCGTACTTCCTGTTCTCCGCATTGGCCGGGCAGATCGCCGAGAAGCTGGAGAAATCGCGGCTGGTGGTGATCACCACCACGATGGAGATCGCGATCATGTCGCTGGCCGCGGTCGGCTTCCTGACCGAGAACATGGCGGTGCTGCTGGTCGCGCTGTTCTGCACCGGCCTGCAGTCCACCCTGTTCGGCCCGGTGAAATATTCGATCCTGCCTTCGGTGCTGAAGCCGGAGGAACTGACCGGCGGCAACGGCCTGGTCGAGATGGGCACCTCGATCTCGATCCTGTGCGGCATGATCCTGGGCGGACTGATCTTCCAGATCGCCGGCAGCCACGGCCCGGTCGCCGCGGCCACCGCGGTGATCGCGCTGGCGGTCACCGGCAACCTGGTCGCGCGCCTCATTCCCAAGGTCGATGCCGGCGCGCCGGACCTGAAGATCAACTGGAATCCGCTACCCGAGTCGCTGGCGATCATGCGCCTGACCCGGCGCCAGCTGGCGGTGCGCAACGCGGTGCTCGGCGTGTCCTGGTTCTGGTTCATCGGCACGGTGCTGACCGCGCAGTTGCCGACCTACGCCGAACTCAATCTCGGCGGCGCGCAGGACCTGTACATCTTCGCCCTGGCGCTGTTCTCGATCGGCACCGGCACCGGCTCGCTGCTGTGCGAGAAGCTGTCCGGACGCACCGTGGAGATCGGCCTGGTGCCGCTGGGCGCGTTCGGCATCAGCGCGTTCATGCTCGACCTGTATTTCGCCCGCCCCGGCGGCGCGCTGCAGGCCGGGCTGGGCATCGGCCAGTTCGTGCACCAGGCCGGCAGCTGGCGGATCATGCTCGACCTGGTCGGCATCGGCCTGTGCACCGGCCTGTTCGTGGTGCCGCTGTTCGCGCTGATCCAGAGCCGCACGCCCAAGGCGGAGCTGTCGCGGGTCATCGCCGGGCTCAACATCCAGAATTCGATGTTCATTGTCATCGCCGCGATGGTCGGCATCGCGCTGCAGATGAAACAGCTCACGCTGTTCGGCACGCGCGTGCCGATGCCCGGGCTGAGCATCCCGCAGGTATTCCTGGCGCTGGCCATCGCCAACGCGGTGGTGGCGATCTGGATCTTCAGCATCGTCCCCGAATTCCTGATGCGCTTCCTCAGCTGGGTGATGGTGCGTGCGCTGTACCGGCTGCGCCTGCACGGCATCGAGCGGCACGTGCCCGACGAGGGCGCGGCGCTGATCGTGTGCAACCACGTCAGCTACATGGACGCGCTGGTGCTGGCCGCGTCGATCCCGCGCCCGGTGCGTTTCGTCATGTACTACCGCATCTTCAACATCCCGGTGATGCGCTGGATCTTCCGCACCGCCAAGGCGATCCCGATCGCCGGCGCGCGCGAGGACCCGGCGCTGATGCAGCGCGCGTTCGACGAGATCGACGCGGCGCTGGCCGAGGGCGAACTGGTGTGCATCTTCCCCGAGGGCGCGCTGACCAAGGACGGGGAGATCGCCAAGTTCAAGTCCGGCGTGGAGAAGATCGTCGAGCGCCGCGCGGTGCCGGTCGTGCCGATGGCGCTGCGCAACATGTGGACCAGCATGTGGAGCAAGCGCGACTCCCGGCTGCGGCGCATGCGCGTGCCGCGGCGCTTCCGCGCGCACGTGGAGGTGATCGCGGGCGCGCCGGTGGCGGCCGCCGAGGTCAGCGCGGAGCTGCTGGAAGCGCAGGTGCGGCAGCTGCGCGGGGATGCCGCGTGAACCTGCAAGGTGCCTGGAAACGCCGCTTCGGGTAGATTAGGCGCCGGGGAGACGCCTGCGTACTGCAGCGGCGTCCATTGCAGGGGTCGATCAGTGAGTCAGGTATTGCCGCCACCACCGCCCAACGGCGCGGGCATCTACGTCCCCAACAATCTGGTGTGGGCGATCCTGTCCACGCTGTTCTGCTGCCTGCCGCTGGGCGTGGTGTCGATCGTCTATGCCTCGCAGGTGGACGGCAAGCGCGCCGCCGGCGATGTGGCCGGCGCACGCGACGCCTCGCGCAAGGCCGGCCTGTGGGCGATGTGGTCGGCGCTGGCCGCGCCGATCCTGCTCGCGCTGTGGTTCCTGCTGTTCGGCGGCATCGCGATCCTCAGCAGCGCGCTGGGGCAGTGAGTCCGCCCGCTTTCTCGTTTTTTCTTCGTTCCACCACGCAACCGGAGTAACACGGATGAATACCACCGCACCGCAAGTGTCCAACAATCTGGTCTGGGCGATCCTGAGCACGCTGTTCTGCTGCCTGCCGCTGGGCATCGTTTCGATCGTGTTCGCCGCCCAGGTCAACACCAAGCTCGCCGCCGGCGACGTCGCCGGCGCCCGCGAATCGGCCGACAAGGCCAAGAAGTGGGCGATCTACTCGGTCATCGCCTGGGTGGTGCTGGTCGTGCTGTACCTGATCTTCATCTTCGCCCTGGGTGGCCTGGGCATGATGCAGCAGTCGTCGACCACGTACTGATCGACGATCCGGGCCGCCGTTGCCGCGCGCCGCGGCGGCCTTGTTCGCTCGCTCCACGATTCCGTTACCGACGATTCCGTTGCCGATGTTCCTGCGCGCACGCCCCCTGCCCCGCTGGCTGCCGCTGGCCGCACTGAGCGGCGCCGCCGTGGTCGCGACGCTGGTGCTGCGCCGGGTCGATCCCAATGTGCCGGGCAATCCGTTGCCTGCGTGCCCGTTCTACGCGCTCACCGGCCTGTATTGCCCAGGCTGCGGCAGCACCCGCTGCCTGCATGCACTGGTGCACCTGGATATCGCCCATGCCATGGCGACCAATCCGCTGCTGGTGGTGGCGCTGCCGCTGTTGGCGATCATGGCGCTCAATGCCGCCGGGCTGCGCATGCGCCTGCTGGCGCCGCTGCTGAAGATCCTCGCCGATCCGCGCCTGTGGCTGTGGCTGCTGCTCGGCTACGCGGTGCTGCGCAATCTGCCGTGGTACCCGTTCACCCTGCTGGCGCCGCACTGAGCGCATCGCGCGGCGCCGAAAGATGGAGCCGCGGCGACCACCTCGTCTAGACTTGGCCCCATGCCCAGCGCATAGCCCCTCAAGGAGATCCACACATGAGCACCGTCAGCCCCGTCACGCCGCCGCCCGCCCCCGGCGCGATTCCCAATCATCTGGCCTGGGCGATCATCGCAACAGTGCTCGGATTCTGCCTGTGCTGTCCGTCGATCATTCCGGGCATCGTCGCCATCGTGTTCTCCAGCAAGGTCAACGGGCTGCTCAACCAGGGCGACCTGGACGGCGCGCGGCGCGCCTCCAACAGCGCCAAGACCTGGTGCTGGGTGACCACCGCGCTGGCCATCATCGGCCTGTTGATCAACATCGGCATGGTCGCGACCGGCGGCATGCAGAGCTACATGGAATACGTGAACCAGATGCAGCACATGAGCTGATCGGCATGCGCGCCTGGCAACAACGGGCGTGTCTCGGCGCCGCCACCGCCCTCGCGGCGGCCGGCGGCGCGCTGTTGTACCGGTTCGATCCCAACGCCGCGGACAATCCATTCGCGCCGTGCCTGTTCCATGCGCTCACCGGCTACTACTGTCCCGGCTGCGGCATGACCCGCGCGCTGCACGCCCTGGTGCACCTGGATCCGCTCGGCGCCTTCGCGATGAATCCCGGGGCGATGCTGGGCCTGGCCGTGCTGCCGGGCCTGATCGCGTGGAAGGCGGGCTGGCGCGCGGCATGGTTCGCGCCGGTGGCCACGCTGCTGTCGCGGCCGAACTTCTGGCTGCTGGCGCTGCCCGGCTACTGGATCGCGCGCAACCTGCCGTGGTTTCCGTTCACCCTGCTCGCGCCGGGTTAGTCAGCTGACCCAGCCGGCGATCACCAGCAACGCCAGCACCACCAGCCACAGCAGCAGTACCCGCCAGATCTGGCTCATCGCATCGCGCAATTCCGGCAGGCGCCGCAGCACCGGCACCACCATGCCGGCATCGCTGTAGTCGTGCGCCTCCTCGTCGAGTTCGCCGCGCACGCTGGCGCAGGCCACCGGGCCGAGGAAGCCGCTGTCCAGCTGCCAGCGATTGCCGCCGGCCGCGCGCCAGGCGCCGAACACGGTCTCGAAATTGCCGACCAGCGCCAGCGAGAAGGTCATCAGCTGCGCCACCGGCCATTCCATCGCGGCCAGCACGGTGCGTGCGCCGAGCGCGGTGGCCAACGGCAGCCGCGGCGCGTACGGGCCGACCGCGGCCAGCGCCAGCAGGCGATAGCCGAGCGCGCCGAACGGCCCCAGCAGCAGGAACCAGAACAGCACCGCGAACCAGCGCCGCAATGCGCTGATCGCCACCGCCTCCACCAGCCCGGCCGGATCCTCGCGCGGCGGCCCGCCATCGGCGTGCAGATGCGCGACCGCCACGCGCCGCGCGGCGACGTCGTCGGCCTCGATCACCGCTTCCACATCGGTATCCAGGTCGCGCGGCCCCCAGCTGAAGGCCAGCACCAGCACCCCGAACAGCAGCGCCAGCAGGCCCAGGTGCGGCGCGGCGAGCAGCCACTGCAGCAGGCCGACCAGCAGCAAGGCCGGCAGCAGCGCCAGCGCGATGCCGTAGCGGCCGCGCCAGCCGCTGCCTTCGCCGGCGTGCGCATCCAGCCACGACAGCCAGTCGCCATAGGCATCGAAACGGCGCAGCGAGGCCACCATGCCGGGCGCGACATGGCCCAGCACCAGGGCGACGATCACAGCGACGAGGGTAGTGAACATGCAGGTCCTCCGGGACCGTTCTGAAGCGTGTGCAGCGGACGCCGGGCGGCCTACGCGTGCGTGCCGCCGCGGCGATACCAGTCCACGACCAGCGCGCGTGCGATGGAGATGCCCGGCGGCAGGCGCAGGCCGTGGCCGTCGTCGGCGCTGTCGCCCTGTGCCGCGGCGCGCTGCAGGGCGGCCCCGATCTCGTCGCGTTCGAACCAGCGGGCGTCTTCCAGCTCCCCATCCACCTGCGGCAGGTCGGGCTCGGCCAGCGCGCTGAAGCCAAGCATCAGCGCACCGGGGAACGGCCATGGCTGCGCGCCGTAGTAGCGGCAGCTGCCGGGCCGGACCCGCACCTGGGTCTCCTCGGCCACTTCGCGCGCCACGGTCTGCTCCAGCGACTCGCCCGGCTCGACGAAGCCGGCGATCACCGAATAGCGCCGCGCCGGCCAGCTCGCCTGGCGCCCCAGCAGCAGCCGCGCGCCGTCGCTGACCGCGACGATCACCGCCGGATCCACGCGCGGATAGTGTTCGCTGGCGCATTGCGCGCAGACGCCGAGGAAGCCGCCGCGGCGGAACCCGATGGCGCCGCCGCAGACGCCGCAGAAGCGGGTGCGCGATTGCCAGTGCAGCATGCCGCGGGCATAGGCGAACAGGCCGGACGCGAACGCCGGCCACTCGGCGGCGGCGCGGCGCAGGTCCATGCGCTGCGGCGGGTCGATGTCGGCGTCGCGCAGGCCCGCGCCCACCGCGAACCAGGCATCGCCATCGCGCAGGCCGAGAAAGATCGCCTGCTCGACCATATCGCCCAGCGCCGCGCCGGTCAGCGCCAGCGGCTGGCCGTGCGCATCGGCGTAGGCATTGCCATCGGCATCGAGCAGCAGCAGGCGCGCGGTGGGCCAGGCGCGGCGCAGGGCTTCGGGATCGTTGCGCAGCGCGTCGGCGCGGTCGATGACCGCGTCGGCGAACGCGAAGGAAACAGGCGTCAGTTCGGGCATGCGGCGCAGGGTGCAGGCAAACCGCGCATCCCGCAAGCCGCAGCGTGTCTACACGCTGAAGCTGCTGCCGCAGCCGCAGGTGGTCTTGGCGTTGGGGTTGCGGATCACGAACTGCGCGCCGTGCAGGCCTTCGCTGTAATCCACTTCCGCGCCCATCAGGTATTGCAGGCTCAGCGGGTCGACCAGCAGGGTGACCTCGTCGGTGCGCACCGACAGGTCGTCCTCGGCGCGGTTCTCGTCGAACTCGAAGCCGTACTGGAACCCGGAACAGCCGCCACCCTGGATGTACACGCGCAGCGCCAGCGCGTCGTTGCCTTCCTCGCGGATCAGCTCGCGCACCTTGGCCGCGGCGGCCTGGGTGAAGTTCAGCGGCCGCTCCAGCGACTGGTAGTCGGGGGCGGGCGCGGCGCTGGGCAGGGAAACGAGAGTGCTCATGGCTGCAGGATGGGGGCGGCCGGGAGCCGAATCAAGCATCCGCCGCGGTCAGCGCGCGCTGCGCCAGCTCGGCCTGCGGCTCTTCGTGCGCCCGCTCCGGCGGCGCCAGCGCGGCCATGCTGCCGGCATGGATCAGCCGTCCGGTCAGCTGCGCACCGGCGTTCATCTCCACCACCTGGTAGTGCACGTTGCCCTGCACCCGCGCCTTCGGCGCCAGTTCCACGCGCTCGGCAGCATGCACGTCGCCGGTCAGCTGGCCGTTGATGATCACGATCGGGGCGCGCACCTCGCCCTCGATGCTGCCGTGCTCGGACAGGGTCAGCGTCGCCGGCGCGCCGTCCTCGGCCAGCACCTTGCCGAGGATGCGCCCTTCCACGTACAGGCCGCCGCTGAACACCAGGTCGCCCCGGATCACCACCTGCGCGCCGATCAGGGTATCCACCACGGTCTGGCCGCTGCTGCGGCCGTTCTTGTTGCTTCCGAACATAAGCTGCCTACTCCCCTTTGCCGTTGCCGGCCAGTGTCCAATCGAAACTCTGGGTGACCGGCGCCCCTCCGCCGGACAGCGATACTCGCACCCGTTGCGGGGTGAAATCCTTGGGCAGGATCACGCTGCCGTCCAACTGCTGGAAATAGCGGAACGAATAGTCCTGCCCGGGCACGCCGCTCTTCTGGTGCAGTTCGTCCCAGCCCACGCTGGCCAGCTTGCCGCCGCGCACGCCTTCCACCGCCAGGCGCATCTGCCCCTGGCTGATCGCGCCGCGGTTGAGGTTCTGGGTCAGCACCACGTTGTAGTGCCAGGTGCCGCCGGCCTCGGCCGAGAACTCGGCCGAATGCACGGTCAGGCCCTTGCGCTGGCTGGTGGCGCCGACCAGGCGCTCGTAGAAGGCCACGTCGGCCCGCAGCCCGGCGATCTCCTCGTCGCGCTCGGCCAGCGAACTCTGCACTTCGTTGTTGGCGGCGCGGCTGATCTGGTCGGAGCGGGCCAGGGTGGCCTGGCGCTGGTTGAGCGTGTCGATCTGCCGCTGCTGCGCCTGCAGCTTGGCGTCGGCCTGCCGCAGCTGCGTCCTCACCTCGCCCAACTCGGGCGCGGCCTGGCGGCTGGCCAGCAGCCAGGTTCCTGCCAGCGACAGCAGCCAGACGATGGCGATCAGCAGCCACAGGCCACGTCCGCGCGCGGGCGCGGCGCCGTTGGGCACGATCTGGAAACGGGGCACGGGTCGGTTCATCGTCAAAGCCGCGCCACCGAGGCGGCAGCGGCGTCGATCCTCGCGGGGGGTCGGCCGGCCGGCTAGTGTAAGCCACGCGCCGTAGCTTGCCGTTGCCGGCACGCGCGGCCCGTGCGCTGGCCTTCGCTGCACGCTTGGCCGATAGTGGCCGCCACCCGCGCATCTGCAGGAGCGCCTCGCCATGACCGACGCCCACCTCTTCGTAATCGGCATCCTGCTGGCCTGGCTGGCCGGCATCCGCGTCTACCTGACCGTGTTCGGGATCGGCGTGGCCGGCCTGCTCGGCTGGCTGGACTTGCCGCCGGCGCTGCAGGCCACCGAGTCGTGGTGGGTGCTCGGCACCTCCGGCGCCCTGGCGCTGGCCGAGTTCTTCGCCGACAAGATTCCCGGCGTGGATTCGGTCTGGGACCTGCTGCAGACCCTGACCCGGATCCCGGCCGGCGCGTTCCTGGCCGCGGCCACGCTGTCCCAGGACGGCCAGTTGGGCGCCGGCGCGCTCGCCACCGGCGCCGGCGTCGCGCTCACCAGCCACGTGCTGAAGGCCGGCTCGCGCGCCTTGCTGAACACGTCGCCGGAACCGGCCAGCAACTGGATCGCCTCGCTGACCGAGGATTCCGTGGTTCTCGCCACGCTCGCGCTGGCCCTGGTGCATCCGTGGCTGGCGCTGGCCGTATTGCTTGGGGCGAGCGTGCTGGGTGCGCTGCTGGTGTGGTGGGTGTGGCGCACGCTGTGGCGCGGCGTCCGCCGCCTGCTGGCGGCGCCCGCGGACGCCGCCGTCGCCAGGCCGAGCCGAGATGGCTCCCTGTCTTCGTGAACTTCATCGCATAATTGCGCGCGCACCAGGATAAAGACGCGATGGCCGCAAGAGACACCGCACCGCTTTCCAGCCGCGACGATCCGCGTTCGCGCAACGTCCGTGCCGAGACCCCGCCACCGCACTACTGGCGGCGCTGGGCCGCCGACGCGGTGCCGGACGCGCAAGCGCCGGCGCCCGACCTCGACATGGCGCCGCGCGCGGAAGACGGCACCGCCTCCGCCGCCGCCCCCGGCGAGCAGACCGCCGCGGCCGCGCCGAGCGCGGCAAGCGACGCTGCCGCGCCGCCGCCGCCGCTGGACGCGCCGTACCGCATCCTGATCGTCGAAGACGACCGTTCGCAGGCCTTGTTCGCGCAGAGCGTGCTGCATGGCGCCGGCATGCAGGCGCAGGTGGAGATGCGGGCCGAAGGCGTGCAGCAGGCGATCGCCGACTACCGCCCCGACCTGATCCTGATGGACCTGCACATGCCCGGCCTGGACGGCATGCGCCTGACCGCGTTGATCCGCCAGCAGCCGCAGCACCAGTTGCTGCCGATCGTGTTCCTGACCGGCGACCCGGATCCGGAGCTGCAATACGAAGTGCTGGACAGCGGCGCCGACGATTTCCTGACCAAGCCGATCCGGCCGCGGCACCTGATCGCCGCGGTCTCCAACCGCATCCGCCGCGCGCGCCAGCAGGCGCAGCAGAGCGCCAGCGACGGCCTGCCGCTGAACAATCCCGAGACCGGCCTGCCGACCCGCACCCACGTGCTGCAGTTGCTCGGCGAGTCGCTGCGCGCGCGCGCCGGCGGCTGCCTGTTCTTCATCGAGATCGCCAGCGCGCTGGGCCTGCGCGAACGCTACGGCTACGCCGCGTTCGAACGCCTGATGACCCAGGCCGGGCGCCGCCTGGCCAGCGTCACCGCGCCGCAGCCGCTGGCCCGGCTCAACGACAACAGCTTCCTGCTGCTGGCCCAGGACAACGACCTGGACGCGCTGCGGCAGCGCGCCCAGGCCTTGCGCGAAGCCCTGGCCAGCCATGCGTTCCCGCTGCGCGACGACGAAGCCGTGCACCTGCGCTGCGCGATCGGCTATGCCGACCTGGCGCAAGGGTTCGAGGACGCCGGCAGCGCACTGGAAGCGGTCGAACGCACCGCGCTGCAGGCGCGCCTGCATCCGCAGGGCGTGGCCGCGTACGCGCCGCCGCGCGAGGACGAGGACCTCGGCCGCATCGCCATGTTCGAAGGCCAGCTGGAGCCGGCCTACCAGCCGATCGTCGCCGTGGCCGGCGGCGATACCGCGCAGTACCAGGTCCTGCTGCGCCTGCGCCAGCGCGACGGCACGCTGCTGTCGGCCGGACAGGTGTTGCCCGCGGCCGAGGCCGGCGGGCGCATCGCCGACCTCGACCAGCAGGTGCTGGACCACGCGCTCGGCCTGCTGCACCTGTACCAGCACGCCACGCCGCCGCTGCGCCTGTTCGTGTCGCAGTCCTCGCGCACGCTGGCGCGCGGCGCCTTCGCCGACTGGCTGGTCGAGGCGATCGGCCGCCGCGGCGTCACCGGCACCTCGCTGGTGATCGACCTGCGCCTGGACGATGCGCTGATCCACACGGTGACGCTGCAGCAGTTCTGCGCCCGGCTGATGCCGCTGGGCGTGCAGTTCTGCCTCAGCCAGTTCGAACCCGGCGCCGAGGCCGAGGCGTTGCTCAACCAGTTGCCGCTAGGCTACCTGCGCCTGTCCGCGCGCTTCGCCAACGCGCACGCCGATGCCGAACTGCGCGACCAGTTGCGCGCCGCGATCGACCTGGCGCACCGCGCCGGGCTGCTGATCATCGGCCAGCAGATCGAGGAAGCGCAGGCCGCCGCGGCGATGTGGATGGGCGGGGTCGATTTCATCCAGGGCAACCTGGTGCAGTCGGTCGGCGACGAACTGAACTTCGATTTCCAGAACGCGGTGCTGTAGCGATGCCCGCACGCCGGCGCCGGCCCCTGCCGTGGCTGGCCGCGTCGAGCGCGGCGAGCGCGGTCGCCGGCGCGCTGCTGGCGGTGCCGCTGCTGGCCCCGCCGCCGCCGTGGCACCTGCTGGCCCCGCTGTGCATCGGCAGCGCCGCGCTGCTGGCGGTGGTGGCCGGCTGGCGCGCGCAGCAGCAGGCCGGCGCGCTGGATGCGGCGCTGGCGCGCGCCGCATTGGCCGAATCCGAACGCGACGCGCTGCAGCGCGACGTACACCTGCGCGAACGCCTGGAACGGGAGCTGGTGCAGGCCAAGCAGGCCGCCGAGGCCGCGGCGATGGCCAAGGGCGAATTCCTGGCCACCATGAGCCACGAGATCCGCACCCCGCTCAACGGCATCATTCCGATGCTGGAACTGATCGCGCGCGGCCAGCTCGGCACCGAGCAGCGCGAGATGCTGCGCGCCGCCAACGACTCCTCGCTGCAACTGCTGCGCATCGTCGACGACATCCTCGACTACTCCAAGCTGGAAGCGAACCGGCTGGAGCTGGAGATCACCAGCTTCAACCTGCGCGAACTGCTCGACGGCGTGCTGCAGCTGATGCAGCGTTCGGCCGAGGCCAAGGGCCTGCGCGTGACCCTGCAGCTGGATCCGGCGGTGCGCCTGCCGGTGCGCGGCGACCCGGTGCGGCTGCGGCAGGTGCTGAGCAATCTGATCGGCAACGCGATCAAGTTCACCGCGCGCGGCAGCGTGGAGTTGCGCGTGCGCCGCCTCGGCGAGACCCCGGCGCAGCACCTGCTGCGCCTGGAGGTGCGCGACACCGGCATCGGCATCAGCGCCGAGCAACAGGAACGGCTGTTCCGCTCCTTCACCCAGGCCGATGCCTCCACCACCCGCCTGTACGGCGGCACCGGCCTGGGGCTGGCGATCTGCAAACGCATCGTCGACCTGATGGGCGGGCGCATCGGCGTGGAATCGGGCAGCGACCAGGGCGCCACGTTCTGGTTCGAGATCCCGCTGCTGAAGGTGATCGGCGACCTGCCGCAGCTCCAGGGCGGCCTGCCGCGGCTGCGCGCGCTGCTGGTCGGCGCCGACCTGCGCCTGTACCAGCGCCTGAAAGGGCTGCTGCCGAACTGGGGCGTGCAGCTGAGCAAGGTCGACTCGACCCAGGAAGCGCTGGAGCGGCTGCGCGCCGGCGGCGCCGCGCTCCCGCCCTACGACCTGGTGATCGGCGACCTCGACGGCCTGCGCCAGAGCGCACGCGCCCTGCAGCGCGCGGTCGGGCGCCTGCCGGCGCCGCATGGCGTGCGCCTGATCTGGCTGTACGGGGAAGTGGAGATTCCCGATGAGATCCGCGCGCACGGCGCGCTGCTGTCGCGGCAGGCGGCGGATCTGGACTTACGCGGGATGCTGGCGCTGGTGCCAGCGGCGGCCCCCGCTGGCGCCGTCGGGCTGGTCCCGTCCGATGCCGCGCTCTACCCCGCGCACGCCGCCGAACCAACGCCACCCTCGGCCATCGCCACCGAACCCGGCCTGGACATCGCGGCCGGCCCGGCCTCGCCGCCCGCCGATTACCGCCTGCTGCTGGTGGAGGACAACCCGGTCAACCTGCTGGTCGCGCAGAAGCTGCTCGACGTCCTCGGCTACCGCAGCGACAGCGCCACAGACGGCGCTGCCGCGCTGGCGCGACTGGACGCGCAGCCCTACGACCTGGTGCTGATGGACTGCCAGATGCCGGTCCTGGACGGCTACGCCGCCGCCCGCCAGTGGCGCCAGGCCGAAGCGGCCGCGGGACGGCCGCGGTTGCCGATCGTGGCGATGACCGCCAATGCCATGGCCGGCGACCGCCAGCGCTGCCTGGAGGCCGGCATGGACGACTACCTGTCCAAGCCGGTCAACCGCGAACTGCTGGCGGAATGCCTGCAACGCTGGCTGCCGCATCGCGCCGCCAATGCCGCGCCGGTGGATGCCGCGCTGCCGGCGAAAGCGGAGGTCACGGAAAGCGCGGCATCGCCGACGCCGCCGTCCGTCGCCCCCGCGCCCGCCGCCAATGGCGCCGACACGGCGCCGATGCTGCCGCCGACCCCGTTGCCGGTGCTGGACATCGCGGTGCTCGACGAATTGCGCGAACTCGCCGGCAGCGCGACCACCGCGCAGATCGTCGACCTGTTCCTGGACGATGCGCCGCAGCTGATCCAGCGCCTGGAGCAGGCCGCCGCGATCCCGCAGCTGGACCCGTTGCGCGACGCGGCGCATACGCTGAAGTCCTCGGCCGCCAACGTCGGCGCGCTGGCGCTGTCGGCCGCCGCCGCGCGCATCGAGGCCGGCGTGCGCGCCCATCAGCTGGAGCGCCCCGCGGTCGCGGTAGCGCTGGTCATCGCCGAATTCGCGCGTGCGCGGCTGGCCTTGAAGGGCTACCGCAACACCTTGCGCGACGCTGCGGAAAGCGCGGCGCCATAAGCGGCCTATACCCATTGCCTGTGTGTAGGAGCGGCTTCAGCCGCGACAGATCCTATGGGTACCTTCGGATAGGGCCTGTCGCGGCTGAAGCCGCTCCTACAGGGGTGCCAGCATCCCTTGGGCTACCTACGCGGGGCGAGGCCCGCCCGAATGCTGGCCAAAACACGGCCAGCGGAAGCGCCGCTCAGTCCTCGAGCTTGGTCAGCAGATAGTTCGGCTCGCCGATGCGGCCGATCAGATCGAGCTGGGTTTCCAGCCAATCGATGTGCTCTTCCTCCGACTCCAGGATGTCGGCCAGCAGCTGGCGGCTGACGTAGTCCTGGATCGACTCGGCGTAGGCGATGCCTTCGCGCAAGGTGGTGGTGCCGTCCTGTTCCAGCGCCAGGTCGCACTCGAGGATTTCCTTCGGGTTCTCGCCGATGCGCAGCTTGCCCAGCGCCTGGAAGTTGGGCAGCCCCTCGAGGAACAGGATGCGGTCCGCCAACTTGTCGGCGTGCTTCATCTCGTCGATCGATTCCTTGTATTCGTGTTCGGCCAGTTCCTTCAGCCCCCAGTTCTTCAGCATCTTGGCGTGCAGGAAGTACTGGTTGATCGCGGTCAACTCGTTGTAGAGGACCTTGTTGAGGAACTCGATGACCTTGCTGTCGCCCTTCATCGCAGTGCTCGCTAATGCGTGGAAAGCGCAGACTTTAGCGAATCGGCCGCGGCCGTGAAGGAACGCGAATCGTGATCATCCCGCTGCGCATCCGCGCCGCGCGGACGCCGCTCTCAGGCGGCGCGGGCCATGCCGCCCAGCATGGGCAACGGCAGGTCGCGCAGCAGCGCGCGTTCCAGCAGGTCGCCGGCCATGTCCAGGCAGGAACCGCAGGTGGCACCGCAACCGGTGCGCATGGTCAGCTCGGATACGGTGCGGCAGCCGGCGTCGGCGACTTCGCGGATCTGGCGATCGGTGACCCCATTGCAGATGCAGACGTACACGATGGCGTTGGCAGCGGACGGCGCGGACTGCGCCTGCCGCCATTCAAACCAAAGTGAGAATGGTTGTCAATTCCGACCGTTAATCGTTATTAATACGGGCGACCAGCGGACCGCCGCGCTTGCGCGGCCGCTTGCGCGGGCGCTCGTGGCCGGCGTTGTTGCCGGGCATCCACGCTTCCTGCGCCAGGGTCGGCATGGCGCGGATGCCCGGCCCGGCGATGCTCTGCGCCAACGGCGCCAGGTGGCGCAGGGCGCGGGCATACACGCCGCGCTTGAACAGCACCACATGCTCCACCGGATACCAGAAGTCGACCCAGCGCCAATGGTCGAATTCCGGGGTCTCGGTCAGCTCCAGGTTCAATTCGCTCTCGTCGCACTGCATCCGCAGCAGGAACCAGACCTGCTTCTGGCCGATGCACACCTGGCGTTCGTTGCGGCGGATGGCGCGGCTGGGCAGCCGATAGCGCAGCCAGCCAGGCGTCGCGCCGAGCACTTCGACGTGCTCGGGCAACAGCCCGGTCTCTTCACGCAACTCGCGGTACATGGCCTCGACCGGGGTCTCGTCGGTATTCATGCCGCCTTGCGGGAACTGCCAGCCATCCCGGCGCACGCGACGTGCCCAGAACACCTGACCGTCCGGCCGCATCAGCACGATGCCCACGTTCGGTCGATAGCCGTCCGGATCGATCACGATGCGGACTCCTGAAAAATCTACTGGCTCCGACTCTGCCATGGCTGCGGCCGGCCCACAAGCGCGGCAAAAACCCGTTGACAGCCGCCCCATTTACTATAAGAATTGGCGGTTCACCAAGGCTATGTAGCTCAGCCGGTTAGAGCACAGCACTCATAATGCTGGGGTCGGTGGTTCGAGTCCACCCATAGCCACCATGGTGTCCACGCAGCAGGCGTGCGATAATTGCAATCTGCGACATTGCCCCGTCGCCAAGCGGTAAGGCACCTGACTCTGACTCAGGCATTCGGTGGTTCGAATCCATCCGGGGCAGCCAAACAAAAAAGAAAGGCCGATCAAAGATCGGCCTTTCTTTTTTGTTTGGCGCGGGGTTTGCGCAGGCGCTACGCGCCTGCGCCCCACACCTTGCTGCGCAAGGCGTGGGCCCCGACCCTTCCGCTCCCACATCCCCGCGCCTGTCGGCGCGCCCCCTTGGACTCCAAGGGGGCTTTTCACCAGACACTTTGATGCAGGTTGGAGGTAAAGCCTTGACCTGCGGGCAGGCCGCGCTCGACTGCCAACGGTACTGAATGACGCTGCCATGGGCGCAGCGATCGAACGTGCACGATCCACAGCAGTCGCCATTGCCTGGCTCCGCCATTTCGATGGACTGCCGGTCGCCGCGACACAGACCCGGCCCCGAAACGACAAAAGCCCGGCCGGAGCCGGGCTTTTGCGTATTCCCAGGGGAATCCCGAAGGATTCCACGCCAGGCGCGGTGGATCAGCGCTTGGAGAACTGGGTCGCGCGGCGGGCCTTGTGCAGACCGACCTTCTTACGCTCGACTTCGCGGGCGTCGCGGGTCATGAAGCCGGCCTTGCGCAGCTCGGACTTCAGGGTTTCGTCGTACTCGACCAGCGCGCGGGCGATGCCCAGGCGGATCGCACCGGCCTGGCCGGTGGTGCCGCCGCCGGCGGCGGTGACGAAGATGTCGAAGCTCTCGGTGTTCTTGGTCAGCTCCAGCGGCTGGCGCACGATCATGCGCGCGGTCTCACGGCCGAAGAACTCGTCCAGCGGACGGTTGTTGACGGTGATGTTGCCGGTGCCCTTGCGCAGGAACACGCGGGCGGTGGAGGACTTGCGGCGGCCGGTGCCGTAGTTTTGCGTGATAGCCATGATTAGATATCCAGAACTTGCGGCTGCTGGGCGGTATGCGGATGCTCGGAGCCCTTGTAGACCTTGAGCTTGCGGTACATGGCGCGACCCAGCGGACCCTTCGGCAGCATGCCCTTGACCGCGATCTCGATGACGCGCTCGGGATGACGCTCCAGCGCCTGCGCCAAGGTCTCGGTCTTCAGGTTGCCGATGTAGCCGGTGAAGCGGTGGTACTTCTTGTCGTTGAGCTTGTTGCCGGTGACCGTGATCTTCTCGGCGTTGATCACCACCAGGTAATCGCCGGTATCGACGTGCGGGGTATAGACCGGCTTGTGCTTGCCGCGCAGACGGCGGGCCAATTCGGTGGAAAGCCGGCCCAGCGTTTTGCCGGCGGCGTCGACGAGATACCAGTCGCGCTGGACGGTCTCGGACTTAGCGGTGAAGGTGCTCATTAGAAGACTCGGTTGGTCGGGCGGATTCAGGCAGCAGGCTGCCTGAACTTTGCCACGCGTTGTGAATTGCAAAAACGCAAGAGGCGAAATTCTACGCGCCGCCGCCGCCGCTTGCAAGTCCACCCTGGCGGAGCCGCCACGGGCGGCGGCCGCGCTTGGCATCGCGGCGGCCGGAGGGGAAAATCGAATCCCCTACCGCCCCGGCCCCTCGATGACGGCTCCCCGCCTGCATACCCCGCTCGACCGCGCCCTGGTCGAGGCCCAGCGCGCCCTGGAGACGGTGTTCGGCAATCCGCCGGCACAGCGCCCCTACCCGGCCGCGGCCACCGCCGACGTGGTGCTGGCGCCGGACGAACGCCGCCACGCCGCCGGGCTGATGCGCATCAACCATGTCGGCGAGGTCTGCGCGCAGGGCCTGTACTTCGGCCAGGCCGCGGTCGCGCGCGATCCGGCGACCCGCACGCACCTGCTGGAGGCGGCGCAGGAAGAGACCGACCACCTGGCCTGGTGCGCGGCACGGCTGCGCGAACTGGACAGCCGCCCGAGCCTGTTCAATCCGGTCTGGTACGCCGGCAGCTATGCGATCGGCACCCTGGCCGGGCTGCGCGGCGACGGCTGGAACCTGGGCTTCGTGGTGGAGACCGAACGCCAGGTCGAGGCGCATCTGGACGAGCACCTGCAGACGCTGCCGCCGGCCGACCTGCGCAGCCGCGACGTACTCAAGGTGATGAAGGCCGACGAGGCGCGCCATGCCGAGCATGCCGAACAGGCCGGCGCGCGGCGCTTGCCGGCGCCGATTCCGAGCCTGATGGCCGCGACCTCGCGGCTGATGAAAGCGGTCGCCTACCGGCTCTGAACGCGGCGCGGCACGCGTGCCGCGGACGCTCGCGCTGGCATTGCCGGTGCATTCGGGTTAAAGTGAACGAAAGCTGACTGATTCCACGTCGGCTTGCCCTGTTCCGGCGACCGGCGGTTCCATCCCGGCACCGCCCGTCTCCGCCGCAGCACTGCGCCGAGCCATGCCGCTCGCGCGCGCATTTTCGACCGACATGCCCGCACGCTCCATCCACATTGCCTCGCCACGGACCCGCTGGCTCTCGCGCCTGCTGTTCGCCAGCCTGTTCGCGCTCGGTGGCGGCGCATTGCTGTACCACCTGCTCGGCGACTACCGCCACGCCAGCGCGATCCTGTCCGACCACTCGGTGGCCACGGTGCCGGTGATCGCCGACGGCGCCTTCGGCGTGCATGCCGAGCCGCTGGTGCATTACCGCTTCCACTATGTCTTCGAGAGCAAGGGCCGACTGCACCGTGGCACGTTCGAGGCCAGCGGCGCCGAGGCCGCGCCGCTGCTGCTCGACGGCGCCACGGTGGAGATCGCCTACGCCAATGCCGACCCGTCGCGCTTCGGCCGCCTCGACCAGCTGCAGCACGCCGGCAACCTCGGCGGCGTGCTGACCCGCCTGGCGATCGCGCTGTCGATCGCCGCGCTGCTGGCCGCAGCCGCACACCAGGTGCTGATCGGACGCGTGCTCGGCACGCGCCGCCGTCGTCCCGCCGTGGCCTGAGCGGTTTCGGACCGCGCGCGCCGCGCAGGCGCCGCTGCGCCCCCCCCACGCGTTAGGGCATGGGCTTGCTTCTCAGGCGGCGAACCCGGCAGCGCTCAGGGCTGGACCAGCTTCAGGCCGATCACGCCGGCCACGATCAGCCCGATGCAGGCCAGCCGCGCCGGCGAGGCGCTGTCGCCGAACAGCGCGATGCCCAGCGCCGCGGTGCCCAACGCGCCGATCCCGGTCCAGATCGCATACGCCGTGCCCAGCGGGATGTGCTTCAGCGCCTGGGTCAACAGCCACAGGCTGATGCCGGCGCCGGCCAGCGTGCCCAGCGTCGGCCACAACCGGGTGAAGCCTTCGCTGTACTTGAGTCCGAGCGCGAAGCCGATTTCGAACAGGCCGGCGAGCAGCAGGTAGATCCATGGCATTGTCTGTCTCCGTAGACAAATAAAAACAAAAACGGCCCGATGTCTGCACATCGGGCCGCCGTCGGCAGGGGTCGCAGCGCAAACGCCGCGGGGCGGGCCGTCCCGCCGAATGTGACGTGCTACTCGGCCAGATTGCGACCGTGGAACAGTTCCTCGATCTCGCGCTTGAGCAGCGCCTCGATCCGCATGCGCTCCTTGAACGAGAGGTTCTTGGCCTTTTCCTCGAACAGGTACTGGTCCAGATCGAAGTCCTTCAGGTGCATCTTGGTGTGGAAGATGTTCTCCTGGTAGACGTTGACATCGAACATCTCGTAACGCGCCTTGATGTTCTTGGCCAGGAAGTTCTGGATCGAATTGATCTTGTGGTCGATGTAGTGCTTCTTGCCCTTCACGTCGCGGGTGAAGCCACGGATACGGTAATCCATGATCACGATGTCCGATTCCAGCCGCTCGATCAGGTAATTGAGCGCCTTCAGCGGCGAGATCACCCCGCAGGTGGCGACGTCGATGTCGGCGCGGAAGGTCGCGATGCCGTGCTGCGGGTGGGTTTCCGGGTAGGTATGGACGGTGATGTGGCTCTTGTCCATGTGCGCGACCACCGCGTCGGAGATGATCTCCTTGCCGGCCAGCTTCTTGTCGATCACCGGCTCTTCGGAGATCAGGATGGTCACCGAGGCGCCCTGCGGATCGTAGTCCTGGCGCGCGATGTTGAGGATGTTGGCGCCGATGATCTCGGCCACATCGGTGAGGATCTCGGTCAGTCGGTCGGCATCGTACTGCTCGTCGATGTACTCGATGTAGCGCTGGCGCTCCTCTTCGGAAACCGCGTAGCAGACGTCGTAGATGTTGAAGCTCAACGCCTTGGTGAGGTTGTTGAAACCTTGCAGCCTCAGGCGAGGCAACGGCTTGACCACGGGCGTGAATCCTCTAAAAGATGGATGGGGTAGAAAGGGCAGCAATTATGGGCCAAACGCGCCCGTAGCGAAACGTGGGGATTGGCGCTCGTTTGCCGCAGACAACGCGTCCCGTTAAGCTTCGGGACTCACGTAGTAGCGAAGCCGCCATGAGTCCCGGAAACACCTCCACTGCAACACCTGTGCGCATCGCTCCAAGTCCTCTGACGTTGGACACCGCCACCATCGACCGCTTCCTGGCGCACAGCCATCGGCGTCGCTATCCGGCGCGGACCGACGTGTTCAGGCCCGGCGATCCGGCCGGCACCCTGTACTACGTCGTCAGCGGCTCGGTCAGCATCATCGCCGAGGAAGATGACGACCGCGAGCTGGTGCTGGGCTATTTCGGCAGCGGCGAGTTCGTCGGCGAGATGGGCCTGTTCATCGAATCGGACCAGCGCGAGGTGATCCTGCGCACCCGCACTCCATGCGAACTGGCCGAGATCAGCTACGAACGGCTGCACCAGCTGTTCCTGGGCTCGCTGTCGGCCGATGCGCCGCGGGTGCTGTACGCGATCGGCGTGCAGCTGTCCAAGCGCCTGCTCGACACCTCGCGCAAGGCCAGCCGCCTGGCATTCCTGGACGTCACCGACCGCATCGTGCGTACCCTGCACGACCTGGCGCAGGAGCCGGAGGCGATGAGCCACCCGCAGGGCATGCAGCTGCGCGTCTCGCGGCAGGAGCTGGCGCGGCTGGTCGGCTGCTCGCGCGAGATGGCCGGGCGGGTGCTGAAGAAGCTGCAGGTCGACGGCATCCTGCACGCCCGTGGCAAGACCGTGGTGCTGTACGGCGCGCGCTGAGCGCAAGGCCGCGACCGCGCGCCGCGCTAGCGGCGGCGGTCCACCGCGATGGTTCTGAGCGAGACCTTCTATTGGTTCGTGCTGGTCGGCCTGGCGGCGCAGCTGGTCGATGGCGCGCTGGGCATGGCCTTCGGCCTGGTGTCCTCGTCCGTGCTGCTGAGTATGGGCCTGCCGCCGGCGGCGGTCAGCGCCAGCGTGCACAGCGCCGAAGTCTTCACCACCGGCGCCTCGGGCCTGTCGCACCTGGCGCTGGGCAATGTCGACAAGCGCCTGTTCCTGCGCCTGGCGCTGCCGGGCATGGCCGGCGGCATCCTCGGCGCCTATGTACTGACCCAGCTGCCGGGCGACATGATCCGTCCGTTCGTGCATCTGTATCTGCTGGGCCTGGCGGTGCTGATCCTGTTGCGCGCCGCCGGCCGTGCGCTGCCGCGGCAGCAGGTGCAGCGGGTGCCGCTGCTGGGCTTCGTCGCCGGCCTGCTCGACGCCAGCGGCGGCGGCGGCTGGGGGCCGGTGGCGACCTCGACCCTGCTGGCGCGCGGCGGCCAGGCGCGCACCACGATCGGCACGGTCAATGCCGCCGAATTCCTGGTGACGCTGTCGATCTCGCTGACCTTCCTGCTGACGATGGGCGTCCAGCACCTGGACATCGTGCTCGGGCTGCTGGTCGGCGGCATGCTGGCCGCGCCGCTGGCGGCGGTGCTGGTCAAGCGGGTGCGCGAACGCTGGGTGCTGGTGGCGGTGGGCCTGCTGGTGCTAGGGATCAGCCTGTACCAGATCGGCAGCACGCTGCATCGCTGGTGGGCTTAGCCCGTTATTGCGGCGAGGCGTCGCCAGCGCGGTCGCGGCAACCCCAGTTCAGGATCGGCGTGCCGGAGGGCAGTTCGCGGCGGAAACGGGCCACGGCCGAGGCCTTCGGATTGACCACCACCGGCACCGCGGCGGCGTGCAGCAGCGGCAGGTCGGCGGTGCTGTCGGAGTAGGCGGTGGCGATCTCGCCATAGCCCAGCTCGCGCAGCATGCGCATCTTCTCTTCGTTGTGGCAGTGGCGAGTGGCGGTGACCGCGCCCAGCCGCGGGCCGATCAGGCTGCCGACCACCGGCACGTCCTGGTGGGCGACGAAGCCGAGGATGGCGCGCGCCAGTTCCGGCGGCGCTCCGGTGGCGACCACCACCCGGTCGCCGGCGGCGCGGTGCCGGGCGAACACCTCCAGCGCGTGCGGCAGCAGGCGCTGGCGGATCCGCGCCTCGTGCTGCAGCACGTACTGGTCGATCACCCGATTGAACTCGCGGGCGCGGTGCAGGCCGAAGCTGGCGATCCACACGTAGCCGGAGATGCCGGTGCGCCGGGTCGGCAGCATCGCCACCAGCGGCCCCAGCAGCGGCGTGGCCAGCAGCGCGGCGGCCAGGCGCACCGGATTGCGCCGGATCAGCCAGGCGAACAGGTGGCTGCCCGAGTCGCCGTCGTACAGCGTGTGGTCGAAATCGAACACCACCAGCGGCGCATCGGCGCGCGGCGCGGGATAGGCCTCGCTCATGGTTCGAAGAACAGCTGGCGCAGCGCCTCGCCGGGTTCCTCGGCGCGCATGAAGGCTTCGCCGACCAGGAACGCGTGCACGCCGGCCGCGCGCATCGTCGCCACGTCGGCCGGGCCGAGGATGCCGCTCTCGGTGACCAGCAGGCGATCGCGCGGCACCGCGTCCTGCATTGTCAGCGTGGTCTGCAGCGACACCTCGAAGGTGCGCAGGTTGCGGTTGTTGATGCCGATCAGCGGCACCGGCACCTGGATCGCGCGTTCCAGTTCGTCGATGTCGTGCACTTCGACCAGCACGTCCATGCCCAGTTGCAGCGCCAGCGCCGACAGTTCGGCCAGCTGCAGGTCGTCGAGCGCGGAAACGATCAGCAGGATGCAGTCGGCGCCGAGCGCGCGCGCCTCATACACCTGGTACGGGTCGATGACGAAGTCCTTGCGCAGCACCGGCAGCGTGCACGCCTCGCGCGCCTGTTGCAGATAGCGGTCGTGACCCTGGAAGAAGTCCTCGTCGGTCAGCACCGACAGGCAGGCGGCGCCGCCGAATTCGTAGCTGACCGCGATATCGGCCGGGTGGAAGTCGGCGCGGATCACGCCCTTGGATGGGCTGGCCTTCTTGACCTCGGCGATCACCGCGGGGTCGCCGGCGGCGATCGCGGCCTGCAGCGCGCGCGCGAAACCGCGCACCGGCGGCGCCGCCTCGGCGCGCGCCATCAGCTCGGACAGCGGCACGCGCGCGCTGCGCGCGGCGATCTCTTCGGCCTTGCGGGCGAGGATGGTGCGGAGGATGTCGCTGCTCATAGGGCTTGGATCCTGGGGGACGGGCATTATCGGTCAAGATGGTGAAGGCCGGAGTATGGGCCGGGATTCGGGATTCGGGATTCGGGATTCGGGATTCGGCCAGCGGCATGGCCGGTTGCCGCCGACAAGCGCACCGCGATGGCCGCCAAGCGCCTCAATGCGTAGATCCGCGTTGGTTCGAGCCTGGCGCCGCAGTCGGCAACGCGGTGACAACCGGGCTTCAGGTAGCGGTCGGCAGCTAGGTGCGCTGGAGTCTGCCGCGTCAGTCCCTGGCCTCGCGTGCGTCGAACGCCTCCCGGTCGGACAATTCGAAGTACAGCACCTCGGACCAGTTGGTGAGTCCCAGCGGCCGCTCGGTGGCGCCGGTGCGCGTGCTGTCGCAGTCGTCGTCGAAGCGCAGGCCGTGGAAGACATCGAGCGGCGGTGCGCCCTCTTCGACAGCCAGGCGGCGCAGCAGGCGCGCCGCCTCGTGGGTGTCGGCCGGCAGGGCCTCGAAGGCGGCGCCGACGGCGCGGCAGCGTTCGATCTCCTCCTCGACGCATGCGCGCAGTTCCGCTTCTTCGGCCGCCGACATCATGTCCAGCTCGACGGTCTCCAGCAGCAGGAACGCGTCGCGGTTCTCTTCCAGGAAGGCGATCGTTTCGTCCAGCCAGCCCGGCAAGTGCTCGACCGTCGCAGGCGCGCGCACCGGCGCCGCGATCGGTGCCGATACCGGCGTCGCCGAGAGCATCCGCGCGAGACGCCCCAGCCAGGACACCGGTGGTGGCGCGGCGATCGGCGCCGGAGCGGGCGGTGCGGCAGGCGCAGCCGTCGCCGCGATCACCTTCACGATCTCGGCGAAGCGCCTGAGCCGCTCCAGGCCCGGCGCGAACGGACTGCTGATCGCATGCAGGCGCGGGGGCTGGTCTTCGTCTTCGTCTTCGTCTTCACCCTCGTCGGCCTCCTGATCGGCGGCTTCAACGACATCTTCGTCGTTGTTCTCGTCATCGTCCTCGTCGTCATCCAGGCCTTCCGCCACGAGCGAGGCGCATAGCTGGGGATCGGCCGACATCAGCAGCCGGTACACGAACGGCACGTCGTATGCCCACTCCGAGAGGCTGGAAATGGTGTCGGGCCGGTCGTAGTAGGACGTCGGCCGGTTGCCGAGGCTGTAGAGATAGGATCGGTTGGCCATGCAAATCCTCGTGTCGGGGTGCGCCGCCGATGCGCAGCGGACAGCAGCTTATCGCGCCGGCCAGCGCACCGCCCTGCACCCGCATCGCCACCGGCACATTCGCTCATCCGCATGACGCGCGAACGACATGGCGCGCACCAAGCCTGCATTGCCGACGGCATGGATGGCCGCGGCGGCGACGCGGCGACCGTTTTGCCGCTCCGTCGCGTTCAGCCGGCAGCGGACGCCGCGTCCTGCAGACCCGCCAAGCGCCGCGTACACGCCACATACGCATCGAGCTTGGCGCGCGCGCGGCCGTCGGCGATCGCCGTGCGTGCCAAGCCGATGCCGGCGCCGATATCGGCCGCCACGCCGGCCACGTACAGCGCCGCGCCGGCGTTGAAGGCGACGATGTCCAGCGCCGGACCGGGCACGTTGTCGAGCACGCCGAGCAGCATCGCCATCGATTCGGCGGCATCGGCGACCTTGAGGTTGCGGCTGGCCGACATGGCGATGCCGAAATCCTCCGGATGCACTTCGTACTCGCGCACTTCGCCGTCGCGCAATTCGCCGACCAGGGTGCCGGCGCCGAGCGAGAGTTCGTCCATGCCGTCGCGCCCCCACACCACCAGCGCGCGCTCGGCGCCCAGCTCGTGCAGCACGCGCGCCTGGATGCCGACCAGGTCGGGATGGAACACGCCCATCAGGATGTTCGGCGAACCGGCCGGATTGGTCAGCGGTCCGAGGATGTTGAAGATGGTGCGCACCCCCATCTCGCGCCGCACCGGCGCCACCACCTTCATCGCCGGGTGGTGCACCGGCGCATACATGAAGCCGATGCCGGTGGCGTCCAGGGCCTGCGCCACCTGCTCGGGCTGCAGCTCGATCGCCGCGCCCAGCGCTTCCAGCGCGTCGGCGCTGCCGGACTTGGAGGAGACGCTGCGGTTGCCGTGCTTGGCCACCTTGGCGCCGGCCGCGGCGGCCACGAACATCGCGCAGGTGGAGATGTTGAAGGTGTGCGAGCCGTCGCCGCCGGTGCCGACGATATCGACCATGTGGGTGCGGTCGGCGACCTCGACGGTGCGCGAGAACTCGCGCATCACCGCGGCCGCGCCGGCGATCTCGCCGATCGTCTCCTTCTTCACCCGCAGCCCGGTGAGGATCGCCGCGGTCATCATCGGCGACACTTCGCCGCGCATGATCTGCCGCATCAGCCCGACCATCTCGTCGTGGAAGATCTCGCGGTGCTCGATGGTGCGTTGCAGGGCTTGCTGGGGGGTCAGCGTCATGGCGGTTCCTGGACGTTCAAAGACTGGCGTGCTCGAGGATTTCCTGGCCCATCAGCACACAGTCGCCTTCGCGCATCCGGTAATAGAGCAGGCGCATGCGGTACTCGCCCTTGTAGACGTAGCCCATCACTTCCAGGACGTCGAAGCGTTGCTTGGCATTGGCCGGATTGGCGATGGACGGCAGCGGCCGGGCCGGGCCCGGCACCTCCGCGCGCTCGTCGTTGCCTACATGGAAATTCAGCAGGCGCCGCGCCTGCGCCACGGCCTGGTCGGCGCACTGCATGGTCGAGGGCACCGCAGCGGCTCGGACCGGCGCCACGGCCAGGATGGCACTGGCCACCAACAACAACGACAGGCATCGGTTCATTGCGGACGCTCCAGAAAGTTACGCAGCAAGGCGTGGCCGTGCTCGGTGAGGATGGACTCGGGATGGAACTGCACGCCCTCGACCGGGAACTGGCGGTGGCGCAGGCCCATGATCTCTTCCATCGTGCCGTCTTCGTTTTCGGTCCAGGCGGTCACTTCCAGGCAGTCCGGCAGCGTGGTCTTCTCCACCACCAGCGAGTGGTAGCGGGTGGCCTCGTAGCGGTCCGGCAGGCCGGCGAACACGCCGCGGCCTTCGTGGCGGATACGCGAGGTCTTACCGTGCATGATGGTGCCGGCACGCACCACCTGCCCGCCGTAGGCCTGGCCGATGCTCTGGTGGCCCAGGCACACGCCGAGGATCGGCGTGCGCTGGCCGAGCCGCTCGATCAGCTGCAGCGACACGCCGGCCTCGTTCGGCGTGCACGGGCCGGGCGAGATTACGATGCGCTCCGGCGCCAGCCGCTCGATCTCGTCCACGCTGAGCGCGTCGTTGCGCACCACCTTGACCTCGGCGCCGAGCGCCTGCAGGTACTGCACGAGGTTGTAGGTGAAGCTGTCGTAGTTGTCGAGCATCAGCAGCATGGCAAGGGACTCATTGCGCGATCAGGAAGACCGCATAGACGTTTTCGGAAAGGGTGAGGCTGCCGGCTTCGAGGGATTCGGCGGCGGGCGCCGGCATCGGAAGTGGCGTAGGCCTGTAGTTCTCGCTGACTAGACCTTGGCGGCGCGACCCTGATGGCCAATGACCAGCCTGAATGCCATAAGCAAAGTCTGGCGCCACTTCCGAAATGGTGTAAAGACCACCCAGACGCACGCCATAGGCCGTTGCCAGCGCCTGCGCCGACGTACGAGTCTGTTCGGCCGCCTGGCGCTTGAGTTCGGCACGCAGCGCGGCTTCACCGCTGTAATGCGGTGCGATGCCGGACACTTGCAGTTCTTCGCTAGTGCTCAGCTTGCCGAGCAAGCCGCGCACATCGTCCAGCGTGCCGAAATCAGCAGACAAGGTCCGCTGCACGCGGGTCCCGCTGAAGATTTGCTTGTCGTCTTCGTAGCGCTGCTCTGGCTGGATCGACAGCGTGGCCGCCTGCACGCTGTCGGCAAGCGCATGCTGTTGCTTGAATGCAGCCAGCACGTTCGCCGCATTGGCCTGCACGCGCTTGCGCGCCGCACCCGGGTCGGCATCCACTGCACTCAGCGTGATCTTGACCCCGAAGCGATCCGGCACCACTTCGCGCTGCGCCTCGCCCTTGACCAGCAGGTGCGGCTGCGACGGCAGACTGTTGACCTGCGCGCTGGCGAACGCCGGCAATGCCAGCAGCACGGCGATGACCCAGCGACCGATCGTGTTCGTTTTCATCCTTGCTCTCCTTGGCGAATGTCAGCCGGCCGCGCGTCGCGCGCCGGGGTACGAAAGCGCGGCGAAATCGCGGCACAGCGCGTCGACCGCGTCGGCCCGCGTCGCCCACGAGGTCACGAAGCGGATCACCCAGCGGCCGTCGGCCAGCGCCTGCCAGCGCTCGAAGTCGTAGCGCTGCGCCAAGGCCTCGACGGCCTCACCCGGCAGCGTCACGAACAACTGGTTGGTCGGCGAGTCCGACGCGAACTGCGCGCCAGCCGCGACCAGGCCTTCGCGCAGGCGCGCGGCCATGCGGTTGGCATGCGCGGCCAGTTCGTAGAACAGGCCGTCCTCGAACAGTGCGGCGAACTGCGTGCCCAGCACCATGCCCTTGGCCAGCAGCGCGCCGCGCTGCTTGAGCAGGTAGCGGAAATCGGCCTGCAACGCGGGATTGACGATCACCAGCGCCTCGCCGAGCAGCGCGCCGTTCTTGGTGCCGCCGATATAGAACGCATCGGTCAGCGCGGCGACATCGGCCAGGCTCAGGTCGTTGCCCTCGGCGGTCAATGCGCTGCCGATGCGCGCGCCGTCCAGGAACAGCCACAGCCCATGCGCGTCGCAGACGTCGCGCAAGGCCTGCAGCTCATGCTTGCGATAGACGGTGCCGAGCTCGGTGGTGTTGGACACGTACACCAACCGCGGCTGCACCATGTGTTCGTTGCCGTGCTCGGCCAGCAGTGGCGCGATCAGCGCCGGGCTCAGCCGGCCATCGGCCGCCGCCACCGTCAGGACCTTGTGCCCGGTGGCCTCGATCGCGCCGGTCTCGTGCGTGGCGATGTGCCCGCTGGCGGCAGCGATCACCGCCTGATGCGGACGCAGAAATGCGCCGATCGCGGCAAGGTTGGTCTGCGTGCCGCCGACCAGCAGGTGCACGTCGGCGTGCGCGCAGGCGATCTCGCGGCGGATCAGCTGCGCCGCGCGTTCGCTGTGCCGGTCCAGGCCGTAGCCGCCGTTCTGCTCGGCGCTGGCCGCGGCCAATGCGGCCAACAGGCGCGGATGCGCGCCTTCGCTGTAGTCGTTGCGGAAGCTGATCCGCGGGCTCGGCGCGGACACGCTCACAGCCCCTTCGCCGCCTCGGCCACCGCGCGGAACAGCGCGCGGCCCTTGTTCATGGTCTCGTCCCATTCCTTCTGCGGATCGGAGTCGTAGACGATGCCGGCGCCGGCCTGCACGTGCAGGCGGCCGTGCTTGATCACCGCGGTGCGGATCGCGATCGCGGTATCGGCATCGCCGTGCCAGCCGAGATAGCCGATGCTGCCGGCATAGACGTTGCGCTTGATCGGTTCCAGTTCGCGGATCACTTCCAGCGCGCGGATCTTCGGCGCGCCGCTGACGGTGCCGGCGGGGAACGTGGCACGCAGCACGTCGGCGTAGCTGAGCCCGGGCAGCAGCGTGCCGGTGACTTCGCTGACGATGTGCATGACGTGGCTGTAGCGCTCGATCACGAAGCGTTCGCCGACCGCGACGGTGCCGGCCTGCGACACCCGGCCGGCATCGTTGCGGCCCAGGTCGATCAGCATCAGGTGCTCGGCGCGTTCCTTCGGATCGGCCAGCAGCTCCGCTTCCAGCGCCAGGTCCTCTTCCACGGTCTTGCCGCGCGGGCGGGTGCCGGCGATCGGGCGCACGGTGACTTGGCCGGCTTCCAGCCGCACCAGGATCTCCGGCGAGGAGCCGACCACCTGGGTGTCGCCGACGTCGAGGAAATACATGTACGGCGACGGGTTCAGCGCGCGCAGCGCGCGGTACACGTCCACCGGGCGCGCGCTGAACGGCACGCTCAGGCGCTGGCTCAGCACCACCTGGAAGATGTCGCCGGCGCGGATGTATTCCTTGGATTTCTCCACCGCGGCGATGAAGCCTTCGCGGGTGAAACCGGACACGAAGTCGCTTTCGTCGAGCACGTCGCGCGCCAGCGGTACCGGGTAGCCGGCGCCGGGCTGGCGCAGCGTGGCGGTCAGCGCGTCCAGCCGCGCCTGCGCCCGTTCCCAGGCGTCGGCCTCGCGCGGATCGGCGTGCACGATCAGGTACAGGCGGCCCTTGAGGTTGTCGAAGACCGCGACCTCTTCGGACAGCATCAGCAGGATGTCGGGCGTGTCGAGCTCGTTGCGCTTGTCGCCGCTGGCCAGGCGCGGCTCGATGTAGCCGATGCATTCGAAGCCGAACCAGCCGACCAGGCCGCCGGTGAAGCCGGGCACGCCGTCGAGCTTGGGCACCGAATGCGCCGAGCGCAGCGCTTCGACCTCGGCGAACGGATCGGCGACCTCGCGGCGCTCGATCAGCTCGCCGTGATCGCGCACTTCCAGCGTATGCCCGCTGAAGGTGTACACGCGCCGTACCGGCAGGCCGATGATCGAATAGCGGCCGAAGCGTTCGCCGCCTTCGACCGATTCGAACAGGTAGGTATGCGGGGCGTCGGCGAGCTTGAGATAGACCGACAGCGGCGTGTCCAGGTCGGACAGCACTTCGCGGACGACGGGGATGCGGGTGTGGCCTTCAGCGGCGTAGCGCTGGAACAGCTCGCGGGTGATCAAGACGACTTTCCTTCCGGGACTCGGTGGCGGGGCGGACGACGGCTACAGGCCACCATCGCCACGCACGGCGAGCGGAAGTGAAGGAACGCTGGGTCGTCAGGCTGGACACGGCGGCTACTTTACCGCAACTGCGGCGACTGGCAACGGTTGCAGAAGGGACCATCGGCGCTGCGGTGGATGGGCTGTTGCAGCCTGGAAGCGAAAGCACTGCTTGGGCTGGATGCAGTCGCGACCGAAGTCCCTCCCACAGCGCACCCGGCCGCCGCGCCGCAAGTCCCATTGCGGGAGCGACTGCAGCCTGGAAAGCGAAAGCACTGCCTGGGCTGGATGCAGTCGGGACCGAAGTCCCTCTCACAGCGCACCAGACCGCCGGTCGCGAGTCCTTGTAGGAGCGACTTCAGTCGCGACGCGGCACCCCGTCCAGGCCAGCGCCCGGCGCGGCCGCTACCCCGCCCGGCCGCGCAGCAACGCCGAATCGGCCGGCAGGTGCATGCGCAGGCGGCCGGCGACGCAATCGATGCGGAAGTGCCGCGAGGTCTCCGGTTCGCCGTCCAGGTTCAAGGTCAGCGGCATGGCCGCGTCGATGCGCACCCACGGCAGTTGCGCACGCACCGCGACCCGCTCCAGCGCGGCCTGCTTGCCGGACGTGACCAGCGTGCCCAGGGTCGCGGCGACTTCGCCGCTCATCTCCGGGACGATGGTCAGGTCGAGCAGGCCGTCGTCGAGCAACGCGTCCGGGCACAGCGCCTGGCCGCCGCCGGCCTGGCGTCCGTTGCCCAGGCCGAGCGCGATGAATTCGCCTTCCCAGGCGAAATCCGGCCCCTCGAACCGCGCCTGGATCGGATCGATCTGGCCCAGCTTGCCCATCCCGGTGATCAGGTAGGCCAGGCCGCCGAGCATTTTCTTCAGGCCCTCGTCGGTTTCCACCGTGACCTGGGTGCCGAAGCCGCCGCTGGCGACATTGGCGCACCAGTGCGGCCCGTGCTCGGCCTCGATGCGCAGCAGGTCGATGGCCACCGCCGGCGCCTGCGCGACCAGTTCCAGCGCCGCCAGCGGGGTGTCGGGAATGCCGGCGGCGGTGGCGAAATCGTTGGCCGTGCCCAACGGCACCAGGCCCAGCGCCGGCAGCGCCGCAGCCGCGGCGTCATGGTGCGCGAGGGCGCTGGCCACCTCGCTCAAGGTGCCGTCGCCGCCGGCGGCGACGATGCAGTCGGCGCCGTCGGCCACGGCCTCGGCCACGTAGCGCTCGGCGTCGCCCTCCTCCCAGGTCACCCGCACCTGCAGTCGGATGCCGCGCTCGCGCAGCGCGGACACGGCCTCGCGCAGCGGCTCGTCGCCCGCCGACTTGCCGTTGAGGATCAGACGCCAGTGCGGTGCTGCCATGCGGACCTTCCCGAGATCAGGCCTGCAGCCTAGCCGGCGACGGATGCGGACATCGTGAATGCGCGGCGCGCCGGCGCGCGGGCGATGCCCGCCGTGCCCGGAGCGCGCCACGGTGAGACATCGGCCCTGGCCGGCCTGCCGCGAGCGGTCGCTGGCCTAGCGCCCGGCACGCGGCGCGATGTCGGCCGCGCTGTCATACCTGCGTCACCGATCACCCGGAACATGGAAGGCCATAGCAAGGACGACGGATGGAGGCAGGATCAGCCTCCGATTTCTCCCAGGGGCCGCACTGGCGACAGTGCGGTTCTTTCTTTTGCGCCGCCGCTCAGCCGGCCGCGAACCTGGCCAGCGCCTCGCCCTGCAGGCGGTACACGGTCCATTCGTCCTGTGCCTGCGCGCCGGCGGCCTGGTAGAACTCGATCGCCGGCTGGTTCCAGTCGAGCACCGACCATTCGAAACGGCCGCAGCCCTCGGCCAGCGCCTGCCGGGCCAGGTGCCGCAGCAAGGCCTTGCCGGCGCCGCTGCCGCGGTGTTCCGGGGCCACGTACAGATCTTCCAGGTACAGGCCGTTGCGGCCGAGCCAGGTCGAGTAGTTGTAGAAGTACACCGCGTAGCCGATCGGCTGCGCGTCGGCCTCGCAGATCAGCGCGTGCGCGGTGGCGCCGGGGCCGAACAGGCTGGCGCGCAGGCCGGCCTCGTCGGTCTGCACCGCGTCCTCGGCGCGCTCGTAGCGGGCCAGGTCGCGGATCAGGCGCAGGATCAGCGCGGCATCGTCGGCGGTGGCCGGGCGGATGTGCAGCACGGCCATCTCAGCGCGCCGCCACCGCTGCGCGCATCTGCGCGATCACCGCGGCATAGTCGGGCGCGTTGAAGATGGCCGAGCCGGCGACGAAGGTGTCGGCGCCGGCGGCGGCGATCGCGGCGATGTTGTCGGGCTTGACCCCGCCGTCGATCTCCAGCCGGATCGGCTTGCCGCTGGCGTCGATCCGGGCGCGGATCGCGCGCAGCTTGTCCAGCGCCGACGGGATGAAGGCCTGGCCGCCGAAGCCCGGGTTGACCGACATCACCAGCACCAGATCCAGGTCGTCGAGCACCCAGTCGAGGATGTCCACCGGCGTGGCCGGATTGAGCACCAGCCCGGCCTTGCAGCCGTGCGACTTGATCAGCTGGATGCTGCGGTGCACGTGGCGGCTGGCCTCGGGGTGGAAGCTGATGAGGCTGGCGCCGGCCTCGGCGAAGTCCGGGATCAGCCGGTCCACCGGCTCGACCATCAGGTGCACGTCGATCGGCGCGGTGACGCCGTGCTTGCGCAGCGCCTGGCACACCATCGGGCCGATGGTCAGGTTGGGCACGTAATGGTTGTCCATCACGTCGAAATGGATCCAGTCGGCGCCGGCCTCAAGGACGTTGTCGACTTCTTCGCCGAGGCGGGCGAAATCGGCGGACAGGATGGACGGGGAGATGATGCAGTCGGACATGGCGAAGGTCTCAGCGCTTGCGCAGGGTGCGGATACGGTCGTAGGCGGTGTTGAGCTGGCTGGCCTTCTTCTCGGCCCGCGCCCGCAGCTCCGGGCTGGCGCCGGCGACCTTGTCGGGGTGGTACTGGGAGATCAGCCGGCGATAGGCCAGTTCAATCTCGGCGTCGGTGGCGTCGCGGCGCACGCCCAGCTCGCGGTAGGGGTCGTCGCGCTGGCCGAGCTTGAACCAGTCAGCATCGAAGGCGTGCCCGACGAGCAGCCCGAGCACCGCGCCGAACACCGGATTGGGCCGGAACAGCAGCGCCCCGGCGATCGCGCCGAGCAGTTTTCCGTACCAGTGCATGGGCGAGGGCGGGCTCGGCGGACAAGGCCTCGCATTTTACGGCACAGCGGGGCTTTCCGGCCGTACACTACGCGGCCCGCTGTCGAGCCGCGGGCCCGCCGGGTCCCGGGACAGCCGCCATTGCGAAGTCCGTAGGAGTGCCTGTGTCCACCACGCTGTTGCAATCCGATCTGCCCGGCCTGCCGTTGCGTCACCGGGGCAAGGTCCGCGACGTATTCGATATCCCCCGCGACCGCCTGCCTGCCGACGCCCCGCCCGGGGACTACCTGCTGATGGTCGCCACCGACCGTCTGTCCGCGTTCGACGTGGTGCTGCCCGACCCGATTCCCGGCAAGGGCGAGATGCTGTGCCAGGTCTCCAACTTCTGGTTCAAGAAGACCGAGCACCTGATGCCCAACCACCTGACCGGCATCGACGTGGCCGCGGTGCTGCCCGCCGGCGTGGACGCGGCGCTGTACGCCCGGCGCGCGGTGGTGACCAAGAAGCTCAAGCCGGTGCCGGTGGAAGCGATCGCCCGCGGCTACCTGATCGGCAGCGGCTGGAAGGACTACCAGCGCACCGGCAAGGTCAGCGGCATCGAGCTGCCCGACGGCCTGCGCCAGGCCGAGAAGCTGGCCGAACCGATCTTCACCCCCTCGACCAAGGCCGCGGTCGGCGACCACGACGAGAACATCGACTTCGACGCGATGGTCAAGACCGTCGGCGCCGAGCTGGCCGAGCGCGTGCGCGACGCCACCCTGCGCATCTACCGCTTCGCCGCCGACTTCGCCGCCGAGCGCGGCATCCTGCTGGCCGACACCAAGTTCGAGTTCGGCACCGACGCCGACGGCCGCCTGTACATCATGGACGAGATGCTGACCCCGGATTCCTCGCGCTACTGGCCGGCCGACGAGTACCAAGTGGGCACCAGCCCGCCGAGCTACGACAAGCAGTTCGTGCGCGACTACCTGGAGACGCTGGACTGGGGCAAGACCGCGCCCGGCCCCAGCCTGCCGCAGGACGTGATCGACCGCACCCGCGCCAAGTACGCCGAGGCGCTGCAGCGGCTGGCGGGGATTTCGATCGACTGAGCGCAGCTCCCGCGTGGCGGGCGCTGCGACGGGCTTGGCCATGCTGGACAAGCCCTCACTGCACCGCGCCCGCAGACTTGGAGCCACGCGTGCGGGGCGCCAGCTTAGTCGCAACCCGCGCCTGCGCAAGGCCGTTGCTCCATCGACGCAGTGGCCGCAATGACGCAGTCCGCTCGGTTCGTTTTTCTTTGTCCGCAGCCCGTGACAGCGCACCAGATCTGCGCAAGCGCAGTTCGTCTGCCTATAAGGCACTGCCGTGTAGGACAGACCCCCGTCTACTCGATACCCGACGAACACTGGCTTGTGCAGCGGACGATGGTGAAGTCCACACGCTGGCGCTCGCCTGGCACGGCAGCGCGCTTCTCCTGCGCCAGAGGGGAAGCGTCGACGGTTTGGCCACACCGCCATCAGCCGGATTTTCACCGGTCGTTTACCCCACCGTCCTAAACTGAAACCCCGAACGGGGTTATGCCATCCAACCAGATCAGGAGGATCCGTTGGTCATCGCACGCGCGCTTTCGACCACTCTCGTGCTTGGTCTGACGCTTGCGGCATACAAGCCACCGGGCGGAACCAGCGCCGTCGCATCGCGGCCGTCCACCTCGGCTGCCGCCCCGGTTGCAGCAGCGCCGCGTTGCCCGGATGCCGATTTCGACAGCTTCCTCAAGCATTTCAGCGCCGACATCACGGTGCAGGAAAAGGCCACAGCTAACCCGCTGACGATGATCCGGCTCGATCCTGACGCCCAACCCGAACCGAAGCAGGTGAACCGCGAGGTCCCGCTGTCTGGAGTCGAGTGGCCGGTGATCCCGCATCTGGACGCAGCCCGCGGCGGGGGGCTCGAGGTCGTCGTCTCGAAAAATGCCGCTGGTCGTCAGGTCTTGGTCCGCACAGCGGACACCGGCGACCAGCGGATTTACCACTTCGTCCAGCGTCCGTGCTGGACCTTGGTGAAGGTGGACGATCAATCGCTATGAGCCAGCGCAGACCATGCAAGCTCCTTTGGTGCCGCAAGCCCCAGTACGGCACATTCGCCAAACGCTCGATGCGACAGGAAAGCTCCTGAACTGCCCCGCAGCTTGCCGCGGATTTCTCCCTTCATCTCGAATTGCCTGCTTCCTATGAGCGACTTATCCAACTCCAACTCTTTTCGCGGCACTCTCCTTCCGGCCCTGTGCCTGCTGGCCATTGGACTGGCCGGATGCAGCCAACCTGCAACCACCAACGCCACCAACACCGCGCAGCCGGACGTGAAGAAAGCGCCGCACGCGCCACCAGCTGCATCGCCCACCGACACGCCGCAGGGCGATGACCTCGCCGATTTCGCGAAAGGCTTGGGCGCCCATTGCGATGACGCCACCAAAGGGCTTGGCTGCGTCCTTGGCAACATGGACGCTGGCGACTTCTACGACATCGAGTTGTCCCCGGACTGTGGCCCGGAGGGCTTCTTCGCAGGCGTTTCCGAACGCGATGCGCCGCTGCTGGGCACGCTGCCCGTGACCGGCAGCAAGGCCAAGATCAATGCGCGACTCTCCGATGGGCAATTCGTTTGCGTACAGGCAACGGCGCGCGTGGGTCAGCAGGCGAATTACTACTACGTAGTTTCCATCCCCACCAGCAGCGTCGCCGCGTGCCGAGGCAAGCCCATCTGCAGCCAATATGGCGATCGCCCGATCACCTTTGTTGCGCAACAAAATACCGGCAAGGCATGTGCGCTAACGAGCGATGCCCGCCCTCAAGGCGATTGTGCCCGTGGCTGGGTGGAGCCTAAGAATCTGGACGTGTTCTCGAACGGAATCTGACCGCAGCACCCCTGAAATTCACAACCACTAGGGATAGATAAGGACTTCCATCATGCCCGACCAAAGAATTGTTCGACTAGTCAGTACTGAGGGAAAGAACCGCACCCTTGAGCTGGAAGACGGAAGCGTCGTGGTGCGTTCCGAAGGATCGGTTTCGTGGCGCAACAACAACCCAGGCAATTTGAAATTCGAATTCGCCGGCAGTGCCGACAAGACCGTTACCAACACCAGAACCCGTGAAGATGCACTGGCGGCAGCCCAGCACCGCTTCCAGGGCGTCGTCGATCTGGATCAATGGGGTAACGCAGTCTTCGAGAGCTACGAAGCGGGCCGTGCCGCCAAGATCCAGCTCCTCGAAAACAGACATGCCAACCATACGGTCGAACAGCTGCTTCCCAGCTATTCGCGTGCCGACTACAGCGGGCAGACCAATCACTCGGCGCAGGCGGCCGCCATCTTCGCCGAGGGGCATCGGCAAGGAGTGGATCTGCGCAGCAAGACCGTAGCTCAGATGACCCAAGCCGAGCGCGCCGCGCTGGCAGACGGGATTCGACGTTTCGAGGGCTGGCAAGCAGGCGACACCCAGACGATAAGGGCTCCCACATCGGCACAGGCAACGCCGGCGGCCGGACAGCAAGCCGCGTCACTCGACCATCCTGGCAGCGCTGCAATCTATAGCGAGGCGCGCCGGCACTTCTTCGACGAGGGCCGCCACTACGAATATGGGCGTCCGGATGCGCCGCGCCCAGGACGCGACGCCAGTCGACTGGAGCGCGACCTCGACGGTGACGGTCGCCTCGGCGTGGACTGCTCGGCCTTCGTCTGGCGTGGCCTGAAGAATGCCGGCTACGACGTACCTGGCAATACCGCGGACGGGTTCACTACATCGACTCTCTTCAACGGCTCTCGCACCACCGCTTACGCCCGCGAACATTTCGACGTGACGTCCGCGTCCGATGCTCGCCGTCCCGGAGGAAACCTGCAGCAAGGCGACATCCTCATGTTCTCCGGAGCCGGAGGACAGCATGTCGGAATCTTCAAGGGGTACGACGCCCAGGGGCGAATCCAGTTCATCGGTTCGCAAAGCTCGAGCGGCCCGGACGAAGTGACGATCAAACCGGGCGGCTATTGGGACGGGGGCACAATGAATATTGTCGGGTCGCTACGTGCGAAACCGGAATTCCAGGTGCGTGCGCCACAGCATGGTGGAGATGCTCTACCAACCCGCACAGAGTCCACCGCACAGCACACCAACCTCCTGCTCCACGGCGACCGCGGCGAAGGCGTCCGCACGCTGCAACAGCAACTCAACCAGCTTGGCGTGCGCGATGCGCACGGGAAGCCGCTGACCGAAGACGGTCGCTTCGGCGACAACACGCGCGATGCGGTACGCACCTACCAGCAGACGCATGGGTTGCTGGTCGACGGCAAGGCCGGGACGCAGACGCTGGGCAGCCTGCGCGAACAACTGCGTGCTCCGCAGGAGCAGGCACAGGCGCCACAGCGCCAGACGCCTGCCGAGGCCGATCCACTGGTCAAGGCGGTGCGCGAGCGCATGCCGGAAGGCACCACGCCCGAGGTCGCCGCCAATGTGGCGCTGCAGGCCAAGCAGAGCGGCATCGACAGCGCCGACAAACTGCGCAGCATCACCGTACAGGACGACAAGGCCTACGTGCTCGGCACCACGCCCGGTTTCCGCGCGGTGGTGGACCTGCAACAGCCTGCGCCGCCGCTGGAGCAGACCAATGCGCGGTTGCTGGCCAGCCATGCGGCGCAACAGCAGAACGTGCAGGAAGAGCAGCAACGGATCGTGCAGGGCGGGCGCTGACGCCTGTCGCTTCCGCGCTGCCGGCGCTCGCGTGCGACAGCACGCACGCCGGCAGCGTGCAGGTACTCGGCGTGACGGGCGGCGCGTCCGCCGCGCCGCGCGCTTCAACCTGCCGCAGTGCCCTGCAGGGCCGGCTCGCGCGGCATGCTCCGTTGCAGGCCGCGTAGCAGGACCCAGGCCACCAGGGACACGGCGACGACCACGTAGCCCACCACCGGGAAGTGCTGCAGCTTGCCGTCGGCCCCCATGGTGACGATGTGCCCGGCGATCAGCGATGCCAGGCCGCCGGACAGCTGCTGCACGGAGGCACCGATCGCGTTGAACGCCCCGCGCTGCTGCAGCGCCGGTACCGAGGCGGCCAGTGCCTGGTACGGAATCATGCGCGAGAAGATCGCGGCGAACAGCAGCACATTGACCACGATCAGCACCGGCAGCGAGACCCGGCCAAGATGGGTGTAGATCAGCACCATGAGGATGCTGAGCGCGGTGCCGAAGGTGAACACACGCAAGGTGCCGAAGCTGTCGGTCGCCCTGCCAATCAACGGGCCGAACACGATGGCGCAGACCCCGGTGATCAGATAGATGGTGGGCAGGCTGTGCAGGTCGATGCCGAGATTGCCGACGATGTACGCACTGCCGAACGGCATCAGCATGAAGCCGCCGGTGCTCAGCAGCGCGGTCGTCGCGAACGCCAATTGGTAGCGCGGCACGGCGAGGGTGCGCAGCAGATGCCGCCATGCGCCGTGTTCGCGCGGCGCCTGCAGATGTCCGGCGACCGGTTGCAGCTTCCACGCCACGACCAGGCCGGCGGCCAGGCCGAGCGCGGCCATCGCCAGGAATGGCGCATGCCAGTCCCAGCGGTTGGACAGGTACAGGCCGATCGGAATCCCCAGCACCTGGCTGGCGGCGAACGCGGTCTGGATCAATCCCATCACCCGGCCACGCAGCTGCGCGGGGAACAGGTCGGTGGCGATGGCCAGCACCACCGAGCCGATCACGCCGCCGAACAGCCCGGTGACGATGCGCGCCAGCAACAGGCTGTGGAAGCTCTGCGCCAAGCCGCACCACGCGGTGCCGACCACGAAACCGGTGTAGAAGAACAGCAGGATCTTCTTGCGATCGAACCTGTCGGCAAAGCCTGCCGTCAGCAAGCCCGACGCCGCGGCGCTGAACGCGTACGCGGACACGACCAGGCCGAATTGGGTCGGGCCGATGCGCAGCGCGGGCATGATGGTGGCGCCCAGCGGCGACATCAGCATGAAATCGAGGATGACCGCGAACTGCAGGAACGCCAGCATGCCCGCCACCACTTTCTGGTAGGCGGTGAAGCCGGATGGGACGACGGCGGCGTCGGCGCTCATGGCTGCGGCATCCGGCGGCGCAGGCTGATGGCATGTTCCGGGCACGCAGCGACGCACAGGCCGCAGCCGAGGCAGGCGTCGGCCTTGGGCGTATACGCCACGCGCATGCCATGCACGCGCAGCTTGAGCCGGGGCCGCCATCCAAGCTCCGCATAGTCGGCCGCATCGATGCGCCGCAGTTCGAATACCTGCTCCGGGCACACCTCCACGCAATCGCCCTTGCCCTCGCAGCGCGCCAGTTCGACGATCGGCGCCACCGTCCCGGGCGGCTGCCTGCAGACGGTCAGCGCACTATCAAGAGGCGTCATTGGCGTTCGCCCCGGTGCCGGCGGCGGTGCATGGCGTGCCTGAACTGCTCGCGCTCTTCCGGCGTCATCGCCTGCCATTTCTCCCAGTGGCGGTGTCTGTGCCAGCCACCGTGCCCGCGGAATCCGCCGAACAGGATGCGGCTGAGCACCAGCAATTCCACCGCATGCGGGTAGTCGATCGGGCGGGCACCGCTCAACGCCACCGGCAGCACCGCATTCCACAACTGCATGACCACCACGCCGAGGACGGCGACCGCCGCCAGCACGAACACCGCCTTGCCCAGATATCTCGCTTTGAATGCCATCTCGTTCACTCCTTCAGGATTCGAGTTCGTCGTAAGCCGTTTGCAGGCGCGCGCGCAGGTACAGCACGGCGTAGCGCTTGCGTGCCAGCAAGGTGTTGATCGCGATGCCGCTGTCGGCGGCCATCTGCTTGAAACTGCGGCCCTCGAATTCGTGGGCCACGAACACCTCGCTCTGGCTCTGCGGCAGCTCGTCGAGCGCCTGCTGCAAGGCCAACAGCAGACGCGCGCGTGCATACGCCGCGTCCGGTCCGCCGCCGGGCGCCGGCAGCGCCAGATCCAGGCGCAGCGTGTCGTCGTCGACGTCCTCGCCGGCGTCGTCGCGGTACTCCTGCAGCGGCTGCGCGTTGCGTTTGCGGAAGCGGTCGATGATGCGGTTGCGCGCGACCTGGAACAGCCAGGCGCTGGCCTGCTCGATCGGCGCGGGGAGCCGGTAGGCCTGCACGAACTCGGACAGCACGTCCTGCAGGATGTCCTCGGCCTCGGCGCGGTCGAGCACGCGGCGGCGGATGAAGTTGCCGAGCCGCGAGCGCTCGCGCAGGACCGTCGCGGCGATGGCGCGGTCGGTCTCGGGCGCTGGGTTCGTTGGGCTCATGGTGTTGCAGACGTGGCAGCGCGGCCGATATTGTGGCCGGCGCCGGTTTTTTTCGCGCGTGCCGCAAGCCGTCGCAAAACGGACCCGGCCGCAGGCGCCGGCGCCCGCTGCGAGAGGTGCGCCGGCTTGTGCCGCCCGCTGTCTCCGCGTCGCTGCCTGGATGGCGCTATGCTGGCCCGATTCCTGGGAGGGACGATGGATACCACCGCCTACGCGCGCCCGATCGACCGCTATTTCGCCAGCTATTCCGACGATCACCGCAATGTCGCCAACCAGCGCATCCATGTGCTGGCGGTGCCGGCGATCCTGTGGTCGGTGGTGGCGCTGCTGTGGTGCATCCCGGTCGGCGGCAGCTGGTTCCAGAGCGGGCTGTGGGCGGCACTGGGCATGTTCGCGGCGTGGATGTTCTACAACCGGCTGTCGCGGCCGCTGGGCTACGGCATGCTGGCCACCTTCTTCTTCTGCGGCTGCCTGTGCCGGCTGCTGGAGGCGCGCCTGGGCCTGCACGGCCTGCTGTGGCTGGCCATCGGCGTGTTCGTGGTGGCCTGGATCGCGCAGTTCGTCGGGCACAAGCTGGAAGGCCACAAGCCCAGCTTCCTCACCGACCTGGTGTATCTGCTGATCGGGCCGGCCTGGGTGCTGGCCAAGCTCTATCGGCGCATGGACTGGCGCTACTGAACCTGGCGCCGGGCCTGCTGCCCGCGCCTCAGCGCGGCACGCCCAGCATCGCCGCATCCGGCGCGAAGGCGCGCGGCGCGTAGCCGAAATCGCGCTGCGCCGGCGCCAGATCGAACACCAGGTCCTCGCCCATGCGCTGCAGCGCGGCGCGGTTCATGCTGCGCAGGCGGCCGCCGGCATGGGCGATGCCCAGGGCCAGCGCGAACAGCGCATGCGGCAGCGACAGCAGCCGCGCCGGCGGCTGCAATGCGGCCAGCACGCGCCGCACCATCTCGCGGTAGCTGAGCACTTCGCCGCCGCCCAGCGCATAGCTGCGGCCATGCGTGGCCGGATGCGCCAGCACCGCCAGCGCCGCATCGGCCAGGTCCTGCACGTGCACCGGCTGGCGCAGGCCGCGCGCGCTGCGCGGCAGCACGAACCAGCCGCTGCGTCGCGCCAGCGTGGCGATCGCGCTCAGCGTGCGGTCGCGGCCGGCGCCGTAGACGAGCGTCGGACGCAACACGGTCACCGCGGCGCCGCGTTCGGCGGCGGCGGCGAACAGGGCCGCCTCGGCCTCGCGCAGGCGCCGGGCGACGTCGCGTTCGGCGGCGTCCAGCGAATCGCGCTTGACCTCCAGGCTGGTGGAACCGAACGCGACCACGCGCGTCGCCCGCAACGGCGTGCGCCGGTACCAGTCGGCGAACGCATCCAGCGGGCCGCAGCTGAAGATCGCCTCGGCCTGCACCGGTGGCGCCTGCAGCTGGCTCAACTCGCCCGGATGCCAGTGCAGGCCGTCGCGCGGCGTTTGCGGCGTGCGCGAGAACGCATGCACCTGCCAGCCGGCCGCCAGCAACCCGTGCACCAGACGCTCGCCGATCTGGCCGCTGCCGCCGAACAGCAGCGCCACGCGCGCTTGGGCCGTGGGCGTAAGCGTCGGGGAGGCGGCAGCGGTCGCAGGGGGCGCATCGGTCATCGCACAAGCATAGCGAGCGCGCGCCGCCGCGCCCAATCCCGTGACCGCCACGCGCTCGCAAGCGCATCACCTGGCCTGCGCTATCGTGGCGCGATGACCTTGCATGCGCCGACCACCATCGCAGGCCAGCGCCGCGGAGTGCCTGTTACACTCGGGCTCCTGCTCGCGAATCTCGTATTCCCTGCATGATCCCCGTTCTGGACATCCTGCTGGCCTTGCCGTTCCTGATGGCGGCGGCCGTCATCGCCCTGCGCCACCGTTCGCGCGCCACGCTGGCCTGGGTCGCCGCGGCCGCGCCGTTGGCCGGGCTGATCCTGCTCGGCACGCTGACCCCGACCGTGCTCGGCGGCGGCATCGTGCGCGCCGACCACGCCTGGCTGCCGCAGATCGGCCTGCAGTTCTCGCTGCGCCTGGACGGACTGGCGTGGATGTTCGCCGGGCTGGTGCTGGCGATCGGCGCGCTGGTGGTGATGTACGCGCATTACTACCTGAGCGCGCGCGAGAATGCGGCGCGCTTCTACGGCTACCTGCTGCTGTTCATGGGCGCGATGCTGGGCATGGTGATCGCCGGCAATCTGCTGCTGCTGATGGTGTTCTGGGAACTGACCAGCATCAGCTCGTTCCTGCTGATCGGGTTCTGGTCGCATCGCAAGGATGCGCGCGACGGCGCGCGCATGGCGCTGGTGATCACCGGCGGTGGCGGCCTGGCGCTGCTCGGCGGCGTGCTGCTGATCGGGCGTATCGTCGGCAGCTACCAGCTCGATGCGGTGCTCGCCGCCGGCGACGCGATCCGCGCCAGCGCGCTGTATCCGTGGGCGTTGGGGCTGATCCTGCTGGGCATCTTCACCAAGAGCGCGCAGTTCCCGTTCCATTTCTGGCTGCCGCATGCGATGGCGGCGCCGACGCCGGTGTCGGCGTATCTGCACTCGGCGACGATGGTCAAGGCCGGCGTGTTCCTGCTGGCGCGCCTGCATCCGGCGCTGGCCGGCAGCGACCTGTTCTTCTACACGGTCAGCGGCGTTGGCGCGGTCACGCTGCTGGTCGGCGCCTGGTACGCGATCTTCCAGCACGACCTGAAGGGGTTGCTGGCGTATTCGACGATCTCGCACCTGGGCCTGATCACCATGCTGTTCGGGCTGTCCACGCCGATGGCGGTGGTGGCCGGCGTGTTCCACATCCTCAACCATGCGGTGTTCAAGGCCTCGCTGTTCATGGCCGCCGGCATCATCGACCACGAGACCCACACCCGCGACATGCGCCGGCTCGGCAACCTGCGCCGCTGGATGCCGTTCACCAGCGCGCTGGCGATCATCGCCTCGCTGTCGATGGCCGGCATTCCGCTGCTCAACGGCTTCCTGTCCAAGGAGATGTTCTTCGCGCAGGCGCTGGACGCCGACGGCCCGGTGGCGATGCGCGTGTTCACCGCCACCGCGGCGCTGCTGGCCGGCGTGTTCGGCGTCGCCTACAGCCTGCGCTTCGTCTACGAGACGTTTTTCGGCAGCGGTCCGCGGCAACTGGACGCCATGCCGCACGAGCCGCCGCGCTGGATGAAGATCCCGGTGGAGATCCTGGTGCTGCTGTGCGTGGCGGTCGGCATCTTCCCGGCGCTGACCGTGGCGCCGGTACTGCGCACCGCGGCCGTGGCGATCCTCGGCGACGCGCTGCCCGCGTACAGCCTGGCGGTCTGGCACGGCTGGAACGCGCCACTGGCGATGAGCATCGCCGGCGTGGTCGGCGGCGTGGCGCTGTACTTCGGCCTGCGCCGGCTGACCGTGCTGTACACCGAAGTGCGCCGCTCGCTGGGCAAGCGCGTGTTCCACTGGCAGGTGGATGCGCTGTTCGGCATCGCCGCGCGCTTCACCCGCGTGCTGACCAATGGCAGCCTGCAGCGCAGTCTGCGCTGGCTGCTGCTGAGCGCGGTGGTGGTCGCCGCGGCGCCGTTCGTCGCCGCGCCGCCGCTGTGGAGCCAGTGGCCGGCACCGCAACCGATGCCGCTGCTGGGCTGGGCGCTGTGGCTGCTGATCGTCAGCTGCGCGCTGGCCACCTTGTTCCTGTACCGGCAGCGGCTGCTGGCGGTGCTGGTGATCGGCGGCAGCGGCCTGGGCGTGAGCCTGGTGTTCGTGTTCCTGTCGGCGCCGGACCTGGCGCTGACCCAGCTGCTGGTGGAGATGGTCACCCTGGTGCTGATGCTGCTGGCGATGAACTACCTGCCCAAGGCCTCGCCGGTGGAGCCGCAGCGCTGGCGCAAGCTGCGCGATGCGGCGCTGGCGATCGCCGCCGGCACCGGCATGGCCTTGCTGGCGTATTCGGTGATGACCCGGCCGGCGGCGACGATGGCCGGCGAGCTGCTGCAGCGCGCGCTGCCGGAAGCCTACGGGCGCAACGTGGTCAACGTGATCCTGGTCGATTTCCGCGGCTTCGACACCTTCGGCGAGATCACCGTGTTCGGCATCGCCGCGCTGGTGGTGCATGCGCTGCTGCGGCGTGCGCGGATGGCGCCCGAGAAAGTGATGCCGGGCCCGCCGATCAAGCTGCCGGTGCCGGCCGACCTGGCGCAGCTGATGTTCCCGCTGACCCTCACCGTGTCGATCTTCCTGTTCCTGCGCGGCCACAACGCGCCCGGCGGCGGCTTCATCGCCGGCCTGGTGCTGGCGGTGCCGCTGCTGATCCAGTACGTGATCCAGGGCGCGGCCTCGGTGGAATCGCGCTTCGGCTTCGACTACATCCGCTGCATCGGCCTGGGCCTGTTGCTGGCCGCGCTCAGCGGCATGGCCTCGATGCTGTTCGGGGTGCCGTTCCTGACCAGCGGCCATTACGACCTCTACGTCCCGCTGATCGGCGACATCCCGCTGGCCAGCGCGCTGGGCTTCGATACCGGCGTGTACCTGGTCGTGTTCGGCGGCACCATGCTGACCCTGTCGATGATGGGCACGATCAAGCCCTCGCGCACGCGCGAGTCGCAGCGCGGCGAGATCGATCCGGCACAACGTTCGGCCCGTACCGGGGAGATGCGCTGATGGAACTGGCATTGGCGAGCGCGATCGGCGTACTGACCGCCGTCGGCGTGTACCTGCTGCTGCGCGCGCGCAGCTTCGACGTGATCCTGGGCATGACCGTGCTGTCCTACGCCACCAACCTGCTGATCTTCGCCGGCGGGCGGCTGGTGCAGGGCAAGGCGCCGGTGCTGCGCGACGGCGTCGCGCCGACCCTGGCCGACTACACCGACCCGCTGCCGCAGGCGCTGGTGCTGACCGCGATCGTGATCGCCTTCGCGATGACCGCGGTCAGCATCGTGCTGGCGATGCGCAGCCGCGGCGACAACCGCAGCGACCACGTCGATGCGCGCGTCGATCCCGACGGCGGCAGCGCGCTATGAACCACCTGCTCATCCTGCCGATCCTGATCCCGCTGCTCGGCGCCGCCCTGTCGCTGTTCGTCGAGCACCGCCGCTACGGGCGCCACGTGCGCCGCGCGGTGGCCTGGACCGCGATGGCGGCGCTGGCGGCGGCGGTGATCGCGCTGTTCGTGCGCGCCGGCGACGGCCAGGTGCAGGTCTACCTGCTCGGCGACTGGCCGTCGCGGCTGGGCATCGCGCTGATGGCCGACCGCCTGTCGGCGTGGATGCTGCTGACCACCACCCTGCTCGCCGCGGCCTGCCTGCTGCACGCCTGCGCCGGCTGGGACCGGCGCGCGCCGCACTTCCATGCGCTGTTCCAGTTCCAGCTGGTCGGGCTCAACGGCGCGTTCCTGACCGGCGACGTGTTCAACCTGTTCGTGTTCTTCGAGGTGATGCTGATCGCCTCCTACGGCCTGCTGCTCAGCGGCGGGCGCGGCCTGCGCCTGCGCGTGGGCTTCCACTACGTGGTGTTCAACGTCACCTCCTCCACCCTGTTCCTGATCGCGCTGGGCCTGCTGTACGCGCTGCTCGGCTCGTTGAACATGGCCGAGCTGTCGCAGCGCATCGCGCAGGCGCCGCCGGAGAACCTGCGCCTGATCAAGGCCACCTTCGGCCTGTTGCTGCTGGTGTTCTGCGCCAAAGCCGCGCTGCTGCCGCTGTACCTGTGGCTGCCGGAAACCTATGCGCGCGCGCCGGCGCCGGTGGCGGCGCTGTTCGTGGTGATGACCAAGGTCGGGCTGTACGCGGTGCTGCGGGTCAGCACGCTGATCCTGGGCAACCAGGCGCAGGCACTGGACGGCTACGGCCGCGCATGGCTGCTGTGGCTGGGTATCGGCACGCTGCTGCTGGCCGCGCTCGGGGTGCTGGCCGCGGTGCGCCTGCGGGTGCTGGTCGGCTACCTGGTGATCGTGTCGGCGGCGACGCTGTTCATCGCCTTCGCGCTGGATGCGCCGGGCACGCTCGGCGCCGGCCTGTACTACCTGGCGCACAGCAGCTTCGTGGCCGCGGCGTTGTTCCTGATCGCGGACCTGATCCGCCGCCGCCGCGGCGACGCCAGCGACCGCAAGGAAGTGATCGCGCCGCTGCCGGGCAAGACCGTGCCCGGCGTGCTGTTCCTGATCGCCGCGGTGTCGGTGGCGGGGCTGCCGCCGCTGTCCGGGTTCCTGGCCAAGGTCGCGATCCTCAGCGCCACGCCGGCGGGCAATGCCGGCCCGGTATGGGCCGCGGTGCTGCTCAGCAGCCTGATGGTGATCATGGGCCTGACCCGTGCCGGCGTGCGCCTGTTCTGGCGCGTGCCGGGCGACCAGCACCTCGACGACGACGGCATCGAACAACCGCCGCCGCAGCCGCGCAAGGCGCGCGCACGGCCGCTGGAAACCGCGGCGACGCTGCTGCTGCTCGGTTACGGCGTGGCGATGACGGTCGCCGCCGGGCCGATGCTGCGCTATACCGAAGCCGCCGCCGCGCAGTTGCTGCGTCCGGCCGATTACGCCACCGAGCTGCGCGCGACCGCGCCAGCGCTGCGGGAGCCCTGACATGCGCCGTCCCTGGTTGCGCCGCCTGTTTCCATCCTGGCCGCTGAGCGTCACCGTCACCGTGTTCTGGCTGTTGATGAGCGACAGCTTCGGCCTGGGCCAGTTGCTGCTGGGCGCGGTGCTGGGCGTGGCGGTGCCGCTGTTCGCCGCGCGCCTGGACCGCGAGTTCGCGCGCATCGGCTCGCTGCGCTCGGTGCCGAAGATGCTGTGCGTGGTCGCCTGGGACATCGTGCGCTCCAACGTGGTGGTGGCGCTGCAGGTGCTGGGCCCGGAATCGCGGATCCACCCCGGCTTCATCTGGGTGCCGCTGGACATCGCCAACATCCACGGCATCGCCGCGCTGACCAGCATGATCACGCTGACGCCGGGCACGGTGTCGGCGGCGCTGTCGGACGACCGCAAATACCTGTTGGTGCACGTGCTGCACCTGGACGACGCCGAGACCGTGATCCGGCAGATCAAGACGCGCTACGAAGCGCCCCTGATGGAGATCTTCCCATGACCGGCCACATGTTCATCGAGGGCACCATCGCCGTGTGCATGCACGTGGTCGCCTTGGCGATGCTGCTGGCGCTGTGGCGGCTGCTGCGCGGGCCGACCGTGCCCGACCGCATCCTGGCGCTGGATACGCTGTCGGTGACCGCGATCGCCGAGCTGATGCTGTTCGGCATGTACCTGGATTCGCCTGTGTACTTCGAAGCGGCATTGGTCATCGCCATGCTCGGCTTCGGCAGCACCGTGGTGCTGAGCAAGTACGTGCTGCGCCGGGACATCGTCGAATGATCGGGCTGCTGCAGGTCGGGCTGTCGCTGCTGCTGATCGTCGGCTGCTTCTTCATCCTGCTTGGCGCGCTGGGCCTGGTGAAGCTGTCGGACTTCTTCAAGCGCCTGCACGCGCCGACCAAGGCCAGCACGCTGGGCGTGGGTTGCGTGCTGCTGGCTTCGGTCGGCTACCACCTGTTCCTGGGCCAGGACCCGCAGCCGCGCGAATTGCTGATCACCGCATTCCTGTTCATCACCGCGCCGATCAGCGCGCACATGATGGCCAAGGCGGCGCTGTCGCTGATGATGGAGCAGCGGCCGCAGGTGCCCGACAGCCGCGATCATGCCGACAAGGAAGGGCTGCCGCCGGCGGCGCAGCAGGACGACGAGCGCTAACCGCGTGGACGAAGTCCTGTAGGAGCGGCTTCAGCCGCGACCGGGGCGTTGCCGGTAACGTCCGGTCGCGGCTGAAGCCGCTCCTACAGGTGGCAGCGTCTGCACGGCTGACTCCAACCCCGCCTTACCCGACCAACGCCACTTCCAGCCCGACCCAGGCCAGGAACGCGACCAGCAGCACCGCGCCTTCGCCGCGGCTGATGCGCATGTCGCCGCGCAGCATCGGATACAGCACCACGCTCAGCGCCACCGCCGCCGGCAGTTCCAGGCGCACGAACGAGGCCGGCAACGGCAGCGGGCGCAGCGCCGCCATGCCGCCGATCACCACCAGCAGGTTGAACAGGCTGGAGCCGAGCACATGCCCGACCACCATGTCGCCCTGCCCGCGGCGCGCGGCGGCGATCGCGGCGGCGGCTTCCGGCAGCGCGGTGCCGATCGCCACCGGCAGCAGGCCGACCAGCAGCGGCGACAGGCCCCAGGCGGCACCGAGCCGCGGCGCCGCATCGACGACGAGCTTGGCGCCGAAATACAGCAGCACGCTCGCGATCAGCAGGCGCAGCAGGTTCAGGCCCAGCGCGGTGCGGGTCACCGCATAGCCGGACAGGCCGAGTTGGCGCGCGGCGTCCTCGCTACGCGCGCGGCGCAGCAGGAACACCACCACGCCGACGAAGCCCAGCAACAGCAACACGCCTTCCAGGCGCGAGATCGCCCCGTCCAGGCCGAAGCCGATCAGTGCCAGCGTCGCCACCGCCAGCACCAGCAGCAACGGCGCCAGCATCCGCGTGCGCACCAGCAGCGGTGCCGCCAGCGCGGCCAGCGCCAGGGTCAGGCCCAGGTTGGCGATGTTGCTGCCGACCGCATTGCCCAGCGCCAGGTCCTGCGCGCCGACCATGTAGGCGCGCGCGTTGACCGCCAGTTCCGGCAACGAGGTCCCGAACGCCACCAGCAGCAGGCCGGCGACGAACGGCGAGGCGCCGCAGCGCTGCGCCAGGCCCGAAGCCGCCTTGACGATCGAATCGCCGCCCAAGGCCAGCAGCAGCAGTCCCACCAGCACCAAGCCGATCGCGCTCGCCATCGCCCATCCCCTCGCCATTACGATGCGCGATTCTATGCGCAGCGCGGATGATGCGGCCGTCATCGTGGCCACCGGGCGGGGGTCGGCTGGCTGGCCAGACGGATTTCTTCGGGGGAAAAGGGTGCCGGCGGCGTGGATCGCAACCGCCGCCGCCGCACCTGTAAAGCCCGCGGACCGGCGAGCCGGTCAAGCTCGCGGTCGAATTCCTGAAGGAAACAAAAAACAGCGACAAGGCCCTTCCATCAACCAACCCACCCCGCTTATCTCACACTCGAATACCGTTGGAGCAGTCCACAAACCGCAAGCCTTCAAGCCCGGAAGCCTCGCATTGCTGTTTCAGCTGCTGGGAAACGAAAATGCGCTGCGAGCTTTCCTGGGCCCGGACGAGGTGGTGACCCGCCAAGGCCTCAGGCGGCAGGCTCTGAAGCGTTGTGAATCGCAGAGGTCCATCAGGCATAAAGCCGAACATGGGGGCATGCCGGGAGTGTTCGAGGTCGATGCAAGGCACCGTCTGGATCACATTGAAGACGTGGAAGCCCTGCAACCGTTCCTCCTTGAGGTAGACGTCGGCGGGAAACAATTGAACGTCGTCCGGATATTGGCGCAACACCTCCGCCATTGCCTGGCTGACGAATTCGAGCGTGTCGCTTTGAAGGAGATCGAACGCCAGCAGGCGCGACTTGCTTACTTTCTTGTTGTTTCTGAAGGTCGGAGTGGCAGCAACCGACGATTGCGTTTCGCCACTGATGAACAGCAGATGGTCGGGCGAGAGCGTCTGGTCGTATTTGAACCAGAAAATTTCCGAGTAGCTCTCACTGATGTCCAATAGGTACATGGCATTCCCTGCAGCGACCTGCACGCGTTGATCTTTAATCCAGGCGCGGTGATAACCGGCTTGACGCCTGCGCTAGCCGCAGCCTTCAACGTAGTCCACCTGCGGCGGCAGGCCCACGCGCCAAGAGGTGGCCTTGCCCGCGGCGTCGGTCTCGAACACCAGGACGCCGGACTGGGCAGTGCTGCCAGCGATGCGCAGGACCTTGCCGCCTTCGATGTACTTGTGCGGCTGCTCTTCCACGCGTCCAGCGTACAGCGCGCGCAGTTGCGCCAGGTCCATGCCGACCTTGCCGCCGCCCGGGGCGGTTTCCTTGGCGGTGCGCACGTCGTAGCGGACCAGCTTGTCGGCTTCGAACATCAGGCCGAAGTCGTTGCCGCCCTTGGCCCAGCGCGGCCTGAGGACGTGGCAGCCGCCCGTCTCGCCGGGCTGCCCATCGAGTTCGCCGCCCCAGGCCGCGCGCGCCTGCGCCGCGCTCATGCCCAGGCGCAGGTCGCCATAGCCATCGTCGCGAGCCAGCTGACGCTCGGCCGGGGCCATCTCCGGCGGCATCGCCGCGGCCGGGGCCTGCGCCGGGGGCACGTCGGTGTCGGGCTGGTCCAGCGCCGGCGGCGGCAAGGCGCCATCGTCCGCCGCGACGGGCGCGGGCGGTGGCGCGGACGGCGGCGACTTGTCGCAGGCGCTCAGCGCGAGCAGCAGCAATGCAGCGGCGGGCAGGGTCGGCTTCATCGCAGTTCCTCGCAAGAGCAGTGCATAGGCTAGCGCGCGCGCCGCGCGCATGCACTGACTGCATTGCGGAATCGCGATGCAGACCCGTCATCTCATCGCCATCGCTCGTGGCGGCAGTGGCAGTGGCTGCGTCAGCGCCGCATCGCGTCGCGCCGCACGAACGCGCCTCCTACGACAGCCGACCTGCGTCGCCTGTCATCAGTGTTTCACCGCCGATCGCCAAGCTTCTTCCCTTCCGGTACCGCCACCATGCATCCGCGCAAGACCGCCCTCGCCCTCGCGGCACTGCAATCCCACGCCGCGCCGCTGGACATGCGCCAGCGCCGTGTCCTGATCCTGGCCGACGGCCAGCGCAGCGTCGACGAGCTGGCCGCGCTGGGCGGCAGCAACGCCGCGGCGATCGTGCAGTCGCTGTTGCGGCAGGGCTATCTGGACGACGGCCGCGCAACCGCCGGACCGCCCCCGGCCGCGACGCCGCCCGCGCCCGCCATCGCGCCGGCGGATCCGCGTCGCGCGCTGCTCAACGCGCGCATGTATCTGCTCGACCTGCTGCAACTGCAGCGCCATCCGGCTTCGCGCCCGTTGCAGCAGCAGTTGCGCGACGCGCGCGAGGAAGCGGCCACGCTGCAGGCGATCGCGGACGCGCTGCGGGCGATGCCGGAAATGACCTCCGAGCGCTATGCGCAACGCATCCGCGAGCGCGTGCTGGAGGTGCTGCCGGCACCGCTGCACGCGCCGCTAAACGCATCGCTGGAAGCCGCCTGAGCGCGTCGTCGCAGGTGTCGGCCCGCGTGCGACGCGGACCGGATGGCCCGCGCCGCAGCGCTCAGGGCGTGCGGAAGTTGCGCCGCAGGCCCTGCCAGCATTGCTGGTAGTCGCGCTGGCGATGCGCCGCCGCCAATGCCTGCGCGGTCGGGCGCAGCACCGCGCGGGTCTCGAACATGAAGGCCATGGTGTCGGCGATCACGTCCGGCCGCGACAGGTCCGCCTGCGAGGCCTTGTCGAAGGTCGCCGCATCCGGGCCATGCCCGCTCATGCAGTTGTGCAGCGAGGCGCCGCCGGGGGCGAAGCCTTCGGCCTTGGCGTCGTAGACGCCGTGGACCAGGCCCATGAACTCGCTGGCCACGTTGCGGTGGAACCACGGCGGCCGGAACGTGTGCTGCGCCACCAGCCAGCGCGGCGGAAAGATCGCGACGTCCAGGTTGGCGGTGCCCGGCGTGTCGCTGGGCGCGGTGAGCACGGTGAAGATGCTGGGATCGGGATGGTCGAAGCTGATCGAGCCGATGGTGTTGAAGCGGCGCAGATCGTACTTGTACGGCGCGTAGTTGCCGTGCCAGGCGACCACGTCCAGGGGCGAATGCGCGATCGGCGCCTGCCACAGGTGGCCCTGGAACTTGGCGATCAGCGCGAAGTCGCCTTCGTCTTCCTCGTAGGCGGCCACCGGGGTCAGGAAATCGCGCGGATTGGCCAGGCCGTTGGCGCCGATCGGCCCCAGGTCGGGCAGCCGCAGCAGCGCGCCGAAGTTCTCGCACACGTAGCCGCGCGCCTGCCCGTCGGGCAGCGCGACGCGGAAGCGCACGCCGCGCGGGATCACCGCGATCTCCTGCGGTTCCAGCTCCAGCATGCCCAGTTCGGTGTGCAGCTGCAGCCGGCCCAGCTGCGGCACGATCAGCAGTTCGGCGTCGGCGTCGTAGAAGAAACGCCCCTGCATCGACGCGTTGGCCGCGTACAGATGCACCGCCACGCCATGCTGCGCCTCGGCCGAACCGTTGCCGGCCATCGTGTACAGGCCATCGACGAAATCCACCGCGGTCTGCGGCAGCGGCAACGGACTCCAGCGCAGTTGGTCCGGCGACACCGGTCCGGCATTGAAGTCGTTGTGGAAGCCGGCAGCCTGGGTGTACGCGGCGAAGCCGCCGTGCAGCGCCGCCGGACGGATCCGGTACAGCCAGCTGCGCCGGTTGACGCCGCGCGGCGCGGTGAACGCGGTGCCCGACAGCTGCTCGGCGTACAGGCCATGAGCCACGCGCTGCGGCGAGTTCTGCCCGACCGGCAGCGCGCCCGGTACCGCCTCTGTGGCGAATTCGTTGCCGAAGCCGGACATGTAGCGATGATGGTCATGCATGAACTTTAGCCTTCGCGAGATCAAGCCCCTCTCCCATCGGCGACCAAAGGAAGTCCCCGTGGGAGAGAGGGGTTGGGGTGAGGGTACGGAGCCACCATAACGCCGCAAATTACCTGAATCACGGCGTCCGTCGACAGCAGCACATCGTTGTTCCAGAAGCGGACGATTCGCCAGCCTTGCGACTCAAGCCAGCGCGTTCTCGCCGCATCGCGTGGTTCGCCGTGTTGCGAGCCATCGAGCTCGACGATCAGCCTGGATGCGACACAGCAAAAATCAGCGACATAGGGAGGAACAGGATACTGGCGCCGAAACTTGAAGCCTTGCAATTGGCCGCCTCTCAGGCAACTCCACAGTTTGCGTTCGGCGTCGGTCATAGTCCGACGCAGCAAGCGTGCGTTTTCCAGTGTTGAAGTGGGGAGCGGCGGTTTGCTCTCATTGAGCCACCGTACCCTCACCCCAACCCCTCTCCCGATGGGAGAGGGGCTCAAGCGCTTATCGGCATTCGCCGCGGTATCGCGTCAGAGCACGCCGCGCTTCATCTGATCGCGCTCGATGCTCTCGAACAGTGCCTGGAAGTTGCCTTCGCCGAAGCCTTCGTTGCCCTTGCGCTGGATGATCTCGAAGAAGATCGGGCCGATGCAGTTCTGGGTGAAGATCTGCAGCAGCTTGCGCTGCTTGGTCTCCGGGTCGGCGTCGATCAGGATCTTGTTCCTGGCCAGCCGCGCCACGTCTTCGCCGTGGTTGGGAATGCGCTGGTCGATCACTTCGAAGTACGCGTCCGGGGTATCCAGGAACTCCACGCCGGCCGCGCGCATCCGCTCCACGGTCTCGTAGATGTCGTCGGTGAAGCAGGCGATGTGCTGGATGCCTTCGCCGTGGTAGGCGTCCAGGTATTCGTTGATCTGGCTCTTCGGATCGGACGATTCGTTGAGCGGGATGCGCACCACGCCGTCCGGCGCGGTCATCGCCTTGGAGGTCAGCCCGGTCTTGGCGCCCTTGATGTCGAAGTAGCGAATCTCGCGGAAGTTGAACAGGCGCTCGTAGTAGTCCGACCAGCGCTGCATGTTGCCGAAGTAGAGGTTATGGGTCAGGTGGTCGATGAAGGTCAGGCCGAAACCAGCCGGATGCGGCTCGGCGCCGGGCACCGGTTCGAAGTCGGCGTACACCGAGCCCTTATCGCCATAGCGGTCGACCAGGTACAGCATGCAGTCGCCGATGCCCTTGACCACCGGCGCCGGCACCGCGCGGGTGTCGGCCTTGTCGCCGATGGCCTCGCCGCCGTTCTCCAGCACCTTGGCGAACACCTCCTCGGCCGGATGCCGGAAGCGGATCGCGAAACCGCAGGCGCACGGCCCGTGCGCGGCGGCGAAATCGGCGGCGAACGACTCCGGGTCTTCGTTGACCAGGAAGTTGACCCCGCCCTGCCGGTACACGGTGATCGCACGGCTGCGATGGCGCAGCACCGCGCTGAAGCCCATGCTGCGGAAGTAGGCGTGCAACCGTTCGCCCTGCCCGGCCGGCGCGGCGAACTCGACGAACTCGAAGCCGTCGATGCCCATCGGGTTCTCGAAGGTGGTGACCTGCATGCCCAGGTTGGCCGGCTGGGACGGATACTGCGGTTGTGCGCTCATGGCTCGTCTCCTGGAGGACGCGGGCAGCGCCCGGCCGAAATTTCGGATGCGGACGGACGCCAGACTCGCGAGAATGGACAGTAGTCTCCTCCGTTATAGTTACAAATGAAACCACCAGCAAGGTGCAATGCAGCATGACGTCGATCGCCCCCAACGCCCCGCCCGCGCCCGAGCAGCCCTCGCTCGACCTGGAGCAGTTCCTGCCCTACCGCATCAGCGTGCTGTCCAACCGGATCAGCAGCAACATCGCCCGCGTCTACGGCGAGCGCTACGGCATGGCGGTGACCGAATGGCGGGTGATGGCGGTGCTGGCGCTGTACCCGGGGCTGTCGGCCGGCGAGGTGTCCGAGCGCACCGCGATGGACAAGGTGGCGGTGAGCCGCGCGGTGGCACGATTGCTGGAACGCGGCTTCATCCAGCGCGAGACCCATGGCGACGACCGCCGCCGCTCGGTGCTGCACCTGTCCGAGGCGGGGGTGGAGGTCTACCAGGTGATCGCGCCGATGGTGCTGGAATGCGAGCGCCGCCTGCTGGCGCCGTTCAACGAGGAGGAGCAGCGCGTGCTGAACCGGCTGATCGATCGGCTGGCGGCCGAAGGGCTGCCGAGCATGACCGGCAAGTGAGGAAGGCACGGCGCCTGCCTGAAGCGGGCGCTGCCGCGGGCCCCTGTAGGAGCGGCTTCAGCCGCGACAGACGCTATCGCTAACGCCCGTCGCGGCTGAAGCCGCTCCTGCAGGGAGCACGCGCCTTTCAGCGACCCGGGAAAACGCCCGGGCTGCGCTCAGGTCTTCGGCGGCGCCCACTGCTTGAGGAAGTCGAAGAACTTCTTGCGGTCGTAGCCCTCGCCCTTTTCCAGCTCGCCGGTGAGCTGCGAGTGCAGCAGCTTGCCGTCGGCATCGAGCACCAGCAGGTGCGGATAGGCCTCGATCTTCGGGTACTGGGCCAGGAACGCTTCGTTCTTGTTTTCGTCGCTGTAGTTGACCTTGACCCACACGTAGTTGGCGTCGCGGAAGCTGCGCACCTCGGCGTCGCCCTCGATGAAGTCGTCGAGGATGTGGCATCGCGCGCACGACTCGCCGCCCACGTCGAGCAGGATGCGCTTGCCGCCGCGCTTGGCTTCCACTTCGGCCGTTTCCAGGTCGTTGGCCGGATCGCGGTTCGGATCGAACTGCGCGCCCAGCGCCGCCGCCGCGGCCACATCGGCGGCGGCGGGCGTGTTGCCCGAAGCCACCGGCTGGTTCGGATCGGCCACCGGCGGCTTCTGCACCGAGGTGTCCAGCGGCTTGGCCGGCGCCTGTTCCGGCTCCGGCGCAGGCGCCTTGCCGCAGCCGCCCAGGGCCAGCATCAGCGCAGCCACGCTGCCTATCGTCTTGATCGTCTTGTTCGACATTGCGATCTACCTCACGTCATTTGACACCGTGCATCAACTTGTTGATCAGCGGTGCAATCAGGAACAACAACACACCCGAGCCGAGCAGGGCCCAGAAACCGAAAGTGTAGCCCTTCAGCGCCGAGTCCACGGTCATCCCGGTCTCGCCGCTGACGCCTGCGGCGAAGATGCCGGACAGGTTGTTGCCGATCGCGGTGGACAGGAACCAGCCGCCCATCGCGAAGCCCACGACCTTGGTCGGCGCCAGCTTGGTGGTCATCGACAGGCCGATCGGCGACAGGCACAGCTCGCCCACGGTCTGGATCACGTAGACCATGAACAGGGTCCAGAACGGGATCTTGCCGGAGCCGTCGACCAGCGAGGACAAGGCGAACATCAGCAGCGCGAAGGCCAGGCCGTTGAAGATCAGGCCCAGGCCGAACTTGCGCGGGATCGACGGGTTGGACGACTTCAGCGCCACCCACAGCCACACGAACACCGGGCCCAGCACCAGGATCGCCAGCGTATTGACCGACTGGAACCAGCCGACCGGGAACATCCAGCCGCCCAGGTCGCGCTCGACGATGTTCTGCGCCAGGAAGTTGAACGAACTGCCGGCCTGCTCGAAGAACATGAAGAACATCACGTTGAACACGAACACGATCAGCATCGCGATCGAGCGGTCGCGCGGCACGCGGCCCTCGCGGATGCCTTCGACCAGGATCATCGCGCACAACGCGACGAACAGTGCTGTGAGGATCCAGCCGAGGATGCCGGCATCGATCAGCAGCAGGCCGTAGGCCACCGGGATCACCACCAGCGTCGCCAACAGCACCCCGATCGTGCGCCCCATGCCCTCGCCGCCGGCCGGCGGCCGGCCGACCGCGCCGAGCTGGTGGCGTCCGATCCAGAACCACACCAGGCTGATCAGCATGCCGATGCCCGACGCGATGAACACGTACTTGTAGGCCGGCATCGCCTCGGTGCCGAACAGCTTGTCGGCCAGCAGGCCGGTCAGGATCGGCGCGAAGAAGCCGCCGGCGTTGATGCCCATGTAGAAGATGGTGAAGCCCGAATCGCGGCGCGGATCGTTCAGCGGATACAGCTTGCCGACCATGGTCGACACGTTCGGCTTGAACAGGCCGTTGCCGGCGATGATCGTGGCCAGGCCGATCTTGAACACCTCTTCGTTCGGCACCGCGATCAGGAACAGGCCCACCGACATGACCACCGCGCCGATCAGCAGCGAGCGCTGGTAGCCGATCAGCCGGTCGGCGACGAAGCCGCCGAACAGCGCCGAGGCGTAGACCAGCGCCAGGTAGGCGCCGTACAGCCGGTTGGCCGGGGCCTCGCCCGCGCCGGAGCCCTGGAAGAACTCGGCGACGATGTACAGGGTCAGCGCCCAGCGAATCCCGTAGAACGCGAAGCGCTCCCAGAATTCCGTCATGAACAGCAGCCACAATGGCCGTGGATGGCCCAGCAGGGTCTTGAATTCGGGCGGTTGCGCTGGCGGCTGCGGCGGTGAGGCTGGGGGGTGCGACGCGACGTCGTCAACGCTCATGCGGTGTTCCCTTGCGTATTCAGTATGGGCTGGGGCGATTCCCGGCCGGGCCGGGGAACGGGCGAGCATCACCGACAGTTGGCGCTGGCGTCAAATGGCCGGGATTGGGGAGTGGGGAGTGGGGATTCGCAAGCGCCCCCTCGGGCTGCGTCGGGTCATGTCTCCCGGGCATGCATGCGCGTGCGCCGGCGTGCGCCCTCAGGCCCCGGATTCCGCACTGCCGGCGGCCGGTCCCGGCGTGGCCGCATCGCGCCCGTCCAGCAGCCCCACCGAGGTCCGCACCTCGAACAGCTCGGGGAAAAAGGTCAGCGCCAGCGCCTGCTGCAGGAAGCCCACGCCGCTGGAGCCGCCGGTGCCGCGCTTGAAGCCGATCACCCGCATCACCGTGCGCATGTGGCGGAAGCGCCACAGCTGGAACTGGGTCTCCAGGTCCACCAGGTCCTCGCACAGCGCGTATTCGCGCCAGTAGCGGTCGGTGTTCTCGTAGATGCGCTCGAACACCGGCCGCAGCAGCGGATCGCTGACATGCGGCTGGCGCCAGTCGCGCGCCCGGTACTGCTCGGGAATCGCATGCCCGAAGCGGGTCAGGTAGCGCAGGAATTCCTCGTACAGGCTGGGCGCTTCCAGCACCGCCTGCAGCGCCGCCTGGCCGTGCGGGTCATGGCCGAACACGCGCAGCATCTGTTCGTTCTTGTTGCCGAGCAGGAACTCGATGGTGCGGTACTGCAGCGACTGGAAGCCCGAGGCCGGGCCGAGCACGTCGCGGAAGCCCATGTATTCGGACGGGGTCAGCGTCTCCAGCACCGACCACTGCTCGGTCAGCTGGCGCAGCACCTGCTTGCTGCGCGCCAGCACCTTGCGGCACTGCCAGACCTCGTCGCGCTGCAGGTGCATGATCGCCGCGCGCAGCTCGTGCGCCAGCAGCTTCAGCCACAGCTCGGAGGTCTGGTGCTGGATGATGAACAGCATCTCGTCGTGGTGCGGCGGGTCCGACAGCGGCTGCTGCGCGGACAGCAGCTGGTCCAGCCGCAGGTAGCCGCCGTAGGTGACGCGGCCTTCCAGGTCGGTGTGGATGCCGGCTTCGAGCGGGCGCTGGTTCTGTTCGACGGGCATGGGCGGCAACGGCGATCCGGGGCCGGCAAGGGTACCGCAGCGACGCCTGTCACATCCCGGTCAGCGGCCGGCGCCAAACTCGGGCAGAATCGGGCCAGCGCCTTGGGGGGCGCCCGATCGTCATCCGCGGTATTCCACGTCTTCAAGGATTGGGGAGAGTCTTCGTCATGCGAACCATGCTGCTTCGTGCTGCAGTGTTGTCGTGCGCGCTCGCCTGTGCCGGAACCGGCCAGGCCCAGGTCGTCATCAGCCAGGTCTATGGCGGTGGCGGCAACAGCGGCGCCACCTACAAGAGCGATTTCATCGAACTGCACAACAACGGCAACCAGGCGGTGAGCCTGGCCGGCTGGTCGGTGCAGTACGCCTCGGCCGCCGGCAGCAGTTGGCAGGTCACCACGCTGAGCGGCAGCATCCCCGCCGGCGGCTACTATCTGGTCAAGCAGGCCGACGGCAGCGGCGGCAGCACCGCGCTGCCGACCCCGGACGCCACCGGCACCACCGCGATGAGCGGCACTGCCGGCAAGATCGCGCTGAGCAATGCGGCGACCGCGCTGAGCGGCGCCTGCCCCGCCGGCAACGTCGATTTCGTCGGCTACGGCAGCAGCGCCAGCTGCGCCGAAGGCAGCGCGCCGACCGCCGCGCCGAGCAACACCCTGGCGGTGCTGCGCGGCAACGGCGGCTGCAGCGACAGCGACAACAACAACGCCGACTTCGCCACCGGCGCGCCGACCCCGCGCAATACGGCGGCGGCGGTCAACCTGTGCGGCGGCGGCAACCAGCCGGTGGCCAGCGTCGCCAACGTCAGCCGCGGCGAAGGCGACAGCGGCAGCACCGCGTTCGTGTTCACCATCGCCCTGAGCCAACCGGCCGGCAGCGGCGGGGTCAGCTTCAGCGTCGCCACCCGCGATGGCAGCGCCAGCGCCGGCAGCGACTACCAGGCCGTGGCCGCGACCACCGTGACCATTCCCGCCGGCGAAAGCAGCGCGCAGGTCAGCGTGCTGGTCAATGGCGACACCGCCAACGAACCCGACGAGACCTTCTACCTCGACATCACCGGCATCAGCGGCGCCCTGCCGGCCACGCTGACCGCCAGCGGGGTGATCCTCAACGACGACTTCAACCTGGTGCCGATCCACAGCATCCAGGGCAGCGGCGCGCGGTCGCCGCTGGTCGGGCAGGTGGTCGCCACCAGCGGCATCGTCACCGCGCGGCGCAGCGCCGGCTTCTTCCTGCAGGCGCCGGACGACCAGGCCGATGCCGATCCGCAGACCTCCGAAGGCATCTACGTCTACACCGGCAGCGCACCGCCGGCCGAGGCCGCGGTGGGCAATGCGGTGCGCGTGCAGGCCACCGTGCTCGAATACGTGCCGAGCGCCGACCCGACCCAGCCGCCGCTGACCGAACTGGGCACACCGACCGTGCTGCTGCAGTCCACCGGCAATCCGCTGCCGGCCGCGGTGACGCTGACCACCAGCTTCCCCGACCCGAACGGCGCCTACGACCAGCTCGAGCGCCTGGAAGGCATGCGCGTGACCGTGCCCAGCCTGACCGTCAACGCGCCCACCGGCGGCAGCGTGAACGAGACCAACGCCACCGCCAGCAGCAACGGCGTGTTCCATGCCGTGGTCACCGGCCTGCCCCGCGCCTGGCGCACGGCCGGCGTGCAGCAGCCCGACCCGCTGCCGGCCGGCGCGCCGGCCGACGTGCCGCGCTGGAACACCAACCCGCAGGTGATCGCGGTGGGCAGCGCCGGCCTCGGCGGCGAGCGCATCGACGTGGCCGGCGGCTGCGTGGTGCTCGGCGTCAGCGGCCCGCTGGACTACAGCTTCCGCCGCTACACGATCTACCCGGAAACCGCGCCCACCGTGCAATGCAACGGCGCCGACCAGCCCAAGCCGGCTCCGGCGCCGCAGGCCGACGACGTCAATGTCGCCACCTACAACATGGAGCGCTTCTTCGACGACCAGAACGACCCGGCGATCGGCGAACCGGTGCTGACCGCGGCCGCCTACCAGGCGCGGCTCAACAAGGCCTCGCTGGCGATCCGCAACTACCTCAACACGCCCGACATCCTGGGCACGGTGGAAGTGGAAAGCCTGAGCGTGCTGCAGACCCTGGCCACACGCATCAACACCGACGCGGTCGCCGCCGGCCAGCCCGATCCGCAGTACGTGGCGTACCTGCAGGAAGGCAACGACGTCGGCGGCATCGACGTCGGCTTCCTGGTCAAGACCGCGGCGGTCGGCGCCGGCATCGCCCGCGTCGAAGTGCTCTCGGTCAGCCAGGAAGGCAAGGCCACCACCTGGACCGAGCCGGCCGGCGGCACCAGCCTGCTCAACGACCGCCCGCCGCTGCTGCTGAAGGCGATCGTGCATTTCGCCGACGGCCGCACGCTGCCGCTGACCGTGGTCGAGGTGCACCAGCGCTCGCTCAACGGCGCCGAGACCGACGACGCCAGCGGCCTGCGCATCCGCGCCAAGCGCCAGGCGCAGGCGGTGTTCCTGGCCAACCTGCTGCAGGCGCGGCAAGTGGCCGATCCCGGCGAACAGCTGCTGGTGATGGGCGACTTCAACGCCTTCGAGTTCAACGACGGCTACGTCGATGCGATGGGCACGGTCACCGGCCTGCCGTCGGCCGACGCGCAGACCGTGGTCGACGGCGACGGCGCCGATCTGGTCACGCCGGACCTGTACAACCTGACCCTGCTGTCGACCCCGGACCAGAGCTACTCCTACGCCTACGACGGCAACGTGCAGTCGCTGGACCACATCCTGGCCAACCGCGCGCTGATGAACTCGGCGCAGGTGGCGACGCTGAGCGAAGGCCACGCGCGGCTCAACGCCGACTTCCCGGCCACCGCGCGCAACGACGCCAACTCGCCGGCGCGGCTGTCCGACCACGATCCGGCGGTGGTGCTGCTCAAGCTCAAGCCGCTGCAGCGCGCCGACCTGAGCGTGACCGCCAACGCCGCCAATGCCGCGGTCTATGCCGGCGACACGATCCGCTACAGCGTCGAGCTCGGCAACGCCGGCCCGGATGCGGCCCGCTTCGCCGCGGTCGCCTTCGCCCTGGATGCGGCGGTGACCCCGACCGTGACCGCCGCCCCGGGCTGGGACTGCGCCGCGCCGGAGGTGGCCGCGCAGACCGTGGTGACCTGCACCACGACGCAGCTCGCCGCCGGCGCCACGCCGCGCTTCGACGTGGCGGTGCCGGCCACGGCCGACCTGGTCGGCCGTTCGCTGACCCTGGCCGCGTCGGTCGCCTCGCAGACCGAGGACCCGAACGGCGGCAACAACGGCGCCAGCGCCGCGGTGGCCGTGCAGGCTGCGCCCGCCGGCAACCTGGCGGTGCGCATCGACGGCCCGGCGATGCTGCCGTTGATCGCGTTCAGCGCCAACTACCGCATCGCCCTGAGCAACCATGGCAATGCGCCGGTCAAGCGCGCCAGCCTGACCGTCAGCGGCAACACGCTGTCGGTGCTGTCGCTGCTGGTGCCGCCGCGCGGCTGGCAATGCGTGCGCCAGGCCCACGGCCTGCGCAGCGCGCAGTACCAGTGCAGCACCCGCGCCGACCTGGCGCCGGGCACGAGCACCGCGTTCACCCTGACCACGGCGACCCGCCCGCTGCCGGCCGACCGCAACATCGTGATCGAGGCCAGCGCCAGCTCCGCCTCGGCCGATGCCGACCCGTCCGACAACACGGCACGCTTCAGCACCCGCATCGGCCGCTGAGCGCAACCGCCTTCGGGCAGAACAAGGGCGCGGCCGCAAGCCGCGCCCTTTTCTTTTGCCGTCGCTCCAGAAGCAGCAGTAGCCCTCGAACCTCCGCTGTCGAAGCCCCTCTCCCCTCGGGAGAGGGGTTGGGGTGAGGGTACGGCGCGTAGCGCCTCGCGGAGTTTCGGTGCACGAGGCTGCGCCCGTACCCTCATCCGCCCCTGCGGGGCACCTTCCCCCGAAAAGGGGGCCATGGTCCCGACGGGAGAAGGGAACAGCCGAACCTCGCCCTCCATGCGAGTGCAGCCTTCCCTCCCGCCTCGAGCCTTTCGCTATCGCTCGAGCTCTTGCTGTTGCCGTTAGCTGTTGCTGTTGCTGTTAAAACGTCCCGCCTTAAAGCGAGCCGAGCACCGCAGTGGCGAGCGGCCGAAGAGGCGCCCCTGTTTGAGCGAAGCGAGTTTGGGCGCCGTGCCGTTCGCCGCGAGGAGCGCGGGGGACCGGTGCGGCTCCATCGCACCGGCTCGTGTCGGGCGGGAGCGGTTTTGGTTACTTTTGCCAAGACAAAAGTGACTCGCGCCGACCGGCGCGAAAGCTCTTGATCTTGCTCTTGCTCAAGCCGTCGCCATTGCTTTTGCGCAGTCGCCCGAACACGACGGCAACCCGCCATCACGCCAAACCCGAAACGTCCACCGATAGACATCCCTCCCCACCGCGCACTCGCCCACCGCAACGCAGCAATCCCCCAAGTGAACGCCAGCAGTGCGTACAACCCACACAGCGCGCGTTTTTGCTGCAATCCAGCAAGATACCGTGCTGCGGTGCAGGACGGCTTTTGTGCACGCCTTCCTTAACATGCCGAGTCATATCATTTGAAACTTGTTGTCGAGAGTGCCGCTGTCATGACCATCGCCGCCCAGTTCGAAATCGAATACCTGCAGTACCTCGACGCGGACGGCCAACCGGCCCGCGACGCCCTCCCGGCCGATTCGGCCAACCCGCAGACCCTGCTGGCGCTGTTCAAGCAGATGCTCTACGTGCGCACCTTCGACAGCAAGGCCGTGGCCCTGCAACGCACCGGCAAGCTCGGCACCTACGCCTCGTGCCTGGGCCACGAAGCCACCCACATCGGCATCGGCGCCTCGATGCGCAGCGGCGACGTGCTGGCGCCCAGCTACCGCGAATACGGCGCCATGTTCATGCGCGGCGTGCGCCCGCGCGAGGTGCTGCTGTACTGGGGCGGCGACGAGCGCGGCAGCGACTTCCTGCGCGATTCCGACGCCGCCAGGGACTTCCCGATCTGCGTGCCGATCTCCACCCAGTGCCTGCATGCCGCCGGCGCGGCGCTGGCGTTCAAGCTGCGCGGCGAAGGCCATGTCGCGGTCGCCACCTGCGGCGATGGCGGCTCCTCGAAGACCGATTTCTATGCCGCGCTCAATTCCGCCGGCGCCTACCAGCTGCCGCTGATCCTGTGCGTGATCAACAACGGCTGGGCGATCTCGGTGCCGCGCGCGGCGCAGACCGGCGCGCAGACCCTGGCGCAGAAGGGCCTGGCCGGCGGCCTGCACTGCCTGCAGGTGGACGGCAACGACCTGATCGCGGTGCTGGAGGCGATGCGCCAGGCACGCGAGCGCGCGCTGAGCGGCCAGGGCGGCACGGTCGTCGAATTCATGACCTACCGCCTGTCCGACCACACCACCGCCGACGACGCGCGCCGCTACCGCGACGAGGCCGAGGTCAAGCAGGCCTGGGAGCGCGAGCCGCTGACCCGGCTGCGCACCTGGCTGACCGCGCAGGGCCTGTGGAACGAGGCCGAGGAAGCGACGTGGAAGCAGGAATGCGCGCGTCTGGTCGACATCGAGGTCGATGCCTACCTGGCCACCCCGGTGCAGCCAGTGGAAGCGATGTTCGATTACCTGTATGCCGATCCGCCGCCGGACCTGCTCGCGCAGCGCGCCGACGCCATCGCCCTGGAGCAGCGCCATGGATGAGCTCAGCCCTCGCCTTGCCGACACGGCCGCCGCGCATGCGGCCGGCACCGCCCACAGCGCGGCCACAGCGCGCGGAGACCAGTCCATGACCAGCACCCCCATCACCCTGATCGAAGCCGTTACCCAGGCCCTGGCCTGGGAACTGCAGCACGACCCGTCGGTGCTGGTGCTGGGCGAGGACGTGGGCGTCAACGGCGGCGTGTTCCGCGCCACCGCCGGCCTGCAGCAGCGCTTCGGCGCGCAGCGCGTGCTGGACACGCCGCTGGACGAAACCACGATCGCCGGCCTGACCGTCGGCCTGGCCGCGCAGGGCATGAAGCCGGTGGCCGAGGCGCAGTTCGACGGCTTCGTCTATCCGATGGTCGATCACCTGATCTGCCACGCCGCGCGCCTGCGCAACCGCACCCGCGGCCGCCTGCACTGCCCGATGGTGCTGCGCGTGCCGTGGGGCGGCGGCATCCGCGCGCCGGAGCACCACAGCGAAGCCAACGAGGCCATCTTCACCAACGTGCCGGGCCTGCGCGTGGTGCTGCCGTCCTCGCCGCAGCGCGCCTACGGCTTGCTGCTGGCGGCGATCCGCGAGCCGGATCCGGTGATCTACATGGAGCCCAAGCGCCTGTACCGCCAGTACAAGGAAGTGGTCGCCGACGACGGCGAGGCGCTGCCGCTGGACGTGTGCTTCGTGCTGCGCGAGGGCAGCGACGTGACCCTGGTCGCCTGGGGCGCGCAGGTCAAGGAAGCCTTGGAAGCGGCCGACAAGCTGGCCGCCGACGGCATCAGCGCCGAGGTCATCGACGTGGCCACGCTGCGTCCGCTGGACTTCGACACCATCGCCGAATCGGTGGCGCGCACCGGCCGCTGCGTGATCGTGCAGGAAGCCCCGCGCAGCGCCGGCTTCGGCGCCGAGATCGCCGCGCGCCTGGCGGAGCAGTCGATGTACGACCTGGTCGCGCCGGTGCAGCGGGTGACCGGCTACGACACCCACATTCCCTTGTTCCGGCTGGAGATGAAATACCTGCCGAGCGTGGACAAGATCGTCGCGGCGGCCAAGCGTGCCGTCGCCGCAGGCTGACATGCAGGCGCGCCTGCTCAGCGATTACCGCGCCGCCTACCCGCACCCGATCCGCTTCGCCGCCGGCGAGCGGGTGGTGCTGGGCGTGCGCGACGAGGAATGGCCCGCCTTCGTCTGGACCACGACCGCGGCCGGCAACGCCGGCTGGGCGCCGCTGGCCTGGCTGCGCGCCACCGGCGACGGCCACGCCGAAGCGCTGCGCGACTACGACGCGCGCGAACTGGATGCCGTGCAGGGCGACACCGTGACCCTGCACTACGAATACGGCGACTGGTGGTGGGCCGAGCGCGCCGATGGCGTGCAGGGCTGGCTGCCGGCGCGCGACCTGGAACTGCTGGAAGAGACCACATGAGCCAAACCAAGAACTTCAATCTGCCCGACCTGGGCGAAGGCCTGCCGGACGCCACCATCGTCGAATGGTTCGTCAAGGAAGGCGACACCATCCAGCTCGACGAGCCGCTGGTGTCGATGGAAACCGCCAAGGCAGTGGTCGAAGTGCCCTCGCCGGTGTCGGGCAAGGTGCTGAAGCTGGCCGGTGCGCCGGGCGACATCGTCGTCACCGGCAGCATGCTGGCGCAGTTCGCGCCCGACGCCAGCATGCCGCAGCGCGCCGAAGGCCAGGACACCGGCCACCACCACGGCGGCCCCGCGCCGGCCGGCCCGGGCAAGGGCGCCGGCGCCGATGCGCCGGGCGACAACGACCGCGTCATCGCCTCCGACACCGGCGGCGAACTGCGCGACGCCGACGCGGCACCAGGCGATGGCGCACGCGACGACGCCGGCACCGTGGTCGGCGCGATGCAGAGCTCCAACGCCGTGCACAGCGAGCGCACGGTCTCGGTCGGCGGGGTCCGCGCGATGCCGTCGGTGCGCGCGCTGGCAAAGAAACTGGGCGTGGACCTGGCACGGGTGCGCGCCAGCGGCGGCGACGGCGCAGTGACCCTGGCCGACGTGAAGCAGGCGGCAGCGAACGGTTCGGCCGGTGTAGGAGCGGCTTCAGCCGCGACCACACGCCCACCGCAAGCCGCCGCTGAAGCCGCTCCGACAACAGCAACAACGGCAGCAATCCCGACGTCGTCACGCACGCCGCTGTCCGCCACCGGCAAGCCGATGCGCACGCAGCCGCCGGGCCCCGCCGCGCACGGCCAGCCCGAGCCGCTCAAGGGCGTGCGCCGCAACATGGCGCGGGTGATGGCGCAGGCGCATCGCGAGGTGGTGCTGACCACGCTCAACGACGACGCCGACGTCCACGCCTGGGCCCCGGGCAACGACATGACCGTGCGCCTGGTGCGCGCGATCGTCGCCGCCTGCCAGGCGGTGCCGGCGCTCAATGCCTGGTTCGACGGCGACGCGCTGACCCGCACCCTGCACGCGCAGGTCGACATCGGCATCGCCGTGGACACCGACGACGGCCTGTTCGTGCCGGCGCTGCGCAATGCCGACATGCTCGACGCGCGCGGCATCCGCGAAGGCGTCAACCGCCTGCGCCAGCAGGTGGAGACGCGCAGCATCGCCGCGTCCGAACTGAGCGGCTACACCATCTCGCTGTCCAACTTCGGCATGTTCGCCGGCCGCTACGCCACCCCGATCGTGGTGCCGCCGTGCGTGGCGATCGTCGCCGCCGGCCGCGCCCGCCACCAACTGGTGCCGGTGATGGGCGGCGTGGAAACGCACAAGCTGCTGCCGCTGTCGCTGAGCTTCGACCACCGCGCCTGCACCGGCGGCGAGGCGGCGCGCTTCTTGCGCGCGATGATCGACGATCTGGCCCTGCCCGGCTGAGCGAACCGCGCCGCCGCCTCGCGACGAGGCGGCGGCGCTGCCCCCATCAGTTGCGCTCGTCGAAGGCCTGGATCACCTGCAGCGCCACCTCGGCCACGCCGCGGGCCTGCTGCAACTGCACCAGCGCCGCATGCGCGGCCTCGACCGAGCCGTAGCCGATCACCGCGCTGCCGTCGATCGCCGAGGCGTAGACCAGGGTGCCGCCGGTCCTGTGCGCCAGCGCTTCGACCACGGCCGGCGTGGTCCCGAACAGCTTGAGCTTGGGCGCGACCAGCACGGTCTGCTCGGTCAGCTCGTTGATCGCCGCGGCCAGCCGTTCGTCCTGCCTGGACGGATCGCGTGGTACCGGCGCCGCGTTGCGCGCATCGCGCCCGAGCAGGATCGCGTACGGACCGATCTGCGCCACCACCCCGTCGGCGGCAGGCACCCTGCGCCGATCGCGCAGGCCAGCGTCGGCACGCAGTCGCACCACCGCGCCAGGGATCAGCCGATAGGTGGAATGACCGAAGCTGAAACGCGCGCCGGTGGCCGCCTGCCGCAGCGCCTGGATATCCGGCGCCTGCGCCGACAGCGGCGGCGCGGCCAGCACGACCGCGGCAAATGCCATCCCCAGCACGCGGCGCGCGAGGCAGCCACGCAGGCGATGGCGCGCCGTGGCGACGGACGAACGCCGCGGCCGGGACGCGCGTACCGCCGCGGCGAATGCAGCCGAGATCGGCCGCAGGAGCGAAGAGGTCATGGCGTTGCGATCCCCGGGGGAAGGAAAGACACGCGTCGGCACCAGCAACGCACCGACGAAACGCGGCCGATATATAGCAATCCGGAGTTCGCGGCGGCAATCGCCAATGGTCCCAACAGTGACTTGCCACGCATTTTGGATCGCCCATGTCTACCGATTAACTGCACTCCCACCGCGAAGGCCGTACGCCAGCGTTTTACAGTACGCGAAAGTACGTAAATCAAGCTTCCACACTGTGCGCGATTCGCCAGAAAACGGCTGATTTTTCGCACGTTTTCTTGACTTCCCCAGGACTCGCCCCGCTCTCGCCGCAGCGCTGCTTGCACTCCTGCCGGCAGCACCTCCCATACGGACGAAAGGCAGCCCGATTATCTTTTTCAGTGCTTGTACGCACTAACCTTTATGTGCGTTTGGCGCAGTCGCAGCCCACACCGTCGACGCCACCCGCTCCGCACGCAGCGCCATGCGGCGTAGCGCCCTGGCGCGCGTGCGCGAGTCGCACATCCAGCTTCCCATCCCAAATCGAAAGCCTGAACAAACGCTGTCTACCACGGCCCGTAACCGCGTCGTTATGGTCGTTGCCAGGGGGACGGCACCGCGCCATTGGCCGCAACGCCGCCGCACTTCCGCACACAACCGCAACCACCGTGGCCGCCATGCGCAGCCGCGCCGGCACGACATTCCCTATCACTTGCGAGGAACTCGAAGATGCCCCAGTCCATCCGCCGCCACCGCCCGCTCGCGCTGCTGTCGCCGTTGCTGCTCGCCCTCGCCGCCACCTCCGCCACGGCCGCCGAGCGCGTGGACCTGCACGGCAAGGATCTCGGCACGCTCAACGTGCAGTACAAGGCCGCCACCACCAGCCTGGGCGGCGTGCCCGCCGCGGCCGCGGTGCGCCATGCCGAACTGATCGGCCTGGATGCCGAGTCCGCGCTGAGCCTGCTGAGCAGCAGCACCGACGACGACGGCACCGTGCACAGCCGCTACCAGCAGACCTTCCGCGGCGTGCCGATCTGGGGCGAACACGTCGTGGTCAGCGAGCGCAGCGACGGCAGCGTGCGCAGCCTGTTCGGACGCTCGGTGGCGGGCCTGGCCAGCGAGCTGCCGGCCACGACCACCGCGGCGGCCAGCGCGTTGCTGCCGGCCAACCGCGCACTGGACGTGGCCAAGCGCGCCGCGCTTGGCGAGGCGCTGGCCGCGCGCCGCATCGAGCGCGCGCAGGCGCCGCAGATGATCTACCTGGACGACGACGACCGCGCACACGTGGCCTACGTGGTGTCGTTCTTCGCCGATGCGCCGCAGGGCGGCGCGCCGACCCGGCCGTTCGTGATCGTCGATGCGCGCAGCGGCGCGATCCTGCGGCAGTGGGACGGCCTGACCACCCGCGACGCCACCGGCCCCGGCGGCAACGCCAAGACCGGGCAGTACGAATACGGCACCAGCGGCAGCATCCACGGCTTCCTCGAGGTGGACGACAGCTGCCGCATGCAGAACAGCACGGTCAAGTCGGTGAACCTCAACGGCGGCACCTCCGGCAGCACCGCCTACCAGTTCGCCTGCCCGCGCAACACCTACAAGGCCATCAACGGCGCCTATTCGCCGATCAACGACGCGCACTACTTCGGCGGCATCATCGAGAAGATGTACCGCGCCTATGCCGGCGTGGCGCCGCTGAGCTTCCAGCTGGTGATGCGGGTGCACTACAGCACGCGCTACGAGAACGCGTTCTGGAACGGTTCGACGATGACCTTCGGCGACGGCAGCACCCGCTTCTATCCGCTGGTCAGCATCGACGTGGCCGGCCACGAGGTCTCGCACGGCTTCACCGAACAGAACTCCGGCCTCACCTACTCCGGCCAGTCCGGCGGCATCAACGAAGCGTATTCGGACATCGCCGGCGAGGCGACCGAGTACTACCTCAAGGGCAGCAACGATTTCCTGGTCGGCCCGGAGATCTTCAAGTCCAACGGCGCGCTGCGCTACATGGCCAATCCGCCGCAGGACGGCTCCTCGATCGACAACGCCGCCAACTACCGCAGCGGGCTGGACGTGCACTACTCCTCCGGCGTCTACAACAAGGCGTTCTACAAGCTGGCCACCACCTCCGGCTGGAACACGCGCACCGCCTTCGAGGTGTTCGCCCGCGCCAACCGCCTGTACTGGACCCCGAGCACCAGCTTCAACAGCGGCGCCTGCGGCGTGCGCACCGCGGCCAGCGACCTGGGCCGCTCGGTGGCGGCGGTGACCGCCGCGTTCAGTGCGGTCGGCGTGACCTGCCAGTAAGCGCGGCGACCGGCACTACCCGCCGCACGGCCATCCCGGGAAGGATGTCCGTGCGGCAGCGTGGCAACGCGGCCTCGCAAGGAAGTCCGCGCACCGCGCTATCGCCACTGCGCATGGCGAGGCGCCGGCGCACGGTGTTGCCACGCACGACCGGTTCGGCAGCGATCAAGCACGCCGCCAGGTTTTCCGCACGTCGCCTTGCCTGCAGCAGCGGCGATCGCGACCGCTTCGCGCATGACGCCAGGGCATGCCGCAGCTGTCCGCTGCCCTGACCGAACGTCTCTCCAATGGCGGCAATTGGAAATCCGCAGGCGCGTACGCCTCGCATAGGCGTGCGGCTGCGGGTAGGCTGCGCGGCTACGTCCGCCGCGGAGCATCGCGACGGCATCGGTTCCGCCGCCCTCCTTCCGGACCTCGCTGCATGCCATTCGCCACGCTGGGCCTCGCCCCCGAGCTGCTGCCCGCGTTCTCCCGCGCGCTCGACGCCGCCGGCTATACCGCGCCCACCGCGATCCAGACACAGGCGATCGCGCCGATCCTGCGCGGCGACGATCTGCTGGCCTGCGCCGCGACCGGCTCGGGCAAGACCGCCGCGTTCGCGCTGCCGCTGCTGCAGCGCGCGGCGCTGGCGCCGGCCAGCCGCCGCGTGCGCGGTCTGGTGCTGGTGCCGACCCGCGAGTTGGCCGCGCAGGTCGGCGACACCCTGCAGGCGCTGGGCCGCTACCTGCCGCGGCGCGTCAAGGTGGCCACCGTCGCCGGCGGCGCCTCGATCAATCCGCAGATGCTGAAGCTGCGCGGCGGCGCCGACATCGTCGTGGCCACCCCGGGCCGGCTGCTCGATCTGGTCGCGCACAACGCCGTGGATCTGGGCGCGGTGGGCATCTTGGTGCTGGACGAAGCCGACCGCCTGCTGGCGCTGGGCTTCGAAGCCGAACTGGGCCGGATCCTGGCGTTGCTGCCGCGGCGCCGGCAGACCCTGCTGTTCTCGGCCACCTTCCCGGCCGAAGTGGAGGTGCTGGCGCGGCGCCTGCTGCGCGGACCGCGGCGCATCGGCGAGGACGCGGCCGCCGCGGCCCCGGCGACGATCCGCCAGCGCGCGATCGAGGTCGACAGCGCGCAGCGCACCGCGCTGCTGCGGCACCTGCTGCACAGCGAGGCCTGGCCGCAGGCGCTGGTGTTCGTGGCCAGCCAGCGCGGCGCCGACAACCTGGCCGAGAAGCTCGGCAAGACCGGCGTACTGGCGCAGCCGTTCCATGGCGAGCTGAGCCAGGGCCGCCGCAACCAGGCGCTGGCCGGCTTCAGGAGCGGCCAGGTGCAGGTCCTGGTCGCCACCGACGTGGCCGCGCGCGGATTGGACATCGCGCAGCTGCCGGTGGTAGTCAACTACGATTTGCCGCGCGCCACTGCCGATTACACCCACCGCATCGGCCGCACCGGGCGCGCCGGCGCCGACGGCCTGGCGGTGAGCTTCGTCGACGCGGCCAGCGAGGCGCACCTGCGCCTGATCGAAAAGCGCCAGCAGCTGCGCGTGCCGCGCGAGCGCGTCGCCGGTTTCGAACCGACGCAGACGGCCGCGCCCGCCGCCGCGACAGCGCCGCAGACCGGCGGCATCAAGGGCAAGCGCCCGAGCAAGAAGGACAAGCTGCGCGCGGCGACTGCGCAGGGCGGCGCGCTGCCTGCGAAGGAGTGACCGCGTTCGCGGCGCTGGTCGCGGCCGGTAGCGCGAGATGCGCGCGCTATTGCGCGCAGTGGCGGTTGCGAGCGATCCGATGCATTGCGCGCGCCGATCCTGTCGGTCGCGGCTGAAGCCGCTCCCACAGAAGCTGGCCGGCGTCACTGTAGGAGCGGCTTCAGCCGCGACACCAGCCGAACGCCCCCGCATCGATCAGCGCGGCCGATGGCCCGAAGGCCACCCGCCTCCGCTCCGGCAGGGAGCGGCGCCGCCCGCGCTCAATCGTCGAACGGATCGGCCACGGCGGCATCGCCCTGCGGTCGCGGCGTGCGCTTGCCCGGCTTGCTGCGGATTTCCACGTAGAACTGGGTGCCGCCCGTGGCGACCAACGCGTCGATCGAACGCAGCAGCTCGGCCGGCGGCACCACCGCGGCACTGGCTTCCTCGGCGCCGAACAGCGTATCGAAGTCCCAGTAGTCGGCGCCGGCCGGCAAGGTCTTGCGGCGTTCGCGGCGGATGTACTTGCGGATGTCGTGCTTGCTGGCGTCGAGCAGGCGGTCGGGGTGCTTGCCTTCGATGCGGAGCTGGTAGGTCTTCTTCACTGCGGGGAGGATCCTGAAAAGAGGGAACGCGGCGGCCGGCATGCGCGGCGCTGGCCGCGGGCCGCGGCGCGCGGGCAGGCCCGGCGGCCGGCCGCCTGCATGCGCGGCGGGCCGCCATGGTGCCAGAACCCGGCCCCGCGCTGCGGATTGGCCGATAATCGGTGCCCGGCGCATGCCGGCGCCGCCGCAGGAGTTGCCGATGACCGACCCTTCCGCCTTCGCGGGCTACCGCATCCTCGTCGCCGGCGCCAGCCGCGGCATCGGCCTGGCGATCGCCGACGCCTTCGCCCGCCGGGGCGCCGCGCTGGCGATCTGCGCGCGCAATCCCGCCGGCCTGGCCGAGGCAGCCGAACAGTTGCTGCGCCACGGCCATCCGGTGTCGCGGCTGACCTGCGACCTGGCCGATCCGGCGCAGATCCAGCGCTGGGTGGCGCACGCGGCCGACACCCTGGGCGGCATCGACGTGATGGTCAACAACGCCTCCGGCTACGGCCATGGCGACGACGACGCCAGCTGGCAGGCCGGGTTCGACATCGACCTGATGGCCGCGGTGCGCTGCAACCGCGCCGCGCTGCCGCTGCTGCGCGCCAGCCACCGCGCCTGCATCCTCAACATCAGCTCGATCAACGCGCTGCGGCCGACGCCGCGGGTGCCGGCGTACTCGGCGGCCAAGGCCGCGCTGAACTACTACACGACCACCCTGGCCGCGGAACTGGCGCGCGAACGGATCCGGGTCAACGCGATCGCGCCCGGCTCGATCGAATTCCCCGGCGGGCTGTGGGACCAGCGCCGCGCGCAGCAGCCGGAGCTGTACCGGCGCATCCGTGCCGCCATTCCGTTCGGCGACTTCGGCGCGCTCGAGGACGTCAGCAACGCCGCCCTGTTCCTGGCCTCGCCGCAGGCGCGCTGGATCACCGGTCAGGTGCTGGCGGTGGACGGCGGGCAGTCGCTGGGCGCCTGAGGGGTAAACGCCGGGAATGGGGAATGGGGAATCGTGGAGCGGGCGCGCGATCGCGCTGAGCATTGCGATCCAACCGCGCTTCGGAGTTGGCTGAACCACTGGAGGAGGGCGCTTGCCCCCCCTTTCGGGATCGGCCCCGGCGCTGCATGGAATCGGCAGGTCCACCGCTTCGTTCGCCGCCACTGATGGCCCGGGGGCGTGTCATCCCCCCCCAAGCAGATCGCGCCGCGCTTGCGCATGCACGAGGCAAGGAAGAGCGAGACAGGGCGGAACATGCTCCAGCCCGGGCGATGACGTAGCGCCGGGGGCGCGCAAGCGCGACGCAACCTGTTCGGGAAGCGATGACACGCACCAGGGCCTATTCACGCGATCGGGATAGGCCACACGGAGTCGCTACCGCAGGGACGTGCCACGGTTTGCCGAGTGCATTGCGGAAGGAACTCCGGGTGACCGTGGGCCGTCAGTTCCGACCGGTTCCGCAGCCACGATCATTCCGCCAGCTGCGCCGCGTCCACCACCTGCACCCCGGCGCGCGGATGCAGGGCGTGTTCGACCAGCGCGGCGGCGATGCGTTCGGCGGGGTTGATCCGGTAGCGCCGCGGCAGCAGCGGCCCAAGCATCCCGAGCACGACGGCAGCGGCGCGCTCGGCCGCGCGCGGTTGCGCGCGCTCGCCGCCGATCAGGCCCGGGCGCACCAATGCGAGCGACGGATAGCCCAGCGCCTGCAGGTCGCGCTCCAGTTCGCCCTTGACCCGGTTGTAGAACAGGCGCGAGCGCGGATCGGCGCCGAATGCCGAATTCAGCGCGAACGCGGTGGCGCCGTGCTGCCGCGCCAGCCGCGCGATCGCCAGCGGATAGGCGTGATCGACGCGACGGAACGCCTCGCGCGAGCCGGCCTGCTTCATCGTGGTGCCGAGCGCGCAGATCGCCGCGTCGGCCTGCCACCACGGCGCCTGCGCCGGCAATTGCGCGAAATCGACCAACGGGTTGTCCAGCTTGGCGTGCGCGACATCCAGCGCGCGCCGGGTCGGCGCGACCACCGCGCTGCACTCCGGCGCGGCAAGCAACTGCGCCAGCACATGCGAACCGACCAGGCCGGTGGCACCGGCGAGCAGGATCTTCATCGGAGCGTCCTTGGAGGCTGGCGAGGGAAGCAGCGACTATCGCAGGCGCGGCGGCAAGGCGCTGTCGGCACGGCGCCTGCGGCCGGCTTACAGATCCATGAGGCGCTTCGTGGCCGTCCCCTCGCCCCAACCCCGCTCGCGGTGGGAGAGGGGCTAACGGCTGTTCCTTCTCCCGTCGGGACCGTACCCCCTTTGCGGGGGAAGGTGCCCTGCAGGGGCGGATCAGGGTACGGGCGCAGCCTCGCACCCTCCGACACCAAGGCAGCGTGCGTGCACAAGCGCCCCGATCCCGCGGCGCCGCACATGGTCGCCGCGCTGCGGCTTGTACGCCACAATAGCCGCCCATCGCGCCGCGCCGGCGCCGCTGCAGCCAACCGAGGAGCCGTTCGATGTTCGTGGTGTGTGGAGAGGCCCTGTACGACATCTTCATCGACGGCTATGCCGGCACCTCGGTCGGCATGACCGCGCGACAGGGCGGCTCGCCGTTCAACGTGGCGATCGGCCTGGCCCGGCTCGGCACGCCGTCGGCGCTGTTCACCGGCCTGTCCACCGATCCGCTCGGCCGCCAGCTGCGCAGCACCCTGGAACGCGAAGGTGTGGCGCTGCAGCACTGCATCGACAAGCGCGAGGCGACCACCCTGGTGATGGTCGCGCTGGACGCGCAGGGCGTGCCCAACTATTCGTTCTACGGCACCGGCTGCGCCGACCGCGCGCTGACCGCGGCCGACCTGCCGGCGCTCGACGCCACGGTCGGCGGCCTGCATTTCGGCTCCTACACCCTGGTCGCCGAGACCACCGCCAGCACCTTCCAGGCCCTGGCCGAGCGCGAACGCGCGCAACGGCTGATCTCGCTGGATCCGAACGTGCGGCCGACGGTGGAACCGGACATGGCGGTGTGGCGCGCACGGCTGGCGCGCTGGATCGCGCTGGCGCACGTGGTCAAGGTGAGCCAGGAAGACATCGAGCTGCTGTATCCGCAGCAGGACCCGTTCGCGGTCGCGCGCAGCTGGCTGCAACAGGGTCCGTCGCTGGTGGTGATGACCCTGGGCGGCGACGGCGCGGTGGCCTGGCGCGGCGACGCCGAGGCGCGCGTGGCCGGCCGCGCGGTACAGGTCGCCGATACCGTCGGCGCCGGCGACAGCTTCCAGGCCGCGCTGCTGCACCAGCTGCCCGACCTGGCCGCGCTCGCCGCGCTGGACCCGTCGGCGCCGGCGCTGCAGCGCCTGCTGGACTTCTGCGTGGCCGCGGCGGCGATCAACTGCACCCGCGCCGGCGCCAACCCGCCCAGCCTGGACGAGGTCCGAGACGCGCTCTAGCGCGCGTCTCGAACCCCGAGCAGGTCGCGTGGGGTCTGTTCGGGGCGCCAGCCCGTGCTGCACGGCGCAGCGCCCGACGGGCGGTCAGGCACCGGCCGGCACCCGACTGCCGCACCCCGCCAGGCCGCCTGCTGCGCGCCCGCGGCGCTACGTCGTCGACCGGGCGTAGGCATTTCCACGCGTTCCCGCGCCCCCCGTTTCATGCACGCGCAAGAGCGGCGCGATGTGGGATCGGCCGGCGGCGCTTGGCCGCATGCGCGGCAAGAACGCGGGCAAGTGGACATCCGCCCACGCCGGGGCGATGGTAGGGCGTCCGCCGCCGGCTCAAGCGCACGCCGCCAGCGCCGATATCCTGTTCCTGAGTGTCGTCATGGGCGCCGCGGTTGCGGCGGGGCGGTGCGTTCTATTGGGAGGAAGCATCCGCATGCCGGATCAACGCGACGAGCCACCCGTCGGCGGACTGCGCAAGCTGTTGTCGCCGCGTCGCCGTGAACCGGCGGCGCCGGCCGCCTCCGCGGTGGCGCCACGCGGACATGGCCATGCCCGTGCGCATGGCCATGGCGCTGCGCCTGCGGCACCGGGCGAGCACGCCGATCCGGCCGCGGCCACCGCGGCGCTGATCCGCCTGTTCAACCACGCCCACCAGCCGCTGGAACTGCTGGTCGCCTTCGCCGACGGCATGGCCGGCCTGCACGGCGAACTCGGCGACATGGGCCGGCGCCTGCAATCGGCCGCCGCCAGCGGCGACTGGCCCAGCTACGGCCGCGCGCTGCGCCAGCTGATCGACAAATACATCCGCACCATCGACGTCGGCGATCCGCTGGCCGGGCCCAGCGACCCCGAACGCCTGCGCGACCTGCTGCGCCAGGCGATCGCCGGCGCGCTGGCCTCGCTGCTGCACAACCTGCCGGAACTGGCCAACGAATCGGAGGCCACCGGCGAGGCGCTGCGCCAATGGCGCCCGGGCCTGCCGCTGGAGCCGGTGGCGCAGCGCGTGCGCGAGCTGTGCCACCAGATCGCGCTGCGCGCCAGCGACAGCCAGGAGCAGCAGACGCTGTTGCTGGGCCTGTTCGACCTGCTGCTGGAAAACGTCGGCGAACTGCTCGACGACACCAGCTGGCTGCAGGGCCAGATCGCGGTGGTACGCGACATGATCAGCGGCCCGCTGGACCGCTATTCGATCGAGGAAGCGCGCGGCAGCCTGCGCGAGGTGATCTACAAGCAGGGCCTGCTGAAGCAGGGCATCGCCGAATCCAAGGAGGCGATGAAGGACATGATGGTGTCCTTCGTCGAGAACCTGGACGGCATGGCGATCAGCACCAGCGAATTCCACGACCGCATCGCCGACTACTCGCAGACCATCCGCGACGCGCGCAGCATCGCCGACCTCAACCGCCTGCTGCAGGAAGTGCTGCAGGACACCGGCCACGTGCAGCAGCAGGCGCTGCGCGCGCGCGACCACCTGATCGCCGCGCGCCAGGAAGTGGACGCCGCCGAGCAGCGCATCCTGCGCCTGGAACAGGAACTGCAGGACGTCAGCGGGCTGGTGCGGGTCGACCAGCTCACCGGCGCCCTCAACCGGCGCGGGCTGGACGAACTGTTCGTGCGCGAACTGGCGCGCACCGAGCGCAGTGCGCAGCCGCTGTGCGTGGCGATGCTGGACCTGGACGATTTCCGCAAGCTCAACGAGACCTACGGCCATCCCGGCGGCGACGCCGCGCTGCGCCACGTGGTCGAGGTGGCGCGCACCACGCTGCGCGGCAGCGACGCGATCGCCCGCTACGGCGGCGAGGAATTCCTGCTGCTGATGCCCGACTGCACCATCTTCGAAGCGTCCGCGGCGGTGACCCGGGTGCAGCGCGCGCTGGCCCAGCGCGCGGTGGTGCACGAAGACCAACGCGTGTTCGTCAGCTTCAGCGCCGGCGTGGCGATGCGCCGCACCGGCGAAACCCAGGACGTGCTGGTCAAGCGCGCCGACCGCGCCCTGTACGAGGCCAAGAAGGCGGGCAAGAACCGGGTGGTTTCAGCGGATTAGTGCCGGCGCATGCGCCGGCACGGGATTGGGGATTGGGCATTCGGGATTGGCAAAAGCGAGCGCTCCGCTCTTGCGAATCCCCAATCCCGAATCCCTACTCCCGGCCTTTCCGCAGCTTCTGAAACAGCACCACAACCCCCAGCACCAGCGCGCCGGCGACGATGCCGACCAGCGCGTTGCCCAGGTTGAGGACCACGCTGCCCCAGGCGCCCTGCGGCGCGATGCCTTCGAGGGCGTGGTGCAGCGGGCCGATGCTGTGCACCAGAATGCCGCCGCCGACCAGGAACATCGCCGCGGTGCCGGCGATCGACAGCACCCGCATCAGCCACGGCGCTAGCCACAGGATGCCGCGGCCGATCGCCGCGGCGGCGGCGCCCTTGCGGGTCAGGTACAGGCCCAGGTCGTCGAGCTTGACGATGCCGGCGACCAGGCCGTACACGCCGACCGTCATCGCCAGCGCGATCGCCACCAGCACCATGATCTGCTGGGAGAACGGCACTCCGGCGACCACGCCCAGCGACAGCACGATGATCTCCGCGGAGAGGATGAAATCGGTGCGGATCGCGCCCTTGATCTTGTCCTTTTCCAGCGCGACCACGTCCACCTTCGCGTCGGCCAGCGCCTGCAGCTGCTGCGCATGGCGCTGCGCGTCCTCGTCCTTGGAATGCAGGAAGCGGTGCGCCAGCTTCTCCACGCCCTCGAAGCACAGAAACGCCCCGCCGATCATCATCAGCGGGGTGATCGCCCACGGCAGCCAGGCGCTGATCGCCAGCGCCGCCGGCACCAGGATCGCCTTGTTGAGCAGCGAGCCCTTGGCCACCGCCCACACCACCGGCAACTCGCGGTCGGCGTTGACCCCGGTGACCTGCTGCGCGTTCAGCGCCAGGTCGTCGCCGAGCACGCCGGCGGTCTTCTTCGCCGCCACCTTGGTCAGGATCGACACGTCGTCGAGCAGCGAGGCGATATCGTCGAGCAGGGTGAACAGGCTGGCGCCGGCCATGCGGGGATTCCATTCGGGGGTGAGCGGGGATTCTCGCCGATTCCGCCGCGCGATGGGCCGGCGGCGGCGGATCGGCCGGCGCGGTGCGCCCCCGGTCGGTGCCGGCAAGCGCCGCGCGGCCCGCATTGCGCTACTAGATCAGGCTTTGGTTGGTGGAGGCGGATGAGCGAAACCCGTTCACCGCGCTGGTCACGAGCCCCACGCCGAGCGCGAGCGTCGCCACCAGGCCGAACCACGACAGCCCGCGCAACAGCCACGGCGCCAACGACAGCAGGACCCGGCCGGGCAACGCGACGCGACCGTGTTCCTCGCGCCCGGCCAGGTCCAGGCCCAGGCCGGCGAGCAGGACGACCCCCGCGATCGGCGCGTACATGACCACGGCGAGCAGGAACGCCGCCAGCACGATGAAGAGCACGCGCTCGACCGGGGGAAAAAGGAACGCGGCCAGACACGCCAGGGCGATGCACTGGGTCGATACGACCAGGTCGGTGCGCACCGCGCCCTTGAGCGCGGCCGCGATCCGCGCAGCGCCGTCCTGGCCGCGTTCGGCAGCCGGACGCCGCCATGACGACGCCACCCGCTCCAGGCCTTCGTAGCATTGGTAAGCGCCACACAGCTGTATCAGTGCCATGAGCGTCCACTCGAGCACGTTGTCGTAGTTGTCTGTGAGCAACGGCGGCCACGGCAGCAGCGCGCAGAGCGCCAGCAGCGCCAGCACCAGCAGCAGCTTGCCGCGCAGCCCGCGCTGGAACACCGTGCCGAGCAACGACCAGGCGCGTGCGATCTCCGCCTCGGCCGCCAGGCGCGTGCCCACCGGCGCCTGGCGTGCCGCGTCGTCCAACAGGGACGCCATCGCGTCGAACAGGGTGAACAGGCTGCTGCGGGCCACGTGTGCTCCTGCCGGAAAGGTCGGTGCCAGCGGGAATTCTCGTCGATTCCGCGGGCCCGGTGCGTGATCGCCGCCGCCGGGCCTCAGCCGCGCATAACGCCGGCTCGGCTAGCGTACGCGGCAGACACCTGCCACCGCGAAGGACCCCCATGGACCAGTTCCTCACCGCCCCGCGCGCGATCGTCGACGACGTGCTCGACGCCGTCGCCGCGCTGCAACCGCTGCTGCGCTCGGACCCCGCCAGCGGCACCCGCATCGTGCTGCAGGCCGAGCGCGATCCCGCCCAGGTCGCGGTGCTGTCCGGCGGCGGCGCCGGTCACGAGCCGGCGCATGCCGGCTTCGTCGGCCCGGGCATGCTCAGCGGCGCCATCGCCGGCGACCTGTTCGCCTCGCCGGGGGTGGAGGCGGTGCTGGCCGCGATCCGCGCCTGCGCCGACGCGCCCGGGGTGCTGCTGGTGATCAAGAACTACACCGGCGACCGGCTCAACTTCGGCCTGGCCGCCGAGCGCGCCCGCGCCGAAGGCATCGACGTGGCCAGCGTGCTGGTGGCCGACGACATCGCCCTGCCCGATGCCGCACAGCCGCGCGGCCTCGCCGGCACGGTGCTGGTGCACAAGTACGTCGGCCACCTGGCCCGCGAGGGCGTGGCGCTGGCCGAGCTGGCGCAGCGCGGCCAGGCCTTCGCCGACCGCCTGCTGTCGCTGGGCATGGCCCTGTCCAGCTGCACCGTGCCCGGCCAGCACGCCGGCCGCCGCGCGCCGGAGCTGGGCCTGGGCATCCACAACGAACCGGGCACGCGCAAGGTGCAGCCGGCCTCGGTCGAAGAGGCGCTGGCGCTGGTGCTGGACCCGCTGCTCGAACAAGCCGATGCGCGCTATGGCGCCGATGCGCCGCTGCTGCTGATGCTCAACGACCTGGGCGGCTGCTCCACCCAGGAACTGGGCGTACTGACCCGGCTGGCATTGCAGCGCATCGGCACCGAGCGGATCGCCTTGATGACGCTGCCGGCGGCGCTGATGACCTCGATGGACATGCACGGCTTCTCGATCACCCTGGCGCCGGCCGACACCGACGTGCTCGCCGCACTGCGCGCGCCGGTGCAGACCCTGGGCTGGCCCGGCGTGCGCGTGCCGCACGCACCCACCCACTTCGCGCCGGCGCTATTGCGCAGCGACGCGCACCGGCACGGCGCCCGCGACCCGCAACGCGGCGCGGCCCTGGCGCGGGTCGCGCAGGCGCTGATCGGCGCGCAGGCGGAGCTGGACGCGCTCGACGCGCAGACCGGCGATGGCGATGCCGGCAGCACCTTCGCCGCCGGCGCCCGCGCCCTGCAGCAGGCGCTGGACGAGGATGCGTTGGCGACCGGCGCGGCCGCACCGTTGGCGCACGGCCTGGCGGCGGCGATCGAACGCAGCATGGGCGGTTCCAGCGGCGTGCTGCTGTCGATCCTGTTCACCACCGCCGCGACCGAACTGGAGGCCGGGCACGGCTGGGTGCCGGCGCTGCAGGCCGGCGTGGCGCGGATGCAGCACTACGGCGGCGCGCAGCGCGGCGACCGGACCATGCTCGACGCGCTGCTGCCGGCGCTGGAGGCCTTGGCGCGCGGCGGCGGCACCGACGACGCGGCGCGCGCGGCACGTGCCGGCGCCGATGCCACCGCGCAGCTGAGCCAGGCCCGCGCCGGCCGCTCGGCCGCGGTGCCGGCGGACGCGCTGCGCGGCGTGGTCGATCCAGGCGCCGAGGCGGTGGCGCGCGCCTTCGCGGCGTGGGGCCGGTGACCGCCGGGAGCGCCCTCTGCCAGACGGGCGCGAACCTGTAGGAGCGGTTTCAACCGCGACGAACGGAGCTGGCCCGTTGCCTGGCCTCGGACGCAGTCGGGACTGAAGTCCCTCCCACAGTGCACCCACCCGGCGCGCGGCAGGTCTCTGTGGGAGCGACTTCAGCCGCGACGAACGGAGCCGGGAAGCGCGACGGCTTTGCGACCTGAGGCCAACGCTGCCGTTTTTTTGTAGGAGCGGCTTCAGCCGCGACACGCTCTACGGAGAATGCCTGTCGCGGCTGAAGCCGCTCCTACAAGGAACTGCGGTGCGTGGGTGCCGCGGGCGTCGATGCTGCGGTGGCGCGCGCCTTCGCGGCATGGGGCCGGTGACTGTCGGGAGCGCCCTCTGCCAGACGGGCGCGAACCTGTAGGAGCGGTTTCAACCGCGACGAGCGGAGCTGGCCCGTTGCCTGGCCTCGGACGCAGTCGGGACTGAAGTCCCTCCCACAGTCACCCAGCCGGCGCGCGGCAGATCCCTGTGGGAGCGACTTCAGTCGCGACGAACGGAGCCGGGAAGCGCGACGGCTTTGCGACCTGAGGCCAACGCTGCCGTTTTTTTGTAGGAGCGGCTT
>NZ_JAFIWB010000021.1 GCF_017163705.1 Xanthomonas bonasiae
GCGGGCGACTCGCCGGGTGCACTGCTCGCCGGGTGCACTGTATGTAGGAGCGGCTTCAGCCGCGACAGGTTGCCAAAGTCGCAGCGGTTTCTGACTCCGCGCGTCGCGACTGAAATCGCTTCCACAAGAGACTTGCGACGAGCCGGCTGGGTGCACTGTGGGAGGGACTTCAGTCCCGACTGTTTCCGAAACCGGATAGCAGCATTGCTTCGTTCGTCGCGGCTGAAGCCGCTCCTACAGGAAACTTGCGGCCGACTCGACGGGTGCACTGTAGGAGCGGCTTCAGCCCCGGCATGGCGCCGGGGCCGCTGAACTTCCTGCCAGGAGCAACACGCGCTCGGCAGCTCAGTAATCCACGCCCACCGAGAACAGCAGTGTGCGCGGGTCGCCCAGTGCCACGGCGCGCTGCAGGCCGCCGGCGAAATAGTCGCGGTCGAACGCGTTCTTCAGGTTCAACGCATAGCGCCAATGGCCCTGGCGGTAGGCGAGACCGGCATCGAACACCGCGTAGCCGGGAATGCGATGGCCGTAGGCGGTCTTCTCGCCTTCGGCGCGCGCACCGCCGCTGAAGGTCCAGCCGTCGTCCGCGCCGTGCGGCGCGTACTGCAGCCACAGCGAACCGCTGTGCTTGGGCACGTTGTACAAACGGTCGCCGACGGTGGTGACGCTCTGTCCGCCGTCGTCGGTGACCACTGCATCGGTGTAGGCGTAGCCGGCGAACAGGCTGACCCCGCTGCCCAGGTCGGCGGCGGCGTTGAGCTCCAGGCCGCGGCTGCGCTGCTCGCCGACCGCGATGCTGTAGCCGTCGTTGACCGGATCGGTCTGCAGCACGTTGCGCCGGCGCAGGTCGTACAGCGCCACGCTCAGGCTGGTGCCCGCGTCCAGTTCCATCTTCACCCCCAGCTCCACCTGGCGGCCATGCTCCGGATCGAACTGCGCGCCCTGCGCGTCGGTGCCGACGTTGGGATAGAACGAGGTGGCGACGCTGGCATAGGGGTGCAGCCCGCCGCCGGCGTCGAACATCAGCGCGGCCGAGCCGGTGGTGGCGCTGGCGTCGTTGCGCGTGTTGGTGCCGGTGAGGTAGTCCTCGCTGAGGTTGCGGCTGCGGTCGTGGCGCACGCCCAGCAGCAGCTGCCAATCGGGCGTGAACTGGATGCGGTCGCGCAGGTACAGGCCGCCGGAGGTGACCACGCTGAGGTTGTCGCGGCTGGGCGTGGCCGGGCAGGTGACCGCGCCGCCATAGACCGGCGCGTACACGTCCAGCGTGCCGACCCGGCAGGTGGACTGCACGTTCCATTCCCAGGTCTTGAACGCGTCCACGCCGGCGGTCAGCGTGTGCTGCCAGGCGCCGGTGGCGAAGCCGCGCTGCAGGTAGGTGTCCTGCACCCAGGTGCGTCCGTCGTAGTGCTGGTCGGTGGCGGTACGGCGCAGCGTGCGCAGGTCGGCGGCCAGGCCGTTGTTGGCGATGATGAAGCCGTCCAATCCGAATTCCTGCCAGCGCGCGGCGTGGTGCAGGGTCCAGCCGTTGTCGAAGCGATGGTCCAGCACGTAGCCGATGCGGCTCTGGTGGCTGTGGTACGGCGGCTGCGCGGGTTCGCCGGTGAACAGCGAGCGATCGATCTTGCCGTTGGGGTTGGCCTCGGCGCTGCCTTCCCAGGGCAGGCCCTGCTGGCGGATGTAGTCGCGTTCCTGGTAGCTGGTGAGGAGCACGAAGTCGGTGCGCTCGCCCAGGTCCAGCGACAGCGCCGGTGCGATCCAGCGGCTGCGGAAATACACGTGGTCGGTGGGATCGTCCGCATTCATCGCCAGGCCGTTGAGCCGCAGCGCGGTCTTGCCGTTGGCCGACAGCGGCTGGTTCAGATCGAAGCTGCCCTGCTGCAGGCCATCGCTGCCCATGCCCAGTTCGGCGCGGCGCAGCGGCGTGGCTTCGGGCCGCTTGCTGACCAGGTTGACCAGCCCGCCCGGCAGCACCTGGCCGTACAGCAGCGAGGCCGGGCCCTTCAGCACTTCCACCTGCTGCATGCCGAACAGCTGCTCGGCGACGCGGTTGTTGGAGGCGGTGCGCAGGCCATCGACGAACAGCGAGTCGGACGCGGTCTGGCCGCGGATGATCAGGTCGTCCCAACCGCGCCGGCCATAGGTGTTGGCGACCACGCCGGAGACGTTGTGCAAGGCATCGGCCAGGGTCTGCGCCTGCTGGCTGTCCAGCAGCGCGCGCGGCACCACGGTGATCGAGAAGGGCGTCTGCGCCAGCGGCGTGTCCGACTTGTCGGACTGCGCCGGCCTGGTGCTGCGGAAGCCGCTGTGGGCTGCCTCGGCGCGGACCTGCACCGCAGGCAGGGCGGTGGCCTGCGCGGTATCGGCGGTGTCGTCGGCCGCGCGCGCAGCAGTGGAAGCCGCCATGCCGAGCAGGCAGGCGAACGGGAGGGGGTGCAGTTTCATCGAGACCGTGGGGTGGGGAGGGCTAATCGAGAATGATTATATTTCGCGATGTGGCGATTGCGAAGACCCGTCCGTCGGCGCCGGGCGCTCGCCAGGCAAGGGCAAGCCGCGGCCGCGCACGCGGGCGGTCGGGCAAGCGGGGGCGTTTGCTGCAGCGGCGGCCGGTGATCGAGAAGGCCGGACCGGCACTTACGGCCGCGGCGCATCCAGGGCGCCGCTGGCGACAGGCAGCCCTGAGCTGTCGCCAGGACAGCGCAGGCGCTCCAGCGCGGATGACGCCGGCGCTGGGGGGCTGCAGCGCCGATGCCGGCGCTGTGTGCGTTGCGGTGGATGCGTCAGTGCGGTGCCCTGACGACATCAGGGTGCGGCGGTGGCCGCCATGGCGGCGGCCGGCAGGCACCGTCGCGCCCTTCTCCGATGTCGAGGCGGATGCAACGCGCGTGCTGTGGATCCGCACGCGATCGCTGCGATGCGCGTCGGCCGGCTCAGCCGGCGACGCGGAGCACGCCGTTCTGGCCGCCAGGCGGCACGCCCTCGAATTGGATCAGCGCGGCGACCAGTTCGGCATGCAGGCGGATGCGGCCCATCTCGCGCATGATGCGGATGTCCTCGTGACGCAGTTCGCGATTGGCGACCACCTCGCGCTTGTACTCAAGGATCTCCGGATACTTGCGCGCCATGTTCAGCGCATCGGCGACGCACTCCACGGTATCCGCGTCGGCCGACAGCGGCTCGCGGCTGTTGAAGGCGGTGAGCCAGCGCTCGAAGCCGGCGGTGCGGTCGAACATGTTGGCGATGAACCAGATCACGAACAGGATCGCGACCCAGGAACTGACCACGATGACGATGCGCGAGAAGGTCAGGTGGTAGTCGTGCTGCCACAGCTGGTTGGTGATGACGCCCAGGATGATCAGCGAAATCGCCTGCCAGCCGATGATCGAGACCACCAGCCACTGCTGCTTGGCCTTGGCCAGCAGATCCACTTCCGAGCGCAGCTGCGCTTCGCTCTTGTGCTGCCAGTGCGCGACCTGTTCCGGGAACGAGCGCTGGTGCAGCGCGTTGTCCTCCAGCAACAACCCCAACCCCTTGAACAAAGCGATCATGACAGGCTCCCTGCAGATGCGGTGGCGGACGGCGGTGTCTCGGGCGATCTTGAAGCAGCTTCTTTCTAGCACAGTGGCCGGAATTGGCATGTTGCAGATGCACATGAAGCCCGCGCGGCAATGCGCTGTTGCGGCCGGGAGCCCTGGGTACCGTCGCCAAGCCTGCGCGCACCGGTTTGCACGGCGCATGCATCGCCGCCCGCTACCATGCCGCGATGACCGCCATGCTGCGTACCCTCACCGCTCCCGCCGCCGCCCGCATCCGCCGTTGGGTGCTGGACGTGTTCCCGCGCGGCCAGGGCGGGATCGACTACGACCAGCCGCTCGGCGATGCCGGCCTGTTCGGCCCCGACAGCGTCACCTGGCGCATCCACGCCGAGTTTCCCGGCATGCTCTCCGGCGGCTTGTGCGCGCTGCTGCTGCAGACCCTGCATCCGCTGGCGCTGGCCGGCGTCTACGACCATTCCAACTTCCGCGAGGACCTGGTCGGGCGCCTGCGCCGCACCACCCAGTTCGTCGCCGCCACCAGCTATGCGCCATCGGCCGAAGCGCAGCGCCTGATCGCGCGCGTGCGCAGCATCCACGCGCGGATCCGCGGCCACGCGCCCGACGGCCGCGCCTATGCCGCCGACGATCCGGCGCTGCTGACCTGGGTGCACGTCACCGAGGCCTACGGCTTCCTGCAGGGCTATCGCCGTTACTGCCGCGCGGTGCCGGTCGCCATCGCCGATCGCTACTACGCCGAGGGCCGACGCGTGGCCGAGGCGCTGGGCGCGCAGGCGGTGCCGGCCAGCGAGCGCGAGGTGCTGGACTACTTCGCCCAGGTGCGCCCGCAACTGCGGGTGGATGCGCGATCGCGCGAGGTGCTCGCGGTGCTGGCCGGGCTGCGCCTGCCGGTGCCGGCGGCGGGCCTGTCGCGCGAGCTGTTCCTGGGCGCCGGCGCGGCGCTGCTGCCGCCGTGGGCGAGCGCGATGCTCGGGCACGGGCGCCTGCAACGCGCCCAGGCGGCGGTCGCGTCGCGGGTGCTGCGGGGGCTGGCACCGCTGTTCCGCATCGCGCTCAACGACGGCATCGCGCAGCGCGCCTGCCGCCGGGTCGGCATCGCCCCGCAGCGGCTGGCGCAGTGGCCGGAGTGAGCGGGTGGCCGACGTTTGTTGGCGTGTGTTGCCGCGCACGGTCGCGCTGGCGAAGCTGAACCGTATGGCCGATCCGTCGTGCGGCATCCGGCGCGGCGCTGTTACCCGGTCAAGATCGCCGCGCCTGAGCCGCTCTATGCAGGACCCATGCAGCGCCGTTTCTCCGCCGCCGACAAGCTCTACGACGTCCGCTTCCGGCAGCGCCTGCGGCGCGCGTTGCGCGCGCCGTTGCGCGCGATCCTGGTCTGGGGCCTGGCGTTGGCGTTGCTGCTGGCGTGCGGGCTGGCCTATGTGCTTGCGCAGGACCGCGCCAACCGCCTGGCCGCGGCGCAGCGGCAGAGCCTGGCGTTGGCGACGGGCGCCGACCGTCTGCTGCAGTTGGAGCTGGACAACCTGAGCCAGGCGCTGCGCGGCGAAGGCATGGGCGCGCAGGCGCTGCTGGCCGACGCGCCGGCACGCGCGCCGGCGCTGATCGAGGCATCGCTGCGCGGCGTGCTGCTGCGGCATCCGGAGCTGCATGGCATTGCGTTGCTGGATGCGCAGGGCCGGCGCCGCTACGGGACGGAGGGCGATCCGGACGTGCGCGCATGGGCGCTGGGTTCGCGCCGCAATGGCGATCAGGTGTTCGTCGGCCCGTATCAACGCCTGGCCGACGGTGAAGCGGTGGTGCGCCTGGCGTTGCCGCTGGCGTCGGGCGATTGGGTGGTGGCGAGCTGGCGGGTCGCGGCGTTGCAGCGCATCGTCGGCGGGGTCGATGCCGGCCGCGACGGCGTGGTCGCGCTGACCGATGCGCATGGCCTGCTGCTTGCGGCAAGCAGTCCCGCTGCCGGCACCGGCGGTACCCGCGTGCTGCTGCCGTTGGGCCTGGTGCGCGGGCTGCCGCAGGGCAGTGCGTTGGGCATGCACAGCACCGTGTTCGACCGGCAGCCGCGCATGCTGGCGGTCAGTGGTGGACGCGACTACCCGTTGCTGGCCGTGTCGGGGCTGGCGGTGCGCGAAGCGCTGGCGCCGTGGTGGTGGTTCGCCGGCGCGGCGGCGCTGGTGTATCTGCTGTATCTGCTCGGGTTCGCCTTCCTGCTGGGCAGCTTGCGCCGTGCCGAGGACCGCCAGCGGCAGTTGCTGGAGCGCCTGCGCCGCGGCGACGAGGACCTGCGCCTGGCGCATGCGATGGGCGGCATCGGCACCTGGCGGGTCGAGGCCGACCGGCGCCACCTGCTGCTGGCCGAACAGACCGGTACCCTGTTCGGCGCGCCGCAGCTGCGCATGAGCCTGAGCGCGTTCCTGGCCCGAGTGCACGACGACGATCGCGCGCGGGTCGAGCAGCTGTACGACGAGGCGCTGCACGGCAACGGCGAATACAACGTGGTGTACCGCATGCATTCGCCCGATGGCGGCCTGCGTTGGCTGGCCGCGCGCGGCGCGCGGGTGCAGGGCCGCGGTGGGCTGTGCATGACCGGTGCGGTGCAGGACGTCAGCGAGCGGCTCGAGGCGCAGGCGCGGCTGCTGGACGCCGAGCGTCAGTTCCGCCTGGTGTTCGAGCGCAACCCGCTGCCGTACTGGCTGTTCGCGGTGGACAGCCTGCGCTTCCTGGAAGTGAATCAGGCCGCGATCCGCCAGTACGGCTACAGCCGCGACGAATTCCTGGCCATGACCCTGCTCGACCTGCGTCCGCCCGCCGACGCCGAACGGCTGCTGGCGGACGTACGCAAGCCGCGCGACGGCTTCGACGCGCCCAGCGTGTGGACCCACCGGCGCAAGGACGGCAGCCTGCTGTCGGTGCGGGTGCACAGCGCGGACGTCGACTTCGGCGGCGCGCCGGCGCGCCTGATCCTGGCCGAGGATGTCAGCGAGCGCATCGCCCACGAGCGCGAACTGGCGTTCCGCGCCAGCCACGACGTCACCACCGGGCTGCTCGATCCGCGCGCCCTGGCCGAGGCGCTGGATGCGCGTGGGCAGGCGGGCTATGCGGTGGCGTACGTGCAGTTGCGCGGGCTGGCGCTGATCGGCGACACCCTGGGCCGCGCCGCCGGCGATGCGGTGCGCTGCGCGGTGGCGGCGCGGCTGCGCGGGCTGGGCGAACGGTTCGGCCTGACCGCGCACCAGCCGTCGCAGGATTTCGTGCTGGCGGTCCTGGATCCGCAGCAGCTGCCGCAGGCGCTGCAGGCCCTGCTCGAGGCGATGTCCACGCCGGTGCAGGGCGGCGCCTTCACCCAGCAGCTGCAGGCGCACATCGGCGTGGCGCTGTGCCCGGACGACGCCGCCGGCGCCGAGGAAGCCATCGGCAGCGCCGCGCAGGCCGCGCATGCGGCGCAGGCCGACGGACGCAGCGTCGCCCGCTTCGAGCGCAGCATGTCCGCGCGGATCGGCGAGCGCCTGCGCCTGGCCGGGCGCATCCATCAGGCGATCGCGCGGCAGGAGTTCGAGCTGCATTTCCAGCCGATCCTGCGCGCCGATACCGGCGCGCCGCGGCTGCTCGAGGCGCTGATCCGCTGGCCGCAGGACGACGGCAGCTTCATCGCCCCCGACCAGTTCATCCAGCTGTGCGAGGACACCGGGTTGATCCTGCCGCTCGGCCGCTGGGTGATGCAGGCGGCCGCGCAGGCGCGCCGCCAGCTGGCGCTGCACGGCTGGGCCGACCTGCCGGTGGCGGTGAACGTGTCGGCGCTGCAGTTCTTCGACGGCGACCTGGTCGCGGACCTGGTGCAGGCCTGCGCCGCAGCCGGCCTGGCCGCCGACGGCCTGCACCTGGAACTGACCGAGAGCAGCCTGATGCGGCAGCCGCAACAGGCATTGGACGTGCTGCGGCAGTTGCGCGCGCTGGGCGTGGGCGTGGCGCTGGACGATGTCGGCACCGGCTTCTCCAGCATGGCCTATCTGCGCGACCTGCCGCTGGACACGCTGAAGATCGATCGCAGCTTCGTCGCCGACGTGGATCGCGATGCGCGCAACGCCTCGATCTGCGAGGCCTTGCTGACGCTCGGCCGCAGCCTGGGCCTGCAGGTGGTCGCCGAAGGCGTGGAGAACGACGCGCAGTTGCAGTGGCTACGCGCGCATGGCTGCGACCAAGTGCAGGGCTACCTGCTGGGCCGGCCGGCGCCGCTGGCGCAGGTGCTCGCCGCGCTCGGCGCGCGCGACGCGCCGGACGCGGTCACAGCATGAGGTCGATGCAGTGCGGCGCGCCCGCTGCCGGCAGCGGCTCGCCGTCCCAGTAGCGGCGCAACGGTTCGCGGACCAGGTCCAGCGCGGTCGAGGCGCCGCGCACGCCCGGAAAACGCTGCAGGTTGTGCGCCTGCAACGCGAGCATGCGCCGGTCCTGCTCGCCGACCTTGCGCAGCAGTGGCCACACCAGCCAGCGCACCGCCCATGCCGGCGCCCAGCGCCCGTCCACGTGCAGGCTGGCGAACACCTCGGTGCTGCGCTCGCCCACCGGCGTGAAGTGCAGGCTGATGCGCACGCGGCCGCCACGGGCATAGCGGTATTCGATCTGCGCGGTACCGGGCGCGGCGAAGTGCGCGCGCTCCAGCGTGCGCGGCGATTCGAACAGCTGGTAGAGCCAGCCGCTCTGCGCGGCCGCACCGACGTAGTCCACGTGGAAGCCTTCGGCGCCGGTCTGCAGGCAGGCGCGCATCGGCGTGCGCGCACCGCCGCGGCGCACCAGTCCCGGATGCAGCAGGTGGGTGTGCAACGGATCGAGGAAGTTCTCCAGCGCATCGACCACGTGCGCCTCCCAGCGCGTGCGCCACAGGAAGCGCCGCGCCGAAGGGTGCAGTTCCTGCACCAGTTGCGCCGGGTGCGCGTCGCCGTCGGGATCCGGGCGCAGCCAGATCAAGCCGTCGTGTTCGCGCGCGGCGAAGGCGCGCACCCGCACCGCCGGCAGCGCCTGTCCGGGCGGCATGCCGGGGATCTCGCGCAGCGCGCCGTCGCGGCCGAAGCGCCAGCCGTGGTAAGGGCAGGCCAGGCCGTCGCCGCTGGCGCAGCCGGCCGACAGCGGCGCGTGCCGGTGCGGACAGCGGTCCTCCAGCGCGAGCAGGCTGCCGTCGGCGCAGCGCGCGATCGCCGCATGCCGGTCCATCACCGTCACCGCCAGCGGCCGCTGCCGCAGCGCGTCGGCCCGGGCCACGGCGAACCAGTGTCGGTACAGCGAGGGATGCCAGTCGGTCATGGCCGCTAGCGTCGCATGCGCGGCGTGCCGATGTCTGGATGCACGCGCACGGCGTAGGTGGCTGCGGCGCCCAGGAACGCGCGGCGCGCTACGCGACGATCGTGCCGGTCACCCGGTTGCGCCCGCCGCGCTTGGCCGCATACAGCGCCTGGTCGGCGATGCCCACCAGCTTCTGCCACTCGATCTGCGCCCCGCCGGAAATGCAATAGCCGATGCTGACCGTGCAGGCGACCGCGGTGCCGGACGAGGCCAGGATGTCCTGGCGTTCGACCATGCGCCGCAGGCGCTCGGCGATGTCGCGCACCACCGATTCCTCGCCTTGCGGGATCAGCACCATGAACTCCTCGCCGCCCACGCGGGCGAGCACGTCCGGGCTGCGGATATGCCGCGCCAGCGTGTCGGCGATGGCGACCAGGACCTGGTCGCCGGTCGCGTGGCCCAGGCGGTCGTTGATCGACTTGAAATTGTCGACGTCGATCATCAGCACTGCGATCGGCGAGTGCCTGCCGCGCGCCTCCTGCGTGGCCGACTCGCCCTTTTCCCACATGACGCGGCGGTTGGCGACGCCGGTGAGGGCGTCCTGCGAGGCGTGGCGAATCAGTTCCGCGTTCATCTTGCGGGCCAGCATCCACAGGAACCCGGGGGTGATGATCGAGGTCAGGACCATGCGCGCGAGCAGGCCGAATTTCGACGTCGGGTCGAAGCTCGTGTCCGCGAGCGGATGGATCGACCACCAGGCGATGCGCAGCAGCAGCATCAGGGCCCACAGGAAGTGGAACGCGGCAGTGAAGCGCGCCGCGGTGCGCGCCGTCGGGTCGGCGTGGCGCCACAAGGCCATGCCGGTGGCAACGGTCAACAGGCCGCGCAGGGTGCAGCCGAAAACCACCATGACCCTGAGATTCTCGCCTCCACTGTGCAGGCAATAGATCTCCGCCGCGCCGATCAGCGCGACCGAGACCAGGATCCAGGGCTGGATCAGCGGCCGCCGCAGATAGGCGTTCACCGCGCACAACTCCAGCACCGTGGCGGCATCGATCGTCAGGTTGCCGATCAAGCCCAGGGCGGTGGCGTGCGCCGGCAATCCCGCCGGCAGCACGAGTGCGCCAAAGCCAGCCGCGAACGTGGCGTAGCTCAGGCCAAGCAGTAGCAATCCGTCAGTGTGCTTGGCTTTGCGCCCGGTCAAGCGGATGGCGAAGAACAGCGCCGACGACACCGCCGCCAGCATGGCGTTGACGATCAGCAAGGTGCCAGCGTGAGCCAGGTGTGCGATCCATTCCACAGGTCCCCCGATCCACGCCGCAAACGATTTTCAGATGCCGCCCAGTATAGGGCCGCGAGAATATGCGAGCCGCCCGTTTGCAGCGGTTTTCGCGCTGCAAACGTTTCCAAACGCTCCGCGGCACACGAGTCCGTTCGCGCGGACGCCGGGTCGGCGTTGCACACGCGGCACAGGTCGACGGGAGGGGGCGGTTCGGTCCATCCGGGTTCCTGGCGCTGCCGCTTGGGCTTGCCCTGATATCGGCGGCGGGTACGTGGCCTTTAGCGCTCCACTGCTGCGACCGTCGCGGCGAAGGCATGCCGGTGGTTCACAGCCGATAGCGGCGCATCAGCGGCACGCCGATGCGTTCGGTCAGCGCGCCGAGCGCGGCGATCGGTTGGCGCCGGCGCAGCGGCAGGTGGCGCGCGTCCACCGCGCTGTACTCGATCACCGGGGTGCCGCCGCGCTGGCGCTTGAAGCTGGCCGCGCCGGCGCTCTGGTTGAGCCGGCGGCCGTGGCGCAGCGCATGCTCGAAGCCGCACGCGGTGAGCGTGCGGTACAGCGCCAGCCGCTGCGGCTGCTGCAGGTCGTAGCCGACGATCGGCGCGGTCAGCGTTCGCCCGATGCCGAACAGGCCGGTGATGCAGGCCAGCGTGCCGTCCTCGCCGCGAAAGCCGTCGAAGCGCAGCAACCCGGCGCGGTGCCAGGCGCGCAGGAACCCGGCGTGGTAGGCCGGATTGCAGCGCGAATACTTGTCCAGGTACAGCTGCGCGTACAGCGCGGCGATGCGCGGGTAGTCGGCCTCGCCGATCGCGTCGTTGCCGCAGCGCTGCAGGTCGGTGCGCGCGGTCAGCTTGAGATCGCGCGCCAGGTCGCGGTGGTGCAGCAGCGCCGGCCAGTCGTCGTACAGATACACCTGGCGGCTGCCGATCAGGGTGAAGCCCTGCGCCTGCAGCGCGTCCAGCCACTGCGGCGTGTCCACCCGGTTCAACGAGCGGAACCACAGCGCGTGGTCCGGCCAGCGTGCGCGTGCGGCGTCCAGCAGGGCGCCCAATCCTTCGGCCGGCAGCGGCGGGTACAGGTTGGTGGACAGCAGCCAGTTGTTGAGGGTGACCGCGCGGTCGATCCGCGCCCAGTCCAGCCAGGCGCCGATGCCGCCGCACAACCCGCGCAGCGGTGCGGCCAACGCGGGCGGCAACAGGCGCGTGGCCTCCTCGGCGGCGTAGTCGGCATAGGTGGTGCGCGGCGAGCACACCCAGGCGTTGCCGGCACGCTCCTCGCTCACCGTGACCGGCACCGACAGCGTGCCGGCCTGCAGCATGTCGATGCGCGCGTGCAGATTGCCGGCCACGCCCTGCGCATCGCGGCCGGCATGCAGGTCGGCGAAACGCTGCGCCTGCACGGCGTAGTCGATGCAGGCCTCGGCGGCGCCGTTCATGGCGGCGGCAGGGCCTCGCCGTCCCATTCGGTATCGCGGGTGGACGCCTCGCGCACGGTGCAGCGCTGGGCCAGCGCCAGCCGCGCATGGCTGCCCAGGTCGCGCAGCGCGCCGGCCAGCGGACGCCGATCGCCGCGCGGCGCGAGCACATCGTCGGCGCGGGCGTAGTCCTCGCGCCATTGGCGGAGCCGGCCATGACGCAACGCCGTCGGCAGCGCGACGCCGAGCATCAGCGGGCCGAGCATCGCCGCGCGCGTCGGTGTCGGGCACACGATCGCGGCCGGGTCGCGGCGGCTGCCGTCCAGCGCGGCGACCAGCGGGTCGGATGCGGCGAACAGGTGCAGGCCGCTGGTCGCACGCGGGTTGCATTCGATCACGCTGTAGCGGCCTTGCGCCGAGACGATCCAATCGAAGGAGAGTTGCCCGCTGAAGCGCAGCGCGCGCACCAGCTGCGCGGTGAAGCGCTCGATCTGCGGCGCCGGCGCGGCGTCGAAGTAATAGCTGGAGCTGCGCTGCAGCCGGTAGCGCGGGCGGTACACCGCGTGCGCCAGCAGCATGCCGTCGCGGGCCACCGCGTAGGAGCAGCGCTCTTCGCCGGCGCAATAGCGTTGCGCGACCCAGGCGCCTTGTTCGGGCAAAGGCGGCGCGTCGGTGGGCAGCCCATGCGGATGTACGCGCACGTGCACGCCGAAACGCGAGTATTCCGGCTTCAGCACCAGCGGCGCGGTACCGGCCCATTCGCGCGCCTGCGCCAGGCTGCGCACCTGCACGCTGTCCGGCACGTCCACGTCGGCATCGAGCGTGCGGGCCAGATGCAGGAAGTGCCATTTGCTGTGCAGTGCGCGCAGCGTGTCGAAGGCGTCCACCAGCACGTCCAGCTGCGCCGGCAGTGCCTGCCGGTAGCGGGCCAGGTAGAACACCTCCTCGCAGGTGGGCAGCAACAGCGCGATGCGCTGGCGCGCGACCAGCGCGTTGAGGTCGGCGATGTAGGCGGCCGGGGCGTAGCGCGCCGAGGCGATACGATGGCTGGCGCTGGCCGCGCGCGACCAGCCGGAGATGCGGCAGGCCACGCTGTCGGCCAGGTGCACGCGCCAGCCCTGCGCAGCGAAGCGGCGCGCCAGATCCAGCGCCACCGGCGCACGCGCGCCGGTGATCAGCACCGCCGGCGCGCTAGGCACCGCCGGCCTCGTGCGCGGCCGGCCGCCATTGCCGGCAATGCGAGGGCACCATGCGCAGCGCCGGTTCGGCCAGGCGCAGCGCGTGCAGCCGCGCCAAGGTGTCGCGGTAGACGCGGTGCTCGCCGAGCAGGTGGGTGACCAGCGCCGGCGGCGGCGTGCCGTCGGCGATCGCGGCGCTGGACCAGGCCGCATCGGCGACCAGGAATACCGGCCCGTGCGCGTCCTCGAACCACAGTCCGTAGTGGCCGGGCGCGTGTCCGGGCAGCGGCACCAGCAGCACGCTGCCGTCGCCGAACAGGTCACGCAGCGTGCCGAAGCCGCGCAGCGCCGCGGGTGCCGTGCATGCCGGCAATGCTTCGAACCAGTGCATGCGTGCGCGTGCGCCGTGCAGCAGTGCCGGCAGGAAACCTTCGCGCAGCGCCGCCAATCGCCCGCGCCGTTGCAGATCGTCCCAGGCCCGCTGCGCGCAGGCGATGCGCGCCTGCGCGAAATCGGCCACGCCGCCGACGTGGTCGCCATGGAAATGCGACAGCACGATCCAGTCGATCGCCGCCGCGTCGATGCCGTCGCGTGCAAGCTGTTCGGGCAGCGATTGTCCCGGCGCCAGATGCACCGGCGTCAGCACGCGGTACAGGCGCTCGGGGAAGTGCGCGGTGGCGGCGAGGAAGTGCTGCGAGTAGCCGGTGTCGAACAGCAGGTTGCCATGCACCGGATGCTGCAGCAGCGCTGCCAGCGCCGGGAACTGGCAGGGCGCCAGCGTCGCGCCGCGGCGCGTGGCGCGTTCGGGATGGGTGCAATGCCCGGCCTCGTACAGGCGCCAGCGCAGCGTCGGTGCACTCATGGGCGTTCCTGTCCGGCCGCGCAGTGCGTGGACGATGTTTCGGCCGCGGCGCTTTGGCGGGCCAGTCGCGTCGGGATCGAAGTCCCTCCCACACGTGCAGACGTGCGCGCGCCTGCGTCGGCGGGCGATGCCGGGCAGGTCGGGCCAGGCGCTTGCCGAGATTGCCTCACGTGCGCGCCAGGGCCGCGATCCCGGCCTCGGTGGACAGCACCGGCGCATAGCCGAGTTCGCGCCGGGCGCGGCCGATGTCCAGCGTCTGCGAATAGCCGAGCACGCCGATGCCGTAGCGGCTCAGCCGCGGCTCCGGTTGCCCGCGCCGGCGCAAGGCGATCTGTTCGCCGACGGTGGCCAGCGCCAGGGCCACGCGGCGCGGCACCGGCAGCAGGCGCACGCGCAGCTGCAACGCCGCGAACAATGCGGTGAGCAGGTCGCGCACTGCGATCGGCGTGCCGTTGCTGATGTTGTAGGCGCGTCCGTCGCCGAGGTGTTCGGCGCGCAGTGCGGCCAGCGCCGCGGCCACCGCGTTCTCCACGCAGCACACGTCGATCATCGCGCGTCCGCCGTGCACCAGCGGGAACCAGCCGCGCTGCGCCACTGCCAGCAGCCGCGGCACGATCGCGTTGTCGCCGTGGCCGAACACCGCGCGCGGACGCAGCACCAATGCCGGCAGCCCGGCCGCGGCGGCGGCGCGCACTTTTTCCTCCGCCTCCCACTTGGTCTGCGGATAGCCGCCGATCCAGCGCGCCGGCGGGGTGAAGTCCTCGGTGACCTGGTACTGGTCGGCGAAGCGGAAATAGATGCTCGGCGAACTGAAATGCACGAAGCGGCGCACCTGCGCGCGCTGCGCGGCGGCGAGCATGCGCTCGGTGGCGACCACGTTGGCCTGGCGGAACAGCTCGGCGCTGGCCCACGGCGCGGACAGCGCGGCGCAGTGGATCACCGCATCGCAGCCAGCGAGCAACGCTGTCAGATCGTCGCGGCACAGCTCGGCGCGGACCACGTCGATGCGCGGGTCGCCGGCGAAGGCAGCCAGGGCGGCGGCATTGCGGCCGCTGGCGCGGACCTGCGCGCCTTCGGCGGCGAGGGCGCGGACGATGTGCGCGCCGATGAAGCCGGAGGCGCCGGTGACCAGGATGCGCGCCATGTCAGTACCTCAGCACCGCGCCGCCGAATGCCAGCCCGGCGCCGGAGCCGACCAGGCCGATCAGGTCGCCGCGCACGATGCGGCCGTCGGCGATGGCCTGGTGCAGGGCGCTGGGGATCGAGGCCGCCATCTGGTTGCCGCGTTCGCCGATCACGTCGACCAGCGTATGCGGCGCCAGCCGCAGCGCGACCTGCAGGTGCCGCAGCGCCTTGGCGCTGGCCTGGTGCGGCACGATCCGCTGCAACTGCGGGAGTTCGACGCCGGCCTTGTCCAGCAGCCGCTGCAGGAACCCGGGCAACTTCGCCGCGGCGAGCCGGTAGGTGGCGCGGCCGTTCATTTCGAACAGCGAGCCGGCGCGCAACGCGTCGATGCCGTGCTCCAGGCGCAGACGGGTGCCGCCGGCGCGGACCCGGCAATGCTCGATGCCTTCGGAATAGGTTTCCAGGTGCGCGGCCAGCAGCTGCGAGCCGCTGTCGCCGCTGTCCGCGCCCAGTACCACCGCCGCGGCGCCGTCGCCGAACAGCGGCGCGGTGTCCATGTCCTCGCCGTTGAGGCCGACGCTGGCGATCTCGCTGGACACGATCAGCACACGCCGGTAGCGGCCGGCGGCGATCGCGCAGGCGGCCAGGTCCAGCGCGGCGATGAAGCTCAGGCAGGTGGCGTTGATGTCGAACGCGGCCAGTCCGCTGCCCTGCAGGCCGAGGCGCGCGTGCAGCAGTGCGGCGCTGCACGGGATCGCCTGTTCCATCAGGCTGCAGGCGGAGATTACGCAATCGACCTGGTCCGGTTCGAGCTGCGCCGCCGCCAGCGCCGCGCGCGCGGCGCGTTCGCCCATCAGCGAGGCCGGTTCGTCGGCGCCGGCATAGTGGCGCACGCCGACCCCGGCATGGCGCAGGGTCCAGCCGGCGGGCTTGCCCCAGCGCTGGTCGAAGCTGTCCGAAGCCACCTGCCGCGCCGGCAGATAGTCGCCCGTGCCGAGGATGCGCACCGCGATGGGCCTGCTGGGGTCGACGGTCATTGCGAAAGCTCGCGCAAAGGGGGCGCAGCGTACTGCCAGCGGATCGGCGCCGGCAACCGCGCTCGGGAAGATCGCGCCGCCGCTTGCGGCTGGCGATCTCAGACAGTCCTCAATCGCGCAGCGACTTGGCGAAATATCTGGGCGCTTCGACAAAGCCTTCCCGCCGATAGAAGGCGTGCGCGCGTTCGCGCCGGCCATGGCAGTGCACCTCCAGGCGGTCGCAGCCGCGCTGCCGCGCCAGCGCCTCGCCTTCCGCCAGCAAACGCTGTCCCACCCCGGCGCCGCGCGCGCGATCGTCGACGCAGAAATAGCTGATGCGGCAGATGTCGCCAGCCAATGCCAACTGCGGCAGGAAATGCAGCGACAACACGCCCAGGACGCTGTCCCCTGCGGCGGCCACCAGCAAGGCCTCGTCCGGATGCGCCAGCAGCTGCGCCAGGCGGGCTTCGATGAAGTCCTCGGTTCCGGCATAGTCCAGCGCCGCCATCAGCGCCACGATCGCCTGCCGGTCCGCCATCGCCGCGTTCCTGATCTCCAGGTTGCTGTTCTCGCTCATCGGCAGAGAGTAGGAAGTCGCCCACGTTGGGCGCAAGCGCTTTGCCGGCCCGACGCAACCTGTGCGGACATGGGCGGCGCGGCCTAGCGGCCGCGGCGCTGTCCGTACCAGAAGCCCAGCGCGTCGCGCGAGCGCAGCATGCCGCGGCCGCGGCGCAGCAGTTGCAGCAGCAGGCCCAGGTGCTCGCGCTTGCTGAAGCTGCGCAGTTTGCGGTCGGAGGTGTGCACCGGCTCGCGCAGGATCGCGAAACGCCCGCGCCGGGCCAGCGCGCGGCTCAGTGCCACGTCCTCGCCGGCGTAGTAGCGCTCGTCGAAGCCGCCGGCGGCGTCGAACGCGCTGCGCGTGCAGAACAGGAAACAGCCGGGGGCGATGCCGGTGCGGCGGAACAACCAGCCGAACAGGGCTTGCGCCACGCGTTCGTGCCAGGCGACGTTGCCGAGCAGCTGCACCTGCGCGCCGCCGCCGACCGCGCCGGTGTGCAGCGCGCGCAGCGCCGCCGCCAGCAGCGGCGTGTTGACGCGGGTGTCGGCATCGACGAACAGCAGGTAGCGGCCGCGGCTGGCGGCGGCGCCGGCATTGCGCGTGGCGGCGATATGCCGCAACTGCACGTCCAGCACCTGCGCGCCATGGCGGCGCGCGATCTGCGCGGTGTCGTCGCTGCAGGCGTCGGCGACGACCAGGGTCTCGTAGTCCAGCCGCAAGGCCTCGGCGGCGATATGCAGCGACGCCAGGGTGTCGCCGATCAGGGCGGCTTCGTCGTGGGCGGGAACGATGAACGAGATCACGTCCGGCATCATGCGACGCCGGCGCGGCGCGGGCAAATCGGCCCGCGCCGCGTCCCGGCCGGCCGCCGGCGCGGCGCGGCCGGATCGCAGCAGCGGGTCAGCGCTGCAGCGTCGCCATCATCGCCGGCGGGTAGCGGGTGCCGGCGGCGGCGTCGGCCGGGAAGATCGCCTCGATCTGCGCCAGATCCTCGGCGCTCAGCGTCACCTGCAGCGCGCCCAGGTTCTCTTCCAGGTAGGCCAGGCGCTTGGTGCCCGGGATCGGTACCAGGTCCTCGCCCTGCGCCAGGACCCAGGCCAGCGCCAGCTGCCCGGGGGTCACGCCCTTGGCCTGGGCCAGCGTGCGCACCTGTTCCACCAGCTGCAGGTTGCGGGCGAAGTTCTCGCCCTGGAAGCGCGGCGAATGGCGGCGATAGTCGTCGGCCTCGAAGTCCTCCGGCGAGCGGATCGCCCCGGTCAGGAAGCCGCGGCCCAGCGGCGAGTACGGCACGAAGCCGATGCCCAGTTCGCGCACCGTGTCCAGCACCTGGTCGCTCTCCGGATCGCGCGACCACAGCGAGTACTCGCTCTGCAGCGCGGTGATCGGGTGCACCGCATGCGCGCGGCGGATGGTGCCGGCGGCGGCCTCGGACAGGCCCAGGAAGCGCACCTTGCCCTGTTCCACCAGCCGCGCCATCGCCCCGACGGTGTCCTCGATCGGCACGTTCGGGTCCACCCGGTGCTGGTAGTACAGGTCGATGTGGTCCACGCCCAGGCGCTGCAGGCTGCCCTCGCAGGCGGCCTGCACGTATTCGGGGCGGCCGTCGACGCCGCGCACGCTCGGATCGTTTGGATCGAGCTTGATGCCGAACTTGGTGGCCAGGAACGCCTGGTCGCGGCGCCCGGCCAGCGCCTTGCCGACCAGCACTTCGTTGGTGTGCGGGCCGTACATGTCGGCGGTGTCGATCAGGGTGACGCCGTGGTCGAGCGCGGCATGGATCACCGCGATCGAGGCCGCGTCGTCGTTGCGGCCGCCGTAGAACGCGCTCATGCCCATGCAGCCGAGGCCGAGGGCGGACACGCGGGGGCCGTTGCGGCCGAGAGTGCGGGTTTGCATCGGGAAACTCCTGTTGCGAAGGGAGGGACGGGAGAAGAAAAGACGCGGCGCGGACGCTGTCGTTGCGGGGCAGGGAGGATGCGGGCGCGACGCGGCGGTGGGTTATCGCGATCGCGCAGGATCCTTGTCCGATCCTGCAAACGTGCCGCCGCACCGCGATCTGCGCAGGCGCCGACCATGCCATGGCCGACGTTTGCGCACAGTCAGTGCTGCGTTCGGTCGCGCGTCGGCGCCGCGGTTCAGATCGCCGGCGTACGCGGGCGCAGGCGGGTGCCGCCGGACACCAGGTGCCGCGGCATCGGCAGGCGCACGAACGCGTGCGGGAACGGATGCGCCACCGCGCTGACCGCGTCCAGCCGCTGCAACTGCGCCGCGTCCAGTTGCAGCTCCAGCGCGCCGAGGTTGTCGTCCAGCTGCGCCAGGGTGCGCGCGCCGACGATCGGGATCGCGCCGCCGCCCGGCCGCTGCAGCAGCCAGGCCAGCGCCACCTGCGCCGGCGAACGGCCGATCTCCGCGGCGACCTGCTTGACCACATCGGCGATGTCCAGCGCGCGCTCGGTCAGCATTTCGTGCGCATGCGCGGCATCGCCGCGTTCGGCGCCGGCCTGGCCGTCGGCGGCGCGGCGCTGCACCGCGGCCAGGTCCTGGCGGCTGTACTTGCCGGTCAGGATGCCCATGGTCAGCGGCGACCAGGCCAGCACCGCGAGCCCGAGCGCCTCGGCCATCGGCACCAGCTCGGCTTCGACCGTGCGCTGCGCCAGGCTGTATTCGATCTGCAGCGCCACCAGCGGCGACCAGCCGCGCAGGTCGGCCAGGGTCTGCATCCGCGCCACCTGCCAGGCCGGCGTGTCGGAGATGCCGGCGTAGACGATCTTGCCGGCGCGGACCAGGTCGTCGAAGCCGCGCATCACTTCTTCCACCGGCGTGGTGTCGTCCCAGATGTGCAGGTACAGCAGGTCCAGGTAGTCGGTGCGCAGCCGCTTCAGGCTGGCCTCCACCGACTGCAGCAGGTTCTTGCGGTGGTTGCCGCCGCCGTTGGGATCGCCGGGGAAGGGGTTGAGGGTGTACTTGCTGGCGATCACCAGGCGGTCGCGGCGGCCTTCGGCGAAGGTGCCGAGCAGGGTCTCGGAGCTGCCGTTGGTGTAGGTGTTGGCGGTGTCGATGAAATTGCCGCCAAGCTCGACATAGCGCGCGAACAGGCGGCTGGCTTCGGCGGCGTCGGCGCCCCAGCCCCAGTCGTTGCCGAAGGTCATCGTGCCCAGCGAGATGGGGCTGACGCGCAGGCCGGAGCGGCCGAGCAGGCGGTAGTGGTCGAGCGACATGGAGAGCTTCCTGGCAAGCGGATTGGACCGCGGGAACGGCAGGATGCGCCGCCCGACCAGGCGGATAAACTGGCATAGTCTGCATCTTCCTTGAAGTTGAGCTTCACAATGGCTGCCAGTCCCCTGCCTGCCGTGGTCGCCTTCGCCCGCGTCGCCCACCACGCCAGCTTCACCCGCGCCGCCGACGAACTCGGCGTCTCGGCCTCGGCCCTGTCGCAGACGGTGCGTGCGCTGGAAGCGCAACTGGGCGTGCGCCTGCTGCACCGGACCACGCGCCGGGTGGCGCTGAGCGAACACGGCGCGCGCTTCCTGGAACGGGTGAAACCGGGTCTGGCGCAGATCGAGGCGGCGTTCCTGGACCTGGACACGGTGCGCGAACGCCCGGCCGGGCGCCTGCGCATCACTCTGCCGCGCGTGGTCGCCGACCAACTGGTGATGCCGTGGCTGCCGTCGTTCCTGGCGCGCTATCCGCAGATCGAAGTGGAGCTGTGCGTGGACCCGGCGTTGGTGGACGTGGTGGCCGAGGGCTTCGATGCCGGCATCCGCCTGGGCGAATGCCTGGCGCGCGACATGATCGCGGTGCCGCTGGGGCCGATGCAGCGCCAGGTGATCTGTGCGGCACCGGGCTATTTCCGGCGCCATCCGCCGCCGCAGACGCCGGCCGACCTGGTCGAGCACGACTGCATCGTGCATCGCATGAGCAATGGCCGGCGCATGGCCTGGGAGTTCACCCGCGACGGCCGCGATTTCGAAGTGGAGGTGACGGGCACCCTGGTGTTCAACGACAGCGGCCTGACCCATGCCGCGGCGCTGGCAGGGCTGGGCCTGGCGCAGGGCTTCGAATCGGTGGTCGCCGCCGATGTCGCCGCCGGCCGCCTGGTCCGCGTGCTGGACGACTGGCAGCAGCCTTTCGCCGGCTTCTATCTCTACTATCCGGCGCGCGAACACCTGGCGCCGAAGCTGCGCGTGTTCATCGACCATCTGCGCGCGGCGAACGCGGCGGCGCAGTAGCCGCCGCGTCCGTTCGTGTGCGGCGCCGACACCGGTCGCGCAACCGCGCAACCGGCGTCGCCCGCATGGCGCTGGCGACGCCGTGCGCGGCTCAGCCTTTCAGCTTGGCCGCGTATTCGGCCACGCGCTTGCCGAGCAGCCTGGCGGTCTCCAGGTCGCCGGTGCGCGGCGCTTCCTCCGGCGAGGCGTCCGACGGCGAGATCGCCAGCGCGCCGCCGGAGCCGGCGGTCCAGTTGGTGTCGGCCGGGCCGTGCGCCTTGGTGTTGGCCGGCAGCAGGCCGGTGCCGACCCAGACCTGGCCGTGCTGCTGCGACAGGGTCCAGAAGTATTCGATGGTGGAGAACTTGTCGCCGTTGACCGAGGCCGAGTTGGTGAAGCCGGCGGCGACCTTGTCCTTCCACGCCTGCGCGAACCACGGCTTGGAGCTGGCGTCGGCGAACTTCTTGAACTGCCAGGCCGGGCCGCCCATGTAGGTCGGGCTGCCGTAGACGATCGCATCGGCCTGGCCGATGGCTTCCCAGGCGCTTTCCGGCAGGTTGCCGTCCTGGTCGATGCGGTACAGCGTGGCCTCGCCGACGCTGGCGGCGCCGGCGTGCACCGCCTCGGCCTGCTTGACGGTATGGCCGTAGCCGCTGAAATAGACGATGGCGATCTTGCTCATGGGCGAACTCCTGAAAGGAAGGGGGATGAAGCGCGGGCATTGTGCGCATGCGCCGCCGCTTCGATCAGCGCCACGTGCGGGATGTTGTGTCCGAGCGGTGGCCGCGGATCAGGGCGCGGCGGCGGCGTGCATCTCGCGTTCGATGCCGACTTCGACCAGGTAGTCGATGAAGCTGCGCACCTTCGGCGCCAGGTGGCTGCGGCTGGCATAGACCGCGTAGACGCCGATCGGGGCGAGCCGGTGGTCGGGCAGCACCCGCACCAGGCGGCCGTCCTCCAGCGCGTCCTGGGCGATGAAGTCCGGCTGCAGGACGATGCCCATGCCGGAGATCGCGGCCTCGCGCAGCACGTCGCCGCTGTTGGCGCGCAGCCCGCCCTGCACGCGAACCCGGGTTTCGCCGTCGGGGCCATGCAGGACGATCTCGTCGAGCGGCATGTAGCTGTAGGTCAGGAATTCGTGGCCGGCGATGTCGGCGGCCAGGCGCGGCATGCCGGCGCGTTCCAGGTAGGCCGGCGAGGCGCACAGATACGCCTGCACCTCGCCGAGTTTGCGTGCGATCAGGGTCGGGGTGACCTGGCGGGTGATGCGGATCGCCATGTCGTAGCCTTCCTCGACGATGTCCACCATGCGGTCGGACAGCGACAGGTCCAGCGCGACCTGCGGATAGCGCGCCCGGTAGCCGGCCAGCCGCGGTCCCAGCCGGGCGATGCTGAAGCTGAAGGGCGCGTTGATGCGCAGGGTGCCGGACGGGGTCAGCGCCTGCTCGCCGACCGCCGCCTCCATGTCGTCGAACTCGGCCAGCAGCACCTGGCAGCGCTGGTAGTAGGCGGTACCGACGCTGCTCGGGCTGACCCGGCGCGTGGTGCGGTTGAGCAGGCGCAGGCCCAGCCGCTTCTCCAGCCAGGCGACCTGCCGGGTGACGCTGGCGGTGGACATGCCCAGCGCGTCGGCGGCGGCGTTGAAGCCGTTGCGGTCGACCACGGTGACGAACACGCGCATCGCTTCCAGCGTATCCATTGTTGCCGTTCCCGAAATAGATATCCGGGCGCAGGGTAATTTATCCCCCCTCGTGACGGGAATACCCTGTGGATCTGCCGCCATGGCCCCTGCGATCCAGGGCCACGCGTGCCGGCGCCGCCGGCCCCGGCAGCGTCCCGATCGGCGGACGCCGCGCCTGATCCCCCTGGAGAACCTGTCATGTCCCGTCTGCCCTCGCTGTACATCTCGCATGGTTCGCCGATGACCGCGCTGGACCCGGGTCTGGTGGGCGTGCGCCTGGCCGAACTGGCGGCGGCGTTGCCGCGTCCGCGCGCGATCGTGGTGGCGTCGGCACACTGGCTGGCGCGGCGGCCGCTGGTCGGCGCGGCGGCGCAGCCGCAGACCATCCACGATTTCGGCGGTTTCCCGCGCGCGCTGCACGAGATGCAGTATCCGGCGCCGGGCGCGCCGGCGCTGGCGCGCGAGGTCGCCGAACGGCTCGAACGCGCCGGCCTGCAGCCCTTTGTGGACGAGCGCCGCGGCCTGGACCATGGCGTGTGGGTGCCGTTGTCGCTGCTGTACCCGCAGGCCGACATCCCGGTGCTGCCGCTGTCGATCCAGCCGGAACTGGGCCCCGCCCACCAGCTGGCGATGGGCCGCGCGCTGGCGCCGCTGCGCGACGACGGCGTGCTGCTGGTCGGCTCGGGCAGCATCACCCACAACCTGCACGACTTCGGCCGCTACGCCGAGGGCAAGGATGCGCCGTACGTGCGCCCGTTCATCGAGTGGGTGGAACAGGCCTTGCGGCGCGAGGATCTGCCGGCCCTGCTCGACTACCGCCGCCAGGCGCCGTTCGCCGAGCGCGCGCATCCCACCGACGAGCATTGGCTGCCGATCTACTTCGCGATGGGCGCCGCCGGCGAAGAGGGGCTGGGCGCGCAGCGCATCGATGCCGGCATCGATGCCGGGCTGCTGGCGATGGACCTGTACCGGTTCGACGGCGCGGTGCAGCGCGCCGCGGCCTGAGCGCGACCGCTGCAGCGCGCCGACGCGCGCCTGAGCGGTTCATCGCGGTGAAGGAAAACACGCCTCGCCGTCTCACAGGCTGAGACGGCCAGCGGGCATCGTCCACGCGTGAATACCCTCGAAAAGCTCGCCGTGCTCGCCGACGCGGCCAAATACGACGCCTCCTGCGCCTCCAGCGGCGCGGACAAGCGCCATTCGCTGCGCAGCGGCGGCATCGGCAGCACCGAGGGCATGGGCATCTGCCATTCCTACACGCCCGACGGCCGCTGCGTGTCGCTGCTGAAGATCCTGCTGACCAACTTCTGCGTGTTCGATTGCGCGTACTGCGTCAACCGCGTGTCCAGCAACGTGCGCCGCGCGCGCTTCGCCCCGGCCGAAGTGGTCAAGCTGACCCTGGATTTCTACAAGCGCAATTACATCGAGGGCCTGTTCCTGTCCAGCGGCATCATCCGCAACAGCGACTACACGATGGAGCAGCTGGTGGAAGTGGCGCGGCAGCTGCGCGAGGAGCACCGCTTCGCCGGCTACATCCATCTCAAGACGATTCCCGATGCGGCGCCGGAACTGCTGGCCGCGGCCGGCCGCTACGCCGACCGGCTGAGCATCAATGTCGAGCTGCCGACCGAACAGGGCCTGACCCGGCTGGCGCCGGAAAAGAGCGTCGGCGGCATCCGCGCGGCGATGGGCGAGCTGCGCTGGCGCATCGAGGAAAGCAAGGAGGCGCGCAAGGCCGAGCGCAAGCTCAGCGCCAAGCCGCCGCGGTTCGCGCCGGCCGGGCAGAGCACGCAGATGATCGTCGGCGCCGACGCTGCCGACGACCGCGCGATCCTGCGCACCAGCCACACTCTCTACGGCAATTATCGACTGCGGCGGGTCTACTACTCGGCGTTCAGTCCGATTCCGGATGCTTCGTCGAAGCTGCCGCTGCAGGCGCCGCCGTTGCAGCGCGAGCATCGCCTGTACCAGGCCGACTGGCTGCTGCGGTTCTACGATTTCTCGGTGGAGGAGATCGCGCCGGAGGCGGCCAGCGGCATGCTCGATCTGGATGTGGATCCGAAGCTGGCCTGGGCATTGCGGAATCCGGAGCGGTTTCCGGTCGATCTGAATACGGCGGCGCGGGAGATGTTGTTGCGGGTGCCGGGCCTGGGCACGCGCAATGTGGAGCGGTTGTTGCTGTCGCGGCGGCATGCGCGGTTGCGGGTCGGGGATCTGGCACGGTTGCGGATGCCGATGAAGAAGGTGCTGCCGTTCGTCAGTGTGGTGGATCATCATCCGCGCCAACGGTTGGACGATCCGCAGAGGTTGCGGGCACAGTTGGCGCCGGCGCCGCGGCAGGGTGGGTTGTTTGATTGACTCTGTGCTGTGGCGCTGTGGGGGCTGGGTTGTTGCGCTGTTGGCCGCAGCTGCGACCGCAACTGCAACTGCAACTGCAGAGGCAGTAGCTGAAGCAAGAGCAAGATCAAGATCAAGAGCTTTCGCGCCGGTCGGCGCGAGTCACTTTTGTCTTGGCAAAAGTAACCAAAACCGCTCCCGCCCGACACGAGCCGGTGCGATACAGCCGCACCGGTCCCCTGCGCTCCTCGCGGCGAGCGGCACGGCGCCCAAACTCGCTTCGCTCAAACAGGGGCGCCTCTTCGGCCGCTCGCCACTGCGGTGCTCGGCTCGCTTTAAGGCGGGAAGTTTTAAAAGCAAGATCACCGGCAACAGCAACAGCAACAACAGCCGCAACAACAACAGCAACCGCAACCGCAACCGCTGCTGCAACGGTAACCACGGCTGTTGCTGTGGTGATGGTGGTGCTGGTATCTGTCGCCTTCGTGTTGATGGGGGGATGTGGGGGCTGGGTCGTGTTCCAGGCTGAGGTGGTGCCGGCGTGGAGTCTGGAGGCGTGGCGGGCGGCGGCGCGGGCGGCGTGGTGTGCGCAGGTGGCGCCGGAGATGTTGGTCTGGGAAGGGGATGCGCAGGGCGGGTTGCTGGCCGGGACCGATGTGGCCACGTTGCCGGCGACGGTGGCGGCGCCGCGGGTGTCCGCCGAGTTCCTGGCGTTGGCGGGGGCGGTGCTGTGCCATCGCGATCCGCAGCGGCTTGCGTTGCTGTATCGGCTGTTGTGGCGGATCGCGTCGGGCGAGCGGGCGCTGTTGCAGCGGGTCACCGATGCCGATGTGCACCGGGCGCAGCAGTGGGCGCAGGCCGTGCGCCGCGACAGCCACAAGATGAAGGCGTTCGTGCGCTTCCGCGAGGTGCCCGGCGACGCCGAGGCGTTCGTCGCCTGGTTCGAGCCGGAACATCGCATCGTCGATCGCGTCGCGCCGTTCTTCGCGCGCCGTTTCGCCGGCATGCGCTGGGCGATCCTCACGCCTTACCGCAGCGTACGCTGGGATGGTGCGGCGCTGCAGTTCGGCGGCGGCGCGCAACGCGCCGATGCGCCGGCCGACGATGCGCAGGATGCGTTGTGGCGCACCTACTACGCCAACATCTTCAATCCGGCAAGGCTCAACCCGGACATGATGCGCCAGGAGATGCCGCAGAAGTACTGGAAGAACCTGCCGGAGACGCAGTTGCTGCCGGGTCTGATCCGAGATGCCGGGCAACGCGTACGCGAGATGGCCGAGCGCGCGCCGGAGCCGGTGCGTCGGCGCATTCCCGCGCCGCCGCCGCCGGTGGTGGTCGATGCCGATGGCAGCTTCGATGCGCTGCGCGCCGCGGCGCGCGAGTGCCGGCGTTGCCCGCTCTGGCAGCCGGCCACGCAGACCGTGTTCGGCGAGGGGCCGCACGATGCGGCGGTGATGGTGGTGGGCGAGCAGCCCGGCGACGAGGAGGACCTGAGCGGGCGGCCGTTCGTCGGTCCGGCCGGGCGCCTGTTCGATCGCGCGCTGCACGAACTCGGCATCGCCCGCGCCGGGCTGTACGTGACCAACGCGGTCAAGCACTTCCGCTTCGAGCAACGCGGCAAGGCGCGTCTGCACCGCAATCCCGAACGCGCGCAGGTCGAGGCCTGCCGCTTCTGGCTGGCCGGCGAGCTGGCGCGGGTGCGGCCGCGCATCGTGCTGTGCCTGGGCGCGACCGCGGCGCACGCGGTGCTCGGCAACGGCTTTGCGCTGATGGCGCAGCGCGGGCAGTGGCAGGCGCTGGCCGACGGCACCCGTGCCCTGGCCACCGTGCATCCGTCATGGGTGTTGCGCCAGCGCGGCACCGATGCGGTCGATGCCGCCTATCGAGGCTTCGTGCAGGACTTGCACGTTCTTGCAGAGCAGATGCAGACGCCGCGCGCAGCCAGTGCCGGCGACTGACCGTCTGTGCGCGTTCGCACGCCATTGCAGTGGGCAGGCCGCGCCGTCTGTCGCCATTCGCATGCACGGCGCAAAACGAGGACGGCCAAAGCCGTCCTCGCGATGCCAATGCACTCCCCGAGGTGTGCTTACGGCATCAAAACCTTGTCCACCACATGGATCACGCCATTGCTCTGCATCACGTCGGCGGTGGTGACGTGGGCGGTATTGCCCTTGCTGTCGGTGAGGGTGACCTTGCCGCCGCGGGTCTTGGCGACCAGCGTTTCGCCCTGCACCGTGGTCAGCTTGGCGCTGCCGCCGCCGGCCTTGATCTGCGCCAGCAGCGTCGCCGCATCGAGCTTGCCGGCGACCACGTGATAGGTCAGGACCTGAGTCAGCTTGTCCTTGTTTTCGGGCTTGAGCAGCGTGTCCACGGTGCCCGCCGGCAGTGCGGCGAAGGCGGCGTTGGTCGGTGCGAACACGGTGAACGGGCCTGCGCCCTTCAGCGTGTCCACCAGGCCGGCGGCCTTGACCGCGGCGACCAGGGTCGTGTGATCCTTGGAGTTGACCGCGTTGTCGATGATGTCCTTGGTCGCGTACATCGGCGCGCCGCCGACCATCGGATTCGGCTTCGCCTCGGTCATCGCGGCGTGGTCGTGCATCGCGGCTTGGCCGGTGACGGCCATGGCGGGCATCGAGACGAGGCCGGCGAGGGCCAGGGCCAGCAAGTGGATCTTCATGGGTTTGCTCCTTTAGGGGATGCGCGGCCAGTCGACCGTGCACACGCTTTACGGGCGCAGCGCTGGCGCGGTTGCATCACGCCACCCAGATAATGATGAATGCGCATCGCGGGCGGGTATGGCCCCCGCGCGCCAAGAGCACTCCGGCAAGCGTGCCTGCGCAGAGGCTGCGCACACGCTGCAGCCGGCAAGACCGCGCGCGGCGACGGGCTCGTGCGCCATGCCGCACCGCAGGTGTTGCGTCGTTGGGGACTCACGCAGGCAGCACCGCCTGCCAGCGTGGGCAGGCGGCGGACGGACACAGCGCCGTCGGCTCAGCGGCGCTGCAGCACGTAGCTGTTCTCGAAGCCATGCGCGCAGCCCAGCACATGGAAGTCGTTGAAGTAGCCGGTGGCCCTGAGCAGGTCGACCGCGGGTCCGACTTCCGGCGAGTGCTGATGGTCGCCGTAGTCGTCGAACACCACGAACCCGCCGCTCACCACGCTGGGCGCATACAGCAGGAAGTCCAGCAGCACGTTGCGCCCGGTGTGGCCGCCGTCGATATGCAGCAATGCCACTTCGGGTTTCATGTTGTAGAAGTGCTGGGCGCAGAACTCCGAGTAGCCGCGGATGAACTGCGCATTGGGCAGCAGCAGCTGGCGATAGTGGTTGAATTCCTCGAACTGGTTCGGCAAGGCGAACGGGTCCAGGCCGATCACCCTGCGCTGGCGGTTGCTGACCTCGTTCATCAGTACCAGCGACTTGCCCTTCCACACCCCGATCTCCACCAGGTCGCCCGGAATGCCCTCGAGCAGCAGGCACAGATAGCCCAATAGCCGCACATGATCGTGGAACGACAGTTCGCGCCGCGGCATCGCCTGTTCGGCGGGCAGGGTCGCCTGGGCCTGCTCGAAATGCTGGCCGATCAGGGTCCAGATCTGCGAGACGCTGTCGCCGACCGCCTGGTCGTCGATGAAGGTGTTGAGCTCTTGAATGGTCAGCATGGAGTCTCCGACGGCGACGCTGCGCGGGTTTCGGTGTGGGAATGGGGCGGATCGATACTATCGCGTGCCGCGGTGCGGCCGGGTAGCGCAGCTTGCGCCGCGACCGCGACCGCGACCGCGGCATGGCGCCAGCGGAGTGTGTGCGGGCCGCTGCAGACGCGCCGCCGGCTAAATGCCGCGCGCCGCTGTCACTGGACATCGCACCTGCGGTGCGCTTTGCTTGCCGCTTCCCCCATTCATGGTGCGGTGCCGGCGGTGCGGCACCGCCGTCCGGACGAGCATGCATTCGATCGAAGTGGTGTTGGCGATGTTGCTGGCGGTGGTGGCCAGCGGCTATTTGGTCCGCGTGTTGCCGTTCTCGCTGCCGTTGCCGCTGGTGCAGATCGGCCTGGGCGCGGTCATCGCCGGGGTGTTCAAGAAGGGGTACGCGCTGGAGCCGGAGCTGTTCTTCCTGCTGTTCCTGCCGCCGCTGCTGTTCCTGGACGGTTGGCGCATCCCCAAGCAGGGCCTGTTCCGCGACAAGGGCGCGATCCTGGAACTGGCGCTGGGGCTGGTGGTGTTCACCGTGGTCGGCGCCGGTTTCCTGATCCACTGGATGATTCCGGCGATGCCGCTGGCGGTGGCGTTCGCGCTGGCCGCGGTGGTGTCGCCGACCGATCCGGTCGCGGTGTCCTCGATCGCGGCGCGGGCGCCGATCCCGAAGCGGCTGATGCACATCCTGGAGGGCGAATCGCTGCTCAACGATGCGTCGGGCCTGGTCTGCTTCCAGTTCGCGGTGGCCGCGGCGATGACCGGCGCGTTCTCGCTGGCCGACGCCTCGCTGACCTTCCTGTGGGTGGCGCTGGTCGGCGTCGCCGCCGGCGTCGGCGTGACCCTGGGCGCGAGCCTGGCGCAGCGCTGGATCTGGCGCCAGGTCGGCGAGGAGCCCGGCGCGGCGATCCTGGTCAACCTGCTGCTGCCGTTCGCCGCCTACCTGCTGGCCGAGGCGATCAACGCCTCCGGCATCCTCGCCGCGGTCGCCGCCGGCATCAGCATGAGCTACGTGGAACTGAGCGGCCGCGCCCCGGGCAGCATGCGCGTGCAGCGCTCGGCGGTGTGGGACATGGTCCAGTTCACCCTCAACGGCATCATGTTCGTGCTGCTCGGCGAGCAGTTGCCGGGGATCGTGCAGGGCGCGGTGCACAACATCGACGAGGCCGGGCACCTCAATCCGTGGTGGCTGCTGGGCTATGCGCTGGCGATCTATGTCGGCCTGCTGTTGCTGCGCTTCGTGTGGGTGTGGCTGTCGCTGCGCTGGAACCTGCTCAAGGCGCGGCGCCGCGGCGAGGCGCATCTCAGCCCGCCGTGGCGGATCGTCGTGGCGGCTTCGCTGGCCGGCGTGCGCGGTGCGATCACCCTGGCCGGCGTGCTGACCCTGCCGCTGCTGCTGCCCACCGGCGCCGCGTTCCCGGCGCGCGACCTGGTGATCTTCCTGGCCAGCGCGGTGATCGTCACCTCGTTGCTGGTCGCCAGCGTGGCGCTGCCGCGGCTGCTGCGCGGCCTGGAACTGCCGGAGGAACCCAGCGACCGCCTGGAGGAGGACCTGGCCCGGCGCGAATCCTCGCGCGCGGCGCTGGCGGCGGTGGAGAAACTGCGCCAGCGGCTGGTCCACGACAGCGAACATGCCGATCTCTACAACGAGGCGGCGATCCGGGTCAGCGCGCTGTACCAGCGCCACCTCGACCATGGCGAGGCGATGGAGAGCGACCCGGAAGAGGCGCGGCGGCTGGACGACGTGCTGCGCCAGCTGCGCCACGCCGGCCTGCAGGCCGAACGCCAGGAGCTGTTCAAGCTGACCCGCCAGCGCAAGATCTCCGACGAGATCGCGCGCCGGCTGATCCGCAACCTGGATCTGCTGGAGGCGCGGCGGAAGAATTGAGGGCTGGGAATGGGGAATAGGGAGTAGGGAATAGGCGAGAGCGTCGCGGCGGATGCCGGCCTGGCTGGCGGACGCTGCGCTTGCCATGCTCGTGACGATGTTGCTGCTAGGCTTTTCGAATCCCCAATCCCCAGTCCCGGCTCCACCACTATCCCGCATGCGGGAGACTGCTTCCGCTCATCGCGGTTTATCGCAGCGTCGCGGACCTCTACCCTGTCGGACGTTCGTCGCGGCGGCCGCTCCGATCCACCGCGCAAGGAGTTCGTGTGTCGCCGATCATTTCCATCCAGCAGCTCACCAAGACCTACAAAGGCGGCTTCCAGGCGCTGAAAGGCATCGACCTGGACATCCAGCGCGGCGAGATCTTCGCCCTGCTCGGGCCCAACGGCGCCGGCAAGACCACGCTGATCAGCGTGGTCTGCGGCCTGGTCAATCCCAGTTCCGGCACCGTGCTGGCCGACGGCCACGACATCGTGCGCGACTACCGCGCCGCGCGCGCCAAGGTCGGGCTGGTGCCGCAGGAACTGGCCACCGACGCGTTCGAGACGGTGTGGGCGACGGTGCGCTTCAGCCGCGGCCTGTTCGGCAAGCCGAAGAATCCCGCCTACCTGGAGCAGGTGCTGCGCGAGCTGTCGCTGTGGGACAAGCGCGACAGCAAGATCTCCACCCTGTCCGGCGGCATGAAGCGGCGCGTGCTGATCGCCAAGGCGCTGGCGCACGAACCGAGCATCCTGTTCCTGGACGAGCCCACTGCCGGCGTGGACGTGGAGCTGCGCCACGACATGTGGCAGATGGTGCGGCGCCTGCGCGAGCAGGGCACCACCATCATCCTGACCACGCACTACATCGAGGAAGCCGAGGACATGGCCGACCGGGTCGGGGTGATCAACCGCGGCGAGCTGGTGCTGGTGGAGGACAAGCGCACGCTGATGCGCAAGCTCGGCAAGAAGCAGCTGGCGCTGACCCTGCAGGCGCCGCTGCCGGCGCTGCCCGCGGCGCTGGCGGCGCAGCCGCTGGAACTGTCCGCCGACGGCGCCGTGCTGACCTACACCTACGACGTGCAGGCCGAGCAGACCGGCATCGGCAGCCTGCTGCGGCAACTGGAAGAGCAGGGCGTGGAGATCAAGGACCTGCATTCCAGCGAAAGCTCGCTGGAGGAGATCTTCGTCAACCTGGTGCGCCCGGCCGCCGGCCGCACGGAGGCGCGCGCATGAACCTGCATGCGATCGCCGCGATCTACCGTTTCGAGATGGCGCGTACCTTCCGCACGCTGACCCAGTCGATCGCCTCGCCGGTGCTGTCGACCTCGCTGTACTTCGTGGTGTTCGGCGCGGCGATCGGCTCGCGCATGGGCGACATCGACGGGATCCGCTACGGCGCCTACATCATCCCCGGGCTGGTGATGCTGTCGCTGCTCAACGAGAGCGTGTCCAACGCCTCGTTCGGCATCTACATGCCGCGCTGGGCCGGCACCATCTACGAGGTGCTGTCGGCGCCGGTGGCGTGGTGGGAAGTGGTGATCGGCTATGTCGGCGCGGCGGCGAGCAAGTCGGTGCTGCTGGGCCTGCTGATCCTGCTCACCGCGCGCGCGTTCGTGCCCTACGAGATCGCGCATCCGCTGTGGATGTTCGGCTTCCTGGTGCTGACCGCGCTGACCTTCAGCCTGTTCGGTTTCATCATCGGCATCTGGGCCGACGGCTTCGAGAAGCTGCAGGTGATCCCGCTGATGGTGGTGACCCCGCTGACCTTCCTCGGCGGCAGCTTCTACTCGATCAGCATGCTGCCGCCGCTGTGGCAGAAGATCAGTTGGTTCAATCCGGTGGTGTATCTGGTCAGCGGCTTCCGCTGGGCGTTCTTCGGCAAGGCAGACGTGCACATCGCGGTCAGCGCGAGCATGACCGGGGTGTTCCTGGCGCTGTGCCTGCTCGTGGTCTGGGCGATCTTCCGCAGCGGTTACCGGCTCAAGTCCTGAGCCGTCGCCGGCGCGCGTTGCCGCTGTGACGCTTGTGCGGGCCGCCGCCGCGATCCGGTGCGGTGGAAAGGCAACGCGAGGACGGATCTGGTCGCTACCGGGGCCGAAGCCCCACGCGACACGCCCTGCGTAGGAGCGGCTTCAGCCGCGACAGAATAGGTCGGTGACTACGTATCCGGCCTGCGGCGCAGGCGGACGCGATGCGCCAGCCCGACCGTATCCAGACGGGCTGCGGCACACGACAGGATCAGACCAGGACCACCATGAGTGCATCGATCGCCAACGCGGGCAGCTGCCATCGCGCGATGCCGCGCGCTCGCCGCGCCCGCGCGGTCAGTTGCTCTCGAGGTAGTACGCCTCCACGGCGCCCTTGATCTTCATCGTCATCGGATTGCCGCGGCGGTCGCGCGCCTTGCCGACCTGCACGCGGATCCAGCCTTCGCTGACCGAATACTCCTCCACGTTGTCGCGCTCCACGCCGTTGAAGCGGATGCCGACGCCGCGCGCCAGCGCCTCGGCATCGTGGAACGGGCTCTGCGGGCTGATCGCCAGGTGATCGGGAGGGGTATCGCTCATCGTCATGGGTTCGCTTGGCGGCGGGTGGCGCCGTCTTCCGGGGGCGAAGGATAAACGCCTGCGGCGTCGCTGCCGAGTTTCGCTGCGCTTCCGTCGCCGCGCCCGGCGCGTCACACTGCGCGTCCCGCACTGCCCGATCCGCCGCCATGCCCGACAACAGCGCCGACTACGAAGATCCCGACGACCTCAGCGGCGACGCGGACGACGACGATCCGGATACCCAGCAGGGGCTGATCTGGAACCTGCTGCTGCTGATCAATCCCGGCGACGACGAGACCGCGCTGCGCCAGTTCAACGCCTACCGCGAGGCGGCGGGCGAAGTGGAGAGCGACGGCGACGGCTGGCTGTGGACGCTGAAGGACGCCATCGACTGGACCTCCGGCTTCTACGTGGACGGCGGCGATAGCGAAGCGCTGATCGGCGCGATCAACGAACTGGCCGCGCGCTGGAACCTGCGCCTCGACTGGGGCGGCGACGTCGACGACGAGGACTTCCTCGGCGCCCACGACACCGCCTCGCTGCTGGCGGTGGCCTACGACCGCCTGCGCGAGTACGGCTACAGCATCTGGTGCTGGGACACCGGCGGCGACGACCGCGCCGGCTGGATGGCGCTCAGCCGCGACGACGAGGACATGCAGCGCCTGGCGGCGATCCTGGGCATCGACCTGCGCCCGGGCAGCGACCCGTTCTAGGCGCGGCAATCGCGACGCGCGAAGCGGTGGATGTTCCGGCTTTGGATGCAGTCGGGACTGAAGTCCCTCCCACAGTGCACCCCGCCAACTTGCTGCAAGCTCCCTGTAGGAGCGGCTTTAGCCGCGACGAACGGAGCCCGGAACTGCACCGGCATCGTCGGGTGTCGGGGCTGAATCCCCTTTTGCAGCGCACCAGCCAAGCATCCGAAGCATCGCAGCAGCGAGCATCCGCAGCTCCCTGTGGGAGCGACTTCAGTCGCGACGAGTGAAGCGGTGGATGTTCCGACTTTGGATGCGGTCGGGACTAAGGCCCCTCCCACAGTGCATCCAGCCAACTTGCTGCAAACTCCCTGTAGGAGCGGCTTCAGCCGCGACGAACGGAGTCCGGAGCTGCGCCGGCTTGGACGAATGTCGGGGCTGAATCCCTTCCTGCAGCGCACCAGCCAAGCATCCGAGGCATCACAACAGCGATGCATCCGCAGCTCCCTGTGGGAGCGACTTCAGTCGCGACGCGCGGAGTCGCAAGCCGTTACCGCGCCGGCCGCTGCGGGGAGCGGCATCCCAACGCATCCGCAAGCCCACGCCACCGCAATGCGCCGTACTCCGATGCCGCCATGCATGTTCAATCGGCTTCGCCGCGCGCCTGCGCGCGGGCCTGGCGGATCAGCGCCTTCATCAGTGCGCGATCGGTGTGCCGCGACACCGGCACCGCGCCGAGCCGGATCGCTTCGTCGCGCAAGGCGGCGGGCACGTCGTAGTGCGCGCCGCTGAGCTTGTTCTGGAAGGCGCGGCGGGGAATGCCCAGCTGCGCCGCCATCGCATGCAGTTCGTCCAGCGTATCGGCAAGCAGATGTCCCCAGCGCTGGCCGCGCCAGGGATGCACCGCATCGTCGATGTAGACCGCCATCGCGCCGATCAGGCTGGCTTGTGCTTGCCGTCGGCGTCCGCGTCGGCGTCCGTGGTCGCCACCGCGTCGCTTGCCTTGCCCGCCGATGCCTCGGCATCCGCGTCATCGGCAGCAGCGTCGCCCGCCTCGGCGACGCCGTCTTCTTCGGCGTCCGCATCGCCATCGCTCTCGGCGAACTCGGCGACCAGCGCGTCCAGGTACTCGGCCGCGGTCTTGCCCTCGTCGGCGGCAAGGTCGTCGATCATCTGCTGCAACTGGGTCGAATAGTCCAGGGTGATGGTCTTGCCTTCCTGCTCCTGCACGTTGGCCAGATGCTTGAGCATCGCCAGCATCGGCACCGGGTTGTCGGCGTTGCCCATGGTCTGGCCGCCGACCGACAGCAGCCACTCGTTGCCCTGCAGGCCGATCGCGGCCAGCACGCGGCCACTTTCGTCCTGCAGCACGGCGTGGTTGGCGATGGGCTGGTCGCGGCTCAGTCGGGCAAAGGCGCGCTTGGGTTGCTGCTTCTTGCGCTTGTCGCGCTTGGCTTTGGATTGCTTGGACACGTTCGTCTCGCTCGCGGAGTGACCGCCATTGTAAGCGGGGCGGCCGGGCATGACCTTCGGCAGGCTTGACTACATCTGTAGGCATGGCTAGTTTGACTACAGTTGTAGCTATCCAGCCCCGCCACCGCTGCCCGCTGCGCGAGCGGCGGATTTACAGCCAGGGCAGCGGTGCATCCGGTACCGAAGTCGGCGACGCGCGACGCGCGTTCGCGTCGCCGCTCGGGCCGCTGGTCGCTACGGCCCAGGTCATCGCTTCGCCCATCCGCCATGCCCACAAGGAGATCCGCCATGCTGCACTCCAACACCCCACTCTGGCGCCGCGGCGCCGCACTGCTGGTTCTGGCCGGCGCCATCGCGTCCACACAGGCGAGCGCCCAGGACGCCGCCACCGACATCGCCGAACCGGCCGAGCCGGCGTCGCCCGCAATGCCGCCTGTTCCGCCCGTGCCACCGGTGCCGCCGGTGCCGCCCGCGCCCGTGGCCGGCGCGCATCGGCTGACGAACACTTCCACCATCACCCTCCTGTCCGACGATCGCCGCAACGCATCGGTGCTGTTCGAAAAATCCAGCACCAACATGTACGGCAGCAGCGACGACCTGCGCGAGGCGCGGCGCGCGCGCCATGGCGACGAGACGCTGTGGTGGATCCGCAGGGACGGCAAGCGCTACGTGGTGCGCGACGCGGCCACGATCCAGCAGCTGAAGGCGGCCTACGCGCCGGTCGAAGCGCTGGGGCGGCAACAGGGCGAGCTGGGCGAGCGGCAGGGGCGGTTGGGCACGCGCCAGGGCGAGATCGGCCGGCAACAGGGCGCCATCGCACAGGGCCAGGCAGGCCAGGCGATGGAGGAGGCCAGGCGCGCCAGCGAGCAGGCGCGGCTTGCCGCCAGCGGCGGCCAGGCCGCTGCCCGATCCGCGGCACGTACCGATGCCGCGCATGCGGACTTCGCGCAGCAGATGGCGGCCCTGGAAACGCGCCAATCGGCATTGGCCGAGCAACAGGAGGTGTTGGCCCGGCAACAGGAAGTGCTGGCAAAGCGCCAGCAGGTCGCCAACGCGACGCTGCAACGCGACATCGAACGCATCACCCGCCAGGCGATCGCACAGGGCGTGGCGCAACCGCTGCCTCAGTGAGAAGCGCTGCGGCGCGTCGCTGGCTATCCGTCGGGGTTGAAACCCCTCCTGCGATTCACCCGGCAAGTTGGCCGCGAGCCCTTGTAGGAGCGGCTTCAGCCGCGACGAGCGAAGTCGGGAATCGCGACGCCATGGCCGCGAGCTTCTTTCAGGAGTTGGTCGCGACCTGGCTTGATCGGGACAGTTCCGGCCGTGGCCGGAGCCTGCGCAGGCCGGATACAACCCGAGAGGAAACCGCGTCAGCGTTGCGCCGGACTCTCGGCGGCGGCCGTCGCCGTTGCCGGCGACGGCGCGGCACCGCTGCGCGGCGTGTTGCCGGTGACGCTGTTGACCGCGCGGATCGCTTCGCGGGCGGCGTCGGCCGCGGCCTCCGGTGAGGTGGTGCGCGGCGGCGCGATCGTCACCGTCGCCGGCTTGGCGATGCCTGCCGCCGGAGCCGCCGCATTCGCTGCCGGAGTCGCGGTTGGCACCGTCGCCGGAACCGCAGTCGCACTCGTAGCCCGCGCCGGCGCCGACGCAGCGCCGCCAGCGCTCAAGTCCGGCACCTTGGTGTCGGCATCGTTCTGCCGCTGGCCCAGCGCCACGGCGTGATCGCTGCCGGCCAGCGCCGCATCCTCGGCGTCCTTGGTCATCACCACGATGCTGATGCGCCGGTTGATCGGGTTGTCCGGATTCTGCTTGTCGAACAGCACCGAGGACGACAGGCCGACCACGCGCGAGACCTTGTCCTCGCCCATGCCGCCGGCGACCAGTTCGCGCCGCGCCGCATTGGCGCGGTCCGCGCTCAGCTCCCAGTTGCTGTAGCCGTTCTTGCCGCTGTACTGGGTGACGTCGGTGTGGCCGGTGATGCTGATGTGGTTGGGCACTTCGTTGATGAAGCCGGACAGCTCGTGCAGGATGTCGCGGGTATAGGGTTTGAGCACCGCGCTGCCGATGTCGAACATCGGCCGGTTCTCCTTGTCCACGATCTGGATGCGCAGGCCGTCCGGGGTCAGGTCCAGCAACAACTGGTCCTTGAACGGCTCCAGCGCCTGGCTCTTGTCGATCGCTTCCTTCAGGTCCTGCATCAGCGTTTCCAGCCGCTGCTTTTCCTTCTCGCGTTGCGCCGTCTTGCTTTCCGTGTCGCCCGCCAGGCTCTTGCTGCCGAACGGATCCTTGTTGTTGCCGCGCTGTATGTCGGCGCTGCCGCCGAGCTTGATCATCGAGGTGCTGGCGCCGCCGGGGCCGGCCATGCCCGGACTCGGCGCCGGGCTCTTGCCTTCCAGCGGGCTGGGATTGCGGAAGTATTCGGAGATCGCCATGCGCTGTTCCTTGGTGGTGGCCGCGACCAGCCACAGCACCAGGAAGAACGCCATCATCGCGGTCACGAAGTCGGCGAACGCCACCTTCCAGGCGCCGCCATGATGGCCGCCGCCCTGGACCTTCTTGACCCGGCGGATGACGACGGTAGCTTTGGCTTCGGGCATGGCGGCAGCGCTACTTGATCGTCTTCAGGTGCGTCTCGAAGTCCGAGAAGCTCGGCCGCACGTTGCTCGGCAGGGTCTTGCGCGCGAACTCCAGCGCGATCTTCGGGTTGTAGCCGCGCAGGCAGGCCAGCAGGGCGGTCTTCACCGACTCGAAGATGCGGCTGTCCTGTTCGGCGCGCGCTTCCATCGCCGCCGCCAGCGGGGCGACGAAGCCATACGCCAGCAGGATGCCGAGGAAGGTGCCGACCAGCGCGGCGCCGACGTGGTGGCCGATCTCCTCGATCGGGCCGCCGATCGAGCCCATGGTGATGACGATGCCCAGCACCGCGGCGACGATGCCGAAGCCGGGCAGGCCGTCGGAGACCTTGCTCAACGCATGCGCCGGCGCCATCGCCTCGTGGTGGTGCTTCTCCAGCTCCAGCTCGAGCAGCGGCTCCAGTTCGTGCGGCTCGATGTTGCTGCCGATCATCAGGCGCAGGCAGTCGGTGATGAAGTCGAGAAGGTGGTGGTCGGCCAGCACCTTCGGATAATTGCTGAAGATCGCGCTCTCGGCCGGTTTCTCCACGTGATCTTCCAGCGCCATGAAGCCGTCGCGCCGCGCCTTGTTCAGCAGTTCGTAGATCAGGGTCAGGGTGGCCCGGTAGTCGTCGGACTTGTACCTCGGGCCCTTGAACACGCCGGCGATGTCGACGAAGGTCGCCTTGACGATCTTGCCGGGGGTGCTGACCAGGAACGCACCCAGCGCCGCGCCGCCGATGATCATCAGTTCGTAGGGCTGCCACAGCGCGCCGAGCTTGCCGTGCGAGAGCACGTAGCCGCCGACCACGCTGATGATGACGACAAGGAAGCCAACAATGATGAGCATGGCGGAAGCAGCCTGCGAGCCGTGAACGGGGATACCTCCATTTCGGCCCGGCGGCGGCTTTCTGAAGGCGGCGGCACGGCCGCGCCTGCGTGAAGACGCATCTGAAGGCGTCACGTTTGTCGTCGCTGCGGCGGCGTACGCCGGCGTGTGGAGGCCTGGCTTCAGCCGGCTGCGCCGATGCCTTGGCGCGTTTCCTCGAGCGTATAGCCGTGCTCGAACAGGCTGAGCGTGGCGGCATCGCGCGGAGGGTTCCAGCACACGTTGCCTCGGCCTTGGCATGGCGCGCAGCGCTGTCCGCATCGACCCGATGCACGCGCAGGGGACAGCCGAGCATCGGCAGCGGCACACGTTCGCGCGCCGAAGCGAATGCGGTCTGCGCCGCTATCGCCGCGGTGCCCTGGCACGCGCAGCGCATCGGACTGCAGGCCTGCGCCGGCGGCCGGGTGCGGTGCGAGTGGGTTGCGCTGTGGGGCCGTGTCCGCGCGCGCTGCGCGGCAAGATCGGCAAACAACCAAAGGGGGCGCGTGGGTCCCCCTCCGCGTCGCGCGGCGCCAGGCCGTCGCCGGTCAGGCCGGTTCGGTGTCGCCGCCGCCGCGCTGCAACGGGTTCGGCAGCGCCTGGCCCTGTTCGGTGAATTGCAGCGACACCGAGTTCAGGCAATGCCGCTCGCCGCTCGGCGGCGGGCCGTCCGGGAACACGTGGCCGAGATGGCTGTCGCAGCGTGCGCAGACGATTTCGGTACGGATCATGCCGTGGCTTGTGTCGCGGATCTCGCGCACGTGGGCCGGATGGTAGGGCGCGAAGAAGCTGGGCCAGCCGGTGCCCGAATCGAACTTGGCGCTGGAACGGAACAACGGCAGGCCGCACAGCCGGCAGCTGTAGACGCCCTCCAGCTTGTTGTCCAGGAACACGCCGCAGAACGGCGCCTCGGTGCCGTGCTGCAGCAGCACCCGCCGCTCTTCGTCGTTGAGCCCGGCGATCAACTGCTCGCGTTCGGCGGACGTGGGAGGCGTGAGGTCGAATCGGCTCATGGCAGGGGCCTGTGACGCGGAAGGATGCGCACAAGATGAGGGCGCCGTCGCCGCGATCAAGCCGCAGCGGCGGGGCATCGACGTGGCGCCCCGCTTGCGCTAGCGTCGGCGTTTCCGATCACGGTGCTACGGAGCGGTTGTGCATCCTTCCCTCATTCGCCTGGCCGCCATCGCGTTGCTGGCACCGGCGCTGGCGACGGCGCAGAGCCTGAATCCGGCCCCGTCGTCGCCGACCGCCACCCGCCAGTCGACCGCGCTGGAATCGACGCCGGTGCCCAAGGCCGCGCCGGTGCGGTCCAGCCTGGACGATCGCCCGGCGTCCTCGCAGTCGCCCGCGCACAAGCCGGCCAAGGCCAAGCCGGCACCCGCCAACGGCGCCGATGCCGCCGCCGACCGCCGCCCGGTCAAGCTGTATGACCGCGGCGGGCGCGTCATTCCCGGCGCGGTGCAGGTCGGTCCCAACCGCGTGCTGGACACGCGCAGCGGCCGCTACTACAGCACCGTGCCCAGCGGCGACGGCCAGCGCATCGACGAGTAGGCGCCGATCGGCGGCCGGCATGGCCGCGGCGTGAAAGCGCGGCAACGGTCCGTGGTCGCGATCCTCACGAACCGCTTCCTAGACTGGCCCGACGCAGGCGCTCCCGCTGCCTGCGCCGTACCTTCGCTAGGAGAACCGATGAGCAAGCTTCCCGACAACACCCTGGTGGTCGTCGCCGATCGCGTCAGCGCACGCCTGTTCCGCACCAATCTGGCCGGCCAGACCTCGCTGCTGGAGCAGACCGAAGTGCTGACGCCCACGCCGATCGAGGGCGTCGAAGACGGCGACCGGCCGATGACCATGGACGAGGCCGGTTTCGTCCGCCAGCTGGCCGAGCGCCTGTACCAGAGCGCGCTGCGCAGCGACTTCGAGCACCTGGTGCTGGTCGCCGACCCGCAGACCCTGGGCCAGCTGCGGCCGCTGCTGCACAAGGAAGTCCAGAAGCGGGTGGTGTCGGAACTGGCCAAGAACCACGCGCACACCTCGCGCGACGAGCTGGAAAAGCTGCTGGCGTAAGCGCGTCCGTCGCGCAGGCCGCTGCGGCATGCGCCCACTCCCTTCTCCCCTCGGGACCATGGCCCCCTTTTCGGGGGAAGGTGCCCGAAGGGTGGATGAGGTTACGGGCGCAGCCTTATGCACCCAACTCCGCGAGATGCTTCGCGCCGTACCCTCACCCCAACCCCTCTCCCGATGGGAGAGGGGCTAGGGCTGCTCCCTTCTCCCGTCGGGAGAAGGTGCCCCGAAGGGGCGGATGAGGGTACGGGCGCAGCCTCGTGCCCCCAAATGCCGCGAGCCGCTTCGCGCCGGACCCTCACCCCAACCCCTCTCTCCCACGGGACTTCCTTCGGTCGCCGGCGGGAGAGGGGCTCACGCTCAGTCGGCGATCGGCAGGCTCAGCGTCTCCTTCACTTCTTCCATCACGATGTAGCTCTTGGACTCGCGCACGTGCGGCAGGGTCAGCAGGGTGCTGCCGAGCAGCTTGCGGTACGAGGCCATCTCGCTGATCCGCGCCTTGAGCAGGTAGTCGAAGTCGCCGGAGACAAGGTGGCACTCCAGCACATTGGGCAGCTTCAGCGCAGCGCGGCGGAACTCCTCGAAGATGTCGCCGGACTTGTAGGCCAGGCTGATCTCCACGAATACCAGCAGGCTGGCCTTGAGGAAGTGCGGGTCCAGCCGCGCGTAGTAGCCGGTGATGGCGCCATCGCGTTCCAGCCGGCGCACCCGCTCGGTGCACGGCGTGGTCGACAGGCCGACCCGCTCGCCCAGTTCGGTGAAGGAAATACGCCCTTCCTGCTGCAGAATGCGCAGGATCTTGCGGTCGATCTTGTCCAGTTCGCGGGCGCGTACGGCCATGGCGCGGGTCTCGGTGGGCTGGGACAGGGGATTACCCTGCCGGGGATTCGAAAATCAGCGGAAAATCCTGGCTTGCGCTCCATATACTGCGCCTAAACCCATCCGTGGCGCCATTCAGCCAGGGATTTGATCCGACAGAGGTAAGCGCATGCGGGTTCTGGTTCTCGGCAGCGGTGTGATCGGCACGGCCACGGCGTGGTATCTGGCGCGCAGCGGCTGCGAGGTGACGGTGGTCGATCGCCAGCCCGCGGCCGCGCTGGAGACCAGCTATGCCAACGCCGGCCAGGTGTCGCCCGGCTACGCCTCGCCGTGGGCCGCGCCCGGGGTGCCGCTGAAGGCGCTGAAATGGTTGTTCCAGCGCCACGCGCCGCTGGCCATCACCCCCACCGGCGATATCCGCCAGTACCTGTGGCTGGCGCAGATGCTGCGCAACTGCACCGCCGAGCGCTATGCGATCAACAAGGCGCGCATGGTGCGGCTGTCCGAATACAGCCGCGACTGCCTGGACCAGCTGCGCGCCGACACCGGCATCGCCTACGAAGGCCGCCAGCTCGGCACCACCCAGCTGTTCCGCACCCAGGCGCAGCTGGACGGTGCGGCCAAGGACATCGAGGTGCTGCGCGAGTACGGCGTGCCCTACGAACTGCTCGACCGCGCCGGCATCGCCCGGATCGAGCCGGCGCTGGCCAGCGCCCCGGCCACCCTGGTCGGCGCGCTGCGCCTGCCCAACGACCAGACCGGCGATTGCCGCCTGTTCACCCAGCGTCTGGCCGCGCTGGCCGCTGCGGCCGGCGTGCAGTTCCGTTACGGCGAGACGATCGACGGCCTGCATGCCGAGGGCGACCGCCTCGACGGCGTGCGCATCGGCGGCCGCCTGGAGCGTGCCGATCGCTACGTGGTCGCCCTGGGCAGTTATTCTCCGCAGCTGCTCGCGCCGCTGGGCATCCGCCTGCCGGTGTATCCGTTGAAGGGCTATTCGCTGACGTTGCCGATCCGCGACGCGGCGCTGGCCCCGATGTCCACGATCCTCGACGAAACCTACAAAGTGGCGATCACCCGCTTCGACCAGCGCATCCGCGTCGGCGGCATGGCCGAACTGGCCGGCTTCGACCTGTCGCTGCCGGCGCGGCGCCGCGCCACCCTGGAAAACGTAGTGAACGACCTGTACCCGCGCGGCGGCGATCTGGCCCGCGCCGAATTCTGGACCGGGCTGCGCCCGGCCACGCCCGACGGCACCCCGGTGGTCGGCGCCACCGGCTACCGCAACCTGTTCCTCAACACCGGCCACGGCACCCTCGGCTGGACCATGGCCTGCGGCTCCGGTCGCTACCTGGCCGACCTGATCGCCCAGCGCCGGCCGCAGATCAGCGGCGAGGGCCTGGACGTTTTCCGTTATTCGCGTGGCGCCTCGGCGCCCGTCGCAGAGGCAAGTTCGTGCGCCCAGCCCGTGCGTTGATCGATCTGCAGGCGCTGCGCCACAACTACCGCCTGGCCCGGCGACTGGGCGGCGGCAAGGCGCTGGCGGTGGTCAAGGCCGATGCCTACGGGCACGGCGCGGTGGCCTGCGCGCGCGCGCTGGAAGCGGAGGCCGACGGCTTCGCGGTGGCCTGCATCGAGGAGGCGCTGGAGCTGCGCCAGGCCGGCATCGCCGCGCCGATCCTGCTGCTGGAAGGCTTCTTCGACGCCGACGAACTGCCGCTGATCGCCGAACACCGGCTGTGGTGCGCGGTGGCCTCGCCGTGGCAGGTGGAGGCGATCGCCGCCTATGCCGCGCCGCAACCGCTGTGCCTGTGGCTGAAGCTGGACAGCGGCATGCACCGGCTGGGCCTGGCGCCGGACGCGTTCCGCGCCGCGCACGCGCGGCTGAGCGCGTTGCCGCAGGTCGAGCGGCTGGTGCTGATGAGCCATTTCGCGCGCGCCGACGAACTGGACAGCGCGCGCACTCTGGAGCAGGCCGAGGTGTTCCGCCAGGCCACCGCCGGCCTGGCCGGCGAGACCAGCCTGTGCAATTCGCCGGGCCTGCTGGGCTGGCCGCAACTGCACAGCGACTGGGGCCGGCCCGGGCTGATGCTGTACGGCGCCGACCCGTTCGCCGCCGGCGCCGAGCTGCCGGGCGAGCTGCGCCCGGTGATGACCCTGCAGTCCAAGGTGATCGCGGTACGCGAGCTGGCGGTCGGCGAGCCGGTGGGCTACGGCGCGCGTTTCGTCGCGCCGCGGCCGACCCGGGTCGGCGTGGTGGCGATCGGCTATGCCGACGGCTATCCGCAGTTCGCGCCGAACGGCACCCCGGTGCTGATCGACGGGGCGCCCGGCGCGCTGATCGGGCGGGTGTCGATGGACATGCTGACCGTGGATCTCACCGAGCACCCGCAGGCCGGGCTCGGCGGCGAGGTGCAACTGTGGGGCGCGCAGCCGCGCATCGACACCCTGGCGGCGCGCTGCAGCTCCAGCGCCTACCGCCTGCTGTGCGGACTCAAGCGCGCGCCGCGGCAGTACCTGGACGGCTGAGCGGCCGCCGGCGCCTGACCGGCGCCGCGCCTTGTAGGAGCGGCTTTAGCCGCGACAAGCGAAGCGACAGACCTCCGGCGTCGGATACCGTCGGGGCTGAAGCCCCTCCTACGTGCACCCAGCACCCTCACCGCGAGCGCCTTGTAGGAGCGGCTTCAGCCGCGACAGACAGGCACCCGAAGACACGCCACCCGCTCAGCGCTCGGCCACCGCCGCCTTGTCGCGGAACTGGCGACGCAGCCAGTCGTCGAGCATCCGCTTCTCGTAGCGCAGCGGGTCGGTATTCAGGCCGATCGAACTGTTCATCAGGTAGCTGCTGTCGAGCAGCTTGCGCTCGCCCTGCTCCAGCACCTGTCCATCGGCGCCGTACAGGGTGAACGTCAGGCTGATCCGCGGCGGGTAGATATCGCGCATCACCCGCACATCGTTCCATTGCGGGCCGTGCCAGGACTCGTAGTCGCCGGCGCGCTTGATGTCGGTCAGCTCCACCTCCAGCCGCTGGCCGGGCGCCAGTTGCTTGCTGGCGCGCTGCTGCAGGTAATCGGCCAGGTCGCGCACCCAGTCGCCGCGCTGCGCTTCCCAGCGGTTGCGGCTGTAGCGCAGTTCGCTGAAGGCGGCGGGGTCGGTCCAGCGCACCTGCACCGGGCTGTCGCCCTCGGTGCTGCGCGCGGCCTGCGGATCGGTGACGTTGCGGACTTCGGCGGAGGCGCCGCCCGCCACCAGGCAGGCCAGGGCCAGCGCCGTCCAGGCATATCGGATCTTCATCGCGGATCTCCACGGAAACGGCCCCGCCAGTGTGTGCCTGCGCGGGCGCCGCCGCAATCGCGCCGCGCCCGCCAGCCGCCATCGTTCTCCGCCGGTTCATGGGCCCTGGCATGTGACGTGCGGTTCACGCTGCGTCGCCGCGTGCTTCACGCCGCCCGCGCGACCATCCACACATTCACACATGAACACGATTCGGGGATCGATCGCATGAAGATGCCGCTGTTCCACCAGGCCCACGCAGCGACGGACGTCCGCCTGCAGTTCATCGACTGGGCCAAGCGGCATGGGCACAGCCCGGCGAGCGGTGCGGCCAGTTTCGTCGATCAGCAGGCCGACCTGGACGCGGCCGCGCGCCACCTGCGCCTGAACCCGGGCGAAGACGTGCGTCAGGAACTGCGCCGCTACCTGGCCTCGCTGGGCGAGCAGCAGGACGTGGCGGTGCAGTTTCCGCCGATCTATGCCTACCGCAGTCCGCAGGGGCAGGCGTTCCGCTATTCGCTGACCCTGGTCCTGGCCGAGAGCGGGGTCGAGTGGAAGGCGCGGGTCTGGACCGGCCTGGAATACCTGGGCCTGATCGTGGGCCGCGGCGCCGGCCCGCGCGCCAACTACACGCGCCTGGCGCGGATGGCGGTGGAGCACGAACTGGCCAGCGACAGCCCGCGTTTCACGCTGGGCTAGAGAGACAAGGAGACCGCGCATGTCCTATGCAATCGCGCCCGACGACGTCGCCGCGCCCGAACAGTGCCGACAGCAATGCCGCGAACTGGGGGTGGCGCGGGTGCAGCAGATGCTGGATCAGTCGCCACCGCCGTCGTGGCGGCAGGAGGCCGAACGCTGGCTGGAAGAGCAGGCGCTGCGCAGCGCGCGGCTGACCCAATGGGGCGTCATCGCCGGTATCGCGCTGTCCCTGCTGGGGATCGTGCTGGTCGTCGCTTTTCTCTGGTGACCCGGTGCGGCTGCAGCACCGGCCAGCCTGGCCGGCTTGACGGCAGCGGAGCGGCTTAACAAGATGCAGGGTCCGTTGCGCTGTTCCGGGCTGAGCATTTTCCGGTCCTGACCCATCGTCATCGCGCCGCAGGCGCGGAGCGCGTCGTCGCCTCTGCCACCGCAGGCCGTCTCCAGAGCAAACTCCCTCATGCATGTCAGCACCGAATTTTCCTCCACGTCGCGCACGCAGGCGTCGGGCCTGCACTACCGCGAGATCTTCGACAAGATCGACTCCGGTTTCTGCGTGGTGCAGGTGCTGTTCGACGAAGCCCGACGCGCCGTCGATTACGTGTTCCTGGAGGTCAATCTGGCGTTCGAGCGCGAGACCGGCATGCGCGACGTGATCGGCCGGCGCATGCGCGAGCTGTCGCCGACCCACGAGGAACACTGGTTCCGCGCGTACGGCGAGGTCGCGCTGAGCGGGCGCTCGACCAAGTTTGAGAACTACGCGTCCGCGCTGGGCCGCTGGTGGGCGGTGGATGCGTTCCGTATCGGTGCGCCGGAACAGTGCCTGGTCGCCGTGCAGTTCCTCGACATCACCGAACGCAAGCGCGTGGAGCGCGACCTGGCCGAGAGCGAGGCGCGCTTCAGCGCGCTCGCCGAGGGCCTGCCGATGCCGGTCTGGGTGCTGGACGCCACCGGCCAGTTGCGCTTCACCAATACCGCCTACGCCGAATTCTTCGGCATCGACCTGCAGGCCGACGACGCGCAGCCGGGTTGGGGCGACGTGCTGCATCCGCAGGACGCTGGCGTGTTCGCCTTCGAACTGCGCAGCGCGCTGGAAGAACAGCGCAACCTGCGCGCGCTGGTGCGGGCGCGCCGCCACGACGGCGCCTGGCGCTGGGTGGAAATGACCGCGGTGCCGCGCTATTCGGCCGAGGGCGAGTTCATCGGCCTGGCCGGCAGCAGCCCGGACGTCACCGAGCGCCGCGACATCGAACTGGCCCGCGAACAGCTGCTGGAATCGGAGCGCAGCGCGCGCAACGCCGCCGAGAGCATGGCGCGGCTGAAGGACGAATTCCTGGCCACGCTGTCGCACGAGCTGCGCACCCCGCTGACCACGATCCTGGGCTGGAGCGACCTGCTGCTGCAACGGCTGCCGCCGGGCGATCCGAGCAGCAAGGGCCTGTCGGTGATCGCCAGCAGCGCGCGCGCGCAACAGCGGCTGATCTCGGACATGCTCGATCTCAGCAGCATGCTGCTGGGCAAGGTGCAGCTGGAAATCGAGACGCTGGACCTGACCGAACAGGTGCGCGAGGCGCTGCGCGCGCAGGAGCCGGTAGCCGAAGGCAAGGACCAGGCGCTGAGCCTGCGCGAGCCGCCGCAGCCGTGCCTGGTGCTGGGCGATGCCACGCGCCTGCAGCAGGTGTTCTGGAACCTGTTGTCGAACGCGATCAAGTTCACCCCGGCGCATGGGCGGATCGAGCTGGTGATCGACCTCGATGCCGATGGCGAGCACGTGACGGTGGCGGTGCGCGATTCCGGCGACGGCATTCCGCCGGACTTCCTGCCGCACCTGTTCGGCCGGTTCCGCCAGGCCGATGGCACCACCACGCGTCTGCACGGCGGGCTCGGCCTGGGCCTGGCGATCGTGCAGCAGCTGGTGGAAATGCATGGCGGCCAGGTCAGCGCCGCCAGCGACGGCCGCGGCTGCGGTTCGGTGTTCACCGTGCGCCTGCCATTGCACCGCAATACGCCGGGCAAGCGGCCGCTGCGCGAGGTGCGCGCCTTCGCGATGGCCGAGCAGGTGGTGGAGGCGTACGCGCTGAAGGGCATGCGCCTGTTGGCGGTGGAAGACCAGCCGGACATGCTCGAATACCTGCGGCGGCTGCTCGAGGAGCAGGGCGCCGAAGTGGTCGCGGCCGGTTCCGCCAGCGAGGCGCTGGCGGTGCTCGACGATGGCGGCCACGCCCGCATCGACGTGATGGTCACCGATATCGGCATGCCTGGCATGGACGGCTACGGCCTGATCCGCACGATCCGCGAGAACATGGGCCTGCAGGCGGCCGAGTTGCCGGCGGTGGCGGTGACCGCGCTGGCGCGCGACGACGATCGGCAGCGCGCCTTGCAGTCCGGTTTCCAGGAGCATCTGGCCAAGCCGTACAGCGTGGCGCAGTTGGTGTCCGCGGTGCGTTTCGCGCGGCAGGGGTAGCCCCGGCGTTTTTCCCGGGCATTCACGCCATGGCCGCTAGCGTTCCCGGTTTCCCTCGCTGGAGAGACGCATGAGCAAATACGCCGACGCGGTGCACACCGATCCGCAAACCATCGCCGCGCTGCAGGCATGGTTGCCGCACTTGCCGGAACAGGCGCAGGTCCTGGTGCTGCTGGACGACGGCACCCAGGTCAGCGGCACGGTTTCGGTGCGGCCCACCTTGCAGACCTTTCGCGACCACCACGAGCACGAGGGCATCAACGGCGTGCTGCGGCTGGACGATCTGCTGGATCCTGCGCAGCAGCACTTCATCTGGCTGGACCGGATCCGCGAAGTGCAGCCGTTGGTCCCCACATCGTGACCGCGGTATGCCCGCGCGTCGCCGCAATTGACATCTATTTCACGTTTGCCGAGCGCGTGCTGTGCATCATCGGTGGTCCTGTCGCCACCCTGGAGAGCTGAGCAGCGATGCGCCTTCCCTCGTCCCCGGCCCGTTGGGCACTGTGTCTCCTGTCCGCTGCCGCGTTGAGCGCTTGTGGCGATACCGCCAAGCATTCCATCGAGGAGGGGATGGGGCCCGATCCGGTGCTGCCCGATCCGGTCAAGCGCATGATTCCCACGGTGAAGGTCGCCGAGGTCAAGCGCTGGGCCGATGGCGCCGCGCCGGTGCCGGCCGCCGGCCTGGCGGTGCAGGCCTTCGCCCGCGACCTGGACCACCCGCGCTGGCTGTACGTGCTGCCCAACGGCGACGTGCTGGTGGCCGAGACCGCTGCGCCGCCCGCGCCGGAAAAAGAGAGCAGCGGCCTGCGCGACAAGATCCAGGGCGCGATGATGGCCAAGGCCGGTTCCACCGTGCCCAGCGCCAACCGCATCACCTTGCTGCGCGACGCCGATGGCGACGGCGTGGCGGAGGTGCGCACGCAATTCCTCAAGGGGCTGTATTCGCCGTTCGGCATCGCCCTGGTCGGCGACCGCCTGTACGTCGCCAATGCCGACGCGCTGGTCAGTTTTCCGTACAAGGACGGCGACACCCAGATCAGCGCCCCGCCGAGCTTCGTCGCCAACCTGCCGGGCGGCATCAACCATCACTGGACCAAGAGCCTGCTGGCCAGCCGCGACGGCAAGAAGCTGTATGTCGGCGTGGGGTCCAACAGCAACGTCGCCGAGAACGGCATGGACGCCGAGCTCAATCGTGCCGCGATCCTGGAAGTCGACGCGCAGAGCGGCGCCACCCGGGTGTTCGCCAGCGGCCTGCGCAATCCGGTGGGCCTGGCCTGGCAGCCAGGTGCGGACACGTTGTGGGTGGTGGTCAACGAGCGCGACGAGATCGGCAGCGATCTGGTGCCCGACTACCTGACCTCGGTGCGCGAAGGCGGCTTCTACGGCTGGCCGTACAGCTACTACGGCCAGCACGTGGACGAACGCGTGCAGCCGCAGAACGCGGAGATGGTGGCCAGCGCGATCAAGCCCGACTACGCGCTGGGCGCGCATACCGCCTCGCTGGGCCTGACCTTCTACGAAGGCGCGCTGCTGCCGCAGGCGTATCAGGGCGGTGCCTTCATCGGCCAGCACGGCTCCTGGAACCGCGATCCGCCGTCCGGGTACAAGGTGATCTATGTGCCCTTCGCCAACGGCAAGCCCAGCGGCAAGGCGCAGGACGTGCTGACCGGCTTCCTCGATGCCGAAGGCAAGGCCCAGGGCCGTCCGGTCGGGGTGGCGGTGGACAAGCCTGGCGCGTTGCTGGTGGCCGACGATGTCGGCAACGTGATCTGGCGGGTGACGCCGAAGGCCGGGCCGTAACCTGCGCTGGTCGGTGGCTGCGCCCGGCTCTCTTGCAGGGCCGGGCGCAGCGCCGAAAACTCCCTCGCGCCACATCCCATCGTTGGCATGCCGGTAGCGACACGCGCTCTGTCTTCGATTGCGGACTCAGGATCGTCGCGACCATCGGCGCGCATGGTGTTGATGGCCGGTGTGTCTGCGCTTCGGCAAACGCAGGGGCTCGTAGCGTTGGCTCTCGGCCGATGTGTGGCCGCAGCCGATCAAGCGGAGGCGTCACGCCTGCGGCGCCGAAGGGCAGCGTGCCGCCGCATCTTCATGCGGTGATTTGATTCCGATCGAAAGATCCGAACATCGAATGTGGGAGCGACTTCAGTCGCGACGGGCCTTGTCGGGAAAGCCCGTCGCGACTGAAGTCGCTCCCACAAGTGACCGCACATGGATCGAACCGATCCAGCCCGAAAATTCCAGGCGATCGATCCAGCGCTCTCGACGCGCCCTACGCCCTAATGCTCCACCGGCGCCGGCTCCACCCCGAAGCGGCGCGCATAGCCGCGCTCGCCGACCACGCGTTCCACCTCGGCATCGCCGAGTTCGGGCGCGGCATAGACCGCGTAGACCACGCTGCCGTCGTCGCGCTCGCCGCGCTGGTGCAGGCGGTAGCGCGGGCGTCCGGTGCCTGTGTTTTCCGGATAGTGCAGCGGCGGTTGGCTGCCTTCCAGATCCACTTCGCTGTTGTCGACGACGCCACCGATGAACACTGCGCGCATATGCCTCTCCATCTGTCGGGGTTCTTTGCAGCCTAGGCGCGCCAATGTTGCCGTTGCATCAATGATGCGTTCGTTTAGCGCAAAACCGGGCCGGCGCCGGGCTGCCGGTAGAATGCGCGCTCCCCGACCGATTCCGATCCCGATGCCGGCTCTGCAAGACGCTCCCCTCGACACCCTGTTCCTGCCCTTCGCCCAAGGCGCGCTGCGCTGGCCGGCCGGCAAGGTGCTGTTCCTGCGCGCGCGCGACGGCTGGGCGCTGCGCCAGCACGCGCAGCCGGCGCAACTGGTCTGCGAGCAGGGCTACCGCCCGTTCGCCACCGCCCTGGAGCAGGGCGGCTGGCAGGTCCGCGCCGAGGATGCCGACGACCACGACGCCGCCGGCGGCTATGCGCTGGTGCTGGTGCTGCCGCCGCGCCAGCGCGACGAGGCGCGGGCGCTGCTGGCGCGCGCGCTGGCGCTGGCCGCGCCGGGCGGGGTGGTGGTGGCGTGCCAGTCCAACAACGAGGGCGCCCGTTCCGGCGAGGACGACCTGCAGCAGCTGGCCGGCCTCGGCGGCAAGCTGACCAAGCACCACTGCCGGGTGTACTGGACCGCGCCGCTGCACGGCGGCCACGACGCCGCGCTGCAGCAGCGCTGGGCCAGGCTGGACGCGGCGCGGCCGATCCTGGACGGGCGCTTCCGCAGCCGCCCCGGCGTGTTCGCCTGGGACCGCATCGATCCGGCCTCGGCGCTGCTGGCCGAGCACCTGCCGGCCGACCTGGCCGGCCGCGGCGCCGACCTGGGTGCCGGCTATGGCTACCTGTCGGCGGAATTGCTCGCGCGTTGCCCGAAGATCGCCGCGCTGGACCTGTTCGAGGCCGATGCGCGCGCGCTGGCGCTGGCGCGATCGAACCTGGCGCAGGCGCCGGCCGCGGTGGAGATGGGCTACCACTGGCACGACGTGACCGCCGGGCTGCCGGCGCAGTACGACTTCATCGTCAGCAATCCCCCGTTCCATGCGCCCGGGCGCATGGAGCGCCCAGACATCGGCCGCCGCTTCATCGCCGTGGCCGCGCAGGCGCTCAAGCCCGGCGGCAGGCTGTACCTGGTCGCGAACCGGCACCTGCCGTACGAGGCGGTGCTAGACGCCAGCTTCGGCGAGACCCGCGTGATCGCCACCCGCGACGGCTTCAAGTTGATCCTGGCGGTGCGCGCCCGCGCCACGGTGCGCCGGTGAAGCTGGTCAAGCACCTGGCCAACCTGGGCTACGGCAGCCGCAAGCAGGTCACCCTGATGTTCCGCGAAGGCCGCATCACCGACGCCGACGGCGAGGTGCTGTACGCCGACGACCGCGTCGAACATGCCGCGATCCGGGTCGACGGCGAGGCGCTGGATCCGCCGCCGGGGCTAATCCTGGCGCTGCACAAGCCGGTCGGCTACACCTGTTCGACCAAGGACCCGGGCCGCATCGTCTACGACCTGCTGCCGCCGCGCTTCCGCCTGCGCTCGCCGTTGCTGTCCACGGTCGGGCGGCTGGACCGCGACACCAGCGGCCTGCTGCTGATGACCGACGACGGCGCGCTGCTGCATCGCATCGTCTCGCCGAAATCGCAGCTGGCCAAGGTCTACGAAGCGACCCTGGCCGAGGACCTGCGCGGCGACGAGGCGGCGCAGTTCGCCAGCGGCACGCTGCTGCTGGACGGCGAGACCACGCCGCTGCTGCCGGTGCAACTGGAGGTGCTGGGCCCGCGCCAGGCGCGCATCACCCTGTACGAAGGCCGCTACCACCAGGCGCGGCGCATGTTCGCCGCGATCGGCAACCACGTGGTGGCGCTGCACCGCAGCCGCATCGGCGGCTTTGCGCTGGACGAGACACTGCCAGCCGGGCAATGGCGCGCGCTGGACGCGGCGGAGTTGGCGCAGGTGTTCGGGGCCGGGAGTGGGGATTAGGGATTAGGGATTAGGGATTAGGGATTCGCAAGAGCGGTGGCTGTGCGCTGCCGCTTACGCTGTTACCAATCCCGAATCCCCAATCACGAATCCCGGCTCTCGAACAGCTTCTTCCACCCTTCCAGCCCGAGCTTCTCCAACGTCTGCAGATTGCGCTCCACGATCACGTCCGCGTCCGGGAACGCGGCCACCGCGCGTTCCACGCTGTCCTCGCGCAGCAGGTGCAGGGTGGGGAAGGGCGCGCGGTTGGTGTAGTTGCCGATGTCGTCCGGCGCGGTGCCGGCGAACTGGTAGTGCGGATGGAAGCTGGCCACCTGCAGGATGCCGTGCAGGTCCAGCGCGTCCACCGCGGCGTCGGCGTTGTCCAGGAAATCGTTGTAGTCCAGGAAATCGCCCAGCACCTGCGGGTGCACGATCAACGTCGTGTCGACCTGCTCGGCCGGCGTGTCGCGCAGCAACAGCAGTTCCTCGCTCAACTCTTCCAGCAAGGCCTCGGGCGTGGTCGCGTCGCTGAGCACGTAGCGGATCTGCTGCTTGACGTGCACAGCCTTGGCGAACGGGCACAGGTTCAGGCCGATCACCGCGCGTTCCAGCCATTGCCGGGTCAGCGCGATCGGGTCAACGGTGGGGTCGAGGTCGTTCAAGGCGATTCCGGCGGGCGAGGGCGGGCGGCGATCGGGCGGGGCGGATGCGGCGCGGATGGCGCCGCCCGCGGCTCAGTCGCGGAAATTCTCGAACTGCAGCGGCAGCTCGAAATCGCTCTTCTTCAGCAGCGCCATCACGTCCTGCAGGTCGTCGCGCTTCTTGCCGCTGATGCGCAGCTTGTCGCCGTTGATCTGCGCTTCCACCTTGAGCTTGGCGTCCTTGATCGTGGCGACGATCTTCTTGGCCAGCTTCTGCTCGATGCCCTGCTTGACCGTGACCTTCTGCCGCGCGCCGGCCAGGTTGGTCTCCACGTCGCCGAATTCCAGGCAGCGCACGTCGATGCCGCGCGCGATCAGCCGCGCGCGCAGGATGTCGGTCATCTGCTTGACCTGGAAGTCGCTGGGCGCGGCCTGGTTGATGACCTGGTCGTCGAGCTCGAAGCTGGCCTCCACGCCCTTGAAATCGAAACGGGTCGACAGCTCGCGGTTCGCCTGGTCGATGGCATTGGTCAGTTCGTGCTTGTCGATTTCGGAGACGACGTCGAAGGAAGGCATGGCAGGTCCTCGGGAAAGACCCCCTATCCTACCGATCTCGCTGCAGCGCCGCTGCCCGCCGCCGCGATCGGCAGTTCGGCGCGATGCGCCGCAGCGCGGCAGCGGTGTTCGCCCGGCGCCAGCGCAGCCGCTGCCACGACGTGACCGTCTGCCCGGGTGGGCGGGGCGCCCGATCGCGGCGATAATCCGCGCATGCCCAGCTCACGTTCCAATACCGCGGCCGCCGCCTGGATGATCGCGGCGGTCGCCTGCTTCGCGCTGATGGATGCGGCGATGAAGCTGCTGACCGCGCACTATCCGGCGCTGCAGGTGGCCACGCTGCGCGGCGGCGCCTCGCTGCCGTTCGTGCTGCTGTGGGTGCTGGCCACCGCCGGCCCGCGTTCGATCGTGCCGGTGCGCTGGGGCCTGCACCTGCTGCGCGGCGTGCTCGGCATCGCGATGATCGGCTGCTTCGCCTGGGCGCTGCGCAGCCTGCCGCTGTCCACCGCCTACACCATCTACTTCGTCGCGCCGCTGCTGGTGACGGCGTTGTCGGTGCCGCTGCTGGGCGAACACGTCGGCCCGCGGCGCTGGGCCGCGATCGGCATCGGCCTGGTCGGCGTGCTGGTGGTGCTGCGCCCGGGCATGGGTGGCTTCGTCTCGCTGCCGGGGCTGATGGTGCTGCTGGCGGCCACCGCCTACGCGCTCGCGGCGGTGCTGGTCAGCCTGCTGGCGCGGACCGAGACGCCGCAATCGCTGGTGGTCTGGTTCCTGCTGATCATGGCGCTCGGCGCCGGCGCGCTGGCGTGGCCGGCCTGGATCCCGCTGCGCCTGGCCGATGCCGGCTGGATCGCCACGCTCGGCCTGGCCGGCGCGCTGGGGCAGGTGGCCTTGACCCAGGCGTTCCGCCGCGGCGACGCCTCGCTGATCGCGCCGCTGGAGTACAGCGGCCTGATCTGGGTGATCCCGTGGGACTGGCTGCTGTGGCGCAAGCTGCCCGACGCCTGGACCTGGGTGGGCGCGGCGATCATCGTCGCCAGCGGCCTGTACCTGCTGCACCGCGAGCGGGTCCGCGCCACCGTGCGGCCGCCGCCGCTGGCGCATCCCTAACCCTTTGCCGTTGCCGGCGGCGTTCCGGGCGCAAGCGTTAGAATCGAATGGAATAACGCCTGCAGGCCTGGCCTGCTAGGCTTTGCGCCCCCTTCGCTGCCGGCCCCGCGCGGTGATCCAGTTCGAGCACCTGCACAAGTCCTACTCCGTCGCCGGCCAATCGGTCGTGGCGCTGCATCCGCTCGACCTGGAAATCCGGGCCGGCGAGGTGTTCGGCATCATCGGCCATTCCGGCGCCGGCAAGTCCACGCTGATCCGGCTGATCAACCGGCTCGAGGAGCCCAGCGGCGGGCGCCTGCTGATCGACGGCGAGGACGTCACCGCGCTGGACCGCGCCGGGCTGCGCACGCTGCGCCGGCGCATCGGCATGATCTTCCAGCACTTCAACCTGCTGTCCTCGCGCACGGTGGCCGGCAACGTCGCCTTCCCGCTGGAACTGGCCGGCACCGCGCGCGCGCAGATCGACGCGCGGGTGGCCGAGCTGCTGGCCCGGGTCGGCCTGGACGAGCACGCCAACAAGTATCCGGCGCAGCTGTCGGGCGGGCAGAAGCAGCGCGTCGGCATCGCCCGCGCGCTGGCCACCGGGCCGCAGATCCTGCTGTGCGACGAGGCCACCAGCGCGCTGGATCCGCAGACCACCGCCTCGGTGCTGAGCCTGCTGGCACAGATCAACCGCGAGCTGGGCCTGACCATCGTGCTGATCACCCACGAGATGGAGGTGATCCGCCGCGTCTGCGACCGCGTGGCGGTGCTCGATGCCGGGCATCTGGTCGAGAGCGGGCCGGTCACCGAGGTGTTCCTGCATCCGCGCCATCCGACCACGCGCCGCTTCGTATCCGAGGCCGAACACGTGGACGAGGGCGAACTGCATCGCGACTTCACCGCGGTGGCCGGGCGCATCGTGCGCCTGACCTTCCTCGGCGGCGACACCTACGCCCCGCTGCTCGGACGCATCGCGCGCGAGACCGCGGTGGACTACAACATCCTGTCCGGGCGCATCGACCGGATCAAGGACACCCCGTACGGCCAGCTGACCGTGGCCCTGGTCGGCGGCGACCTGGACGCGGCGCAGGCCGGGTTCGTCGCCGCCGGCGTGCATGTCGAGGAACTGCGCCGATGATCCCGTTCGCGACCGCCGCCACTGGCTTCTTCCGCAATCTCGACGCGGGCAAATGGGCCGAGATCGGCCGCGCCACGCTGGACACGCTGCTGATGCTCGGCGGCTCGTTGCCGCTGACCCTGCTGATCGGCCTGCCGCTGGGCGTGCTGCTGTTCCTGACCGGCCCGCGCCAGACCCACCAGCGGCCGCTGCTGTACGGCACGCTGGCGCTGGCGATCAACGTGCTGCGCTCGGTGCCCTTCATCATCCTGATGATCGCGATGATCCCGCTGACGCTGTGGGCGATGGGCACCTCGCTGGGCGTGCGCGGCGCGATCCTGCCGCTGGTGGTGGGCGCGGCGCCGTTCTATGCGCGGCTGGTGGAAACGGCGCTGCGCGAAGTGGACCGCGGCGTGGTCGAAGCCAGCCTGGCGATGGGCGCGACCACCTGGCAACTGGTCACGCGGGTGCTGTTGCCCGAGGCGCGGCCGGGGCTGATCGCCGGCGCTACGGTGACCACCATCGCCCTGATCGGCTTCACCGCGATGGGCGGCGCGATCGGTTCCGGCGGGCTCGGCGACCTGGCCTATCGCGACGGCTACCAACGCTCGCACGCCGACGTGGCGCTGATCACCGTGGTGGTGCTGCTGTTGCTGGTGCAGGGGCTGCAGATGCTCGGCGATCGGCTGGTCGCGCATTACAGCCGGCGCTGAGTGCGCAGTGCCTTGCATCGCTCTTCTGTAGGAGCGGCTTCAGCCGCGACCGGGTCTATCGGTGAAGCGGTCGCGGCTGAAGCCGCTCCTACAGAAAAGCCAGGCAGCCTTTTCTCCGCGCGCAGCGGCTGGGTCTGCTAGCTTGCCCGCAGTGCCGTCCGCGTCATTCTCATTCCCCACGTTTCCGGATTCCCGCCCATGACCAAACTCCCGCTTCGTCTGCTGCTCGGCGCCGCCGTGCTCGCCCTGGCCGCCTGCGGCAAGTCCACCTCCGCGACCGACACCGCGCGGCTCAGCGTCGCCGCCACCGCGGTGCCGCATGCGGAGATCCTCGAGGTGGTCAAGCCGCTGCTGGAGAAACAGGGCGTGACCCTGGACGTGCGCGTGTTCAACGACTACGTGCAGCCCAACGATCAGGTGGTGCAGAAACAGATCGACGTGAACTACTTCCAGACCGAGCCGTACCTGGATGCCTACAACCGCGATCGCAAGAGCGATCTGGTCACCGTGATCGGCGTGCACATCGAGCCGTTTGGCGCCTATTCGCGCCGCTTCAAGTCGCTGGCCGAGCTGCCGCAGGGCGCCGACGTGGTGATTCCCAACGATCCCAGCAACAACAGCCGCGCGCTGATCCTGCTCGACAAGGCCGGGGTCATCAAGCTCAAGGATCCGGGCAATGCGCTGTCCACCCAGCGCGACATCGTCGCCAACCCGAAGCAGCTGAAATTCCGCGAGCTGGATTCGGCGATGCTGCCGCGGGTGCTGGACCAGGTCGACCTGGCCCTGATCAACACCAACTACGCGCTCGACGCCGGCCTCAATCCCACCCGCGATGCGCTGGCGATCGAGAGCAAGGACTCGCCGTACGTGAACTTCCTGGTCGCGCGCGCCGACAACAAGGACGATCCGCGCGTGCAGAAGCTGGCCAAGGCGCTGACCAGCCCCGAGGTCAAGGCCTTCATCGAGCGCAAGTACCAGGGCGCGGTCCTGCCGGCGTTCTGAGCGGAGCCCGCGCATGCCGCTGTTGCTGGCCATTCCCCTGGCGATCGTGATCGCGCTGGCGGTGACCGCGGTGCTGTTGCCGTTGTCGCTGCTGCAGCGTTTCCGCTATGGCACCTCGCGGCGCCAGGCGCGGGCGTGGCTGGCCAGCGTGCAGTTCTGGTCGGCGCTGGTGTCGAGCCTCGTGTTGCTGGGCTTCGCGTTGATCGCCGCGCACTGGTGGCCCGATGCGGCGATGTATGCCTGCATCGGCTGGGTGGCGGGCCTGGGCCTGGGCGCGCTGGGCATCTGGTTGAGCCGGTTCGAACCGCTGCCGCAGGGCCTGTACTACACGCCGAACCTGTGGCTGGTGCTGGCGTTGACGCTGCTGGTGGTGGCGCGCATCGGCGCCGGTCTGCTGCAGGGCTGGCGCAGCATGAGCGAAGGCGCGGCCTGGCCGGCGCAGGGCTGGATGAGCCACGCCAGCCTGCTTGCGGCGGCGGCGCTGTTGCTCGGCTACGCGTGCGCGTATGCATGGCTGTTGCGGCGCAAGGTGCGCCATTTCGATCGCTATCGCGGCTACGACCGTTCGCCGCGCTGAGCCGCGCGCGCGCAGACGCGCGAAGCCACAAAACAAACGGGCCCGAAGGCCCGTTTGCATGTGACGCGGAGCAGGCGTGCTTAGAAGCGCGCGCCGACGCCGAAGCTGACCAGCCACGGATCCAGCTTCAGGTCCTGGCCGGTGCCGCTGCCGGCGACCTGCACTTCCGGACGCGAATGCATGTAGCGGGCATCGGCGCGGGCGAACCAGGTCGAGTTGATGTTCATGTCCACGCCGACGGTGCCGATCGCACCCTTGGCGGTGTCCAGGCCGACGTGCTGGCCGCTGGCCGACAGGCCGTCGATCTTCTCGTTGCTGAAGTTGGACTCGTAGTAACCGACGCCGACGAACGGACGGAACACGTTGTCCGCCTGGCCGAAGTGGTACTGGCCGCTCAGCGCGATCGGCTGCTGCTCGACGGTGCCGACCTTGCCCACGCCGCTGGCGCTGACGCGGTGGTTGAACTTGTCGGCGGCGCCCCACAGTTCGACGGCCCAGTTGTCGTTGATCAGCCAGCTGGCGCTGATGGTCGGGGCCGGGCCGCCGTCGACGTCGAGGCCGTTGGCCGGCTTGGAATGGGGGTCGAGCAGGGTCGCGCTGCCGACGACGGCAAAGCGCTTGCCGGATGCGGTGTCGCCGTCCTGCGCAAATGCGGCAGGCGCGAACGCAAGGGCGGAAACGACAGCCAGGCTCAGGATTTGAATGGACCGCATGGGAATCTCCTCAATCTTTTTTTTGTGGGGCCACAGGAGTGGGCGCGCACACCGTATCGATGAGAAGATGAATCGACGCCGACCTCGGCCGAGCGGATGCAGGCATCGTTCAGACACCGGCGTTGGATGCTTGAAATAACGAGGTTTTAAGACTTGGCGATGTTCACCCAGATGCGCGCGACGTGACGATGCAGGACGTGTTGCAGGGCCTGCCTGCGCAGATTCGCGACGATTGCCGGGTGCTGATTCTCGGCTCGATGCCCGGCGCGATGTCGCTGCAGCACGCGCGCTACTACGCGCATCCGCGCAATCGCCTGTGGCCGTTGCTGGGCGCGCTGTGCGGCTTCGATCCGCAACTGGACTACGCCGCGCGGTTGCAGGCGATGCAGGCCTGCGGCGCGGGCCTGTGGGACGTGATCGGCCAGTGCCGGCGCAGCGGCAGCCTGGATGCGGCGATCGTGCGCGGCAGCGAAGTGCCCAATCCCTTGCCCGCGCGCATCGCGCAGTTGCCGCAGTTGCGCGCGATCGCCTGCAACGGCGCGGCGGCGGCGCAGGCGTTCGCGCGTTTCGTGCAGCCGCAGCTGGCGCCGCGCGAACCGCCGCTGACGGTGCTGGCGCTGCCCTCGACCAGCCCGGCCAACGCCGCGTTCTCGCTGCCGCGGTTGCAGCAGGCCTGGGCGCCGCTGCAGGTCTGGCTCGCGCCGCCGTCGGCGGCGCGCTAGCGGAGGACCACTCAGTGCAGCGCGCGTCGCGCCGGCGCGCGCAGCCGTAGCCACAGGGTCTGCACCAGCAACACCGCAGCCAGCGCCAACGCCACCCACGCCGCGCTGCGTGCGCCGTCCAGGCCGCTGCCGGCCTGCTTGACGTAGACCGCGGCCAGCGCCCACAGCGCCGCCGCGACATAGGCCAAGTTGCCGCGCATCGCCCGGTTCAGGCCGAGCAGCAGCGCACCGGCCAGCGCGAACAGCACCAGGCTCCACGGCAGCATGTGTTCGGTGGACAGCCAGCGGTAGGCGACGATCACCTGCGCGGTGTTGAGGAAGGCGGCCAGCGACAGCCAGCCGGCGTGCAGCGACAGCGGCAGCCAGGCCCACAGCGCCTGCCACGGCTCGGCGCGCGGATCGCGCGACAGGCGCAGCGCGGCTAGCGCCAGGCACCCCAGCGCCGCCCAGATCACCGCCAGCGCCAGCAGGAAATGCTGCTGCGAGAACACCGGCATCCACAGCGCGGTCAGGCCGAAGCCCAGCGCCGCCGGCAGCCGCACCTGCGCCAGCGCGCTGTCGCGCCGGCGCCGCGGCGACAGCTGCCACAGGCCGAAGGCCAGGTCGAGCAGGAAGATCGGGCCCCAGATCGCGAACGCGTAGCCGGCGGCGACGATCAGGGTCGGGTAGCGGTCGGAGATCGCGCCGTTGGTCGGGCCGAACGCGCCGCGTTGCGAGAACCAGGCGACCAGCGGCATCGCCAACGACATCAACAGCACGAACGCACGCATGGCGGCACTCCGATCGGGGTGCGGCGCATGCTAGGCGCCTGCCCGTGAAGGCGGCGCGCCGCGCGTGGCGGCGATGACCCCCGGGACAATGCGCAGGCGTACAGTCCGCCGCGAACGCCGCAGACACGCGCTTCCCGGTGCCACGGCGCGCCCGCTGCGGGTTTTTTTGCCCGGCAAAGGTTGGCGCTGCGGCTGCGGGCCGCCACAATAGGGGTTTCCCCCTCATTAGTTGCCGGAGTTGCCCGCATGGCCGAAATCAAGGAAGCACTTGTCCCCGATATCGGTGACTACAGCGACGTCCCGGTAATCGAAGTGCTGGTGGCGGTCGGCGACACGGTGAAGAAGGACCAGAGCCTGGTCACCCTGGAGTCGGACAAGGCGACGATGGAAGTGCCGTCGCCGTTCGCCGGCGTGGTCAAGGAGCTGAAGGTCAAGATCGGCGACAGCCTGTCCGAAGGCAAGCTGGTGGCCTTGATCGAAGTGGCCGAGGACGGCGCCAGTGCCGCCGCACCGGCGCCGGCGGCCGCGAAGGCCGCGCCAGCGCCGGCCAAGCAGGAGCCGGCCCCGCCGGCGCCGGCCGCGCAGCAGGCGACCAAGCCGGTCCCGGCAGGGAATGCCGGCGGCGGCATCGTCGAGGCGCGCGTGCCGGACATCGGCGACTACAGCGACGTGCCGGTCATCGAAGTGCTGGTCGCGGTCGGCGACACCGTGGCCAAGGACCAGAGCCTGGTCACCCTGGAATCGGACAAGGCGACGATGGAAGTGCCTTCGTCGGTGGCCGGCGTGGTCAAGGAACTGAAGGTCAAGGTCGGCGACAGCCTGTCCGAGGGCAAGGTCGTGGCGCTGATCGAAGTGGCCGGCGCCAATGCCGACGCGCCGGCGGCAGGCGCGATCCAGCCCAGCGCCGAGACCGGCGGCGGGGTGGAGCCGGTCCCGGCTTCGGCCGCGCCGGACAAGCTCGCGCAGCGCGAGATCGCCCAGGTGCAGGGCTCGGCGCCGGCCAAGGCGGGCGCGTCCGCGCCGTCGGCCGGCACCCCGAGCAGCCCGCCGGTGGAGTTCAACGCCGACAGCGTGCTGCCGCAGAAGGTGCCCTACGCCAGCCCGGCGGTGCGCGTGTTCGCGCGCGAACTGGGCGTGGACCTGTTCCAGGTCAGCGGCACCGAGCACGGCGGCCGCATCACCAAAGACGACGTGCAGCGCTACGTCAAGGCCGCGCTGGCGGGCGGCGTGCCGGCCGCAGCGGCTGGCGGCGCGCCGTCGGCCGGCGGCGGCAACGGCCTGAACCTGCTGCCGTGGCCGAAGGTGGACTTCGCCAAGTTCGGCGAGGTCGAGGTCAAGCCGCTGTCGCGGATCAAGAAGATCTCCGGCGCCAACCTGGCGCGCAACTGGGCGATGATCCCGCACGTCACCCAGTTCGAGCAGGCCGACATCACCGACCTGGAAGCCCTGCGCGTGGCGTTGAACAAGGAGAACGAGAAGGCCGGCATCAAGCTGACCATGCTCGCCTTCCTGCTCAAGGCCAGCGCCGCGGCGCTGAAGCAGTTCCCCGACTTCAACGCCTCGCTGGATGCGGCCGGCGAGAACCTGACCCTGAAGAAGTACTTCCATATCGGTTTCGCCGCCGACACCCCGAACGGGCTGGTGGTGCCGGTGATCCGCGACGTGGACAAGAAGGGCGTGGTCGAGCTGGCGCGCGAGAGCGGCGAACTGGCCAAGAAGGCGCGCGACGGCAAGCTCGGCCCGGCCGAGATGAGCGGCGGCTGCTTCTCGATCAGCTCGCTCGGCGGCATCGGCGGCACCGCGTTCACCCCGATCGTCAATGCGCCGGAAGTGGCGATCCTGGGCGTGTCCAAGTCGGCGATCCAGCCGGTGTGGAACGGCAAGGAATTCGCGCCCAAGCTGATGCTGCCGCTGTCGCTGAGCTACGACCACCGGGTCATCGACGGCGCCGCGGCGGCGCGCTTCACCACCTACCTGAGCCAGGTGCTGGCGGACATGCGCCGCGTGCTGCTGTAAGTCCTGCCGCAACGGCGCCGCGCCCGGCGCGGCCCGTGTTTCCCCCACCCGCGCGCGCCGCGTCCATCGCGGCGCCGCCGTAGAACTGCAATCGCCCGCCGGCGTGCCGGCCGGGCCACAGGAGAAGCTGCATGGCGGTCATTGAGGTCAAGGTCCCGGATATCGGCGACTACAGCGAGGTTCCGGTCATCGAAGTGCTGGTCGCGGTCGGCGACACGGTGAAGAAGGACCAGGGCCTGCTGACCCTGGAGTCGGACAAGGCCACGCTGGAAGTGCCGTCGGCGGCGGCCGGCGTGATCAAGGAGCTGAAGGTCAAGCTCGGCGACGTTCTGTCCGAGGGCGCGGTGATCGCGCTGCTGGAGACCGAGGACGCCGGCGCTGCGCCGGCCGCCGCGCCCGCGCCGGCCAAGGCCGAGGCGCCGGCCAGCAAGCCGCCGGTGGCGCCGTCGCATCGCGCCCCGGCCGAGCCGCCGGCGCCCAAGCCGGCGCTGGCCAGCGGCAAGCCGGCCGACATCGAATGCAAGATGGTGGTGCTCGGTGCCGGCCCCGGCGGCTACACCGCCGCGTTCCGCGCCGCCGACCTGGGCCTGGACACGGTGCTGATCGAGCGCTACGCCAGCCTCGGCGGCGTCTGCCTCAACGTCGGCTGCATTCCGTCCAAGGCGCTGCTGCACGCGGCCGCGGTGATCGACGAGGTGGCCCATGCCGGCGACTTCGGCGTGACCTTCAGCGCGCCCAAGATCGCCCTGGACAAGCTGCGCGCGTACAAGGAAAGCGTGGTCGGCAAGCTCACCGGCGGCCTGGCCAGCATGGCCAAGCAGCGCAAGGTGCGCACCGTCACCGGGGTGGCGTCGTTCGTGTCGCCCAACGAGCTGGAGATCGTCGGCGCCGACGGCAAGACCCAGTTGCTGCGTTTCGAGCAGTGCATCATCGCCGCCGGTTCGCAGGCGGTGAAGCTGCCCAACTTCCCGTGGGACGACAAGCGGGTCATGGACTCCACCGACGCGCTGGAGCTGCAGGAGATCCCCAAGACCCTGCTGGTGGTCGGCGGCGGCATCATCGGCCTGGAAATGGCCACCGTGTACAGCGCGCTGGGCAGCAAGGTCACCGTGGTCGAGTTCATGGACCAGCTGATGCCGGGCGCCGACAAGGACCTGGTCAAGCCGCTGGCCGACCGGCTGAAGAAGCAGGGCGTGGAGGTCTACCTGAAGACCAAGGCCACCGAGGTCAAGGCCGACAAGAAGGGCATCACCGTGTCCTTTGAGGCCGCGGCCGAAGGCGAGCAGCCGGCGCTGGGCGCGACCAGCTACGACCGCGTGCTGGTCGCGGTGGGCCGTTCGCCGAACGGCAAGAAGATCGGCGCGGAGAAGGCCGGGGTGAACGTCACCGAGCGCGGCTTCATCCCGGTCGACCGGCAGATGCGCAGCAACGTGCCGCACATCTTCGCCATCGGCGACATCGTCGGCAATCCGATGCTGGCGCACAAGGCCACCCACGAGGGCAAGCTGGCCGCGGAAGTGGCGGCGGGCGAGAAGAAGGAGTGGGTGGCGCGGGTGATCCCGTCGGTGGCCTACACCAACCCGGAAATCGCCTGGGTCGGCGTCACCGAGACCGAGGCCAAGGCCAAGGGCCTGAAGGTGGGCGTGGCCAAGTTCCCGTGGGCGGCCAGCGGCCGCGCCATCGGCATCGGCCGCACCGAGGGCTTCACCAAGCTGATCTTCGACGAGGACACGCACCGCATCGTCGGCGGCGCCATCGTCGGCGTGCATGCCGGCGACCTGCTGGCCGAGATCGGCCTGGCGATCGAGATGGGCGCCGAGGCCGAGGACATCGGTCACACCATCCACGCGCATCCGACCCTGAGCGAGTCGGTCGGCATGGCCGCCGAGGTCTACGACGGCACCATTACCGACCTGTACATCCCGAAGAAGAAGTAAGCGGCTGGCGCACGCGCGACGCCGACGACGCCCCGTTCGCGGGGCGTCGTCCTGTCTGCGCGGCACCGCGCCGCGATTGCGGAGAATGCGATGCACACGCAGTCGTTGTGTTCCGAACTGCAGGCGCTGCTGGAGCGCGAGCTGGGCCAGGGCAACCGCATGCAGGAGCCGCCGCATCGGACCGACTGGCCCGAGTCCGGCTCGGTGTTCGTGGCCTTGCGGCACGATCTGCGCAGCGCCGTGGGCAGCCTGCCCGCGGCGGTACGCCATTCGGTGTGCCGCGATCCGCACTACGGTTGGCACGACGAGTGCTACTGCGAGATTCACCGGCACCTGCTGGTGGCGGGCGTGACCAAGCCGCCGTGAGCGGTGTCCGCCGCACCCGCGCCGGCATCGCCGTCCAGGCCGCCGCAGGATCCGACCGCCTGCCAACCGGCCCCATAAACGACAAACCCCCGCATCGCTGCGGGGGGTTGCGTTGAAGCTCTTTGCGAGTCCCGAAGGAATCAGAACGCGAAGGTCACACCGGCCACCGGGCCCTTGAACTCCTGCTTCAGGCCGACATTGGTCAGCGAGGCGGAGTTGGAGTCGGTCTCGCGGTCCACGTCCAGCTTGAACCAGTCGTAGCCGGCGAAGATGCCGAAGTTCTTGGTGAAGCGGTACTCGGCGATGGCATTGGCGCGGCTCAGGTCGCCGTCGTACTTGCCGAAATCGCCCCACTTGGTGTTGACGTACTGGCCCTGCACGCTGAACAGCCAATGCTCGTTCGGCTGCGCGGTGAAGCGCAGGCCGACCACCGGCGCGGCGCCGTCTTCGCTCTCGTCGATGAAGGTGCCCGAATACAGGTCGCCCAGGTCGGCGTAGGCATTGGCCTGGACCTTGGCCCACTCGGCGCCGATCTGCAGGCCCATGCTGAACTGCGGGGTGTCGATCACCGAGTAGTCGTACACCAGGCTGGCCACCTGGTACTTCATCTCACCCTTGACGAAGCTGCCGGCCGGCACGGTGACGCCGTCGTAGCTGAGGTTCTCGCCCAGTTCCTCGCGGCGGTCCTTGTCGTACTTGAAGTAGTCGAAGATCAGGCGCTGGCGGGTGCTGATGCGGAACACGCCGTCCACGCGCGGCTCCCATTCCTTGCCGCCGAAGTCGAAGTCCTGCGAACCGGAGATCTCGTTGCCGGCGATGGTGGTGTTGCCGCGCAGGGTGTTGTCGTTGTCCACGTTCATCGCGCCGAGGCGGATGGTGAAGCGGTCGTCGGTGTCGGCGGCGTGGGCGGGAAGGGCGTAGGCGGCGGCGAGCGCGCACGGCAACGCAAGGGCGAGCAAATGTTTCATAGGGGGCGAAGCTCCGTCATCTGGGGATGGATGCGCCGATGGCGAGCGCCACCGCGTGCCGCAACTATCCTTAAAACCGTGTCCACCATCCGTGAAGGTATGGAGGTGGCATCGGTCACGGAATCGCAGGCAAAAAGAAGAGCCCCGGTCGCCCGGGGCTCCATGGGTCCGCGCTGCAAATCGACGAGGATGGGCGCAGTCCCTGCATGATCGGACCGGAGGCGGGAAGAAAAGTTCCCACGCAAATCCCTGTTGCGATGCATCAATGCGGGCCGCGGTGCGGGTCCGCGACGTGCTATCGTTGGCGGCTTGGCTGGATCCGGGGACGGCCGCGACCTTTGGCGGTTGTCTCGCAAATTGTCCCATTGCTATAATTCCGCGGCTCGACGGACGCGAAGACGTCCTCAACCCACCACCAACTGCAGGATTTTCTGTGCTGAACTCCGTTGATGCGGGTCGGCGGCTGATGCTGCGCGCAGCGATTTACCCGCTGGTGGCGGTGGCCGTGGTTTCCCTGGCGTTCCTGCTGCTGGGGCCGAAGTACGCCATGGGCGCTGCCGCAACCGGGCTGGCGACGGTGGCGGGAGGATGGCTGGCGGCACGCACCGCGTTGAGCGGCGGCGTGCAGGCGGCTGGTGCGGCGATGGCGCGGTTGATCGTGGCCATGGTGCTGAAGTGGGTGTTGGTATTCGCGGTACTCGCGCTGGGCTTTGCCTGGTGGCGGCTGCCTCCTCTGGCCCTGTTGGCGGGTATCGCCACCGGGCTGATGTTCCAGGTTCTGGCTCTGGCCAGACGTTGATCGAATCACGATAAAGGCTCAGGACTCATGGCGGGCGAGGAAGCAACCCCTACCTCCTACATCCAGCACCACCTGCAAAACCTCACCTTCCAGGTGCAGGAGGGCGGGTTCTGGCAGGTGCACGTCGATACCCTGGTCATGTCGGTGCTGTCCGGCCTGCTGATGGTGTTCGGCTTCTGGATCGCCACGCGCAAGGCCACCGCCGGCGTGCCGGGCAAGTGGCAGGCGTTCGTGGAGATCCTGCTGGAGTTCGTCGACCGCCAGGCCAAGGACACCTACCACGGCACCAGCAAGCTGGTGACCCCGATCGCGATCACGCTGTTCTTCTGGATCCTGATGATGAACCTCATCAAGATGATCCCGGCGGACTTCATCGCCAAGCCGCTCGAATTGGCCGGCGTGCACTACTGGAAGCCGGTGCCCACCGCCGACGTCAACGCCACCCTGGGCATGTCGATCAGCGTGTTCTTCCTGATGATCTTCTTCTCGCTGCGCTCCAAGGGCGTGGGCGGGATGGCCAAGGAATTCCTGACCGCCCCGTTCGGCAAGTGGATGCTGCCGTTCAACCTGATCCTCAATGTCGTCGAGTGGCTGAGCAAGCCGATCTCGCTGGCGATGCGACTGTTCGGCAACATGTTCGGCGGCGAGATCGTGTTCCTGCTGATCTGGGTGCTGGGCGGTGCCGGCATCTTCGGCGCGCTGGCCGGCGGCGCATTCGGCTTCGGCTGGATGCTGTTCCACCTGCTGGTGATCCCGCTGCAGGCTTTCATCTTCATGATGCTGTCCATTGTGTATCTGAGCCTGGCGGAAGACAGCCACTGACGTTTCTGCTTCACGCGTTTTAAGCAACCCTTCGTTCGATTCACCATCCTCAAGCAACTTTAGTTCTCGGAGAAAACCATGTACTTCGCCGTCCTGACCAACCTCGCCCAAGTCCAGAGCTCCACCGTCCTCGCCGTCGGCATCATGATCGGCCTGGCCGCGCTGGGTGCCGGCCTCGGTCTGGCCATCATGGCCGGCAAGTTCCTGGAATCGGCCGCGCGCCAGCCGGAACTGATCCCGGTGCTGCAGGTGCGCATGTTCATCACCGCCGGCCTGATCGACGCCGCGTTCATCATCAGCGTCGCGGTCGGCCTGCTGTTCGCGTTCGCCAACCCGATGATCGGCGAGTTCGTGTCGCGCCTGCCGCAGGGCGGCTGATCCAGTAGCACCGGCGGACGGTCGCAGCGATGCGGCCGCCCCCGCTGCGGATGAAGGTTCGGACGCGCCCGCCGCGATGGCGGCGCGTCCACCCCGTCACTTTGGCTGAGCGTACCCAATGAATATCGGTCTCACCCTCTTTGCCCAGGCGCTGGCGTTTGCCGGTCTGATCTGGATCGTCGCGACCAAGATCTGGCCGCCGCTGATGCAGGCCATCGAAGAGCGCCAACAGAAGATCGCCGAAGGCCTCGCCGCCGCCGATCGCAGCCAGAAGGATCTGGCGCAGGCGCAGGAAAAGGTCAACGAAGCGCTGAAAGACGCACGCGTCAAGGCCAACGAGATCATCGATCAGGCCCACGCGCGCGCCAACCAGATCGTCGAAGCGGCCAAGAACGAGGCGATCGCCGAGGCCAACCGGCAGAAGGATCTGGCCCAGGCCGAGATCGACGCCGCGGCCAACCGTGCGCGCGAGGACCTGCGTCGCCAGGTGTCGCTGCTGGCGGTGAGCGGTGCGGAAAAGCTGCTCAAGCGCGAAATCGACGCCAACGCCCACAAGGCGCTGCTCGACGAGCTGGCGGCGGAGATCTGAGATGAGCCAGGCCCTCACACTGGCGCGTCCGTATGCCCGCGCCGCGTTCGCCGCGGCCAGCGATGCCGGCAAGCTCGCGCCATGGTCGCAGGCCTTGGCGTTCTCCGCCCAGGTCGCCGCCGATCCGCGCGTGGCGGCGTTGCTGCACAACCCGCAGCTGCAGCGCGAGCAGGCGGTGGCGCTGCTGGCGCCGCAGGTGGCCGACGAGCAGTACGCGCGCTTCCTGAGCCTGCTGGCCGAAGGGCAGCGGCTGCCGCTGCTGCCCGAGATCGCCGGGCTGTACGATCAGCTGCGTGCCGAGGCCGAATGTGTGGTCAAGGCCAACGTGACCTCGGCCACCCAGCTGAGCGACGCGGAGGTGGCCTCGTTGAAGGTGGCGTTGAAGCAGCGCTTCGGCCGCGAGGTCGAGATCACCACGGCGGTGGACGCTTCGCTGATCGGCGGCGCGGTGATCGACGCCGGCGACGTGGTCATCGACGGCTCGCTGAAAGGCAAGCTGTCGCGCCTGCAATCCGCACTGGCCCACTAAGAAGCGGGAATGGCGAATAGAGAAGAGAGAACCCGGCCCGGCGGCGACGCCACCAGCGATTCCCGATTCCCCATTCCCGATTCTCAAAGAAGCTAACCAAACGTCGCCATCCGCCTTCGCGCGGTGGACGATCCGAAGGAAACCAAGATGGCAACCACGCTCAATCCCTCCGAAATCAGCGAACTGATCAAGAACCGCATCGAGCAGGTCAAGCTGACTGCGGAGTCGCGCAACGAAGGCACGGTCACCAGCGTGTCCGACGGCATCGTGCGCATCTTCGGCCTGGCCGACGTGATGCAGGGCGAAATGATCGAACTGCCGAACGAGACCTACGCCCTGGCGCTGAACCTGGAGCGCGACTCGGTCGGCGCCGTGGTGCTCGGCGACTACGAGAACCTGCGCGAAGGCGACGTGGCCAAGACCACCGGCCGCATCCTGGAAGTGCCGGTGGGCAAGGAACTGCTCGGCCGCGTGGTCAACGCGCTGGGCGAGCCGATCGACGGCAAGGGCCCGCTGGGCACCTCGCAGACCGCGCCGGTGGAGCGCGTGGCGCCGGGCGTGATCTGGCGCAAGTCGGTCGACCAGCCGGTGCAGACCGGCTACAAGTCGGTCGACGCGATGATCCCGATCGGCCGCGGCCAGCGCGAGCTGGTCATCGGCGACCGCCAGACCGGCAAGACCGCGCTGGCGATCGATGCGGTGATCAACCAGAAGACCACCGGCATCAAGTGCGTGTACGTGGCGATCGGGCAGAAGGCCTCGACCGTGGCCAACATCGTGCGCAAGCTGGAAGAGAACGGCGCGCTGGCGCACACCATCGTGGTCGCCGCGACCGCCTCCGAATCGGCGGCGATGCAGTACATCAGCGCCTACGCCGGCTGCACCATGGGCGAGTACTTCATGGACCGCGGCGAAGACGCGCTGATCGTGTACGACGATCTGTCCAAGCAGGCCGTGGCCTACCGCCAGATCTCGCTGCTGCTGAAGCGCCCGCCGGGCCGCGAAGCGTATCCGGGCGACGTGTTCTACCTGCACAGCCGCCTGCTGGAGCGCGCCGCGCGCGTGTCCGAGGACTACGTGGAGAAGTTCACCAACGGCGAAGTGAAGGGCAAGACCGGTTCGCTGACCGCGCTGCCGATCATCGAAACCCAGGCCGGCGACGTGTCCGCGTTCGTGCCGACCAACGTGATCTCGATCACCGACGGCCAGATCTTCCTGGAAACCGACCTGTTCAACGCCGGCATCCGTCCGGCGGTGAACGCCGGCATCTCGGTGTCGCGCGTCGGCGGCGCCGCGCAGACCAAGATCATCAAGAAGCTCTCCGGCGGCATCCGCATCTCGCTGGCGCAGTACCGCGAGCTGGCGGCGTTCGCGCAGTTCGCCTCGGACCTGGACGAAGCCACCCGCAAGCAGCTCGAGCGCGGCCAGCGCGTCACCGAGCTGATGAAGCAGAAGCAGTACCTGCCGATGTCCATCGCCAACCAGGCGCTGTCGATCTACGCGGTCAACGAAGGCTTCCTGGACGACGTGCCGGTCAACAAGATCGGCGCGTTCGAGGAAGGCCTGCATGCGCACTTCGCCAACACCGCCGGCGAGCTGATCGCCAAGGTCAACGACAGCGGCGACTGGAACGGCGAGATCGAAGCGGCGTTCAAGAAGGGCATCGGCGAGTTCAAGACCACGGGCAGCTGGTAAGTCAGCAGCAGGGATTCGGGATTAGGCATTAGAGATTCGCAGGAGCGGGATACGGGGGGCTTCGGCCAATCCCGAATCCCGATTCCCGAATCCCACGAGCGGAGCGAGTAATGGCAGGCGGACGCGAAATCAAAACCAAGATCAAGAGCGTGCAGAACACCCGCAAGGTGACGCGCGCGCTCGAGATGGTCTCGGCCTCCAAGATCCGCAAGGCGCAGGATCGGATGAAGACCTCGCGCCCGTACGCGCAGGCGATGAAGCAGGTGATCGGGCATCTGGCGCAGGCCAGCACCGACTACACGCATCCGTTCCTGGTGCAGCGCGACGCGGTCAAGCGCGTCGGCTACATCGTGATCTCCTCCGATCGCGGCCTGGCCGGCGGCCTCAACAACAACCTGTTCCGCAAGATGCTGGGCGAAGTGCGCCAGTGGCAGGACAAGGGCGCCGGCATCGACGTGGTCACCATCGGCCAGAAGGCCTCGGTGTTCTTCCGCCGGCTCAAGGTCGACATGGTTGGCAGCGTCAGCCACCTCGGCGACGTGCCGCAGCTGGAACAGCTGATCGGCGTGATCAAGGTGATGCTGGATGCGTTCACCGAGGGCAAGGTCGACCGCGTCTACCTGGTCTACAACCGCTTCGTGAACACGATGACGCAGAAGGCCAGCTTCGACCAGCTGCTGCCGCTGCCGGCGGCGGAGAACCAGGTCGCGCACCACGACTGGGACTACCTGTACGAACCCGATGCCGCGACCGTGCTGGATCACGTGATGACGCGCTACATCGAGTCGCTGGTGTACCAGGCGGTGCTGGAGAACGTGGCCTCCGAGCATGCCGCGCGCATGGTCGCGATGAAGGCGGCCAGCGACAACGCCAACAAGCTGATCAGCACCTTGCAGCTGATCTACAACAAGGCGCGCCAGGCGGCGATTACCCAGGAAATTTCCGAGATCGTCGGCGGCGCAGCCGCTGTGTAGCCGGGAATGGGGAATGGAGAAACGGGAATGGTCGAAGCAGCAGCGCTTGATCTTCCCATTCCCGATTCCCCTTTCCCCATTCCCGACACCAGATTCGCATAGACATTAGTGGAGTTATCCAAATGAGTCAGGGCAAGATCGTTCAGATCATCGGCGCGGTCGTCGACGTCGAATTCGCGCGTGCCGATGTGCCGAAGATTTACGACGCACTGAAGGTCGAGGGCACGGCCATCACGCTGGAAGTCCAGCAGCAGCTGGGCGACGGCATCGTGCGCACCATCGCGCTCGGTTCCACCGACGGCCTCAAGCGCAACCTGCTGGCGACCAACACCGGCCGCGCGATCTCGGTGCCGGTCGGCCCGGGCACGCTGGGCCGGATCATGGACGTGCTGGGCCGCCCGATCGACGAGGCCGGCGACGTGCAGGCCACCGACCATTGGGAAATCCACCGCGCCGCGCCGAGCTACGAAGACCAGTCCTCGGCCACCGAACTGCTGGAAACCGGCATCAAGGTCATCGACCTGATGTGCCCGTTCGCCAAGGGCGGCAAGGTCGGCCTGTTCGGCGGCGCCGGCGTCGGCAAGACCGTCAACATGATGGAACTGATCAACAACATCGCCAAGGCGCACTCGGGTCTGTCCGTGTTCGCCGGCGTGGGCGAGCGGACCCGCGAGGGCAACGACTTCTACCACGAGATGAAGGACTCCAACGTCCTGGACAAGGTCGCGATGGTGTACGGCCAGATGAACGAGCCGCCGGGCAACCGCCTGCGCGTGGCGCTGACCGGCCTGACCATGGCCGAGTACTTCCGCGACGAGAAGGACGAGAACGGCAAGGGCAAGGACGTGCTGCTGTTCGTCGACAACATCTACCGCTACACCCTGGCCGGTACCGAAGTGTCGGCGCTGCTGGGCCGCATGCCGTCGGCGGTGGGCTACCAGCCGACCCTGGCCGAGGAAATGGGCGTGCTGCAGGAGCGCATCACCTCGACCAAGACCGGCTCGATCACCTCGATCCAGGCCGTGTACGTGCCCGCGGACGATTACACCGACCCGTCGCCGGCGACCACCTTCGCCCACCTCGACTCGACCGTCGCGCTGTCGCGCAGCATCGCCTCGCTGGGTATCTACCCGGCGGTGGATCCGCTGGATTCGACCTCGCGCATGATGGATCCGAACGTGATCGGCCACGAGCACTACGACACCGCCCGCCGCGTGCAGATGACCCTGCAGAAGTACAAGGAACTGAAGGACATCATCGCGATCCTGGGCATGGACGAGCTGTCCGAAGAAGACAAGCAGTCGGTGTCGCGCGCGCGCAAGATCGAGCGCTTCTTCAGCCAGCCGTTCCACGTGGCCGAAGTGTTCACCGGCTCGCCGGGCAAGTATGTGTCGCTGAAGGACACCATCCGCGGCTTCAAGGGCATCGTCGAAGGCGAGTACGACCACCTGCCGGAGCAGGCGTTCTACATGGTCGGCAGCATCGAAGAAGCGGTCGAGAAGGCCAAGAAGATGGCCGAGAAGGCGTAACAGCCGGGATTCGGCATTCGGGATTAGGGATACGCAAAGGCGGGTGTCGGGTTTGATGGATTCGAATGGAGGAGAAGGCGGTGACACCGCTTTGACCAATCCCGAATCCCCAATCCCCAATCCCGCCTCGCGCCAGCGAGGTAACCATGAGCACCATCCGTTGCGACATCGTCAGCGCCGAGCATGAGATCTACCACGGTGAAGCGACCCTGGTGGTCGCCACCGGCGAGCTGGGCGAGCTGGGCATCGCGCCCAAGCACGCGCCGCTGATCACCCGGCTCAAGCCCGGCAAGGTGGTGGTCACCACCGCCAGCGGCGAGCAGCTGGATTTCGCCATTTCCGGCGGCATCCTCGAGGTGCAGCCGCAGGTGGTGACCATCCTGGCCGACACCGCGATCCGCGCGCAGGACATCGACGAGGCGTCGGTGCGCAAGGCCAAGGAAGACGCCGAGCGCATGCTGGCCAACCGCGGCGAGGGCATCGACGTGGCCGAGGCGCAGGCCAAGCTGGCGGAAGTCACCGCGCAGCTGCAGGCGCTGGAACGCCTGCGCAAGAACCTCAAGCACTGAGTCTCGCGGCGCGCGCCGTCTGGCGCAGGCATGCGACGAAGACGCCGGCGGCTGCCGGCGTTTTTCGTTTGTGGGCCACGTCCGCTGTACGCCGTGCCGTTTCGCAGCGGCGAGGAGCGCAGCTGCCGTCTCGCGCGTAGCGCCGGCATCGCCGCAACAGTGACGCGGCGCACGGCGCAGGCTTTATCGCCGCTGACTCGGCGGCGCCGGCGCGCGCCAGGCGCGGCGCGATGCAATGAAAACGTCCTCCGGCTTCGGCAAGATGGCCGCCCGATCTGCGGATTCATTCCCCCACGCAGACGGTTTTTCAGGAGAGACCCGATGACCGCTTCCGTCGCTGCCACACTCCCGCGCGTGCTGAGCGCGCTGCTGGCCGGCACTGCCATGCTGGGCTGCGCGATGCCCGCGCGCAGCGCCACGCCGCTGGAACCGCTGCTCGACCGCATCGTCGAGCGCAACGCGATCGGCGACCAGGTGGCGCTGAGCAAATGGGACAGCGGCAAGCCGGTGCTGGACGCCACGCGCGAAGCCGCGGTGCTGGCCAGCGTGCGCGAGCAGGCGCCGGCGCACGGCGTGGATGCGGACGATGCGGCGCGCTTCTTCGGCATGCAGATCGAGTCCAACAAGCTGGTGCAATACCAGTTGCTGGAGCGCTGGCGGCTGCGCGGCCGTGCCCCCGACCAGCCGCGTCCGGACCTGACCGCGCTGCGCGCGCGGCTGGACCAGCTGCAGGGCGAAATGCTGGACGCCTTGCAGGCCAGCGCCGCGGCGCGGCAGGCGCCGGAGTGTCCCGCGGCGACCGCGCGCGCGGCCGAGGCCTATGCGCTGCGCTGGCAGCTGGACCAGGTCCATCGCACCGCGCTGGTGCGCAGCCTGGGCGATTTCTGCCACTGAGCGAGGCGAGCGGGGCGCAGTCGTCCCGATTGCACCGGCATGCGGCCTGCGCGGTCGAGGGCGCGCGGGCCGCGCCGTGCGCAGCGGCCTGTTTTTTGTAGGAGCGTTCAGCCGCGACGGGCGTTGCCGAGAGTGCCTGTCGCGGCTGAAGCCGCGCCTACAGGGGTGTGCTGCGTGCTGCGCCTTAGCGGTACACCACGTGCCGCCCCACGAAGAACGACAGTACCGCCAGCAGGCCTTCGACCACCGGCTTGGCCAGCCAGGCCAGGCGCAGGCCCAGCGCGTCCACGCACAGCGCCACCAGCCAGGTGCTGAGCAGGGTCATCAGGATCCACACCGCCATGAAGCGGCCGAACCGCTGCCAGCCCAGGCGCGCGCCGTCGCCGCTGGCGAAGGTGATGCGGCCGTTGAGCCAGAAGCCGAGCAGGGCGCCGCAGACGCGGCCGAGCACGTTGGCCGGGATCGGCGGCATGCCGGCGGCGGTCGCCGCGACGAACACGCTCCAGTCGATCAGCAGTTGCAGCAATCCGATCACGACGAATTGACTGCCCTGGCGCAGCAGACTCATGGAAGCCCTGGGTTGGGATCAAGCGCGCATGCTAGCGTCTGCCACGCAGATGTAAATGCCGCGGCGTCGCGACGCCGCGGGCGTTGCGGCACGCTGACGCGGCTGCCTCTAAAATCCCCGTCTGACCCGGAATGGAACTTCCCCATGAGCCTGCCCCTGCACGTCGTGATCCTTGCCGCCGGCGCGGGCAAGCGGATGAAGTCCGCCAAGCCCAAGGTGCTGCAACCCATCGCCGGCCGGCCGATGCTGGCCCACGTGATCGACACCGCGCGCCAGCTGCAGCCGGCGGCGATCCATGTGGTCTACGGCCATGGCGGCGACGCGGTGCGCGCGGCCTTCGGCGACCAGCCGGATCTGCTGTGGGCCGAGCAGGCGCAGCAGCTGGGCACCGGACATGCGGTGCAGCAGGCGATGGCCGAGGTGCCGGATGCGGCCACGGTGCTGGTGCTGTACGGCGACGTGCCGCTGATCCGCGCCGACACCTTGTTGCGCCTGCTGCACTCGCCGGGGCGGCTGGCGGTGCTGGTGGCCGAACCCGACGACCCCAGCGGCTACGGCCGCATCGTGCGCGACGCGGCAGGCAAGGTCGCGGCGATCGTGGAGCACAAGGATGCCGACGACGATCAGCGCCGCATCCGCGCCATCAACACCGGCATCGTCACCGCCGAATCCACCGCGCTCAAGCGCTGGCTGGCGCAATTGCGCAGCGACAACGCGCAGGGCGAGTATTACCTGACCGACGTGTTCGCCGCCGCCGCCGCCGAATTCACCCCGGCGGAGATGGTGCTGGTGGCCGATCCGATCGAGACCGAGGGCGCCAACGACCCGTGGCAGCTGGCGCAGCTGGAGCGCGCCTGGCAGCTGCGCGCGGCGCGTGCGCTGTGCGAGCAGGGGGCGCACCTGCTCGATCCGAACCGGCTGGACCAGCGCGGCCGCGTGCGCGTGGGCCGCGACGTGTGCATCGACGTGAACGTGGTGCTGGAAGGCGAGGTGGAACTGGGCGACGGGGTCAGCATCGGCCCGTTCGTGCGGCTGAAGGACGTGGTGCTGGGGCCGGGTACCGAAGTGCGCGCGCACTGCGACCTGGAAGGCGTGGTCACCGAGGGCGCGGTGATGATCGGCCCGTTCGCGCGGCTGCGGCCGGGCACGGTGCTGGCCGACGGTGTGCACATCGGCAACTTCGTCGAGACCAAGAAGGCGGTGCTCGGCGTCGGCAGCAAGGCCAATCATCTAAGCTATCTGGGCGATGCGACGATCGGCAGCGGGGTCAACATCGGTGCCGGCACCATCACCTGCAACTACGACGGCGTGAACAAGTCGCAGACCATGATCGGCGACGACGTCTTCGTCGGCTCCAACAGCGCGCTGGTGGCGCCGCTGACGATCGGTGCCGGGGCGACCATAGGCGCCGGGTCGGTGATCACGCGCGACGCGCCGGCCGGCCAGCTCACCGTGGCGCGGGCGCGGCAGGCGACGCACGAAGACTGGAAGCGGCCGAAGAAGAAATAGCCGCCAGCGCGCGCCGGGCGGCGCGTGACAGGCATCGCAGCCGCACGCGCGGAGCCGCGCTAAGGTGGCGCGGCTGGCCGGATCCGGCGCCAGCGTCGCAACGCTCCATGGAGGTGTTCGATGTCGGTACGACGCATGCGCTGGTGGGTCCTGGTGTTGCTGGTGGCGGCGAGCGTCGTGCACGCGCAGACCTTCCGCCTGTACCTGGCGCCCGACGGCGACGATGCCGCGGCCGGGACCAGCGCCGCGACCGCCTTGAAGACATTGAGCGCCGCGCAGCAACGGTTGCTGGCGCAGCCGCCGCCGGCCGCGGTGGAAATCGTGGTCGCGCCCGGGACCTATCTGGGCCAGTCGGTACGCTGGACGTTCCGCAACGGCGCGCCGCTGCGCATCGTCGCCGCCTCCGGTGCAGGCACGATGCCGCACTTCGACGGACGCGGCGGCGGCACCTGGTTCACCCTGCGCGGCGGCGGCAACCAGCGCACCCAATTGCAGTTCGTCGGCCTGGAGGTCAGCGACTACTGGATGGCGATGGATCTGGGCAGCAGCAACGCGGCCGCCGACGGCAACGCCGGCAACGAGATCCGCGACATGCGCTTCACCCGCATCGGCGGCATCCACGGCCAGGGCGATCCGGCGTACTCGTATGCGGCGATCCGCTTGCAGAACTCGCGCGACAACGTCATCGCCGACAATCAGTTCAGCGCGATCGAGAACAGCAAGGAAACCTCCGGCTACATCCATGCGCTGTATCTGGCGCGGCATTCGACCGGCAATACCGTCGAGGGCAACAGTTTCACCGACGTCAACGGCGACGTGGTGCGCACCCGCGATGCGTCCGACGATACCCAGGTGCGCGGCAACCATTTCGTGCGCGCCGGCAAGTACGCCGCGTTCTCCGACTGGTTCGATCCGGAGCAGGGCGAATGTCCGTCGCAGGGCGGGCGCTTCGTCGACAACACGGTCGGCGCGGGCTATTACGGCGCGATACCCGCGACCGCCACCACCGGAGCCGACGACGCCTGCGGCGCGCTGGGCACACCGCGCATCGTCGAGAGCGGCACCGTGCACGAGTGAAACTGCGTGCCGCAACGGCCAATCTGCGGCGTGCAGCGCGATGAGGGAATTTGTGGGAGCGACTCCAGTCGCGACGGGCGTTACCGGTAGAGCCCGTCGCGACTGAAGTCGCTCCTACAGTGGCAACATCACGTGGCATCGCCTGGATCGAAATGCGCTAGCTCGCCGATGCCAGCGGCAACGGCACCGCCACTCCGGCGCGATTCCCGCCAGCGCCACGGCCGGCGCCGACGCCGTGCATCGTCGAGCGGCACCGGACACGATTGAGCACGTGTGCACCCTTGTAGGAGCGGCTTCAGCCGCGACAGGCTCTACCGGAAATGTCCGTCGCGGCTGAAGCCGCTCCTACAGGGATGCGTGAGGCGTCATCAGCCCGCCGACGCCAGCGGCAACTGCACCGCCACGCACAGCCCGCCTTCGTCGCGGTTCTGCAGCGACAGGCGGCCGCCGTGCGCTTCGACGATCTCGCGGGTCAGCGCCAGGCCCAGGCCGGTGCCGTTGCGCTTGGTCGAATAGAACGGCATCAGCGCGTTGTGCAGCACGGCTTCGTTCATGCCGCTGCCGCGGTCCAGCACCTCGATGCGCAGCCATTCGGGGCGGGTGGAGACGCGGATGCGCACGCTGTCGGCCGGCGCCAGGCCCTCGGGACTGGACTCGTGCGCGTTCTTGACCAGGTTCAGCAGCGCCTGCTGCAGCTGCGCCGGGTCGACCCGGCTGTGCAGGTCGGGCGCTTCCAGTTCCAGCGCGAACGGGATCTGCTGCTGCAGCCCACTCAGGAACTGCGCCCAGTGCACGGTCTGCAACTGCGGCTGCGGCAGCTTGGCGAAGCGCGCGTAGCCGCGGATGAAGCCTTCCAGGTGCCGCGCGCGCTCTTCGATGGTGCCGAAGACTTCCTCCAGCCGCTCCACCTTCTGCCGCCGCACCAGCTCGGCGCCGGAGTGCGCCAGCGAGGCGATCGGCGCCAGCGAGTTGTTCAATTCGTGGCTGATCACCCGGATCACCTTCTTCCAGGTATGCACTTCCTGGCGGCGCAGTTCGGCGGTGAGCAGGCGGATCAGCAGCAGTTCGTGCGGGCGGCCGTTGAGGCGGAAGCGGCGCCGCGACAGATGGTAGACCTGCTCCTCTTCCGGATCCTCGTCGTCGTCGATGGTGAACAGGCTGTCGCCGCCGCGCGCCACGGCCTCGCGCAGCGCCGGCGGCATGCCCAGCAGCAGGTCGTCCAGGCGCTGGCCTTCCAGCTTCCAGCCGCCGTGCAGCAGCTTGCGCGCGGCCAGGTTGGAGAACACCACGCGGCGCAGGCCGTCGCCGCCGTTGGAGGTCAGCAGCATCGCCACCGGCGTGTTCTGCACCATGGTGTCGAGCATCAGTTCGCGCTGCGCCAGGCCCTGGCGTTGCTCGCGCAGGATCTCGCCCAGCTGCCGGTGCGCGGCGACCATCTCGCCCAGTTCGTCGTCGCCGCGCCAGTGCACGCCGAAGTTGTATTCTCCGTCGCGGTAGCTGCTGACGGTCCCGGCCAGGGCGCGGAACAGCGAGCGCATCGGCGCGGTGGCGCGGCGCAGCGTCCACCACATCAGCACCAGCAGCGACAGCGCCGAGAAGGTCACCACTTCCCAGCCGCGGTCCATCCAGTACGCCAGCAGCCACGGCATCGCCGCGGCCAGCGCCAGCACCGGCAACAGGCGCAGGAACAGGCCGACGGTGAACGAGCGGCGCAGTTTCATTCGCGCGGGATTCCGTAGCGGTCCATGCGCCGGTACAGCGCCTGCCGGCTCATGCCCAGTTCGGCCGCGGCCTGGGCGATGACGCCGTTGGCGCGGCCGAGCACCGCGACGATGCGCTCGCGGTCCGGTTCGGCGCCGGGTGCGGCACGCTGCGCTGCGGGCTTGGGCAGGTTGAGGTCGGCGGCCTCGATCACGCGGCCGCCGGCCAGCAGTTCGGCGCGCTGGACGACGTTGCGCAGCTCGCGCACGTTGCCCGGCCAGGCGTGCCGCTGCAGCGCCTGGGCGGCGCCGGCCGACAGCGGCTTGGCGCCGGACAGGAAGTGCTCGGCCAGCGGCAGGATGTCGCCGGGCCGGTCGGCCAGCGCCGGCAGCGACAGCTCCACCGCGTTGAGCCGGTAGTACAGATCCTCGCGAAACGTGCCGTCGCGGATCATCGCGGTCAGGTCGGCATTGGTGGCGCTGATCACCCGCACCTTGACCTGGCGCTCGCGGTTGGAGCCCAGCCGTTCGAAACGCCCGGTCTCCAGCACGCGCAGCAGCTTCATCTGCCCGGCCAGCGACAGGTTGCCGATCTCGTCCAGGAACAGGGTGCCGCCGTCGGCGGCCTCGAACTTGCCTTCGCGGACCTTGTTGGCGCCGGTGTAGGCGCCGGCCTCGGCGCCGAACAATTCCGCTTCGATCAGCTCGGCCGGAATCGCGCCGCAGTTCAGCGCCACGAACGGACCCTGCCGCATCGGCGAGTTGGCCTGGACGATCTCGGCGATCTTCTCCTTGCCGCTGCCGTTGGGGCCGGTGATCAGTACCGGCAGTTCCGAGCGCGCGACCTGGCAGGCCAGGGCGATGGCACGCTCGCTGGCCGGGTCGGCGAACACCGCGCCGCGCAGGTCGTAGCGCTGCGCCAGCTGCTGGCGATGGCGGCGTTCGCCGTCGCGGCGCCGTTCCAGTTCGCGCCGCGCTTCGGACAGCTCCAGCAGGTTGTTGACCGTGGTCAGCAGCTTGCGGTCGTCCCAGGGCTTGGCCAGGTAGTCGGCGGCGCCGGCCTTGACCAGTTCCACGGCGCTGCTGAGCTGGGTCCAGGCGGTCAGCAGGATCACCGGCAGGTCCGGGTGGCGCGCGCGGATCGCATCGAACAGCGCCACGCCTTCCTCGCCCGAGGTGGTGTCGGCGGTGAAGTTCATGTCCTGCAGCACCAGGTCGATATCGCCCTCGGCCAGGCGCTGCAGGCCGGCATCCGGACTGTCTGCATGCACCGTCTCGATGTCGTGCAGCGAGAACAGCACTTCCAGCGCGGTGGCGACGGCGGGGTTGTCGTCGATGATCAGGATGCAGGGCATCGGGAACCTTGTCGGATGGCTTGGGCGGAACGGGCGAATGCCGGACGAAGCGGCATCATCGCAGTCCCGGTGTGGCTTGTCGTGTGCGCCAGCGGCCATCGGCGTGCGGCCGATGCCATCGCGGGCGCAGGGGATGTGGCGACTACGCGCATGCCCATCACCGATACGCCGCAGGCGACAGCCGCGCCGCGCGAACGGCCGGTCCGCGCATCGCCAGCCAGCCGGCAGCGAGCAACAGCGACGCGATGGCCAGGGCGGGCAGTGGCGGCGGCGACAGCGCTGCGGCATCCGGCAGGACCCGGCGCAGCAGCGCGGCGACGCCCGCGCCGATGGCGACGCCCAGGCCGCACAGCAGCAGGTTTTCCTGATGCAGCTGCCGGCGGATCTGCGCCGCGCGCGCGCCCAGCGCGCGACGCAACGCGATCTGCCGGTAACGCTGGCGCACCATCAGCTCGCTGATGGCGTAGACCGTCGCGGTCGTGGCGAGCAGCCACAGCGCCGCACCTGCCGCCAGCAGCATCAGCCGCTGGCGATGCAGGCGCCGTTGCTGCGAGCGCAGTTCGCCGGCGCTGCCCAGTTCGTGCATCCGTCCCGCTGCGATCCGCTGCGCATCCGATCCCAGGCGCGCGCGGAGCTGCGTCGGATCGCCGTGCGCGATGCGCAGCACATACAGCGCGTCGCCGTCGTCGCGCAGGCGCAGCGCCAGGATGGCGCCGTCCTCGTCGCCGGTGCCCGGCGCGCGCAGCCGCTCGACGATGCCGACCACCCGTGCCGGCGGCCGGCCGCCCAGATACACCGCCTGTCCCACCGCGTCGCGGCCGGGGAACAGCCTCGCTGCCAGCGACTGGGTCAGGATCACCCGCTGCGCCAGGTCCAGCGCGGTGGGCGAGGCGAGGTCGCGGTACTCGTCGCTGGCGAAATCGCGGCCGCGCTGCAGGCGCAGGCCCAGCGCCGCCACGAGTCCGGGACCGCCGAGGTAGGTGGTCACGCGGAACTGTCCGCCGGCGCCGTCGGCGCGCGGTCCCATCAGCGTGCTCCAGTGCTCGGGTCCGAACGGCAGCTGATTGATCGCCGCCACGTGCAGGACGCCGGGGATCGCGCGCAGTGCCGCCGCCTGGCGCTGCGCTTGCGCGGCGGACACGCGGCCGTTGAGCCGCAGCGTCAGCAGATGCGCATCGTCGTCGATGCCGCTGGAGGCGTGCATCCGCGCATGCGCCTGCGACGCCAGCGTGCCCATGGCGAGCAGCACCGGATAGCCGAGCGCCATCTGCAGCACGATCAGCATCGCCAGCAGCGGGTGCCTGTACGGCGAGATCAGCAATCGATCCATGATCCGACGCGATCCGCTCAGGCGCTGCGTGTTGCGACCGCGGGCGGCACGGCGGCGGCGCGTTGTGCCGGCCACAGCACCGCCAGCTGGCCGAGCGCAAGCAAGGCCATGGCCGCCGCCGGCAGGTAGCCCGGCGGCAGGCGCGACAGGTCGTAGTGGCGCATCAGCGCCTGGTTGAGCAGCACTGCCAGCGCCATGCCCAGCACGCTGCCGCTGCCGACGATCAGCAGGTTCTCGGTCTGGAAGTAGCGCAGGATGTCGCGGCGGGTCGCGCCGATGGCGCGGCGAATGCCGATCTGGCGCGTGCGCTGCTGGACCCAGAAGCTGGCCAGCCCACCGATGCCCAGGGCTGTGACGAACAGCAGGCCCGTGGTCGCCGCGAGCAGCAGCCCGATCATGGTGGCATCGCGCTGGAAGTAGCGCTGCCGCACCTGCGCGAAACTGCGCCGCCCCTCGTTCGGAATCAGCCGCAGCGGGCCGGCCTTGGCCAGCACGCCGGCCGCGGCGGCCAACACCCGGTCGCGGTCTTGCGGGGCGCTGCGCAGCAGGTATTGCGTCTGCGAGCCCATGGGACGCTGTGGCGACAGCGCGACCAGGCGATCGACCGCGGCGCCGCGCAGCATCGGGCGCAGCAGGTCGTCGACCACGCCGACGACGGTGCTCTGGCTGTCGCCGTAGAGCGTCTTGCCGACGGCCGGCTGGTCCGGCCACAGCCGTTGCGCCAGCGCGCGGGTGACGATCAGCGCGCTGGGGGACGCGGTGGAGTATTCGTCGGCATGGAAATCGCGGCCGGCGACCAGGTGCGCGCCCATGGCCTGCACGAAACCTGGCGAGCCGACGTAATACGTGGCCTGGATGCAACCGGAAACGTCCATCGATCGCTGCGCGTTCGCACGTTCCAGCGCTTCCCGGTCGGCGCAGCCGCCATAGTCGTTGGCGCCGCCGGACAGCGGCATGCTGGCGCCGAACGCGGTCGCCGCCTTGACCCCGGGAATGCTGCGCAGCGCCAGCAGGTCGGCTTGCTGCTGGGCCTGCGCATTGTCGCTGCCCTGCAGGCCACGCACCGAGATCAGCGAGAGTTCGTCCTCGGGCAGGCCGCTCGGGGTCCGCAACCGTTCGATCCGGCCGCCGATCAGGAACACCGCGTTGGCGACGAAGGCGCAGGTCAGCGCGACCTGCAGCGTCAGCAGCGCGGCGGTGAGGCGATGGTGATGCAGGCTGGAGAGGATGGGGCGGATCGGCAGGTTCATGTCAGATGTCCTTGATCTGCAGGGCGGGGTTGATCCGGCTGGCCCGCCAGGCCGGCAGCAGGCCCGCCAGCAGCGCGGCGACCACCGCCAGGGCCACGGTGGCCAGCAGCATCTGCAGGTCCATCCGCGCGATCCTGGCGTAGTCGTCCGGGCGCTGGCGCACGCTCCACAATCCCAGTTCGGCGATCGCGGTTCCCAGTGCGCCGCCGAGCAGCCCGATCAGCGCGGCTTCGCTGCCGAACTGCAGGAGCATGTGGCCGCGCCGGGCGCCGAGCGCGCGGCGCACGCCGATCTCGCTGCCGCGGCGCAGGAACTTCGCCAGCAGCAGGGCGATGACGTTGACCAGGCAGATCCACAGGAAGCCCAACGCCAGCAGCGTCTGCAGGCGCACGTCGTCGGGCACCATCCGCAGGTGGCGCAGCCAGTCCATCAACGCATACAGCCGGGCACGCTGCGGCGGGCGCTGGAAGCGTCCGCTGGCGTGCTGGGTCGCGGCATAGTCGTAGAGGAAGCGCTGGTAGGCGGCTACCTGCTGCGGCGTATCCAGCTGCACCCAGAACTGCAGCCAAGTGGTGGAAGGGTCCTTGAGGCGCGCCTGGTCGCTGCCACTGAACGCATCCCAGCCGCTGACGCTGCTGCTGGTGTCCAGCCCCAGTTCCATCGCGGTGGCCAGCGGGAGGAAGAAGTCGTCCTGCTGACCGAAGCCGCCCTTGCTGTTCGGGTCGGCATAGAACAGCGGTTGCGGATTCCAGTGTCCGGCCACGCCGATCACCTGGAAGCCGATCCGCTGTTCGCCGAGCGCAACCCTCTGGCCGATCGGATCGCGTGCGCCGAACAGGGTGTCGGCCAGTGTGCGGCTCAGCACGATGACGCGGGCATGGTTCTGGTCGTCGCTTGCGTTCCAGCCGTGTCCGCGTTGCAGCGGTATGCCGAACAGGGCGAAGAATTCGGCGGTGGCGTAGCGGCCGCTCAAGTCGAGCGGCGGACTGGTTGCGCGCTGCGGCCACAGCAGCGCCTGCCCGCCCGCCATTGCCGCCTGGTGGGTAGCGCGGTTTGCCCGCAGCAAGGCCATTGCGTCGGGCCAGGTGAGGTTGTCCGAAGGGTTGCCCCATTCCTGGCTCTCGGGGTAGCTGGCCGGCAATGGATCCAGGTGTGGGGCGTAGAGCGCGCCGCTCCTGCCCGGCAACGGATCGCGCGACATCACGTGCAGCACCGTCAGCATGGTCATGCTCGCGCCGATGCCCAGGCCGATCGCCAGCACCATCAATGCGGTGGCGATCGGCGTGCGCAGCAGACTGCGCCAGGCCATCGTCAGGGAGTAGTACAGCATCCGGACGTTCCTCGGTTGCGTGTCGTCGTCTGCGATAGGTCAGGCGCTGCGCGTGGCCACCGCCGGCGCCACGCGGGTGGCGCGGCGCGCCGGTCCGAGCACCGCGAGCTGGCCGAGCAGCCACAGCGCCAGCGCGCCGACCGGCAGATACCACAGCGGCAGCCGCGGCAGTTCGTAGGCGCTCATCAGATACAGGTTGGCGGCATAGGCCAGCAGCATGCCCAGGCCGATCCCGGCGCTGGCGAGCAGGAAGTTCTCCAACTGGAAATAGCGCAGCACCTGGCCGCGCGTGGCGCCGAGCGCGCGGCGCACGCCGATCTGCTTGGTGCGCTGCTGCACCCAGAAGCTGGCCAGGCCGACGATGCCCAGCGCGGTGATCAGCAGCAGCATCGCGCACACCCCGACCAGCAGCCAGGCCATCGCGCGGTCGTTGCGGTAGTAAGTGGCGCGCGCCTGCTCCGCGGTCATGGTGCCCTTGTCCTGGATCATGCGCCTGGGTCCGTGCGCCAACAGGACCTTGCGCGCCTGCTGCAGCACCGCTTCGCGCTGCGCGGGATCGTTCACCCGCAGCAGGTAGGTGCCGCTGGTGTAGGGAATGTTGACCGGGAGCAGCATCGCGTCCTGGTAGTCGGCCGGCGTGCCGAAGTCGCGCGGCTGCACCAGGCGTTGCACGATGCCCACGATGCGGTGCTCGCCGAACACATGGATGGTGCGGCCCAGCGCGGTGCCGTCCGGGAACAGGCGTTGCGCCAGCGCCTGGCTCACGATCACCGACGGCAGCGTGCCGGTGTCGTTGGGATCCTGCAGCCGCGCATAGTCGAGGAACTCGTCGGGGTGGAAACGGCGGCCGGCGACCAGGGTCAGTCCCAGCGTGTCCAGCAACTGCATGTCGCCCATGTAGTTGGTCGCGCGCATCGTGCTGCGCTGCTGGTCGGCGCTGAGCGAAATGCCGCTGAACGTGACCGTCGTTCCGAACAGCGGCTGGTTGATCGCACTGGCGTTGCTTACGCCGGGGATCCGGCGCAGCGCATCCAGATCCTCGCGGGTCAGCGCGGCGCTGTCGTCGTTCCCGGCCACGCTGCGGATGCGCACTTGCACGATCTGCTGCTCGGCCGCGCCGCTGGGGCGCTGCATGCGTTCCAGGCGCTGGTCGATCAGGAACAGCGCATTGCACACCACCGCGCAGCTGAAGGCGATCTCCAGCACGATGAGCAGTGCGGCGATCTTGTGTTTGCGCAGGCTGGAGAGGATGGGGCGGATATGCACGGGATTGTTCCTGGCGGGAATGAGGACGCGCGTCGCGTCATTGCGACTTGAGTTGCAGCGCGGTCTGTACGCGCATGGCCTGCCACGCCGGCAGCGCGCCGGCCAGCAGGCTGCTGACCAGGGCCAGGACGAGCGTGCCGAGCAGCATGCTGCCGTCCATGTGCGCCAGCCCGGCATAGTCGGCAGGCTGCCGCCGGACCAGCCATAGGCCGATCCAGGCGAACAGCAGGCCGAGCGTTCCGCCGGCCGCGCCGATCATTCCTGCTTCCACCAGGTGCTGGGCGAAGATCGCTCGCCGCGACGCGCCCAGCGCGCGGCGCACGCCGATCTCGCCGCCATGGCGCATGAACTTGGCCAGCATCAGGCCGACGGTGTTGAGCAGGCAGATGCCCAGGAACACCAGCGCCAGCCACAGTTGCAGGCGCACGTCGGCAGGCACCGCGTGATTCCTGTCCAGCCAGGTCATCACGTCGCTCAGGCGGATGTCCGCCGGATGGCTGAAGCGGCCGGCATCGTGCTGCTGGCGCGCGTAGCTGTCGAGATAGTCGCGGTAGGCGGCCTGCTTGCCGACATCGCCCAGTTCAACCCAATACTGGATCCACACGCAGGGGGCGTTCTCGCCGGTCGGGCCATTGGGACTGTCGCTCCAACAATCCATCGTGCCTCTGGTGCTCAGTTCCAGATCGCGCGAAGTGGAGAACGGAACGAACACGTCCTCGCTGTCGGCGTAGGTCTCGTTGGTCATGTCGTAGAAGCGCGGGTTCATGCTCCAGTCGTCGATCACGCCGACGATGCGCAGCACCGTGTCGCCGATCTGCAGATCCTTGCCGACGCTGTCGATGTCGCCGAACACCTGCTCGTTCAGATGCCGCGAGATCACCGCGATCCGCGCGCGCCGTCCGTCGTCCTCGGCGGTCCAGGCACGGCCATAGCGCATCGGCACGGCGAACATCGGGAAGAAATCGGCGCTGGTGTAGCGCGCCTCCACCGAGAACGGGGTTTGCTCCGCGCGTGCCGGCACCACGGTGACGCCGCCGGCGGACATCATCGCCTGGCGATCGCCGCGCTTGTCGCGCAACAGCGCTTCGGCGTCGCGGCGGGTCAGCTGCAGCGGTTCGGTCGTGCCCGGTTCGTACTTCTCGTCCGGATAGACGTTCATCTCCACGTAGAACAGTTGCGCGCTCCTGCCCGGGATCGGGTCGGCGGCCAGCACGTGGAACACGGTCAGCGTGGTCATCGACGCGCCGATGCCGACCGCGATGGCCAGCACCATCAACGCGGTCAGCAGCCGGTTGCGGCCGAAGCTGTGCAACGCCAGTTTGCAGTAGTAGCCGAACATGGGAAGTCCTGGAAAAAAGGGCCGGCATGACGCCGGCCAAGGGGACGCTTCAAGCGCTGCGCGTGGCCACCGCCGGCGGCACCGCCGCGGCGCGGCGCGCCGGCGCGAACACCGCGATCTGGCCGAGCAGCCACAGGGTCAGCGCGCCGAACGGCAGGTAGTACAGCGGCAGCCGCGGCAGTTCGTACTTCCCCATCAGCCACTGGTTGATCGCGTAGGCCAGCAACATGCCGAGCACGATGCCGGTGCTGGCCAGCAGGAAGTTCTCGGTCTGGAAGTAGCGCAGGATCTGCCCGCGGGTGGCGCCGAGCGCGCGGCGGATGCCGATCTGCTTGGTGCGCTGCTGCACCCAGAAACTGGCCAGGCCGACGATGCCCAGCGCGGTCACGATCAGCAACGCGATGCACACTGCGCCCAGCAGCCAGACCATCGCGCGGTCGCCCTGGAAGTATTCGTCGCGGATCTCGGCGTAGGTCTGCTGTTTCAGCACAAGGCGGCTGTTGTCCACCTTCATCAGCGCCGCGACCGCCGAGGCCAGCACTTCCTGGCGCCGCGCCGGGTCGGTGACGCGCAGCACGTACAGGCCCTTGGTGTAGTTCAGGCGCAGCGGCAGCAGCATCGCGTAGTCGATCTCGGCCAGGCCGCTGGTCGCGGCCGGCCGCGCCAGCGTGTCGACGATGCCGACCACGCGCACCGGGATCGGTCCGGTGTAGAGGGTCTTGCCGAGGGCATTCTGTCCGGGGAACATCTTCTCCGCGGTGGCGCGATTGAGAATGATGGCGGTACCTTTTTTCTGCGCGTCCCTGTCGGTTTGCGCGATTTCCAGATCGAGGTATTCGTCGGGCGTGAAGTCGCGCCCGGCCACCAACTGCAGCCCCAGGGTCTGCAGCGTGCCTTCCTCGGCCATGTACTGCGCCGCGTTGAGGGTGGGCCGCTCCTGGTCCGGGGTCAGCGCCAGGCTGGTGTTCCAGGAGTAGTGCACGAACGGCACCTGGTTGAGCACGGTCGCATTGCGCACGCCGGGTACGGCGCGCAACGCGGCCAGGTCCTCGCGGGTCCTCGCGGCGGCGTTGACCTGCTGGCCGATGCCGCCCAGCGAGATCGTCACCAGTTCCGACTCGGCGATGCCGCTGGGCCGGTGCAGGGTCTCGATGCGGTTGCCGATCAGGAACAGCGCGTTGCACACGATGGCGCAGGCAAGCGCGATCTCCAGCACGATCAGCGTGGCGGCGGTCTTGTGCCGGCGCAGGGTGGAGAGGATGGGGCGGATGTCCATGGCGATAACCTTGTGAGGGACCTTCGTTGGCGGTCTGCCCGCCGCCGTGCGGCGGGGGCGATGGTCAGGACGATTTGAGCTGCAGCGCCGGCGCCACCTGGATCGCGCGCCAGGCCGGCAGCAGGCCGGCCAGCAGACTGGCGGCCAGGGCCAGGGCGAAGGTCAGTGCCAGCATCGTGGGGTCCAGATGGGCGAGCTTGGCGTAGTCGGAGGGCTGCTGGCGCACGGCCCACAGGCCGAGCACGGCCAGGCCGAGACCGGCGATACCGCCGGCCAGGCCGATGGTGCCGGCTTCGACCAGACACTGCGCGAAGATCGCGCGGCGCGAGGCGCCCAGCGCGCGGCGCACGCCGATCTCGCCGCTGCGGCGCAGGAACTTGGCCAGCAGCAGGCCGACGGTGTTGAGCAGGCATACCAAAAGAAAACCCATCGCCAGCCACAGCTGCAGGCGCACATCGCCCGGCACCACTTCGTTGTGGTCCAGCCACTGCATCACGTTGCGCAGGCGCACGTTGTTCGGACGCTGGAAGCGGCCGGCGGCGCGCTGCTGGTTGGAGTAGTTCTCGAGGTAGGCCTTGTAATCGGCGGTCTGCGCCGGGCTCTCCAGTTCCGCCCAGTACTGCATCCAGGTGCAAGGCGCATTGAGCGAGGTCTGATCGCCGTTGCTGTCGCCGAAGCAGTTCATGTTGCCGTTGCGGTCTATCTTCAGGTCCATCGCGACCGAGAACGGCAGGTAGGCCTGTTCGTCCGAACCGTAGGTGTTGGTGATGTCGTAGAAGCGCGGATTGGGGGCCCAGGTATCCAGCACGCCGACGATGCGGAACGTGTTCTGGTCCATGCGCAGTTCGCGGCCGACGCTGTTGGTACCGTCGTACAGTTTCTCGTTGAGCTTCTTGCTGATGACCGCCACGCGCTCGTGGCGTTCGTCTTCCGTACCGGTCCAGCCGTGGCCGTACAGGAACGGCGTGTCGAACATCGGGAAGAAATCCGCCGAGGTAAGCCGTACTTCCGACTTGAACGGTTTCAGCCCGCTCTTGAGCGGCTCGATCGCCGCCGACCCACCGGTCATGATCGCCTGCCGCTTGGCGCGTTTCTCGCGCAGCAGCGTTTCGGCGTCGTAGCGCGTGTTCTGAAAGTCCGGCTCCTCGCCGGGCTGGAAGCCGGCTTTCGGCTGCGCATCGACCTGCACGTAGAACAGCTTGTCGCTCTTCTGCGGGATCGGGTCGCCGGAGAGCACGTAGAACACGGTCAGCGTGGTCATGCTGGCGCCGATGCCCAGCGCGATGGCCAGCACCATCAGCGCGGTGAGGACCTTGTTGCGGCGGAAGCTGCGCAAGGCGAGGCGGAAGTAATAGCCGAACATGGGTGGCTCCGGGTCAGGCGCTACGGGTGGCGGTGGCGGGTGGGACGGCGGCGGCGCGTAGCGCGGGGCCGAGGACGGCGAGCTGGCCGAGCGCGCACAGCAACGCGGCACCGGCCGGCAGGTAGATGGCCGGCAGCCGTTCCAGTTCGAAGAAGCGCATCAGCAGGACGTTGCCGGCGTAGGCCAGCAGCATGCCCAGCGCCACGCCGGCGCCGACGATGAGCAGGTTCTCGGTATGGAAGTGCTGCAGGATGTCGTGGCGGGTGGCGCCCAGCGCGCGGCGGATGCCGATCTGCCGGGTGCGCTGCTGCACCCAGAAACTGGCCAGGCCGACGATGCCCAGCGCGGTCACCAGCAGCATCGCGGCGATGACCGCCACCAGCAGCTTGGCCATGGCCCGGTCGCTCTGGAAGTAGCGTTGGCGCAGGTCGTTCAACGGCCTGCTGTACTCGCCATCCAGGACCGCGTCGGGCACCGCGCGCGCCACCGCGGTGCGTGCCTGTTCGACCACGCGCGGCAGTTCGCGCGGATCGGCGCACAGCACGTAGACGCCGGATTGCGAGGCCTCGCGCACCGGGATGAGCACCGACCAGTCGCTGCCGATCGCGCCATCCTCGCTGCGGCCGGGATCGGGCCGGGCCAGGTGCGGGAGGGTGCCGACCACACGATAGTGGCCGCCGGCCCAGAATTCCCGGCCCAGCGGATCCTGGCCACGCCACAGGTGGTCGGCCAGGGTGCGGGTGATCCACACGTCGGCCGTGTCCGGAGCGAAGTGCTCGAACGGCTGGTAGTCGGCGTCGGTGAACGCGCGGCCGCTGTCCGGCTTGAGGCCCAGGGCGGCAACGGCGCCGGGGCTGGCCGTATAGAAATGCGGCACGCCGCCGACCGCGGTGCAGGCCTGGTCCAGGCAAATACCGCTGTTGCCTGCGGCCGGAGCGAACGGAACGGTGTTGATGGTGCCTGCCGCGCGCACCCCGGGAATGCGGCGCACGGCATCGAGCACGCGCGCATTGAGATCGGCATTGTTGCAGCCGTCGCAGCCGGACAAGGACACCAGGCCCAGCGCGGCTTCGTCGACGCCGCTGTCCAGGTGCATCAGATCCAGCCGGTTGCCGATCAGGAAGAACGCATTGCACAGCACCGCGCAGGCCAGCGCGACCTCCAGCGCGATCAGCGTCGCGGCGATGCGGTGGCGCGACAGGGCGCGCAGGATGGGGGCGATCTGCATCATGGAGGGGTCCCGGTCACAGGCTCTTGAGCTGCAGCGCCGGCGCGATCCGGCTGGCGCGCAAGGCCGGGAACAGGCCGGCCGCCACGCTGCAGCCGACGGCCAGCACGAAGGTGCCGGCGAATGCCAGCAGGTCCAGGCGCGCCAGATCGGCGTAGGCGGCGGGCTGCTGGCGCACGCTCCACAGGCCGAGCAGGGTCAGCAGCCAGCCGCCGATGCCGCCGATCAACCCGATGACGCTGGCTTCGGTCAGGCACTGGGCGAAGATCGCGCGCCTGGACGCGCCCAGGGCGCGGCGCACGCCGATCTCGCCGCCGCGGCGCAGGAACTTGGCCAGCAGCAGGCCGACGCTGTTGAACAGGCACAGGCCCAGGAACGCCAGCGCCAGCCAGCTCTGCAGCCGCACGTCGCCAGGCACGACCCGGTTGTGGTCCAGCCACTGCGGCAAGGACAGCAGGCGCGCCGTGTCCTTGCGGCCGATGCGGCCGGCCGCCTGCTGCTGGGCGGCGTAATCGGCCAGCAGGCGGCGGTAGTCGGCCACCTTGGCTGGCGTATCCAGCTGCACCCACAACTGCACCCACACGCACGGTGCGATGCGCAGGTCCAGCGGCTGGGCTGGCGTGCCGAAGCAGGTCCACGGCTCGATGTGGCCGTCGTTGATCTCCAGGCTGGTGGACAGCGGCGCGAACACGTCCTGCGGCTTGCCATAGAAGCTGCCGGTATCGCCATGGGAAAAGCTGCCGCCGGCCAGCGTGTAGAACTGCGGCGACGGCCGCCAGGGGGCCAGTACGCCGACGATGCGGACCGCATTGCCGCGCACCAGCAGGCTGCGTCCGACGCTGTTGCGGCCCTCGAACAGCTTGTTGTTGAGATCGGCCGAGATCACCGCCACCCGTGCACGGTCCTGGTCGTCGCGCGCACGCCAGCCGCTGCCGTAGGCGAACGGCACCTGGAACATCGGAAAGAAATCGGCCTGGGTGGACAGCATCTGCGCCATGAACGCCGGACCGTCGCGTTCGGGCGCGCGCAGCTTGATCTGGCTTTCGGCCACGATGGCCTGGCGATCGGCGCGCCCGGTCTTCCACAGGTCCATTGCGCTGGGATAGTCGAGCTTGTCGAACGGCTGCTGGCCGGTGCTGCCGGCAGGGCGCGGATCGAGCTGCGGGTAGAAGATCCGCTGGCTGCGCCCGGGCAACGGATCGCCGGACAGCAGCCGCATCACCGTCAGCGTGGTCATCGCCGCGCCGATGCCGACGGCGATGGACAGCACCATCAACGCGCTCAACACCGGACTGCGGCGCAGGCTGCGTAGCGCAAGTTGAAGGTAGTAGCCGAACATGCCGTCTCCGTTTGCCGTCGCCGGACCGTCAGCCGTTGGCCGCGGCGCCGTGGCCGACATGCCCCAGCACCGGCTCGCGCTGCAGGTCGGTGGCCTGGCCATCGACGATGTGCACGTTGCGCTGCGCGCGCGCGGCCAGTTCCGGATCGTGGGTGACCATGACGATGGTCGAGCCCTGCGCGTTGATCTCTTCCAGCAGTTCCATCACCCCGCGCGCCATCTGCGAGTCCAGGTTGCCGGTCGGTTCGTCGGCCAGCAGCAGGCGCGGGCTGCCGGCCAGCGCGCGCGCGATCGCCGCGCGCTGTTGCTGGCCGCCGGACAGCTCGGACGGATAATGCTTCATCCGCGAACCCAGCCCGACCCGGCCCAGCGCCTCTTCGATGCGCTGCTTGCGCTCGGCCGCGGCCATGCCGCGGTAGCGCAGCGGCACGTCGACGTTGTCGAACAGGTTGAGGTCGGGAATCAGGTTGAAGCCCTGGAAGATGAAACCGATCTTCTGGTTGCGCATGCGCGAGCGCGCGTCGTCGTTGAGGTTGCTGACGTCCTGGCCGTCGAGCAGGTACTGGCCGCTGGTGAAGGTCTCCAGCAGGCCGGCGATGTTGAGGAAGGTGGTCTTGCCGGAGCCGGACGGCCCGGTGACGGCGACGAATTCGCCTTCGCGCACATGCAGATCCAGCGAACGCAACGCGTGCGTCTCGACCTGTTCGGTACGGAAGACCTTGGAGACGGAGCGCATTTCGAGCATGACGTGGTTCCTTGGTGGTTGAGCGGGGAATGGGAGAGATCGAGATTCGGAATCAGCGGGCGGAAAAGGAAAACGGCAGGGGCCTACGAATCCCCACTCCCGAATCCCCAATCCCAGCTTCTAATGCACCGTCACCTGCGGCGCCTCGCCGAACAGGTCGCTGCCGGAGACCACGACGCGGTCGCCCGGTTGCAGGCCCGAGCGCACCTCGACTTCGCCCAGGCTGGTGACGCCGAGCTCCACCGGGCGGCGGATCGCCGAGTTGCCGTCCATCACGTAGGCGTAGCGGCCGCCGGATTGTTCGACGAACGGGCCGCGCTCGAGCTTGAGCACGTTCTTGCGGGTATCCAGCAGCACCCGCGCGCTCATGCGCTGGCTCTGGCGCAGGCCCGGCGGCTGCTTGTCGGTGAAGCGGATGCGCGCGTTGACCTCGCCGTTGACCACTTCCGGCGACACCGCCGAGATCGCGCCGGCGAACGGTTCGCCGGCGCCGCTGGTCAGCTGCGCCGGCATGCCGATCGCCAGGTCGCGGGCGAAGCTCTCCGGCACCTTGATCTCCAGTTCGAACTTGGACAGGTCGACCACGCTCAGCACCGGCGCATTGGCGGCGACGTTGGTGTGCTGCGACACCTGCACCTGGCCGACCTGGCCGTCGAACGGCGAGCGCAGGGTGAGCAGATCGACCTGTCGCTTCACCTCGGTGACCACCGCGCGCTGGCGCTCGGCGAGCAGACGCTTGTTGCGCGCGTCCAGGCCCGCGCCCTGGGTCTGCAGGCCGGAGTCCTTCTGCGCATGGCTCATCGCGATGTCGGCCTTCTTCAGCGAATCCTGCGCCTTGGCCAGTTCGACCGCCGGCACCGCGCCGCCGTCGTAGCCGCGCTGGTAGCGCTCCAGGTCGCGGCTGGCCGCCTGCCGTTCGATCTGCGCCTGGTCCACCAGCTTGCTGGCGTTGGCGCGCGCCAGCACCGCATCCAGGTCGGCGCGGCCGGCTTCGGCTTCCAGGCCGGCCAGCGTGGCCTCTTCCTGGGCGAGCTTGCTGCGCAGTTCGGGGCTGTCGATCTCGGCCAGCTCCTGGCCTTGCTTGACCACGTCGCCGGCGACCACCTTCAAGGTCACGGTGCCGCCGGAGATCGCGTACAGGGTGGGGCTGTTGGCGGCGATCAGGCGCCCGTCGGCGGAGATGTCGCGGACCAGGTCGCCGCGGCTGACCGTGGCGATGCGCACGCGCTGCGCGTCGAACGAACGGCTGCCGGCGATCCAGCCGCGCGCGGCGAAGGCAATGCCGAGCAGCACCGCCAACCCGATCAGTGCGGGCCAGAACCAGCGGCGCCAGGCGGCGGCGGAGCGGGGGCGGGCGAGAACCTGGTCCTGGGCGGAAGTGTCGCGGATCATCGGTCGGGTCGGCGCAGTGAGAATGAACGAATCCAAAGCACGTCGCGTGCCAATCGCAAGTGTTTGAAAAGATGGTGGTTCCATTGCAACGGACGGCTGTCCGCGTGTCCGCGGACACGTTCGCGGACACCGTGTCCGCGGCCGGGCCGGACGGTCGGGACAGGCCGCGCTGCCGCGATCCACGTCTGGATCGTGTACGGCGCCGGGCACGGCGGTCCCCCCCGCTCGGTCGCGCCACGCGCGGACGCGTCGTGCCGGTCCCTGCTACCCGAGCCTTACCGCCAGGGCATGCGATGGCGCATCCAAGTCGCGTCGGCGGGTCCTATAGGACATTCAGCGGACAAAGCTAGAATGGCGATCTTTCGATGCAGGGTGCGGCTATGTGCGGGATCGTGGGTGCGATTGCGGAACGGGACGTGGTGCCGGTGCTGATCGAAGGCCTGAAGCGGCTGGAGTACCGCGGCTACGACTCCTCCGGCATCGCCGTGGTCGCCGGCGACGGCGTGCGCCGGGTGCGCCGCACCGGGCGCGTGGCGGAGATGGAAAGCGCCGCGCTGGCCGAGGACCTGCACGCCACGCTCGGCATCGGCCACACCCGCTGGGCCACCCATGGCGGCGTCACCGAGGCCAACGCGCATCCGCACGTCAGCCACGGCGACCTGGCGCTGGTGCACAACGGCATCATCGAGAACCACGAGCAGCAGCGCGAGCGGCTGCGCGCGCTGGGCTACGTGTTCGAGTCGCAGACCGACACCGAGGTCATCGCGCACCTGATCCACCACCACGCCGCGCAGGGGCTTTCGCTGCTGGCGGCGCTGCAGGCTGCGGTGAAGGAACTGACCGGCGCCTATGCGCTGGCCGCGGTCAGCAAGTCGCGCCCGGACGTGCTGGTGTGCGCGCGCATGGGCTGCCCGCTGCTGGTCGGCCTGGGCGAGGGCGAGAACTTCATCGCCTCCGACGTGTCGGCGGTGATCCAGGCCACGCGCCGGGTGATCTTCCTGGAAGAGGGCGACACCGCCGAGTTGAGCCGGACCGGCGTGCAGGTCTACGACGCCGAGGACCGGCCGGCGCAGCGCGAGGTGCACATGTCCGAGGTCTCGCTGGCCTCGCTGGAACTGGGCCCGTACCGCCACTTCATGCAGAAGGAGATCCACGAGCAGCCGCGCGCGCTGGCCGACACGCTGGAAGCGCTGTTCGACGCCGGCGGTTTCGACACCACGCTGTTCGGCCGCAACGCACATGCGTTGGCCGACATCGACGGCGTGCAGATCCTCGCTTGCGGCACCAGCTACTACGCCGGGCTGACCGCACGCTACTGGATCGAGGCGATCGCCGGCCTGCCGTGCAGCGTGGAGATCGCCAGCGAATACCGCTACCGCGCCGCCTACGCCAACCCGCGCCAGCTGATCGTCACCATTTCCCAGTCCGGCGAGACTCTGGACACGATGGAGGCGCTGAAGTACGCCAAGTCGCTGGGCCACGCCAAGACCCTGTCGATCTGCAACGTGCCGGAAAGCGCGATCCCGCGCGCCAGCGCGCTGGTGCTGTACACGCGTGCCGGCGCCGAGATCGGCGTGGCCTCCACCAAGGCCTTCACCACCCAGTTGGCGGCGCTGTTCCAGCTGACCTGCGTGCTGGCCAAGCTGCGCGGGCGCCTGAGCGAAGCGCAGGAAGCCGAGTACCTGGAACAGCTGCGCTACCTGCCGGGCAGCGTGCAACACGCCTTGAACCTGGAACCGCAGATCGCGGTGTGGGCCGAGCGTTTCGCCGACAAGCACAACGCGCTGTTCCTGGGCCGCGGCCTGCACTATCCGATCGCGCTGGAAGGCGCGCTCAAGCTCAAGGAAATCACCTACATCCACGCCGAAGGCTACCCGGCCGGCGAGCTCAAGCACGGCCCGCTGGCGCTGGTGGATGCGAACATGCCGGTGGTGGTGATCGCGCCCAACGATGCGCTGCTGGAGAAGGTGAAATCCAATATGCAGGAAGTGCGCGCGCGCGGCGGCGAGCTGTTCGTGTTCGCCGACCAGGACAGCCACTTCAGCGAATCCGAAGGCGTGCACGTGATCCGCACCCCGCGCAATGCCGGCCTGCTCAGCCCGGTGGTGCACACCATCCCGGTGCAGCTGCTCGCCTACCACACCGCGCTGGCGCGCGGCACCGACGTGGACAAGCCGCGCAACCTGGCCAAGTCGGTGACGGTGGAGTAGGTGCGGGCGTGCGTCGCCCGGGCCGGCCTGCGTGCCTTCGCAGGCCAGCCCGCACCGCGCATGCAGATCGCCGGTACAGCGCTGGTTCGTGACGGCCGCAGCCCATGGCCGCGGCCGGCACGGCCGGGTCGGCGCGATGCGGCACGGCGGCTTCTGCGTAACCGATTCGGCTACCCGGCAACGCTGTCGAAGAACGCGACCAGGCCCTGCGGCGTATCGGCGTCGAAGAACATCGTCAGATTCTGCGCCGACTCTTCGGCAAAGGCCGCGCTGCGCGGGAACAGCTCGCTCTCGTACGCGGCCAGCGCGGCGTCGATCTCGCCCGGATTGGCAACGATGGCCTTGCCGAGTTCGGCGCCGTCGTAGAGCGCGAGGTTGGCGCCTTCGCCGGCGAACGGCGACATCAGGTGCGCCGCATCGCCGAGCAAGGTCACGCCGGGCGTTCGCGCCCAGCGGTGCTCGATCGGCAACGCATGGATCGGGCGAAGCACGGGGGCGGTGTCGCCGTCGGTGACGAGGGCCGTCAACGCCGGGGCCCAGCCAGCGAATTCCGCGGCGACGCGGGCCAGCGCGGCCGCCGGGTCGGCGAAGTCGAGGCGGGCGAACCAGTCCTGCGGCCGGTTCAGCGACACGTAGGTCTGCAGGGTGCCATCGGCATGGCGGTGGGCGAGGATGCCCTTGCCGGGCGCGACCGCCATCAGCGTGCCGCCGCCGATCACCTGCGCGCTGGCGGGGTGGCGCGTGTCGCCGTCGAACAGGCAGGTCTCGATGAACGAGGTGCCGGCGTAGGCAGGTACTGCGGCGGACAGCAATGGGCGTACGCGCGACCAGGCGCCGTCCGCACCCACGAGCAGATCGGTGGTCGCGCTCGCGCCGTCGGCGAAGCGCAGCAGATGCCGCCCGTCGGCGAGCGGGGCCGCCGTGGCCAGCTTGCATCCCCAGCGGACGGTGCCCGCGGGAAGCGCGTCGAGCAGGAGCCGGCGCAGGTTTCCGCGATCCACCTCGGGCCTGGCGCCGCTGCCCACGTCGGGTCTGTCGATCAGGATGGCGCCTTGGCTGTCGACGATCCGCTTTGCGTCCGCACCGGGAAGCACCAGGCCGAGGAACGCGTCGTAGAGGCCAGCGGCCTTGACCGCGCGCTGGCCGTTGTAGGTGTGGATATCGAGCAAGCCTCCCTGCGGGCGGGCATCCGCCGAGACCTCGGCTTCGTAGAGCGTTGCGGCGATGCCGTGCACGTGCAGCACGCGGGCAAGCATGAGCCCGCCGAGCCCGGCGCCGATGATCGCGATGGGGGTGTGCATCTGAATCCTTGGTCGAGTGGATGCGCCGGGACGGGCGCGAGTGCTGATGGAACGTCGTTCCACATGTTGGAATGGCGTTCCATTCGTGTCAAGATGAGGCATGGCCAAGACAACGCGCGGCACCCCGCGACGCGAGGCATCGCTCTCGCGCGAACAGATCGTGGAAGCGTCGATCGCGCTGTTGGACAGCGGCGGCGAGGGCGGCCTGACCTTCCGCGCGCTGTCCGAACGGCTCGCCACCGGCCCCGGTGCGCTCTATTGGCATGTCGCGGACAAGCGCGATCTGCTGACCGCCGCCTGCGACGCCATCGTCGCGCGCACCTTGCATGCGCCCTCCGCCGATGCCACGCCGGAGGCGGCGATACGCGCGCTGGCGCTGGGCATGTTCGACGCGATCGATGCGCACCCGTGGATGGGGTCGGCGCTCAACCGCGCGCCCGGCGAGTCGCCGATCGTGCGCATCGTCGAGCGCATCGGCCAGCAGCTGCGCGCGCTCGGCGTGCCGGACCACGAGCAGTGGGCCGCGGTCTCCGCGTTGTTGAGCTACATCCTCGGCGTTGCCGGGCAGAACGCGGCCAACACGCAGCTCGCGCGCACGCGCGGCATCGTCAGGTCCGATTTCCTGGATGCGGTGGCGACCGCGTGGTCGCGGCTGGATGCGGACGCGTACCCGTTCGTGCGCGGCATGGCCGGACAGCTGCGCACGCATGACGACCGGATGGATTTCCTGGCCGGCATCGACCTGATCCTGCACGGCGTGGCGGCACGGCGCGCCCAGGCGCAGCCGGCCATCGCAGCGGCCCGCAGGATCGCCACCAAGAAGAAATAGCGGGGTTGCGGTCGCGTCGCGGTGCCGGCGCGGCGCGCGCAGCGGACCGGTGCTGGTCAACATGCTGGCGCCATGTGACGTCGTTACGGTCGCGAGCCTCTCTAGTTGCCGGACCGCCGCTGGTCGTCGGTGCATGCCGCACCGCTTTCAGGCGCGGATGTTCGGTGATTGCGACGCCGCACGGCATCCGCGTATCCGCCGGGCTTCCGCGGCGTTCGCCGTGCACGCAGGCCGGATTGGCAGCCGCCGCGGTCGGCTGCCAACGCAGTGGCCCGGGTTATGCATAAGCTCCTGGCGAGGGTTCCCACCACGCAGGAGGACGCATGTACGAGTCTTTCAGACAGGGGGCGCCGGCCGAGCTGTGGCAGGCGCTGGTGCACGAGGCAGGGCAGCGGCTGGGCCGGCCGCTGGACGAATCGCGCGAGAGCTATCTGGTGTTCGTGTTGTTGCGCTACCAGGCCGACGGACACCTGTTGTCGCGTACCCAGGCGCTGGCCTGGCTGCATGCGCAGGAGCAGGTCGGGCGCGCCCGCGCCGACGCGCTGCGCGAGGTCGGCGACGGCTGCCTGCTGATCGCCGGCCTGTTTCCCGGTGTGGCCGCGCGGCGCCGGGTCAGCGTGGACTACTTCATCGACCTGGGCCGCGGCGCCTACTACGAAGTGGCCGAGACCCGCGCCAGCGACGCGGGCCTGTTCGGGCAGCTGGCACGTAGTTACCAGGAGCTGGTGCGCACGCTGGGCGCGCTGCGTCCGCCGCGTGCTTGGCAGATCGGGGAGGATGGTTCGTTGCGCGCTTGAGCGGCGGAAACCCCACGACGAAGTGTTCGTGGGTCGCCGCGGCGTCGCGTGCTGCAATTGATGCCAATACAGTGGAGGCGGTGTTGTAGGAGCGGCTTCAGTCGCGACAGGATCCATCGGGAAGGCCTGTCGCGGCTGAAGCCGCTCCTACAGGATTCAGGCGCTCGAACGGCCGCTCAGAACCAGACGCGTACGCCGGCGACGACGCCCGTCTCGCGTGCGGCTTCTCCCGCGTCGCGGCGATAGTCCGCCTGCAATTGATGCCAATACAGTGGGGTGGTGTTGTAGGAGCGGCTTCAGCCGCGACAGGATCCATCGGGAAGGCCCGTCGCGGCTGAAGCCGCTCCTGCAGGGTTCAGGAGCGCTCGAACGGCCGCTCAGAACCAGACGCGTACGCCGGCCACGACGCGCGTCTCGCGTGCGGCTTCTCCCGCGTCGCGGCGATAGTCCGCCTGCAATTGATGCCAATACAGCGGAGGTGCTGTTGTAGGAGCGGCTTCAGCCGCGACAGGATCCATCGGGAAGGCCTGTCGCGGCTGAAGCCGCTCCTACAGGGTTCAGGAGCGCTCGAACGGCCGCTCAGAACCAGACGCGTACGCCGGCCACGACGCGCGTCTCGCGTGCGGCT
>NZ_JAFIWB010000022.1 GCF_017163705.1 Xanthomonas bonasiae
TGTCGCTGACGCCGTCGGCGATCTCGCAACGGATCAAGGCGCTCGAGGACCGCCTCGGGCAGGTGCTGGTGGTGCGCGCTGCCGCTGCAAACCCTGGCGCAGCACGAACGCGTTCTGCGCGCCGATCGCGACGATCAAGCCGGCGCCGGCGATGAAGCCTGCAAACAATGCTTCGAGCACCATGAGGATGGCCAGGACCAAGGGAGGCGCATGCTGGCCTGAAGGTCGTGATTAGCCAAGCTAAATATTCTGTACGCTATGAAGAAATGCTAATCAGGCGGCCACATGGACCTGCTTCATCCGCAACTGTCGGCCTTCGCCGCCGTGCTCGACGAAGGCAGCTTCGAGGCGGCCGCGCGGCGGCTGTCGCTGACGCCGTCGGCGATCTCGCAACGGATCAAGGCGCTCGAGGACCGCCTCGGGCAGGTGCTGGTGGTGCGCCAGGCACCCTGCCGGCCGACGCCTGCAGGCGAAGCGCTGCTGCGCCGGGTGCGACCGATGCAGGCGCTGGAGGCCGAGGCGATGGCCGATTTCCTGCCGAACGCGGCCGACGCCGGACCCGCGCGCAGCATCGCGATCGCGGTCAACGACGACTCGCTGCAGACCTGGTTCCTCGCCGCGCTGGCGTCGCTGCACCATGCGCACGGCTTCCTGTTCGACGTGCACGTGGACGACCAAGACCACACGCTGGAGCTGCTGCGCAACGGCACCGTGCTCGGCGCGGTCACGTCCGCGAGCAAGCCGCTGCAGGGCTGCAACGTGCATGCCCTGGGCAGCATGCGCTACCACGCGATCGCCTCGCCGGCATTCGTCGCGCGCCACTTCGCCGCAGGACTCACAGCGGCCGCGCTGGCACAGGCGCCGATGATGGTATTCAACCGCAAGGACGCGCTGCAGGCGCGCTTCGTGCGGCGCATCACCCGCACCCGCCTGAGCCCACCCATCCACTACCTGCCGACCTCGACCGGCTTCGTCGAAGCCGCCGCGCGCGGTCTCGGATGGTGCCTCGCCCCCGAGCAGATGCTCGCGTCCGGACTGCGCGAGAAACAGATCGTCGTCATCGACCCGCAGCGCTGGCTCGACGTCCCGCTCTATTGGCAGCACGCGGCGGTGCGTTCGAGCGTCCTGCAGCACATCGGCCAGGCACTGCGTACCGCGGCGTCGAGCATGCAGCGCGGACGGAAAGGCGCTTGAGCCGCATGCGCCCGATCGAGATGCGCCCGACGCGGCACGGCAGGCGCCGGTTCACTGCGGCAGGCGCCATGCGCTCCCCCTTGGTCGACCGCCCACGTCACCAAGCTTCATAGCGCCTGCAAGTGCCGCGCGCGGGACAGGTGGCTGGCGCCCATGCCGGGAGTGAAGGTCGGCAGCTCCCTTCCGATCCGTCGCGGGGCAAGCGTCCCTTTCCGGCCCGGACGATTCTCATCAGGTGAGACCTGCCAGTGGAAGGATGCATGGCCCGCCGCTTGCGCGGCCGCGAACCCCCGTCCTTGTTTTTCATATGGAGAAACGTATGCCGGCAATCATCATCGGGACGCAGATGGAGAGGGGCCTCACCAAATGGCGGCACGGTTTCTCCGTCCCCGAAGAGGGGCCAGCCGACAGGCTGTTGGTGATCGAGTTCCATGGAGACCCATGGGAGATACCGGGATTCAAGGGCGATGTCCTGGACGTCGCCGAGTTGCGCGCGGCCTGCCCGCTCGCAGCGCAGGACTGGATCCCTTTGCAAGGCAACCTGAAATGCAAGGCTCAACTCGGTGTGCCAGCGCGGATCTCCATTCCGCTCAGCCAAGCGGCGAACCCGCGTTGAGATCGGGCCGCCCCAGGCCCACGAGCCCACGGTCGGGCCGACTTCGACGCACGCAGCATGGGCACCAACCAGCACCGGCAGACCGTACAGGGCCGCGCCAATGGTGTTGGATGGCTGCACATCAGTGGACTGAATGGTGGGCCGTGATGGATTCGAACCATCGACCAAAAGATTAAAAGTCTTCTGCTCTACCGACTGAGCTAACGGCCCAAAACAATGCCCCGGCGTTGCGCCGGGGTGCGTATTCTACCCCACCCCCGCGTCAACGCGAAATCAGGCGTAGCGGGTCGGGTCGGCCACGCCCGCATCGGCGAAGCCGGCGGCGCGCAGGCGGCACGCGTCGCAGTGACCGCAGGCGCGGCCGTCGGCATCGGCGCGGTAGCAGGACACGGTGAGGCCGAAATCCACGCCCAGGCGCTCGCCCTCTCGCACGATGTCGGCCTTGCTCATGCGCTGCAGCGGCGCGTGCACGCGCAGCCCGGCGCCTTCCACGCCGGCCTTGGTCGCCAGGTTGGCCAGGGTCTGGAACGCGTCGATGAACTCGGGGCGGCAGTCGGGGTAGCCGGAATAGTCCACCGCGTTGACGCCGCAGAAGATGTCCGCCGCGCCCAGCACTTCGGCCCAGCCCAGCGCCACCGACAGCATGATGGTGTTGCGCGCCGGCACGTAGGTCACCGGGATGCCCTCGCCGCCCGCGTCCGGCACCTCGATGTCGTCGGTCAGCGCGGAGCCGCCGATGCTGCGCAGGTCGACATTGACCGTCTTGTGCGCCACCGCACCGAGCGCGGCCGCCACGCGCGTGGCCGCATCCAGTTCGGAGGTATGCCGCTGCCCGTAGCTGACGCTCAGCGCATGCACGGCATAGCCCTGCTCGCGGGCGATGGCGACGACGACGGCGGAATCCATGCCACCTGAGAGTAGGACGACGGCGTTTTTCATTGGAGTGCTGGGAATGGGGAATGGAGAAACGGGAATGGGTAGAGCGTAACAGCCGCACTGAACATGGAAGATCGCCGGTTTTCGAGAAGCAGAAGCGCATCAACCAACGAGACGCCTGCAGTGCAGCGCTTCGCCGATTCCCGTTTCTCCATTCCCGATTCCCAGCTGCGCTCCCGCGCAGCTAACGCCCCGGCTCGTCGTTCCACAGCAGCTTGTGCAACTGCATCTGGAAGCGCACCGGCAGGCGGTCGGCGACGATCCAGTCGGCCAGGTCGCGCGGCGCCAGTTCGCTCTTGCTCGGCGAGAACCACACGGTGCAGCGCTCGTGCAGGCGGTGTTCGGCGACGATCGCGCGCGCCCAGTCGTAGTCGGCGCGGCCGCACAGCACGAACTTGATCTGGTCGCGCGCACTCAGCAGCGGCAGGTTTTCCCAGCGGTTGCGCGCCGCTTCCTGCGATGCGGGAGTCTTGATGTCGAGCACCCGCGACACGCGCGGGTCCACTTCGGCGATGTCCAGCGCGCCGGAGGTTTCCAGCGATACGTCGTAGCCGGCGTCGCACAGTTGCTCGAGCAGGCGCAGGCAGCGCTTCTGCGCCAGCGGCTCGCCGCCGGTCACGCAGACATGGCGCACGCCGTGGCGCGCCACTTCGACCAGGATCGCGTCGATGTCCCACCACTGCCCGCCGTGGAAGGCATAGGCCGTGTCGCAATAGCTGCAGCGCAGCGGGCAGCCGGTCAGGCGCACGAACGCGGTCGGCCAGCCGGCACTCTCGGCCTCGCCCTGCAGCGACAGGAAGATCTCCGTCAGCTTCAGGCGCGGCAGCGGGCTTTGTACGATATCGCTGGGAACGGCGGCCATGGCGGGAAAGTATGCTCCCGCGACGATGGCGGCAGCGTTCGGGGGCTCAGCGCAGCTGCTGGCCGATGCGGATCGACTGCAGGCGGTCCTGCGCGGTGCGCGCGGCATCCGATCCCGGATACTGGCTGATCACCTGCTGGAGGGTCTGCTCGGCGTCCTGGGTGCGGCCTTCGCCGTACTGGGATAGGCCCAGCTTGAGCAGGGCGCCGGAGGCCTTGTCGTGGGTCGGGTAGCGGCCGATCAGGTCGCGGAACTGCGCCTCGGCCAGCGGGAAATTCTTGGTGGCGTAATAGCTCTCGCCCAGCCAATACAAGGCATTGGGGGCGTAGACGCCGTTCGGGTACAGCTCGAGAAAGCTCTGGAACAGATTCGCCGAGTCGGCGTACTTGCCGGCCTTCAGCGCATCGAAGGCGACGTTGTAGCTGGTGCGCTCGTCGCCGCTGGCGGCGAGCGTGCCGGCGTCGCCATGCACCGACGGCGGCCGTTCGGAAACGGCGGCAGCCGGCTTGGCAGCGGGTGCGGAAGCGGCGGGTGCGGAAGCGGCGGGTGCGGCAGCCCCGGCCGGCGGCAACGGCGGCGTCGCGCCACCCTCGATCCGGTTCAGGCGACCGTCCAGGTCCAGGTACTGGTCCTTGGCGCGCTGCTTGAGTTGTTCGTTGTCGTGCTGCAATTGCTCGATCGTGGACTCCAGCGACTGCACCTGCGTCCGCAGCTGGTTGAGCTGGTTCAGCATGTCGGTGTTGCCCTGGGTGTTCATTGCCTGCTGCTCGAGCGCGGACACGCGATCGGCGAGGCTTGCACGCTGCGCATGAGCCGGCGCGGCGGCCACCAGGGCCGCCGCGACGATCATCGATGTAAGGACACCGATACGCATCTATTACTGCGCCGTGTAGACGATCTCGACGCGACGGTTCTGCGACCAGCAGGACTCGTTCGACTCGGTGCAGACCGGACGCTCTTCGCCGTAGCTGACCACGGTCAGCTGCGCAGCCGAACCGCCGGCAGCCTGCAGCGCCGAAGACACGGCGTTGCCACGACGCTCGCCCAGGCCCATGTTGTACTCGCGCGAACCGCGCTCGTCGGCATTGCCCTGCAGGGTGATGCGCGAGGACGGACGGTCACGCAGGTACTTGGCGTGGCAGGCCATGATCGCCTGGAACTCCGGCTTCAGCGAGTCCTGGTCCAGATCGAAGTAGACCACGCGCTGGCGCAGGCAGGCATCGGTATCCAGATCGCCCGGGCCGTACAGGCCGGAGGTCGACGGGCCGGTCGGGGTGGTGGAACCGGTGGTGCCGGTGGTGTCGGTCTGGGGAACTTCCTTGACCTTCTTGGAGCAGCCGGCCAGAGCTGCAACGGACAACAGCGAAACAAGCAGAACGCGGGTGGTCTTGTTCATGGGGATACCTATATGGCTCCTGAGCCGAAAGGGGGTTCAACGCAGCGAAATATTAACATCAAACTTACGTGTCAACGCGCAGTCCGATACGGCGACCACGACGGCTCGCGCACGTCGCCATCGGCCAGGACCAGGCGCTGGCGCACGCGGGCATCGGCCGAGACCGCGTAAAGCACCCCTCGCCCGCCTTCGCGGGCGGCGTACAGGACCATGCTGGCGTTCGGAGCGAAGCTCGGCGACTCGTCCAGCGACCCCGTAGACAATGTGCTCCAGCGCGGCGAACCCAGGCTGCGGTCCATCATCGCGATCTTGTAGGTGTTGCCGCTGCCCTGGGCGACGGCGATCTTGTTGCCGTCGAAGGACACGCTGGCGGTGGCGTTGTAGTTGCCCTGGAAGGTGACCCGGTTGGCGCTGCCGCCGGTCGCCGCCACCTGGTAGATCTGCGGGCGGCCGCCGCGATCGGAGGTGAAGTAGATGCTGCTGCCGTCCGGCGCCCAGGTCGGCTCGGTGTCGATGCCGAAGTGGTTGGTCAGCTGGGTCAGCTGCTTGCTGCCCAGGTCCATCACGTAGATCTCCGGGTTGCCGCTGCGCGACAGCGCCAGGGCCAGCTTCTTGCCGTCCGGCGAGAACGAGGGCGCGCCGTTGATGCCGCGGAAGCTGGACACCAGCTGGCGGGCGCCGGTGGCGATGTCCTGGATGTAGATCGAGGAGTTGCCGCGCTCGAAGCTCACGTAGGCCAGCTTCTTGCCGTCCGGGCTCCAGTTCGGCGACAGCAGCGGTTCGGCCGAGCGCACGATGGTCTGCGGGTTGTAGCCGTCGGAGTCGGCGACCATCAGCGCATAGCGCATGGCGCCGCCCTTGCCGCTGGCGGTGACGTAGGCGATGCGGGTCCAGAAGGCGCCGCGCACGCCGGTGATCTTCTCGTAGATCGCATCGGCCATCTGGTGCGCCACGTCGCGCATCGCGCTGGCGCGCGCGGTCATCGCCAGGCCGAGCATGCGCTCGCCCTTGGCCACGTCGAACAGTTCGTACTCGACCCGGTAGGTACCCTCGCCGGCATCCATCACCCGGCCGGCGACCAGGTAATCCTGCTTCAGCGCGCGCCAGGTGGCGTACTGCACTTCGCTGCCGCGGGTCGGGCGCTCGACGATCTGCGCCTCGGGCAGATTGCGGAACTGGCCGGAACGGTCCAGGTCGGCACGGACCACCGCGGACACGTCGGTGGACGGTGCGGCCGCCGAACCCTGGTAGGGCATCGGCACGACGGTGATCGGGGTCGCCGACGCGTTGCCGCCGACGATGTCGATTTCCAGGCCCTTGTCCTGCGCGGACGCGGCCAGGGGGAGCAACAGGGCAGTCAGGACGGCAAGCCAGCGCGGCAGTTTCTTCATGGGTCGCTCAGCGGTACTCGGGAAGGCGCAAGAGATAGCAATGCGCGGGTGAACGTATTCGCAATCATGAACCACCGACATGTGAAGCCGATGGCAGGAAGCGCGGATTATCGCCTATCGCACCGCCGCCGGGGAGTTCCCGGGGCCTCGCCAGGCCCGGAAGCGGGCTTTTTGGACCCTGGGGCTGGGGCATGGAGCCTGGCATCCCCAATCCCGAATCCCCAATCCCGGCTTCTCAGCGATCCTGCGCAGTGAAGTTGAAGGTCAGGTCGCGCGCGAACACCGATTCGAAGCCCCGGTACGGCAGCGGCTGCGCGCGCAGCACCGCGGCCTCGATCGAGCGCCGGCCCGCTTCGTCGTAGGGACAGTCGGGGCTGACCTTGGCCTCGATCACCTGCCCGCCGACGATCTGCTTGATCGCGATCTTGCACTTCTGCCCCAGCGGCACCGAATCCGGGCGCACCCACTGGCTCAGCACCGCCTGCTGGATCGCCGCGGCATATTTGGCCGACAGATCGGTATTGGTGCCGTTCTGCCCGGGCGCCGCCTGCGGCGTGGACGCGGCGGTGGCCGACGCCTGCTTGGCGCGCACGTCGGCCAGCTGGCGCAGCTTCTGCTCGGCCAGCTTGGCCTCGCGGTCGGCCTGCTCGCGCTGCTTGCGGATCTCGGCGATCTTCTTCTGCCGCTCCTCTTCCTGCTGCGCGGCCAGGCGCTGCTTCTGCTCGGCCTCCTGCTGGCGCTTCTGCTCGGTCAGGTCGATCTGCTCCTGGCGGCGCTTGGCTTCCTGCTCCTGCTTTTCCTTTTCCTGCGAGATCGCAGTCCGGCTGGCGCGGTCCTGGTCGACCTTGTCCGGCACCGGGATGAAGTCCTGCGCCTTCTGCTGCTGCTCGGTCGGCGCCTGCTGCGGCTTGGGCACGGGCACCGGTTGCGGCGGCGGCACGGTGTCGTCCTCGGCGACCTCCTTGACCGGTTCGGGCAGCGGTTCGGGCAGGGGCTTGGGCGCGTCCTGCACCGCCTTCTGCGCCGAACGCACGTCGGCGGCCGACACGACCAGCGAGGCCTCGACCATCGGCGAGCCCGCCGCCGGCTCCACCTGGCGCACCGGCGACCACCACCAGGCGAGGAAGAACAGCAGCCCGAGCAGCACATGCACGGCCAGCGCGAGGAGCACGCCGACGATCAGGCCCTGGTTGCTGTCCTGTTCGCGGGGCGGTCGGGAATCGGCTTCAGCGTGCATTGGTACCGGGCTGGCTCATCAGGCCCACCTTGGGAACGCCGGCCTGCTGCAGCATGACCATGGTGTCCATGACCAGCTGGTAGTTGGAATTGCCGGGCGCGGCGACGAACACCGGCACGTCCTTGTTCTGGCTGACGAAGGCCTGCATCTTCGCCTTCAGTTCCGGCGCGCCGATCTTCTCCGGCTTGCCGTCCTGCAGGGTCAGCGTGTAGCGGCCCTCGGCGTCGACGCTGACGATCACCGGGTCCTTCTTGCTTTCCACCGAACGCGCGGTGGAATCGGGCAGGTCCACGTCCACGCTCAGGCTGAGCAGCGGCGCGGTGACCATGAAGATGATCAGCAGCACCAGCATCACGTCGATGTACGGCACGACGTTGATCTCGGACTTGAGCTTGCGACGCTTGCGGCGGGAAATGGCGGCAGTCATGCGGGAATCCTGGGGTCTTGGGCGGAGCGCGCGGCGGCGCTCAGTCGCCGCTGGCCTGGCGCTGCAGGATGGAGCTGAACTCTTCGGAGAAGGTCTCGAAGCGCACCGCCATCCGCTCGACCCGGGTGGTGAAGCGGTTGTACGCCCACACCGCCGGGATCGCCACGAACAGGCCGATGGCGGTCGCGAACAGGGCCTCGGAAATGCCCGGCGCGACCGCGGCGATGCCCGCCTGCTGGCCGCTGTTGAGCATGTCGTGCATGGTCACCATGATGCCGAACACGGTGCCGACCAGGCCGACGTAGGGCGCGGTGGAACCGATGTTGGCGAGCAGCTCCAGGTTGCGCTCCAGGCGGTCCACTTCGCGCGCATAGGTCGCGCGCATCGCCCGCTGCGCGCCTTCCAGCTGGATGCGCGCGTCGAGCTTGCGCTTGTCGCGCAGGCGGGTGAACTCACGGAAGCCGGCCTCGAAGATCGCCTCCAGCCCGCCGACCACGCGATTGCGGTCGGCCGCGCCGGCGTAGAGCTTGGTCAGGTCGGTGCCGGACCAGAAGCGGTTCTCGAAGTCGTCCGCGTCGCGGTTGGCCTGCTTGAACACCCGCGCCTTGCGGAAAATGATCACCCAGCTGATCAGCGAGCCGAGCAGCAGCAGCAGCACGATCACCTTGACCGGCAGGCTGGCCTTGATCAGCAGATCCAGGTAGTTGATGCCGCCATGGGCGGCGGTGCTGGCGACGGCCTGCGCGGCGGTCTGGGTCACGTCCTGCGGTAGCGCCTCCGCCACCGTGTCCTGCAGGGCCAGGAGCAATGCGATCATCCGTCGTTCCTCAGTAATGCTGCTTCAGTGATTTCGAGAGCTTTCAAAATGTCGTACAACGCGTCGTCCATGCCGCGCGGGCGGAAACTGCCGGCGCCCAGCGCCGCCACCTTCACCTGCGCGCGCAACAGCAGCTCGCCGTCGCGATGGATCGACTGCGCGAACAGCAGGCTGGCGCGCCTGCACTGCGTCAGCGCGACGCCGACCTGCAACGCATCGTCCAGGTGGGCCGGGCGCAGGAAGTCGAGCTGCATCGCGCGCACCGCGAACACCAGATCGTGCTGCAGGCGCAGGCGTTCCTGTCCGTAGCCCAGCGCGCGCAGCCACTCCGTGCGCGCCCGCTCCAGAAAGGCGACGTAGCGTGCATGGTAGACCACGCCACCGGCGTCGGTATCTTCCCAGTAGATGCGTGTCGGCCAACTGAATAGCTGCCGGGACTCGGGAATGGGGAATGGGGAATCGGACGTCAAGAGCGATGCTCCCGTCCGTAGCTGGGTAGGCACGGCATGCTAGAACAGCCCCTCCGATTCTCCATTCCCGATTCCCGATTCCCGCATCTTGGGCTTCAGGCCCAAGTGCAGATAGGCCTTGTTGGTCGCCATGCGCCCACGCGCGGTGCGGATCAGGTAGCCCTGCTGGATCAGGTAGGGCTCGATCACGTCCTCCAGGGTGCCGCGCTCTTCCGACAGCGAGGCGGCCAGCGACTCGACCCCGACCGGGCCGCCGTCGAAGTAGTCGATGATGGTGCGCAGCAGGCGCCGATCCAGGTCGTCGAAGCCTTCCGGGTCGACCCCGAGCATCTGCATCGCCGCCTGCGCGACCTGCAGGTCGATCAGCCCGCCGGCGCGGACCTGGGCGAAATCGCGGACCCGCCGCAGCAGCCGGTTGGCGATGCGCGGGGTGCCGCGCGCGCGCCGCGCGATCTCCGCGCAGCCGTCGGCGTCGCAGGCGATGCCGAGGATGGCGGCGGAACGGCGCACGATCTTGCCCAGTTCTTCCGGGGTATAGAACGCCAGGCGCTGCACGATGCCGAAGCGGTCGCGCAGCGGCGCGGTCAGCAGGCCGGCACGGGTGGTGGCGCCGATCAGGGTGAACGGCGGCAGGTCGATCTTGATCGAGCGCGCGGCCGGGCCCTCGCCGATCATGATGTCGATCTGGAAGTCTTCCATCGCCGGATACAGCACTTCCTCGACCACCGGCGACAGGCGGTGGATCTCGTCCACGAACAGCACGTCGTGCGGCTGCAGGTTGGTCAGCAGCGCCGCCAGGTCGCCGGCCTTCTCGATCACCGGGCCGGAGGTCGTACGCAGGTTGACCCCCAGCTCGTTGGCGATGACATGGCTGAGCGTGGTCTTGCCCAGGCCCGGCGGCCCGAAGATCAGCACATGGTCCATCGCCTCGCCGCGCGCCTTGGCCGCTTCGATATAGATCGACAGTTGCTCGCGCACCGGCTGCTGGCCGAGGTAGTCGGCCAAGCGCTTGGGGCGGATGCTGGCCTCGACCGCGTCGTCTTCGCGGGTGGCGCTGCTGGCGATGATGCGGTCCATTTAGAGCCGGGATTGGGGAATCGAGATTCGGGATTGGTAGCGCAATAGTATCGACTGCAGGATGGCTTCGGCGCTATGGCCTTGACCAATCCCGAATCCCCAATCCCCAATCCCGGCCGCCGCAGGCGGCCTCAAATCTCCACCTGTGCCCCCAGCTCCACCAGCCGGTTGCCGGGGATGCGGAAGAAACCGGTGGCCGGGGCGGCGTTGCGGTGCATGACCGCGAACAGCTTGTCGCGCCAGATCGGCATGCCGCGGTTGGCGCTGGCGACGATGGTCTCGCGGCTGGCGAAATAGGTGGTGTCCATCGGGTCGAAGTAGATGCCGCCCTGGTCGCAGGAGCGCATCAGCGCCAGCGGCACGTCGGGGGTTTCCATGAAGCCGAAGCGCACGATCACCCGGTAGAACTCGTCGCCGATGGCGTCCATCTTCAGCCGCTGCTTGGCCGAGGCATACGGCACCGGCAGGGTCTCCACGGTCAGGAACACGTTGCGCTCGTGCAGCACCTTGTTGTGCTTGAGGTTGTGCATCAGCGCATGCGGCACCACGGTCGCGTCGGCGGTCAGGAACACCGCGGTACCGGGCACGCGTACCGGCGGCGCCAGCATCAGCCCGGGCAGGAAGCTGTCGATCTGGATGCCGTCCTTGCGAATTTCCTCGCGCAGCAGCTCGCGGCCTCGGCGCCAGGTGCGCATCATGGTGAACATCACGATGCCCAGCGCCACCGGGAACCAGGCGCCCTGCAGCAGCTTGGCACCGTTGGCGATCAGGAACGCGGCGTCGATGACGAAGAACACCACGCACAGCGGCAGCACCCAGTTGCGCCAGCGCGGCCACAGCGCGCGCGCCACCAGCGCCAGCAGCAGTGTGTCGATCAGCATCGTCGCCGACACCGAGATGCCGTAGGCCACCGCCAGATTGGTGGAACTGCGGAAGATCAGCACCAGCGCGATCACCATCACCATCAGCAGCCAGTTGATGCCGGGGATGTAGATCTGGCCGATGGTGTCGTGCGAGGTGTGCTTGATCAGCATGCGCGGGATGTAGCCCAGCTGCATCGCCTGGCGCGCGATCGAGAACGCGCCGGTGATCACCGCCTGCGAGGCGATCACCGCCGCCAGCGTGGCCAGCACGATCATCGGGTACAGCGCCCAGCCGGGCACCGCCTCGAAGAACGGGTTCTTCAGCGCCGACGGATGCTTGAGCACCAGCGCGCCCTGCCCCAGGTAGTTCAGCACCAGGCACGGCAGCACGAAGAAGTACCAGGCGTGACGGATCGGGCGCGCGCCGAAATGGCCCATGTCCGCGTACAGCGCCTCGCCGCCGGTCACCGCCAGCACCACCGCGCCGAGGATCCAGACCCCGTGCCAGCCGTGGTCGAGGAAGAAGCGGATCGCCCACCACGGGTTGAACGCCTTCAGCACTTCCGGCGCGTCGACGATGTTCCAGATGCCGATCGCCGCCAGCGACAGGAACCACAGGCAGGTGATCGGGCCGAACACCTTGCCGACCTTCTCGGTGCCGAAGCGCTGGCCCAGGAACAGGATCACCAGCACCAACACGGTGATCGGCACGATGAACGCGTGCAGCCCCGGCGCGGCCACCTCCAGGCCTTCGACCGCGCCCAGCACCGAGATCGCCGGGGTGATCACCCCGTCGCCGAAGAACAGCGAGGCGCCGAAAATGCCGAGGATGCCGACCACGTAGGCCGAGCGCGAGCCCTTGCGCATGGTGCGCTGGGTCAGCGCCATCAGCGCCATGATGCCGCCCTCGCCCTCGTTGTCGGCGCGCATGATGATGGTGACGTACTTCAGCGTGACCACGATCATCAGCGACCAGAACGCCAGCGACAGCACGCCGAGCACGGTGTCGTGGTCGCTGCTCAGGCCGTAGTGCGGCGAGAACGCTTCCTTGAGCGTGTACAGCGGGCTGGTGCCGATGTCGCCGAACACCACGCCGATGGCGCCGATGATCAGCGCGAAGCCGGCCTTGCCATGCGAGGCATCGGCCGAATGGCCGGAGCCGGGGGACGGAGCGGGAGTGGTGGACATTGAGGGATCAGGTTAGCGCCGCGAGGCGTGAAGAAGGAGGTACGGCGCGCGGTCAGCGCAACGCGGCCTGCAGGGCCTTGCGGATGACGCTGGCGACCTCGTCGCCGTCGGCGGCGGCGTCGCGCGCCATCTTCGCCGCCTCGGCCGGCTTGTAGCCTAGCTGCTGCAGCGCCACCGTGGCCTCGGACACCGCATCGGTACCGAGCTGGCCGGTGACCGGCGCGCCGCCGCTGAAGTCCGCGGCACGGTCGCGCAGCTCCACCACCATGCGCTCGGCGGTCTTCTTGCCGATACCGGGGATGCGGGTCAGCGCGGTGACGTCGGCGCTGGTGACCATGCGCGCGAACTCGTCCACGCTGACCCCGGACAGCACCGCCAGCGCGATCTTGGCGCCGATCCCGGTGACCCGCTGCACGTCGCGGAACAGCCGCCGCTCGCCTTCGCGCAGGAAGCCGTACAGCGACACGCTGTCCTCCTTCTGCGCGTAGTGGGTGAACAGGATCACGTCGCGACCGACGTCGGGCAGGTCGTAGAAGGTGCTCATCGGCGCCTCCAGCTCGTAGCCGACCCCGCCCACGTCGATCACCAGCCACGGCGGCTGCTTGTAGGCGAGGATGCCGCGCAGACGGCCGATCACTTGGCGCCTCGTGCGAGGCGCCGGGATTGGGGATTGGGGATTGGGGATTGGGTACAGCCGCGCGCAGGCGCAGGCACCTCGCTCTTGCGAATCCCCAATCCCCAATCCCGAATCCCGGCTCCACTCATTTCCTGCTCCAAGCCTGTTGCGTACTGACGCCCAGGCGCTGGGCGGTGGCGCGCACGTGGGCATGGGTGATGGCCACCGCCAGCGCGTCGGCGGCGTCGGCCTGCAGTTTTCCGGTCAGGCTCAGCATCAGACCGACCATATGTTGCACCTGCTGCTTCTCGGCCGCACCTTTGCCGACGATGGCCAGCTTGATCTCCTTGGCCGCGTATTCGTGCACCGGCAGGTCGCGCAAGACCACCGCGCAGATCGCCGCGCCGCGCGCGTGGCCGAGCTTCAGCGCCGCGTCGGCGCTCTTGCCCATGAACACCCGCTCGATCGCCACTTCCTGCGGCTGGTACTCCTCGATCAGCGCGCCCAGCCCGTGCAGCAGGCGCTTCAGCCGCTGCGAGAAGTCGCCCTCGCCGAGCAGCAGCAGCGGCGCATGGTGGACATGGATGGTGCGGCCGCTGCCGTCGACGTCGATGATGCCCACGCCGGTGCGCTGCGAGCCCGGGTCGATGCCGAGGATGCGGACCTTGGCGGGACTCGGGACCCGGGACGCGGGACTCGAAGGGCTGGCTACGCGACTGGTTCGAACGGGTACGACCCCGGGCGACGGCGATGCATTGGGCCCCGTCGACGCGCTGTTCCGAGTCCCGAGTCCCGAGTCCCGAGTCCCGGCACCGTCCCGAGTCCCGGCCGTCGCCATATCAGCCGCCACTCAACGCGGACTGGTCGGCATTGGAATAGACCGCCTGCACATCGTCCAGGTCTTCCAGCATGTCCAGCAGCTTGCGCACCTGCAGCGCGGTATCGCCTTCCACCGCGATGTCGTTGTCGGCGCGGAAGCTGATCTCGGCATGGTCGGCGGTCAGGCCTGCCGCCTGCATCGCGTCCTTGACCGCGTGGAACGCGTCCGCCGAGGTCAGCACGTCGATCGCGCCGTCCTCCGGATAGACCACGATGTCGTCGGCGCCGGCCTCAATCGCCGCCTCGGTGATCTTTTCCTCGTCGGCACCGGCAGCGAAGCTGAGCACGCCCAGGCGCTTGAACATGAACGCCACCGAGCCTTCGGTACCCAGGTTGCCGCCGCACTTGCTGAAGGCGTGGCGCACGTCGGCCACGGTGCGCACGCGGTTGTCGGTCAGGCAGTCGACGATCACCGCGACCCCGCCCGGCGCGTAGCCCTCGTAGCGGATCTCCTCGTACTCCACCCCTTCCAGCTCGCCGGTGGCTTTCTTGATCGCGCGCTCGATCACGTCCTTGGACATGTTCGAGGCCAGGCCCTTGTCCATCGCCACGCGCAGGCGCGGGTTGTTGGACGGGTCGCCGCCGCCGGCGCGCGCAGCGACGCCGATCTCGCGGATGATCTTGGTGAAAATCTTGCCGCGCTTCGCATCGGATGCGTTCTTGCGGGCTTCGATCGAGGGGCCTCTACCCATGGGGCGTTCCGGACATCAGTAAGGACAAGCGGCGGATTTTACTCGATTGCGCCGCCGCGCCCGCATCCGCGGCACAACCGCTCAGGCGGCGAAGCGGCCATGCCGCAGGAACGCCGCGGCCTGGCGCGCGGCCACTGGCGAGAACAGCAGGCCGCTGTGGCTGGCGCGCACCAGGCAATGGTCGCGCAGGCCAGGCACGCGGGTCTCGGCCAGGGCCACGGTGCCATCCGAGTCCGGCCCCAGCGCGGCGATGCGATTGCCCACTCCCAACGCGACGCTGCCGGCCACCATGCCGACCGCAGCGGAGCCGTCCCACTGCCCAAGACCCTGCTGCAACAGGGCTGCGCTGCGCCCGAGGGCGACGCCGAGGCCGCGTCGCAGCAGCGTCTGCGCCACCGCGCTGCCGGCCAGCGGGGCGCCCAGGCACACCACCCGGGTCACCGGCAGCTGCGGCGCCTGGCGCAAGGCCTGCAGCGCGATCAGCCCGCCCAGGCTGTGCCCGACCAGCGCCACCGGCCCCTGCTGCGCCAGGCGCTGGATTCGCTGTCGCAACCGCGGCAGCGCCGCCTCGGCGCCGCCGAACGCGGTCGAATAGCCGAAGGTGGCGACGCGGAAGCCCTCGCGGCGCAGCCGCCAGGCCAGCGGCCCGAGCCAGACACGGCCGTTCCAGATCCCGTGCAGCAACAGGACCTGCGGCAAGGGGTCGACCACGCCGCTCGCGGCAACCGTGCGCGCGACCTCAGCCACAGGTGATGCGGACGATGGCATTGGACGCATCCACGAACACGTTGACCCGGTCCGGGCGCAGGTCGCGGGTCGTCGCCTGGCCGGGGGCGATCGGCCGCAGCTGGCCAGCGCCGCTCTCCCGGCGGACCCGCGCCATGGTCGCCTCGGTTGCGGCCTGGCCGATCGCCCACGCCACCGGCTCGGCCTGGCAGCGGCCATCGCCCTGGGCCGCCGGCCCGCTACCGGCCGTTTGCAGCGAGGCCGAGGGCGCACACGCGGCCAGCAGCGGCAGCAAGGCGGCGGCGCATTTCAGTGGTCGCGACATGGCGATCTCCTGTCAGGGACGGAGGAGCAGCCAGTCTACTGTGTCCCGTCACCGGCCCTTCCCGCTCGGCCGTTCACTCGGGATGCCGCGTGGACTACGCCGCCTGCGCCACGCGGCGCAGAATGAACTCCAAATCGCGGGTCTGCCCGACCGGGAATTCGTAGGTGCCGACCTTCTCGAAGCCGTAGCGCGCGTAGAAGCGCTGCGCGCCGAAGTTCTCCGACCACACGCCGATCCACAGCGTGCGCGGGCCTTGGCGTTCCAGCCAGGCCAGCGCGGTTTCGAACAGGCGGCTGCCCCAGCCGCTGTTCTGGTGCGAGCGCAGCAGGTACAGCCGCTTCAGTTCGCCGTCGCCAGTCTGCACCTCGGCGTGCGGCAGGCCGCACGGGCCGGCCGCGGCATGGCCCACCGCCACGCCGTCGTCCTCCAGCAGCCAGATCGCGTACTCCGGATGTTGCAGGATCGTGCGCTGCCGCGCCGCGGTGTAGTGCTCGTCGAGAAACCCGTGCAGGTCTTCCGGCGAGTACAGGTGACCGAAGGTCTCCGTGAAGGTGGCCGCGGCCAGCGCCGCCAGCGTGGCGGCGTCGTCCTCGGTGGCCTGGCGGATCGCCAATGCCATCGCTCAGCCCTGCACCGGCTTGGCGCGCACCTGCACGTGCACTTCGGCCAGCTGCGCGTCGGCGATCGGCGACGGCGCGTCGGTCATCAGGTCCTGCGCGCCGGTGGTCTTGGGAAACGGGATCACGTCGCGGATCGACTCGGTGCCGGCCATCAGCGCGGCGATGCGGTCGATGCCGAAGGCGATGCCGCCGTGCGGCGGCGCGCCGTAGTTCAGCGCGTCGAGCAGGAAACCGAACTTGGCGCGCGCTTCCTCGGCGCCGATGCCGAGCAGTTCGAACACCGCGCTCTGCATCTCCGGGCGATGGATGCGGATCGAGCCGCCGCCGATTTCGTTGCCGTTGAGCACCATGTCGTAGCCGCGCGACACCGCGGTCCTGGCATGCGTGCGCAGGTCGGCGATGTCGTCCACCGCCGGCGCGGTGAAGGGGTGATGCAGGGCGACGTAGCGCTGCGCTTCCTCGTCCCATTCGAACATCGGGAAGTCGGTGACCCACAGCGGCGCCCAGCCCTCGGCGACCAGGCGGAAGTCCTTGCCTGCCTTCAGCCGCAGCGCGCCCATGAAGTCGGAGACCTTGTTGTAGCCGCCGGCGCCGAAGAACACGATGTCGCCGTTGCCGGCGCCGACGTGCTTGACCAATGCGGCGAAGGCCTCTTCGGAGAAGAACTTGGCGATCGGCGAGCTGATTTCGCCGGTCTCCGACAACTTGATGTAGGCCAGGCCCTTGGCGCCGTACTTGGCGGCATGCGCGGCGTAGTCGTCGATCTGCTTGCGCGACAGCGTGGCGCCGCCGGGTATGCGCAGCGCGGCGACGCGACCGTCGGCATCGGCGGCGGCCGCGGTGAACACCGGGAATTCGCTGGACTTGACCAGTTCGGCCACGTCGACCAGTTCCAGGCCGATGCGCAGGTCCGGCTTGTCCGAGCCGAAACGGCGCATCGCCTCGGCCCAGGTCATGCGCGGGAATTCGGCGGCCAGTTCCACGTCCACCACTTCCTTGAAGATGTGGCGGATCATCTGCTCCACCGCATCCTGCACGTCGCGCTCGCGCACGAACGCGAACTCCATGTCCAGCTGGGTGAACTCGAGCTGGCGGTCGGCGCGCAGCGCCTCGTCGCGGAAGCAGCGCGCGATCTGGTAGTAGCGGTCGAAGCCGGCCACCATCAGGATCTGCTTGAACAGCTGCGGCGACTGCGGCAGCGCGTAGAACTCGCCCGGATGCATGCGCGCCGGCACCAGGAAGTCGCGCGCGCCTTCCGGGGTGGCCTTGGTCAGGATCGGGGTTTCGATGTCCTGGAAGCCGCGCTCGTCCAGGTAACGGCGCAGCCCCTGCACCAGCTTGATGCGGGTGCGCTGCATGCGCTGCATCTCCGGGCGGCGCAGATCCAGGTAGCGGTACTTCAGGCGGGTTTCCTCGCCCGGGTTCTCGTGCGCATGGAACGGCAGCGGCGCGGCCTTGTTGAGGATGGTGATGCGGGTGGCGATCACCTCGACCTTGCCGCTGCGCAGCTTGTCGTTGACCGCATGCCGCGCGCGCACCGCGCCTTCCACCTGCAGCACGTCCTCGTAGCCCAGCGAGGCGGCGACCGCGAACACCTCCGCGTTCTCCGGCTCCACCGTCACCTGGACGATGCCCTCGTGGTCGCGCAGATCGATGAAGCAGACCCCGCCGAGATTGCGGGCGACATCGGTCCAGCCGGCCAGGGTGACGGTTTGGCCGATGAGGGTCTCGTCGACCAGGCCGCAGAAGTGGGTACGCATCGCAAACTCCAAGGTGGGGCCGCCGGCGCAGAACGCGCCGGCAAGCCGGATATTCTGCGGCGCGGCGCCGGCCCGGGCAAATCCCGCCGCAACTCACCTGGCCTTAAGTTTCCGTGAGGCTATAGTCCGCCCACAGTCACGGGCGTCGGAGGGGACCCATGTTGAAGCAGCTGAGCGGTTGGTTGTTGGTGGTCGGTCTGGCCCTGGCCAGCGGGCCGGTGGCCGCGCAAAGCGCGCGCGCCTATGCGCCGGAGGACCTGCGGCAGCTGTCGGTGCCGAGCCGGGTACGGGTGATCGAGCGCGAATACGCCGACCAGAGCCGCGGCCGGCAGATCCCCGACGACCAGCTGGAGTTCTACCTGGACCAGATCGACCGCGGCTGGGGCTTCGGCCGCATCCAGCAGGACATCTCCACCTCGCTGCGCGGCAGCAGCGGCCAGTGGCGGCCGCAGCCTGGCTTCAATGCCCAGACCATTGCCTGCTCCAGCAACGACCGCAAGCGCCGCCAGTGCGCGACGCCGTTCCGCGGCCGCGCGCGGCTGGTCGGCGCGCTGTCGGATTCGCCGTGCATCGAGGGCCAGACCTGGGGGTCGGGCCCTGGCGTGGTGTGGGTGGACCGCGGCTGCCGCGGCCGCTTCGCCGAAGGTCGCGGTGGCTGGGGCGACGGCGGCGGCCCCGGGCCGGGTCCCGGCCCAGGTCCCGGCCCGGGCGGCACCATCCGCTGCGAGAGCCAGGACCAGCGCCAGCGCGTCTGCACCACCGGCTGGCGCAATGCGGTGCTGGTCCGGCAGCTGTCCGACACCCGCTGCATCGAGGGCCGCAGCTGGGGTCAACGCGACGGCGCGGTGTGGGTGGACGATGGCTGCCGCGGCGAGTTCGCCGAAGGCCGGGGCGGCGGCGGTGGCGGCTGGGGTCCGGGCCGCCCGCCGTCCGGCGGCGATTACTCGGTGACCTGCAGCAGCGACGACAAGCGCCTGCGCAGCTGCGCCTGGGACCGCCGCCAGGGCCGCCCGGCGGTGATCCAGCAGCTGTCCGGCACCACCTGCGTCGAAGGCCGCAACTGGGGCTACGAGGGCAATGCGGTGTGGGTCAAGGAAGGCTGCCGGGCACGCTTCGGCGCCCGCTGAAGCCTTCCAGGCAGGAACGCGAACGGCCCGGAGGCGACTCCGGGCCGTTCGCATTTTCGAGACGCCCCGCCCCGCTCCGGGACGCCGCGCTCAGGTCGCGGCGGGCTTGGCGGCAGGCGCCGGCGTGGCCGCGGGGGTTGCGGCAGGTTTGGCCGCGCTGTCGGTGGACGCGGCGGCCGGCTTGGCCTCGCCGGTACTGCCGCTGCCGCTGCCGGACTCGGCCAGGTTGCGCTTCTTGTCGCCATCCTTCTTGAAGTCGGTCTCGTACCAGCCGCTACCGGACAGGCGGAACGACGGTGCGGTCAGCTGGCGCTTGACCGCGGGCGCGCCGCACGACGGACAGGCGTCCGGATCGGGATCGGACAGTTTCTGCAGGCGGTCGAAGCTGTGACCGCACTCGGCACATTGGAAGGCATAGATCGGCATGGCGGCAAAAACGCGAAAGGAACAGAGGCAGCCAGTATGGGGCCCGGGCGCCGGCTTTCAAGCGATACCGGCGCGTGGCGCCCTGACCTGGATTTCCCAGCGGGCCGCAGCGTCGCTGCACAGGTCCGGGAACCGCGGGCCGCTCAAACGGCCGCCTGTGGCAGCGCCGGCCGCGGCGGGTCGACCGGCAGCGGTGCCGGATCTTGCGCAGCAGGCGCCTCGAGCAGGCCCTGGGCCGGTGCCGCCGGCAACGGCGCGGCCTCGATCGGGTCCACGTCGAACGGCATGCGGAACAGCAGCGACGGCAGCAACGTGCTCAGCGCCGCGTACAGCAACAGCGCACCGAACAGCGCATCGGCGATGGCGAAGCGCTCGCGCAGGATCGCGGCCAGCACCAGGGTGAAGATCAGGGTCGGCGCCAGCGCCAGCGACACCCGCAGGCTGCTGCGCGCATCCTCGCCGAACAGCAGCCGCCGCTGCAGCCAGACGATGCCGATGCGCAGCGGCAGCACGCACACGGTCAGCGCCAGGCCCAGCCCCAGCGCCTGCAGGCTCAGCGCCCCGCTCGGCACCTTGGTGCCGGCGTTGAAGAAGTAGAACGGCACGAAGAACGAAGCGAACAGCCGCACCGCGTGCAGGTTCTCGTCGGAGGCCAGCAGCGGCATGCGCTGGCGCAGCAGGCGCGCGACCAGCCCGGCGATGAACGCGCCGACCAGGTAATACACGCCCAGCGAATAGGTGATGTAGGCGGCGATCAGCCCGACCATCACCAGCAGCGAGAACTCCGACCCGGGCGCCTGCGGCGCCACCCAGCGTCCCAGCGCCACGAACAGCAGCGGCAGGCCGACCAGCATCGCCAGCAACGCCAGGCTGGACAGGCCCATCCGCCAGGGATCGCCGGCCTGCAGGATCACGAACAACGCCGCCAGCGCCAGCAATTCGCCGGCGATGGCCTTGCTGGTGACCCAGAAGCGCTCTTCCTCGCTGAGCCCGAGCCGGCCCAGCGAATCGATGATGAAGCCGGTGGACGGGGTCAGCAGCGCCAGTGCCAGCAACCCGGCCGCCTGCCACGGCAGCGCGGCGTAGCGCCAGGCCAGCCAGCCGACTCCGAACAAGGTGCCGCCGCGCACCAGCAGGTGCAGCAGCAGCGGCCACAACCCTCGGCGCAGCGCCTTCAGGTCCACCTCCAGGCCGGCGAACAGGAACAGCGAGGAGATGCCGAGCGTGGCCAGCAGCGCGATCACCGCATCGTGCGCCCGCTCGCCCATCGCCAGCATCGCGACGATGCCGAACAGCAGGCAGGTCAGCGGCGCCGGCAGCTTGAAGCGCTGCAGCGCGCGCGGGATCACCAGCAGGGCGAAGATCAGCAGCAGGTAGATCAGTTCGTGGCTCATCGGGCAGCGTGTCCATCGTGGGGGGCCACCGGCGGCGACGGCGGCGGCGCCAATGATGCCGCGTGGCGTGCACGGGTGTCGTCACGCCGCACCGGCGCCTGCAGCGGTTGCCTGTTCCCTATCCGGATGCAGGCGGGCGGCCTGACACGCGAGGCACCGGCTCCAGCGCGGCCGTGGCGAGACGTGTCGGCCTGCCTCGCCGCTGGCACGCACCCTGCGCATGCCGTGTCGCGGATGCGCGCGCACGGCGGCACGTAACGCAAACAGGCAGTCACACACACGCAACCATGTGTCGACACCATCGCAGCCCCCACACAAGCATTCACCCTTGATGAATTTTCCGAAAAGTTTCCGTACGCCGCGGCGCACGACACTCGCCCTGCTGCTGTCGGCGATGGTCGCCCACGCCCAGGCGGCCAGCGACGCCGGCGCTCCTGCCGCCGATGCCGACGCGCAGGTCTCCACCCTGGACCAGGTACAGGTCGTCGGCCAGGCCACCACCTACGCCAAGACCAGCGTCAGCAAGGAGATGCTGGACCGCCAGTTCGCGATGGGCAGCGTCAACGACGTGCTCAACGAACTGCCCGGGGTGATCGTGACCGAGGCCGATGCGTTCGGCTCCTCCGACTGGGGCACGCAGATCAGCATGCGCGGCTTCGTCAGCAACCGCGATACGCAGCAGATCGGCACCACCATCGACGGCCTGCCCAACGGCGGCTCGGCCTACGGCGGCGGCTCCAAGGCCAACCGCTTCATCGACACGCTCGACCTGGAGACGGTCGAAGTCAGCCAGGGCACCGCCGACATCGCCTCGCGCTCCAACGAAGCGCTGGGCGGCACGCTCAACTACCTGACCAGCGAACCGCTCGACGCGCAGCGCGTGCGTATGGCCGTGGGCATCGGCGACAACGAGGCGCGCAAGTACTACGCGCGCTACGACACCGGCCTGATCGGCACCAGCAAGGCCTGGATCAGCGCCTCGCACAGCAGCAACACCGACTGGATCGACGGCAGCGGCCACACCACCCGCGATCATCTCGCCGGCAAGTTCGACAGCGACCTGGGCGCGTGGAAGCTCAGCGGCTACCTGTCCTACGACGATGCCGACGAATCCGAGTACAGCAGCGTCACCCCCGAGCAGTTCGCGCGCGATCCCGAGCACGACCTGCTGACCGGCACCCTCACCGGCATTCCCTATCTGGACCAGAACTACCGTTCCGGCTCGCGCGCGCTGCGCAAGAACACCTTCGGCTACCTGCGCGGCGCGTTCGACGGCGGCAACGGCTTCAAGGCCACGCTCGCCGGCTACGCGCATCGCATGGAAGGCCGTGGCGACTGGATCCCGCCGTACCTGGTGGACGTGACCGACGACGGCAGCGGCAAGCCCGAATCCGAATACACCGGCGGACACACCGTGTACGGCGGCAGCGATCTGGGCAAGATCTACTTCGTCACCCCCACCGGCGCGGCGGCGACGATGCTGGCCGGCTGCAGCGGCAGCGCGACGGTGCCGGGCGAGTCCGATCCGGCCTGCTACCCGGCCGGCTCGCAGGCGGTGCAGTCCTACCGCCACAGCCACTACGACAACGACCGCGCCGGCTTCACCGCCGATGCCGAATGGCGCGCCGACCTGGGCGCGATCGACAACACCGTGCGCGCCGGCGTGTGGCTGGAAAAATACCAGCGCAGCGTCACCCGCGACTGGCACCGCCTGCTCGACGTCGGCACCAACATCGCCTTCGACCACGTGCCGTACTGGGTGCAGTTCAAGGACGACTACGACACCGACGAGCGCATGTACTACGTGGAAGACGTGATGCGCTACGGCAATTTCGCCTGGCGCGTGGGCGTCAAGCAGTTCTTCGTCGACCAGACCCGCGACCGCCGCATCGGCGACAGCGAACACGTCGAGTCGGACTCGCATTCCGATCCGCTGTTCTCCGCCGGCCTGACCTGGACCACGCCGGTGAAGGGCCTGGAAGCCTTCGCCGGCTATTCGCAGAACTTCGCCGCGATTCCGTCCGGCGTGCTCGGCGAAACCGACCCGGTGGCGCTGAGCCGGGTCAAGCCGGAGACCGCCGACAACATCGAGCTGGGCCTGCGCATGAGCCGCTGGCCGCTGACCGGCAGCGTCACCGTGTACGACATCCGCTTCGACAACCGCATCGTCTACGTGCCGGCCAACTTCGTCAGCGGCATCGATTATCTCGGCGAAACCGACGGCGTCTACGAGAACTTCGGCGGCGTGCATGCGCGCGGCGTGGAAGCGGCGCTGGGCTATGGCTGGGACAACGGCTGGCGGGTCAACGGCGCCTACACCTTCAACAAGGCGACCTACCTGGGCAGCGGCGACGCCGCACGCGACACCGCACTGGAGATCACCCCCGGCTCGCAGGTGATCGGGCAGCCGCGCAACACCCTGGTGGCCTCGGCCGACTGGCAGGGCCAGGCGTGGTCGTTCGGCATCTCCGGGCGCTACCTCGGCAAGCGCTACCTGGATGCGTCCAACAGCAACAGCCTGGACGGCGTCACCACCTTCGGCGCGCACCTGGGCCTGAGCCTGTCGCAGCTGTCGGCGCAGCTGCAGGGCGTGAAGCTTGACCTCAACGTCAGCAACCTCACCGACAAGCGCTACCTGGAAGGCGTGGACGGCAGCGACAGCGCGTTCATCGCCGCACCGCGCACGGTCGGCCTGACCCTGACGCTGGATCTGTAATCGCGCAGCCCGCATGCTGCGTCCTCGCCGGCGGCCTGGCGCCGCCGGCGAGCCCTTTTCGTCCCGTCCTGCCGGTGCCCGCGCCATGACCGATCTTCCCCGCCGCCGCCTGCTCCAGGCCGGCGTCGCCGGCGCCGCCGCCGCGCTGTTGCCGCCCAGCATCGCCCGCGCCGCCGCGATCGCCCCGGACGTGCGCAGCGGCACCCTGCAGGACCTGCAGCACGTGGTGATCCTGATGCAGGAGAACCGCGCCTTCGACCATTACTTCGGCAGCTTCGCCGGCGCGCGCGGCTTCGGCGACCGCTTCCCGATCCCGGCGCCGCCATTGCCCGGCATCGCCCCGCGCACCGTCTGGCTGCAACCCAGCGAAGACGGCAGCCGGCTGCTGACGCCGTTCCCGCTGCATACCGCGCGCGACTTCCGCGGCATGCGCGTGCAGGGCACCCCGCACACCTGGCCCAATGCGCAGCAGGCCTGGGACCACGGCCGCATGGGCCGCTGGGCCGCGGCCAAGCACGACCACGCATTGGCCCACTACGAACGCGACGACCTGCCGTTCCAGTTCGCGCTGGCCGAGGCCTTCACCCTGTGCGACGCCTACCACTGCGCGATCCAGGCCGGCACCAATCCCAACCGCGTGTTCCTGTGGACCGGGCAGAACGATCCGCAGGCGCGCGCCGGCGGGCCGGTGATCGCCAACTCGCACGACAACTTCCCCGAACTGGGCGGACATGCCGACGACTACCGCTGGCCCAGCTACGTGGAAGCGTTGCAGCAGGCCGGCGTGTCCTGGCAGATCTACCAGGACATGGCCGACAACTTCACCGACAACCCGCTGGCCGGCTTCGCCCCGTTCCGTGCCGCCTGGCGCGGCGCACCCGGGCACGATCCGCAGCTGCGCGAACGCGGGGTCGGCACGCGCACGCTGGCGCAGCTGCGCGAGGACGTGCTCGGCGCGCGGCTGCCGGCGGTGAGTTTCATCATCGCCGACGCCGCCGGCAGCGAGCATCCCGATCCGTCCAGCCCCGCGCAGGGCGCGGCCTACACCGCGCGCGTGCTGGATGCGCTGACCGCCGATCCGCAGGTGTGGTCGCGCACCGCGCTGCTGCTGATGTTCGACGAGAACGACGGCTTCTTCGACCACGTGCCGCCGCCGGCGCCGCCCTCGCCCGATCCGGCGGCGGCCGGCGGCTGGGCCGGCGCGTCCACGGTGAGCACCGACGGCGAATACCACCTGCAGCCGGCGCCGGGCGACGAAAAGGCCGACCTGCCCGAACTGCGCGGCCGGCCCTACGGGCTGGGCCCGCGGGTGCCGATGTACGTGATCTCGCCGTGGAGCCGCGGCGGCTGGATCGATTCGCAGGTCTACGACCACACCTCGGTGCTGCGCCTGCTGGAACGCCGCTTCGGCGTCGCCGCCAGCGGGCTGACGCCGTGGCGCCGCGCGGTCTGCGGCGACCTGGTCGATGCCTTCGACTTCCGCCAGGCCGATACGCGCCCGTTCTTCGCCACGCTGCCCGACGTCAGCGCCGCCGCCGCGCGCGCGGCCGCCTTGCACGAACATGCGCTGCCGCCGCTGCCGGACACCGTGCAGGCGCCGCAGCAGCCGTTCGGCGTGCGCCGCTCGCGCGCGTTGCCGTATCGCCCGACGGTACAGTTGCAACACGTGAGCGCACGCGGCGAAGTGCTGCTGCGGATGGGCAATGCCGGCGCAGCCGCGGTGCTGCAGGTCTACGACCGCTACGACCTGGCCGCGATTCCGCGGCGCTACACGCTCGGCGCAGGCGCCACGCTGGACGCCACCTGGACCACCTACGACGGCCGCTACGACCTGTGGCTGCTCGGCCCCAACGGCTTCCACCGCCATTACCGCGGCGACCTCGACGCCGCGCCGCTGCACGCCGAGATCGCCCAGGACGCGCACGATCCGCGGGCGCTATGCCTGCTGCTGCGCAATCCCGGCAGCAGCGAGCTGCGCGTGGAACTGCAGCCCGGCGCCTATGCGCAGGCGCAACCCCGCGACAGCGTGCTGCTGGCGCCCGGCACCGAACAACGGCGCAGTTGGAGCGCGGCGGCCAGTGGCGGCTGGTACGACCTGTGGGTGGTCCAGGACGGCGCGCGCCAGCGCCTGGCCGGGCGCGTGGAAACCGGCAAACCCGGCGTCAGCGATCCGGCGATGGGCGGGCCGGCGCGGTTTTATCAGGAGGACCCGGTCGTGATCGGCGCGCTCGGCCCGATCGGCTGAGCGCCAGGTTTTTTTAGCGCGATGACCGCACGCGGACCCGCGCAGCGGCCGCACGCCGGCAAGCGCGGAAACGCTCAGCGCGCGCCGGCCGCATCCAGCACCCCAATGCTCCCCAACCAGGTTTCCACCAGGTGCGGCCACTGCGCGACCGGCAGCTTGTCCGCACGCAGGCCGAAGGCATGGCCACCTTGCGCGTACAGGTGCATTTCCGTCGGCACGCCGGCCTCTTTCAGCGCGACGTAGTAAGCCAGCGACTGCGACACTCCATCCACCTCATCGTTCTCGGCCTGCAGCAGGAAGGTCGGCGGCGTATCCGCGCTGACGGTGATGTCAGGGCGCAGATCCAGGCGGGTCGGATCGCGCGTGGCGTCGTCCTCGTCCTCGTGCGCCCACAGGTGGCCCGGATAGACGGCGATGGCGAAGTCCGGGCGGCAACTCTGCGCGTCGGCGGCATCCGCTGCCGGATACGTGCGCCTGGCGAAATGCGTGCTGGTCGCGGCCACCAGATGCCCGCCCGCGGAAAACCCCATTACCCCGACCTTGTGCGGATCGATCCCCCACTCCGCCGCATGCAGGCGCACCAGTCCCAGCGTGCGCTGCGCGTCCTGCAGCGCGGTCTGCACCTTCGGATAGTAGCGGCCACCGTTGACCCAGGTCGGCCCCGAATTGGGGACGCGGTACTTCAGCAACACGCAGGTGATGCCCCGCGACGTCAGCCAATCGCAGATCTCCGTGCCTTCCAGATCCATGGCCAGGACCTGATAGCCACCGCCGGGAAACACCACCACCGCCGCACCGCTGTTGCGGCCCGTGGGCGCATATACCGTCATCGTCGGCTGGCTGACATCGTTGGCCCTGGCCCACCACGTGTGGCCTTCGCCGGGACCGACCGATTCCGGTTTCGGGTGCGGCAACGCATTGGGAACCTTGCCAGGCCAGATCGGCACCTGCACATGGCCCGGCGCTGGTTGCCAGATCTCCGCCTGCGCCGGTGCATGGGCGAGCACAAGCGCGATCGCGGCAAACGAAAAACGGAGAAGCCTGTGCATGGTCGAACTCCTGGGTGGCGAGGCGGGAAACGGAGGAGATGCGCGAAAACCCGCCGAGTTTCGGCTTCAGCCCTGAGGCCGGCGGCAATCCCAGGACACGATGCGCCGCGCCTGCGCGCGTCGCGGGCGAAGAACAGCGCAGAACGGGATCGGTGCGCGCGCGCACGCAGCGACACGACCGCATGGCGCGCGCGGCCCCTGCGGCCTCAACGCGCACGGCACGACACTCAGTCGGCGAGCGTCTCGCGGACCGCGACCGCCACCGCCTTCAGCGCCGCGTCGCGCGCATCGCTGTCGACCTTGGCACCGTTGAGGTAGGCGGTCAGCAGCAACGGCGCCCGCCCGCCCGGCGGCCATACGATGGCGATGTCGTTGCGGGTGTCGGTGCCGTTGCTGCCGGTCTTGTCGCCGATCTTCCAGCCGCGCGGCAGGCCGGCGCGCAGGCAATCGTCGCCGGTGCGGTTGTCGAGCATCCAATCGGTCAGGCGCTTGCGCGAGGCCGGTTGCAATGCATCGCCGAGCAACAGCGTGCGCATGGTCGTGGCCGTCGCCGCCGGCGTGGTGGTATCGCGTGGATCGCCCACGGCGAACTGGTTCATCTCCGGCTCGTGGCGGTCGCTGCGGGTCACCGGATCGCCGAGCCCGCGCAGGAAGCGGGTCAGCCCCGGCGGGTCGCCGACCAGCGGGAACAGCAGATTGGCCGCCGGGTTGTCGCTGTAGATCATCGTCGCCCGGCACAGCTCGGCCACGCTGAGCGTGCCGCCGACATGGCGCTCGGTCACCGGCGCATGCGACACCATGTCCGCGGCGCGGATGTCCAGCCGCTGCTCCAGGCTCAGTTCGCCGCGATCGACCCGCTGCAGCACCGCGGCCGCCAATACAAATTTGAAGGTGCTGCACATCGGGAAGCGTTCGTCCAGGCGCTGCCCGCCCAACATCCTGCCGCTACCGTCGAGCAGCGCCACGCCCAACCGCCCGGCCGTGCGGCGCTCGATCTCGGCGAGCCGCTGCGCCAGCGTCCGCGCCTTGCCCGGCGGCACTTTCGCATCCACCGTCGCCACCGCCAGCGCTGCCGCCGCCAGCCCCATGCCCTGCAGGAATCGTCGCCTCGCCAGCATCGTCCACCTCCGTCGGAAGACCCGATCATGCGCAGCTTGACCGCGGCCCACCAGCGAGGTTATTCAATCGCAATCATGAAAATAACTAATGGCGCACGATGATCCGCCCGCAGCTGCCATTGAACGCCCTGCGCGCCTTCGAAGCCGCCGCACGGCACCAGAACCTGACCCGCGCGGCCGCCGAGCTGTGCGTGACCCAGGCCGCGCTCAGCCACCAGATCAAGCAACTGGAAGCGCGCCTGGGCGTGGTCCTGTTCCAGCGATTGCCGCGCGGCGTGGCCCTGACCGACGAAGGCCAGCGCCTGCATCCGGTGCTGACCGAGGCCTTCGACCGCATCGCCGCCACCCTGCAGCGCTTCGCCGGCGGCCGCTACCGCGAGACGCTGAGCATCGGCGTGGTCGGCACCTTCGCGGTGGGCTGGCTGCTGCCGCGGCTGGACGCCTTCCACGCCGCGCATGCGGACATCGAACTGCGCGTGCACACCCACAACAACCGGGTCGATCTGGCCGGCGAAGGCCTGGACCTGGCGATCCGCTTCGGCGACGGCGACTGGCAGGGCCAGTCCGCCACGCCGATCCTGGACGCGCCGTTCGCGCCGGTGTGCGCGCCGGTGCTGGCGCGGTCGCTGCGCGTGCCGGCCGACCTGGGCGGCGTGCCGCTGCTGCGCTCCTACCGGCTGGACGAATGGGCGCGCTGGCTGCAGGCGGCCGGCGCGCCGGAAGTGGTCGCCAGCGGGCCGATCTGCGACTCGTCGCTGACCCTGGCCAGCGCCGCGGCGGCGGGCGCCGGCGTGGCCTTGCTGCCGCTGCGCCTGTTCGCCCAGGACCTGGACGCCGGGCGCCTGCTCGCGCCGTTCCCGACCCGCATCGACGCCGGCCGCTACTGGCTCACTCGGCTGCGCTCGCGCGCGGAAAACGACGCCAGCCGCCGCCTGCGCGAATGGCTGCTGGCCGAGCGATGACAGACGGCGCGCGGCGCATCGGCTAGTCGCTGTCGACGCCGGCCCGCATGATCGAGCCGGACACGCCACAGCCCCACCAGCGCACTCCGACAGCAGCGCGACCGGGCACCACAGGCCAGGTGAAGAATTTGTGCACTGCCGCTTGGCGGCCGCCCGAATGCCGAACTATGATCATGGTCGCAGTTGCAATGTGCGCCAGGGGAAGGCGATCACGTTCCTGGGGGGAACACGCAATGAACCGTTTCGTCATGGCCGCTCGTCCGGCTCTGGTTTCTCGCGACATCGTCCTGGCCGCCGCGCTGGCCTGCCTGTGCGTATTGCACCTGGCCTATTTCCTGCGCAGCGGCGCGAGCGAATGGCACTGGGCGCTGAGTGCGGCCGGGCTGGCCTTGATGGGGATCAAGGCCGGCTTGCGGCCGACGCCGACGGCACGCCCGTCGCTGCGCGGCCTGCGCTCGCGTACGCCGCTGGACTGGGCCGCCATCGCCGGCGGCCTGCTGGTCGTGGCCAGCGCCGCCGCCTGAGCGCGTCCGCAGCACGCCGGCACGGTGCCGGCAAGCGCGCAGCGGGCGCTTGGCGTTTTGGCCAGACGCTCTGACCATGCCGCCGGCGGTCGTCATGCATCTGCCGCCATGCGGCATCGCCGTTCGTGTCCGCCTCAGGCGCATGCCTCACGGTCGCTATACCGCGCGCGGAGCGCCGGTTCCCACCCGCGATGCCAGCTTCCGGAACGCCTCGCGCTGGGCGGCATCGACGAACCAGGAGGTGGGCACCATGTCGAACAACATGTCGTTGTGATACAGCAGCAGCACCTGCGGATTCTCGCGATAGCGGATGAAATCGGCCCAGGGACGGCGCGCGTGCCCGCCCGACCAGGTAACCTCAAGACCGTTCTCGTCCCAGGCATAGGTGATGGCATGCCGCAGCGCCGCCTGTTGCGCATGCAGGCGCCGCAGCTTGCGCGGCAGTTTCCACCCGTACAGCAAGGCCAGGCCGATCAGGCCACCGCCACCGATGCCGCCCAGCAGGCCGCCTACGATGCAGACAGCATCGCTGGTGCCGACCATCACGAGCGGCACTCCAACCAACAACAGCGTCGCCGACAGCACCAGCGCACGCCGTAGCGGGCGCCGTTGGTGCAGGCGTTGCGCGGCAAGATAGTCGTCCAGGCTGATGACGCCACTGATCATGCTCGGCTGGCCTCGTTCGCTTGTGTCGTTTGCACAAGCGTATCGGCGTGCGCATGAACGGGCATGCGCACGCGGCACCACAACGGACTGCGCCAGCGATCGCGCCGCAAGCGCAACGGGCTATGCGCCTTCGATCAATTCCATCCACGCCTGCTCGGCCTGCGCCAGTTGCTGCGCGGTGGCTTCGCGATCGCGGCCCAGCACCGCCATCTTCTCCGCGTCGGCGTAGTGCTTGGGATCGGCCAGCTGGCGGTCGAGCTCGGCCAGCGCCGCTTCCAGCTCGCCGACGCGCTTTTCGGCGGCGGCCAGCTTGTGCGGGTTCGGCGGCTTCTTCGCCGGCAGCGGCTTGACCGGCGGCGGCGGGGTCGGCGCGACCTCGGCCATCTTCTGCTTGGTGCCCTGCGCGGCCGGACGGCTACGCAGCCACGCCGCGTATTCGTCCAGGTCGCCGGCGAACGGCTCGACCACGCCGTCGGCCACGCGCCAGAACGTGTCGCAGACCAGGCCGATCAGGTGGCGGTCGTGCGAGACCATCACGATCGCGCCCTCGAAATCGCTCAAGGCCTCGGCCAGCGCCTCGCGCATCTCCAGGTCCAGGTGGTTGGTCGGCTCGTCGAGCAGCAGCACGTTCGGCTGCTGCCAGGCGATCAGCGCCAGCGCCAGGCGCGCGCGCTCGCCGCCGGAGAAGCCGTCCACCACTTCGAACGCGCGGTCGCCCGGGAAATTCCACTTGCCGAGGAAGTCGCGGAACGCCTGGATCGACGCGTCCGGCGAGATCTCGCGGAAATGGTCGATCGGCGACTGCCCTTCGTGCAGCGACTCCACCGTGTGCTGGGCGAAGTAGCCGATGCGCAGGTCCGGATGCGCGCTGCGTTCGCCGCTGAGCAGCGGGATCTCGCCGACCAGGCTCTTGACCAGGGTCGACTTGCCGGCGCCGTTGGGGCCGAGCAGGCCGATGCGGTCGCCCGCTTCCAGGCCGAACCCGGCCTGGCGCAGGATCACCTCGCTGCCGTAGCCGCAGTCGGCATGGTTGAGCCGGATCAGCGAATGCGGCAGGCGGTTGGGCTGCGCGAACTCGATGCGGAACTCGCGCTCGGCGCGCACCGCCTCGGTGCCGGCCATCTTCGCCAGCCGCTTCATCCGGCTCTGCGCCTGGCTGGCCTTGCTGGCCTGCGCCTTGAAGCGGTCGATGAAGCTCTGCAGGTGGGCGCGCTCGGCCTGTTCCTTTTCGTGCGCGATCTGCTGCTGGCGCAGCTGCTCGGTGCGCTGGCGCTCGAAATCGGTGTAGCCGCCGACATACAGCTTGGCGCCGCCGCCGTGCAGATGCAGGGTGTGGGTGGCGACGTTGTCGAGGAATTCGCGGTCGTGGCTGATCAGCAGCAGCGTGCCCGGGTACTTCAGCAGCCACTGTTCCAGCCACAGCACCGCGTCCATGTCCAGATGGTTGGTCGGCTCGTCGAGCAGCAGCAGGTCCGAGGGCATCATCAGCGCCCGCGCCAGGTTCAGCCGCACCCGCCAGCCGCCGGAGAAATCCTTGACCGGGCGCGAATGCGTCGCCGCCGGGAAGCCCAGGCCGTGCAGCAGCTTGCCGGCGCGCGCGGTGCCGTCGTAGCCGCCGACCTCTTCCAGGCGCACGTGCGCCGCGGCGACCGCCTCCCAATCCTCCGCGGCCAGCGCGGCGGCCTCGGCCTGCAGCGCCGCGGCCACCTCGGTGTCGCCGCCGAGCACGAAGTCCAGCGCCGGATCCGGCAGCGACGGGGTTTCCTGGGCGACGCTGGCGGTGCGCAGCTTGCCGGGCAGTTCCACATCGCCCTTGTCCGCCTCCAGCTCGCCGCGGATCGCCGCGAACAGGCTGGACTTGCCGGTCCCGTTGCGCCCGACCACACCGACGCGGTAGCCGGCATGCAGGGTCAGATCGACGTTGGACAACAGCAGCCGCTCGCCGCGGCGCATGGCGAAGTTTCTAAGGGAAATCACGGGAAGGGGGGCACTCGACGTTCGAGGCGGCAGTGTATCCGCTTCGTCCCGGATGGCCCACCCCGGATCCGGGCCGCGGCCGGCCATCGGCCCCCGCCGCGCGGGCCTCGGACCGGACCCGTCCGCCACCCGGCAACTGGATCCAATACCGTTTTTGTATACGCGGCCAGATGAAAAAAATATTTCAATCGGGGCGATTCATCGCTGCACTGCAGCATGCCGCGCCTGCCCTCAGGGCACTCAGACCCACGCCATTCCCCCAGCCACTGGAGTCTCCGTACGATGAAGCACCGCCCGCTCCCCCTGGCCAGCGCCATCCTGCTCGCCCTCGCCTCCGGCACCAGCTTCGCCCAGCAAGACCAGGCCCCCAATACCCTGGACAACATCATCGTCACCGGCACCCGCATCGCCGACCGCACGGTGGCCGAGTCGCAATCGCCGATCGACATCATCGGCCCCGAATCGCTGCAGGCGACCGGCGCCAGCGACCTGGGCAGCGCCCTGGGCAAGCTGCTGCCGTCGCTGAACTTCCCGCGCCCGGCGATCAACGACGGCAACGATGCGCTGCGCCCGGCGACCCTGCGCGGCCTGTCCCCGGACGCGGTGCTGGTGCTGGTGGACGGCAAGCGCTACCACACCACCTCGCTGGTCAACTACAACCCGTCGGTCGGCCGCGGCTCGGCGCCAGCCGATCTCAATTCGATCCCGATGTCGGCAATCGCGCGCATCGAGGTGCTGCGCGACGGCGCCTCCGCGCAGTACGGCTCCGATGCGATCGCCGGGGTGATCAACATCGTGCTCAAGCACGGCGCCAAACCCGGCAGCAACAGCGTCTCGGTCAACGGCGGCATCATGGACAAGGGCGACGGCGCGCAGAACGGCGTGGACGGCTCGTACGGGCTGGCCTTCGGCGGCGCGAACGACGGCGAAGCGCCCGGCTGGGTGCGGCTGTCCTGGAACTACCAGAACGCGATGAACACCAACCGCGCCGAGAACGCCGACAAGGCCACCACCCTGGCCGGCGCCGACAATCCCAGCGGCATTCCGTACCAGCGTTACGGCGACCCCGCGGTCAAGACCTACCAGGGCCTGCTCAGCTTCGGCTATGCGCTGACCCCGCGCATCGACCTGTACGGCTACGCCAACTTCAGCCGCCGCGAGGTGGTGTCCAACGGCTACTACCGCGCCTGGGACAACAGCGACCGCAACGTGCAAGCGATCTACCCCAACGGCTTCCTGCCGCAGATCTACAACCCGTCCAACGACCGCGCCGCGGTGCTGGGCCTCAAGGGCAGCACCGACAGCGACTGGACCTGGGACGTCTCCGCCGACTACGGCGAGAACGACGTGACCTTCAACCTGCTCAACACCATCAACACCAATCTGTACTGGACCACCGGCGCGTCGCCCACCCGCTTCAATGCCGGCGGCTTTCGCAACCGGCAGGGCGTGCTCAATGCGGACTTCAGCAAGTCCTTCGACTGGGGCCTGGCCTATCCGGTCAACCTCGCCTTCGGCGCCGAATACCGGCAGGACAAGTACGCGGTCAACGCCGGCTCGCCGGATTCGTACTTCTTCGATCCGACCACGATCAATCCGGACACCGGCAGCGCCTATCCGGGCGGCTCGCAGGTGTTCCCGGGCCTGTCGCCGGCGGTGGCCGGCGACTTCGAGCGGCACAGCAAGGCGGTCTATGCCGACCTGGAGGCCGACCTGACCGAGAAACTCTCCGGCGGCCTGGCCGCGCGCTACGAGGACTACAGCGATGCCGGCTCCACCCGCTCCGGCAAGCTGTCGGCGCGCTACCAGCTCAGCGACGCCTTCGCCCTGCGCGGCACCGTCTCCAATGGCTTCCGCGCGCCCTCGCTGGCGCAGCAGAACTACGCCTCGGTGGTGACCCTGCTGCAGAACGGGCAACTGACCCAGATCGGCACCTACCGCACCTCCGACCCGGTGGCCATCGCGCTCGGCGCCAAACCGCTGACCCCGGAAAAATCCAGCAACTACAGCGTCGGCGCGGTGTGGCAGGCCGGCACCGACTTCAGCTCCACCCTGGACCTGTACCAGATCCGCATCTGGGACCAGATCCTGTATTCGGACCAGCTGTCGCTGGATGTGCCGATTGGGCAGGTCACCGCGGTGCAGTTCTTCGTCAACGGCGCGACCACCCGTACCCGCGGCGTCGACTGGGTGAGCAACTATCTGCTCGATCTGGACCAGGCCGGCAGGCTCAACCTGAGCCTCAGCGCCAACTACAACAAGACCGAGATCCTGGAGGTCTCCGATCCCAACTTCCGGCGCGCCAGCCAGGGCCTGCTGACCGACGCCACCCCGCGCACCAAGTACGTTCTCAGCGCCGACTGGACCCGCGCCGGCTGGAGCGTGCGTGGCGACGCCACCCGCTACGGCGCGGTCACCCGCCGCGGCGACAACGCCGACGGCAGCCAGGATCAGACCTTCGCCGCGCGCTGGCTGTTGAACGTGTCCACCAGCTACACCTGGCGCGACCTCACCTTCAGCGTGGGCGCGGACAACCTCACCAACCAGTACCCGACCCGGTCGGCACCGAACAACATCTACGAGGACCGCCCCAGCGGCCTGCAGTACTCGTCGCTGTCTCCGTTAGGCTTCAACGGCCGCTACTGGTTCGGCCGGGTGAGCTACCGCTTCTAGGGCAACCTCCAGGCCAGCCTTACTGCCACACCCGGCACAGGCCGCTCCGCCGCAGGGCGCGGGCGGCCTGCGCCATTGGGGCGAGCCGCCATTTCACTTAGAACCGAAAGGCATAAGAACATGCTGCGGCATGCTGCACTGCCGCGCGATTGTTAAATAATAATAACGATCCCTGGGGCAGGCCCGCATGGCCGGCGTCGCACAGCGACCGCCCCCTTTGCCGTTTCGGCATCCGCTGGAGTTTCCATGAACCGTCCGTTGTCCCTGTTGGCGAGCGCCGTGCTCGCCGCCCTCGCCGCCCCTCCGGTGCTGGCGCAGACCACCACCACCACCGACACCCCGAGCACGCTCGACACCGTCATCGTCACCGGCACCCGGGTCAGCGACCGCACCGTGGCCGAGTCGCAGTCGCCGATCGACATCATCAGCACCGAAGCGCTGCAGTCCACCGGCACCTCCGAGCTGGCCACCGCGCTGTCGCGCGTGCTGCCCTCGCTGAACTTCCCGCGCCCGGCGCTGACCGACGGCACCAGCGGCATCCGCCCGGCGCAGCTGCGCGGGCTGTCGCCGGACCAGGTGCTGGTGCTGGTCAACGGCAAGCGCCGCCACACCTCCGCACAGATCAACGTCAACGGCAGCATCGGCCGCGGCGCCTCGGCGGTGGACATCAACGCGATCCCGATCGCGGCGATCGAGCGCGTGGAAGTGCTGCGCGACGGCGCCTCGGCGCAGTACGGCTCCGACGCCATCGCCGGGGTCATCAACATCGTGCTGAAGGGCTCGGGCAGCGGCGGCAGCCTGGCGATCGACCACGGCCAGTACTCGGCCGGCGACGGCGCCAAGTCGCAGCTCTCCGGCGATACCGGGGTCAGCTTCGGCGACGGACGCGGCAGCCTGCATGTGGCCGGGCAGATCAGTCAGCAGGACGAAACCAACCGCGCCGGTCCCTACCGGGGCACCGCGCCGAACACCGGCAACTATCCGGGCATCGGCGAGACCACTTTCGTCTACGGCGACCCGCAGGTCGATGCGACCGCGGTCTCGGCCAACGGCGAGTTCCGTTTCAGCGACCGCGTCACCGGCTACGCCACCGCCATCGCCAGCAACCGCGACATCACCTCGTTCGCGTTCTACCGCTCGCGCAACCATAACGGGCAGAGCGCGCTGCTGGCGCAGACCTATCCCGACGGCTACGTGCCGGAGATCGAGCAGTACTCCAAGGACCGCTCGCTGGTGGCCGGACTCAAGGGAAGCACCGAAGGCGGCTTCGGCTGGGACGTGAGCTACAACTACGGCTACAACAAGATCGACTTCAACACCCGCAACAGCATCAACTACAGCCTCGGCACCGACAGCCCGAGCAGCTTCTACGACGGCGCGCTGGAGTACACCCAGAACATCGTCAATGCCGACTTCACCCAGCCGCTGGAATGGGGCCTGGCCTATCCGGTGACGCTGTCCTTCGGCGCCGAGTACCGCCAGGAGAAGTGGAACCAGTCGCCGGGCGAACTGGCCTCCTACACCGGCACCACCGGCGGCGCGCAGGGCTTCGCCGGCTTCTCGCCGGCCAACGCGGTGCATTCGGACCGCCACAACTACGCCGTCTACGCCGGGCTGGAAGCCGACTTCACCGACAAGTTCTCCGCCGGCCTCACCGGCCGCTACGAGGACTACTCGGATTTCGGCAGCAAGAGCTCGGGCAAGCTGTCGGCGCGCTACGCGTTCACCGACAAGGTGGCGCTGCGCGGCACCGTGGCCAGCGGCTTCCGCGCCCCGTCGCTGGCGCAGCAGCAATACCAGGCGGTGACCAGCAGCTACATCAACGGCAGCTTCTTCGAATCGGGCACCTTCCCGGTGGACAGCGCCGTGGCCCAGGCGCTGGGCGCCGCGCCGCTGAAGGCGGAGACCTCGCTGTCCTACAGCCTAGGCCTGGTGCTGCAGCCGGTGGAGCGCCTGTACGTGACCCTGGACGCGTACCAGATCAAGATCGACGACCGCATCCTGCTGTCCTCCAACCTCAACGACGCCGCCGTGCTCGCGCAGTTGCAGAGCCTGGGCTATTCCAACGTCACCAGTGTGCGCTACTTCGCCAACGCGGCCGACACCCGCACCCGCGGCGTCGACCTGGTCGGCACCTACACGATCCCGTTCGCGGCCAGCTCGCTCGACCTCACTGCCAGCTACGGCTACAGCAAGACCGAGATCACCCATGCGGTCGAACAGCCGCAGGCGCTGGTGGACATCGGCTCGACCCAGACCATCCTGGGCCGCGACGAGATCGGGCGCCTGGAAGACAGCTTCCCGAAGGACAAGATCATCCTCAGCGGCACCTGGAAGCTGCAGCGCTGGGACTTCAACCTGGCCGCCACCCGCTACGGCGATTTCACCGTACGCAACTCCGCCAGCGCCGCGCGCGACCAGACCTACGATGCGAGCTGGGTGGTGGACGCCTCGGCCAGCTTCAAGCCCGGCGACAACTGGACGCTGACCCTGGGCGCCGACAACCTGCTCGACCAGTACCCGGACAAGACCACCAACCTGGTCAACTCCACCTACGGCATGCTGCCCTACAGCAACTACTCGCCGTACGGATTCAACGGCGCCTACGTGTATGGGCGGATCAACTACCGCTGGTGATCGCCACGGTCGCGTCGCCGCGTGCGGCGCGATCCGTGAACTGGACCACACCCGAAAGGCCCCGCAATGCGGGGCCTTTCGTTTTTGTCTACGACCTCGGCAAACGGCGGCATCGATTCTGCCGCAAGTGCCGCAGCGGTCGTTGCAAATGCAACCACGCGCGCGGGTTTAACAGAACATTGACACACCCGACATATGCCGGTAACCCATGGCCGCAGCCGCAACATTCGCCATAGGCGCAACACCCGGGAGGGGGTGATGGCGAATGCGGCGGCGCCGACTCTTCCCCCATCCTGGAGCCGTCCCGCCAATGACCCGCACGATCAGTCCTCTCGCCACTGCCGTCGCCCTCGCCCTGGCCACATCCGCCGCGCCTGCGCTCGCGCAAAGCTCCTCTTCCAGCGCACAGACGCTGGATACCGTGATCGTCACCGGCACTCGCGTGGCCGACCGCACCGTCGCCGAGTCGGCCTCGCCGATCGACATCATCTCGCCGGAAATGCTGCAGTCCACCGGCACCACCGAACTGGCCACCGCGCTGTCGCGCGCGGTGCCGTCGCTGAACTTCCCGCGCCCGGCGATCACCGACGGCTCCGACGCGGTGCGCCCGGCGCAGCTGCGCGGGCTCTCGCCCGACCAGGTGCTGGTGCTGGTCAACGGCAAGCGCTACCACTCCACCGCGCTGGTCAACCTCAACGGCGCGCAGGGCCGCGGTTCGTCGCCGGCCGACCTCAACACCATTCCGATCGCCGCGGTCGAGCGCATCGAAGTGCTGCGCGACGGCGCCTCGGCGCAATACGGCTCCGACGCCATCGCCGGCGTCATCAACATCGTGCTCAAGGGCAGCGGCGAAGGCGGCAGCATCGCCGCGCGCTACGGCAAGTACAGCGCCGGCGACGGCGAGCAATACCAGCTGTCCGGCGACGCCGGGGTCAAGTTCGGCGAGAACGGCAGCGTGCATTTCGCCGCGCAGGCCGGCCACCAGGACCAGACCGACCGCGCCAAGCCGTACCAGGGCGAAGTGCAGCAGCGCTACGGCGACCCGGACGTCGACCAGGGCGCGTTCTCCTACAACGGCCAGTACAGCCCGGCCGAGTACCTGACCTTCTATTCCTACGGCATGCTCAGCCGCCGCGAGGTGCTGTCCAACGGCTACTTCCGCTGGTCCGGCGACAACCGCAACCGCCCGGAGATCTATCCGGACGGCTTCCTGCCGCAGATCTACAACGTCAGCAAGGACGTGTCCTGGGTCGGCGGCTTCAAGGCCAGCACCGAAGGCGGGCTGGGCATCGACATCAGCTACAACTACGGCCGCAACAACCTCAGCTTCGAGGTCAAGAACAGCCTCAACAACAGCCTGGGCACGAGCAGTCCGACCGATTTCTATGCCGGCACTCTGGAAGTCACCCAGAACCTGCTCAACGCCGACTTCACCAAGTCGCTGGAGGTCGGCCTGGCCTATCCGGTCACGCTGGCCTTCGGCGGCGAGTGGCGCGGCGAGAAGTTCAACGAATCGCCGGGCGATGCCGCCTCCTACGTCAACGGCGGCGTGCCCTCGGCCAACGGCAGCCTGCTGCCGGGCGCGCAGGTGTTCGCCGGCTTCAAGCCCAGCGATTCCGGCCACTACGACCGCAACAGCTACTCGGCCTACGTGGACCTGGAAGGCGACATCACCGACAAGTTCTCCGCCGGCCTGGCCGGGCGCTACGAGAATTACAGCGATTTCGGCGACACCAGCACCGGCAAGCTGTCGCTGCGCTACGCGTTCACCGACAAGATCGCGCTGCGCGCCACCGCCTCCACCGGGTTTCGCGCGCCGTCGCTGCAGCAGCAGTATTTCCAGTCCATCGCCACCAACTTCATCAACGTCACCCAGCCCGACGGCAGCATCACCGCCACGCCGTTCGAGATCGGCACCTTCCGCACCGACAATCCGGCTGCGGTCGCGCTCGGCGCCGAACCGCTGAAGGCGGAGAAGTCGAAGAACTACGGCCTGGGCCTGGTGCTGCAGCCGGTCGATGCGCTGTACGTCACCGTCGATGCCTACCGCATCGATATCGACGACCGCATCGTGCTGTCGGAGAACCTGACCTCCACCGCGGTGCGCGACTACCTGCAGGCCAACGGCTATGCCGGCATCGGCGGCGGCCGCTACTTCACCAACGCGATCGACACCAAGACCCAGGGCATCGACGCGGTCGGCACCTACAAGATCGCATTGAGCAACAGCAATCTGGACCTGACCGCCGGCTACAACTACAACAAGACCGAGATCGAGAAGATCGCCGAAAACCCGGCGGTGCTGGAGGCGATCGACCCGACCGCGGTGCGCATCGGCCGCGCCGAGATCGGCCGCATCACCAAGGGCGCGCCGCGCGACAAGTTCTTCCTGAGCAGCGTCTGGGCGCCGGGCAACTGGGCGTTCACCGCCACCGCCACGCGCTGGGGCGAGTTCACCGACTTCGGCACCACCGCCGCGGCCGACCAGACCTATGCGGCGAAGTGGACGCTGGACCTGGCCGCCAGCTACAAGCTGGGCAACTGGGACTTCACCATCGGCGGCGACAACGTGCTCAACGAATATCCCGACCAGTCGCGTGCGGGCGCCGGCACCCGCACTTACCTGCCTTACAGCACGTCCTCGCCGTTCGGTTTCAACGGCGCACTCGCCTACGCCAACGTCAACTACAAATGGTGATGCGCGCGCGGCGGTGACCGATGCGGCACTCGCCGCCAGACAGGAAAAGCCCCGGTTCGCCGGGGCTTTTCTAGGGTGAGCCACGCGCAGGCCGGCGATCGCTGGTTAATCGGGACGCGACGTCTACCGATTAACGTTACCGGGTAGCACGAATCAAGAACTGCAGGAAGTTACTTCTGTAGACAATCAGACAATCCCCAAACTATCAACGGCATATCGCTGCACGCCGTGTATCTACCGCATATTTGTCAACAGCTGGCCTCTGCGACTCGCGTAAGGTGGAATCGCCTGAACGGCAGGCGATAGACCCTTAGCAGGGGAAGGAAAAGCTATGGAATGGAATATTTCGAAAATCGCGGCGCTGGCGTCGGGCGTGTTGCTGTGCTCGGCGTTTGCCACGGCCGCTCATGCGCAGACCTGCTGCCCCACCGGCGGCGGTAGCCAGATCGCCCGCCAGGGCTTTGGCGAAAGCGCACCGGCCGCAACCGATCTGTCGGCCAATGCGACCGTGAGCATCTACCAGTTCGAGCGCAACGGGGTGACCTACCTGCAGATCAACGACGCGAATGGGCAGGTGCGTGGCGCGATCGGACGCATCGAAAACACCGCCTGGGTGACGCCGATGGGCAAGGACGTGGATCGGGTCAGCATCGTCGATGCGCTGGACTACAGCCGCGGCACCGTGGTCTACGATGCGCGCTACTTCACCGTGCAGCGAGCCAGCACCACCAGCGGCGACGCGTGGACCGTCACCATCAAGAAGTGACGGGGCGCCGCTCCGACGGTTCGGAGACAAGGAAGCTCATCTTCAGCTCATGGCGGCGCCGGCAGGTGCCGTCATGGGCTTTCAGCCGGCTCGCCAGCTCCCACTCGATCTCGTCCACGCGCTTGTCCGCTGTTTTCCTGGCGACCAGCAGCTCCGGATCGGCGGCGATCGTCACCACCAGGCCACGCCGGCCACGCGCTTTCCACACCCGCGCCGTGATCCGATGGCGGCTGCCGCTGGGCAGCACCTCCATCGCATTGAGCACGCAGCGGTACGCCGCCAGTTGCAGGCCGATCGACAACTGCCGCGATTCGCCGCGCAGCCGCGTCTCCACCTCGGTGTCGCAGGCATTGGCGAAGGCGATGGAACTCAGTGCGCCGTAGAGTCCATGGGTCTCGATGTCCAGCGGATACAGCGCGGCGACGTAGTCGTCCATCAACTGCGCCTGGATCACCCCGGTACGGTTCATCTCCATGGCCGCAGCGTAGTGGCCGCGCTCCTTCAGCGAAGAGGCGATGTCGCGGCGCAGCTTGTTGAGGTGGGTATGGATATCGGTGTACTCGATCACCCGGTTGCGCAGCGTGCGCTCGGCCGACATGTAGCTGGCCTGCGCCACCTGCAGCGCCTGCTGCTCGGCATAGCCGAAGTGCCGCGCCTGGCGGAACGCGCTGGAAATCTTCGAGCCGAGCACGAACAGCAGGGTCGCCGCGACCGCGATCAGCATCTGCACATCGAATCCCTGCTGATCGTAGGCGCCCGGGTAATTCACCCGCGGCAGCGACATTGCAACGGCCAGGTTGGCCAGCACCACGCCGACCGCCGAGCCGCGCCAGCCGTAGGACAGGGTGAGCCAGGCGCCCGGCACCAACAGCGCCAGCAGCACGACCTGGTGCATCAGGCCCGAGGTCTGCATGGCCAGCACGAAGATGCCCGCCACCGCCAGGACCGCGATCGCGGAGTCGCGCAACAGCTTGCTGGGCATGAATTTATCGGTCTTGCGACGCAGCCAGAGCAATGCCGGCAGGAAGAACATCAGAATGCCGAGGTAGCTACCGATCCAGTACCTGACGCTGGTTTCCAGGGTGATGAAGGCGGCCGGTCCGTCCAACATCGCGTTGACCGCCTTGTTGACCAGCAGGCCCCACAGCGCCAGGCCAACCGTGAGCAAAGGCAACCAGCGCTGCACCGCCGACGCGCCGGGAAAGCGGCTGCGGAAAGCCCACGGCAGCAACGCGAACAGCGGCGCCGCCAGGAACGGACTCAGATACGCCCACAGCTCACTGACCCCGTCGTGGTTGGCCATCGGCAAGCGCATCGTCAGCAAGGCGGCGGCATCGCCCAGGAACACGTAGGGCCACAGCCGGTAAGGCAGGAACAGCAACGCCGCCGCGCGCAAGCCGGCCGGCAGGAACCATTGGTCCACCGACCAGCGCCACACGAACATGTAGAGCGCGCAATAGACCGCGCTCAGGAGGATGCCGCCAGCGAATTTTTTCAGTGTAGCCATGCCACCTTGATCCTTGGCAGGATGCCCAATTGGCGCAAACATACAGCACGGCGCAAGCGCGCACAGTAGACAGTTTGCGCAGCGCAATACGGCGGCAACGCCTTGCGCGGCGGGGGTTTGCGGGGATTTCGGAGAGGCTGGGACCGGCATCTCATTCGGCATGGTCCCAGACCGGCGCAATTTTGCCGGTTTCGCGTATCACGCGTCCGTGAGAGTGCCGCCGCCATTGGGCTGCGACGTATGCGGCGAGCGCTGCATCGGCGCGGCGGCGGCGATTGTCGGCATTTTGTCGGAGCGGCGCGGCTTGACTAGAATCGGACGGAGCGGCCGGCACTCGGCAGCGGCGGCGGAACGCGGGGAAATGGGAACGCGACGCATGTCTTGCCGAAGCGCCCGACCCGACCCTGCCCTGGCACTCCGCATCGCTCTCGTGCAGCGCGGAGCGTGTCGGCTACCGGCCTCCGGCACGGCCGGGCGGCGACAGCGTCGCTCGGCAACCCGAAGCGGCCCGGTGGTGCGCAAGCAGGCGTTGCACGCCGCGGATCCGGCCCCCGGCCACGAAGCGCCCGACAAGCATCGCCGCGCATGAGGCCGGCACCCTGATTTGCCGATAAAAGCCGCATCGGCCACACTCCTTGCAATCTTGTTCCGCGAATCTGCATGCATCACGACACCAGTCTCATCGACATCATCGCGGTCGGGCTCGCCCTCGCCTTCGTCCTCGGCGCCCTCGCCCACCGCATCAAGCTCTCGCCGCTGGTCGGCTATCTGGTGGCCGGCATCTGCGTCGGTCCGTTCACTCCCGGCTTCGTCGCGGACCAGGCGCTGGCCAACCAGCTGTCGGAACTGGGGGTGATGCTGCTGATGTTCGGCGTCGGCCTGCATTTCTCGCTCGAAGACCTGATGGAAGTGAAATGGATCGCGATCCCCGGCGCGCTGGCGCAGATCGCGGTCGCCACCCTGCTCGGCTGGGGCCTGGCCTGGAGCATGGGCTGGCCGACCCTGCACGGGCTGGTGTTCGGCCTGGCGCTGTCGGTGGCCAGCACCGTGGTGCTGCTGCGCGCGATGGAGGAACGGCGCCTGCTGGAAACCCTGCGCGGGCGCATCGCGGTGGGCTGGCTGATCGTCGAAGATCTGGTGATGGTGCTGGCGCTGGTGCTGCTGCCGGCATTGGCCGACGCGCTCGGCGGCAAGGGCGCCGGCACCGGCGCGATCCTCGGTGCGCTGGGCATCACCCTGCTGAAGATGGCCGCGTTCGTGGTGGTAATGCTGGTGGTCGGCCGCCGCGCGATCCCGTGGGTGCTGGAGAAGGTCGCCGCGACCGGCTCGCGCGAGCTGTTCACGCTGTCGGTGCTGGCGATCGCGCTGGGCGTGGCGTTCGGCTCGGCGACCCTGTTCGGGGTGTCGTTCGCGCTCGGCGCGTTCTTCGCCGGCATGCTGCTGAAGGAATCGGAGCTCAGCCACAAGGCGGCCAACGATTCGCTGCCGCTGCGCGATGCGTTCGCGGTGCTGTTCTTCGTCTCGGTCGGCATGCTGTTCGACCCGCACATTCTGCTCGAGCATCCGTGGCAGGTGCTGGCCACGTTCCTGACCATCACCGTCGGCAAGTCGCTGGCCGCATTCGTGATCGTGCGCGCGTTCGGCCACCCCACCGGCATCGCCCTGACCATCTCCACCAGCCTGGCGCAGATCGGCGAGTTCTCCTTCATCCTGGCCGGGCTCGGCGTCAGCCTGGCGATCCTGCCCGAGACCGGGCGCGACCTGATCCTGGCCGGCGCACTGCTGTCGATCATCGCCAACCCGCTGCTGTTCACCTGGCTGGACCGCTGGCAGGCCAGGCAGGCGGTGGATGCGCCGGTGACGGTGGAAGCGGAACTGCCGCCGGGGCCGTCGCTGGACCTGGTCGACCACGCCATCGTGATCGGCTACGGCCGGGTCGGCAGCACGCTGGCAGCGGTCCTGCGCGAGCGCGGGGTGCCGGTGCTGGTGATCGACGACAACCGCGAGCACGTGGAACGCGCGCATGCCGACGGCATCCCCGGCATCCGCGGCAGCGCCGCTGCCGACCGGGTGCTGGCCGAGGCGCATCCGGAAAAAGCCAAGATCGCGATCCTGGCGATCCCGCAGCCGCTGGAAGCCGGCGAGGCGCTGGCCAAGCTGCGCGCGCTGAATCCCGGACTGACCCTGCTGGCCCGCGCGCACAGCGATGCCGAGGTCAAGCACCTGCTCGAGCACGGCGCCGACGGCACGGTAATGGCCGAGCGCGAGCTGGCCTATTCGCTGGCCGAGATGGTGATGGCGACGCCGCCGTACCGCGCCATGCGGGCCGTGCCGGGCTGAGGCTTGCGCGGCGTCCGTTCGTAGAAGTCCGCGTCACCGGCGCAAGCGCGCTGCATCCCTGCATAGGTGCCGGCGCGCACAAAAAGCGTCTACACGAATGCAGCGGCCGCCACCGAAACCTACTTGATAACCATTATCGTTTAGGCCAGGATTGCAGCCCCTTCCCCAGCCCCGCTCGCCCTCCCCCATGGCTTGCAAGATCGGGTTGCTCAATTCGGTGCCCAGCCCGTTGCTGTGCGAGATGTTCGGCCACCTTGGCTACGACTTCGCGGTGCTCGACCTGGAGCACGTGCTGCGCTCGCCGGCCGAGCTGGAACATGCGATCCGCGCCTGCGAACTGGGCGGCTGCGAAGCCTGGGTGCGGGTGCCCGAGGTCGACGCCAAGCTGATCGGCCGGGTGCTCGACGCCGGCGCGCGCGGCGTGGTGCTGGCCGGGCTGGACAGCGCCGAGCAGGCCGAGCGCGCGGTCGCCGCCGCGCACTTCCCGCCGCGCGGCCGGCGCGGCATCAGCGGCGGCCGCGTCACCGGCTTCGGCAGCGTCGCGCTGGCCGACTACATCGAACGCACCCGGCACACCCTGCGCGTGGTGCCGATGATTGAAAGCGCCGCCGGCGTGCGCGCCCTGCCGCAGATCCTGCAGGTGCCGGGCGTGTCGCTGGTGATGGAAGGCGCGCTCGACCTGGCGCTGGACCTGGGCGTCGGCCCGCAGCCGACCCATCCGCAGGTGTGGGCGCAGCTGCTGGCGATCGCCGCGGCCTGCGGCGACGCCGGTATCCCGTTCTGTCCCAATCCGCGCGACGCGGCGCAACGCCGGCACTGGCTGGCGCAGGCGGACCTGCAGTGGCTGTTCGCCGGCGAAGACCGCGCGCTCCTGCAATCCGCGCTGCGCCAGCACGCCGCCGAGCTGCGCGCGCATTGATCCTTCGTTCTCCGGAGTCGTCGCCTTGATCGTTTCGCTTTCCCCCTCGTTGCTGGCCATGGCCGTCGGCGCCGCCCTGCTCGCCCCGCCCCTGGCCAGCGCCCAGCAGGCGCAGGACCCGCAGGACGCGGCGGCACGGATCCGCCAGCTGGATACCGTGCAGGTGCAGGGCAGCCTGCTCGGCCGCTCCACCGTGCAGGACGTGCAGCATTACGCCGGCAGCCGCCAGGTGATCGACAACGCGCAGCTGCGCAACGGCGCCAACCGTTCGCTGGACGACGCGCTGCAGCGCGTGCCGGGGATCAAGGTGTTCGACGAGACCGGCACCGGCGCGCTGCCGCAGATCATGCTGCGCGGCCTGTACGAGAGCCGCAGCGGCCGCGTGCAGGTGCTCGAGGACGGCATTCCGCTGGCACTGGCGCCGTACGGGCAGACCAGCCTGTCGCTGTTTCCGGTCGGCCTCAACCAGGTCGACCGCATCGACATCGTGCGCGGCGGCGCGGCGGTGCAGTACGGCCCCAACAACGTCGGCGGCGTGATCAACCTGATCAGTCCGGACATCCCCACGACCTGGACCACCACGCTCGGGCAGAAGGTGACCGCCGGCGGCGCCGGGCACTATCTGAGCGACACCGCGATCAGCACCGGCGGCTACGCCAGCGATACGTTCGGCCTGCAGCTGGACGCGAACTGGACCAAGGGCGAGTACTGGCGCGAGCACAGCGACACCGACATCAAGAACCTGCGCCTGCGCGCCGAATGGTGGCTGGCCCCGGACAAACTGCTCAAGGCCAGCGTGCAGCGCTACGTGGCCGACATGGACATGGCCGGCGCCTTGTCCACCGCCGATTATCTGCGCGATACGCGCCAGTCGACACGGCCGCTGGACGCATTCACCGGCCGCACCACGCGCGCCTCGCTGGTCTACCAGCAGGACTTCGGCGACTTGGGTCCGTTCCACGACCTGCGCCTGGACTGGAGCAACTTCAGCGCGCGCAGCAGCCGCAACTTCGTCGTCGGCATGCGCTCGGCGTCCAGCGAGACCTGGCGTGCGGATCTGCCGCCGCAATTGCGGCAGAGCGCGCCGCGCGATTTCAAGGTCTACGGCAGCGAGCCGCGGCTGAGCTGGAAGATGGACTCCGGTGCGGTGAGCCAGCAGTGGACCGTGGGCGCGCGCGCGATCAGCGAGGACATCGACTTCCTGGTCGGCAATACGCGGCTGAGCGACGGGCTGTACACCCTGGTGCGCGACTGGCGCTTCAAGGACCGCGGCGCCGCCGCCTACGTCAGCGATGCGATCGGGCTGGCCGACGACCGCGTCACCATCACCCCGGGGCTGCGCTACGAGCGGGTGGATTCGCGCTACTACAACCTCGCCAGCGGCGCCAGCACGCGCAACAAGACCAGCGACGTGCTGCCCGGCCTGACCCTGGGTTTCCAGGCCACGCCGCAGTGGTACCTGTACGCCGACGGGCAACGTTCGCTGCGCGCGCCGCAGGTCACCCAGATCATCTACGGCGACAATCTCGACGCCGAACTGGCCTGGAACTACGAGGCCGGCGCGCGTTACCAGCCCAACGACCGTACCCGCGTGCAGTTCGGCGGCTATCTGATCGATTTCGATCAGCAGATCCAGCTCGACAACACCACCCGCACCTATCGCAACCTGGGCAAGACCCGCCACCAGGGCGGTGAGGTGGAACTGCAATGGAGTCCGGCGCAGCTGCGCGCGTTGACCCTCAACGCCGGCTACGCCTACCTGGACGCACGCCAGGAATCGGGTGCCTACGACGGCAAGCTGGTGCCCTACACCTCGCGCAACCAGCTCAGCCTCGGCGCGTCCTACCAGCCCGGTCACACCACCGTCGCAGTGTCCGGCTATTACTTCAGCCGCGCCTTCAGCGATGCCGCCAACAGCGTGCAGGAAAACGCGATCGGTTCGGTCGGCGAATTGCCGGCGTACTGGGTGTGGAACGCGCAGCTGAGCCAGGTACTCAGCGAGCGCGACAGCGGCAAGCTCAGCGCCTCGTTGGCAGTGAACAACCTGTTCGACCGCACGTACTGGTACCGCGGCATCGACACCAGTCCGTGGGGCCGGCAACCGGCGCCGGGCCGCAGCGTCACCCTCGGCCTGGAATACCGCTTCTGATCGACGCTGCCGTCGAACGACGACGGTAGCCTTTGCAGTACCGCGCGCCACCCGGCGCGCCGCCGCTCGCGGGAGACGCGAGCCTTTACGGCGAACGCGGCCGCGTTCGCAACGCCCCCAGCGCGCGCCCGATGCGTGCGCCAGGCAGTTTTTTCCCCAAGCGCCGCAGCCGCGGCCTCCTGCTCCCCGTGTCCGCAGATCGCGGCCGCGCGCGATGGCGCGCGCGTCCGCCCCTGTCTTCCGAACGAGAACCGATCATGACCCCGCATGACGCTCCCCTGCTGATCCTGAGCCACGTCTGCCATCCGGCAGTGACCGATGGTTTCATTCCCGCGGCACAACGCCTGGGCGTTCCGGTGCTGCTGCTGACCGACCGCCGCCACGACCACCTGGCGCACTTCCGCCGGCATCCGCCCACGGTGCCGTTGCAGATCCTGGAGTGCGACGTGTTCAATCCGCTCGGCGTTCTCGACCTGCTCAGCACCCTGCAATTGCAGCCGCGCGCGGTGTTCAGCAACAGCGATCATCTGCAGACCAGCGCCGCGCTGGTCGCCGCCGCGCTGGCACTGCCGGGCAAGGACTGGCAGATCTGCTATGCGGCCAAGAACAAGGCCGCGATGCGCCAGCGGCTGCGCGCGCGCGGCCTGCCGGTGCCGTGGTTCTGCAGCCTGGCGCCAGGCGCGCCGCTGCCGGCGCAGGCGCCATGGCCGCTGATCGCCAAGCCGCGCGAAGGCGTGGCCAGCCTGGACGTGCGCCATTGCGCCGACGCCGCCGCGCTGCAGGCCTATCTGGACGACTTCTGGCAGCGCTATCCGCAGCGCAGCGTGTTGCTGGAGAGCGTGCTGCAAGGGCCGTTGTTCACCGTGGAAACGCTCGGCGACGGACAGCGCCTGCAGGTGCTGGGCGGCTTCGAGGTGCGCCTGTCGGCACCGCCGCACTTCGTCGAATGCGAGGCCCGCTGGCGCGGCGATGCCGACACGCCGGCGCTGCGCCAGGCAGTGGCGCAGCTGCAGGCGTTCGGCATCGGCTTCGGCGCCTGCCACAGCGAATTCATCCTGACCGCCGACGGGCCGGTACTGGTCGAGATCAACTACCGCAGCATCGGCGACGGCCGCGAATTCCTGCTCGACCGCATGTTCGGCGGACGCTGGTTCGACAGCGTGCTCGGCCTGCACCTGGGACAGCCGCTGCCGATCCTGCGCGCGCGGCGCGAACACGCGCTGGTGCGCTACTACGTCGCCGACGCCGAAGGCACCCTGGCCATGGCCAGCGACGACCAGGCCTGCAACGACACGCGCTGGGAAGCGCGCTACCGGCGCCTGCGGCAACCCGGCGACAGCATCCGCCTGAGCCACTCCAACAAGGACTACCTGGGCGCGCTGGACGTGCTCGCCGACGCCGCGGCCGACCTGCCGCTCGCGCTGGCCGCGGCCGAGGCGCCGCTGCAGTGGCGGATCGAGGCCGGCACGGGAGCGCAGCCATGAACCTGGACGACCGCCGCTACATCGACCTGCGCATCATCGACGCCTGCCTGCGCGAAGACCTGCGCGGCATCGTCAGCCGCGGCGCCGCCGCCACGCCATCGCCGGCCCTGCTCGCGGCCTGGCCGGCACCACTGCCGAACGCGCTGTGGTGGCGTATCGCGCACCTGCCCGACGGCGAACTGTGGCTGCCGCTGCAACGCCGCGGCTATCTGCAGGACCTCAGCGCCTGCAGCGACGGCTGGCTGCTGCGCGACGGCGACCGCGTCGCCTTCGAATCCGGCGCCGCCACCTGGCTGGCACGGATCAGCGCCGGGCTGGATGCGGACACCCGGCGCCTGCACCGCGCCTATGCCGACGAAGCGGAGTGCGCGGTACGCCAGCGCGCGCTGGCGCGGCAGGCCTACGCGCAACAGCGCCCGTCGCTGGCCGCCGCCCTGGACGCAGCCGACGCGCACGAACGCGCCTACCGCTGCGAACAACTGGCTAGCCATCGCGACCATCCGTTCTATCCGACTGCGCGCGCCAAGGTCGGACTGGACGACGCGCAGCTGCCGCACTATGCGCCGGAGTTCGCGCCGTGCTTCGCGCTGCGCTGGCTGGCGCTGCCGGCGGCCGCGGTGGCGCAGACCACGCCGCCGCCGGCGTTCTGGCCGCGTCCGAGCACGCTCGGCCTGGCGCCGGCGCTGGACGCCAGCCACATCGCCTGGCCGCTGCACCCGCTGACCTTCGCGCGCCTGGGCGAAGCGGACTTCGCGCTGCCAGACGGCGCCATCGCCGCGCCGCAGCCATGGCTACAGGTGCGCCCGTCGCTGTCGGTACGCACCGTCGTCCCGCTGGACCACCCCGACCACCACCTCAAGCTGCCGTTGCCGATGCGCAGCCTGGGCGCGCTCAACCTGCGCCTGATCAAGCCGTCCACGCTGCACGACGGACACTGGTTCGAACGCGTGCTGCGCGCCATCGCCGCGGACGATCCGGCCTTGGGCTCGCGCTACCTGCACGTGGACGAATCCCACGCCGGCCAGGTCGGCGAGGCGCGCCACCTGGCCTATCTACTGCGCCGCTATCCGCCGTTGCCGGAGGCGACGCTGGTGCCGGTGGCCGGCCTGTGCGCCGCGATGGCGGACGGCCGCCCGCTGGCGCTGCACCTGGCCGAGCGCTTCCACGGCGGCGACCTGCACGCATGGTGGGACGCCTACCTCGGGTTGATGTGCCAGGTGCACCTGCGGCTGTGGCTGCGCTACGGCATCGCGCTGGAGGCCAACCAGCAGAACAGCGTGCTGATCTACGCCCCCGGCCGCGCACCGCGCCTGCTGCTGAAGGACAACGACGCGGCGCGGGTGAAACTGTCGCGGCTGTATGCGCAGCGGCCGCAACTGGCGCAGTGGGGACCGCCGCGCGACGTGCGCATCGCGGTGGAAGACGAGGCCGCGCTGGCGCGCATGTTCTGCACCATCATCCTGCAACTGGACCTGCAGGCGGTGCTGGAAGGCCTGGCCGAAGCACAGCCCGCGTTGCGCGCGCCGCTGTACGCGCAACTGCGCGCGCGCCTGCACGGTACGCTGCAGGAGCTGCATGGCGAAGGCATCGATACCGCGCCGGCGCAGGCGCTGCTGGCGGCGCCGCGGCTGCCGGTGAAGTACCTGCTCAGCGCCGGCAGCCTGCTCGGCAAGCAGATCACCGGCGCCGCCGACATCAACAAGTTCTACGGCGACAGCGCGCCCAATCTGCTGCGCGAGGAGATCGAGGCCGCGGCAGCGCCTGCTGTCGCGGTGCCGGCGCAGGCGGCATCCGCGCACGGAGTGGCGCGATGAAGCGCGTGCTCGGCCCGGTACTGGCCGCGCACTACCTGGCCGCGTTCACCGCGCTGGGCATGCCGCTGTTCCTGCCGCAGGTACTGCAACAGCTGGCGCCGGGCGCGGCGATCGGCTGGAGCGGCGTGCTGTACGTGCTGCCGACGCTGTGCACCGCGCTCACCGCCGGCGCCTGGGGCCGGCTGGCCGACCGCTACGGACGCAAGCGCTCGCTGCTGCGCGCGCAGCTGGGCCTGGCGCTGGGGTTCGCGATGGCCGGCTTCGCCCCCGACCTGGGCTGGCTGGTGGCCGGGCTGGTGGTGCAAGGCGCCTGCGGCGGTTCGCTGGCCGCGACCAACGCCTATCTGACCACGCAGGCACGGACCGGGCCGCTGGCGCGCGCGCTGGACTGGACCCAGTTCTCGGCGCGGCTGGCGATGGTCACCGCGCCGGCGCTGCTCGGTCTGGCCAGCGCGCTGGGCCCGGCGCAATCGCTGTACCGCTATCTGGCGCTGCTGCCGCTGCTCGCCTTCGCGCTGAGTTGGCGACTGCCTGCCGACCCGCCGCGGCCACGCCACGCCGCCGCTGCGGCGAATGCCGCCGCGCACGACGACGCCGGCCGGCGCCGGCAGCGCTGGGCACTGTGGAGCACGCAGTTCCTGTTCTGCTTCGCGATGGTGGTGACCTTCCCATACTTCCTGCCCTACGCGCAGGCGCAGGGCATCGGCAACGCCGCGGCCGCGGGCCTGCTGTACAGCCTGCCGCACCTGGTCTACCTGGTGCTGCTGCCGTGCTGGCGCGGCAGCGAGCACCGCGCCTCGCCGCTGCCGGCCGGGCTGGCGCTGTTCGCGCTGGCCTGCCTGCTGCAGGCGGTGCTGCAGGCGCCAGCGTGGCTGATCGCCGCGCGCCTGCTGTTCGGCGTGGGCATGTGGATGGCGCTGCGCGGACTCAACCGCAGCCTGGCCGGCATCGCCAGCGCGCACGCCGCCGGGCAGTTGTTCGGCCGCTTCGATGCATTCGGCAAGTACGCCGGCGTGGCCGGCGGCGCGCTCGCCGGCGCCCTGGTGCAAGGCCACGGCCTGGCCGTGCCGTTCCTCGCCGCGGCCGCCGCGGCCCTGCTGGCGCTGGCGCCGGCCCTCTCGCTCACTTCCGTACGGAGAACCGCGCATGTCCCCGCTCGCGACGCATGACCCGCTGCACGACCCGTGGTACGACAGCCTGGCGCAAGCGCAGGCGATCACCTGCTGGCTCAACTGCTACCTGCGCGAAGTGGCGATCGGCCGCGGCCAGGCCGACTTCGACTACCGCGGCCTGGACCGTCCCGGCATCGCCAGCGCCGGCGAGCGCTGGCTGCGCCTGCAGCTGCCTTCCGGCGCCGCGTTGTGCCTCCGCCTGGCCCAGGCCGACACGCTCGGCCGCTGCCGTTTCGACTCGGCGCCGTACCTGAAGGCCAACGGACAGCCGTGGCATTGCCTGGACGCGACGGCGCTGGTGCGCCTGTTGCTGCAGGAACTGGCCGACGGCGAGGCGTTCAACGCCGAATTGCTCGCGCAGAGCGACAACAGCATCGCGGTGACCGCGCAGCTGCTGCGCTGCGCCGACGCCGCCGCGCCCAGCGGCGAGGCGATGATCGATGCCGAGCAATCGATGCTGTGGGGACACGCGCTGCATCCGACACCGAAGAGCCGCGAAGGCGTGCCGCTGGCGCAGGTGCTGGCCTGCGCGCCGGAGGCGCGCAGCCGCTTCCCGCTGTTCTGGTTCCGCATCGACCCGCGCCTGTACCGCGCTCAGGGCCAGGACGTGCGCGCCACGCTGGCGCAGGCCGGCGGCGCAGCGAATCTGTATCCGTGCCATCCATGGGAAGCCGAGCGCGTGCTCGCGCACCCGCTGCTGCGCCAGGCGCAGGCGCGCGGCTGGATCGAACCGCTGGGCGAACGCGGCCTCGCGCTGCGCCCGATCTCGTCGGTGCGCACGCTCTACCACACCGACCTGGACTACTTCCTCAAGCTGTCGGTGCATGTGCGCCTGACCAACTGCGTGCGCAAGAACGCCTGGTACGAACTGGAAAGCGCGGTCGCATTGACCCGCCTGCTGGCGCCGGCCTGGCGCGAACTGGCGCAGCGCGTGCCGGGCTTCCAGGTGCTGCTGGAACCGGCCGCCACCGACCTGGATTTCTCGGCGCTGGGCGGCGATGCGCAGGCCTGCCGCGCGCTCGGCGAAAGCTTCGGCATGCTCTACCGGCAGGCCATCCCCGCGCCGCAACGGCTGCGCTTCCAACCGCAGGTCGCCGGCGCGCTGTTCACCCGCGACGCGCGCGGCGATGCCGCCTGCGCCGCGCCGCTGCAGGCGCTGGCACGGCGCCACGGCAGCCTGGATGCGGCCACCACGGCCTGGTTCCGGGCCTATGCGCGACTGCTGCTGGACGGGGTCTGGAGCGCCTGGTTCGACTACGGCATCGTGCTCGAGCCGCACCTGCAGAACACCGTGATCGGCTGCGCGGACGGCCTGCCGGCGCGGGTCTGGATCCGCGATCTGGAAGGCACCAAGCTGCTGCCGGCGCGCTGGCCGGCCGCGCGCCTGCACGGCATGTCCGAAACCGCGCGGCAGTCGCTGTACTACAGCGCCGAACAGGGCTGGAACCGGATCGCCTACTGCGCGCTGGTCAACAATCTGGCCGAGGCGATCTTCCATCTGGCCGACGGCCACGACCACCGCGAGCGGCGGCTGTGGCGGATCGTCGGCGAGATCGCGCAAGCCTGGCAGCAGCGCCACGGCCCGCAACCGGCGCTGCAGGCCCTGCTCGACGGCGCGCCGCTGCCGGCCAAGAACAATCTGCGCCTGCGCCTGCTGCAACGCGCCGACCGCCATGCCGACTACACCCTGCTGCCCAATCCGATCGTCATGCCGGCGCAACGGCAGGCCGCGGCATGAGCCTGCGCATCGATCCGGCGCCGCTGGCGGCCGCGCTGGCGCAGTTGCGCGAGCGCGGCGACGGACCAGTGTGCGCCTACGTCTATGACCTGGCGGCGCTGCGCCACCATGCCGAAGCGATGCGCACGCAGCTACCCGCCGAGTGCGAGCTGTACTACGCGGCCAAGGCCAATGCCGAACCGCCGCTGCTGCGCACGCTGGCGGCGTGGGTGGACGGTTTCGAGGCGGCTTCCGGAGGCGAGCTGCAATGGCTGGGCGACCACCAGCCGGGGCGGCCGTTGCTGTTCGGCGGTCCCGGCAAGCTCGACGCCGAACTGCGCCTGGCCACGTCGCTCCCGCAGTGCACGCTGCACGTGGAGAGCCTGGGCGAACTGCAGCGGCTGGCGCGCATCGCCGCGCACGCCGGGCGCCGCGTGCCGCTGTTCCTGCGCATGAACATCGCCGTGCCCGGCATGCAGGACACGCGCCTGGTGATGGGTGGGCGGCCCTCGCCGTTCGGGCTGGACGCGCTCGACCTGGAGGCGGCCATGCGGCTGCTGCGCGACGCGCCGGCGCTGCAGCTGGCCGGCTTCCACTTCCACCTGATGTCGCACCAGTGCGACGCGCAGGCGCAGCTGCGCCTGGTCGCCGGCTATCTGCAGACCGTGCAGGGCTGGCGCCAGGCCTACGCGCTGGGTCCGCTGACGGTCAACGCCGGCGGCGGCTTCGGCGTGAACTACGCCGATGCGACGGCCTCGTTCGACTGGTCCGGGTTCTGCGCCGGCCTGCCGGCGCTGCTGCGCACGCACGGCGACGGCCTGCGCCTGCGCCTGGAGCCGGGCCGCTACGTCAGCGCGAGCTGCGGCTGGTACCTGATGGAGGTGCTCGACATCAAGCGCAGCCATGGCGAGTATTTCGCCATCGGCCGCGGCGGCACCCATCACTTCCGCACCCCGGCCGCGCAAGCCCACGACCATCCGTTCCTGGTGCTGCGCGGCACGCAGCCACCGTTGCTGCGCGACACGCGGGTGACCCTGGTCGGCCAGCTGTGCACGCCCAAGGACGTGCTGGCGCGCGCGCAACCGGTCGCGGCGCTGGCGCCGGGCGACTGCCTGGCGTTCCCGCTCGCCGGCGCCTATGCCTGGAACATCTCGCACCAGCGGTTTTTGATGCACCCGCCGCCGCAGATGCTGTTCGTGGACGAGACGGGCTAGCGGGCGTCGCGCTGTACCGGTACGCAGATGTCGGCGCGCAGTTCGGCTTCGGCCACCGTTTCCGGATCGTCCAGATACAGGTAGTGCAACGGCGCAGCGCGCAGCGCATAGCCACTGCCCGGCAGCCAGTCGGCCAGCACCCGATCCAGCGCGTCCTCCAGCTGCGCGTAGCTGCCGACCTGGCGCAGCAGCGCGTAGTCGCCGCCGCCCAGCGTGCGCAGCGCGAACGGCGCCGGCGGCGCGACCGCGGCGTCGAACCCCATCGCGCACTCGAAGAGGTGCTCGCGCGCGGACACATCACGATGGTCGCTGAGCGGAATGCCGACCAGTGCCTGCAGCCGCTCGGCCACGCCGGCACGCTGCGCCCAGGCGAACAGGCGGCCGAAGCCGGCATCCAGCGCATCGAAGGCGCCGCGCCGGCGCAGCACCACCACCTCGAACGGCGCCAAGGTCCGCACCGCGATCCGCAACGGTGCCGGTGCCGCATCCACGGCCTGCCGCGGCGGCTGCGCCAGCGCCTGCGTTCGTGCGGCCAGCGCCGCCGGATCGGCACGCAGCTGGCTGGGGCTGGCGTCGAGCGCATTGCGGAAACTGCGCGCCAGCGCCTGCGGCGTCTCGTAGCCCACGGCCAGCGCGATCTCGGTGATCGAGCCGGTGCCGGCAAGCAATTGCAACGCGTGCAGCAGGCGCAGCCGAGTCACGGTGCGGCCGACGGTTTCGCCGGTCATGGCGCGGTAGACGCGATGGAAGTGGAACGGCGACTGGTGCGCCACCGCGGCCAGCTCGGCCAGGCCGGGCAAGGCCGCGCGCGCCTGCACGCACTGCTGCAGGTGTGCGAGCGCGCGTTCGATGCCGCGCTGCTGGGAAGACATCCGCGTCTGTCGCATGGCCGATCTCCGCAAGGTCGCGCCAGTGTGCCGCGCCGCGCGGCGCCACGCGTTCCCGATCTTGCGCCGATCGCCCAGCCCGCTCGCCCCGCCCCGGGCTGCGCTAGTGCGCCTGCGCCGGCAGCGGACGCCGGCTCGGCAGCAGCGCCGCCACGATGCCCAGCAGCGGCAGATAGGACATCGCCTGGTACACGAACACGATGCCCTCGCGGTCGGCGAGCAGGCCGAGTACCGCCGCGCCCAACCCGCCCATGCCGAAGGCGAAGCCGAAGAACAGCCCGGAGATGGTGCCGATGCGGCCTGGCATCATTTCCTGCGCGTACACCAGGATCGCCGAGAACGCCGAGGACAGCACGAAGCCGATCAGCACGGTCAGTGCGGTCGCCGCATGCAGCCCCACGTACGGCAGCGCCAGCGCGAACGGCGCCACGCCCAGGATCGACACCCAGATCACCGGCTTGCGCCCGATCCGGTCGCCGACCGGGCCGCCGATCAGCGTGCCCAGCGCCGAGGCCAGCAGGAACGCGAACAGGTGCAGCTGCGCGCTCTGCACCGACACCCCGAAGCGCTGAATCAGATAGAACGTGTAGTAGCTGCTCAGCCCGGCGATGTAGAAATACTTGGAGAAGATCAGCAGCAGCAGGATCGCCACGATCCGCAGCACGGTCTTGCGCGGCAATGCCGGCGCCGTGGCGAGCGGCCGCGGCGCGGCGCGTACCGCCTGCAGGTGCAGCGCGTACCAGCGGCCGACGTAGGACAGCAGGGCGATGCCGAGCAGCGCCGCGGCGCCGAACCAGGCCACGGCGTGGCGGCCGTTGGGCACGATCACCGCCGCGGCGATCAGCGGCCCCAGCGCGGTGCCGGTGTTGCCGCCGACCTGGAACACCGACTGCGCCAACCCATGCCGCCCGCCCGAGGCGAGCCGCGCGATGCGCGAGGATTCGGGATGGAAGATCGCCGAGCCGATCCCGACCAGCGCCGCGGCCAGCAGCACCATCGCGAAGCTCGGCGCATACGCCAGCAGCAGCAGGCCGCACAGGGTCGAGGTCATGCCCAGCGGCAGCGAGTACGGCGCCGGGCGGCGATCGGTGCGCAAGCCGATCAGCGGCTGGAACAGCGAGGCGGTCAGCTGGTAGGTCAGCGTGATCATCCCGACCTGGGCGAAGCTGAGCTGGAACTGGCCCTTCAGCACCGGGTACAGCGCCAGGATCAGCGACTGCATCATGTCGTTGATCAGGTGCGAGGAAGTGATCGCGGCGAGGACCCCGGCCACTACCGGGCGGGGCGTGGCGGCGGCAGGGACGGTGGCGGCGGCAGGGCGCAGGCTCGACATGGCGGACCGGTCAGTGGGGGCTCGGCGCGCATGGTAGGCTGACCCGCCTCGACCTTCCTGCGCAACATGCCCACCACTCGTCGAGAAAAGGACAGGGAGACCGCCAGCGTCGCGCCGGCCGCGTGGAGCATCGACGACGCGCCCGCCGACGTGGTGTGCAAGCCCGCCGACTATCCCAGCGAAACCGCCATCGCTCCGCACCGGCATGCGCGCCACCAGCTGGTCTACGCGCTGCACGGGCTGATGGTGGTGCGCTCCGGCCAGGGCCACTGGGTGGTGCCGAGCACCCGCGCGCTATGGATGCCGGCCGGCACCGTGCACAGCGTGCGCTGCGTCGGCACGCTGGGGATGCGCAGCCTGTACATCCGCCCCGGCGCGATCGCCGGCATGCCGGCGCAGCCCACGGTGATGGCGGTGGAGCCGCTGCTGGAAGCGCTGATCCGCAGCGCCGCCAGCGTGCCCTGGGACCACGCCGCCGACTCGCGCGACGGACGCCTGATGCGGCTGATCCTGGACGAGCTGCACGCCCTGCCGGCGCTGCCGCTGCACCTGCCGCAGGCGCACGATCCGCGCCTGCTGCGCATCGGTGCCGCGCTCGATGCCGATCCCGCCGACGGCACCACCCTGCACGACTGGGCGGCGCGGCTGGGCGTGGACGTCAAGACCATCCAGCGCCTGTGCCGGCGCGAACTGCAGATGAGCTTCGGCCAATGGCGGCAGCAGCTGCGCCTGCTGCGCGGGCTGGAACGGCTGGCCGCCGGCGACCGCATCATCGACGTGGCGCTGGAACTGGGCTACGACAGCCCCAGCGCGTTCACCGCGATGTTCAAGCGCCAGTTCGGCCAGCCGCCGAGCCAGTTCTTCCGTTAGCGGCGCCGAGCGCGCGGCGGCGGCAGCGCAGCGGCGCCGCATCCGCTGCCGCGCCACCGCCACCGCCACCTGCAGGCTGGGGGCGCACGATCAGGCAGCGGATTCGGATCTGGAAGCGGCGGACGCGCGGCGTTCGCTGATACGTTCGACCGTCTGCATGTGTTCCGTGCCCCACTCGCACAGCCCTCCCAGTGCGGTCGCCAGGGATTGCCCGAAAGGGGTCAGCGAATACTCGACCTTGGGCGGGATCTCCTGGAAGTCGATGCGCGCGACGACCTGATCGCGCTCCAGCTCCTTGAGTTGCTGGATCAGCACCTTGTCGGTCACGCCGCCGATGGCGCGCCGCAATTCGCCATAGCGATGAACGTTCTTCGCCAGATTGTAGAGAATCAGCGGCTTCCACTTGCCGCCGAGCACGGACAGGGCGGCCTCGAGACCGCAACTGAAAGTGGTGTTGGCCATGATCCGATCGCTCCGAAGGTACTTACCTGATGGTGCATACTATTCAAAATAAAAGCACGGATCTACAGTTGCGCCTCGACATTCTCTGGAGCGCATCATGAGCAGGCTCAACGGCAAGATTGCAGTGGTTACCGGCGGCAACAGCGGCATCGGTCTGGCAAGCGCGGTGCGCTTTGCGGCCGAAGGCGCCCAGGTCGTCATCGTGGGACGCCGGCAGGAAGAACTGGACAAGGCACTGCGCCTGATCGGTGCCGACGCCATCGCCATTCAGGGAGACATTTCGAAGCTGGACGATCTGGACCGTGTCTTCGCCCAGGTCGAAGCCGCCAAGGGCCGCATCGACGTGCTGTTCGCCAATGCGGGGCTGGGCGACTTCCAGCCGCTGGGATCGATCACCGAAGACTCCTTCGATCGCACCTTCGGCATCAACGTCAAAGGCACGCTGTTCACCGTGCAGAAGGCGTTGCCGCTGATGCGCGCCGGCGGTTCGGTGATCCTGACCGGCTCGACCACCGGCACCATGGGCACACCGGCATTCAGCGTGTACAGCGCCACCAAGGCCGCGCTGCGCAATTTCGCCAGGAGCTGGGCGCTGGACCTGAAAGGCACCGGTATTCGCGTCAACGTGCTTTCGCCGGGGCCGATCTCGACGCCGGGCCTGGATCTGGCGCTGTCCAGCACCGGCCAGCAGGAGGCGATCATCGACGGCATGACCGCGCAGATCCCGTTGGAGCGCATTGGCCGGGCGGACGAAGTCGCGGCGGCGGCGTTGTTCCTGGCGTCGGACGAGAGCAGCTTCATCACCGGCAGCGAAATGTTCGTGGATGGCGGGTTCGCGCAGGTTTGATTGATCTGCGCTGTCGAGGCGCTGCGGCCAATGATCGCAGCGCATCTGCCGCAGGCCGGAACGGGTGACCGCCTCATCGACGCGGCGGTCGCACTCGGCTACGACGGTTCGAGCGCCAGTTCGGCCAGCCGCCGAATCGATTCTCTCCCGCTATCCCGTGAACCGTGTCACGGTCCGGTCAGACCCGCAGGCGCAGGATGCGCGCACCACCGACCGGAGCACCGCCATGACCCGTTCCCTCTCCCTCGCCGTGTGCCTGCTGCTGGGCCTGAGCGCCATGCCGCCGCTGGCCGCCGCTGCGGCCAGGCCGCAGACCGCGCAGCAGTCGCTGATGGCCCAGTGTTCGGCCCAGAACAAGGGCAAGAAAGGCGACGACTACAAGGCCGCGCAGAAGGCCTGCCTCAGCGGCAGCAGTGCGGCGCCGGCATCGGGCAACGCCTCGCAGCAACGGATGAAGGACTGCAACGCCAAGGCGGCCACGCAGAAACTGCAGGGCGATGCGCGCAAGACCTTCATGAGCGGCTGTCTGAAGAAGCAGTAGTCGGCCGGCCGCAAAGGCTGCGAACGTGTTCCTGGACGCCGCGCTGCGCGCAGGCGGCTTCCAGGGCCGGAGAATGCTAAGCCGCCGGATCGGCGACGCGCTCCGCTGACGCCATGCGGTCGATCTGCCCCGCCGCATGATCGAGCGCGACATGCTCGACCGGGATCGGCACGTAGTCCTCGCTGAAGGCGACCTCGCCCGGCCGCCATCCGGCACGCCGACGCACCGCGCCCCAGAACCGCTTCAACCCCTCCAGTTGCAGCGCGACCAGGCCAAGCTCGTTGTCGCGATCCACCATCGGGTCGCCGACCCCGGTGGGACGCACTGGCTCGCCGTACAACGCGGTGCCGAACAGCACGTCCCAGAACGCGAACACCTGGCCGAAATTGCAGTTGTGCAGGTTCGGCCGCTGCGGGTCCACGCGCATGTGGTGCAGGCGGTGGAAGCGCGGATCGACCAGGATCTTGTCCAGCACCGGCCCGAAGCCGAAGCGCACGTTGGCGTGCGACAGGTTCTGCACCAGTTCGCCGAGCAGCATCAGCCAGGCGAACTCGTCGGCGGCGATGCCGAACGCCACGCCCACCGCGGCCAGTACGAACGATTGCAGCGCACCGTCCAGGTAGTTGCTGCGATCGTTGGCCCAGCAACTGAGCTGGCGCTGGCTGTGGTGCATGCTGTGCATTGCCCACCACCACGGCAGCCAGTGCTGGATCCGGTGCATCCAGTAGTAGGTGAAGTCGTAGGCCAGGTAGTACAGCGCGAACAGCGCCAGCGGATGCCGGTCCAGCCATGGCCAGGCGTGACGCAGGCCGGATGCCGGCGCCGCCGCAGCGCTCGCGTCGGCGCCGCCCAGCGCATTGGCCAGCGGGGTCAGGATCAGGAACGAGAACAGCGGGAACACCCCGACCAGCATCAGCCAGGTGTAGTGGAAATCGATCCTGGCCAGGCGCCGGTGCTCCCAGCGCTCGGCCGGCCACAGGCTTTCCAGCGGGCGGAACAGCACGCCGATGATGCACAGCTGCAGCGCCGCGATCAGCAACGAAGCGGCGATCTCGCGCGGGTCGTCGCTGAGTCCGGTCAGGTGCAAGGCGGCCAGCAGCGGCGCCACCGCATGCTCGGCCACCGCGGCGACGACGACAGACCAGGCATGCGCGATGGACAACATGAGGACGGCTCCTGGCCTGCGGACACGACGACGCCGGCGCGGCCGCCGGGCAGATGGGCGTGTCGTCCATCCCCGCGCAGATCGCGCCGACAGCGAAGCTGCGGAGTGGAACTGGCAGGCCGCCAGCGGGCGGCGCGCGGCGCGACCCGACCGCCCAGTCTGGCGCTACGCCATGCACCGCCCGCCGACAGCACGCCAACCCCGGCGCGACCTGCGCGAGGATGGACGACACGCCTTAGCGTGGCGGCCGATCCTTTCGCCTGGCTGTCGTTCGCGCGTGCCTGTCGCCGGGGGCGATCGTCCTGGCTGCGGCGCCCAGGTCGCCGCGGCCGCGCGTGGCTCGGGCCGGGGCGCGCGTCAGGCCTGCGCCAGCGCCTGCCGCAGGTCGGCGAGCAGGTCGTCGATGTGTTCGATGCCGACCGACAGGCGCACCGTGTCCTCGCTGACCCCGCTGCGTTCCAGTTCCTGCGCCGACAGCTGGCGGTGCGTGGTCGAGGCCGGATGGGTGGCCAGCGATTTCGCGTCGCCGATGTTCACCAGCCGGGTGAACAGCTGCAGCGCGTCGAGGAAGCGCGCGCCGGCGGCGCGGCCGCCGCGCAGGCCGAAGGTGAGCACGCCCGAGCCGTGCCCGCGCAGGTACTTCTGCGCCAGCGCATGCTCCGGATGCCCGGGCAGGCCGGCGTAGTTGACCCATTCCACCTTGGCCTCGGTCTGCAGGTGCTTGGCCACCGCCAGCGTGTTCTGGTTGATCCGGTCCATGCGCAGCGGCAGCGTCTCGATGCCCTGCAGGAGCTGGAAGGCGTTGAACGGCGACAGCGCCGCGCCGGTGTTGCGCAACGGCACCACGCGCGCGCGGCCGATGTAGGCGGCCTCGCCCAGCGCCTCGGTGTAGACCACGCCGTGGTAGCTCACGTCCGGTTCGTTGAGGCGGCGGAAACGCTGCGCGTGCGCCGCCCACGGGAACTTGCCCGAGTCCACGATCGCCCCGCCCAGGCTGGTGCCGTGCCCGCCCAGGTACTTGGTCAGCGAATGCACCACGATGTCGGCGCCGAAGTCGATCGGCCGCAGCAGGTACGGCGTGGGCACCGTGTTGTCGACGATCAGCGGCACGCCGTGCGCATGCGCGATCGCGGCGACCGCTTCCAGGTCGGTGACGTTGCCGCGCGGATTGCCGATCGACTCGACGAAGATCGCCTTGGTGCGGTCGTCGATCAGCCCGGCGAACGCGTTCGGATCGCGGTAGTCGGCGAAGCGGGTTTCGATGCCCGACAGCGGCAGCGTGTGCGCGAACAGGTTGTAGGTGCCGCCGTACAGCGCGCTGGAGGAGACGATGTTGTCGCCGGCCTCGGCGATGGTCTGGATCGCGTAGGTCACCGCGGCCTGCCCGGAGGCCACCGCCAGCGCGCCGATGCCGCCTTCCAGCGCGGCGATGCGCTGCTCGAGCACATCGGTGGTGGGATTCATGATGCGGCTGTAGATGTTGCCCTGCACCTTCAGGTCGAACAGGTCGGCGCCGTGCTGAGTGTCGTCGAAGGCATAGGCCACGGTCTGGTAGATCGGCACCGCCACCGCGCGCGTGGTCGGATCGGGGCGGTAGCCGCCATGCACGGCGATGGTTTCCAGCTTCCAGTTCGGGTCGGACATGAGCGGGTCTCGGCAAGAGGAGCCGAGACGATAGCGCCATGCGTGGCGGCGAATGCAAACCTGCGGTTATGAGGCCATGCCGCGGGGTTGTCAGCGCATGCGGACGCGGGCGCTTGCGCGGCTGAGCGGCCGCGGCGGTGCGGCGGTGCGGCGGTGCGCAGTCGCCTCGTATCATGGGTTGGTCTGCACGCAGGATGCTCCCCGATGAACCACGCCGCCGCCCGCCCATTCTCGCTGTTGCTCCTGGTCCTGCCCGTGTTCGCGCGGGCTGCGCCGTCGCCGTCCTACGTCATGGAGCAATGGAGCCAGCCAGGCAATTGCGCTACGCCGCAGCAGCGGCATGCTGCCGATCGCGCGTCCAGCGACGGCGTTTCCGCGAAGATCCTGACGCAACGCTATCTCGGCGTGCTCGACGCGGTGATCGCCGGCGACGAGGCGGCCTTGAAGTTCGCCCATCTGTGCGACCGCTTCGAGGTCGACTTCCTTCCTGGCATGCTGCCGCCCCCGCGCGCCGAGCCGTGGAATCCCTCGCCACCGCAAACGGTCGGCAGCGTCTTCGTCGCCTACGTCGACGCACCGGGCACCGCATTCCAGCAACGGATCGAAGCGACGTACACGCCGGAAGAGGCGTCGCTCTCGCTCTCCATCAGTTCGCACGCGGATACCGCGGCATCCGCGGATGGCGAGCAGGGTTACCGCTATCGCGACATGGACGGGGTGTGCCCGCTGCGGCTCGGCCAATTGGCGGACAGGCTCGCCGCCGCCGGTTTCTCCAAGCAGTACTACTCCCTGGAGCCGCCCAGCCAGGCGTTCGCGGAATCGGACTATGGCGTCAGCGCCAGCTTCCGGCGCGACAAGCTTGCCGTCGGGGCCACGTTGCAGGGCCTGTTCGTGGAACAACGCGCCCACCCCGAGGCGGCATGCGTGGCGGAAATCTCTCTTTCCCTGGCGAAATAGGCGCCACGCGCCACTGCATGGCGGAAAAAAGCCGGCGCCGTTGCAACGGCGCCGTCTACCGATCGGGCAATGAACGCGAGCGGCGCTTCGCCGCGCCTCAGGCCTTCTGGAACGTGAGGTGCCCGCCTTCGGCGCCGACGTTGATGGTGTCGCCGCTCAGGAACTGCCCGGACAGGATCTGCTGCGCCAGCGGGTTTTCCAGTTGCGACTGGATCGCGCGCTTCAGCGGCCGCGCGCCGTACACCGGATCGAAGCCGACGTTGCCGAGCAGTTCCAGCGCGCGGTCGCTGAGTTCGATCTTCAGCCCGCGCTCGGCCAGGCGCTTCTCCAGGCCGCTCAACTGGATGCGCGCGATCGACTTGATCTGCGCCTTGTCCAGCGGATGGAACACCACGATGTCGTCCAGGCGGTTGATGAATTCCGGGCGGAAATGCGCCTGCACCACGCCCATCACCGCCGCCTTCATCTGCGTGTAGGCCTCGGCCGAGCCGTCGCCGCTCAGTTCCTGGATCTGGTGCGAGCCCAGGTTCGAGGTCATCACGATGACGGTGTTGCGGAAGTCCACGGTGCGGCCCTGGCCGTCGGTGAGGCGGCCGTCGTCGAGCACCTGCAGCAGGATGTTGAACACGTCGCTGTGCGCCTTCTCCACCTCGTCGAGCAGGATCAGCGAATACGGCCGGCGCCGCACCGCCTCGGTCAGGTAGCCGCCTTCCTCGTAGCCGACGTAGCCCGGAGGCGCGCCGATCAGCCGCGCCACCGAATGCTTCTCCATGAACTCGCTCATGTCGATGCGGATCATCGCCTCGCTGCTGTCGAACAGGAACTCGGCCAGCGCCTTGCACAGCTCGGTCTTGCCGACGCCGGTCGGACCCAGGAACAGGAACGAGCCGCTGGGCCGGTTCGGATCGGACAGGCCGGCGCGCGAACGCCGCACCGCGTCGGATACCACCTTGATCGCCTCTTCCTGGCCGACCACGCGCCGGTGCAGTTCGTCCTCCATTCGCAGCAGCTTGTCGCGCTCGCCTTCGAGCATGCGGTTGACCGGAATGCCGGTCCAGCGCGACACCACCTCGGCGATCTCCTCGGCGGTGACCCGGTCCTGCACCAGCTTGAAATCGTGGTGCTCGGCATCGCCGGCCGCGGCCAGCTGCTTCTCCAGGTTCGGCAGCAGGCCGTACTGGATCTCGCTCATCTTGGCGTAGTCCTGCCGGCGCTGCGCCGCTTCCAGCTCGACCCGCGCCTGCTCGATCTGCTCCTTGATCCGGGTCGCGCCCTGCAAGGTGGCCTTCTCCGAACGCCACACCTCGTCGAGGTCGGAGAACTCGCGCTCGAGCTTGTCGATGTCGCTTTCCAGGTCGGCCAGGCGCTGCCGCGAGGCCTCGTCCTTTTCCTTCTTCAGCATTTCGCGCTGGATCTTGAGCTGGATCAGCCGCCGCTCCAGGCGGTCCAGTTCCTCGGGCTTGGAGTCGATCTCCATGCGGATGCGGCTGGCGGCCTCGTCCATCAGGTCGATCGCCTTGTCCGGCAGCTGGCGGTCGGCAATGTAGCGGTTGGACAGCGTGGCCGCGGCGACGATCGCCGGGTCGGTGATCTCCACGCCGTGGTGCACCGCGTAGCGCTCCTTCAGCCCGCGCAGGATCGCGATGGTGTCCTCGACCGTCGGCTCGCCGACGAACACCTTCTGGAAGCGACGCTCCAGCGCCGCGTCCTTCTCGATGTACTTGCGGTACTCGTCCAGCGTGGTGGCGCCGATGCAGTGCAGCTCGCCGCGCGCCAGCGCCGGCTTGAGCATGTTGCCCGCATCCATCGCGCCGTCGGCCTTGCCGGCGCCGACCATGGTGTGCAGTTCGTCGATGAACAGGATGACCTGGCCTTCGGTCTTGGACAGGTCGTTGAGCACGCCCTTCAGCCGCTCCTCGAACTCGCCGCGGAACTTGGCGCCGGCGATCAGCGCGCCCATGTCCAGCGACAGCACGCGGCGGCCGCGCAGGCCTTCCGGCACTTCGCCGTTGACGATGCGCTGGGCCAGGCCCTCGACGATGGCGGTCTTGCCGACGCCGGGTTCGCCGATCAGTACCGGGTTGTTCTTGGTGCGCCGCTGCAACACCTGGATGGTGCGGCGGATTTCCTCGTCGCGGCCGATCACCGGATCCAGCTTGCCGCTCTCGGCGCGCGCGGTGAGGTCGATGGTGTACTTCTCCAGCGCCTGGCGCTGGTCCTCGGCGCTTTCCGACTGCACCGTCTCGCCGCCGCGCAGCTTGTCGATGGCCGCTTCGAGCTTCTTCTTGTCGGCGCCGGCGGCGCGCAGCGCCAGGCCCAGCGCGCCGGCATCGTCGGCCGCGGCCAGCACGAACCACTCGCTGGCGATGAACTGGTCGTTGTGCTGCTGCGCCAGCTTGTCGGTCTGGTTGAGGAGCCGGCTCAGGTCGTTGCCGATCGACAGGTTGCCGGGCTGGCCGCTGACCTTGGGCAGCTTGTCCAGCGCCTCGCCCAGCCGCTCGCGCAGCACCGGCACGTTGACCCCGGCCTGCGCCAGCAGCGGCCGGGTGCTGCCGCCGGACTGGTCGAGCAGCGCGGTGAACACGTGCACCGGCTCGACGATGGTGTGGTCGCGGCCCACGGCCAGCGACTGGGCGTCGGCCAGCGCCTGCTGGAAACGCGACGTGAGCTTGTCCATCCGCATCGGGAAGTTCCTCTGAAAGGGGGGCCGGCCGCACCGGCATGCTAGTCAAATGCGGTTGGCGCGGCATGTTTCAAGGCCGCGGCGCGGTCTGTATACGTCCGCGCCGCCTGGCGGAGCGCCTGGCGAGGGCTGCACGCCAGGCACCGTGACGGCCGCGATGCGCGCGTGCGCCCTGCCGGGCCGCGGCCCGGCAGGGCGCCTTCGCCAGCGCACGGTTCCCTGCGCCGGTCGCCGCACGGTCACACGCCGCTACCGCTACAGCCCCTACCCTCGCGCTTCCGAACCTTCCCGCACAGGAGCCGCAATGCACTACGACCTCTACTACTGGACCGGCATCCAGGGCCGCGGCGAGTTCGTGCGACTGGCGCTGGAGGATGCCGGCGCGGCCTACCGCGACGTCGCCCGCGAGGAAGGCGACGCGGTCCTGCAGCCCTTTCTCGACGGCGAGCAGCCGGGCGCGCGGCCGTTCGCCCCGCCGTTCCTCAAGGCCGGGCGGCTGGTGATCGCGCAGGTCGCCAACATCCTGCACTACCTGGGCCCTTCGCTGGGACTGGTGCCGGACAGCGAGTCGCGGCGCATGCAGGCGCTGCAACTGCAGCTGACCATCGCCGACCTGGTGACCGAGATCCACGACAGCCACCACCCCATCGGCAGCGCGCTGTACTACGAAGACCAGAAGCCGGAGGCGCGGCGCCGCGCCGAGGACCTGCGCACGCAGCGCCTGCCCAAGTTCCTCGGCTATTTCGAGCAGGTCATGAGCCAGGGCGGCGGTCGCCACGCATTGCGCGAGCACTCCTACGTGGACCTGTCGCTGTTCCAGCTGATGAGCGGACTGGACTACGCGTTCCCCGGCGCGATGAAGAAGCTTTCGCCGAAGCTGCCGCAACTGCGCGCCCTGCAGCAGCGGGTGTCCGACCGTCCCGCCATCGCCGCGTATCTGGCGTCGGAGCGGCGCCTGCCGTTCAACGACAACGGGATTTTCCGGCGCTATCCGGAGCTGGATGGCTGATGCGTGATGCGTGCAGGCCTTCGGCACCGACACTTGGTCGAAGGCATGCGGTCCGTGTCTTCGTTCGTCGCGGCTGAAGCCGCTCCTACATGGGGCCTGGGGGTACCCGCTGGTGCGCGCATGTCAGCCGCGTCGTCGCTGCGGTTCCATGTTGCCACCGGTAAGGCGCGTGCCTATCAAGCCAACAGCCCTCAGGTCCGCACCAACGCCGTACGGATCGCCTGCAGTTGCTTGCGCACGGCCTCGGCCTGCGTCGGCCCCAGGCGCAGCAGCGCCTTCTGCCCGACCGACAGCGATTCCAGCGCCGGATCGACGAAGCGGTACTTGCCGGTGCGCGCATCGGCGATCACCGCCGGCGGCGCTGTCGGCACCGGCGCCTGCAGCAGATGGTCGATCACCTGCACCAGGCGGTCGTTGAAATAGCCCTTGGGATAGCCCAGCTCCACATACGCCTGCTGGAACAAGGGATAGAAGCGCCGGTACGCGGCCACCATCGCGCCGGCATCGGCCTGGGTGAAGGCCTGCACGTACGGGGCGTAGCGTTGCGCGTTGGCCGCGTCGATCACGCTGGCGCCGGCCGCATCGGTGGCGACCTGCAGTTGCCCAGGCACCGGCTTCAAGACCAGGGTGCGCGCGGCGACGCGGCGCTGCGGCAGGTTGTCGATCATCGTCACCGCGCGCTGGATCAGATGGTCGCGGATCAACAGCGCCAGCGGCGCGTCGCTGCCGGCCAGCGTCACCAGTTCGGCCCACGCCGCCGCGTCGCTGTCGGCCAGCGCCGGGATCGCCGCATCGGCGGCGGCGGCGGGATCGATCGGATGCTGGATCGGCGGCGGCGCTGGCGGTGTGGCCACGGGCGCGGACGGCGCCGCGCTCGGCGCAGCGGGCGGCGCCACCGCAGCAGGCGCAGGCGTTGCGCCACGCAACAGCGCGCTCAGGTTGTCGCGGAACAGCCACGCCGCGGCAGCGGCCACCAGCACAGCGACCAGGATCCAGGGCCAGGGCGAATGACGTGGCTGCATGGTGTCCGGTTCTCCGTTGAACAGTGGCAGGTGTGACCACTGCGCTCGCCGCCGGTTCCACCGCGGGACGGCCAGCGTTCAGCCTCGGCGCGCGGCGCCGCCGCACGCGGGACGCGCGACGCTAGCCAGTGGTCCCTTCGCCGAAGGCGATGCGCGCACCGACCCAGTCGGCGACGATGGCGGCGGCAACCTGCTCGGCCTGCGCCGCCGGCATCGCCTTGTGTTCGATCAGCCAGCGCGCCGTCGTCGCGCGCGCCGGCTGCAAGGCGTTCAACGCTGCCTTGCGATCCGCTTCAGGCCACAGCGCCGCATCGCGCCAGCCGGCGATCGCCGCTGCCGGATCGCGCCTGGGTGCTGCGTCTTGCGGCCGCTGCAGAAACAGCCGTGGCGACTGCGTGGCCTGCAGCGAGAGCACGCGCCATCCTGCGAAATCCGCGTAGCGCATCGTGCCGGCATCGTCGGAGGCCTTGTCGATCAGACTGGCAAACGCCTTGTACAGCTGCTTCCACGCCGGCTGGTCGAACAGGCCCGGCTGCGGTGCGCAGATCGGTGCGTCGAGATCGCGGCTGGACCCGTACAACGGCCCCATCGCCTCGTAAGCGGCCTTGCCCTGCTGCGCGAACACGAAACAATGCATGTATGGCCGCGTGTCGGGACGCGTGGTGGCGTCCACGCTGTAGCCGCTGCGTTCGATCCACAGCCGCAGCAGGGTCAGATCGCGCGCTTGCGCGGCCTGGCGGTCGGCCGGCTCGGCAGCGTCGAGCATCCCGGCCGCCACCGGATCCTGCTGGCGCAAGGCGGCGCTGGCATCGGCGAATCGCGCCCGAGCTTCCGCCGCACCAACCCCCGCCGCCGGCACGAAGCGGTGCAGATACACCAGCCAGGCCGAGGCCAGCCCGCCGTCGTAGGCGCGCAATTGCACGGCTGCCGCGGCCGGCGCAGCGGGAATCCCGGCGACGATGCGATCGAAGCGCGCCGCCTGCGGCGCGAACTGGCTGTCCAACGTGCGTATCCGCGCCTCGATCCGCTGCTTCAGGCAGGCGCCCGGATCCGACTGGGCCAGACAGCCATTGCGCTGCGCCAACCAAGCCTGCTGCGCACTGCGCACGCCTTGCCGCTGCGCGGCCGGCACCACCGCCACGAGCGCCACATAGCGCCGGGCCAGCGATTCGTCGGCGGCATCCAATCGCTTGTCCGTGCACAACAGGCGCTCGACCGCGCTGGACGCCTTGGCGCAGTCGAACGACACCGCCGCAGCGCTCGGCATCCAGGCCAGGCACGACAGCAGCAAACCCGCGCGCACGGCGGCGCCTGTCATCGTCATCGCATTCTCCAGCGAGCGGCCGGCGCAGGCGCTCAGTCCACCAGCACCGCACGCGGCTTCTGCAGCGACAGCAGGCCGAGCAGCGCGGCCAGCGCCACGTAGCCGCCGGCGAATTGCCAGGCGATCAGCTTGGGCAGGCCGCTCAGCGTCCATGGCAGGTAGATGCCGCCGCGCGGATCCACCGAATGGATCAGCCCGAACAGGGTCAGCGCGGCCGCCACCAGCAGGAACACGGCGGCGCGGCGCAGGCGCCCATCGACCATCGCCGCCACCGCCGCGGTCCACAGCATCGCGGTGATGATGAAGCCGTTGCCCAGGGTGAAGATCACCGCCAGCTCCGGCAACCCGTGGCCGTCCAGCGTGGTGGTCAGCGCGGCCAGCTTGTCCGCCGGGATCCAGCCCGGCGCCTTGATCGCCAGCAGGTAGGCCACCGACGGCAGGAAGCCCAGCACCATCGCCCCGGCGTGGCGCTTGGGCGTGGCCTGGAACGCCTGGGTGGTGATGTCGATGGCCACGTACACGATGATCGGCGCCAGCACCGCCAGCGGCAGCCACTGCACCAGCCCGGCGACCAGCCCGAGCATGCCGCCCAGGCCGATGAACAGCCCGGTCAGCAGCGTGTAGCCGCTGCGCGCGCCCATGTGCTTGTAGGCCGGCTGGCCGATGTAGGGCGTGGTCTGGGCGACGCCGCCGCAGACGCCGGCGACCAGGGTCGAGCAGGCCTCGACCAGCAGGATGTCGCGGGTGCGGTAGTCGTCGCCGGCGGCGCGTGCGCTCTCGCTGACGTTGATGCCGCCGACCACCATCAGCAGGCCGAACGGCAGCAGCAGCGGCAGCAGCGGCACGGTGTCGGCCAGGCCGGCGACGAAGCCCAGGCTCGGCCACGGCAGCACCAGCTGCGGCGCCACCCACTGCGGCGCCTGGTAGCCGGGAATGCCGAAACCGGCCGCGTTCGACCAGTAGTACAGGCCGGTGCCCAGCACCAGCGCCAGCGGCACGCCCGGCAGGCCGTACGGCAGCCGGCCCTTGGCGATCAGCACGTACAGCAGCAGGCCCAGCACCACCAGCCCGACCAGCGGGGCGCGCAGCGTTTCCAGCAGCGGCAGGAAGCCCATCAGCACCAGCGCGATGCCGGCGATCGAGCCGAGCAGCGCGGCCCGCGGCAGCGCGCGGGTGACCGCATCGCCGAAGAACGACAGCACGGTCTTCAGCAGGCCCATCACCACCAGCGCGGCCATGCCCAGGTGCCAGGTGGCGAGCGCCGCGGCCTGCGGGTCCAGGCCCTGCTGCTTGTAGCGCACGAACGCCGGGCCGAGCACCAGCAGCGCCATGCCGATGCTGGTCGGCGCGTCCAGGCCCAGCGGCATCGCGGTGACGTCGCTGCGCCCGCTGCGCGCGGCCAGCCGGCGCGCCATCCAGGTGTACAGCAGGTTGCCGATCAGCACGCCGAACGCGGTGCCGGGAATCATCCGCGTATAGATCACCTCGGCCGGGAACTGGAACAGCCCGACCAGGGCCAGGGTGATGAAGCCGAGGATCGACAGGTTGTCGACCACCAGGCCGAAGAAACCGTTGAGATCGCCGGCGACGAACCAGCGCGGGCGCGACGAAACAGGAGCGGTGCTGGGCATGCGGGCGGTGGCTGCGTTGGGGGTCGATGGATGGTAATGGAAGCGGCGCCTGCGGATTGGCGCGCGAGCAGGGATGCAGCATCCCGGCTTGCGCCTCCGCGCCGCGGCTACAGATCCAGATGCAGGAACTGGTTGAACGCGCTCGGCACGTAGTCGGCGAACGCCGGTCCATTGCGGAAACCGCGTCGCCGGTACAGGCCCAGCGCCGCGTCGAAGGCCGCGCCGCTGCCGGTCTCCAGGCTCAGCCGCTGCAGGCCGGCGGCGCGTGCGGCGGCGACGATGTGCTCGAGCAGCGCCGCGGCCGCGCCCTGGCGCAGGAAGTGCGGATGGGTGCGCATCGACTTCAGTTCGCCGCCGCCATCGTCGAGCACACGCAGCGCACCGACCGCGGCCAGCGCGTCGCCGCGCCACACACTCCATACGGTCACGTCGGCGCGCTGCAGTCCTGACAGGTCCAGCGCATACACGCTGCCCGGCGGCGACTGCGCATGCATCTGCTGCAGGTGGTACGCGAGCAACGCACGCACCGCCTCACCGGACAGATCGTCCTGGCGGATCGAAAACGTCACCGCCCCGCCCTTCCGAATCCCCACTCCCCACTCCCGAATCCCGGCTTCAAAACGACACCTCCACCGGCTGCCGCGACCACAGCACCGACTGGTGCCCGGTCGCCTGCTTCCACGCCAGCCGGATCGCCTCGATGTCGGCGCGGCGCTGCGGGGTGTCCTCGTGCAGGATCACCAGCACCTTGGTGTTGAGCCGGTTCGGCTCCTTGGCGCCGCGGAACAGCCACTGCCCGTAGGCATCGAACACGGTCAGGCCGTCGGGGAAGCGCGGCGTGACCTGCTTGTCCAGGAACGCGCGCCATTGCGCCTCGCTGATCGGCTCGGCCTGCGGACGATCGGCCGGGCCGCTTTCCTCGCCGACCCCGAAGTACAGCTCGCTGCGCACCCAGCCGCTGGCCTGCGCCGGCCGCGCGGCATCGCCCTGCATGGCGGCGCCGACCTTGGCCGGCGCGGTGGAAGCGGACGGCGCGACGCTGGCGCAGGCGGTCAGGGCCAGGAACACGGCAAGCAAGGGGGCACGCAACAGCATCGGCAGGTCTCGGAAGCGGAACGGAAGGACGCGATGGTAGGCGACCGTGGCGGCGCGCGCCCGATAACCGCCGGGCATCAGCTCATGCCGAACGCGGTGGAACGGACGGCTCGCCGCCGCGTTAACGATAAGATAATATATCGCTTCATCCGGATGGATGTACCCGAATTGTATTCCGCCTGCGCGGCACGGACCACCGCCGCAGCGGTCTTTGCGTCACCGCAGGAGAGAGCCCCCATGTCGTATCCGTTCGCCCGCCCGCTGAGCCTGGCCATCGCCCTGGCCCTGTCGGCCCCCGCCCTGGCCCAGCAGGCCGATCCCGGCACCGCGACCAACCTGGACACGGTGATCGTCACCGGTACCCGCGCCAGCGGCCGCACCGTGCTCGAGTCCACCGCGCCGGTGGACGTGCTCAGCGCCGAGGACATCCGCAAGGCCGGCGTGGTAAACGGCGAACTCGGCAGCGCGCTGCAGGCCCTGCTGCCCTCGTTCAACTTCCCGCGCCAGTCCAACTCCGGCGGCGCCGACCACATCCGCGCCGCGCAGCTGCGCGGGCTCTCGCCCGACCAGGTGCTGGTGCTGGTCAACGGCAAGCGCCGCCACACCTCGGCGCTGGTCAACACCGACAGCAAGATCGGCAAGGGCACCACCCCGGTGGACTTCAACTCGATCCCGATCAGCGCGATCAAGCGCATCGAAGTGCTGCGCGACGGCGCCGGCGCGCAGTACGGCTCGGACGCGGTGGCCGGGGTGATCAATGTGATCCTCGACGACGATCCGGACAGCGGCGCGCTGGAAGCCAGCTTCGGCGCCAACCACACCGACGTGAAGCCGATCGACCGCACCGTCACCGACGGCCAGACCAGCTACGCCAGCGCCAAGGTCGGCACCCGCCTGGGCGACGACGGCGGCTTCTTCAAGGTCGGCCTGGAACTGAAGAACCGCGAGGGCACCAACCGCGCCGGCTACGACCAGATCCCGCCGTTCGAGGCGCAGACCCCGGCCAACCTGGCCCTGGCCGGCAAGCGCAACTACGTGCTCGGCGACGGCGCCAGCAAGGACCTCAATGCCTGGATCAACGGCAAGCTGCCGTTCGGCCAGACCAGCGAGTTCTATTTCTTCGGCACCTACAACCAGCGCGACACGCAGGGCGCCAACTATTTCCGCTATCCCGACAGCGACGCCAACTGGACCGAGGTCTACCCGAACGGCTACCGCCCGGTGTCGCTGGGCGAGAACCGCGACATCCAGAGCGTGGCCGGCGCGCGCGGGCAATGGGGCGAGTGGGCCTACGACGCCAGTGTCGACTACGGCCGCAACGACTTCACCTACCGGCTGAAGAACTCGCTCAACGCCTCGCTCGGCCCGGGCAGCCCGACCCGCTTCAAGACCGGCGACTACGCCTTCGAGCAGAGCGTGGCCAACCTCGACCTGAGCCGCAGCTTCGACGCCGCCGGCGCCACACACACCGTCGGCAGCGGCGTGGAATTTCGCCGCGAGCATTACCGTACCCGTCCCGGCGACCCGGCCAGCTACGCTGCCGGCGCTTACACCGACCGCCCCACCGGCGCCCAGGCCGGCGGCGGGCTGACCCCGCAGGACGCGGCCGACCTGTCGCGCAACGTCGCCAGCGCCTACGCCAGCGTGTCCAGCCAGTTCGGCGACAAGTTCTCCACCGACCTGGCCGCGCGCTACGAGCACTACCAGGATTTCGGCGGCGAACTGACCGGCAAGCTGGCCGCGCGCTACGAGTTCGTGCCGGCGTTCGCGCTGCGCGGCGCGATCTCCAACAACTTCCACGCACCGTCGCTGAGCCAGATCGGCTACGAAGCCACCTCCACCGGTTACGACGCGGCCGGCCAGCTGCTGCAGGGCCGGCTGCTGTCGGTCAACAACCCGATCGCGCAGGCGCTGGGCGCGAAGGAGCTGAAGCCGGAGAAATCGGTCAACTACAGCCTCGGCTTCACCAGCCGCATCGGTTCGCACTTCGACCTGTCGCTGGACCTGTTCCAGATCGACATCGACGACCGCATCGCGCTGTCCGAAGACATCAGCGGCGATGCATTGACCGCGTTCGTGGCGCAGAACTTCGGCGTCACCGGCCTGCAGAGCGCCAGCTTCTTCGTCAACGCCGCCGACACCCGCACCCGCGGCGCGGAACTGGTCAGCAACTGGCGGCAGGCGCTGGGCGACGGCCAGCTGCAGTTGACCGGCACCTGGAGCTACGCCAAGACCGAACTGAAGAACCTGGTCGCCACGCCGCCGCAGCTGCTGGCGCTGAACCCGGACTACGTGCTGTTCGGCGTGGAGGAGAGCAACACCCTGACCGACGCCGCGCCGCGCACCCGCGCCCAGTTCGCGGTGAACTGGAGCAACGACCGCTGGGCGCTGCAGACCCGGGTCAGCCGCTACGGCAGCGCCACCCGCGTGTTCGACTTCGGCGACGGCTACGTGCCGCGGCAGACCTACGGCGCCGAGTGGCAGCTCGACGCCGAGGTCGAGTACCGCATCACCCCGCAGTGGAGCGTGGCGCTGGGCGGGCAGAACCTCACCGACAACTACTCCGACCGCTCCAACACCGACATCTACTACTTCGGCAACCTGCCCTACGACGTACTGTCGCCGATCGGCAGCAATGGCGCTTATTACTACGGGCGCGTGCGGTACACCTTCTGACGAAGGTGCGGGATTGGGGATTTGGGATTGGGGATTCGCAACAGCGGGTCCCTGCATGGCTTTTGCCAATCCCGAATCCCCACTCCCTAATCCCGGCCACTCCACTTGGCCCTAACGCTGTCTCGTTCATCATGAACGCATGGCAGACGCGCTCCCCCTCCGACCGCCGCCGCCGCGCCTGGACGATGCCTGCGCATTGTTCCTGGACGTGGACGGCACCCTCATCGAATTCGCCGATCGCCCCGACGGCGTGCACCTGCTGCCCGAGGTGCGCGAGGCGATCGGCCGCATCAGCGACCGCCTGCACGGTGCGCTGGCGCTGGTCAGCGGCCGCCCGCTGGCGCAGCTGGACGCGCTGTTCGCGCCGCTGCGCCTGCCGGCCGCCGGCCTGCACGGCCACGAACTGCGCAGCGACATCAATGCCCGCGCGGCGATGCCCGCCGACACTTCGCAATGGCTGCACGGCTTGCACCAACGCGCCGCGCACCTGCGCCAGGCGCATCCCGGCGTGCTGGTCGAAGACAAGGGCGCCAGCCTGGCGCTGCACTGGCGCGCCGCGCCGGAGGCCGGTCCGCAGGTCCTGGCCTTCGCCCATGCGCAGATCGATGCGCTGCCCGGCTACCGCCTGCAGCCCGGCGACCACGTGGTCGAGTTCGTGCCCGAGGGCAGCGACAAAGGCCTGGCGCTGACCGCGCTGCTGCAGCAGCCGCCGTTCCAGGGCCGCCGCCCGGTGTTCGTCGGCGACGACCTCACCGACGAGTTCGGCTTCGCCGCGGCCAATGCCGCCGGCGGCTGGAGCGTGCTGGTCGGTACGCGCGAACACAGCGCGGCGACGTACGCCTTGCCCGATCCGCGCGGCGTACACGCCTGGTTGCGCGACAACGCTGCATGAGCACCGCGCCCAGCGGCAATGCCCCGCTTCGCCCCCTCCCCGACCGCGCACAAGGATCTGCTTCCTCCATGAGTTCTCCCAACCTCGACCTCGGCGTGATCGGCAACGGCAGTTTCGGCGCGCTGGTCGACAAGCAGGCCCGCGTGGTGTGGAGCTGCCTGCCGGCATTCGACGGCGACCCGGCGTTCTGCGCACTGCTGTCGCCGCGCGACCATGACGGCGGCGATTTCAGCATTGAGCTGGAAGATTTCGCCGACAGCGAGCAGCACTACCTGGCCAACACCGCGATCCTGCGCACCGTGCTGCGCGACGCGCACGGCGGCGCGGTGGAAGTGATCGACTTCGCGCCGCGCTGGCGCAACAACGGCCGCTTCTACCGCCCGGTCAGCATCATCCGCCAGGTGCGGCCGCTGTCCGGCAACCCGCGCATCCGCGTGCTGGCGCGGCCGCTGGCCGACTGGGGCGCGCGCAAGCCGGAAAGCACCTGGGGCAGCAACCACGTGCGCTGGCTGCTGCCCGATTTCACCCTGCGACTGACCACCGACGTGCCGGTGCGCTTCATCCGCGACGAGCTGCCGTTCGTGCTCAGCCACCCGGTCAACCTGATGCTCGGCGTGGACGAATCGCTGACCCGCTCGCTGACCGGCTACATCCAGGAAGCGCAGGAACGCACCGAGGAATACTGGCGCGAGTGGGTGCGCTACCTGTCGGTGCCGCTGGACTGGCAGGACGCGGTGATCCGCAGCGCGATCACCCTGAAGCTATGCCAGTACGAGGACAGCGGCGCGATCATCGCGGCGATGACCACCTCCATCCCCGAAGCGCCGGACACCCCGCGCAACTGGGATTACCGCTATTGCTGGCTGCGCGACGCCGCGTTCGTGGTGCGCGCGCTGAACCGGCTCGGCGCCACCCGCACCATGGAGCAGTTCCTCGGCTACATCTTCAACATCGCCACCACAGACGGCAGCCTGCAGCCGCTGTACGGCATCGGCTTCGAGGCGGCGCTGGAAGAACACGAAGTCCCATCGCTGGCCGGCTACCGCGGCATGGGTCCGGTGCGGCGCGGCAACCTGGCCTGGATCCAGAAACAGCACGACGTGTACGGCAGCGTGGTGCTCGCCTCCACGCAACTGTTCTTCGACCTGCGCCTGAAGGATCCCGGCGACAAGGACACCTTCCTGCGCCTGGAGCCGCTGGGCGAGCACGCGTTCGCGCTGCACGACGTGCCCGACGCCGGGCTGTGGGAATTCCGCGGCCGCGCCGAGGTCCACACCTACACCAGCGCGATGTGCTGGGCCGCCTGCGACCGCCTGGCCAAGATCGCCGCGCGGCTGGGCCTGGACGCACGCGTGGCGTACTGGCGCGAACGCGCCGACACCATCCACGCGCGGGTGCTGGCCGACGCCTGGAGCGCCGAGCGCGGCCACTTCACCGACACCTTCAACGGCCATCGCCTGGACGCCTCGCTGCTGTTGCTGGCCGACATCGGCTTCATCGCCCCGGACGATGCGCGCTTCGTCGCCACGGTCGAGGCGATCGGCCGCGACCTCAAGCACGGCGACGCGCTGTACCGCTACGTGGCGCCGGACGATTTCGGCGCGCCGGAAACCAGCTTCACCATCTGTACGTTCTGGTACATCGACGCGCTCGCCGCGATCGGGCGCAAGGACGAAGCGCGCGAACTGTTCGAGCGCATCCTCGCGCGCCGCAATCACCTGGGCTTGCTGTCGGAGGATCTAGCCTTCGACAACGGCGAGGCCTGGGGCAATTTCCCGCAGACCTATTCGCATGTGGGGTTGATCATCGCCGCGATGCGCTTGTCGCGCAGCTGGCAGGAGGCTTCATGAGCAGACTCGTAGTGGTATCCAACCGCGTGGCCTTGCCCGGCGAGAACCGCGCCGGCGGCCTGGCGGTGGGCTTGCTCGCCGCGTTGAAGGAACGCGGCGGGGTGTGGTTCGGCTGGAGCGGCAAGACCGTGCGCGGCGACAGCGGCGCGATGCACGAGCAGACCCAGGGCGACATCCGCTTCGTCACCATGGACCTCAACCGCGCCGACCTGGACGCGTACTACAACGGCTTCGCCAACCGCACGCTGTGGCCGCTGCTGCACTTCCGCCTGGACCTGGTCGACTACGACCGCGCCACCCGCGAGGGCTACCGCCGGGTCAACGCGATGTTCGCCGAGAAGCTGGCGCCGCTGCTGCGCGAAGACGACACGGTGTGGATCCACGACTACCACCTGATCCCGCTGGCCTCGCTGCTGCGCGAGCGCGGCATCGGCTGCCGCATCGGCTTCTTCCTGCACGTGCCGTTCCCCTCGGCCGACCTGATCCAGGCCCTGCCCGATCATGCGCGGCTGTTCTCCGGCTTCTACGCCTACGACCTGGTCGGCTTCCAGACCCAGCGCGACGTGGACCGCTTCCAGGCCTACGTGCGCCTGTTCGGCGGCGGCAAGGTGATCAAGGACGGCGTGCTGGAAGCGCCCGGCGGGCGCCGCTTCCGCGCCGAGAAATTCCCGATCGGCATCGACACCGAACTGATCGCGCAGCAGGCGCGCGCGGCGGTGACCAAGCCGGCGGTGCGCGACCTGCGCAGCAGCCTGCGCGACCGCCAGCTGGCGATCGGCGTGGACCGGCTGGACTACTCCAAGGGCCTGCCCGAACGCTTCCTCGGTTTCGAGCGCTACCTGGAGCGGCATCCGGACCAGCGCGGCAGCCTCACCTATCTGCAGATCGCGCCGGTCTCGCGCGGCGACGTCACCGAGTACAAACAACTGCGCAACCAGCTCGAACAGATCGCCGGACACATCAACGGCGGCCACGCCGAGCCGGACTGGACCCCGCTGCGCTACGTCAACCGCAACTTCACCCACGCCACGTTGACCGGCTTCTACCGCGCCGCGCAGGTCGGCCTGGTGACGCCGCTGCGCGACGGCATGAACCTGGTGGCCAAGGAATACGTGGCCGCGCAGGATCCGGAGAATCCGGGCGTGCTGGTGCTGTCGCTGCTGGCCGGCGCCGCCGACGAACTGAAGGAAGCGCTGCTGGTCAATCCGCACGACCTGGACGGCGTCGCCGATGCGATCGCCACCGCCGCCTCGCTGCCCAAGGCCAAGCGCATCGAACGCTGGCAGACCATGATGGAGCACCTGCGCAAGAACGACATCGGCGTGTGGCGGCAGCGCTACCTGCAGGCGCTGGAGCGGCGCTGATCCGCACCTGCCGCGGCGGCGCCATCGCCGCGCGCGGCAGGCACGCCACCGCACGCAGAACGCAGGTTTCTGCACGGTCACGGACCGCGCACGCGGATTCCTTTAAAATCGCCGCCCATACGCCGCGTATCGAAACCCTGGGAGGGGCGCGCGACGTGCTCGTTGAGCGCCAGGTCGCCGCCGATGCAGCCGAACCAGCGCTCGATCCCCTCCACGATCTTCCTGCGCCAGCACGGCGCCGCCGGATCTTCTGCAGACCCTCTCCATGACCCCTCACTCTCCGCAACACGGACCCGGCAGCTGGCTGTTCGTCGCCTATGCCGTGGTCATCGCCCTGATCGGCGCCGCCCTGGCCGCGATGGGCGGCCAACTCGTCGCCGCCGGCGGCTCCTGGTACTACCTGCTGGCCGGCCTGGCCCTGGCCGTGTCCGGCGTGCTGCTGGCGCTCGGGCGCCGCGCCGGACTGTGGCTGTTCGGCCTGACCCTGGCCGCGACCATCGCCTGGGCGCTGGCCGAAGTCGGCCTGGACGGCTGGGCGCTGATCCCGCGCCTGGCGATGATCTCGGTGCTCGGCCTGCTGCTGTTGCCGTTCTGGAAGGTGGCGCGCTGGCGCCTGGCGCCGGTGTCCGGGCTGGGTTACGCGCTGGTCACCGGCGTGCTGCCGGTCCTCGGCGCGCTGCTGGTGTTCGTGCCGCTGTTCTTCCCGCGCACCGTCGAGCTGGCCGATCCGGCGCTGGCCGCGCAGCGCCCGCAGGACGCGTTCAGCCGCGCCACGGTGAACAGCCCCGACGGCAACGTCGCCGCCAACCACGACGCCAGCAACTGGACCGCCTACGCCGGCTCCAACCTGTCCAACCACTACAGTCCCGGCGCGCAGATCACGCCTGACAACGTCAAGGACCTGAAGATCGCCTGGGAATTCCATACCGGCGACCTCAAGCCCGCCGGCTCCAAGCTCGGTTATGCGTTCCAGAACACACCGCTGAAGGTCGGCGACCTGGTCTACATCTGCACGCCCACGCAGAAGGTGATCGCGGTCGAGGCCACCACCGGCAAGGAACGCTGGCGCTTCGATCCCAAGACCAACCCCAAGGCGATGGCCGGCGTCGCCGCCACCACCTGCCGCGGCGTGTCCTACTTCGAGGCCACCACCCCGGTCGCCGAATGCGCCAAGCGCATCTTCTGGCCGATGGTCGATGGCCGCCTGGGCGCGCTCGACGCCGCCACCGGCAAGCTGTGCGAGAGCTTCGGCGACCACGGCTACGTGGACCTGAACAAGGACACCGGCAACACCAAGCCCGGCTTCGTCGGCCCGACCTCGCCGCCGGTGGTGATGCGCGGCGTGGTGATCCAGCCCACCGGCCAGGTCCGCGACGGCCAGGAACGCGATGCGCCGTCCGGCGTGGTGCGCGCCTTCGACGCGATCAGCGGCCAGCTGCGCTGGGCCTGGGATCTGGGCAACCCGGCGATCGACGCCGCGCCGCCGGCCGGCCAGACCTATACCCGTTCGACCCCGAACGTGTGGTCGCTGATGGCCGCCGACGACGAACTGGGCCTGGTCTACCTGCCCACCGGCAACGCCTCCGGCGACTTCTTCGGCAAGGGCCGCACCCCGCAGGAAGAGGAATACACCGCCTCGCTGGTCGCGGTGGATGCGGCCACCGGCAAGGAGCGCTGGCACTTCCGCACCGTCAACCACGACCTGTGGGACTACGACATCGGCCCGCAGCCGAACCTGGTCGATTTCCCGGTCCCCGGCGGCGGCACCCGTCCGGCGGTGATCCAGGCCACCAAGTCCGGCCAGGTGTTCGTGCTCGACCGCGAGACCGGCAAGCCGATCATGCCGGTGCAGCAACTCCCGGTGCCGCAGGGCACCGACCACGGCGACTGGACCGCCAAGACCCAGCCGGTGTCGCCGGGCATGCCCAACACCGTCGGTGCGCCGAGCAAGGGGTACGAGACCATCGTCGAATCCGACGCCTGGGGCATCACCCCGTTCGACCAGCTGGCCTGCCGCATCCAGTTCAAGCAGCTGCGCTACCAGGGCATGTTCACTCCACCCAGCCTGGGCGGCTCGCTGTCGTTCACCGGCAACCACGGCGGCATCAACTGGGGCGGCGTATCGGTGGACCTGCAGCGCGGCATCATGGTGATGAACAGCAATCGCCTGCCGTACACCGAGAACGTCTACACCCGGGAGAAGATGCACGAGCTCGGCGTGGTGTCGGTATTCAACGGCAAGAGCAAGACGCCGGGCTACATGGCGCAGGAAGGCCTGGCCTACGGCGCGCGCAAGGAACCGTGGATGTCGCCGCTGAACACGCCGTGCATCGCCCCGCCGTGGGGCTACGTCTCCGGCGTGGACCTGCGCACCCAGCAAGTGATCTGGCGGCGTCCGCTGGGCACCGGCTACGACCAGGGCCCGATGGGCATCCCGTCGAAGATGAAGTTCGAACTGGGCACGCCGAACAACAGCGGCTCGCTGGCCACCGCCGGCGGCGTCACCTTCATCGGCGCGGCGCTGGACAACTTCCTGCGCGGCTACGACACCCAGACCGGCAAGCTGCTGTGGGAAGTGCGGGTGCCGGCCGGCCCGCAGGCCGCGCCGCTGAGCTATACGGTGAACGGCAAGCAGTACATCGTCGCCGCGATCGGCGGCCACGACCGCATGGAAACCAAGCCCGGCGACAGCGTGATCGCCTGGACCCTGCCGGACGCCGCGCCAGCGAAGTAACGCCGGCCCGCTTCCGCTGGACCCGACCGGCCGTCGCAAGACGGCCGGTTTTTTTGTGCCGGGAACGCTGCCTGCCACCGGTGGCGCGTTCGTATGTGTGCGCTGCAGGCAGCGGCATCGCCGCGCCGGCCTATTGCACTGCGGCAAAAAAATGGAACGTTTTCAGCGACCTATCTCGCCTATTCAGGCGCGATATTTCCGACGAGCGGTCTTTACCGCGGTCAAGCCAGCGACCCTGCCGGCCGATACTGGAAGGCACATTCATCTATTTTTCGACGCGCACGAATTGCGCCGATCTCTCCAGCCGGTAGCCGCCATGACCTTGCCAGACGCCGCATCCCCTCGCCCAATCGGCGGCTCGCGCCTGCCCCCGCGCGCCTTGCTGTTCGCCCTGGCCTATGCGCTGGGCCTGTTGGCGATGGCGTTGTACGCGTTGCACCTCGGCCGCCAGCTCGGGCCGAACGGGCCGGCGCTGGCGCGGCTGGCGCCGGCGCTGGCCGCCGCGGCGCTGCTGGTGGCGGCGCTGTCCTGGGCCGGCACGCGGCGCGCGGCGCCGTCGCAGCGCGCGCTGCAGGCGGTGCAGGCGCTGGGCGAAGGCCGCTTCGAGCAACGCCTCGATCCCGCCAGCGATGCGGCCGACGCCGCGCTGCTGCGCGCGATACAGACGGCGCAGGCGCGGCTGGCCGCACGCCAGGCCGAGACCGAGGCCGAACTACGCCGCGGCCGCTTCGTGCTCCAGGCGCTGGACGACCTGGACACCATGGTCCGCATCGCCGACGACGACGGCCGCGTGCACTTCGCCAACCGCAAGCTGCTGCAGATGCTGCGCGCGATCGAGCCAGACGTGCAGAGCTTCCGCCCCGAATTCAGCGCCGAGCAGTTCGTCGGCGGCAGCATCGGCGACATCTATCCGGACAGCCAGGCCGCGATCGACCGCATGCGCGCGCTGACCGGTTCCAAGCGCGTGCGCGCGCCGTTCTTCGGCCGCCAGATCGACTTCGTCTACAGCCCGATCACCGGCGCCGACGGCGTGCGCCTGGGCACCATCGCGCAGTGGGAAGAGGTGACCGCGCAGGTCAATGCCGAGCAGGCACTGACCGCGGTGATCGACGCCGCCGCGCATGGCGATTTCAGCCGCCGCCTGGATACCGCGTCGATGGACGGCGTGCTCAAGTCATTGGCCGAGGGCGTCAACCGCATCTCCGATTCGGTGGAGAGCAACCTGGCGGCGCTGGCCAGTGCGCTGGCGGCGCTGGCCGAAGGCGACCTCACCCATCGCGTCGACGGCGACGCGCAGGGCGTGTTCGCGCGGCTGCGCGAGGACACCAACCGCACCGTGGCCAAGCTGACCGAGATCATCGTCGGCATCCAGGGCGCGGTCGAGGCGATCCGCCGCGCGGCGATGGAAATCGCCGCCGGCAACACCGACCTGTCCGACCGCACCGAGCAGCAGGCGGCCAGCCTGGAGGAAGCCGCCAGCTCGATGGAGGAACTGACCTCGGCGGTGAAGCAGAACGCCGACAACGCGCAGCAGGCCAACGGCCTGGTGCACGGCACCGGCGAGATCGCCCAGTCCGGCGGCAAGGTGATGGACGAGGTGGTCGCCACGATGAGCGCGATCAGCACCTCGTCGCGGCGCATCGGCGAGATCATCAGCGTCATCGACGGGATCGCGTTCCAGACCAACATCCTCGCGCTCAACGCCGCGGTCGAGGCCGCGCGCGCCGGCGAGCAGGGCCGCGGTTTCGCCGTGGTCGCCTCGGAAGTGCGCTCGCTGGCGCAGCGCTCGGCGGACGCGGCCAAGGAGATCAAGCAGCTGATCGAAGACTCCACGCAGAAGGTGACGCTGGGCTCCGGGCTGGTGAACCGCGCCGGCGCCACCATGCACGAGATCGTCGGCTCGGTGCAGCGCGTGACCGGGCTGATCGGCGAGATCAGCGCCGCCAGCGCCGAACAATCCAGCGGCATCGAGCAGGTCAACCGCACGGTGATGCAGCTGGACGAAGTGACCCAGCGCAACGCCGCGCTGGTGGAAGAAGCCACCGCCGCGGCGCGCAGCATGGAAGAACAGGCCGGCGGCCTGGCCACTGCGGTGGCGGTGTTCCGGATCGAAACCAATCGCGCGCAGCCGGGCGGCGGCAAGGTCACGCAACTGCGCAGCGCCGGCTGAACCGGCACGCTGCGCGATCGGCTCCGGGTGCACGGACGCACGGCGCGTCACCGGCCCGCGCCGAACACCGTTCGCACCCGATGCCGCGGCGCGCGCCAGCGCGCCGTCCGGCTCAGACGAAACTCATGTACAGATCGCGCAGGAAGCCGAGTTGTTGCTCGCGGCTTTCGAACATGTCCTCGGCGAAATACTGCAACTCGCTCTGCACCAGAATCTGCTTTTGCCGCCCCTTCGGCGCCAGATCGATGGCGAACGACTGTTGCGCCTGCCCCAGCAGCATCAGCTGGTCGAGCACGCCCGGATACTGGTCCGCGTAGAACCGTTCCGCCGCTGCGCGCGTGGCGAACGGGTGGCCGGTATGCGCCTTCGCGTTGCCCTGCCGCGCATCGACGATCTTCATCGGCTCGTAGCGGTTGCCAGCCCTTTCGCCCCAGATCGTGCCGGCTAGCGCACCGTCATTGACAAAGACCACCTGATCGGTGATCGGGGGAGGATTCTGCGCGGTGTTCTGGATCTCGATCTCTTGGGTGGTGCGTGTGGCTTTTTTTTGCAACACCCCGAGAGTTTTGGCGATGTCGTCCGCAGAGTCACCCAGCCTGCAATGCAGGATGCTCTGGTTGCTGTTCAAGTTCTGGGTGAAGGTCAGGTTCCGGTCCCAGTCGCCGGTATAGAGGGCGACGATCCGCTCGGGGTATTCGAAAATGCCGAATCCCGACCTGTGCAGCGGCCGCAGGCGGATGAATGGCCCTTTTCCGGTCATATAGTAGGTGCTGGGCAATTGCGTCGCCGAAAACACGTAGTGCGTGGTGTCGATATCGAGGCTGGCGAACAGCCGGTTGACCGGCTTGATCAGCGGCACGGGCGTAGCGGTGGGCATGGGAGCGCTCCTCTGCAGTGGTGGTGGGCCGGGCGGCGTCTCCATGGCGCTGGCCACCGCAGGCGGCCTGCGCCGCTGCGTGAGCAACAACAACAGGAAAAGAAGATCCATGAGGTGATGGTTCCGCGCACTGCATGCGCGCCGCTCCCACAAGAACGCGGCAAACGCAGGCCTGTGAATCGGCGCAGCCATGGCACCACGTGCCCTGGAAGCGAAGGCAAGCGGTCAGCGCGCCGTTCGGCGACTTGTTCGCGGCGCGCCGGGCGACTGCAGCGCGCGGCCACCGTGCGCCGGGCTCACTCCAAAAAGCGCGACCGCTGCTCCGGATCGGGCAGGAAGCACTGCGTGGAAGTGCCGAACCAGCGGTAGCGGTTGCGCGCCAGCACCCGATAGCCGGCATCGCGCCAGCGCCGCGGCAACAGCCGCAACACCGCCACGACGCGCCATGCGCCGCCGAGGCCGGCGATCACGCCGATCGCCGCGTCCGAATCGGTCCACGCGCGTTGCGGCGTCAGCAGCAGGAACGACAGCGGGTCGTCCGGATCCAGGCCATTGCGGATGAGCAAGGCGCGGCCGCTGGCCGATTGGATCGACGCGAACCGGTAGCGGCCGCGGCGATCGAAGCGCAGCAGAAAACGCACCCAGCGGCTGCACAGCAGGCATACCCCGTCGAACACCACGATCGCGCTGTCGGCGCCCGCCGCGGACACTGCGTCGCGCGCGGGTTCAGGCCGGCTCAAGCCAGCCCTCGTAACGGATGAACGGGCCGATCCACGGCAGCGCCACCTCGACCAGAAACGCATAGCGGCCGTCGCGCTCGGATTCGCGGCAATGCACGCCGGCCAGCCAGCGTCGCGGCAGCGGCAACACGCCGAACGCCCAGGCGCGCGCGGCGCTCCAGACGATCGCGGCCCCGTCCACGCGCAGCGCGAATTCGAATTCGACCGCGCCCAGGCGCTCGCGCAGCCGACCGTCCTGCAGCCACAGCCGCGACGGCATCGCGTGCGTGCCGAAACGGCGCTGCCAGCGCTCGCCCTGCGCATCGGTGAGGAAGGTCACCTCGATCGGCAGCGTGGCGCCGGCCGGCGGCAGGCGCGCCAGCCATGCGCACAGCGGCAGCAACGGATGCCGGCCGCGGCGTACCTCGGCCTGGCCGACGTAGCGCTGCCGCTGCGGCACCGAATGCAGCGTGCGCAGTGCCGGCGGCAGCCGCGCGAACGCCGGCCCCAGCAGCTGCGCGAACAGCGGTGTGCTCAGTGAGCGATCCATGCCAGCGTCGCCATGCGCCCGCTGCGGCGGTCGCGGCGATAGGAAAAGAAGCGCTGCGCGTCGGAGATGGTGCACAGGCCGCCGCCGTGCACCTGCGCCGGGTCGATCCCCGCGGCGGCCAGACGCTGCCGCGCCAGCGCATACAGGTCCACCCGCCAGTGTCCGGGGCGGGTGGCGACGAAGGCGCTGGCCGCGGCCGGATCGTGGCCGAGGAAGGCATCGCGCACGTTCTCGCCGATCTCGTACACCTGCGGACCGGCGGCCGGGCCCAGCCAGGCCTGCAGGTGCGCCGGCGGCGTGCGCAGGGCGGCGACGGTGGCTTCCAGCACGCCGGCGGCCAGGCCCTGCCAGCCGGCATGCGCGGCCCCGACCTCGCTGCCGTCGCGGGCGGCGAAGGTCACCGGCAGGCAATCGGCGGTCAGGATCGCCAGCACCACGCCGGGCACCGCGGTGACCGCGGCATCCGCGGTCGGCTCGGCGTCGATGCCGGCCGCGGCAGGCGGCCGCTCGAAGCGCAGTACCTGCACCCCGTGCACCTGCCGCAGCCAGTGCGGCGGCGACGGCAGCGCCAGGCGCGCGGCGAGTTCGTCGCGGTTGCGCTGCACCGTGGCCGGATCGTCGCCGTCGGCCGCGCTGCGGTTGCCCAGGTTGAACCGGTCGAACGGCGGCGACGACGCCCCGGCGCCGGTGCGCAGCGTGGTCAGCGCACGCACCCGCGGCGACGCCGGCCAGTCGGCGGCAAGGGCGAAGTCGGTCATGCGCGTGCGGCCCTGGACAGGGCAGCGCCGGCGAACGGCGCCACCGGGCGCAGCGTCGCGCTCCCGGCGGCGACCGCCGCGCGGGCGTATCGGAAACCAGCACACCGGCCGCGCGTCCGCGCCGCCTGCACCGGCACGCCAAGCCGTGTCGCCCATTCCCGGGCAGCTCCGCCCGGGAATGGATGCAAGGCGCCAGGCCTGCCCTCGCCCGCCGGCGCCATGCTCAGCGCCGCGCCTGCTCGGCGGCCAGCCGCGAATCGACGCGCAGCGCGGCCAGCAGGCGCAACAGGTCGGCCGGCACCGCGGCGGTGGCGCGCACCGGCTCGCCATGGGTGGGGTGCTTGAACTCCAGCGTCTCGGCATGCAGCGCCTGGCGCTTGAAGCCGCGCAATTCGGCGATCAGCTCCTCGGTGGCGCCCTTGGGCAGCTTCAGCGGGCCGCCGTACAGCGGATCGCCGATGATCGGGTGCTTCAGGTGCGCCATGTGCACGCGGATCTGGTGGGTGCGCCCGGTCTCCAGGCGGCATTCCAGCGCGGTATGCGCGCGGAAGCGCTCGCGCAGCCGGTAATGGGTGACCGCGTCGCGGCCGTCCTCGCGCACCGCCATGCGCAGGCGGTCGCGCGGGTGGCGGTCGATCGGCGCATTGGCGGTGCCGCCGGAGACCAGCGGCCCGGCCACCACCGCCAGGTACTGGCGGTGCACGTCGCGCGCCGACAGCTGCGCCACCAGCGAGGTGTGCGCCGGCAGGGTCCGCGCCACCACCATGGCGCCGCTGGTGTCCTTGTCCAGGCGGTGCACGATGCCCGCGCGCGGCAGCGAGGCCAGCGACGGATCGAAGTACAGCAGGGCGTTGACCAGGGTGCCGCTGGGGTTGCCGGCGCCCGGATGCACGACCAGCCCGGCCGGCTTGTTCAGCACGATGACCTGGTCGTCCTCGTACAGCACCTCCAGCGGGATGTCCTCCGGCAGCGCATGGGTCTGGGTCTCCAGCACCGCATGCAGGCTGGCGATCTCGCCGCCGCGCAGGGCGTCGCGCGGCCGCGCCGGGGCGCCGTCCAGCAGCGCGTCGCCGGACTTGATCCATTCGGCCAGGCGCGAACGCGAGAATTCGGGAAACAGCTCGGCCAGGACCGCGTCGAAGCGGCGGCCGGCGGCGTGATCGGGCACGCGCGCCTGGCGCGGGCCGTCGGAGACGGCGTCCTCAGGGGTGTCCGGGAGGGTATTGGGCATGAAAAGGGCACGGCTACGTCGGAAAGGGAGGGTCGCGGCGGCCATAGTCAGTCGCCGGACAGGCCACTAGGCTATCATCGCCCCTTCGTATTCCTGACGTGTCCTGCCCGAACCCATGATCCGACGCTCCGTCCCGCTCTCCGCGCACGTCCGTTTCATCGCCCTGATGCTGGTCATGGTCGTCGTGGCAACGGGTTGCCACCGCCAGAAGAACAAGAATCCCGAAGAAGGGATGCCGGTGGAACAGCTGTACCAGAAGGCGCACACGCAGATGCAGAGCGGCAACTGGGCCGGCGCCGAGGGCAGCTTCAAGCGCCTGGTCGCGCAGTACCCCTACGGCCAGTACACCGAGCAGGCGATGATCGAGTCCGCCTACGCCCAGTACAAGGCCGGCAAGCACGACGACGCGGTGTCCAGCATCGACCGCTTCATCCGCACCTACCCGACCCACCGCAACATCTCCTACATGTACTACCTGCGCGGGTTGTCCAACTCCAACCGCGACACGGTGTTCCTGCGCCGGGTGTGGTCGCTGGACCCGAGCCGCCGCGACCTGTCCACGCCGCAGCAGGCCTACGCCGACTTCAACATCGTCGCCGAGCGCTATCCGAACAGCCGCTACGCCGCCGACGCGCGCCAGCGCATGATCGCGCTGCGCAACGTGTTCGCCCAGCACGAACTGGACAACGCGCTGTACTACCTGCGCCGCAACGCCTGGGTGTCGGCCGCCGGCCGCGCCACCTACCTGCTGGAAACCTACCCGCAGAGCGCCTACCAGTACGACGCGGTGGCGGTGCTGGCCGACGCCTACACCCACCTGGGCAACAAGCCGCTGGCCGACGATGCGCGCCGGGTGCTGGAACTCAACGATCCCCAGCATCCGTGGCTGACCGGCCACTGGCCGAAGTATCCGTGGATGATCCGCAAGCTGAACCCGTTCGCCGGCGAGAAGTCCGCTTCCACCGGGCAGTCCAACTCGCAGATGGCCCGCTGAGCCACGCTGCCGGATGCAACGCAAAGGGGCCGCAAGGCCCCTTTTTGCGTTTGGCGACCGAGGCATTGCCGACGCAGCCGTGCGCACCGGTCGCCGCCCGGCTGCGCCGCCTGCATCCACGCAGGACCGCGGCTGTCCGGGCAGCCGCCAGCGGCAGCGCCCTGGACATGTGGCCCTGGACATTTGGCCCTGGCCGATGGCGCAGGCCGGCACCAGTGTCGCGATCTGTGGTGCAGCGCCGCGGCCCGGCTATGCTTGGGCGCATGTTCGAACTGCATCGGGTCACCCGCCGCTACGGCGACGCTCTCGCGCTGGACCGGGTCGATCTGCGCGTCGCCCCCGGCGGCACCACCGCGCTGATCGGCCCCAGCGGCGCCGGCAAGTCCAGCGTGCTGCGCATGCTGCTCGGGCTGGAATGGCCCGACAGCGGCGAGGTGCGCTTCCAGGGCGAACCGCTGCGCCGGGACACCCTGTTGGCGCAGCGCCGCCGCATCGGCTACGTGATCCAGGAAGGCGGGCTGTTCCCGCACCTGAGCGCGCGCGACAACGCCGCCTTGCTGGCGCAGACCCTGGGCTGGGCGCGGCCGCGGATCGACGCGCGCCTGCACGAGCTGGCCGCGCTGTGCCGCCTGCCCGAGGCCTTGCTGGCGCGCTATCCGGCCGAACTGTCCGGCGGCCAGCGCCAGCGCGTGGGCCTGATCCGCGCGCTGCTGCTGGATCCGCCGGTGCTGCTGCTGGACGAACCGCTGGGCGCGCTCGACCCGATCGTGCGCCACGAACTGCAGACGCAGATGCGCGAGCTGTTCGCGCTGCTCGGCAAGACCGTGGTGCTGGTGACCCATGACGTCACCGAGGCCGCCTACCTGGGCGACACCCTGGTGCTGATGCGCAATGGCCGCATCGTGCAGGAAGGCAGCGTGCGCGACCTGCTGGATACGCCCGCGGAGCCGTTCGTCGGCCAGTTCCTGCACGCGCAGCGCACGCTGGAGGATGCGCGGTGAGGGCGTCGGTGCGGCGCTGCGCGCTGCCGCTGCTCCTGCTCGCGGCGGCGCTCGTCCTGCTCGCCGGCAGCGCCGCAGCAGCGCCGGAGAAAGTGGTGGTCGGCTCGAAGAACTTCACCGAGGCGGTGGTGCTCGGCGAGATCGCCGCCGGCGCCGGACGCCAGGCCGGGGTGGAGGTCGAACACCGGCGCCAGCTCGGCGGTACCCGCATCCTGTGGCGCGCGCTGGAGCAGGGCTCGATCGACGCCTATGCCGAATACACCGGTACCCTGGCCACGGAACTGCTGCAGTTGCCCGATGCCGACGATGCCGCGTTGCGCCGGGCCCTGGCCCAGCGCGGCCTGGCGATGAGCGCGCCGCTGGGCTTCGACAACACCTACGCGTTCGGCATGCGCCGGCAGCGCGCGCAGGCGCTGGGCATCGCCCGCATCTCCGACCTGGCCGCGCATCCGTCGCTGAAACTCGGGCTCAGCAACGAGTTCGTGTCGCGCGCCGACGGCTGGCCCGGAGTGCGCGCGGCCTACCGGCTGCCACAGACCCCGACCGGGCTGGACCACGACCTGGCCTACCGCGCGCTGGACAGCGGCGCGATCGACATCACCGACCTGTACAGCACCGACGCCGAGATCCCGGCGCACGACCTGCTGGTGCTGCAGGACGACCGCCGCTACTTTCCGCGCTACGCCGCGGTGTTCCTGTATCGCAGCGACCTGGCGCAGCGCGCGCCGCGGTTCGTGCAGGCGCTGCAGGGCCTGGGCGGACGCATCGACGCGGCGACGATGCAGCGGCTCAATGCCGAGGCGAAGCTGGACAAGCGCGCCGAAAGCGCGATCGCCGCAGACTGGCTGGGCATCGCCGCCCCCGCACAGGACACCAGGCTGACGCGCCTGCTGCAACGCACGCGCGAACACCTGGCGCTGGTCGGCCTGTCGCTGGGCCTCGCGCTGCTGGCGGCGCTGCCGCTGGGCATTCTCGCCGCCTATCGGCCGCGGCTCGGCCAGGTCGTGCTGTCGTTGACCGGGGTGCTGCAGACGCTGCCGTCGCTGGCGGTGTTCGTGTTCATGATTCCGCTGTTCGGCATCGGCGCCAAGCCGGCGATCGCCGCGCTGTTCCTGTACAGCCTGCTGCCGATCGTGCGCAACACCCATGCCGGCCTGACCGGCATCGCCCGCGAACTGCGCGAGACCGCCGCGGCGATCGGCCTGCCGCCGGGCACGCGGCTGTGGCGGATCGAACTGCCGCTGGCCTTGCGCACCATCCTGGCCGGAATCAAGACCGCGGCGGTGATCAACGTCGGCACCGCCACGCTGGGCGCGCTGATCGGCGCCGGCGGCTACGGCCAGCCGATCCTCACCGGCATCCGGCTCGACGATATCGGCCTGATCCTGGAAGGGGCGGTGCCGGCGGCGGTGCTGGCGCTGCTGGTGCAGGGGGTGTTCGAGGGCCTGGAGCGCTGGCTGACCCCGCGCGGCCTGCGCCTAGCGGCGCGCCGCTGAGGCCTGCGCGTCCAGGCGCCGCTCATCGGCGCGACAGGGCACGCGATCGTGCGCTCGGCCCATCGATCGCAGCGTGGCACCGGCCAGCGATCGGCTTCGGTACCCGTCGGGACTGACGTCCCTCCCACAGTGCAGCCACAGGTTCCTGTAGGAGCGGCTTCAGCCGCGACGAACGAAGCGGCAAGCCTTCGGGCTCCGGCCAAACTCGGGGCCGAAATCCCTCTCACAGTGCACTCAGCAGGCTCGCCCGCAAACCCCATGTAGGAGCTGCTTCAGCCGCGACAGACGAAGCGGAAACCTTCCAAGCCTCGGTAAAAGTCGGGGCTGACACTCCTCTACTTGAACCCCGGCAAGCTCACTGCAAGCCCACTGTGGGAGCGACTTCAGTCGCGACGAACGAAGCGGAAGACATCTAGAGTCCGCTAGCTGTCGGGGCTGAATCCCCTCCTACAGTGCACCCGGCAGGGTGGCAGCAAGTTCTCCCAGAAACGATCAAACCACCGCTCACCCGCGCGCCGCGGCGACCATCTCCCGCGCCAGCCCACGCATCGCCTCCGGCGTCAGCTGCAGGTACGGCGCGATGCGCAACGCACCGTGCCGATGCGTGCAGATCACCTGCGCGCGCTGCAGCCACGGCAGCAAAGCCTGCATCGCCGCTGCAGGCGGACGCAGCGCGCCAAGGTGCGGCGCATGCCCGGGCACGGTCCAATCGCCGGCCCCCTGCGCCTGCAGCTCATCCTCGAACGCCGCGCCGAGTGCGCCCAGCCGCGCCGCGATCCGCGCCGGCTGCCAATGCTGCACCTGCTGCAACGCCGCGGTGGCCATCGCCAGCCGCAGCGGTTCGGTCACGCCGCCGGCATCGAAGCGGCGCGCGCCGGCGCGGAACGGCGGCGGCGCCTCGACCGGGAAATTCCAGTCGGCGCCAGGATCGCGGGCCTGCCAATGGTGTTCGATCGGCACGCCGTGCGCGCGCCAGTGCGGCGCCGCCCACAACCAGGCCAATCCCATCGGCCCGAGCAGCCACTTGTGCCCGACCGCGACCACGAAGTCCGGCCGCCATGCCGCCAGCCGCGCCGGCAGCACGCCCAGGCTCTGGCTCAGGTCCAGCACCAGCGCCGCGCCCGCCGCATGCACGCGCGCGGCGATGCGGTCCAGGTCCAGCAGCGCGCCATCGCGCCAGTAGGCATTGGGCAGGGTCGCGATCCGCACCCGCGGCTCCGCGTCCAGGGCCGCCAGCACCGCTTCGGTCCAGTCCTGCTGGGGCCCGCGCCGCACCACCGCCAGGTGCGCCCCGGTCTCGGCGCAGCGCTGCTGCCACAGCAACAGATTGGACGGGAACTGGCCATCTAGCAGCAGCACCGCCTCGCCGGCCGCCAGCGGCAATTGCCGCGCCGCGGTGGCCAGGCCGTAGGCGGCCGAGGGCAGCATCGCCACGCCGTCGACGTCGCCTTCGAACAGCGTGGCGGCAGCCAGGCCGCGCAGGGTTTCGATCTGCGCGCGCCACGCGTCGAAGGACAGCGTCCACGGTGCGATCGAATCGGCCAGCGCCGCCTGTCCGGCGGCAAGCACGCCGGCCAGCCGTGGGCCCTTGCTGGCGGTATCCAGATAGCGCACTCCCTCGGGGAGGACGAAGGCGTGCGCCGCCTCGGCGAGGTCGAGCAAGCCGGGCGGCGCGGCGGCGCCGGCCGCGGATGCGGACATGAATGCGTGGGAATGGTCTGGCGTAGACATGTGCGGTCGGGCCTGTTGGCGCGATCGGGAGAGGGGAGGCCCCATCGCATGAACAGGCTCTAGCGTAACGCGACGTTCCACCACGCATGACGGCATATTCACGGTCTTCCCCTAAGCTTGCCCGATGCAAGCGACCTCCCCGGCGGCATCCCCCTCGCCCGCAGCGTCCAGCGTCCCGCTGGCGGCGCGTTTCCGCAGCGTGCGCCAGCGCACCCACCTGCTCGCCGCGCCGCTGAGCGAGGAAGACGCGATGGTGCAGAGCATGGACGACGCCAGTCCGGCGAAATGGCATCTCGCGCATACCACCTGGTTCTTCGAACGCTTCGTGCTGGCCGCCGACACGGGCTACCGCGCGATCGATCCGCAGTGGGATTACCTGTTCAACAGCTACTACCAGAGCGTCGGCCCGATGCATGCGCGGCCGCGCCGCGGCGTGCTGTCGCGCCCGTCCATGGCGCAGGTACGCGACTACCGCGCCGAGGTCGAGGCGCGGGTGCTGGCGCGGCTGCAGGCCGGCGACCTGTCGGCGCAGACGCTGCAGGTGCTGGAACTGGGCCTGCACCACGAGCAGCAGCACCAGGAGCTGCTGCTGACCGACATCAAGCACGCGTTCTGGAGCAATCCGCTGGCCCCGGCCTATCGCGACGATCTGGCCGTGGCGCAGGCCCCGGCCCGAACCCTGCGCTGGATCCAGCGCGACGAACAGCTGTGCGAGATCGGCGCGCCCGGCTGGCCGGCGCACGCGGCCTTCGCCTACGACAACGAGTCGCCGCGGCACCGCGTGCTGGTGCCGGCGCATGCGCTGGCCAGCCGTCCGGTGAGCAACGCCGAGTACGCGCAATTCATCGCCGACGGCGGCTACCGCAACGTCGCCCTGTGGCTCAGCGATGGCTGGGCACGGCGCAATGCCGAGGATTGGCAGCGGCCGCTGTACTGGCATGCCGACGGCGTGCGCGAGTTCACCCTGGGCGGCTGGCGCGAGCGCGATCCGCATGCGCCGGTCTGCCACATCAGCCTGTTCGAAGCCGACGCCTACGCGCGCTGGGCCGGCGCCCGGCTGCCGACCGAAGCCGAATGGGAACAGGCCGCCACCGGCGTGGCCATCGAAGGCAATTTCGTCGATGCCGATGCGCTGCACCCGCAGTCCGCCGCGCAGGGCGAGGCCGGCCTGCAGCAGTTGTTCGGCGATGTCTGGGAATGGACCGGCAGCGCCTACCTGGCCTACCCCGGCTTCCGCCCGTGGTCGGGCGCGCTGGGCGAATACAACGGCAAATTCATGAACGCGCAGTGGGTGTTGCGCGGCGGCAGCTGCGCCACGCCGCACGACCACATCCGCGCCAGCTACCGCAACTTCTTTCCCTCCGATGCGCGCTGGCAATTTGCCGGCGTACGCCTGGCCAAGGATCCCGCATGAACGCTGCGACCGCCCGCGCCCTGACCGAAGCCGCGCTCACCGACCTGCATCCGCAGCCCGACGACATCGCCGCCGACGCGATCGCCGGGCTGTCGCGCAGCCCCAAGCAGCTGCCGTCCAAGTATTTCTACGACGCCGAAGGCTCGCGCCTGTTCGAAGCGATCACCCGCCAGCCCGAGTACTACCTGACGCGTACCGAACTGGCCCTGCTGGAAGCGCGGATGCCGTCGATCGCGCAGGCGGTGGGCCTCGGTGCGCACGTGGTGGAACTGGGCAGCGGCAGCGGGCGCAAGACCGAGCTGTTGCTGGAAGGCCTGCGCGAACCGGTGGCCTACACCCCGATCGAGATCTCGCGCGACATGCTGATGTCCAGCACCGCGCGCCTGGCCGAGCGCTTCCCGCGTATCCAGATGCTGCCGGTCTGCGCCGACTTCACCGCGCCGGTGGACCTGCCGGCGCCGCAGCGCAGCGCGCGCCGCACCCTGGTGTTCTTCCCCGGCTCCACGCTGGGCAACTTCACCCGCGAAGACGGCATCCAACTGCTGCGCTCGATGCGCGAGACCATGCGCCACGACGGCTGCGCGCTGATCGGCATCGACCTGGACAAGGATCCTGCGGTGCTGGAAGCGGCCTACAACGACGCCGCCGGGGTCACCGCCGAGTTCACCTTGAACCTGCTGCGCCGCCTCAACCGCGAGATCGGCAGCGACTTCGACTTGGTGCAGTTCCGCCACCGCGCGGTGTATGCGCGCGAGCGCCAGCGCATCGAAACCTTCCTGGTCAGCCAGCGCGCGCAACAGGTGCACGTGGCCGGACACCGCTTCGACTTCGCCGCCGGCGAAGCGATGCAGGTCGAATACAGCCACAAGTACAGCGACCAGAGCTTCGGCGAAATGGCCGCGGCCGCCGGCCTGCGCGTCAGCCACGGCTGGAACGCGCAGGAAGATGCGTTCGGGTTGCGGTTGCTACAGGCGGTGTGAAGAGCCGGGATTGGGGAATCGGGAATCGGGATTGGAAGCGCATTCGCGCGAACCGGTAGCGCGCCGCCCTGCACGCACTACCGAGGCAGACGCGTTGACTGGCCGCCTCCCTACCGCCCCTGTAGGAGCGGCTTCAGCCGCGACCGACCCCCACCGCAGCCGATCCGCCCCCGCCACGAGATGCCGCGTGGCCGCCGCGCCGCCCTGGCTAGCCCTGATACCCATTGGTGATCGGATAGCGCCGCTCGCGGCCGAACGCGCGGCGCGACACCTTCGGTCCCGGCGCGGCCTGGTGCCGCTTCCATTCGGTGATCCGCACCAGCCGCACCACGTGATCGACCACCTCGGCGGCGTAACCGGCGGCGACGATCTCGTCGCGCGATTCCTCCTGGTCGACATAGCGATACAGGATGCCGTCGAGCACGTCGTACGGCGGCAGCGAATCCTGGTCGGTCTGGTTGGCGCGCAGTTCCGCCGACGGCGGCCGCGCGATCACCGCCGGCGGGATCACCGGCGCGCCGCCGACCGTGTTGCGCCATTTCGCCAGGCCGAACACCTCGGTCTTGTACAGGTCCTTCAGCGGCGCATAGCCGCCGCACATGTCGCCGTAGATGGTGGCGTAGCCGACCGCGTATTCGCTCTTGTTGCCGGTGGTCAGCAATAGACCGCCGAACTTGTTGGCCAGCGCCATCAAGATCACGCCGCGGCTGCGCGACTGCAGGTTCTCTTCGGTGACGTCGGGCTGGGTGCCCGCGAACAACGGACCGAGCGCCTGCAGCAGACCCTCGAACGCCGGTTCGATCGCCACCGTCTCCAGCTTCACCCCCAGCGCGCGGCACTGCTCGTCGGCCAGGTCGTTGGACATGTCGGCCGTGTAGCGCGACGGCAGCCGCACCGCGGTGACGTTGTCCGCGCCCAGCGCGTCCACCGCCATCGCCAGCACCAGCGCCGAATCGATGCCGCCGGACAGGCCCAGCCACACCTTGGAAAACCGGTTCTTGCCGCAGTAGTCGCGCAGCCCGCGCACCACCGCGCGCCAGGCCAGCGCGTCCATGCTTTCGTCGCCGTCGTCGATCCAGCGCAATGGGGTGAACGCGCGCGTCTGCGTCGCGTAGTCCACCACCAGCCATTGGTCGGTGAACGCCGCCGCGGCCGGATGCACGCTGCCGTCGCCGTCGGCGACCACCGAGGCGCCGTCGAACACCAACGAATCCTGGCCGCCGACGACGTTGAGATAGGCCAGCGCCACGCCGGTCTCGCGGGTGCGCTCGGCCAGCAGCGCATCGCGCTGCGCATGCTTGCCGCGCTCGTACGGCGAGGCGTTGGGTACCAGCACCAGTTCGGCGCCGTGGCGCGCGGTATCGGCCAGCGGCTCGGGGAACCACAGGTCCTCGCAGATCACCAGGCCGACCTGGGTCCCCTTGACCTCGAACACGCAGCTGCCGCCGTCCGGATCGACATCGAAATAGCGGCGCTCGTCGAACACCGCGTAGTTGGGCAGTTCGCGCTTGCGGTAGGTGGTTTCGATCTGCCCGCCGCGCAGTACGCTGGCCGCGTTGTAGACCACACTGCCGGCGCTCTGCGGCCAACCGACCACCGCGACGATGCCGTGCACGCGCACCGCGATGCGCTGCACCGCCAGTTCGCAATCGGCGAGGAAGCCGGGCCGCAGCAGCAGGTCCTCCGGCGGATAGCCGCTGACCGCCAGCTCCGGGAACAGCACGATGTCGGCGCCGTACTCGTCGCGCGCCTCGTCGATCATCGCGATGATGCGATCGGTGTTCTGGGCCACGGCGCCGACCGGAAAATCGAACTGGGCCATGGCGATGCGAAGGGAAGAAGACATGGACAACCTTGCAGAAGCGGGAGGGGAAAAGCGCGGCGGCCGCGCCGATGCCAGCCGCCGACGGCGCAGCGCCAGCAGCGGCGGAGCCGACATGCGCACGACGGCAATGCGCAGTGTAGCGCCGCACCGCGGCAGACGATCCGGCTCGCCTACCCCACGCTGCGCCCGTCACCGGATGGGTGCACTGTGGAAGAGGGACTTCAGTCCCGACAGGCGCCGAAGCCGGTCGCTGACAGACCCCGCGTCGCGACTGAAGTCGCTCCCACAAGGAGTGGCACGCCGAGTGCCCGCTGGGTGCACTGTGGGAGGGGCTTCAGTCCCGACTGGCTCCGAAGCCGGTCGCTGACAGACTCCGTGTCGCGGCTGAAGCCGCTCCTACAAGAAGCGG
>NZ_JAFIWB010000023.1 GCF_017163705.1 Xanthomonas bonasiae
CCTCCGAAACCACCGCCACCGAAGCCGCCGAAGCCGCCCCCGAATCCGCCGCCACCCCAACCACCGCCGCCACCGCCACCGACCGAGCGGCCCGGCGAGATGCCCGACAGCAGGCCCAGCACCAGCCCGATGGCGCCGGTCAGCGCGCCGACGAACAGCGACAGGCTCAGCAACAGGCCCACGCCGCCGCCGGCGAGCGCCGCCAGCACGCCGCGCAGCAGCCGCGGCGCGCGCGCGAACAGCAGTTGCGCGACGAAGGCGGCGAACAGCCCGGCGAAGAACCCCAACGGCAGCTTGCCGCCGGAGCGCGCCTCGGCCGCATGCGTGCTCACCGGCGGCGGCAACTGTTCGCCGTCGATCAGCTTGACCAGCATCGCGGTGGCCTCGGCGATGCCGCCGGCGTAGTCGCCGGCGCGGAACCGCGGCGCCAGGTACTCCTGGATGATGCGGTTGGCGGTGGCATCGGGGATCGCGCCTTCCAGGCCGTAGCCGGGCTGGATGCGCACGCGCCGATCGTCCTTGGCCACCACCAGCAGCACGCCGTCGTCCACGCCCTTGCGACCGATCTGCCACTGGTCGAACACGCGCTGGGTGTACTGCTCGATCGTCTCCGGCGCAGTGGTCGCGACCACCAGCACCTGCAGCTGGCTGCCCTTGCGCTGCTGCAACTGCACCGCCTGCTGCTCCAGCGCAAGGCGCTGGGTCGGCTGCAGGGTGCCGGTGGTGTCGACCACCGGCGTGTCCAGCGGCGGGATCGGCGCTTCGCTGGCCGCCTGCGCCCACGCCAGCAGCGGCAACAGCGCCAGCAGCAGCATCCCGATCCAGGCATGCCGGCCGCGGCGCACAGGGCGGTGGCGGGTGGTCGTATCGCGCATTGCAGACTCCTGCCGGCGCGATCGCGCGGCGGCATCGAAGGGAGCACACCGCAGCGGCGGCGTGGCCCGGGAAGCGGCCGGCTGGCTTACGACACCAACCGGGATGCACGAACCGGCCGCAGGCCGCAGCGCGGACCGGTGCGCAGCGGCGCCATCGTCGGCACCGCCATGCGCTGCAGTGCGCTTACTGCGCCGGCGCCGGCTGCGGCGCCTGCTGCGGTTGCGCTTGCGGAGCGGTCTGCGCCGGCTGGCCACCGAAATTCACCGCCGGCGCCTCGGAGATCTGCGCTTCGTTGGCCACGGAGAAGTTCGGCTTTTCCTTGTAGCCGAAGATCTTCGAGGTGATCACCTGCGGGAACGAGCGGATGTAGGTGTTGTAGTCCTGCACCGCCTCGATGTAGCGGCCGCGGGCCACGGTGATGCGGTTCTCGGTGCCTTCCAGCTGCGCCTGCAGGTCGCGGAACGACTGGTCGGACTTGAGGTTGGGATAGTTCTCGGTGACCACCAGCAGCCGCGACAGCGCGCTGGACAGCTGGCCCTGGGCCTGCTGGAACTGCTGCAGCGACGCCGCATCGTCGGCGTTGACCTGGACCTGGCCGACCCGCGCGCGCGCGTTGGTCACGTCGGTCAGCACCTGCCGCTCCTGGTCGGCATAGCCCTTGACCGTGTTGACCAGATTCGGGATCAGGTCGGCGCGGCGCTTGTACTGGTTCAGCACCTCGGACCAGCCGGCCTTGACCGCCTCGTCCTTCTGCTGGATCGCGTTGTAGCCGCAGCCGGACAGCAGCGCCACCACGGCGGCGAGGAACAAGGAACGGGACAACAGGCGCATGGTGCTCTCCGGCATGAAGACAGGGCGCAGCTTGCCACGCCCCCCGTGAAAACGCAGCCGCGACTGGGTCAGCCGTTCACCACTTGCCGGCGCCGGGCACGTTGTGCGCGGCGGCGCGGCGGCGCATCAGCAGGTTCAGCCATTCCACCAGCACCGAGAAGCCCATCGCCGCGTAGATGTAGGGCTTGGGCACGTGCACGTCCAGGCCGTCCAGGATCAGCACCACGCCGATCATCAGGATGAACGCCAGCGCCAGCATCTTCACCGTCGGGTTGGCGTCGATGAAGCGGCCCAGCGGGTTGGCCGCCAGCAGCATCACCGCCACCGCCAGCAGCACCGCCGCCACCATCACCGGGATGTGCTGCGCCATGCCGACCGCGGTGATCACCGAATCCAGCGAGAACACGATGTCGATCACCGCGATCTGCGCGATCACCATCCAGAACACGCCGGAGGCCTTGCTGGTGGTCGGGTCGGCGTCTTCGCCGCCGGTGATCATCTCGCGGATCTCCATCGTGCCCTTCACCAGCAGGAACACGCCGCCGACGATCAGCACCAGGTCGCGCACCGAGATGCCCATGCCGGCGACGCTGAACAGCTCGCCCTGCATCCGCGCCAGGAACGCCAGCGACACCAGCAGCGCGATGCGGGTCAGGCACGCCACCGCGATACCGAACTTGCGCGCGGCCGGGCGTTGCGCCTCGGGCAGCTTGCCCACCGCGATGGAGATGAACACCAGGTTGTCGATGCCCAGCACGATTTCCAACGCGCTCAGCGTCAGCAGCGTCAGCCAGGTGTTGGGATCGGCGAGAAACTCGAAAGCCATGGGGTCGAATCCTTTAACGGTAAAAAAGACAGGCGGATGTCACAGCACGCGCGGCAGCAGGATCAGGCCCCAACACAGCACGACATTGGCCAGCATCAGCAGCACCGCCGCCGAGCCCATGTCCTTGGCGCGGCCGGCCAGTTCGTGGTGTTCCGGGCCATAGCGCTCGATCACCGCCTCGATCGCGGAATTGAGCAGTTCCACCGCCAGCACCAGCAGCAGCGAGCCGATCATCAGCGCCTGCTGCACCGCTCCATCGCCCAGCCACAGCGCCAGCGGCGCCAGCAGCACGAACAGGCACACTTCCAGCCGGAACGAGGATTCGTGCAGCCAGGCCGCGCGCAGACCCTGGTACGACCAGCGCAGCGCCATCAGCATCCGGCGCGGTCCGCGCGGCAGGTGCCCGAATTGGTCGGCCATGGCTCAGGCCCGGCCTGGGGAACGAAGACGCGACGGCGACGGCCGGAAGGGAACGGTCATGGGCGATGGCGAAGCGGGCTAGGCGCCAATTTTGCCACAAGCCCCCGTTCGCCGCTGAGCCGGGCCGCCGCCGGCGGCGGATTTGCCTGCGGCGCGGCGCCTGCGGCACCATCGCCGCTCCGTTGTCGTTAGGAGGTGCTTCATGCCCCGTTCACCGCTGCGCACCGCGCTGCTCGCCACCTGCCTGTTCCTGCTGGGCCTGCAGTCGGCCCTGGCGCTCACCCTGATGCCCCCGCCGCAGATTCCGCAACAGGTCTCCAGCCCGGACTGGGAACAGGACATGCAGCGCTTCGCCCAGGCCGATGCCGCGCATCCGCCCAAGCCCGGCGGCGTGCTGTTCGTCGGCAGTTCCTCGATCCGCTTCTGGACCTCGCTGGCCAGCGATTTCCCCGGCGTGAACACGCTCAACCGCGGCTTCGGCGGCTCGGAGATCCGCGACAGCACCTGGTATGCCGACCGCATCGTGGTGCCGTACCGACCGCGCCTGGTCGTGTTCTACGCCGGCGACAACGACCTCAACAGCGGCCGCAGCCCGCAGCAGCTGCGCGACGACTTCCTGGCCTTCGTCACGCGGGTGCGCCGCGACCTGCCCACCACCCGCATCGCCTACATCTCGATCAAGCCGAGCCCGGCGCGCGCGGCGCTGCTGCCGCAGGTGGCCGAAGCCAATGCGCTGATCCGCAAGGCCGCCGCCGGACTGAAGCGGGTGGACTTCATCGACGTGTCCACGCCGATGCTCGGCGCCGACGGGCAACCGCGCGGCGAACTGTTCGGCCCGGACCACCTGCACATGAACGCCGCCGGCTATGCGCTGTGGCGCGACATCGTGCGGCCCTATCTGAAGCGCTGAACGCGCTGCGCCGGCGCAGCACACGCCGCCGCGCGCCAGGCGATCCGCTCGCTCACTTGACCGGATCGAACCTGACCGTGGCGGTGGTGCCGCCGCCTTCGGCGCTTTCCAGCCCGATCCGCCAGCCGAAGCGCTCGCACAGCCGGCGCACGATCGACAGGCCCAGCCCGGTGCCCTGCGGGCGGTCCGGTTCGGCACGGAAAAACGGCTCGAACGCGCGCTGCAACGCTTCGTGCGACATGCCGATGCCGGTGTCGCGAATGCTGATCCGGTCGCTGTCGATCTCGACCACGATGCTGCCGGCGTCGGTATAGCTGCAGGCGTTGCGCAGCAGGTTGCTGACCACCACGTGCAGCACCCGCGGCGGCGCGTGCAGGCGCGTGGCGGCGAGCACGCTGACGCTCAGCGTCACCGGCTTGCCGGTCAACAGCTCGCGCGCATTCTCGACTTCGTACTCGACCACGTCGGCGACCTCGAAGGTCTCGCTCTGCGGCACCACGTCCGCCTCGCGCGCCAGGATCAGGAACGCGTCGATCACCGCCTCCATGTCGCGGCCGGCGCGCTGGATGCGCTGCAGGCTGCGGCCCAGCCGCGGCGGCAGGTCGGGATCGGTCATCGCGATGTCGCTGGCGACGCGGATCACGGTCAGCGGCGTGCGCAATTCGTGGCTGGCGTCGCGGGTGAAGTTGCGCTCGCGCGACACGTGGTCGGTGACGCGCAGGGCCAGCGCATGCAGCGCGGCGGCCAGTTGCCGCGATTCGCCCTGCACGTCGGCCGGCAGGTTTTCCGGCGCCAGGTCGGCGGTGGACGGATGCCGCGGATCCCATTGCGACACGCGCCGCGCCAGCCAGTTCACCGGCGACAGCAGGCGCCGCGAGGCGCGATGGGTCAGCCACCCCACCACCACCACCGCGACCAGGGTCAGCAGCGCCGGCACGATGCCGAACCAGAACGCCAGGCGCTGCGCCTGCGCGCGCAGGAACACCAGGTACAGGCGCCCGGCCTTGGTGTCGTCGACCAGGACCATCTCGCCGCCGGGGCGGTTCTCGTGCAGGCCGGGCTCCAGGCCGCGCAGATTCGCCGGCACCGCCGCATCCGATTGCCCGGCGGGCACCAGGTAGCCGTGCAAGGTGTGGCTGTTCGGCGGCGGTTGCGAGGGAGACTGCGCGTACAGGCGCCAATAGTGCGCGGCTTCCTGCCGCATCACCGACCCCACCAGCGAGTGCTGCACGACCGCCACCACCAGGTAACTGCCCAACGCGACGATGCAGCCAGCGAACAGGATCCGGGCGATCAGGGCAAGGCGGATTTTGCGCGGCAAACCGTGCGGCATTACAGCTTCCGTGTGACGTCGCCGCGATTATAGGAGGGCGAATGGTGAATCCGCCGTGCAAGCAGGCCCCGTTGCCGGGGTCTGCCGCGTAACGAACGCCGGCCTCTCAACGAAAGCCGGCGCCGCTCAGCTCATCGGCTGGGCGATGTCGGCGATGCGGTAGCCGGCGCTCTGCACGGTGTGCAGCAACGGCCGGTCGAACGGCTTGTCGATGATCTTGCGCAGGTTGTACAGATGGCTGCGCAGCGTGTCCGAATCGGGCAGGCCGTTGCCCCAGATCTCGCGCTCGATCTCCTGGCGGGTGACCACGCGCGGCGATTCGCGCATCAGGATGGTCAGCAGGCGCAGGCCGATCGGCGACAGCTGCAGCTCGGTGCCGGCACGGGTCGCCCGCATGCTCACCGGATCCAGCACCAGATCGGCCACCTTCAGCACTTCCGAGCCCACCTGGCGGCGCTCGCGGCGGATCAACGCACGCAGCCGCGCTTCCAGTTCTTGGATCGCGAACGGCTTGGTCAGATAATCGTCCGCGCCGAAGCCCAGGCCGGTGAGCTTGTCGTCGAGCGTGTCGCGCGCGGTCAGCATCAGCACCGGCGTGGACTTGCGCGCGTCGTTGCGCAAACGGCGACACACCTCGATGCCGTCCAGGCGCGGCAGCATCAGGTCCAGCACCACCACGTCGTAGCTGTTCTCTGCCGCCAGGCGATAGCCGTCCAGGCCATCGCAGGCGTAATCCACTTCGAATCCGCGGCCTTCCAGGTATTCGCCGATCATTTCGGAGATGTTGCGGTTGTCCTCGACGACCAGAACGAGTCCGGAGGTTTCCTTGGTCTGACGCATAGAGCTTCCTCAGTCTTCAGCTTTGTGAAACATGCCGGAAACCCGGTGGTGACCGCGTGAAGACCGCTTCATATGCCTGACCGGCGCAAGAATCACCCGCCGATCAAGGGTTTGAGCTTGGGCCACACATTGTCCAGCACCTTCGGCTGGCCGGCGGCGGTGGGATGCAGGCCGTCGTCCTGCATCAGCGCCGGGTTCAGCGCCACGCCTTCCAGCAGGAACGGCAGCAACCCGGTCTGGTACTGTTTGGCCAGGTCGGCGTAGACCGCACGCAACCGCTGCCGGTAGGCCGGCCCGTAGTTCGGCGGCACGTCGATCCCCAGCAACAAGACCTTCGCGCCGGCATTACGGCTGAGCACGATCATCTTCTCCAGATTGCCGCGCAGCTCCGCCGGGGTCAGCCCGCGCAGCGCGTCGTTGCCGCCGAGTTCGATCACCACCACCGCCGGCCGGTGCTTGAGCAGCAGCGCCGGCAGCCGGGTCAGCGCGCCGGAAGAGGTCTCGCCGCTGATGCTGGCATTGACTACGGCCGGTGGCGCCTGCATCTGTTGTTGCAGGCGGCGCTCCAGCAGCGCCACCCAGCCGGACTGGACCGGGATGTTGTGCGCAGCGCTGAGGCTGTCGCCGACCACCAGCACCGGCCCCGTCGCACCTTTGGCACAGGCGATGGCGGGCAGCAGCAGACACCATGCCAGACAGGCCCAGAGCCAGGCGCTGCGCGTCCAGGCCGGCGTTCCTTTCGTATCGTTGCCACGCATCCGGAGATTTCCTCATCGACAGTCTGGCCCCCACTCCCCGCACCGGCATCGCGATCGACGTACGCGATGTCGGCAAATCCGTCAGCGGACCGGAGGGCACGGTCCACATTCTCGACAACGTCGGATTGACCATCGGTGAAGGCGACAGCGTCGCCATCGTCGGCGCCTCCGGTTCCGGCAAGACCACCCTGCTCGGCCTGCTCGCCGGCCTGGACCTGCCGACGCGCGGCGAGATCGTGCTCGCCGGGCAGTCGCTCAACGCGCTGGACGAGGAAGCGCGCGCCGCCCTGCGCGCGCGCGAAGTCGGCTTCGTGTTCCAGAGCTTCCACCTGCTGCCGTCGCTGACCGCCGCCGAAAACATCGCGCTGCCGCTGGAACTGGCCGGGCGCGAGGACCCGGCGCGGGTGCGCGAGGTGCTGGAGGCGGTCGGCCTGACCGCGCGGGCGCGGCACTACCCGCGGCAGCTGTCCGGCGGCGAGCAGCAGCGCGTGGCGCTGGCGCGCGCATTCGTGGCGCGGCCGCGGATCCTGTTCGCCGACGAACCTACCGGCAGCCTCGACCAGGCCACCGGCCAGCAGATCAGCGACCTGCTGTTCGCGCTCAACGCCGGCAGCGACACCACGCTGGTGCTGGTCACCCACGACCTGCGCCTGGCGCAGCGTTGCGAACACCGCTACCGGCTCGACCGCGGGCGCCTGCGCCAGGCCGAAGCGGTGGCCGACGCATGAACGTGCTGCGCCACGCCGCGCGCGCGCTGCGCCGCGAGCTGTTCGCCGGCGACCTGCTGACCGTGTTCGCCGCACTGGTGCTGGGCGTGGCGGTGATGACCGCGGTCGGCACCCTGGTCGATCGCGTCACCCTGGCGCTGACCGGCAGCGCCGCCGAGGTGATCGGCGGCGACCTCGGCGTGACCGGGCGCCAGGACATCCCCGCCGCGTTCGCCGAAGAGGCGCAGCGCCGCGGCGTGCGCCACACGCGCTTGGTCAGCTTTCCCAGCGTGCTGTTCCATGGCGACGCCAGCCAGATGGCCAACATCAAGGCGGTCGATGTCGGCTATCCGTTGCGCGGCGAATTGCGGGTCGCGCGCGACACCGCCGGCGCCGGCAGCGAGCGCGCCGGCCCGCCGCCGCGCGGCCAGGCCTACGCCGATCCGCGCCTGCTCGAGGCGCTGGGACTGAAGCTCGGCGACGATCTGGAATTCGGCGCCGGCACGCTGCGCGTGACCCGGGTGCTGCGCGCCGAGCCGGACGCCTCCGGCGAACTGATGCAGCTGTCGCCGCCACTGCTGGTCAACCGCGCCGACGTCGATGCCGCCGGCCTGCTCGGCCCCGGCAGCCGCGCCTCGTACCGGCTGATGTTCGCCGGCGCCCCGGGCGAGATCGCCGCGCTGCGCGAATGGCTGCAGCCGCGCGCCAAGGCGTTCCGCCTGGTCGGCATCGAGGACACCCAGCGCGGCGTGCGTGGTGCGTTCGACCGCGCCGGCCGTTTCCTGGCACTGACAGCCTTGCTGGCGGTGCTGCTGGCCGGCGTCGCCACCGCGCTGGCCGCCAACCGCTTCGCGCTGCGCCGCATCGACAGCGTGGCGGTGCTGCGCTGCCTGGGCGCGCGCCAGCGCGACATCCTCGGCGCGCTGGCGCTGCAGTTGCTGTTGCTGGCGATCCCGGCCTGCGCGCTCGGCGTGGGCCTGGGCATGCTGGCGCAGATCGGCCTGGTCGAAGCGCTGGGCAGCCTGATCCCGAACCGGCTGCCGCTGCCGCAGGCGACCCCGGCGCTGGCCGGCGCCGGCATCGGCCTGTTGCTGCTGCTCGGCTTCGGCCTGCCGCCGCTGCTGCGGCTGCGCAACGTGCCGCCGATGCGCGTGCTCAACCGCAGCTTCGCCGCGCTGCCGCCGACCTCGCTGCTGGTCTACGCAGCCGCATTGGTCGCCACCGTGGTGCTGGCGGTGTACGCCACCGGCGATGGCGTGCTCGCGGCCTGGGTGCTGGGCGGGCTGACCCTGCTGGCCGCGCTCGCCGCAGCGGTCGGCGGCCTGCTGCTGGCCCTGCTGCGGCGGTTGCAGTCGCGCCTGCGCGGGCCGTGGAAGCTGGGCCTGGCCGCGCTGACCCGGCGCCGCGCGCTGAGCGTGGTGCAACTGGTCGGACTGTCGCTGTCGCTGTGCGCGTTGCTGCTGCTGGCGGTGATCGGCCCGGGCCTGCTCGGCCAGTGGCGCGACCGGCTGCCGGCGGACACGCCGAACTACTTCCTGATGAACATCCAGCCCGACCAGGCCGAGCACGTGCTCGGCACGCTGCGCGGACTCGGCGTCACCGACGCGGCGGTGGAGCCGTTCAGCACCGGCAAGCTGGTGGCGATCAACGGCAAGCCGCCGCAGCGCCAGGAGCAGGGCCCGGAGGACGATGGCGATGGCGTCGATCGCCCAATCAACTTCTCCTGGCGGCATGCATTCCCCGCCGCCAACCGCCTGCTGTCCGGCCGTTTCTGGGCCGCCGACAGCACCGCGGCGGAAGCGTCGGTGGAGGAAGCCTGGGCACAGCGCTACGGCCTCAAGCTCGGCGACCGCATCACCCTGCTGCTCGGCGAGCAGCAGCGCAGCTTCACCGTCACCAGCGTGCGCAAGGCCGACTGGGATTCGTTCCGGGTCAATTTCTTCCTGTTGCTCAACGCCGGCGCGGTACAGGACGCACCGTACAACCTGATCTCCGCGTTCCACCTGCCGCGCGGTTCCGCAGCGCAGTTGAGCGGCCTCAGCCGCACCTATCCGAACGTGTCGCTGCTGGACATCGACGCGATCCTGGGGCGGGTGCGCGAGGTGATCGACCAGGTGGCGCAGGCGGTGCAGCTGGTGATGGGCTTCAGCCTGCTGGCCGGCGTGCTGGTGTTGCTGGCGGCGCTGCAGGCCACCGCCGGCGAGCGCCGCTACGACAGCGCGGTGCTGCGCACGCTGGGCGCGCGCCGCGGCCAGTTGCGCGGCGCGGTGCTGGTGGAATTCGGCGCGCTCGGCCTGCTGGCGGCGATCCTGGCGGTCGGCGCGGCGGCGGGGATCGGCGTGGTCGTGGCGAAACAGGCGTTCCAGCTGACGCTGTCGCCGCCGTGGCCGGCACTGCTGCTGGGCGGGGTCGGCGGCGTGCTGCTGAGCCTGCTCGCCGGCTGGTCGGGCACGCGCCGCATCCTGCGCACGCCGCCGGCACTGGCGCTGCGCGAGAACTGAGCGCACTGCGGCGCAGCCCGGCATGCGGGTCGCGGCGATGAGGTAGGTCTCGACGAATGCTTGCTCGCGGCCGGCGACGACGATGTGCACCGCCGATAGAACTCGGCGGTGCACTACGAATCCCCAATCCCCAATCCCGCGCAAGCAACATATGCCGGTTGCGTATAAGCACCATCCGAATCGTTGCTTCAGCGCACGCCTGACCCTGCCTACAGTGCAATCGATGCCGCGTGCCGTGCGCGCGGCGCTGCATCCTTCGCAGACGAGGTCAGACGATGGCACGCGCCTCCACCGCAACACGGCCTGCCCCCGCGACATCGGCGGTCCGCATCGAACCGTTCGCTGCGCCGCTGGGCGCGCAGGTGCTGGGCCTGGACCTGTCGCAACCGCTGGACGCGGCCACGTTCGCGCTGCTGCATCGCGCGCATCTGCACTATCACGTGCTGGTGTTCCGCGATCAGCGCATCACCCCGGCGCAGCAAGTGGCCTTCAGCCGCCGCTTCGGCCCGTTGCAGATCCATGTGCTGCGCCAGTTCCAGCTGCGCGAGCAGCCGGAAGTGCTGGTGGTGTCCAACATCAAGGAGAACGGCCAGCCGATCGGGCTGGGCGACGCCGGGCACTACTGGCACTCGGACCTGTCGTACAAGCCGACCCCGAGCCTGGGCTCGATGCTGCTGGCGCAGGAGCTGCCGGCCGAGGGCGGCGACACCCTGTTCGCCAACCAGCACCTGGCCTGGGACACGCTGCCGCCGGAACTGCAGCGCGCGGTCGACGGCCGCCTGGCCGAGCACAGCTACCTGGCCAAGTACGAAGCGCTGCGTGCGCGCAATCCGTGGCGTCCGCCGCTGACCCAGGCGCAGATCGACGAGGTGGCGCCGGTGCGCCATCCGATCGTGCGCACCCATCCGGAAACCGGGCGCCGCGCGCTGTTCGTCAGCGAACACTTCACCACCCGCATCGTCGGCCTGCCGCAGGACGAAAGCGATGCGCTGCTGCAGGCCCTGTTCGCCCATAGCAGCGCCGATCCGCTGGTCTACCGGCATCGCTGGCAGGCGCACGACATGGTGTTCTGGGACAACCGCGCGGTCACCCACCTGGCCGGCGGCACCCCGGACCATCTGCGCCGGCGCCTGCACCGCACCACCATCGAAGGCGACGTGCCGTTCTAGGCCAGCAACAGCGCACCGCCCCGCCACTCCGCCCTTCCCCGCAACGGAGCGACGCATGACCGCTTTCGATTCACCTGCTGTTTCCCTGGCCGCAGCGCGGTCCGCTGCCGTGCCGCAGCGCCGGCCGCTCTGGTGCGCCGCCGCGCTGCTGGCGATCGCACTGCTGCACAGCCTGCCGGCGCACGCCGAAGGCCGGCTGCGCATCGCCAAGCAGTACGGCATCGTCTACCTGCTGCTGGACGTGGCCCAGCAGCAGAAGCTGATCGAGAAGCACGGCAAGGCCGCCGGCATCGACATCGCGGTGGAAACCGTGCAGCTGTCCGGCGGCGCCGCCGCCAACGACGCGTTGCTGTCCGGCTCGATCGACGTGGCCGGCGCCGGGGTCGGCCCGCTGTTCACGCTGTGGGACCGCACCCGCGGGCGCCAGAACGTGCGCGGCGTGGCCTCGCTGGGCAACTTTCCCTACTACCTGATCAGCAACGATCCGCGGATCAAGACCCTGGACGACTTCGGCCCGCGCGACCGCATCGCGGTGCCGGCGGTCGGCGTGTCGGTGCAATCGCGGCTGCTGCAGCACGCCTCGGCGCAGCGCTGGGGCGAGAAGGCCTACAACCGGCTGGATACGCAGCAGGTGGCGTTGCCGCATCCCGACGCGGCCGCGGCGATCATCCGCGGCGGCACCGAGATCACCGCGCACTTCGCCAGCCCGCCGTTCCAGGAGCAGGAACTGGCGCGCAATCCGAAGGCGCACATCGTGCTGGACTCGTACGCGATCGAAGGCGGCCCGACCTCGGCCACGGTGCTGTACGCCACCGAGAAATTCCGCCGCGACAATCCCAAGACCTACCAGGCCTTCGTCGCCGCGCTGGCCGAGGCCGCCAGCTTCGTGCAGCGCCAGCCGGAACAGGCGGCGGACCTGTTCGTGCGCGCCAACGGCGGCAAGATCGACCGCGCGCTGGTGCTGCGCATCCTCAAGGACCCGAAGGTGCAGTTCAAGACCGCACCGCAGAACACGCTCAAGCTCGGCCAGTTCCTGTACCGGATCGGCGCGATCAAGCAGGCGCCCGGCGCGGTCAAGGAGTATTTCTTCGACAGCGCGCAGGTCGCCGGAGGCAGCTGAGATGAGCGCATTCGCACTGGCGCCGGCGCCGCTGCTGCAGGTCGAGCGGGTCAGCCTGGAATACGCCACCGGACAGCGCGTGGTGCGTGCCACGCACCAGGTCAGCTTCGACGTGTACGCCGGCGACCGCCTGGTCCTGCTGGGCCCGTCCGGATGCGGCAAATCGACCCTGCTCAAGGCCATCGCCGGCTTCGTCGCACCGAGCGAGGGACAGATCCGCCTGGACGGACAGACGCTGCGCGCGCCGGGACCGGACCGGGTGGTGGTGTTCCAGGAGTTCGACCAGCTGGCGCCATGGAAGACGGTGCGCCAGAACGTCACCTTCGGCCTGCGCGCGGCGCGCAAGCTGGGGCGTCGCGAAGCGGCCGAGCGCGCGGACCACTACCTGCAGAAGGTCGGGTTGTCCGCGTTCGCCGATGCCTATCCGCACACCTTGTCCGGCGGCATGAAGCAGCGCGTGGCGATCGCGCGGGCGCTGGCGATGCAGCCGCGCGTGCTGCTGATGGACGAGCCGTTCGCCGCGCTCGACGCGCTGACCCGCCAGCGCATGCAGGAACAGGTGCTGGAACTGTGGGACGAGTTGCGCTTCACCCTGCTGTTCGTGACCCATTCGATCGACGAGGCCTTGCTGGTCGGCAACCGCGTGGTGCTGCTGTCGCCGCATCCGGGCCAGGTCCGCGCCGAACTCAATAGCCATGGCTTCGGCCCGGCCAGTCTCGGCAGTGCGCCGTTCCAGCAGGCCGCGCAACGCATTCACCGGCTGCTGTTCGACCCGCCCGGCGGCGACGCCTCTGCCTCCGAGGCGGCCGCCGGGAACGTGGCGCCGTTGCGCCGGCGCGCGCCGCTGCGCGAGGTCGCGCCGTGAGCGCCGCCGCGCCGCTGCGGCCGCCGATCCGCGCCGAGTACGAACGCCCGGTCGTTGCCTACGTCGCGACCGCATCGCCGCTGGCGCTGCCGCAGCGGCGGCTGCCGGACTGGCTGCGCCAGGCGCTGATCCTGCTCGCGCTGGCCGGAGTGTGGGAAGCGGCCGCGTACTGGCTCGACGACGACCTGCTGCTGCCGGGCTTCGTGCAGACCGCACGCGCGTTCGCCGACGGGCTGTGGTCGGGCGAACTGCCGGGCCGCGTCGGCGCCTCGCTGCGCCTGCTGGCGCAAGGCTATGCGCTGGGCGTGGTACTGGCCTTCGCGCTGACCGCGCTGGCGGTCTCGACCCGGATCGGCCGCGACCTGCTGGGCACGCTGACCGCGATGTTCAATCCGCTGCCGGCGATCGCCCTGCTGCCGCTGGCGCTGCTGTGGTTCGGCCTGGGCAACGGCAGCCTGGTGTTCGTGCTGGTGCACGCGGTGGTGTGGCCGCTGGCGCTGAACACCTACGCCGGCTTCCAGGGCGTGCCGGAGACATTGCGCATGGCCGGGCGCAATTATGGATTGCGCGGGCTGCGCTACGTCGTCGCGATCCTGGTGCCGGCCGCGCTGCCGGCGATCCTGTCCGGCCTGAAGATCGCCTGGGCCTTCGCCTGGCGCACGCTGATCGCCGCCGAACTGGTGTTCGGCGCCACCTCCGGCCAGGGCGGCCTGGGCTGGTACATCTTCCAGAACCGCAACGAGCTGTACACCGACCGCGTGTTCGCCGGGCTGGCGATGGTGATCCTGCTCGGCCTGCTGGTGGAAGGCGCCGGCTTCCGCGTGCTGGAGCGGCTCACCGTGCGCCGCTGGGGCATGCAGCGCTGAGACGCTGAGCGGCACAAGCCCGCTGCGCGCAGCGGGCGCGGAACTTGACGGCCGCCCTCGCCTTCGCCGAGCATCGCGGCGACTGCCGCTGCCGCTTCGTGCGCAGATCGGCCCGCGCCCGGTCAGCATCGGCGAGCACGAGGACCATGCCGGCAAGCGACAGTCCATCGCACAGCGCGTCCGCCCCAGCGAACGCGGTCGTTGCACGCAACGGCGTGCCGTACCTGGCCTGCATCATGGCCGAGACCCGCAGCGGCCCGTATTACATCGCCACCGCACCGACGCCGCAGGCGCTCGATGGCTTGGGCAAGACCCTGCGCGAGCGCAACAGCGTGCGCGGGCAAACCGAAGATCCGGTCGCGATCCTTGCGGTGTGGTACGAGGAGTGCGAGAACGAAGTGGCCGCCTTGCTCCGCGCCGCGGAGATCTCCCGGCTCAGCCATTGCTGGCAACGCGGCCTGATCGAGTCGTTCAACCCGCAGTGGCTCGACCTCAGCGGGCTATCGGTCGGTTTTCCATGGATCTTCACCCTGCCCGAGCGCAAGGGATTGAGCTACCACCTGGTGACCGACCTGTAGCCCGGCGCCGCGGCGCGCTGCCTGCGCGGGCAAAAAAAGGGAAGGCGCCAGTCCCGGCCACCTTCCCACCCTGGCGCTGCGCCGGCAGCGGCGTTCAACGCTCGGCGGGCGCCGGCTCCACCCACTGCGCGAACACCGCGGCGATCCTGGCATCGGCCACCGGCTTGCCCTGCTGCACCGCCTCGGCCTGCTCGAACAGCGGCATGATCATCGCCATGCCGTCGAGCTTGGTCTTCAGGTGCACGCCCGGCGGCTTGCCGAGGAAGGCGTCCCAGTGCGCGCGCACCTTGGCCCAGTAGCCTTGCGTCGCCTTCCAGTAGGCGTAGGCCGGCGTGAAGTCGACCTCCTCGGTCTTGACGTAGTCGTTGAAGCCGAATTCGCGCGCGATCGGCTGCTGGCTGCCGTCGGGCTTGCGCAACACCTTGGTGTTGAACTGCTCGTGGGTCCAGCCGGCCGGGGTCAGCGTGTGCCGGTTGATCACCGCCAGCGCGTTGTAGTCGCTGCGCTTGGTGTATTCGCGGCGCGGCAACGGACGCCAGCTCAGGTCGCTGGTCCAGGTCGGGTGGCCGTCGGCGTAGTCCCAGCGGCCGGTGCCGCAGTAGCGCGGCGCGTCGCTGACTTCGTACACGCATTGGGTCCAGGCGCCGCGGGTCGCGGCAGCGGCGAGCGGGCGCACCTGCCAGGTCTGGTCGGCGCTGAATTCGAAACGCTGCGGCGCCTCGTAGCTCCAGTCCTGGCGCCAGTGCTTGGTCACGTGGCCGCTCTTGGTGTCGACCAGCAGATGCTGCAGCACCACCTTGCGCGGGCTGTCCTCGACCACGATCACCACTTCGTTGGCGCCGCTGCGCATCGCCGGCGCGCGCTCGTACCCGGGCTTGAGCAGGACGGTCTCGTCGAAGGCGAAATCCACCATGTACTCGCCTTGCATCGCCAGGATGCTGGTGCGGTCGCGTTGCGGATCGGCGTCCTGGGCGTGGGCCAGGCCGGTAGCGGCGAGCAGGAGCAGCAGAAGCGGTGATTTCATCGTCGTGGTCGGTCGCGGTAGCTGAGGAAGAAAGGAGAACTGCGCCCTACAGGCGCAGCAGCGGCCACGGCCGTTGCGGATCGTGGCGCGCGGCCGCCAGGCCGGCGCGGGCGCAGCAGCAGTCGTCGACCAGCACTTCGCCCTCGGCCGCCTCCAGCCGCGCGATGCGCCGGGCGATGCTGGCGCCCAGCGGCGACACGCTGGCGACGCTGGCCGCCAATTCGCCGTCGCTGGCGTGCAGGCGCAGCGCCCGCGCGCGCCAGCTGTCGCCGCTCAGGCGGCCGGCCACGCGTCGCCACAGGCGTTCGGCGACGCCGGCATCGGCGCTGCCGCTGTGCACCGCGGGCAACGTGGACAGCAAGGCGTCCCAGGCGACGAAATCGCTGTCCGGCAGCAGGTACAGGCGCCAGCAGCAGCGTTCCTGGCGATCGTAGAAACACAGGCTTTCGAGCAATCCGTCGCTGTCCACGCCGAGCTGCGCGCCGACGCGCAGCGCATGGTTCCAGCCCATCAGTTCCGTGCCCAGCTGCGCGCGGTACAGGCATAGAACGGTGCCCAGCGCCGCCAGCTGCGCCGGGCGCGGCAGCGGCGCGGATGCGGCGATCCGGGTCGCGTCGGTGGTCGCTGGCGCCGCCTTGCCCATGCGCCGCTACCAGTCCAGCGCCAGGCTGACCGAGACGTTGCGTCCGGCGCCGGTGTAGCGGTCCAGCACCGCGCTGCTGGCCAGGGTCGCGCTGGGCAGGGTGTTCCAGTCGATGTAGCGGCGATCGGCCAGGTTGAACACGCCGACGTTGAGCCGCGCGCCGGGGGTGAAGTTCCAGTGCGCCAGCAGGTCCAGCGTCGCATAGCCGGACGGCGTGTAGTACGTCGCCGACGCCGGGCGTTTCTTCTTCGCCACGAAGGTGCCGACCAGTTGCGTGCCCCAGGTCTCGCGGTCGTAGGCCAGGCCGAGCACGCCGCGCAGCGGATCGATCGAGTTCAGCGGCGTGGCGTCGGTCTTGTTGTCGCCACGCGCATAGGCGGCGCTGGAATGCAGCGACCACCCGGCCCAGCGCGCGGACAGCGCGCCGAAGTCGACGCCGGCCTTGGCCTCCACGCCCTTGATCACCACGTGATCGACGTTGCGCGACTGGTACAGCATCAGCCCGTCGGCGTTGTAGCCGACGAAGCTGTAGGACTCGATGAAGTCGCGGTAGTCGTTGTAGTAGCCGCTCAGGCCGAAATACCCGGCCGCCGCGGTGTAGCGCAGGCCCAGCTCGGCGCCCTTGCTGGTCTCCGGCTTCAGGTCCGGATTGGCGATGGCGGTATAGCCGAACTGCAGGTTGGTGAAGCCGATATTGACGTCGTTGTAGGGCGGCGCGCGGAAGCCGTGCGCGTAGTTGGCGTACAGCGACCACGCATCGTCGATACGCCAGATCGCGCCGAGCTTGGGCGAGACGTTGCTGTCGGTGACCTTCTCCGCGGCCACGCCGGGGTTGTCGACGGCGAAGATCGCATCGACCTGCGGCGACAGCCGGTAGTAGTCCACGCGCAGGCCCGGAATCAGGCTGAAGCGGCCATCGGCCAGGCGCATCTCGTCCTGCAGGTAGGCGCCGGCCTTGGTGGTCTCGGTGACCGGGAAATCGCGCACCGGGAACGTCTCCACGCCCACGGTCTTGCTGATCGCGCCGGTGGTCAGGTTCTGCGCGTAGCCATCGCGCTTTTCGTGGGTGTCGCTCCACGACAGGTCGATGCCGTAGCTGAAATCGTGGACCACGCGGCCCTGGTCCACCTGCTTGTGCAGGTTGGCCTGCAGCCCGTACAGGCGCTGGTCGAAGTCGTGCTCCATGTGCCGCAGGGTGTTGTTGCTGCGCCGCTCGTCGGTGCGTTGCAGGCTTTCGCTGTCCTGCCGGTACAGCTGCCACTGCAGGTCGTCGGCGAGCAGCGTGTCGAGCTGGTCCACTTCGTGGGTCAGCGACACGCGGGCGCGGGTCTGATGGTCGCGACCGCGCTGCGACAGGATGCTGGAAGTGACGTTGCTCAACGCATCGATGCTGGAGTAGTCCTCGTTGCCCTCCACGGTCAGCTTGAAGCGCTGGTTCGCGCTCGGCGCGTACACCAGCTTGCTGAGCAGGCTGCGGCCGTCGCTGCTGAGCGGATTGGGCGCGGTGCGCGCCGCGCCGGTGCTGCGGTTGTCGCCCTGGGTCTCGCTTTCCTGGCCCTGGCGGTGGCTGACCGCGGCCATGCCGCTCCAGCGCTCGCCGCCGAACGCGACCAGCGCGCCGGCGAACAGGCCGTTCCATTCGCTTTCGTAGCCGAATTTCAGGCCCACGTAGCTGTTCTTGCCCGGCGCCAGGTAGTCGGCCGGGTCCTTGGTCACGTAGGCGACCACGCCGCCGAGCGCATCGGAGCCGTACAGCGAACTGGCCGGGCCGCGCACGATCTCGACACGCTTGAGCGTTTCCATATCGACGAAGTTGCGGTTGGCGTTGAGATAGCTGCCGAAGCTGAAGGTGTCCGCGACCGGGATGCCGTCGGTCAGCATCAGCACGCGGTTGCCGTCCAGGCCGCGGATGCGGATGCCGCCGATGCCGCTGAAGCGGCCGCTGTTGCCGGTGACCGAGACGCCGGGGCTGTAGCGCAGCAGGTCTTTCAGGTCGTAGACCAGTTCCTGGTCCATCTGCTCGCGATCGATGACATCGACGCTGCTGGGGACATCGACGATGGCGCGCTGGGTGCGCGTGGCGGTGACCTGCAGGCGGTCGAAGTCGCGCGGCGTGGCGGAACTGGATGCATCGACGGCATCGACGGCATCGGTGGCGTCGACGGGTGCGGCATGCGCGCAGGCGGCCAGGGCCAGCCACAGCGCGCCGGTGAGCGGAGCGGTACGGATCATGGAAGTCATCGGTGGGTCGCGAAAAAATCCCGGCCACGCCGGCGCATGCCGGCGCAAGGGCCGAGGAGAGAAACGGTCGCGACTGCGGGCGGCCGCAGCGGACCCATCGGGTCCGGCCAGGTGGCGGCAGTGTCGAGCGGGTGGCGTGGCCGCGCGCTGCGCGGCCGGCCGGCTTACTTGGTCAGGATCAGCTTGTCGTTGCTGGTATGGCGCAGGCGATACACGCGGTCGCCATGCTGGATCAGCACTTCGCGGCGCCCCTTGAGCAGCGCTTCGCTGCCGATCGTCTCTTCGACCGGGACCGCGCGCGGCAGCGCACGCTCGCGCAGGCTCAGGGTTTCGGGGTGACGCAACAGGACGGGTTGAGCGGTCATGGTCGGGCTCCGTACACAGGGGTCGATACGGATGATAATGATTCTCAATAATTAAGCAAGAGCCGTTCTCGTTTGTAGCGATTCAAGCTGCGAATAGGAAATCGAGCTTCGACAGTCCCGACGAATCGACCATTGCGCACGGCTCTCGCGAGCCGTGCGCACACGCACTTCGCGCCGAAGCGGCGCCGGCTCAGGCCACCGCCGCCTCGACCTGCGCCCACCACGCCGGATCCTCGCGCGCGGCCAACGGCAGCGCCTCGAAGTTCTGCAGCAACTGGGCGACGCGGCTGGCGCCGAGGATCACCGTGGACACGTGCGGGTTGCGCAGGCACCAGGCGATCGCCAGCGCCGCCGGCGCCACGCCTTCGGCGGCCGCCAGCGCGGTGAAACGGCGTGCGCGCTCCACGCGGCGCTGCGCGGGCGGCCCGATCACCTCCTCGTGCAGCCAGGCGTTGCCGGCCTGGCCCAGGCGCGAGGCCGGGTCGATGCCGTCGTTGTACTTGCCGGTCAGCAGGCCCGAGGCCAGCGGCGACCAGATCGTGGTGCCCAGGCCGAGTTCGGCGTACAGCGGCGCGTATTCGCGCTCCACGCGCTGGCGGTGCAGCAGGTTGTACTGCGGCTGCTCCATCGACGGCCCCTGCAGGCCGAGCGCCTGCGCCACCTGCGCCGCTTCGCGGATGCGTTCGGCCGGCCATTCGGAGGTGCCCCAGTACAGCACCTTGCCCTGCCGGACCAGCGCGTCCATCGCGCGCACGGTTTCCTCCACCGGCGTGTCGGCGTCGGGACGATGGCAGTAGTACAGGTCCAGATAGTCCACCCGCAGCCGCTTCAGCGCGGCATGGCAGGCGTCGGTGACGTGCTTGCGCGACAGCCCGCGCTGGGTCGGGCGCGGTGCGTCGACCGCACCGAAGTACACCTTGCTGGACACGCAATAGCCGTCGCGCGGCAGCCGCAGGTCGGCGATCACATCGCCCATCACCTGCTCGGCGCGGCCCCGCGCGTAGACCTCGGCGTTGTCGAAGAAGTTGACCCCGTGGTCCCAGGCGGCGGCGATCAGGTTGCGCGCTTCGTCGCGGCCGATCTGTCCGCCGAAGTTGATCCAGGCGCCGAACGACAGCGCCGACAGCTGCAGGCCGGTGGCGCCAAGGCGACGGTAATGCATGCGAATTCCTCCTGCGGTGCGAGCCGGCGAACGTGGCCGGCGGGCGGCCGCACAGTGTAGCGAGGCGACCGGCACGTGCCCGCACTCCACGCACTGCCTTGATCGGCAACCGATTTCCGGCGCTGAACGGGGTTTGCCTTGCCGCCCGTCACCCCCTGCACTACGCTCCCTCTCTTTGGTCCGGCGATCCAGGGGAAGCAGATGGTCGAGGGTTTGGGGAGGATCGGCTTCGGCCTGTTCGGGTTGGCGGTGCTGATCGGGATCACCTGGTTGTTCTCGAACAACAAGCGCGCGGTGGATTGGAAGCTGGTCGCGACCGGCCTGGTCCTGCAGATCGGCTTCGCCTCGCTGGTGCTGCTGGTGCCGGGCGGGCGCGAGGTCTTCAACTGGCTGGGACAGCTGTTCGTGAAGGTGCTGAGCTTCGTCAACGAAGGCTCCAACTTCATCTTCGGCAGCCTGATGGACACCACCAGCAACGGCTTCATCTTCGCCTTCCAGGTGCTGCCGACGATCATCTTCTTCTCCGCGCTGATGGGCGTGCTCTACCACCTGGGGGTGATGCAGGCGGTGGTGCGGGTGATGGCCTGGGCGATCACCAAGGTGATGCGCGTGTCCGGCGCGGAGACCACCAGCGTCTGCGCCAGCGTGTTCATCGGCCAGACCGAGGCGCCGCTGACGGTGCGCCCGTACATTCCGAAGATGACCGAGTCCGAATTGCTGACGATGATGATCGGCGGCATGGCCCACATCGCCGGCGGCGTGCTCGCCGCCTACGTGGGCATGCTCGGCGGCAGCGATCCGGAGCAGCAGGCGTTCTACGCCAAGCACCTGCTGGCGGCGAGCATCATGGCCGCGCCGGCGACGCTGGTGGTGGCCAAGCTGCTGATCCCGGAGACCGGCACGCCGCTGACCCGCGGCACGGTCAAGATGGAAGTGGAGAAGACCACCAGCAACATCATCGACGCGGCCGCCGCCGGCGCCGGCGACGGCCTGCGCCTGGCGCTGAACATCGGCGCGATGCTGCTGGCGTTCATCGCACTGATCGCGCTGGTCAACGCGCCGCTGACCTGGTTCGGCGACGTCACCGGCCTGGCCGCGGCGATCGGCCGCCCGACCAACCTGTCCACCATCTTCGGCTACCTGCTGGCGCCGATCGCCTGGGTGATCGGCACGCCGTGGGCGGACGCGACCACGGTCGGCTCGCTGATCGGGCAGAAGGTCGTGATCAACGAGTTCGTCGCCTACAGCGAGCTGTCGAAAATCGTCAAGGGCGAGATCCCCGGCATGCAGCTGAGCGAGGAAGGCCGGCTGATCGCCACCTACGCGCTGTGCGGCTTCGCCAACTTCAGCTCGATCGCGATCCAGATCGGCGGCATCGGCGGGCTGGCCCCGGAGCGGCGCCAGGACCTGGCGCGGTTCGGCCTGCGCGCGGTGCTCGGCGGTTCGATCGCCACCTTCATGACCGCCACCATCGCCGGCGTGCTGTCGCACTTCGGCTGATGCGATTCCCCTTTCCCCAGTACTTGTTGAGAAGCAGCACATGCCTATGAGTTCGGTCATCGTCGTCGGTTCGTTCAATGTCGACCACGTCTGGCGCTGCGAGACCCTGCCCGCCCCCGGCGCGACCATCGCCGGCCGCTACAGCACCGGCCCCGGCGGCAAGGGCTTCAACCAGGCGGTGGCGGCGGCGCGCGCCGGCGCCCGCACAACCTTCGTGTGTGCGCTCGGCGACGATGCCGGCGGCGCGATGGCGCGCGCGCTGGCGGCGCAGGACGGCATCGATCTCGCCGCCGAGGCCAGTACCGAGCCGACCGGCACCGGCGGCATCTACGTCGACGGCCACGGCCGCAACACCATCGTCATCGGCGCCGGCGCCAACGCCGCGTTGAGCCTGGGCTTCGTGCAGGCGCAACGCGCGCTGCTGGGCTCGGCGCGGGTGCTGCTGGCACAGCTGGAATCGCCGATCGAGACCATCGAGGCGACCCTGGCGCTGGCGCGCGAGACCGGCCTGACCACGGTCCTCAACGCGGCGCCGGCCAATGCGCAGACCAGCATCGGCCTGCTCAAGCTGGCCGACGTGCTGACCCCGAACGAAACCGAGTTCGCCGCGCTGCTGACGCGCCATGTCGGCGAGCGCGTGGATGCCGATGACGTCGCCGCCACCGATGGCGGCAGCCTGCACGCGCTGTGCCGCAAGCTGCTGCCGGGCGGCACCGTGGTGGTGACGCTGGGCGCGGTGGGCGCGTTCATCTCGCACCCCGAAGAGCGCCAGCGCGGCGACACGCAGCCGTACTACCGCATCGGCGCCGAGGCCGCGCAGACCGTGGACACCACCGGTGCCGGCGATGCGTTCAACGGCGCGCTGGCGGCTTCGCTGGCGCAATCGCCGAACGCCAGCTTCGCCACCCATGTGCGCTTCGCCAACCACTACGCGGCGCGTTCGACCGAAGCCGAAGGCGCTGCCGCGTCGATGCCGCGACTGGTGCCCGACGCCGGTTGAGCCGTCCGCGCCGATCGCGGCCTCCGTTGCCGCGCACCCAGATCACCGACCCACCGCCCGGCGCCGCGCCGGGCCTGCATCCCGACAAGGAGTTTCCGATGCCGCGTTTTTCCGCCATCTCGTTCGGCGCGCTGTGCGCACTGCTTGCCCCGCTGTCCGCCCTCGCCGCGCAGCGCTGCGACTGGAACAGCACTGCCGCCGACGCCGACCGCGCCGCGGTGACCGTCTCCGCCGACAGCCTGCAACAGGCGATCGCGGCGCACTACGACGACGCCGACCAGGAAGACGGCGCGGCCCTGGCGCGCACGCTGCTGCAGCGCGCGCAGTCGCCGCAGCTGCCGGGCAAGCTGGAAGGCCGCTGGAAGGTGCGCTCGATCCAGGTCGACCAGCGCTTCGCCTATGCCTACCCCTACTTCAAGGCCGAGATCGCGCGCGATCCCTGCGGCTATCGCCTGAGCAAGACCAGCGGCTCGCAGCGCCGCAGCGGCACGCTGTATCCGCTGGCCAAGGACAGCCGCGAGTTCGCGTTCCTCGGCGCCAGCACGGTCAACGACGATCCGCAGGGCCACTACGCGCCCGGCAACGTCTCGGACGGCACCAATGGCAACAGCGTCGGACGCCTGGTGGCGCTGGGCCCCGACGAACTGCTGCTGATCCTGGACGGCAACGCCAAGGGCTTCGAGCTGTACCAGCTGATCCGCTGAATCCGCGACCTTCGGCCGGGTCGCGCGCGCGCGATCCGGTCGGCGCACGCGCTCGGGCCTGTCCCAGCCAGGTCGCCGCGCTTGCCGCCACCAACATGGCCGTCCGAGTTGGCAGCGGCCGCGGTGGCGGCGACAATGGCCGCATGCGCATCGGCCCCTACACGATCGAACCGAAGGTGATCCTGGCGCCGATGGCCGGGGTCACCGACAAGCCGTTCCGGCTGCTGTGCAAGCGCCTGGGCGCCGGCCTGGCGGTGTCGGAGATGACCATTTCCGATCCGCGCTTGTGGCAGACCCGCAAATCGCTGCAGCGCATGGACCATGCCGGCGAACCGGACCCGGTCAGCGTGCAGATCGCCGGCACCGAGCCGCAACGGCTGGCCGAGGCGGCGCGCTACAACGCCGACCACGGCGCGCAGCTGATCGACATCAACATGGGCTGCCCGGCGAAGAAGGTGTGCAACGCCTGGGCCGGCTCGGCGCTGATGCGCGACGAGGCGCTGGTGGCGCGCATCCTCAGCGCGGTGGTGAACGCCTCGCCGGTGCCGGTGACGCTGAAGATCCGCACCGGCTGGGACTGCGACCACCGCAACGGCCCGGCCATCGCGCGCATCGCCGAGGACTGCGGCATCGCCGCGCTGGCCGTGCACGGCCGCACCCGCGACCAGCACTACAGCGGCCAGGCCGAATACGCCACGATCGCGCAGATCAAGGCCGCGCTGCGCATCCCGGTGATCGCCAACGGCGACATCGATTCGCCGCACAAGGCCGCGCAGGTGCTGGCCGCGACCGGCGCCGATGCGGTGATGGTCGGCCGCGCCGCGCAGGGCCGGCCGTGGATCTTCGGCGAGATCGCGCACTATCTGGCGACCGGCGAACTGCTGCCGGCGCCGGCGCTGCCGTTCGTGCGCGACACCCTGCTCGGCCACCTGCGGGCGCTGCACGATTTCTACGGCGAAGCGCAGGGCGTGCGCATCGCGCGCAAGCACCTGGGCTGGTACGCCAAGGATCGCCCCGAGAACGCGGCGTTCCGCGCGGTGGTCAATCGCGCCGAGAGCGCCGATGCGCAACTGCGGCTGACGGCCGATTACTTCGATGCGCTCATCGCCGGCGTGTCGCCCGACTTGCCCGCCGCGGCCTGAGCGGCGCGGCGCAGGACCACGCCAGGCGTTCGCAGCGGGTTCCTGTCCCAACTGTGCGGCTTTGCCCGCAACCACGCAGGCGCGGCGGCGTGCCCGTTCGGCCAGATCGACCACAGCGCCACGCGGACAGCAGGCATCCGCACGCGGACCGGGAGGCGGCGGCGATCCCCTAGCCGCTCAGTGCAGCTCGGACTGCGCCGGCGCGCCGACCGGTGTCGTCGCTGCAGGTTCGGTCCAGATCCGCCGCCACATCCGCGCCAGCGCCGCGCCGATCTGCCCGCGCGCGACCGGGGCGCGATACGCGGCCTGCAGCTGGCGCGGCGCGATCGCCTGCCAGCCATCGCCGTGCTGCCGCGCCACCGCGAAGTTGAAGTTGTAGTCCGGCTCCAGGCCCATGCGCAGGTCGCTGAGCACCAGTTCGCCGTCCTTGACCTGGGCGCGCATGAAACCGCGGTTGAACCAGGTCAGCCGCTGCACCGCCGGCAAGGCGCGCACTTCGCCCAGCGCCTGGGTGTTGGAGGGATGGCCCTGGAACCGCATCGGCCCGCGGTCGGCGACCAGCGAGCGCTCGCCGATCACATAGCCGCCCGGCGTCATCGCCACCACCCGCCACAACAGCGTGTTGAACGGCATCGGCACCGAGAAGCGCGGCGCGTGCTGCAGGCCCATCGCCGCCAGCGCGCGATCGGCCTGGCGATCGACCAGGTGCTTGGCCAGCAGCGACCAGCCCAGGTAGGCGCTGCTCAGGATCAGCCCGGCCAGCAGCGCCTGCTGCGCCACGCGCCGTGCGCGCGCCCACCAGGCGATGGCGCAGGCCAGGAGCAGCCACAACGTGTAGCCCGGATCGATGATGAAGACGCTGGACCACATCGCCGGCGGCGGCCGCAATGGCCACCACAGCTGCGTGCCGTAGACGGTGAACGCGTCGAGCAGCGGATGGGTGATCAGCGCCAGCTGGATCGCCCAGAACCAGCGCCGCGGCGCTGCGGCCACGCGGCCATGGCCGAAGCGCCGGTACAGCCACCAGATCAGCCAGCCGAGCAGCGGCAGCACGAACAGCGAATGGCTGAAGCTGCGGTGCACGGTCATCAGCGTGACCGGGTCGCGGGTCAGCGGCAGCAGGAGCAGCGAATCGAGGTCGGGCACGGTGCCGAGCGCGGCGCCGGCCAGCAGCGCGGCGCGGCGATGCGCGGCCGGGGCAATGGCGGCAGCGACGGCGGCGCCGAGTACGATCTGGGAAAGGGAATCCATCGGCCGATGCTAGCAGCGATGCGGCGAAGGGTACGCGGCGGTTGCAATCGTCGCGATGGCGACCGGGCCTAGCACTTCACGGGAAGGCGCGTCGCGACTGAAGCCGCTCCCACAGCGGCTTCGCTCGGTGTGTTGCAGACGTGGGGTATGCCGGTGTGTGTGCAGGGGGCAGCCCCGACGCCATGTTGCTGGCGATGCAGGCCTGTCGCCGGCTACTTCACGAAAAGACCTTGGCATCCGCGCCGAGCAAGCGGGGTGGCGACATGTCCACCTGCACGGTCGCCCACGGCAGGAACGGCGTCCCCACGGGACGCCTTCCACACCCATCTGCGCTGTCGGAATCGGACCGTCAGTCGAGCCAGCCCTGGACCGTGTTGGAAACGGCGGACGATATGCTGATGTTTTGAGTAAGGATGTAGCCGAGCGCATCCGCTGCTACGACGAGCAGTATTTTCCAGGGAAATGCCTTCGCGGTTGAGTTCCCGTTCCTGGACACATACTCGGACCAGTAGCGCGTGGAATGCTTGGCCACGCTCAGCCCGCCCAGGATCAGCGCGCCGTTCTTCGATTTGGGATCGAGCCGCCCGATGGCCTCACGCTCCAGCTCCTCGAACTGCAGCGCCGCCGCATCCACGTCCCCGGTGTTCTGCACGATCTGGTCCATCCGCTCGATGAACGAGAATTCGTAGGCACTGAACTGAGGGCGCAGCCCTGCCAGGCTTTCGGCCATCGGCTTGGTCGGATCGATCGAATCGACAATGGGCTGCTGCGTGGCGACGAACCGTTCCAGCGGCATGCCGGGGTCGTAGCCGCACTTTTTTACCAGCACGGTGAGAGCGTCGCTGGGCGAAGTGTTCAGGTCCATCAGGCAGCCGAGATACATGTTGTGCTGGATGCCTACCTGGTCCTCCGGATTCTCGGCCGCCAGCGCGGGGGCACCGAAGGCGCTGCCGGCCAGCAGAGCGACCGTTACGGCAAGAAGCTTCTTCTTCATGAGCATTCTCCTGTAGTGGATGATTGGGGCCCGGTGTCCAGACATCCTTGCGAACGCCTTCGACGAGGTGACCACCGCCGCATCGGCGTGCGGGGCGATGCGGCGATTCCAGGCTAGGCGGGCCCGCAACGAGGCACGAGGGCGAAGCCGGGTCGTCAAAGGAACAAACCGGGTCGATTTGACGAACCAGGGTCGGCACCCCTTGGCCGCGTGGGTGCATGCGCCTTCCTTCGGCGCGGACATAACATCGAAGAATCAATGCGCTACGCGGGTTTGTTCCCCATCCGTACCCGCGGATTCGCTGGTATCCGTATCGCCGGCACCCTTAGGCTGCAGATCCCGTTCCCGACGTTGCGAGCCTCCGATGCCTCCCAGCCGCCCCCTCTTCCATGCCGCCGCCGTCGCAGTCCTGCTGACCCTGCCCCTGGCCGCCCACGGCCACGACACCCTGCCGCCGGACTGGTGCCTGGAGGAAGACCAGGAGCCGGAAGTCGTGGTGAAGTTCGATTTCAACGGCGGGCAATTGCGTCAGGTGATGGACAAGTGCGGCGTGGTCGACAGCCATGAGCCGTATGCGAACGCGCTGAACACCATCACCGCCTATTGCGACGTCGTGGCACCGTCGCGATCGGCCAAGCCCATCGTGCTTGGCCCCGCGACCTTCCTGGCCCGGGACCACCACAGCACATACCGCATGGAACAAGGCTTGAAGGGGGCCTGTGTGGTCTGCCCGGCCAAGCGCGGGCGCTGACCAGCCGTGAAGGAGCGCGCGCTTCGCGTGGCTAACGAAGGGACGTGAATAGTCTCCAGCCGGGCACGGACGGCGCGCAGGAACCGTCGTGCACGAGTGGTTCATGAGGTTTTCGAGCGCCGTACGCGCCCGGCTGTTGGCCGCGCAGCAGTTTGCCAGCCACTCTCAGACCAGTGCGTCCCGACGGGTATAGGCCAGCACCGCGTCGACCCGCCACTGCAGCGCGGCGCGCGTGTCCGCCGACAGCCCGTCGCAGTGCGCGAGCACGAAATAGGCCGAACGCAGCACATCCCGCCAGCGCGGGTTTTGCGGCAACTTGGAGACCGCCAGATAGCGCTCCATCGCGCGTGCGCGCAGGCGGCCGTCGTCGATGTTCACGCGCCAGATCCGGCTGCGCTCGGCCAGCTCGAGGCGGCCGGTGCCGGTGGTCCGCTCCCAGGTATCGATGACCGCCAGCATGAGCTCGACCAGCGTGCGCCGGAACGCATCGCGCGCTGGCGGCGCGGCTGCGTCCGCCTCCTGGTCTGCTTCCTGGCCCGCCTGCCGGCCCGCGGCCGGGGAGGTCTGCACTGCGACGCCGTCGCGTTCCTGCAGGGCGAGAACGACCAGGCCGTCGCCTCCCGGCCAGGGTTCGAGCGTCGCGATCAGCGGGCCGCCGTGCCGGGCGACGAACGCGACGCGCTGCCCCGCGCTGTCCTCCATCCGCTCCAGCGCCGACTGCAGCGCGGGACGATCGGCGACGGCCACGAAGGCGGACACCGTTTGTCCTACCGGCTCGGCATCGTCCGCGCCGCCGAGCCGAAGGCGTCCGGTGCGATTGGCGACCAGCACCTGTCCTTCGGCATCGAGCAGGCATACCGCATCTTCCCGGCTGTCGAGCAGCGTCTGCAGCAGGCTGCGATCCTCAGCCAGCGCGTCCGCCTCGCGCCGATAGCGGGCGAGCTCCTCCTCGTGCCGGACCCGCCGTGCAGCGTCCAGCAGGCGTTCGCGTTGCCGGCGCCGCTGCAGCAACAGCCAGACGCCGAGCGCGGCCGCGACGCCGGACACCAACGCGAGCCATAGCAGAAGCGTGCGTTGCCGCAGCTTGGCCTCGCGCAGGCGGTTCCGGCTTTCCAGCAGGGCGATGGTGCGCTGCTGCTCCGCGGTTTCGAAGCGGATCCGCAACCAGTCCAACTGGCGGTCGTGCTGCGCGTGCACCAGCGCGGCGGCGTCCGCGTTCGCGCGCCGCAGCGTGGCGTTGGCGGCCACTGCGTCGCCCGTGCTTTCCTGCAGCCGCGCCAGTTCCTCCAGCAACGGCACCCGCACCGGATCGCCGCTGGCGGCCGATGCCAGCGCCTCGCGCAGGCGCGCCGCAGTGGCGGCAGCGTTGCCTTCGAGCCGTGTCGTGCGCGCCATCTGCAGCTGCAGCGCCGGAGGCAGCGGCAGCTTCCATGCGTCGGCCAGCGCCAGCGCGCTGGAACTCCAGCGCCGCGCCTGCGGCACGTCGCCCAACGCCAGCGCCGCGCGGATCAGGCCGTCATGGACCCGCAGCTCATAGGCCCGGCGGCCTTTCTCGCGGTAGACGGCCAGGGCCTCCTGCAGCCAGGCCAGCGCCTGGCGTGTATCGCCGCTGTCCAGGGCCAGTTCTGCCATGGTCTCCTGCACATGCGCCGCCTCGATGGAGTCGCCCTTCGCGCGGTTGGCGGCGAGCGCATCGCGGTAGTAGCGCATCGCGGTGTCGGGCTCGCGCAATTCGCGATACACGTCGGCGATGTTGTTGAGCACGGACGCCGCGGCACCACCCTGGGCGCGCTGGATCCCGAGGCTGACCGTCATGTTGCGCAGGGCGCCGTGAAAATCGCCGAGACGGCGCAGCGCCGCGCCCACGTTGTTCAGATCGCGCGCCTCCGCCTCGCGATCGCCGAGCGCCCTGGACAGCGTGACCGCGCACTCGAACCGCTCCAGCGCCTGCGCAATGCGTTCGCGGCGAAAATCGAGAATGCCGCGGCGGCGGGTGAGTTCGTAGCGCAAGCGTTCGTCGCCGCCGTCGCCGATGTTGGCGTCGGCGCAGTCCAGCGCCTGTTCGGCAGCCTCGAAACGGCCGATGTCCAGGCGTTCCTTGGCTTGTGCGAACAACGCTTCCACCTGTCCGTCGCCCGCCGCTGCCGAAGGCGAAAGTCCCGCACGCTGGACGCACAGCACCGAGTCCGGAAGTGTGCGGGCCAGCTTGGCGTCCGTGCAGCCGTACACCGTGTTTCGCGCGATCGAGGTGCCGCTCGCCATGAGCAGGATGAACGTGCACGACAGTCCCAGGTTTGCCGGATGCCGGGCAGCGACGCCGGAAGGAGCCGGTGCGGTCGGGCTCATCCAGTTCCACGCGGATCGCAGCGACCGGCCGGACAGTTCCTTCCCTGGCTTCAGCTTCTCCATGACCCCCGACGTGATCGAGATGCGACAAGCTTGCGCGGCGCCGTGCGTCGGCGCGACAACCAGGCTCGATCGTGGCGTCCTGCCCGGGCTTGCCGCTCCGACGGAAGGCAGTAGACCCGATGGGACGCATGCCGAGCAAGCGCAAGCCGCGTTTCACGAACGCGACGCATCGATCATGGGATGTACGGCACGCCGTGATGCGCCGCGTCCCTCAGCGCGAATGCGCGGCGTCGGATCTGGCGGTCAATCGCGGACGGCACTGGTCGCGGACGCAAACGCTCCGCACCAGCATGCGCAGGCACGGACGCATGACCTGCCGAAGCGCTTGCCCTGGCAATGCGCCGTCTCGCGCAAACCGCCGGATTCAGGCCGCCCGCGGCCAGGCGCTGTCCTGCACCGAGCGCAGGCGCGGCGGCAGTTCGGCCAGCACTTCGTCGCGATGCGAGAGCAGGCGCAGGGTACCGTCGGCCTCTTCCGCGAGCGCGGTCAGGCTCTCGACCCAGTCGCCGTCGTTGGCGTAGACCAGGCCGGCGCGCTCGAACAGGCCGGCGCGGTGCACGTGGCCGCAGACCACGCCGTCCAGGCCGCGGCGGCGCGCATCGTCCAGCCCGGCGTCGACGAAGCGCTCGATGTAGCGCTCGGCGGCGCTGCTCTGCCGCTTCAGGTAGTCGGCCAGCGACCAGTAGCGCATGCCGAAGCGGCGGCGCACGCGGTTGGTCAACTGGTTGCCGGTGAGGATGCGGTAGTACAGCCAGTCGCCGAACTTCTCCTGCAGGCCGCCGAACTGGGTGACCGCGTCGTAGTCGTCGCCATGCACCACCAGCAACCGGCGGCCGTCGGCGGTCACGTGCACTGCGCGCCGGCGCACCTGCATCGCCGGCAGCGCCAGGCCGCAGAAGCGGCGGATCGGGCGATCGTGGTTGCCGGGCACGTAGATCAGTTCGGTGCCGCCGCGCGCCAGCGCGTGCAGCGCATCGATCACGCGCTGGTGCGCCGCGCCCCACACCGCGCGGCGCTGCGCCATCCACCAAAAATCGACGATGTCGCCGACCAGATACAGCTGCTTGCACTGCAGGCCGCCGAGGAAATCGGCCAGTTCGCGCGCATGGCAGTGCGGCGCGCCCAGGTGCACGTCGGACACGAACACCGCCCGACGCGGGGGCACAGACAAGCTGCTCACATTGTTCATGCCATCACCTCAGCTTCGCTACGTGGCCGTTCCAGGTAGCGCACGCGCTTCTTGCTGCGAATGCGCTGCAGATCCAGTTCGATCAGGCCATCGACCGCGTCGTTGAACGCCGGATCGACGCCGAAGGCGAGGAAGCGTGCGCCGCCCGGCTCGCACAGCTCGGTGTATTGCTTGTAGAGCATCGGCACCGCCGCGCCGAGCGCGTCCAGGTTGCCCTTGAGCACCTTGAACGCAGTGTCCGCGTCCAGCGCGTCGAACGCCGGCGGTGCCTGCGAATAGTCGAACGGCCGCGCCGAGGCGGCTTCGCCCAGCGCATCGCCGTAGTAGCGCGCGTAGTAGGCCACGATCTGCTCGCGCGCCTGCCGCGGCAGCGCCGCGCTGATCGAGACCGCGCCGTACAAATAGCGCACCTGCGGGTAGTCGCGCAGGTAGGCGCCGATGCCCTGCCACAGGTAGTCGATGCTGCGGCTGCCCCAGTAGTCGGGCACCACGAAGCTGCGGCCCAGCTCCATGCCGGCGGCGATGCGCGGCAGCAGCGCTTCGCCGTAGCGGAACAGCCCGGCGGTGTAGAAGCCGGCCAGGCCGCGCTCGGCCAGCACCGGCGCGCCGCGGGCCACGCGGTAGGCGCCGACCACGCGCGCGGCGGCGCCGTCCCACAGCACGATGTGCTCGTACCAGGTGTCGTAGTCGTCCAGGTCCAGGCGCCGGCCGGTGCCCTCGCCGACCGCGCGGAAGGTCAGCTCGCGCAGGCGGCCGATCTCGCGCAGCAGCGCCGAGCCGGCACGCAGCCGGCCCACGCGGATCTGCTTGCCGTCCACGGTCTGGCCCAGGCTGCGCAGCGTGGCGAGTTCCGCCGCCACCGCGGCCGGATCCTCCGCCGCGACCAAGGGTTCCTCGCTCGGCGCGGGCACGTCGGCGCCGGCACGGCCCAGCGCATACAGTTCGCGGCGCAGGCCACGCATCAGTTCGGCGTCGGACTGCCCCTGCGGCAGCACCCGGGCGCGGCCCAGGCTCAGCGCGATGCGCCGCTCGCGGCGGGCGAACATCTCCCGCGCCAGCAACGCGGTACCGGCCGGCTTGAACAGCGCCGAGGCGCCATAGAACAGCGCCGAGTTGCGCGCATGGATGCGCACCGGCAGCACCGGGGTGGCGGTGCGCAGCGCGAAGCGGGTGAAGCCGCGGCGCCAGCGCCCGTCGGCCACCCCGCCCCAGCCCAGCCGCGACACTTCGCCGGCCGGGAACACGATCACGCACTGCTCCTGCTCCAGCGCCTGCTCGATCGCGCGCACGCTGGCCGGCGACGGCGCGCCGCCGAGGATGCGCACCGGCAGCAGCAGCTCGCGCAGGCCTTCCAGCGCCCACAGGAAGTCGTTGGCGACGATCTTCACGTCGCGCCGCACCTGGCCCACGCAATCCAGCAGCGCCAGCGCGTCCAGCGCGCCGGACGGATGGTTGGCGACGATCAGCAGGCGCCCGCGTGCCGGAATGCACTCGGCGGGGGTCGGCGCGACCACGTAGCGCGCCTGCAGGAAATCCATCCCGGCCTGGACCAGGGCGAAGCCGCGCAGTTCGTGACTGGCGTCGAGGAACGCCTCCAGCGCGTCCAGGCCCGACCATTTCTGCAGGCCGCGCAACAGCGGCCGCACCAGCCGCGAGCGGCGCCCGGCGAACCAGTGCGGGTAGCGATCCTGCAGACGACGTTCGAGTGCGAGCACGGCAAGCCCCCTTGCTGACTGCGCACAGCTTCGGCCCCCGTGGCGACACCGATCTTGCAATATGACTACGGCAAAGTGACGCCCGCGGTCCCGCCGGCTGACCGGTTAACCTTGCCCAACGGCGGCGGGGCCACAATGCACAGCACCGCGCGCCCGTGTATCATGCGCGTCCATCTTTTCATCCGAATACAAGGATATAGCCGCGATGTCCAGCTATCTCTTCACCTCCGAGTCGGTCTCCGAAGGCCACCCGGACAAGATCGCCGATCAGATTTCCGATGCGGTGCTCGACGCGATCCTGACCCAGGACAAGCGCGCGCGCGTGGCCTGCGAAACGCTGGTCAAGACCGGCGTGGCGATCGTCGCCGGCGAAATCACCACCAGCGCCTGGATCGACCTGGAAGCGCTGACCCGCAAGGTGATCCTGGACATCGGCTACAACAGCTCCGACGTCGGCTTCGACGGCGAGACCTGCGGCGTGCTCAACCTGATCGGCAAGCAGTCGCCGGACATCAACCAGGGCGTGGACCGCAAGAAGCCGGAAGAACAGGGCGCCGGCGACCAGGGCCTGATGTTCGGCTATGCCACCCGCGAGACCGACAGCTTCATGCCGGCGGCGATCCACCTGTCGCACCGCCTGGTCGAGCAGCAGGCCAAGATCCGCAAGAAGAAGAACTCGCCGCTGGCGTGGCTGCGCCCGGATGCCAAGAGCCAGGTCACCCTGCGCTACGAAGACGGCGTGGCGACCGCGATCGACGCGGTGGTGCTGTCCACCCAGCACGACCCGGACATCAAGCAGAAGCACCTGGTCGAAGCCGTGCGCGAAGAGATCCTCAAGCCGGTGCTGCCGGCCAAGTGGCTGCACAAGGGCACCAAGTTCCACATCAACCCGACCGGCAAGTTCGTGATCGGCGGGCCGGTCGGCGACTGCGGCCTGACCGGGCGCAAGATCATCGTCGACACCTACGGCGGCTGGGCGCGCCACGGCGGCGGCGCGTTCTCCGGCAAGGACCCGTCCAAGGTCGACCGTTCCGCCGCCTACGCGGCGCGCTACGTGGCCAAGAACGTGGTCGCCGCCGGCCTGGCCGACCGCTGCGAAGTGCAGGTCTCCTACGCCATCGGCGTGGCCGAGCCGACCTCGATCTCGGTCACCACCTTCGGCACCGGCAAGATCGCCGACGACAAGATCGAGAAGCTGATCCGCAAGCACTTCGACCTGCGTCCGTTCGGCATCATCCAGATGCTCGACCTGATCCACCCGATGTACCAGCAGACCGCGTCGTACGGCCACTTCGGCCGCACCCCGAAGGCGTTCACCTACACCGACGGCACCGGCGCGCAGCACAACGCCACCTCGTTCTCGTGGGAAAAGACCGACCGCGCCGACGCGCTGCGCGCGGACGCGAAGCTGAAGTAAGCCGGCGCTTCGGCGCTTGCACGAAAACGGGCCGCATCGCGGCCCGTTTTTTTTGTTCGCCTCGGCATCATGGCAGACCGCGCATCGCCCCCTGTAGGAGCGGCTTCAGCCGCGACCGGGCGTTACCGGAAGCGCCCGCTCGCGGCTGAAGCCGCTCCTACAACAAGCGGCGGCAACTCTCTTCCGGCAGGCGACACGCCTCACGCCAAGGCAAACCGCGGGAATGCCCTCTCACCCGCGCCGCTGCAACGAGTCCTGCAACACCTTCTGGAACTGCTGCAGCGTGCAAAGCTGGGTCTTGGCGTCGCTGCAGCCCGGCACGTGCAGGGTCTGCAGCAGCGGCGGCTTGCGCAGGCTCAGCGGGGTCAACTCGCGCAGCTGGTCCAGCGATTGCGCCTGGTAGCGCAGGCGCACGTAGCGCTGGCCGCTGCGCGTGTCGCGCAGTTGCTCGAGCACCAGCGCGCCGCCCGGCGGCGAGTCGTCGCGACCGAAGCCGGGCAGATGGAAGTGCAGGTCGAGCAAGCCGCTGAGCGCGGCGATGTGGGTATCGCTGGCGACCAGCACGCTCAGCTTCGGCGCCTCCGCCACGCCCAGCGTGTCCAGCACCCGCCGCGCCAGCGGCGCGCCGGCGCGCGCGGCCATGTACTGCGGCCGCGCGTAGATCTCGAACAGCAGCGCATGCAGCCGCGACACCACGCCGATGCGTTCGCGGGTGGCGCGGCCCCAGCCGACCTGGTCCAGCGGCAGGCCTTCGGCGTATTGCAGGATGAACACCTCCGCGGTGCCGGAGGTCAGGTCCAGCGGGCCATGCATGGCGATGCCGCGGCCGTTGCCGCTGGCGCTCAGCGACGACGGCATGCGCGCGAAATCGCAGTCCTTGGCGCTGCAGCCGAGGATCTGCCGCATCGTGCGCAGCTCCTTCGCGTAGGGCGCGAGCACCGCGCCGGGACCGCCGGTCTGGCGCTGGATCGACGCCACCGCGGCGTCCGCGTCGAAGTCCACCGCACCGGCCTCGACCGGGCGGAACAGCGGATCGTCGCTGCCTTGCGGCTGATGCCCGGCCTGCAGTCCACAGCCCGGAGCCAGCGTCTCGGCCAGGAGCTGCGCGCTGGCGATGGTACGCTGGTCGGTGTTGGCGTAGACGCTGACCGCGCCGTCGGCAGGGCAGCCGGCGGCCGGCAGCACGCCGTCGCGGACCAGCCATTGCCGGGTGTAGTCGCCGCTCAGCTGCACGGCCACGCGGCCGTGCGCGGTGAGCAGGCTCGCCGGCGTGTTCCACACCGGCCACGGACGGTCGGCCAACGCCGCCGCCGCGGCTTCGCCATCCAGCGGCGCACGCACGCCATGACGGAACAGCATCACCACCTGCTCGACCTGCAGTGACGGCGCAGACGCTTCGCGCGCGGGCCGCGCCTGCGCGCCGGCGGTTGCCGCCAGCACTGTCAACAGCATCCACCGCATCCGCTTGCTCATCGTCGTTCCAGAAAAAAGGGGAAAGAAATCACTCACTGCGCGGCATCCATCGCACTGCATGCCGGTGCGATTGCAGCGCAGGTCCATGGCGATCGCGTGTCGGTCGCCGCGCTGCGGTGGACCGGACACACCCGCAACCTCATCGCTGCCGCAACATTGCGCTGCGGACACCGACACCACCTGAGCGCGCCGGCTCACTGGCGATCATGCGCGCGCGCCACGCGCTCGACGACCGCATGCATGCCGACGCGCGCCGCGGCGACATGCCGCGACGCGCGAGGAAAGCCGACCCATGCACAGGCCGTTGGCTCAGAACGTGTACTTCACGGTCAGCAGGCTGGTGCGCCCGGCATCGACGATGTCCGAGATCGCGGTGCTGTTGCGGCCCACATGCGCCCAGTAGCTCAGGCGATTGGTCAGGTTGGCCACCGACAGGTCGGCGCGCAGGTGCTCGTTCACCGCATAGCCCACGTGCAGATCGACGCGGGTGATCGGCTTCACCCACAGGTCGTCCCAGCTGGCGCCCTGGTCCAGGTAGTCGTAGACCGACACGTATTCGCCCGAGTAGTGGTAGCTCAGGTTCACCGACAGCGGCCCCTTCTCGTAGAACAGCTCGGCGTTGGCCATCAGGTCCGGCGCGTTCTGGATGCGCTCGTCGTGGAAGCCGGTCATGCCCAGGTCGACGCGGGTGGACTGGCGGGTGACGTTGGCGCCGATGCCGAAGCCGTCCAGCGGCGCCGGCATGCCCTGCAGGGTCTGCCGCACCGCCGCTTCCACGCCCAGCACCTTGCCGTCGCCGCCGTTCTGCGGACGCACGTAGCGCACGCTGCCGCTGGTGCTCGCCCCGGCATTGGCCGCATCCGAGCCGTTCTCGTAGATGTAGTCGGACAGGCGCTTGTAGTAGCCGGCCAGCATCGCGTGGCCGCCGACGCCGTTGTCCCACTCGCCGGACAGGTCGACATTGACCGCCTTGATCGGCTTCAGATCCGGATTGCCTTCGGTGATGGTGGTGATGCCGTCGCTGGACACGCTGTAGCTGGAACCGCCGCCGAGCTGCACGAACGCCGGGCGCGTGTAGCTGGTCCACACCGAGGCCCGGTACACCGCGTTGGCGTTGCCGGGACGATAGTTCAGGAACACGCTGGGCAGCGGCACGTCGTAGGTGGTGTGGTTGTTCTGGAAGTAGCCGGCCAGCTCGTTGCCGCTGCTGTCCTTGGGCATCGTCCAGTAGGTGTTGCGGATGCTGGTCTGCTCGAAGCGCAGGCCGGGGATGATCTCCAGGTCGCCGGTCTTGAACGTGGCCATTGCATAGGCCGCGGCCACCGCCTCGGTGCCGCGCATGGTGTCGCAGTTCTGATTGTTGACCGCCAGGCTGCCGCAGGTGTCGAAGCTGCTCGCGGTCAGGTACTTGGCGATCGAGGCCTTCAGCGCCGAATTGCTCAGCTTGACCGTCGGGTAGTCGTACTTGCCCGGATACACCGCGTCGTAGCTGCCGCTGACCAGGCCGGTGTTCTCCAGCAGCGTGCCGTCGGTGAACTTTGCGGTGGTCCAGTCGCGCTCGGTGAACTCGCGCGAGCTGTCCACGTACTTCACGCCGAACTGCAGACTGCTCAGCGCGCCCTCGTCGAAGTCGTAGCGCGCGTCGAACTTGGCGCCGCCCTTCTTCTGCCCGCTGTAGGACTTGGTCAACTGGCCGTGGCGGCGCGCGTACAGGCTGCCGATGTCGTCGGCCTGGTTCTGCATCGCGGTGGTCAGCTGCGGCACCGGGAAGCCTTCGCTGTCGTAGCTGATGAAGCTGTTGGCGCCGTACGGGAACTGGGTGGAGCTGTACTGATCCACGCGCGCAGAGACTTCGATGTGGTCCGGGCGATCGTTGTCGCCGAAGCTGTAGAACAGGTTCGGCGACAGCGTCCAGTTGCCGAGCTGCTTGTCGCCGCCGAACTGGAACGTGGCCAGGTCGGCTACTTCCGGATTGGTCTCGTACCAGTAGCGCACCGCGACGCGATTGATCTGCGGCTGGTACACGCCGGTGCTGCCGATCTGCGAATAGCTGACGCTGGCCGGCACGAACTGCGTATAGCCGGTGTTCTGCTCGGTCTTGGCGTAGGCGTAGGTCGCCCGCGCGTACAGCTGCAGGGTCGGGTCCACATGCCAGTCGAAGGAGACGTTACCGCCGTAGCGCTTGGTGTCGCCGCCGGAATAGCCGATGTTGGTGCCGGTGGACTGCAGCGAATCTTCCGCGTCGTAACCGGCGGCCAGAGCGCCCTTGGCGGTGGTGCGGGAGAATTCCCACGAACCGTCGTTGCGCGCGGCGGAGGCGCTGGCCACTTCGCTGTTCACGTAGTGACGCTCGTCGTAGTACGCGCTGGCGTAGATGCCGAACTGGTGCTCGCTGCCGAACTTGGCGTGGAACTCGCCGGCCGCGCCCTTGCCCAGGCCGCTCTCGTCGTAGTCGCGGGCGCGGCTTTCCATGCGCCCGCTGGCGGTGATGCTGCCGCCGATCGCGTCGCTGTAGTCGAAACCGCTGGGAGTGCGGTAGTCGATGGTGCCGCCGATCGCATCGCCGTCCATCGCCGCGGTGGAGGTCTTGTTCAACACGATGGTCTGCAGGCCGGACGGCGGCAGCAGGCTCAGCTGCACGCTGCGGCTGTACGGCATGCCCTGGGCGACGTTGACGCCGTTGATCAGGTTGACGTTGTATTCGGCATTGAGGCCGCGCACCGAGGCGAACATGCCCTCGCCGCGCGCGGCGCCGTCGACGCCGCCGAAATACGACTGCCCGGTGTTGACCACGTTGACGCCCGGCAACAGGCCCAGCGCCTCGGCGATGTTGTGCACGGCGGTGTACTTCAGGTCGTCGGCCGACAGCACGTTGGCGGTGTTGCTGGCCGCCATCTGCATGTCGGCGGCGGTGTAGCGGTTCGCCGCGACGGTCACGGTCGACAGGGTCTGCGCATTGCCCTTGGCGGCGGCCGGCGCGGTGTCGTCGCCGGCGGTGTTCTGCGCCTGCTCCTGCGCGGGGTCTTCGGCATGGGCGGCGGCGGCGAGGGCCAGGCTCAGGGCCAGGGCGATGGATCCGGCAAGCCGGTGCGGCCTGGCGCGGTGCGATGCGTGGTTCATGGAAATTCCATCAGGACGTGGGGTGGTGTCCCGGCACGCGACGACGCCGCGGCCGGAGAAGGCAAAGCGCTGCCCGTATCGCCGGCGCGAAGCCGGCAACTGGGCGAACATCTGGGGGAGTTCCGTGTCGGAGCTGGACCGTGCGAACTGACGGTCCGTTAACAACTGCGGCGCATTGTGTGCGTCGATGTTTGCAGATGCGTGACGGAGTTCATAGGTGAACGGAAATGCGATACGTCAGTGATGCATACGCGTGCGTATCGCAAGTGCGCATGGCTGCGGCGCTTTTTCCGCTGACATCCGGCGCGCCATAACGCCACCGCAGGAGCGGCTTCAGCCGCGACGAACGACGCGGCGGGCCTGCCGGCGACGGAGACTGTCGCGGCTGAAGCCGCTCCTACAGTGCACCCAGATGGCGTCGCGTACGCCCTTGGGAGCGACGCCAGGCGACATTCACCATCGGTCGCAACGAGTTCTACCGATAGTGCGCGTCGCGACTGAAGGCGCTCCCACGGAGGGATCTAACCGGGTGCCTATCGACTCCGCCGCATCACTCCGACGCGATCTGCGCATGCAGGATGCGGCGGATCTCCAGGATCGCCTGCGGCGTCTCCTGCACGCTGTGTCCGGAGGTGATCACCAGTTCCGATTCGGCGCCATCCAGGTGCGCGCTGCGGTAGGGCACCAGCCCATCGTCGGCGACGGCCAGCGGCAGCGCCGGGTTGCGCCGGGCGATGATCGAGTTGTAGCGCACGGCTGGCGAAATCGGCAGCTCGGCGGCCGCACGCACGAACGGATCGGTATCGCGCAGATTGTCGATGCCGTTGGGCAGGCGCTGCGGCACGCCGTCCTGGCCGGCGATGTCCTGCATCACCTCGGTGAAGCGCTGCAGCAAGGTCACCGGCAAGCGGATCAGTCCGCCGACCAGGCGCCCGATGCTGCCCTCGGCGATGGCGGTGCCGCGGTGCGGCGCGGCGATGAAGATGGCGCGGTCCACCTGCGGCAGCGGCGCGAAGCGCAACAGCGGCTGCAGGCGCTCGCGTACCCGCGCGCCGCGTTCGCCGCTCAGGTCGCGGCCGGCGAGCAACGCGTTCCAGATGCGCTCGCCGGAGCTGCTGACCAGCAGCCGCGCGATCACTCCCCCCATGCTGTGGCCGATCAGCACCATGTGCTGCGAGGCCGGCGCCTGCCCCTGCGGATCGAAATTGTGCAGGGTCTGCTGCAGCAAGGTTTCGATCTGCGCGCGGTTCCAGGCGATCGGCATGTTGGTCGGGTAGTAGACCTGCCAGATCTGGTAGTGGCGGCGCAGTTGCTCGTCGCCCATGATCTCGTTGGCGACGTTGACCCAGGCCTCGGGGCTGCTGCCCAGGCCGTGCAGCATCAGCACGATGCGCCGGTTCGGATCGTAGGGCTGCATCAGGTACAGGTGCGGCTGCTCGATGCCGTGTTCGCGCCCCAGCATCGAGCGCAACGACTGCTTGGCGAAGCCCGAACGCGCCAGCCACAGGCCGTAGGCGGCGGTGAAATTGGCCGCCAGCGGCAGCCGCTGGCCGTGCACGACAACCTCGTTGTCGCGATACGGATCGTAGGGCGCGATCACCACGCTGCGCGTGTCCAGCACCTGCGCCAGGCTGTCGCCGTCGAAGCGCAGCAGCACGGTGGTCGGCGCGTACGACAGTTCGCTGTAGCCGGCGGTATCGGTAGCCGCTTGCCCTGGCTTTGCAGCAGCCATGATCGCGGTCGGATCGCCGACCTGCGCCGGCGACACTTCCGCCACCAGTTCGGCCCCGAAGCCATCGCGGCGATAGGTGCTGCGCAGGCCGTCGAAACGCAGCGAGGCGGCAGGCACCATCGCATTCGGCCGCGCCACGCCGCCCGGCAGGCGGAAACTGTCCAGCTGCGCGCGCACTTGCCAGCCGGCGGCAGCCAGCGTGTCGTCGTCGCGCAATTCGCCGCTGGCGCTGCGCGCGCGCCAACGTTCGAACATCGCGCCGACCACGTGCTGCACCGCGTAGTTGTAGTAATCGCGCACCTGCGTCTGCCGGTCCTCGAAGGCGCGCGCGCTGGCCGGGCGTTCGGTATAGAACAGGTAGGCATAGGCGTAGCGCGCGGTTTCCAGCCATGCCTGCAAGGCTGCATCGTCGAGTGCGACGTTGCCCTTGGGCGTGCGCGTCGTCGCCGCGCGCAACCACAGCTCCGACAAGGTCGCCAGGCGGCGTTCCTCGTCCAGTCCCTGCAGCGTGCGCAGTTGCGCGGCGCAGGCGGGGATATCGGCCTCGCAGGGCTTGCGCTCGATCGCGACCACGCGCAGCGTTTCCTGGCTGGCGTCGCTGAGTTCGCCGGTGCTGAGCACGTCGCCGCGCTTGGTCGCGATGTAGTCGCCGGCCGCGCGCGACTGCACGGTGACCATGGCGCAGCCGGACCCGGCGAGCAGGCCCACCGCCAGCAGCGCGCGCGCCGCCAGCTGCCGCACCGCGCGCGCGGCGCGCATCAGCGCGGCGCTCCGGGCGGTTCTTCGCCGGGGATGCCTTCGCGGATGCGCTGCGAAAAGTCGGCGCCGGCGCCGGCCTGGCGTGCGCGCTCGCCGATGCGCCCGCGCGCCTGCAGCGTGGCCAGCGCGTAGCCCGGCACGAAGCCGTGCTGCGCATAGACATAGGACGGCAGATAGCCGGACAGCAGCAGGCGGTAATCCAGCGGCAGTTGCGGCTCGAACTTGCGCACCAGCTCGAACACGATGGTGGTGCAATTGCTGGTGGCGGTGTTGTAGAACTTCGGCGTGCGCTGCAGCTGCTGCGCCTGCGCCACGTAGCCCATGAACAGCTGGCGCAACTGCGCGCGCGGAATGTTCAGCCGGTACAGATAGACGTCTTCGCCGCGCACGTTGCTGCGCACCGCGAGGATGTCGCGCTCGTCGGCGGCGATCATCGCCTGCTCGAAATTGCGGAAGAACCCGGCCAGCGCGGAGAACGATTCGCCGCGCTCCTTGCGGATCTCCAGCGAGAACACCACCCGGCGGCCGTCGTCGAAGCCGAACGAGACCAGGGTGTGGGCGATCGCCGGCCCCATCCAGTAGGACAGCGCCAGGTCCGCCGAGACCAGCCGGTCCAGGTCGTACTGGCGGGTTTCCCAACGCGGCGTGTAGTCGCTGTCGCTGCGCCAGGCGAAATTGCGCACGTTGTGCAGGGTGACGAGGTGGCCTTCGACCTGCGGCTGCAGCGGCTGCGCCACGTCGTCGGCCCAGTCGCGGTTCTGCTCGGGCAGCAGCTGCGACCAGCCGAACACCAGGCCGGCGCAGGCGACGGCGAAGATCCACGGCAGCACGCGGTAGTCGCGGGGATGGCGCAGGCCCCACAGCGCGGCGCCGCCCATCGCCAGCCACAGCAACGCCGAGGCGTAGCGCACCAGGCTGCCGGTATGCGGCAGGTAGGCCAGGAACAGCGCGCCCCAGACCCCGGCCAGCACGATCGCCAGCGCCACCGTTGCGCGCAACAGGCGTGCCGGCCAACCCCGCTGCGCGGCGTTGCGCGCCGCAATCGCGGCGACGGCGCGGCCCTGCCCTCGCTCGCGACGCAGGCTCATAGCGTCGCCGCCGCCGCGGGCGTGGCCAGCGCATGGCACAGCAGCCGGCAACCGCGCAGCGCCAAGGCCTTGCGTTCGGCTTCGTCGCTGCCGCGCTGGCAGGCGCCGAGCATATCCATCAACAAGGTGAGGTCGTCGCCGTCCAGACCCTGGCGGCACAGGCCGGCGTCGGTGGCGCGCTGCAGGAACGGCAGCAGGATCGCCATCAGCCGCGCATGCGCCACTTCGATCTGCGGATGGTCGCGCGGCATCGAGCGCCAGCAATCGGCCAGCGGCGCGGACATCGCGATGTGCTCGGCGACATCGCGCAGCAGCAGGAACAGGCCGTCGGGGCGCTCGCCGATATCGCGCGCGCAGCATTCCAGCCCGTCCAGGGCGCGCTGCAGGAGCGCGATCATCAGGTCGGTGCGGTCGGCGAAATTGCGGTACAGCGTGGCCCGGCCCACGCCGGAGCGTTCGACCACCAACTCCAGCGGCGCGAGCACGCCGTGCTCGCAGAATACTTCGTCGGCCGCATCGAGCAGCAGGCGGCGACGTTGGGCGGCATCGGCACGGAGATCCATGCCGGGATTATCGGACAATTTTGTCCACTTGCAAGCGCGGTGCTGGCCGGACCGCGTCCGGCGGCCCGGCGGCGATGCTGGAAGCAGCGCCACCGGGTCCGGTCCGGCCGCTGCTCAGCCGGTGTTCTGCACGCCCTGCGAGACGCCGTTGACGCAGGCCACCAACGCGCGCAGCAGGTCCTCGTCCTCGCCGTCGGTGGCCCGCCAGCGCTGCAGCAGATCCACCTGCAACACGCTGATCGGATCGATGTAGGGATTGCGCAGGCGGATGGACAACGCCAGCCGCGGGTCGTGCTGCAGCAGCGACGCCTGCCCGGTCAGCGATTTCACCCAGCCCTTGGTCAGCGCGAGTTCGTCGCGAATGCGCGGGAAGAAGCGCTCGTGCAGCGGCCCGGCCAGGCGCGAGAACATCTCGGCGATGTTGAGGTCGCCCTTGGACAGCACCATCGCGATGTCGTCGAGGAAGGTGCGGAAGAACGGCCAATCGGCGGCCATCTCGCGCAGCGTGTCCTCGTGGCCGGCCTCCACCGCCGCGCGCAGGCCGCTGCCGACGCCGTACCAGCCCGGGATCACCGCGCGCGCCTGGCTCCACGCGAACACCCACGGGATCGCGCGCAGGTTGTCCAGCGCCGCATCCTGGCCCAGCCGCCGCGACGGCCGCGAGCCCAGGGTCATCCGCTCGATCACGTCGATCGGCGTGGCCAGGCGGAAATAGCGCATGAACTCGGCATCGCCGACGAAGCTGCGGTAGGCGCGGGTGCTGTGCTCGGCGACGATGTCCATCACCGGCCGCCACGCGTCCTCGCGCGCGTCCGGCGCGCGCGGACGCATGCTCGACAGCAGCACCGCGCCGGTCATCTGCTCCAGCGAGCGCAGCGCCAGCGCGCGGATGCCGTACTTGCGGTGGATCACCTCGCCCTGCTCGGTCACCCGCAGGCGGCCGTCGACGCTGCCGCGCGGCGCCGCTTCCAGCGCGCGCGTGGTCTTGCCGCCGCCGCGCACGATCGAACCGCCGCGGCCATGGAAGAAGGTCAGGCGGATGCCGAGGTCGGCGGCCGCATCGAGCAGTTCCACCTGCGCGCGCTGCAGGCCCCAGCGCGAGGCGGCGATGCCGCCGTCCTTGCCGCTGTCCGAGTAGCCGAGCATCACCATCTGCACGTCGTTGCGCGCGGCCAGGTGGCGCCGGTAGACCGGGTCGGCGAGCAGGTCGCGCAGCGTGTCGGTGCCGCCGCGCAGGTCGTCCACCGTCTCGAACAGCGGCACGATGTCCAAAGGCACCGCGTTTTGCGCATCGACCAGGCCGCCGCGCCGCGCCAGCGCCAGCACGGTCAGCACGTCGGCGCGGTTGTGCGCCATGCTGATGATGTAGCTGCCCAGCGCATCGGCGCCATGCCGCGCACGCGCGTCGGCGAGCGCGGCGAATACCGCGTCCAGGCGTGCGTTGCCGGCATCCTCGGGGGCGGCCGGCAGGATCCGCTCGCCGCCGGCATAGGCGCCGAGCACGCTGGCACGGTCCTGCGCCGAACGTGCGTCCCACTCGTCCTCGCCCAGCGCCGCGGCGACCGCGCGCGCGTGCACGCTGGACTCCTGGCGCACGTCCAGCCGCGCCAGGTGGAAACCGAAGCTGCGCACCCGCCACAGCAGCCGGCGCACCGCGAACCAGCCCGCGTGCAGGCCCTTGTTGGCCTGCAGGCTGTCGAGGATCAGCTGCAGGTCCTGCTCCAGTTCGGCCGGCGCGGCGTAGGCGCCCGGCGCGTCGTCCAGCGTCGCCTGCAGGCGTGCGCGCATCAGGTCGTTGAGCAGGCGGTACGGCATGTCGCCATGCCGCGGCCGCGAGCGCGCCGCGGCCTCGGACAGCAGGTGCCGGTAGCGTTCCAGCTGCGCCAGCAGCGCATCGCTGACCGCCACCAGCGTGGTCGACTGGCTGAGCAGGCTGGCCAGCTGCCACAGTTCCTTCAGGTAGCGATCCAGCACCGCGCGGCGCTGCGCGTCGAGCGTGGCGGTGATGGTGCCGGCATCCACGTTCGGATTGCCGTCCATGTCGCCGCCGACCCAGGTGCCGAACCGCAGCAGCCGCGGCAGCGGCACCGGCTCGCCGTAGGTTTCCTCGATCGCGTGCTCCAGGGTCTCGTACATCACCGGGACTACCCGGTACAGCACCTGGGTCAGGTAGAAGCCGACATGCTCGCGCTCGTCTTCCACCGTCGGCCGCACCGGCGAGGAATCGGCGGTCTGCCACGAGGCGGTCAGCGCCATGCGGAAGCGCGCCGCATCGGTGGCGCGCTCGCCGGGGGTGCGCATGCCGTCGAGGTTGTCGACCAGGCTGGCGACCATCAACTGTTCTTTCTCCAGCAGCGCGCGGCGTACCGCCTCGGTCGGGTGCGCGGTGAACACCGGCTCCACGTCGATGCGCGGCAGCCATTCGCCCAGTTCCTGCGCGCTCACGCCCTGCGCCTTGAGCCGGCGCAGCGCGTCGTGCAGGCCGTCCGGCTGCGGCGTGTCGGCGCTGTTGCGCTGGTAGTCGCGGCGGCGGCGGATGCGGTGCACGCGCTCGGCGATGTTGACCACCTGGAAGTAGGTGCTGAAGGCGCGCACCAGCGCCTCGGCGTCGCGCGGCGTGCGGCCGTAGAGCTGCTCGCTCAGCGACGACGGCGGCGCATCGCTCTCGCGGCGCGCGATCGCGGTGGTGCGGACGGTTTCGATCTCGTCGAGGAACTCCGCAGACACCTGCTCGGCGAGCAGGTCGCCGACCAGCGCCCCCAGTCGGCGGACGTCGTCGCGCAAGGGGATGTCGGGCGTGGCAAACACGATGCTGCTGCGGTACTCGTTCATCGGAAACGCATGGCTCGGCAGTGGGGGGCGCCGCAAGACTAACCCAAAAGTATTAGTCCCTCGCCCGGCCTGGTAACGGTTACAAAGCGAACCATCGTGGGCCGGCGCAGACGCCCCCCCCTGCGGGAGCGATCTCGGTCGCGAGGCTTTCCAGGGAAGCCTCGTCGCGACTGAAGTCCCCCCCACGGGGAGGCCTGGCGACACCTGGAGCACGCACCAGCGAATCGAAGCGCTGGCTCCGGGGGCGCACCGGCCGGCAGGCGGCGGCGGCGCGGCCGTGGTCGCCGAACCGGGCCTTGGGCGTGCGCCACGTCCCAGGGCCACCGCCCCATTCAAGTGCCTCACGCCGCAGCCGCTATAATCGGGTGTTCCTTCGCCGAGGGGCGCTGCGACCGTGTCGAGGTGGGTTTCCCGCTTCCAGACCCGGCCAGGCTCGGCGGCAGGCTTGAGCGACAACGGCGCCCGGACCTTCGCGAGTTTTCTCGCCATTGACCGGAGCACTACCGATGAACGCTGTACGCAAGAGCTTTTCCACCGAGGGCGACTACAAGGTCGCCGACATCTCCCTGGCCGATTGGGGCCGCAAGGAGCTGGACATCGCCGAGCACGAGATGCCGGGCCTGATGTCGATCCGCCGCCAGTACGCCGCCGCCAAGCCGCTGGCCGGCGTGCGCGTGACCGGCTCGCTGCACATGACCATCCAGACCGCGGTGCTGATCGAGACCCTGAAGGACATCGGCGCCGACGTGCGCTGGGCCTCGTGCAACATCTTCTCCACCCAGGACCACGCCGCCGCGGCGATCGCCGTCACCGGCACTCCGGTGTTCGCCTGGAAGGGCGAGAGCCTGGAGGAATACTGGGACTGCACCCTCGACGCGCTGACCTTCACCCTGGCCGACGGCACCCAGACCGGCCCGGAGCTGGTGGTGGACGACGGCGGCGACGTCACCCTGCTGATCCACAAGGGCTACGAGCTGGAGAACGGCTCCAAGTGGGTGGACGAACCCGCGTCCTCGCACGAAGAGCAGGTGATCAAGGACCTGCTCAAGCGCGTGGCGGTCGAGCGCCCCGGTTACTGGACCCGCGTGGTCAAGGACTGGAAGGGCGTGTCCGAGGAAACCACCACCGGCGTGCACCGCCTGTACCAGCTGGCCGAAGCCGGCACCCTGCTGGTGCCGTCGATCAACGTCAACGACTCGGTGACCAAGAGCAAGTTCGACAACCTGTACGGCTGCCGCGAATCGCTGGCCGACGGCCTCAAGCGCGCGATGGACGTGATGCTGGCCGGCAAGGTCGCAGTGGTCTGCGGCTACGGCGATGTCGGCAAGGGTTCGGCGCACAGCCTGCGCGCCTACGGCGCCCGCGTCATCGTCACCGAGATCGACCCGATCTGCGCGCTGCAGGCGGCGATGGAAGGCTTCGAGGTCAACACCGTCGAAGACAGCCTGGGCCAGGCCGACATCTACGTCACCACCACCGGCAACAAGGACATCATCCGCATCGAGCACCTGACGCAGATGAAGGACCAGGCCATCGTCTGCAACATCGGCCACTTCGACAACGAGATCCAGGTCGAGGCGCTGTACAAGTATCCCGGCGTGCAGAAGATCAACATCAAGCCGCAGGTGGACAAGTTCGTGTTCCCGAACGGCAACGCGATCTTCCTGCTGGCCGAAGGCCGCCTGGTCAACCTGGGCTGCGCCACCGGCCACCCCAGCTTCGTGATGTCCAACAGCTTCGCCAACCAGACCCTGGCGCAGATCGACCTGTGGCAGAACAAGGACAGCTACGAAAAGCAGGTCTACCGCCTGCCGAAGAAGCTGGACGAAGAAGTGGCGCGCCTGCACCTGGAAAAGATCGGCGTGAAGCTGACCAAGCTCAGCGACGACCAGGCCGCCTACCTCGGCGTGTCGGTCGACGGGCCGTACAAGCCGGAGCATTACCGGTACTGAGTGGTTGGCGGGTTTATCCGTCTAACGCGAAGAGCTAAGAGAACGGGCGCCGAAAGGCGCCCGTTCTTTGTTGGTGGCCAGGCGCTTTCGAGAAAAATCCGGTCATCGCGGAAACGGCCGAGTTCCAGTGACCAGCGGTCGCTTGTACACGATGGAGGCCGGTGATAGCGTCGCATCGGCCTGCATCCAGGGAACGGATATCATGATCAGACCCGCGCGTGACACCGGCAGGGCGTCCCGATGGCTTGAAAGCCTACTCGGATCCGCTACCCGAGCGGTCCCCCACCAACGAATCGACAGGCGGCGATCATGAAACGATCATTGCCGTGCCTCGCCCTGTTTCTGCTTTCCATGGGCTGCGTCAGAGATCTGCAGCATAAGCAATTGACAGAGATTCCATTGGCCGAAAAACCAGCCATCCCTTCGACCGAGTCCGCATGCAAGGCGGCCGGCCAGTTCTGGTCGGAACAGGGCTTGCCCGGCGGTCCGAAATCTTGCGCGGTCAGGACGACCGATGCACTCAAGATATGCACCGATAGCGCGCAGTGCCAGGGAAGCTGCCTGGTTGCTGAAAACTTGCCGCTGGGCGTAGCAGCAATCGGCAGTTGTTCAGCGTGGGTCGCAACCTTCGGTTGTTACAAATACATCGAAGGCGGCCGCGTCCATGCGATGTGCGCAGACTGACCATTTCCCAGCCTCGCTCGCGTACGTTGGGCCGGACCGCAGAGAGACTTCATCGCTGCTCATTGTTGCGCCGACGGTATATCCACCCCGAATTCGGCGATCGTTGATAAGGCAATGATGCTGGCAGCCTTCTCGCCCAGCGCTTTCAGCCAACAGACGGGGAATCCCATGCGCGCCGAGCCGGCTTCGCGGCTTGACCTGCTCATGGGCGGTTGCCGATGAAAAGCATCGCCTTATCGACGCTGAAATCTGTCGCGGCACTTTTGCTTGCATCAATCGCCGCGATCGCCGCCTACGACGTCCTGGCATTTCAGCCGCGCCAAATGGAAATTCGAGCGCTTCTGAACCGCGCTCCGCCAGAAGATCGCGATCCACCGGCGTCGATCCGCCGCTACATCGATGCGGCGCATCGCTCCACCTATCCGCCATCCACCGCCGTCGCCCGCTTGCTGCTGGCGCGCCTGGGCACGCCACGTCACGAGAACGCGCTTTCCTGGCATGTGCGCGTCGTCCTGTGGGATCTTCTGGTGTCGCTGCACCTGTCGCAGGACCAACTCCTGGCGTTGTACAGCACCTTGTCCTACAACGGCGCCGGACATGGCATCAGCCAGCTGTCGCAGAAACTCTACGCAAAGCCTGCCAGTGCGCTGTCGGATGCCGAAGCGGCCACGGTCGTTGCCATCCTCTGGGCACCGGGCCTCTATCTGCACGACAAGTCGCGCCTGGAACGGCGCCGAGACCTTCTGCTGGCGCGAGCTCAAACCAGACATTGACACGTTCGGGCGAAATGCCGTGACCGGCCTAGCGTCTCGTGGCCACTATGGCCGCCAATTCGCATTGCTCTCCCAGAACGCCACGCTGCGCCGGTAGGCCTCACGATCCAGCGCCACGCCCGAGCCGCCCTCTTCCACGCCCAGCGCGTTGCGCAGCATGGTGATCGGTGCCATCGGGATCTCCTGCGGTTCGGCGGTGTAGAGGCAACCGACCACGCCCCATTCTGCTTCGATCGGCGCACCCTCGCGCGCCAATTGTTCGCGACTGTAGAGGATCGGCAGCAGATATGAAGCGACCGGCGGCTCGACGCCTTCGAACCAGCGCACCAGCACCGGCAACTCTTCCCTGCTGCGCGCTTCGTAGCCGGAACGCAGCAGGTGGCGATTGGCCTCGGTGATCGGCACGGTCAGGCAGCGGGTGGAGGTCCAGTTGGGATGCACGTGCAGCTTGCAGAACGGCGCGTAGCCGTCCAGCACCCGCAGCGGCGTGGCGTCGTTGAGCTGGCGCTCGAACTGTTCCGGCGTGCAGTCCTGGATCGCGTTGCGGCGCGCGTCGCGCGGGAACAGGCGGGTGCGGGCGAAGGGGGTCAGGACGATGGACATGGCGGCGACGGTCACGAGGAGAGATCAAGCGTAGCGCGCTCACCGGGCGATGCACACCATGACCACCGTCCCCCAGGTGGGGAGCGTCATCGCATCGATTCGGCCAGGCCGCCGTTGCGCACCGCGTTCTGCAGGAGGGGGTTCAACCCGGACGCCTTGCCGCTAGAGCCCCTGGTCGAAACCGGTCCTGCAAAAGAGTCGGCGCGGCGCGGCGATGCCTGCCAGTGCGCAGCCACGCAGCATGTGCCGACTTAAACGCCCGGCGTCTAGTGCGGATGTGCCAACGCGTAGCCGATCGCCGCACGGATCGCCGCCACCTGCGCGGCATTGCATTGCTCCGGCGTCGCCGTTGGGCTGTCGGGGTAGACCTCGGTGGTCGTGGTGTAACGCGCATCGCTGATGCCCGCGCACAAGCCCAGCTTTTTCACCGGGTAGTTGATGACGCCATGCGCCACCACCGGCGAACCGATGATCTCGCCCTCGGCATCGGCGGGCGCGATATGAGTGACCTGCGCGACCGCGGCCACCACCGCCTGCTGGAACGCCGGCTGCGGATTCTCGCTGTCGCCGACCAGATAGAAGCCGTCGGGAATGCCGCCAGGCTCGTAGGCGACGCCATCGCGCGCGGCCAGCGCCGGCCGGAACTCGGATTCGTCGCTGTCGGTGGTTTCGTGCAGGTCGATGTGCATCGCGACGCGCCCGCGCAGCGGCACGACCAAGCGCAGCAGCGCGGCCGATTCCTGCGCCGGGCTGTCCTCGCGGAACGACCGGTTGGGATCGATGGCGTCGGCATTCCAGCGATGGATGCGCTCGTAGGCCCATGGACTCACGCACGGCGCAACCAGCAGGTTGACGCGGCCGGCGTGCTCGGCCGCGTGGCGGTCGGCGAACTGCAGCGCACCATGCACGCCGCTGGTTTCGTAGCCATGCACGCCGCCGGTCACCAGCATGCACGGCAACGCGTCGTCCCACGCGCGACTGCGCAACGCCAGCAGCGGATAACGCTCCCCGGCGTACTCCAGCACACCGTACTCGACGATCTCCAGCGGCCCGCGCATGCGCTCGATCGCCGCCACCACGTCCGTTTGGTAGCTGCGCTGGCGACGCTGCCGCGCCAGCCACGCCGCCTTTTCCGCTTGCCCCCAGGGAATGCCGGGCGTGCCGATCGGATAGAAGGTTTCGAGTGTCATCGTGCGAGTCCGCATCTGCAGGTGAGGCGGGTGACTTTAGCATCGGGAAACGCCGGCCACCGCGGCCATGCAAGCTCGCGGCCGCATCGACATGCATGCCTCGCATGCAATGCGCTCGCGCGCCGCACAGCGCCGACAGAACCAGATGCCGATCCCGCTTTGCATCGGCCAATGCAATGAATACGTATGTAGCCCGCGCATGCTGCGCCGCGATGCGCGCTTAGCATCCACGCAGCGCCGCACGCCGTGTGCGGCGCGTCCGGAAGGGGGCCGGATTTCCCGACGCCACGCAGCGCGCCCGGCATGCGCGGCGTCCCGACCGAAGGAGATCTGTGTGATGCGCGAACTGCCCGCCGCTGCAATCGCTCCATTGCGCCCGCACCGCTGGCGCCTGTTCCTCGTCGGCCTGCTGCTGACCCTGGCCACCGCCAGCGCCCAGGCCGATGTCATCCTGCACGCCTTCAACTGGCCCTATGCCACCGTGGAAGCGCGCGCGGCGCAGATCGCCGCGGCCGGCTATCACAAGGTGATGGTGGCGCCGGCCTACCGCTCGCAGGGCAGCGCCTGGTGGGCGCGCTACCAGCCGCAGGACATGCGCGTGATCGACAACCCGCTCGGCGACACCGAGGACTTCGCCAGCATGGTGCAGGCGCTGGCCGATGTCGGCGTGGAAACCTATGCCGACGTGGTGCTCAACCACATGGCCAACGAGGCGGCGACGCGCCCGGACCTGAACTATCCCGGCAGCGCGGTGCTGTCGCAGTACGCCGCGGATCCGTCGCGCTACGCATCGCTGCGGCTGTTCGGCGACCTGTCGGTGAACTTCCTCGGCGCCGGCGATTTCGGTCCGGCGCAATGCATCACCGACTACACCGACGCCTACCAGGTCCGCACCTACCGCATCTGCGGCGGCGGCAGCGATCCGGGCCTGCCCGACCTGGTCGGCAACGACTGGGTGGTGCAGCAGGAGCGCAGCTATCTGCAGTCGCTGAAGGCGCTGGGCGTCACCGGCTTCCGCATCGACGCGGCCAAGCACATGACCTTCGACCACCTCAACCGCGTGCTCGATGCCGGCATCCGTTCCGGGGTGCACGTGTTCGGCGAAGTCATCACCGGCGGCGGCGCCGGCAACGCCGACTACGACCAGTTCCTCGCGCCCTACCTGCAGGCCACGCCGCACGCGGCCTACGATTTCCCGCTGTTCAATTCGATCCGCAACGCGTTCGCCTACGGCGGCAGCATGGACCTGCTGGTCGATCCAGGCGCCTACGGCCAGGCGCTGCCCGGCAACCGCGCGGTGACCTTCGCGGTCACCCACGACATTCCCAACAACGCCGGCTTCCGCTACGCGATCCTCGACCCGGTCGACGAGACCCTGGCCTACGCGTATCTGCTCGGCCGCGACGGCGGCGTGCCGATGGTGTACTCGGACAACAACGAGAGCGGCGACAACCGCTGGGTGGACGCCTACCAGCGCGACGACCTCAAGCGCATGATCGGCTTCCACAACGCCGCGCAGGGCAGCGACATGCAGGTGCTGTCGCACGATGCCTGCCACCTGCTGTTCCGCCGCGGCGATCTGGGCATCGTCGGCATCAACAAGTGCGGTACCGCGGTCAGCGCCACGGTGGCGATGAGCGGCAGCGTGCTGCGCTGGAACGTGGACTACAGCGACGCGCTCGGCTCGGGCAGCGTGGTGCGCATTTCCAGCAGCAGCTACACCTTCAGCCTGCCGCCGCGGCAGGCGCGGATGTGGAAGCGCTGATCCTGGCGCACCTTGCGTAGCCGTGCGGCGGCGCCCGCTGCCGCACGGCTGTGCCGCAGCCGGTGCCATCCGCGCGATCCCGGCTGGCGTTTGCAGGCCGGCACTCACGAACAGCGGCGATTCGCGCGCGCGCCATGCACATCGGTCGCAGCCGACTGCATTGCGCGCTTGGCACGGCGCCCATCGACCGTGCGATGACGCATATGGGCGGCATTTCGACCATCTTCCATGCAGCACCGCCGCTCGTGAGCCGGCCGGCCAGCGGACAGCCGGAATCGGGCCTGATCGCACATCCATCCGGATGGAGAGATATACTCGGACAATCACCTGACGCGCCGCGCCCATGACCGCCATCAGTTTCGAGTTCTACCCGCCCAAGACCGACGAACAGCGTGCGCAGCTGGACCGCACCGCCGCGCGCCTGAAGACCTACGCACCGGAGTACGTGTCGTGCACCTTCGGCGCTGGCGGCTCGACGCTGAGCTACACCTCCGAGACGGTGCGCCATCTGAAGCAGCACCACGGCTTCGAGGCGGCGCCGCACCTGTCCTGCGTCGGCGGCAGCCGCGAAGAGATCCGCGAGTTGCTCAAGCTCTACCGCGCGATCGGCTGCCGGCGCCTGGTCGCGCTGCGCGGCGATCTGCCCTCGGGCATGGGCCACCCCGGCGACCTGCGCTACGCCGCGGACCTGATCGCCTTCATCCGCGCCGAGCACGGCGACGCCTTCCATCTTGAGGTCGGTGCGTATCCGGAAACGCATCCGCAGGCCAGCGACGCGTTGAGCGACTTGCGCCACTTCAAGGCCAAGGTCGACGCCGGCGCCGACGGCGCGATCACCCAGTACTTCTACAACGCCGACGCGTATTTCCATTTCGTCGACGCGGTGCGCAAGCTCGGCGTGCAGATCCCGATCGTGCCGGGGATCATGCCGATCTCCAATTTCAGCCAGCTGCGGCGTTTCTCCGAGCAGTGCGGCGCGGAGATCCCGCGCTGGATCGGCAAGCGCATGCAGGCCCTGGGCGACGATGCCGAGGCGATCCGAGAGTTCGGCGCCGACCTGGTCGCGGCGCTGTGCGAACGCCTGCTCGCCGGCGGCGCGCCGTCGCTGCACTTCTACACGCTCAACCTGGCCAAGCCCACCGTCGGCGTGCTGTCGCGCTTGGCGTGAGCGGCGTCTGCAGCTTCGGCGGCAATCGGCGAAGCTGCAGGCATCCCGATGGTGGACAGCGTCGGGACTGAAGTCCCTCCCACAAAAGCCTTCGCAGCGCCGCGCACAATCCCCTGTAGGAGCGGCTTCAGCCGCGACAAACGGAGTGGGAAACTTGGCCGGCGTCGGAACCAACCGGTCGGGGCTGAAGCCCCTCCTACAAGACTCCCGGCGCCCGCCCGTCCGAAACCTTGTAGGAGCGGCTTCAGCCGCGACGAGCGAAGCAGTCAGACACACCATGCTCGCGAAGGATCAGGACCGATGTCCTTATCCCTCAGTTCGCACTGACACGCCTCGCCAACGCTGCCGCCTGCACCTTCACCTGGCGCAGCTTCCCACACACCAGGCCTGCGGCTAGGCTGGCGCGATGCGTGCGCCCCCGTCGATCCTCTTGTTGCTGTGCCTGTGCGCCGCGCCTGCCGCCGCGCAGAAGGTGAATCGCTGCACCGGCGCCGACGGCGCCACGGTGTTCAGCGATCGCCGTTGCGAAGACCTGGGTGCGATCGACCGTTTGCCGCCGCGCACCGCGCCCAGTGCGGCCAGCGAAGGCGCCAGCGGCCTGTACCGGCCGCAATGCGTGCGCCGGCTCAGCGAACTGGCGCAGCAGATCCGCACCGCGGTGGACGCGCGCGACGTCAATCGCCTGTCCACGCTGTATTGGTGGAACGGCGTCTCGGACGAGGCGGCGCGGCGCATCCTCGACCGCCTCGACGCGATCACCCAGCGTCCGTTGGTGGCGATCGTGCCGGTGTTGCCGGACCCATCGGCGCAGGCGGCTGACCCCGCGGCCACGCGCCCGGCGTCCGGCACGTTGGCCGCTGCCGAGCAACGCCCACCCGATGCCGCCGCCGGAACACCCCAAACATCGGCCGGCGACAACGCCGCACCGCCGCGCGCACGCGCGACCGGGTTGCGCCTGGAGCAGACCCTCGGCAGCAGCGCGACCCCGACATCGACGGTGCTGGGCCTGCGCCGCCAGTACAACTGTTTCTGGATCAGTTTCTAGCGCGCTTTCGGCTTGGGAATTCGCAATCGGCGCGATGCTGGAGGAGTTACTTCGATCGCGGCAGGCATCCCTTGTACTGCCCGTCGCGACTGAAGTCGCTCCCACAACCCCCGCTCAGGCGGCGTCCACGTCCAACGGCCACAGCCCACGGATCGCGGCGATTCCCTGGCCGCCATGGCGCCGCGCTTCGGCCACCTGCGCCGGCAGCAGGCCGCCGATCGGGTACAGCGGCAGCGCCACTTCCTCGCGCAGGCGCTCGAACGCCTCCCACCCCAGCGGCGCGGCGCCGGGATGGCTGGCGGTGGCGGCCAGCGGGCCGACCACGGCGAAATCGCAGCCGAGCCGCTGCGCCGCGTGCAGCTCTTCGACGCGATGGCAGGACGCGGCAACGCATTGCCCGGCCGGCAACGGACGCGCGTCGAACTGCGGCAACTGCTCCGCGCCGAGGTGCACGCCGACCCCCAACTCCTGCGCCAGCGCGAGATCGCGATTGACCAGCACCTGCGCGCCGCGCGCCGCGCACAGCGCCGCCGCGGCCCGCGCCAGCGGCTGCCAGTGCCCGGCCGGCAGGCTGCGCGCACGCAACTGCACGCGCTGCACGCCGCCTTGCAGCGCGCGTTCCAGCGACGCCAGCCAGCGCTCGGGATCGACCGGCTCCGGCGTCACCAGATAGCGATCGGGCTGGCGCAGCATCGCCACCACCGGCTGGTCGGCCGGCGGCATCGCGTAGCGGCTCAGCTTGTCCGGCGCCACCCAGGTCAGCGCCTGGCCCTCGCGGCCGCGGGCGGTGCCCTTCCACGACAGTACCTGGCGCATCTCCAGACGCAGCCGTTTGTCCGGATAGCGCTGCGGCACTTCCATCAGCTGCGCGCCGACCGTCGCCTCGATGCCCAGTTCCTCCTGCAGCTCGCGCACCAGGGCCTGCTCGGAGGTCTCGCCCGGTTCGCGCTTGCCGCCGGGGAACTCCCACAGGCCGGCGAGGTCGCGGCCCTCGGTACGCCGGGCCAGCAAGATACGGCCGCGGGCATCGGTGATGACCCCGGCGACGACATGGATGGATCTGAGCGGTTCGGACATGGCGCAAGCTTGCCGTCTTCGGCGGTGCCAACGCAATGAATCCGGTTCACATCGTCGGCGATCCGCGTATCGCGGCAGCGATCCGCACGCATTCGGCCAACGTACGGCGAGGCGACGGCCTGGACGACGCGGCAACAACGACGAAACCGACCGCATGCGGCCATGCGAATGGATACACCCACGGACAGCTGTGCCGGCGGTACCGCCACCGCCCGGACGCCCGCTCCCCGCTCACCCGGGCAAGTCGTGCCCGATCCGCCACAGCACCCCGCCCGGATCGTGCAGGGTGAAGTCGCGCATGCCCCACGGCCGATCCTCCGGCTCACCAAGGCGCGCGCCAAAGCGGCCGGCCAGATCCGCGGCACCCAGCCGCCGCCACCAGGCATCGGCATCCTCCACCCACAGGTGCAGCATCAGGTTGTGCGCCAGTGCCTGCTCGTAGGAATCCTGCAGCAGGAACGCACAGCGCTCGCCATGGCGGAAACAGACGAGGCCGTCGCCAAGCGGCTCCGCCACGAATCCCACCTCGCGATAGAACTCCACGGACAGCGCGAAGTCCCGCGCCGGCACGAACACCTTCAATTCAAGACTGGCGGAACGCTCCACGGCATGCATCCAACGGCAATGGCGACACCCGGCACCCTACCCGCAGAACGCGCGACACGCCACACAGACAAGCCCCCCCGTCCGGGCCGTCCCCCAAACAAAGCGCCCCGCACAAGGCGGGGCTGCAGATACAAGGGTTTGACCAATCACCGCACCCCATCTGGAGCCGAGCCCCCTTTAGTGAAGGGGGCGCGCCGATAGGCGCGGGGATTTGGGGAGAGATGAGCTGGGGCCCACGTTTTGCGAAGCAAAGCGTGGGGCTGTTGCGCGATTGCGCAACAGCGCTCTTAACTCAACTGCCCATGGCAATGCTTGTACTTCTTGCCGCTGCCGCACGGGCACGGATCGTTGCGGCCGACCTTGGGCGCCTCGCGGGTGACCTGCGCCACCTGCGGCGCGTTGGCGCCCAGCGCGACCTGCTCGGCTTCCTCGTCAGCGCTGTAGCCGCCGACGTCCTGGTGCTGGAACTGCGCCTGGCGCAACTGCGCCTCCATCTGCTGCCGTTCCTGCGCTTCCAGCGCCGCCACCTCTTCCTCGCTGCGGATGCGCACGCGCGCCAGCAAGGTCACCACCTCGCGCTTGGCGTGCTCGAGCATCTCCGAGAACAGTTCGAAGGCTTCCTTCTTGTATTCCTGCTTGGGCTGCTTCTGCGCGTAACCGCGCAGGTGGATGCCCTGGCGCAGGTAGTCCATGCGCGCCAGATGCTCCTTCCAGCTCTGGTCGAGCACGGTCAGCATCACGTGCTTCTCCAGCGCGCGCATGGTCTCGCCGCCGACCGCGGTCTCCTTCTCCTGGAAGTGGCGATCGACTTCCTCGCGCACCTTCTCGGCGATGCCGGCCGCGTCCAGTTCCTCGTGACGCTTGACCAGGTCGGTCAGCGACAGCGACAGGCCCAGGTCGCTGGCCAGGGTCGCTTCCAGCCCGGCCAGGTCCCACTGCTCGTCGATCGAATTCGGCGGCACGAAGCGCGCCACCAGGTCGTAGATCACGTCGTCGCGGATGCCGTCGACGTTGTCCTTGACCGACTCGGCGTCGAGCAGTTCGTCGCGCTGCGCGTAGATCACCTTGCGCTGGTCGTTGTTGACGTCGTCGAAGTCGAGCAGGTTCTTGCGGATGTCGAAGTTGTGCGCCTCGACCTTGCGCTGCGCCTTCTCGATCTGGCGGCTGACCATGCGGTCCTCGATGACGTCGTCTTCCTTCATGCCCATCATCCGCATCGCCTTCTGCACCCAGTCGGAGGCGAAGATGCGCATCAGGTTGTCTTCCAGCGACAGGTAGAAGCGCGAGGAACCCGGATCGCCCTGGCGGCCGGAACGGCCGCGCAGCTGGTTGTCGATACGCCGCGACTCGTGGCGCTCGGTGCCGATGATGTGCAGGCCGCCGGCGGCCTTGACCGCGTCGTGGCGCTCCTGCCAGGCCGCCTTCAGGCGCGCGCGCTCGGCGTCGCTCAGGTCCTCGCCCAGCGCGTGCAGCTCCGCTTCCAGCGAGCCGCCGAGCACGATGTCGGTACCGCGGCCGGCCATGTTGGTGGCGATGGTCACCGCGCCCGGCTGGCCGGCGTTGGCGACGATCTGCGCCTCGCGCTCGTGCTGCTTGGCGTTGAGCACCTCGTGCTTGACCCCGGCCTTGCGCAGGTGCTCGGACAGCATCTCCGAGGTCTCGATCGAGGTGGTGCCGACCAGCACCGGCTGGCCGCGCTTGGCGCAATCCTCGATGTCGGCGAGCACCGCGTTGAACTTGCCCTGGCGGTTGAGGAACACCTGGTCCGGCCAGTCCTTGCGGATGGTCGGGCGGTTGGTCGGGATCACCACCACTTCCAGGTTGTAGATGCTCTGGAATTCGTAGGCTTCGGTGTCGGCCGTACCGGTCATGCCGGACAGCTTCTTGTACATGCGGAACAGGTTCTGGAAGGTGATGCTGGCCAGGGTCTGGTTCTCGCGCTGCACCGGCACGCCTTCCTTCGCTTCCACCGCCTGGTGCAGGCCGTCGGACCAGCGCCGGCCCGGCAGGGTGCGGCCGGTGAATTCGTCGACGATGACCACTTCGCCGTCGCGCACGATGTAGTCCACGTCGCGCTGGTAGATCGCATGCGCGCGCAGCGCGGCGTTGAGGTGATGCACCACGCTGAGGTTCTGCGCGCCGTACAGGCGGTCCTCGTCGTTGGTCAGGATGCCGGCGGCGCGCAGCAGCTCTTCGGCGTGCTCCATGCCCGCCTCGGACAGGTGCACCTGCTTGCCCTTCTCGTCGACCCAGAAGTCGCCCTCGCCTTCCTCGGACTCCTGCTTGGTCAGCTGCGGCACGATGCGGTTGACGCGGATGTACAGCTCCGGCGAATCGTCGGCCGGGCCGGAGATGATCAGCGGGGTGCGCGCCTCGTCGATCAGGATCGAGTCCACTTCGTCGACGATGGCGTAGTTCAGGCCGCGCTGGTAGCGGTCGGCCTTGGACAGCGCCATGTTGTCGCGCAGGTAGTCGAAGCCGAATTCGTTGTTGGTGCCGTAGGTGATGTCGGCGGCGTAGGCGGCGTGCTTGTCGCTGTGCGGCATGCCCGGATAGACCACGCCCACGCTCAGCCCCAGCCAGTTGTACAGCTTGCCCATCTGCGCGGCGTCGCGGCGTGCCAGGTAGTCGTTGACGGTGACCACGTGCACGCCCTTGTCTTCCAGCGCGTTGAGGTACACCGGCAGCGTCGCCACCAGGGTCTTGCCTTCGCCGGTGCGCATTTCCGCGATCTTGCCCAGGTGCAGGACCATGCCGCCGATCAGCTGCACGTCGTAGTGGCGCATGCCGAGCACGCGGCGGCTGGCCTCGCGGCACACCGCGAACGCTTCCGGCAGCACCTTGTCCAGGCTCTCGCCGCCGGCGATGCGCCCGCGCAGTTCCGGGGTCTTGGCCTGCAGCTGCGCGTCGGAGAGCTGCTCCATCTCCGGTTCCAGCGCATTGACCTTGGCGACGATACGGTGGAGCTGACGCAGCTGGCGTTCGTTGCGACTACCGAAAACGCGAGTAAGCAGACTGTTGATCATTGAAGGAACCGGTTGGAAAGGAACGCCCATACGGCCCGATCCCCAGGGAATCGGCGGGCCGCAAACGAAACAGGGCGCGAGGCGCCCTGTCGTGGCAAAGCCTATTGTAGCTTGGGGCGGGCTCCGGCGATTCAAGCGCCGGCATCGCCGCCCCAGCGCTGCGTCAGCCGCGGCCGCGGCGGCCCACCGGCGTGGCGCCATCGCCGAGGAACTTGGCCGGATTCATCACCACGCCGTCCTTCCACACCTCGAAATGCACGTGCGCGCCGGTGGAACGGCCGGTGGAACCGGCCTTGGCCACTTCCTGGCCGACCCGCACCAGGTCGCCGACCTTCACCGACAAGCGCGAATTGTGCGCGTAGCGGGTGACATACCCGTTGCCGTGATCGACCTCGACCACGTTGCCGTAGCCGCCGCGCACGCCCGAGTAGCTGACCACGCCGTCGGCCACGGCCAGCACCGGGTCGCCGACGTTGGCGTGGAAGTCGATGCCCTTGTGGTTGCCGGCGCCGCGGCCGAACGGATCGGCGCGGCCGCCGAAACCGGAGGTGATGTAGCTGTTGCGGATCGGCATCCGCGACGGCACCGCGTTCTGGTCGAGCTGGTGGTCGAACAGCAGCGATTCGAGCACCGACAGCTGCTGGCCGGAGGTGGCGAACTGCTGCTGCAGCCCGTCCAGTTCCTTGCTCAGCTGCGGCGCCGGCATGTCCTGGCTGACCTCGTCGTCGCCGCCACCGACGCCGACCGGCTGGTCGAAGTCGAATTCGCCGTCCTGCAGCTTGCCCATGCGGGTCAGGCGTTCGCCCAGCGCGTTCAGGCGCGTGGCCTGCGCCTGCAGCTCGCCCAGTCGCGCGGCCAGCGCGTTGACCTGGGTCTGCGCGTCGCGGCGCACCTGCGCCAGCTCCGCGTCCTGCCGCTCCACCTTGGCCCGCAGCTGCGCCGAACCGACGAAGCCGGTCGCGGCGCTGACGCCGATGCCGAGTACCATGCCCACCGCCAGCACCGTGCCCAGCACGGCAAGGGGACGCCGGTCTGCGAACTCGCGCAGCCGCCACGGCAGGTCCTTTATCCCCTTTTCACGCGAATTGATTACGATCTTCTTAAACGCCATATGAGTTTTCATGTCTAAGCGAAAGTCCGGCGAGGGCCATACCACCGCGCCGATGCCGGCGTTGGACGCCGCATTGGCGGACAAGGTGGGCGACCCGTTGCGGCGTGCCTTGTGGCTCGACGCGCTGGACCGACAGTTGCGCCCCCATCTGCCGCCGAACCTGGCCTCCCGGTGTCGGTTAGCCAATGTGAACGGCGAACAGCTCGTTTTTCTCGTTGACTCTCCGGTCTGGCACGCCCGGGTAAGGCTCGCCGAGGCCGATATCCTCGCTGCGGCCCGGTCCCTCGGGCTGAAGGCCACCAGGGTGACCGTCAAGACTGCGACTGCATCCGCGCATTCCCCAATGCAACAGGCAAGAAGCAAGCCAGCACCGGTTTCCGCGGCGACGCACAAGGGATTGCGCGACGCGCTGGCGTCCTTGCAGGACGTCGATTCCACGACGCCTGAAGCAGCGACGGCCTCCGGCCGGCGCGGTCTGCGTACGTAGACACGCACGTCACGACCCGACGCATCCTAGCGGGCGCAGGCGTCGAGGTCGTTATCGATTCGTTAAATAGAAGTTAAGCGGGGTCAAAGGTGCGACGGATCGCCCATTCCGTGATCCCGGACCGCCCCCGGCCGCGGGGCGGAAAACTTTAGGCGTAAGCCACGGCCCCGTAGGCCACCGGTGCCGGCACGGCCTTGGAATCGAAGCTCACCCACTCCCACGCGGCCTGCTCGGCGAGCAGCGCGCGCACCAGCTTGTTGTTCAGCGCATGGCCGGATTTGTAGCCTTCGTAGGCACCGAGGATGGCGCCGCCGGCCAGGTACAGATCGCCGATCGCATCGAGGATCTTGTGCCGCACGAACTCGTCGGCGTAACGCAGGCCATCGTCGTTGAGCACGCGGAACTCGTCGAGCACGATGGCGTTGTCCATCGACCCGCCCAGGCCCAGATTGCGTTCGCGCATGTACTCCAGATCGCGCATGAACCCGAAGGTGCGCGCGCGGGAGATTTCCTTGATGTAGGCCATGGTCGAGAACTCGATTTCCTGGCGCGACTGCTTGGCCGGGATCATCGGGTGGTCGAACTGGATGGTGAAGCCCAGCTTGTAGCCGTCGTACGGCTCGAAGCGGGCGATCTTGTCGCCGTCGCGCACTTCCACCGGACGCTTGATGCGGATGAAGCGCTTGGGCTTGCCCTGCTCGACGATGCCTGCCGACTGCAGCAGGAACACGAACGGGCCGGACGAGCCGTCCATGATCGGCAATTCGGCCGAGGACAGCTCGACGATGGCGTTGTCCACGCCGAGGCCGGCCATCGCCGACATCAGGTGTTCCACCGTCTGGATCTTGGCGTCGCCGCGACTGAGTCCGGTGCACAGCGTGGTCTCGGTGACCAGCTCGGCATCGGCCGGCACTTCCACTGCCGGTTCCAGGTCGACGCGCCGGAACACGATGCCGTGATCGGCCGGCGCAGGACGCAGGGTCATGTACACCTTGTCGCCGCTATGCAGGCCCACGCCGGTGGCGCGGATCGTGTTCTTGAGGGTGCGTTGCTGGGTCATGGGAGACAGTCTGGGAACGTCCGCTCAGACGGGAACTGAACGGAATTGAGAATATCACGCGTTTAGCCAAATTTTAACAAGACGGTCACAGCGTCCTATTTGCGCAACGCTGGCGCAGGCCGGCGTCGCGGTCGCAAAAACCTGCCGGGTCGAAACGACCCGGCAGCAAAGGACACGGCGCGCCGCCCGGGCGGACAGGCCCGATCGGCGGTGTTGCGGCCGGCGCAGGGCCGGCCTGGCGAAACGTCAGTCGGCCTGGCGGCGCAGGGCGGGCGGCGTGCTTGCGAAGCACTGCTTCGCACGCCGACCCGCGCCTGGCCACGGATGGCCAGGCTGGGCCATCCGCAAGCCGACCTGTCGCGCCAGGGACGGCATCAGTCGGCCTGGCGACGCAGGAACGCGGGAATATCCAGGTAATCGTTGGGCAGATCGGCCGCCGCCGGTGCCGGTGCCGAAGCGCCCATCGCATCGCTGCTCGGACGCCGCAGGCCCAGGCCCATCGCGCCGCCGACCGCCTTGGACACGGCGTCGCCGCCATGCTCGAAGTCGCCGAATTCCGGCTGGCCGGTGGTCGCGTTGCGCACCAGCTTGATCGGCGCGCGCTGCTCCGGACGCTGGGTCTGGCGCGACACGGCACGGTTCAGGCCGGTGGCGACCACGGTCACGCGCACTTCGTCCTGCATGTCCGGGTCGAGCACGGTGCCGACCACGACGGTCGCGTCTTCCGAGGCGAAGCCTTCGATGGTGCGGCCGATCTCGTCGAACTCGGCCATGGTGAAGTCCGGACCGGCGGTGATGTTGACCAGGATGCCGTTGGCGCCGGCCAGGTTGACGTCGTCCAGCAGCGGGTTCTGGATCGCCGCTTCGGCCGCGGCCTGCGCGCGGTCGTCGCCGCGGGCCGAGCCGGTGCCCATCATCGCCAGGCCCATTTCCGACATCACGGTGCGCACGTCGGCGAAGTCGACGTTGATCAGGCCCGGACGCACGATCAGGTCGGCGATGCCCTGCACGGCGCCCTGCAGCACGTCGTTGGCGGCGCGGAACGCCTGGATCATCGTGGCGTTGCGGCCGAGCACGGTGATCAGCTTCTCGTTGGGGATGGTGATCAGCGAGTCGCAATGCTGGCTCAGTTCCTCGATACCCTTCAGCGCGACCTGCATGCGCCGGCGGCCTTCGAACGGGAACGGCTTGGTGACCACGGCGACGGTCAGGATGCCCATCTCCTTGGCCAGCTGCGCGACCACGGGGGCAGCGCCGGTGCCGGTGCCGCCGCCCATGCCGGCGGTGATGAACACCATGTCCGCGCCCTGCAGCGCGTCCATGATGCGTTCGCGATCTTCCAGTGCGGCCTGGCGGCCGACTTCCGGGTTCGCGCCGGCGCCCAGGCCCTTGGTGACGTTGGTGCCGAGCTGCAGCTGCAGCTTGGCGCCGCAGTTCTTGATCGCCTGCGAGTCGGTGTTGGCGGTGATGAACTCCACGCCGTCCACGCTGCTGCTGACCATGTGCGCGACCGCGTTGCCGCCGCCGCCGCCCACGCCGACCACCTTGATTACCGCGTTGGGTGCCATCTTTTCAATCAGTTCGAAATGCGCCATGTCCGTGTCCTCTTTGAGCCGGGATTCGGGATTCGGGATTGGGGATTCGGAAGCACTCCGATCCTGCATCCCGCCTCTCCGTCCGGCGAGTGTTGTTGTTTGGAAGCCGGGATTCGGGATTCGGGAGTGGGGATTCGCAAAAGCGCGATCGCCCAACACCGTTGCCCGCTCCGCGGCGGAATCACTACAAAAAAAACCTGTCGCCTACCCTCTCTCCGCTCTCCGCTCTCCGCTTTCTTGCTTTTGCTTGCTCTTACGAATCCCAAATCCCGAATCCCGAATCCCGGCCCTCAAAACTCACCGCGATACCAATTCTTCAATTTCTTGAACAGGCTGCCGGCGCGGCCGGTGGGCAGCGACGGGCGCCGTGGGTGTTCGATCTGGCTGCCCATCAGCAGCAGGCCCACGCCGGTGGCGTGCACCGGGTTGCCGACCACTTCGCCCAGGCCGGTGACGTGCTGCGGGATGCCCACGCGGACCGGCATCTGCACCATTTCCTCGGCCAGTTCGACCACGCCTTCCATCTTCGAGGCGCCGCCGGTCAACACCATGCCGGCGCGCACCAGTTCCTCGAAACCGGAGCGGCGCAGTTCGGCCTGCACCATCTCGAAGATCTCCTCGTAGCGGCCCTGCACCGCCTGCGCCAGCGAATGGCGCGGCATGCGCCGCGGCGGGCGGTCGCCGACGCTCGGCACCTGGATGCTTTCCTCGGCGGTGGCCAGCTGCGCCAGCGCGCAGGCGTAGCGCACCTTGATCTGCTCGGCTTCCGGGGTGGGCGTGCGCAGCATGTGCGCGATGTCGTTGGTGACGTGGTCGCCGGCGATCGGCAGCGAGGCGGTGTGGCAGATCGCGCCCTGCACGAACACCGCCAGGTCGGTGGTGCCGGCGCCCATGTCGACCAGCACCACGCCCAGCTCGCGCTCGTCGGCGGTCAGCACCGCCACCGAGGACGCCAGCGAGGACAGGATCAGGTCGTCCACCTGCAGGCCGCAGCGCTGCACGCACTTGCTGATGTTGGCCGCGGCCGACTGCGCGCACACCACCAGGTGCGCGTGCACCTCCAGGCGCACGCCGGTCATGCCGACCGGGTTGCGGATGCCTTCCTGCGAATCGTCGAGCACGTACTCGCGCGGGATCGCGTGCAGGATGCGCTGGTCGGCCGGGATCGCCACCGCCTTGGCCGCTTCCAGCACCCGGTCCAGGTCGTTCCAGGTGACCTCGCCGTCGCGGATCGGCACGATGCCGGGCGAGTTCTTGCATTGCACGTGGTTGCCGGAGATCGACGCGTACACCGAGCGGATCTCGCAGCCGGCCATCAGCTCCGCTTCCTCGACCGCGCGCTGGATCGACTGCACGGTGGATTCGATGTCCACCACCACGCCGCGCTTGAGCCCGCGCGATTCGTGCGAACCGATGCCGATCACCTCGATCGGATTGCCGGGCGAGTACTCGCCGACCAGCGCGACGACCTTGGAGGTGCCGATGTCCAGTCCAACGATGAGGGATTTGTCGCCTTTGCGGTTCATGTCTTGGAGCCGGGATTTGGGATTCGGGATTGGGGATTGGTAAAAGCAGGAGGGCTTGGAATGCTGGGAAGGTCGGCGGAAGCGGAGCGTTGGGAAGCCGGTTTCTTTCCCGATCCCGAATCCCGAATCTCCAATCCCTGCCTTTCGACCGTGAATCCATTGGTGTAGCGCAGGTCGGCGCGCGCGATCGGCGCCTGTTCCGGCGTGGCCAGTTGCGGCAGCACGCGGGCGAAGCGCGCCAGGCGGGCGCGGGCGTCGTCGCGGCCGACCACGACCTGCACGCCGTTGCCCAGCTGCAGCGACCAGCTGCCGCGCGCGTCCATCGCCACGCCGTCGACCTGCAGCCCGGCCGGCGCGAACAGCGCGCGCGATTCGTTGTACAGCGCGACCACGTCCTGCGCCTTGGCGTCCGGGCCGGCCAGTTGCGGCAACGCCATGCCGCGCAGTTCGCTCGGCAGCGCGAAGATGCGGCCCTGCTCGGACAGCATGCGGTCGCTGCCCCAGCGCGCGAACGGACGGTGTTCGGTGACGCGCACTTCCAGCACGTCCGGCCAGCGCTTGCGCACCCGCGCGCTTTCCACCCACGGCAACCGTTCGATCGCGTCCTGCGCGTCCTGCAGGCGGACCGCGAAGAACCCGCGGCGCGCATACGGCAGCACCACCTGGCGCAACTGCTCGGCCGGCACGCGCTTGAAATCGCCGCTGACCTGCAGCCGGCTCAGCGGCCAGCGCTCGGCACCGACCCAGCCGTTGAGCACCGCCACCACCGGCAGCGCGACCAATGCCAGCGCCAGCAGCCAGGCGAGGATGCGCAGGAGGGCGGTCATGCGGCACTCCGTGCCGCGGGATTCGGGATTCGGAATTCGGGATTCGCGCAAGACACGCACGCGAGCGCACAGGCAGCGCGACGCTGCCGCTGTGCGAATCCCCAATCCCCAATCCCGAATCCCGGCTTCACAGCGTCTGCTCCAGCACGCGCCACACCAGCTCTTCGAAGCCGATGCCGGCCTGGCGTGCGGCCTTGGGCACCAGCGAGTGGCTGGTCATGCCCGGGGCGGTGTTGGCTTCCAGCAGGGCGAAATCGCCGCTGGCGCCGTCGCGCATCACGTCCACGCGGCCCCAGCCGCGGCAGCCGGCGGCGCGGAACGCGGCCAGCGCCAGTTCGCCCAGGGCAAGCTCGTCCTCGCCGTCCAGGCCCGGGCACAGGTACTGGGTATCCTCGGCCACGTACTTGGCGTGGTAGTCGTACCACTGGCCCTTGGGCACGATGCGGATCGACGGCAGCGCGGTGTCGCCGAGGATGGCCACGGTCAGTTCGTCGCCGACGATCATCTGCTCCATCAGCAGTTCGCCGTCGTAGCGCGCGGCCAGCGCCACCGCCTCGTCCAGCTGCGCCGGCTCGAACACGCGGGTCACGCCGACGCTGGAGCCTTCGTTGGCCGGCTTGACGATCACCGGCAGGCCCAGCTGCGCGGCCGCGGCGCGGATCGCGTCCGCCTGCGCGGTCGCCGCCAGGCGCACGTAGCGCGGCGTCGGCAGGCCCAGCGACAGCCACACCTGCTTGGTCCGCACCTTGTCCATGCTCAGCGCCGAGCCGAGCACCGGCGAGCCGGTGTAGGGCACGCCGAACGCGTCCATCAGACCCTGCACGATGCCGTCTTCGCCGCCGCCGTTGTGGCCGTGCAGCACGTTGAACACGCGGTCGAAGCGCTTGTCCACCAGCGCCTGCGCCAACGCCGGAATGCCGTCCACCGCCACCGCGTCGACGCCGCGCGCGCGCAGCGCCTCGAGCACGTTGCGGCCCGAATCCAGCGACACCTCGCGTTCGCTGGAAGTACCGCCGAGCAGCACCGCGACGCGGCCGAACACGGCCGGGTCGGTGTGGCGCGGCGGCGGGAAGTTCTGCGCGCTCATGACTTGGCTCCGACGACGAACCCGTCCTGCGCGATGTGCTGGGCGACGTAGCCGATGTCGCCGGCGCCCATCATCAGCAGCAGATCGCCGTCCTGCAGCACGTCCGGCAGCACTTCGCTCAGTTCGGCGACCTGCCCGACCACCACCGGCTCGCTGCGCCCGCGCGCACGGATCGCGCGCGCCAGCGAACGCGCGTCGGCGCCGGGAATCGGCGCTTCGCCGGCCGGATAGACCTCGCTGAGCACCAGTGCGTCCACTTCCGACAGCACCGCGGCGAACGCGTCGAACTGGTCGCGGGTGCGGCTGTAGCGGTGCGGCTGGAACGCGACCACCAGGCGCTTGTCCGGCCAGCCGCCGCGCGCGGCGGCGAACACCGCGGCCAGTTCGCGCGGATGGTGGCCGTAGTCGTCGACCAGGCGCACGCGTGCGCCGGCGGCGGTGGTCACTTCGCCCAGGTCGTTGAAGCGGCGGCCGATGCCGGCGAAGCCCTGCAGCGCGCTGGCGATCGCCTCAGGCGCCACGCCCAGCTGCCAGCCGATCGCGGCGGCGGCGAGCGCGTTGAGCACGTTGTGCCGGCCCGGCAAGGCAAGCGTCACCGGGGTGCTGCTGCCTTCCGGCAGGCGCAGGGTGAAGCGCATGCGCGGGCCGTCCTGGACCACGTCCTCGGCGCGCACGTCGGCGTTCTCGCTGAGCCCGTAGCTCATCACGTGGCGCGGGGTCTTGGCGGCCAGCGCGGCCACTTCCGGATCGTCGATGCACAGCACGGCCAGGCCGTAGAACGGCAGCCGCTGCAGGAATTCGGCGAACGCGGCCTGCACGCGGGCGAAATCGTTGCCGTAGTTCTCCAGGTGATCGGCGTCGATGTTGGTGATCACCGAGATCAGCGGGTTCAGGCGCAGGAAGCTGCCGTCGCTCTCGTCGGCCTCGGCCACCAGCCACTGGCCGCCGCCGAGCTTGGCGTTGGCGCCGGCGGCGAGCAGCTGCCCGCCGATCACGAAGGTCGGGTCCAGCCCGCCTTCGCTGAGCACCGCCGCAGCCAGGCTGGTGGTGGTGGTCTTGCCGTGCGTGCCGGCCACCGCGATGCCGCGGCGGAAGCGCATCAGCTCGGCCAGCATCGCCGCGCGCGGCATGATCGGGATGCGCTGGCTGCGCGCCTCCATCAGCTCCGGGTTGTCGTCGCGGATCGCGCTGGACACCACCACGCAGTCGGTGCCGAGCACGTTGGCCGCCGAATGCCCGCGCATCACCCGCGCGCCGAGCGTGACCAGGCGCCGCGTCGCCGCATTGTCGGCGTTGTCCGAGCCGGACACCTCGTAGCCCAGGGTCAGCATGACCTCGGCGATGCCGCTCATGCCGGTGCCGCCGATGCCGACGAAATGCACGCGCGGAAACGCGCGGACCAGATCGCCGGTGTCGTGGAGACGGCGGATCACAGGGCACCTCCTGCGGAGGTGCCGGGATTCGGGATGGCCAGCCTGCGGCTGTCGAAGAGCGAGCGGGATTGGGGATTGGTGGCGTCGCCGGTGGCCTGTTGCCGCGGCGCATCGCCATGTACGGATGTCTGCATAGTGTCCTGCTTGTGCTCCTGCTCTTTACGAATCCCCAATCCCAAATCCCGACTCCCAGCCTCTTCCAGAATGATGTCCGCGATCCGCTCGGCCGCATCCGGCTTGGCCAGGCTGCGGGCGGCGTCGGCCATCGACAGGCGGCGTGCGGGGTTGCCGAGCAGGTCGCGCAGCACGCCCTGCAGGTTGGTCGCCAGGGCGTCGTCCTGCTTCAGCAGCACCGCGGCGCCGCGTTCGACCAGGTATTCGGCATTGCGGGTCTGGTGGTCGTCGACGGCGGCGGCGAACGGCACCAGCACGCTGCCGATGCCGACCGCGCACAGTTCGGCCAGGGTCGAGGCGCCGGCGCGGCACACGATCAGGTCGGCCCAGGCGTAGGCGGCGGCCATGTCGCCGATGAAGGCTTCGACGCTGGCGGCGACGCCCGCCTCGGCATAGGCCTGGGCGGCTTCGTCGCGCAGTTTTTCGCCGCACTGGTGGCGCACTTCGACCTGCGCACCGAGCGCGGCCAGCGCGCGTGGCAGCGCCTGGTTCAGCGCGCGCGCGCCCTGGCTGCCGCCGAGCACCAGCAGGCGCACCGCGCCGTCGCGCGCGGCGAAGCGCTGCGCCGGCGGCGCCAGCGCGGCGATCTCGGCGCGCACCGGATTGCCCACCGCTTCCTCGCGCGCGGCGAAGCTGCCCGGGAACCCGGTCAGCACGCGCCGCGCGACGCGCGACAGTACCTTGTTGGTCAGACCCGGCGCGCGGTTCTGTTCGTGCACCAGCAGCGGCAGTTTCAGCAGGCGCGCGGCGATGCCGCCGGGGCCGGCGGCGAAGCCGCCGAAGCTGACCACCGCGCGCGGCATGCGCCGGCGCAGCACGAAGCCGGCGGCGCGGATCGCGCGCATCACCCGCAGCGGCGCGCCGAACAGCGCCAGCGCGCCCTTGCCGCGCAGCCCGCCGATTTCGATGGTGTCGATCTCGATGCCGTGCTGCGGCACCAATTGCGTTTCCATGCGCCCGGCCGCGCCCAGCCACACCACCGGCACGCCGCGTGCGCGCAGCACCTTGGCCACCGCCAGCGCCGGGAAGATGTGCCCGCCGGTGCCGCCAGCGAGGATCATCACCGGACGCGACGCAGCGTCGGTCATGGCGGTGCCGGTCATCGGCACGGACACACTCATCCCAGCCTCCCGAAGGTCGGCTCGACCCGCGGCTGCATGCGGCTGGTGCCGCGCGCCGGGGTGCCGGCCTGGATCGCCGCGGCCACCGCGCTGGCGCTGGCCTCGCGTGCGGCCTGCAGGTCCTCGGCGCTGTCCACGGTCTGCCTGACCGGCGGCGCGGCATCGCTGCGCACCTTCGCCACCTGGCGTTCGGCGCGATCGAGTTCGTAGGACACACGCAGCAGCAGGCCCATCGCTACGCAGGTCATCAGCACGCTGGAACCGCCGGCGGAGATCAGCGGCAGGGTCAGGCCCTTGGTCGGCAGGATGCCCAGGTTGACGCCGACCGAGACGAAGCTCTGCAGGCTGATCCACAGGCCGATGCCGAAGGCGATGTAGCCGGAGAAGTGGCGCTTCATTTCCACGCAGCGCATGCCCAGCCAGAACGCGCGCCCGACCAGCAGCGCGTACAGCGCGATGATCAGGCACACGCCGGTGAAGCCCAGTTCCTCGGCGATCACCGAGAAGATGAAATCGGTATGCGCCTCGGGCAGGTAGTTGAGCTTCTGCACCGAGCCGCCCAGGCCGACCCCGAACAGTTCGCCGCGGCCCACCGCCATCAGCGCATTGGACAGCTGGTAGCCGGAACCGAGCTGGTCGGCCCACGGGTCCAGGAACGAGGTGATGCGGCGCAGGCGGTACGGTTCCAGGATCGCGATGAAGGCGAACACCGGCAGCCCGATCACGATCGGCATCGACATGCGCGGCAGGTTGACCCCGCCCAGCACCAGCATGCCGGCGGTGATCGCCAGCAGCAGCGTGGAGGAACCGAAGTCCGGCTGCAGCAGCAGCAGGCCGACCAGCGCCACCGCCACGCCCAGCGGCTTGAGCATCGCCGGCCAGGTGGCGTTGACCTCGTCGCGGAAGCGCACCAGGTAGCTGGACAGCCACACGATGTACAGCACCTTCACCGCTTCCACGGTCTGGAAGCGGGAGATGCCCAGGTTGATCCAGCGCCGCGCGCCGTTGACGGTGCTGCCCAGCCCCGGCACGAACACCACCAGCAGCAGGCCGAAACAGGCCAGCAGCAGCAACTGGTTGTACTGCTCGATGTTCTTCAGCTCGGTGCGCATCGCCCAGATCGCCAGGCCGATGCCGCCGGCCAGGAACAGCAGGTGCCGGGTCAGGTAGTAGAACGGGCTGACGGTCAGCTCGATCGAGCTGGAGCCGACCATCACCACGCCCAGCGACGCCAGCGCCACCACGGCGCCGAGCAGCCACGGGTCGTAGCGGCCGCCGATGGCCTCGAGTCGGGTTGCCTGGCGCGCGGCGTCGTTCATCAGCGCACCTTCAACGTGGCCAGGCCGACCAGCACCAGCACCACCGAGATGATCCAGAAGCGCACGATCACCCGCGGCTCGGGCCAGCCCTTCAGTTCGAAGTGGTGGTGGATCGGCGCCATGCGGAACACGCGCTTGCCGGTGAGCTTGAACGAGGCGACCTGGATCATCACCGACAGCGTCTCGACCACGAACACGCCGCCCATGATCACCAGCACCAGTTCCTGGCGCACGATCACCGCGATGGTGCCGAGCACCGCGCCCAGCGCCAGCGCGCCGATGTCGCCCATGAACACCATCGCCGGATAGGTGTTGAACCACAGAAAGCCCAGGCCCGCGCCGGCGATCGCCGCGCAGATGATGATCAGCTCGCCGGCGCCGGGGATCGAGGGAATCTTCAGATAGGCGGAGAACACCGCGTTGCCCGAGGCGTAGGCGAACACGCCCAGCGCGCAGGCCACCAGCACGGTCGGCATGATCGCCAGCCCGTCCAGGCCGTCGGTCAGATTGACCGCGTTGGAGAAGCCGACGATCCAGAAGTAGGCGATGGCGACGAAGCTGATCCCGGCCAGCGGCAGCGCGATCGACTTGAACATCGGGATGTAGAAAGTGATCGCGGCCGGCACGTCGGCGCTGTAGTACAGGAACAGGCCCGCGGCCAGGCCGAAGATCGACTGCAGCAGGTACTTCCAGCGCGACTTCAGCCCGTTCGGGTCGCGGCGCACGATCTTGATCCAGTCGTCGTACCAACCGATCACGCCGAACGCCAGCATCACCGCCAGCACCAGCCACACGTAGCGGTTGCGCAGGTCGCCCCACAGCAGCACCGACAGCAGCACGGTCAGCAGGATCATCGAGCCGCCCATGGTCGGCGTGCCGGCCTTGGAGAAATGGCTCTGCGGGCCGTCCTGGCGGATCGGCTGGCCGCCCTTGAACTGCGCCAGCTTGCGGATCACCGCCGGGCCCAGCCACAGTGACAGGAACAGCGAGGTCAGCGCCGCGAGGATGCCGCGGAAGGTGAGGTAGCCGAACAGCCCGAACAGGCTCTCCAGCTGCTGCAGCCAGCGGGACAGTTCAAGCAGCATGCGGCGCCTCCTCTCCCTGCGCCAGCAGCGCGCTCACGATCTTGTCCATGGCGCTGCCGCGCGAACCTTTGATCAGGAGGGTGGGAGGAGCCGGGAATCGGGAATCGGGAATCGGGAGTCGGGGGAGCAAAACGTCGTCTGCCACCGCGCCGGTGTTCTCATCCATCAGCTCTGTTTCCTGCTCTTGATCTTGCTCTTCACGAATCCCCAATCCCGCTCGCTGTTCGACAGCCGCAGGCTGGCCATCCCTACTCCCGGCCGCACGCAGATCCGCGCGCAGCGCGGCGATCAGCGCCGCATGGCTGTCGAACACGCGTCCGTTCTCGCCGAAGGCCTGCGCGGCGACGGCGCTGAGCGGGCCCAGCGCGTACAGCCGGGTCAGGCCGGCGTCGCGGGCGCGGCGGCCGCCGCTGGCGTGCAGCGCTTCGGCACCGTCGCCGAGTTCGCGCATGTCGCCCAGCACCAGCCAGCGCTCGCCGCCGGCGGCGGCCAGCGCGTCGATCGCCGCGGCCAGCGAACCGGGGTTGGCGTTGTAGCTGTCGTCGATCAGCACCACGCCGCCGGGCAGCGTATGCGCGATCTGCCGGCCCGGCACCGGCTGCACCTGCGCCAGGCCCGCGGCGATCAGCGCCGGCGCGATGTCCAGCGCCAGCGCCAGCGAGGCGGCGGCCAGTGCGTTCATCAGGTTGTGCCGGCCCGGCAATGGCAGCGTCGTTTCGATCTCGCCCTGCGGGGTGACCAGCACGAACTGCGAGCGGTCCGGGCGCATGCGCAGCTGCGTGGCGGTGACCTCGGCGCTGGCCTGCAGGCCGAAGCGCAGCACGCGCGGGGCCAGCGGCGCCGGCAGGCGCTGCTCGAACCACAGCCCGAACGCGTCGTCGGCATTGATCACCGCGGTGCCGTCGGCGGTCAGCGCGGCGTAGATCGCGCCCTTGGTCGCGGCGACGCCGAGCAGGCTGCCCATCCGCTCCAGATGCGCCGGGGCGATGTTGTTCACCAGCGCCGCATGCGGGGCCACGATGTCGGTCAGGTAGGCGATGTCGCCCGGCTTGCCCGCGCCCATCTCGTAGATCGCGTAGTCGGCCGCGTCCGGCGCTTCGATCACCGCCAGCGGCAGGCCGATCTCGTTGTTGCGGTTGCCGGGATTGGCGTAGACGCTGCCGCCCTGGACCCGGCAGGCATGCTGCAGGATCGCCAGCAGCAGCGCCTTGACGCTGGTCTTGCCGTTGCTGCCGGTGATCGCGGCCACCCGCGTGGCGCGGCCGCGCTGCATGCCCGCGGCGATCCGCGCCAGCGCCAGCTGGGTGTCGGCGACCAGGATCTGCGGCAGTTCGCTGTGCGGCTGCAACAGTTCCACCAGCAATGCGCTGGCGCCGCGCGCGGCGGCATCGGCGACGAAGTCGTGGCCGTCGAAACGCTCGCCGCGCAGCGCCACGTACAGGCTGCCCGGCGCCAGCGTGCGGGTGTCGTGGGCGATCGCGTCGATCGCCACGTCGTCGCCGTGCAGCTCGGCGCCGGCCCAGTGCGCGATCATCGACAGCGGCAGACGCTTCATCGGGCGTGCTCCACTGGCATTGCGGCGCGCGCCTGCAGGGCCTGCGCGGCGATCTCGGTGTCGTCGAACGGATGCTGGATGCCGGCGATCTCCTGGTACGGCTCGTGGCCCTTGCCGGCGATCAGCACGATGTCGTCGGGGCCGGCTTCGGCCACGGCCAGGGCGATGGCCTGCGCGCGGTCGCGCTGCACGCGCACCGCCTGCAGGTCGGTGAACCCGGCCAGGATGTCGGCGACGATGCGATCGCCATCCTCGCCACGCGGATTGTCGTCGGTGACGATCACCGCATCGGCCAGGCGCTGCGCGATCGCCGCCATCTGCGGACGCTTGCCGGTGTCGCGCTCGCCGCCGCAACCGAACACGCACAGCAGGCGGCCGTGGGCGTGGCCGCGCAGGCTGTCCAGCGCCTGCTCCAGCGCGTCCGGGGTGTGCGCGTAGTCGATCACCAGCAGCGGCTGCGCGTCGCTGCCGCCGAGGCGGTTCATGCGCCCGCGGATCGGCTGCAGCTGCGACAGCGTCGCGGCGATGCGCGCCGGCGCCACGTCCAGCGCGTGCAGCGCGCCGGCCACCGCCAGCAGGTTGTCCACGTTGAAGCGGCCGAGCAGCGGCGACTGCAGCGGATGCCGCGCGTCGCCGATCAGCAGGTCGAAACCGATGCCGCGCGCGTCCAGGCGCAGCGCCTCGGCGCGCAGCGTGGCGTCGGCCTGGCCGCGCGAGCTGACGCCGATGCGGCGCAGCGCCGGGTCCAGCGTCGCCAGCAGCTCGCGGCCGAACGCGTCGTCGAGATTGACCACCGCGGCCTTCAGCCCCGGCGTGGCGAACAGGCGCGCCTTGGCTGCGCCATAGCCGGCCATGTCGCCGTGGTAGTCCAGATGGTCGCGGGTGAGATTGGTGAACACCGCCACGTCGAAGTGCACCGCATCGACGCGACCCTGGTCCAGCGCGTGCGAACTCACTTCCATCGCCACCGCCTGCGCGCCGGCGTCGCGCAGCTGCGCCAGCAGCGCGTGCGTCTGCAGCACCAGCGGCGTGGTGAAACCGGTCGGCACCACGTCGCCGTACAGGCCGACGCCGAGCGTGCCGATGCTGCCGCTGCGCGTGCCCAGGCACTGCCAGGCCTGCGCCAGCAACTGCACGGTGGAAGTCTTGCCGTTGGTGCCGGTGACCCCGACCATGGTCATCGTCTGCGACGGATGGCCGTGGAACTGGTCGGCCATCGCGCCCATGCGCGCGCGCAGGCCCGGCACCGCGATCGCGTCGGTCGGCGCCGGCAATTCAGCCGGGGCCGGCGGTTCGAACAGGATCGCCGCGGCGCCCTTGGCCTGCGCCTGCGCGACGAAGCCCAGCCCGTGCGCGCCGAACCCGGCGATCGCCACGAACGCATCGCCGGCGCGCACCGCGCGGCTGTCCATGACCAGCCCGGACACCTGCACGTCGCGCGCCAGCGCCACGTCCGGCAGCAGCTGCGACAGCGGCAGCGCGCGGCTCACTGGCGGGTCTCCTGCAACGGCACCGGCTGCGCGGCCGGCGGCGGCGTGACGGCACGGGCGATGGGCAGCGCCGCTTCCACTTCGGCGGCGGCATCGGGCACCACGGCCGGATCCGGCTCCACCGGCGCCGGCGGCGGCGCATGGCCGCTCTTGCCGGCGGCCTGCGCCGCCAGCCACGCCTGGATGTCGTCCGGCGGCACGTCCATCAGCCGCAGCGCACCTTCCATCACGTTGTGGAACACCGGCGCCGAAACCAGGCCGCCGTAGTACTTGGCGCCCTGCGGATCGTTGATCACGATGACCGTGGCGAAGCGCGGATTGGTCGCCGGCACCAGGCCGGCGAACAGCGCGTTGTAGTGGCCGCGGATATAGCCGCCGGGACCGTTCAGGCGCGCGGTGCCGGTCTTGCCGGCGACGTGGTAGCCGAGGATCGCCGCGCCCTTGGCGCCGCCCTGGGTCACCACGGTTTCCATCATCGACACCACTTCCTTGGCGATCGCCGGGCTCAGCACTTCCTTGGTGTCCTCGTGCTGGCCCTTGACGAAGGTCGGCGTGACCAGCTTGCCGCCGTTGCCGAGCGCGCAGTACGCGCGTGCGATCTGCAGCGGCGTCACCGACAGGCCGTAGCCGTAGGACATGGTGGTCTTGGACGACCCGCTCCAGCGTGCCGGCGAGGGCAGCACGCCGGCCGATTCGCCGGGGAAGCCGCTGTGCGGGGCGCTGCCGTAGCCGTAGCTGTGGATCTGGTCGTAGAAGGTCTGGTCCGGCAGCTTGGCCGCGATCTTGGCCGCGCCGATGTTGGAGCTGCGGGTGATCACGCCGGTCACGGTCAGCACGCCGTTGTTGCGCGGCACGTCCTTGATGGTGAAGCGGCCGATCGCCATGTAGCCCGGGTTGGTGTCGATCAGCGTGTCCTTGGTCACCACCCCGGCCTTGAGCGCGGTGGAGATGGTCAACGGCTTCATCGTCGAACCCGGCTCGACCAGGTCGGTGACCGCGCGGTTGCGGCGCGCATCGGAATTGACCCCGGTGACCGAGTTCGGGTTGTAGGTCGGCAGGTTGACCATGGCCATGATCTCGCCGGTGGCCACGTCCATCACCACGATCGAACCGCCGGCGGCGTTGTTTTCCACCAGCGCGTTGCGCAGTTCCTTGTAGGCCAGGAACTGGATGCGGCGATCGATGCTGAGGGTCAGGTCCTTGCCCGGCTCGGCCGGCTTGACCAGATCGATGCTTTCCACGATCGCGCCCTTGCGGTCGCGGATCACGCGCTTGGAACCGGGCTTGCCGCGCAGCCATTCGTCGAACGCCAGCTCCAGCCCTTCCTGGCCGCGGTCGTCGATGTTGGTGAAGCCGAGCACGTGCGCCATCGCTTCGCCCTGCGGGTAGAAGCGGCGGAACTCGCGCTGCGAGAACACGCCCGGGATGCCCAGCGCGACCACCGCGTGTGCCTTGTCCGGATTGATCCGGCGCTTGAGGTACATGAACTCCTTGTCCGACTTCTGCGACAGCTTGGCGGTCAGCTCGTCGCTGGGCAGCTCCAGCGCCTGCGCCAGCTGCGGGATGCGGTCGGGATTGCGCAGCAGCTCCTGCGGATTGACCCAGATCGACTCCACCGGCGTGGACACCGCCAGCGGCTCGCCGTTGCGGTCGGTGATCATGCCGCGCGAGGTCGCGATCGGCAGCTCGCGCAGGTAGCGCGCCTCGCCCTGGCGCTGGTAGAAGTCGCTGTTGATGATCTGCACGTAGGCGGCGCGGCCGATCAGGGTGACCGAGCACAGGCTCAGCGCCGCACCGACCAGCACCAGCCGGCCACGGAGATTGAAGTTGCTGCGCGGGCGGTTGCGGCCGGTCTTGCTCATGGCCGCACCACCACGATGTCGCCGGTTTCCGGAAACTTCATGCCCAGCCGCTCGCGCGCGACCTGGTCGACGCGATTGCTTTCGGCCCAGGTCGCCTGCTCCAGCTGCAGCCGGCCGAACTCGATGTTCAGCTCGTCGCGGTTGTGCTCCAGCCGCGACAGCTCGACGAACAGCTGGCGATGGCGATGGCGCATGTACACCACCCCGATCGCCGAGGCGATGGTGCAGGCGAGCAGGACGATCAACAGCAGCCGGCTCATTGGGCGTCTCCTGGCGGAGACGCCGGGATTGGGGATTCGGAATTGGGGATTGGAGAAGAGCGCTCGCCCAATCCCGAATCCCCAATCCCCAATCCCAGCTTCTCGGCCACCCGAAGCACCGCGCTGCGCGCGCGCGGATTGAGCGCCAGCTCGGCGCCGTCGGCCTTGATCGCGCCGCCGTGCAGTTGCAGCGTCGGCACGAACGGCTGGGCCTCGGGCAGGCGGCGGTTGCTCGGCGGGGCCTTGGCGTGGCGGTTCATGAACTGCTTGACGATGCGGTCTTCCAGCGAGTGGAAGCTGATCACCGCCAGGCGCCCGCCCGGCTTGAGCTTGGCCAGCGCCGCGTCCAGCCCGGCTTCGAGGTCGGCCAGTTCGCGGTTGATGTGGATGCGGATCGCCTGGAAGCTGCGCGTGGCCGGATGGGTCTTGCTGTCGCCGCGCGGCATCACGCTGGCGATCAGGTCGGCCAGCTGCGCGGTGCGGGTCAGCGGCTGCTCGGCGCGGCGCGCCACGATCGCGCGGGCGATGCGCCGGCTCTGGCGTTCGTCGCCATAGGTCCACAGCACGTCGGCGATGTCGCGCTCGCTGGCGTGAGCCAGCCACTGCGCGGCGCTCTCGCCGGCGTCCGGATCCATGCGCATGTCCAGCGGGCCGTCCTTGCCGAACGAGAAGCCGCGCTCGGCCACGTCCAGCTGCGGCGAGGACACGCCCAGGTCGAACAGCACGCCGTCCAGATCGGCGGCGGCGTCCCACTGCGCCAGTTCGGCGAAGCTGCCGCGGCGGATGCGCACGCGCGCGTCGCCACCGAACGCATGTTCGGCTTCGGCGATCGCCTCGGGATCCTTGTCCATCAACAGCAGCCGGCCTCCTGGGCCGAGTTTGTGCAGCACCCCGCGCGCGTGTCCGCCACGCCCGAACGTGCCATCCAGATAGATTCCGTCTTCGATCACCTGCAGCCCGTCCATGACCTGCGCGAACAACACCGGCACATGCGCCGCCGGCGGTTGCGACACCGGAAGGTGACCGGCCTGCGCCTGTCCGCGCATCCGGACACCCCGGCTCACAACTTCAGATCGAGCAATCCATCGCCCAGATCCTCGTCAGACAATGTCTGCTGGATCAGTGCGCGATGAGCCTGCTCGCTCCATAGTTCGAACTTGTCGCCCATGCCCAACAGCACGGCGCGCTTTTCGATGCCCACCGCAGCGCGGTGGCTCGGCGGGATGGTGATGCGGCTGTTGGCGTCCAGCTCCAGCGCGGCCGAGGAACCGACCAGCTTCTGCTGCAGGACCCGCACCACGCGCTGGGTGTTGGGCTTGGCCATGACGTCGTCACGGACCCGCTCCCATTCCTTTTCCGCGTACAGCCACAGGCATCCGGCCTCGAACGGGTTGTAGGTCAGCACCAGCCGATTGCCGCTCGCACGCACGACAAGGTCGCGGTACGCGGTGGGAACCGCCATACGCCCCTTGTCGTCCACTGTGATTGCGGTCTCGCCCTGAAACACGACGCCTACACCTTTCAAATCCGCCTGGACGGTCATTGAACCACGAAAAACCACAAAAAACCCGGTTTTCCCTCGAGTGCCCACCTTAGCAGCGCGCGAAAGGTTGTCAACAACTTTGCGAGCGATAAATCGCTAGCCACATCAATGGCTTGCGCCATTCTTTAGAGACTTGTTCAAAGCTTATCCACAAGTTGCTGTTTCGTCTCATATTTTGAGATTGAGCGGAAATTCAGCCCTGTGCACAAGGCGTTAAGACAGCGGCCAGCTGCCGCGGCCACGACCGACCGGCTCGCCTGCCGCTGCGCAAAACCGCACAATCGGCGGCCTATGTGCCTGGTCGCCCTCGCCCTCGAATCGCACCCGCGCTGGCGCCTGCTGCTGGTCGGCAACCGCGACGAATTCCACGCCCGCCCGACCGCGCCGCTGCAGCGCTGGGCGGCGCCGGCGCAGCGCGTGCTGGCCGGGCGCGACCTGCGTTCCGGCGGCAGCTGGGTGGGCCTGGACGACGCCGGCCGCTGCACTGTGGTCACCAACGTGCGCGACCCGCTGGCGTCGATGTCCGGCGCCTCGCGCGGCGCCCTGGTCGCCGACTACCTGGCCGGCGCCGCGCCGGCAGGCGCCTTCGCCGACGCACTGGCGCTTCGCGCCGACGCCTACCCGCCGTTCAATCTGCTGCTGGCCGACGCCGAAGGCGCGCAATACCTGGGCAACCACCCGCCTGCCCGGCAGCGCCTGGCGCCCGGCATCCACGGCATGTCCAATGGCGCGCTGGACGCGCCATGGCCGAAGACGGTGCGCCTGTGCGAGGTCCTGGCGGGGTGGATTGCCGCCGGCGACGAGGACCTGTCCCCGCTATGGCGCGCGCTGGCCGACGAGACCATCGCCGCCGACGCGCAGTTGCCCGACACCGGCGTAGGCCTGGAGCTGGAGCGGCGCCTGTCGCCAGCCTTCATCCGCGGCCACGACTACGGCACCCGCGCCAGCACCATCGTCGCAGTGGGCGGCGACGGCCGCGGCTGGATCCACGAGCGCCGCTTCGGCGCCGATGGGGTGTTCCTGGGGGAGACGCGGCTGCAGGGGCTCAGGATCGGGGACTCGGGACTCGGGGCCCGGTAAGAGTTGCGTTGCGGCCATTCGCTGTTCCGGACATCCGATTCCGCGCGGCGCAGTGGCGCCGCACATGCGACAATGCCCACGGCGGAGTCGGCCAGACAGTCGCGTCATCCCGGTGCATTTCGGTGCAGTGGGGTGCCGAGGAAAGTCCGGGCTCCATAGGGCAAGGTGCCAGGTAACGCCTGGGCGGCGCGAGCCGACGGATCAGTGCAACAGAAAGATACCGCCTAAGTCTGCGCAAGCAGACCGGTAAGGGTGAAATGGTGCGGTAAGAGCGCACCGCGAGTCCGGTAACGGACCGGTACGGCAAACCCCACCTGGAGCAAGACCAAATAGGGACCTCATGGCGCTGCCCGCGTCGGGTCCGGGTAGGTTGCTCGAGCGCCGCGGTGACGCGGCGCCTAGAAGAATGACTGTCCACGACAGAACCCGGCTTATCGGCCGGCTCCGCCACTTTTCTCAAAAAATCTCCAGACTCCGGGCCAGACTCCCGGGTTCGGAGGCTTTAGCCTCTGTGACGAAAACATCCTTCAGACTGACGCACACGCCCAAGGCATCTCATTGATGACCTGGCGCTCGCCAGCGACAACCTGCGGGCACTCGCCATCGAGCAGGCCGGCGACTACTCGCACCAGCAGATCATCGCCTGGATGCATCGCCACGACCTGACGCTGGATTCGGCCGCCGCGGCATTGGGTGTGAGCCGGCGCATGCTGGCCTACTACCGCAGCGGCGAGAAGCCCGTCCCCAGGAGCATCGGGTTGGCGACGCTGGGATGGGAAGCCGAACAGGCCGGGTTCCGATTCCCGGCAGTCGCCTGACAGCGCATTCGCCTGGGAACGGCAGGTTTGCGATTGCCTGTTGCAGGCCAGTCGGCACCGGCTCGGTTTACAGCCGCCTCATCCCCCATACAACGCCTTGCGCGGCGCTCCGGTGATCTCCGCGGCCAGCTTGGCGGCGGTGGACGGCGGCAGGTGCGCGCTCAGCGTGGCATAGACGCGGCGGCCCTCGGCCAGTTGCGCGTCGGCATCGTCGCCGGCGCCCTGCACGATCAGCACGAACTCGCCCTTGCGCTGGTTGTCGTCGGCTTCCACCTGCGCCTGCAGCTCGGCCAGGCTGCCGTCGAGCACGGTCTCGAACAGCTTGGTCAGTTCGCGCGCCAGCACCGCCGGCCGCGCGTCGCCGAACGCGGCGCGGCAGTCGGCCAGGGATTCGACGATGCGGTGCGCCGATTCGTAGAACACCAGGGTGCGCGGCTCGCCGGCCAGGCGCGCCAGGCGCTCGCGGCGGCCGGAGGCCTTGGCCGGCAGGAAGCCCTCGAAGCTGAAACGGTCGCTGGGCAGGCCGGCCACGCTGAGCGCGGCGATCGCCGCGCAGGCGCCGGGCACCGGGCTGACCCGCACCCCGGCCTCGCGCGCCGCGCGCACCAGCCGGTAGCCGGGATCGCTGACCAGCGGGGTGCCGGCATCGCTGACCAGGGCCAGCGACTCGCCGCCGAGCAGGCGCGCGACGATGCGCTGCGCCAGCGCGTCCTCGTTGTGCTCGTGCAGCGCGACCAGCGGCTTGTCGATGCCGAAATGCGCCAGCAGCTGGCCGCTGCGGCGGGTGTCCTCGGCGCAGATCGCGGCGACCGCGCGCAGCACCTCCTGCGCGCGCGGCGTCAGGTCGGCGAGATTGCCGATCGGCGTGGCGACGACATGCAGGGTTCCGGGCTGGGCGCTCATCTACGGCTTTCCATGGTCAAGGGTAGAATCGTAGCGGTTTTCCCCGGCGCGCCTCGGCGTGCCCTGCCGAATGGACCAGAAATGAACAAGCGATTCGCAAGGATTTCCGCCCTGTCGCTGCTGGCGCTGCTGTTCGCCGGCTGCGCCACCACCAGCGTGACGCAGAGCGCGTCCTCGCCGGCCCAATCCGCGGCGCTGGCGCTGCTCGACCAGGGCAAGCCGCGGGAAGCGGCGCAGCAGCTCGAGGCGCAGGCCGCCACGGCCACCGGCAGCGAGCGCAACCAGCTGCTGGCCGATGCCGCCTTCGCCTGGTACGAGGGCGGCGACGTCGCCCGCGCGCGCAGCCTGGCCGCGCAGGTCCAGCCGCGCCAGCTGTCGGGCCTGAGCAAGGTGCGGTTGGCCCTGGTCAATGCCGAGCTGGCCCTGGTCGACCGCCAGCCGGCGCAGGCGCTGCAGGCGCTGGGCAGCGATCCGCAGGCGGTGCCGCAGAACCTGCGCGCGCGCTGGCACCTGGCCCGCGCGCAGGCGCTGGAAGGCACCGGCGACGCCACCGCGGCGCTGGACGAACGCGCCCGCGCCGATATCGGCCTGACCGGCCAGGCGCGCACCGACAACCAGCGCGCCATCGTGCGCCAGCTGGCGGCGTTGAACGACGCCACGCTGCAGGCGCGCGCCGCCGCGCTGCCGGCCGGCGATCCGCTGTACAACTTCGCCGGGCGCGCGCTGATCAGCCGCGGCCTGGCGCTGCCGCGGCCATTCGACCGCGGCGAGCAGTGGGGCTTCGACACCAGCAAGCGGCCGCCGGCCGAGCGCGACGGCTACCGCCCGCCGGCCAAGCTGGCGGTGCTGTTGCCGCTGAGCGGCACCCTGGCGACCGCGGCCGCGCCGGTGCGCGACGGCCTGCTCGCCGGCTACTACGGCGAGACCCGGCGCCGCCCGGAGATCAACTTCATCGACACCACCGGCACCCCCGCCGGCGCGCTGGCCGCCTACCAGAAGGCGATCGACGGCGGCGCCGACTTCGTGGTCGGCCCGCTCGGCCGCGACGAGGTCACGGCGCTGTTCGCGCGCGACGCGCTGCCGGTGCCGCTGCTGGCGCTGAACCGCGGCACCGGCGCCCCGCCCGCCGGCAGCGCCGGCTTCTCGCTGGCGCCGGAAGACGACGGCATCGCCGCCGCCGAATACCTGCTGGCGCACGAGCGCCGCAACGCGCTGGTGATCGGCAGCAACGACGACAACGGCCGCCGCGCGGTGGCCGCGTTCCGCGAGCGCTTCAGCGAGCGCGGCGGCAAGGTCGCGGCCAGCGTCAGCGTGGCCGAGGTGCCGGGCGATGTCGGCGCGCAGCTGCGCAACGCCGGCGCCGCCGACGCGGTATTCCTGGCGGTGAAGGGCAGCACCGCGCGCGCGCTGGCGCCGCAGCTGGCGCTGGCCGGTTTCGCCGGCAAGAGCCGGGTGGCGACCTCGCAGCTGGTGCTCGGCACCGGCAAGCCGGAGGACGACCTGGTGCTGGACGGCATCGCCTACCCGAGCGAACTGTGGAGCGTGCGCGGCGTCGGCGGCCTGCCGGCGGCGACCAGCGTGGCCGAGACGCTGCCGACCGCGCGTGGCCCGGCCGCGCGCCTGTTCGCGTTCGGCTACGACGCCTGGCAGATCAGCGCCTACCTGGAGAAGCTCGCCACCGGCGCCGAGGCCAATCTGCGCGGCGCCACCGGCGTGCTGCACCTGGACGGCTTCGGCAACATCCTGCGCACCCCGGCCTGGTCCACCTTCAGCGGCGGGCGCGCGACGCCGCTGCCCGATGGGCGTTGACCGCCGGCAACGCGGCAACGATGTGGAAGCGGCGGCGCGCGCCGAACTGGAGCGCGCCGGGCTGCAACTGATCGCCGCGAACGTGCGCTATCGCGGCGGCGAACTGGATCTGGTGATGCAGCAGGCGCAGTGCCTGGTGTTCGTCGAGGTGCGCTACCGGCGCAACGACGCGTTCGGCGGCGGCGCCGCCTCGGTCGACCTGCGCAAGCGCCGCCGGCTGGTTTTGGCGGCGCAGTTGTTCCTGGCCGCGCATCCGCACTACGCCGACTGGCCGTGCCGCTTCGACGTGGTCGAGGCCGAAGGCGAACCGCCGCGGCTGACCTGGCTGCGCGACGCGTTTCGCGCCGACGACTGCTGACGTGCCCAGCATCTTCACCCACGCCGCGATCCCGCTGGCGCTTTGGGCCGCCGCCGATCGCGGACGCATTTCCGCGCGCCTGCTCGGCGCCGGCATCGGCGCATCGATGTTGCCCGATCTGGACGTGGTCGCGTTCGCCTTGCACGTTCCCTATGCCGATGCGTTCGGCCATCGCGGCGCCAGCCATTCGCTGCTGTTCGCCGCGGCGCTGGGCGTGTTGGGTGCCCTGCTGCACCGACCGCTGCGTGCCGGCGCGCTGCAGGCGGCGACCTGGATGTTCGTCTGCACGCTCTCGCACCCGCTGCTCGATGCGCTGACCTCCGGCGGCCTCGGCGTCGCCCTGGCCTGGCCGTGGAGCGAGCAGCGCTGGTTCGCGCCGTGGCGGCCGATCCGCGTCTCGCCGTTCGCCAACGGCTTCTTCGGCGCGCGCGGCATGGCCACGCTGTTGTCCGAGTTGCGCTGGGTGTGGCTGCCGCTGGCGCTGGCGGTCGGCACCTGGAAACTGTTGCAACCGCCGCCCTCTTCCGCTTCGCGATCCCAGCCATGACCACGCCGCTGCCAGCCGCCCTGACCGACACCCTCGCCGCACTGCTCGGCGCCGACGGCTGGCGCACCGACGACGCCAGCCGCCGCAGCTACGGCGAGGACGATTCGCGGCGCTGGGCGCTGGCCGACGCGGTGGCGCTGCCGCAGACCCGCGACCAGGTGCAGGCGATCGTGCGCGCCTGCCGCGAACACCGCGTGCCGATCGTCGCGCGTGGCGCCGGCACCGGCACCGCCGGCGCCGCGGTGCCGTTCGGCGGCGGCGTGGTGCTGTCATTCGCGCGCATGAACCGCATCGTGCAGCTGCGCCCGCAGGACCGCTGCGCGGTGGTCGAGCCGGGCGTGCTCAACGGCGACCTGCAACAGGCGCTGGCGCCGCACGGCCTGTTCTGGCCGCCGGACCCGTCCAGCGCCGAGATCTGCAGCGTCGGCGGCAACCTGTCGACCAACGCCGGCGGCCCGCGTGCGGTGAAGTACGGCGCCACCCGCGACAACGTGCTCGGCGTGGTCGCGGTGACCGGCGCCGGCGAACTGATCCGTTGCGGCGGCGCCTACACCAAGGACGCCACCGGCTACGACCTGACCCACCTGCTGGTCGGCAGCGAAGGCACCCTGGCGCTGATCGTGGAGGCCACGCTGAAACTGTCGCCGCGGCCGCTGGCGCAGGCCGGGCTGCGCGCGTTCTACCGCGATGCCGGCAGCGCCGCGGCGGCGGTGTCGCGGCTGATGGCGCAACCGACCACGCCGGCGATGCTGGAATTCATGGACCGCAGCGCGATCGCGCTGTTGCGCCGCAACGGCAGCGACGTGCCCGAAGCCGGCGCGATGCTGCTGATCGAGGCCGACGGCGACCACGACACCCTACCCTACGCGCTGCAGGCGCTGGGCGCGGCCGCCGAAGGCGACGGCCTGCTGTCGCTGGACGTGGCCACCGACGGCGCCGCGCGCGACCGGCTGTGGGCGGCGCGCCGCGCGCTGTCGCCGGCGCTGCGCACGATCAAGCCAGGCAAGATCAACGAAGACGTGGTGGTGCCGGTGTCGCGCATTCCCGAGCTGGTCGCAGGAGTCGAGGCACTGGCGGCGGAATTCGAGCTGCCGATCGTCGCCTTCGGCCACGCCGGCAACGGCAACCTGCACGTCAACATCATGTACGCGCCCGACGACGCCGCCGAGACCGCGCGTGCGCACGCCGCGCTGCCGCGCCTGTTCGCGCTGGTGCTGGCGCTGGAAGGCACGCTGTCGGGCGAGCACGGCATCGGCGTGGCCAAGCGCGACTACATGGCGCAGGCCTTCGACGCGGCCACGCTGGACGCGATGCGCGCGGTGAAGCGCGCGCTGGACCCGGACGGCATCCTCAATCCGGGGAAGGTGTTGCCGGACAGATAGCCGGACGCGGGACGCGGGACTCGGGACTCGGGACTCGGGACTCGCAAGAATCGGCCCGATACCGCGCGCAGGCGACCGGCGACCGCTTTTTGTAGGAGCGGCTTCAGCCGCGACGAACGCAGTGGAAAAGTCTGACGACTTGGGAATCTGTCGGGGCTGAAGCCCCTCCTACAGTGCACCGGGCCGGGTTATCGACCGTCTTGCAGAACCGGCTCTGATTAACCGTGCGTCTCAGGTGCTGCGCTCGCTCACGCCGATGAAGCGCAGCCCTACGCCCGGCTCGGTGGCGATGTAGCGCGGCGCCACCGCGCTGTCGCCGAGTTTCTGCCGCAGTTTGCCGACCAGGATGCGCAGGTAGTGGGTGTCTTCCTGGTGGGTCGGCCCCCACACTTCGCGCAGCAGTTGCGGCTGGGTGAGCACGCGCCCGCTGTGCCGCAGCAGCAGCGCGAGCAGGGCGTATTCCTTGCGGCTCAGCGGCAGTGGCTCGCCGTCCAGGCGCACCTCGCGCAGGCCCAGGTGGATGTGCAGGTGGCCGTCGTCGAACACCGGCTCGGCCTCGCCGGCGGCCGGTTGCATGCGCAGCAGCACGCGGATGCGCGCCATCAGTTCCTGCACGCCGAACGGCTTGGTCACGTAGTCGTTGGCGCCGGCGTCCAGCGCCTGCACTTTCTCCGCTTCGCCGGCGCGCACGGTGAGCATGATCACCGGCACCGCGGACCACTGCCGCAGTTCGCGCAGCACGCTGTGTCCGTCCTGGTCGGGCAGACCCACGTCGAGCACCACCAGTTCGGCGCCGTGCGCGGCCAGCTGCGCCAGGCCGTCGCCGCCGCTGGCCGCCTGCAGCACGCGGTAACCCTGCGCGCGCAGGCTGATGTCCAGGAAACGCCGGATCTGCGGCTCGTCGTCGATGACCAGCACGCGCGGCGGCGGAATCGGATCGGCGTGGGACTCAGTCGGCATCGGGGCGGGGTGGCGGGGCGGCGGGTTCGATCAACGGCAGGGTAATGCGGATCGTGGTGCCGCGGCCATCGGCGCCGGGCAGCGCCTCGACGCTGCCGCCGTGCGCGCCGATCATGCCCTGGCAGATGGTCAGGCCCAGGCCGGTGCCGTGGCGGCCGCGGTCGCCGCGTTCGACGCTGTAGAACATGTCGAAGATGCGCGCGCGCTCGTCCTCGGGAATGCCCGGGCCGCGGTCGCCGATGTCGATGCGCAGGCGCCCGTCGACCATCGCCGCGGCGACCCGGATCGCCTCGCCCTCCGGCGAAAATTTCGCCGCGTTCTCCAGCACGTTGAAGATCGCCTGTTCGACCAGCGCCGGATGCACCCACAGCGTCGGCAGCTCGGCGGCCAGGGCGATGTCCAGCCGCACCTGCGGCTGGTAGCGCTGCAGCCGCCGCGCGGCCGAGCCGATCAGTTCGTCCACGTCGATCCAGTCGCGGTTCAAGGTCAGCCCGGTGTGGCCGAGCCGGGTCATGTCGAGCAGGTTCTGGATGTAGCGGTCCAGGCGCTCGCCTTCCAGCTGGATCGTCTCCAGCAGGCTGCGGCGGTCGTCGGCGTCCATCGCCTGGCCGTAGCTGGACAGGCTGCTGGCCGCGCCGATCATCGCCGCCAGCGGCGAGCGCAGGTCGTGCGACACCGACGACAGCAGCGCCGAGCGCAGGCGTTCGGTCTCGCCGCTGACCCGCGCGCTTTCCAGGTCGGCGACCAGCCGCGTGCGCAGCGCGGCCTGGCCGATGTCCTCGACCATGGCTTCGGCCAGGCGCTGCTGCTCCAGCCCGGGACGCTGCACGCCGGCGGCGAATTTCAGCCCGACCACGCCGATCGCGCCGCGCTCGTGGCGCACCGGCAGGAACCACCAGCTGGCGCCGGCCAGGGTGTCGGTGAAGCGGCCGGTGGCCTGGCCGTGGCGCTGCGCCCAGTCGGCGGCGCTGCGATCCACCGCCGCCATCGATGCCGCGTAGTCGTGCGCGCCGTCCTGCGCGGCGGCGTGCGCCGCCTCCAGCGGCTGCAGCCGCACCCAGGCCTCGGCCTCGAGCGTGGCGGCCAGCGCGCGGCGCCCGGCCTCCAGCACCTGGCCCAGGTCGGCGGCGCTGGTCAGTTCGCGGCCCAGCCGCTGCAGCGCGGTGGTCTGCGCGTTGGCCGCGCGCAGCGCCAGCACCTGCATGCGCAGCCGCGACGCCAGGCGCCCGGCGACCAGCGCTGCGACCAGGAACAGCAGCACCGTGACCACGCCCTGGCGCGCGCCGATGTGCAGCGTGTAGCGCGGTTCGATGAAGAAGAAGTTGTAGGCGAAGAAGCTCAGCAGCGCCGACAGCACCGCCGCGGCCATGCGCGTCTTCGCCGCGACCATCACCACCGCGACGATGAACACCATCGACAGGTCGTCGATGCCGACCCAGCGCTCGGCGATCCAGCCCACCGCCACCGCCAGCAGCGAGGCGACGGTGGCGAACACCAGGTCGTCGCGCGACAGCCAGTGGCCGGGACTGCGCCAACGCCGCCGCGCACGCGCGCGCGCCTCCGGCGAACTGATGATGACCAGCTCGTAGTGCGCGCCGCGCTGCAACAGCTGCTGGGTCAGCGTGCGGTTGATCATCCGCGCCAGCGGCCGTTCGCGGGTGCGGCCGAGCAGCAGCGTGGACACGCCGTTGTGCGCGGCGTGGTCGAGCAGCGCATCGGCCACGCTGGCGCCGTGCAGCAGCGCGGCGTCGCCGCCGAGCCGCCGCGCCAGGGCGAAGGCGCGATCGACCTCCAGCTGCCAGGCTTCCTCCGGCTGCGCCTGGGTCTGCACGGTGACCACGCTCCACGGCGCGCCGCGGCGCTCGGCCAGGCGCCGCGCCACCCGCACTAGGTAGTCGGACTGGCCGCGCCCGTCGATCGCCACCAGCACCCGCCGCCGCAGCGCCACGCCGGTGCGGCCCTGTGCGGCCTGCACGTCGCGCAGGTCGTTGTCGACGCGGTCGGCCGCGGTCTGCATCGCCAGTTCGCGCAGCGCGGCCAGGTTCGACGGCGAGAAGAACGCCTGCAGCGCCTGTCCCGCCTGCTCGGGCAGATACACCTTGCCCTGTTGCAGGCGTTCGATCAGTTCGCGCGGCGGCAGGTCGACCAGCACGATGTCGCGCAGCCGGTCGAAGATCGCATCGGGCACGGTCTCGCCGACGCGGATGCCCGTGATGCGGTGGACCACGTCGTTGAGGCTTTCCAGGTGCTGGATGTTGACCGTGCTGTAGACGTCGATGCCGGCGTCGAGCAGTTCCTGCACGTCCTGCCAGCGCCGCTCGTGGCGGCTGCCGGGCGCGTTGCGGTGCGCCAGCTCGTCGACCAGCACCAGCGGCGGGTGCCGTGCCAGCAGCGCGTCCAGGTCCATTTCCTCGAGCGTGCGGCCGCGATATTCCACGCGCCGCCGCGGCTGCACGGCCAGCCCGTCGAGCAGCGCCGCGGTCTCGGCGCGGCCGTGGGTCTCGACCACCCCGACCACCACCTCGCTGCCCTGCTGCTGCAGCTGGCGCGCGCGCGACAGCATCGCGTAGGTCTTGCCGACGCCGGGCGCCGCGCCCAGGAACACGGTCAGGCGCCCGCCGCGTTCGCGCTGGAGCGCGCCGATCAAGGCGTCGGCCTGCTGGGTGCGTGAGTCGGACATGTGAGCGCCGGGATTGGGGATTCGTGAGTCGGGATTCGCAGAGCCTACAGCCTTGGGCCGCCGGTACTACTGCTTTTGCTTTTCTCCATTCCCGATTCCCGTCTCCCCATTCCCGGCCTTATCCAACGCCAGATTCAGCGCCAGCACATTCACCCGCGGCTGGCCGAGCACGCCGAACTGGCGCGGCTGCGCCTGCGCGGCGACCAGCGCGGCGACGGTCGCCACCGGCAATTCGCGCGCCTTGGCCACGCGCGCGACCTGCTGCTGCGCCGCGGCCACGCTGATGTCCGGGTCCATGCCGCTGCCGGACTGGGTCAGCAGGTCGTCCGCCACCTGCGCCGGGGCGACGCCGTCGCGCGCGGCCACGCTGGCGCGCGCGTCGGCGATGCGCTGCTGCAGCTCCGGATTGCTGCGCGCCTGGTTGCTGCCGGCCGCGGACATCGGGTCGAACTTGGCCGCCGACGGACGCGGCTGGAAATAGCCGGGCGCGGCGAACGGCTGCGCGACCAGCGCCGAGCCGAGCACGCGACCATCGCGTTGCAGCAGGCTGCCGTTGGCCTGCGCCGGGAACAGCGCGCCGGCGAGCAGGGTGGACAGCAACGAGTACAGCGCGGCGGCGCCCAGCACCAGCAGCGGCAGTACCAGCGCCGCGCGCCAGCGCAGCGGTTCGCGGTAGGAAGAGGAAACCGGGGAAACGTTCATCGCAGGTGGTCCGAAAAGGAAGCGGAAGATCGGCGCCGGGTTCAGCCCAGCGCCACCAGCAGCAGGTCGATGAGCTTGATCCCGACGAACGGCAGCAGCACGCCGCCGACGCCGTAGATCAGCATGTTCCGGCGCAGCAGCGAGGTCGCCGTGGCCGGGGTGAAGCGCACGCCGCGCAACGCCAGCGGAATCAGCGCCGGAATCACCAGCGCGTTGAAGATCAACGCGGCCAGCACCGCATGCACCGGGCTGGACAGGCGCATCACGTTCAGCGCCGCCATCTGCGGGATCGAGGCGGCGAACAGCGCCGGCAGGATCGCGAAGTACTTGGACACGTCGTTGGCCAGCGAGAAGGTGGTCAGCGCGCCGCGGGTGATCAGCTGCTGCTTGCCCACTTCCACCACCGCCAGCAGCTTGGCCGGATCCGAATCCAGGTCGACCATGTTGCCGGCTTCCTTGGCCGCCTGCGTGCCCGAGTTCATCGCCAGGCCGACGTCGGCCTGCGCGAGTGCCGGCGCATCGTTGGTGCCGTCGCCGACCATCGCCACCAGCCGGCCGCCGGCCTGCTCGGCGCGAATGCGCGCGAGCTTGTCTTCCGGCGTGGCCTCGGCGATGTAGTCGTCGACGCCGGCCTCGGCGGCGATCGCCGCGGCGGTGAGCGGGTTGTCGCCGGTGATCATCACCGTCTTCACCCCCATCGCGCGCAGCCGTGCGAACTTCTCGCGCACGCCATGCTTGACCACGTCCGACAGCTCGACCACGCCGAGCACGTGCCGGCCCTCGGCCACCACCAGCGGCGTGGCGCCGCTGCGCGCGACCTGCTCCACGCGGCCCTTCAGTTCCGCCGGCACCAGCCCACCCAGCGCGGTGACGTGGCGGATCACCGCATCGGCCGCGCCCTTGCGGATCGAACGCGGCGGCTGTTGCCCCTGCGCGGCCAGATCGACGCCGGACATGCGCGTCTGCGCGGTGAAGGCGACGAAGCTGGCGCCGTCCGGATCGGCCGGCGGCATGCCCTGCTCGCGCGCCAGGCGCACGATCGACTTGCCTTCCGGGGTCGGGTCGGCCAGCGAGGACAGCATCGCCGCCTCGCGCAGTTGCACCGCATCGACGCCGCTGAGCGCATGGAACGCGGTGGCCTGGCGGTCGCCGTAGGTGATGGTGCCGGTCTTGTCCAGCAGCAGCACATCGACGTCGCCGGCCACTTCCACCGCCTTGCCCGACTTGGCCAGCACGTTCGCCGACAGCGCGCGGTTCATGCCGGCGATGCCGATCGCCGGCAGCAGCCCGCCGATGGTGGTCGGGATCAGGCACACCAGCAGCGCGATCAACAGCAGCGGATCGATGCGCACGCCGACGTAGCCGGCGATGACCGGCAAGGTCGCGACCACGATCAGGAAGGTCAGGGTCATCGCCGCCAGCAGCATGGTCAGCGCGATCTCGTTCGGGGTCTTCTGCCGGTTGGCGCCTTCGACCAGCGCGATCATGCGGTCCAGGAAGCTGTGGCCGGGCTCGGCGGTGACCTTCACCACGATCTCGTCGGACAGCACCTTGGTGCCGCCGATCACGCCGGAACGGTCGGTACCGGCCTCGCGCAGCACCGGCGCCGATTCGCCGGTGACCGCCGCTTCGTTGATCGTGGCCACGCCGTGCACGATCTCACCGTCGGCCGGGATCAGTTCGCCGGCGGAGATCACCACCAGGTCGCCGGGCTTCAGTTCGGCGGCGGGAATGCTGGTTTCGCCGTCCAGTTGCGCGCTGCTCACCCGGCGCGCCACCAGGTCCTTGCGCGCGCGCCGCAGCGAGGCGGCCTGGCCACGGCCGCGCGCCTCGGCCACCGCTTCGGCGAAATTGCCGAACAGCACGGTGATCAGCAGGATCGCGGTCACCGCCCAGCCGAACGCGGGCGCGCCCTGCCCGGCCACGGTGATCAGGGCCGACAGCAAGGTGCCGGCGAACACCACCGCCATCACCGGACTGCCGAGCAGGTGACGTGGCGAGAGTTTCAGCACGCTGGCGCGCAGCGCCGCACGCAGTGCGGGGCCGTCGAGCAGACCGGGCTTGTGGACGGAGGAAGAAGCTTGCGGAAGCGGGGTGCTCATGGTCGTGGTCTCAGTGCGCGGCAAGCGTCAGGTGATCGGCGATCGGACCCAACACCAGTGCCGGCGTGAATTGCAGAACGGTCAGGACCGCGATGACCGCGATCAGGGTCAGCGCGAAGGTCGGCGTTTCCACCTGCAGGCTGCCGCCGGTTTCCGGCGCCACGCGCTTGCGCGCCATCTGCGCGGCCACGATCAGCGGCACGATCAGCGCCGGATAGCGGCCCAGTATCAGCACCAGCGTGCAGGTCAGGTTCCACCACGGAATGCCGTCGCCGAGGCCTTCGAAACCGGAGCCGTTGTTGGCGAAGGCCGAGGTGTACTCGTAGAACACCTGGCTGATGCCGTGGAAGCCGGGATTGGAGGTGGCGGTGATCGCCGCCGGCATGGCCAGGGTCAACGCAGTGAAGCCGAGCAGCACCAGCGGCTGCAGCAGGATCAGCAAGGCCAGCAGGCGCACTTCGCCGGCCTCGATCTTGCGCCCGAACAGTTCCGGCGTGCGCCCGGTCATCAGCCCGGCCAGGAACACGCTGAGCAGCAGGTACACCAGGAATTGCTGCAGGCCGCAGCCGATGCCGCCCCAGATCGCGTTGACCAGCATGTTGACCATGGCCACGCCGCCGGTCAGCGGCGCCAGCGAATCGTGCATCGCATTGACCGAGCCGTTGGAGGTCTGCGTGGTGAGCGACGACCACGCCGCCGAGGCATCGGCGCCGAAGCGCACTTCCTTGCCTTCCATCAGCGCCACGCTGGCGGTGCTGGCCGAATGGCCTTCGGACCACACCGACACCGCGGTGGAGGCCAGCGACATCGCCAGCATGCTGCCGAACACCAGCACGGTGAATTTGCGGCGCCCGGTGAACGGGCCGACCATGAACGCGATCGCCACCGGGATCAGCACGATCGCCAGCATCTCCAGCAGATTGGAGAACGGGGTCGGATTCTCCAGCGCCATCGCGCTGTTCGGACCGTACCAGCCGCCGCCGTTGGTGCCGAGCTGCTTGATCGCCACCATCGCCGCGACCGGGCCGAGCGGGATCTTCTGCGCGGCCATACCGGCGCTGGCGTCCAGCGGCGTGGCAGTGGGACCGGCCGCCAGCGTGGACGGCACGCCCTGCTGGGTCAGCAGCACGGTCCACAGCAGGCACAGCGGCAGCAGGAAGCGCAGCGTCGGCCGGATCACGTCGGCCCAGTAGTTGCCGACGTCGGCTTCGTCGACGCTGAGCGTCGCCTGCTGGGTCCCAGCGTTCGCGGCGGCCGCTCGCCCACCGAACAGCGCACGCAAGGTCGCCACCACCAGCGCCAGGCCCATCATCGGCGTGATGAACTGCAAACCGACCACGCCCACCGCCTGCGACAGATACGACAGCTGCGCCTGGCCCGAGTAGTGTTGCTGATTGGTATTGGTCAGGAACGAGACCATGGTGTGCAGCGCCACGTCCCAGCGCATGTTCGGCACCGCATCGGGATTGAGCGGCAACCACGCCTGGGTCACGAACAGGGCGAACACCAGCGCGCCCAGCACCAGGTTGCTGGCCAGGAACGCGCCGGCATAGCCGCGCCAGCTCATGCCGCGCGCCGGATCGGTGCCGAGCAGGCGGTACAGCGGCCGTTCGATCCAGCCGAACAGCGCGTCGCCGCGCATCGGCGCACCGCGCATCACCTTGGCCAGGTACAGGCCCAGCGGCCAACCCAGCAGCAGCGCGAGCGCATAGACAAGCAATGTATCGATCATGGCAGTAGCACTCGGCTCAGAAATCTTCGGGACGCAGAATCACGTACAACAGGTAGCCGGCGGCGACGATCACCGCCACGCCGCAGATCAGCGATAGCCAGGTCGGCATGTCATCTCTCCTCAGGACTCAAAAGGTGGCTTGCAGCGCGGCTTCGACCCGCGTGCCGGCCATGTCGGGGAACAGCCGCTCGGCGGCGCGGTCGGTGTCGTGCGCGGTCAGCCGCAGCTCCAGCCCCGGTCCGCCCTGGCGAATGCCGGGCAGGGTGAACACGGCGCTGACCAGCCCATGCGTGTAGCTATCCGCGTAGCTGCGGGCGAGCCAGTAATGGCCCACCGCCGCCTCGACGCGGAAGCGCTCGTTGAACGGGTAGCGCGCGCCGAGCTGCGCGTAGGTGCCGGTGGTGTCGCTGGCCAACGCATCGTCGGACCAGCCCAGTTGCGCCCACACGCGCTGCTTCCAGGTCACGGTGGCGCCCAGCTCGGTCCAGTTCAGCGCGGCGGCCGAGGGGTATTGGTAGCGGGTCAGGTTCGCGTCCCAGGCCCAGTCCGGCGTCCACTGGCCGCGCCAGCCGAGCACGCCGTCGACTTCGGTGCTGGCGTGCGGGGTGCTGTCGAACTTGATCGACGAGGCCCACAGCGACGCGTACGCGCCGTTGTCGGCGGCCAGCGCCAGACCGGCCTGCACGGCAGGATCGCCGTCGCTCTGGGTGCTGCCGCGCCAGACGTAGTCGCTGGTGAGCGTGGCATTGCCGCTGACACTGGCGGCGTTGGCCGCTGCGCTGCCGGCAAGGAGAAAAAGCGCAAGCGCGCCGCGCGACAGGAGTCGGCGGGCGGCACAGGAAAGCGGGGAACGCATGACGTCGGATCCAGGGCGGAACCATTCCGCCGACCTGGTCATGTTCCGGCGCGGGGCCGTAAAGTCGCTATCGGCCGATGCCGGCGGCCGCGTAAATTCCGCGTAATTTCCGCGGCCGTGCGGCCACGGCAAGACGCGGGAAAGGCCGGCATTGCGCCGGCCTTTCCGTCAAACGCAGGTCAGTGCAGCGGCACGCTCAGGCTCGACGGCGCGGCCGCCGGCGAACTGAAGCTGACGCTGCCGCCGAAGCGGCTGGCCGAGGTGTAGCGCGGATCGGTGGTGTCCACCACCAGCACCAGGCGGTTGCCGGCCGGGATATCGACCGCGGTCGCCTGCAGCTGCAGGTCGATCGTGGTCGCCACGCCCGGGGTCGCGTTGCGCAGCGAGTACGGCGCGTGGCTCAGCAATTGCGCCACGCCGAGCCCGTTCATGCTGTACAGGTAGGCGAACAGCGACACGTTGGCCTGGCTCGGGGTCACCGTCACCCGCAGCGACGGGCTGCCGGCCAGGCGCTTGGCGCTGGTGTACACCGGCCCGCTCCATACCGCCGCGCCGTTGCGATCCACCAGCGGGATCGAGGTGGTGACCGGCTGGCCCAGACCCTGCAGCAGGCCGCTGACCAGCAGCACGCCCGAATCGGCCAGGGTCGGTACGCCGGTGGCGATGCCCTTGCTCCAACCGGTGCTGGTGCCGGTGCTCAGCGCACCGGTCGCGATCAGGCCGCTCGGGCGGGTCAGGCCATAGCGCGTGGCGCCGGCCTGCACGCTGTTCCAATCGGCGTAGCGCAGCCAGGTGCCGTCGAGCGTGGCCAGCTGCACCGGCTGCTCGCTGTCCACGCCGTTGGCCTGGCCCTTGAGGTAGTGGTCGAACCAGCGGGTGGTTTCCGTGTACACCTCGTTGGGCAGGCCGAGCGCGCCCGGCAGTTCGGCCGTGGCGTGATCGCCCTGGCTGAACATCAGGTGCTTGGGCACGCTCAGGCGGTTGTACAGGTCGATGTACTGGTTCGGCGGGAACAGGCCGTCGTTGAACGCATTGGCCATCAGCACCGCAGGGCCGTTGCGGTTGAGCGCCTGCACTTCGTTGATCACGCTGCGCTCGCCGGCCTTGGGCAGGAAGCCCTGCACCGCGCCGTCGTAGTCGCCGACCGCGACCCGCGCGCTGATCTGCGCCAGGTCCGGCCCGGGCCGGCCGGTGATCGCGCCGGAGGCCACCAGCAGGGCGACGCCCTGTTCGCTGACCGTGGCGTTCGCGTACAGCGAGGCCTGCAGGTCGGCCCAGCCGCTGAGCGCGGCCACCGCCTTGATCCGCGGATCGCGCGCGGCGGCGAGCAGGCTGGTGCCGGCGCCGTAGGAAATGCCGGACACGCCGATCGCCTTGGCGTTGGCCGGGGTATTGGCCAGCGCCCAGTCGATCACCGTGCTGACGTCTTCCACCGTCGGCGCCCCGGCGATGTCGATCACGCCCGCCGAATCCCAGAACCCGCGCGAGGTGTAGCTGACCACCACGTAGCCGTTGCTGGCCAGCTCGCTGGCGCGGCCCACGTATTCCAGGTTGGGCAGCGACCAGCTGGCCGGCATCACCACCAGCGGGAACGGCCCGGTCCCCTGCCCCTGCGGCACCAGCACCAGTGCGCCGAGCTTGGTGCCGTCCCAACTGGAAATGGTCTGGTACTGCTTGCTGAAACCTCCGGCGGACGCGGCGGCGGAGAACAACAGCATCGCGCACAGGGCGATGCAGCGGGACACGGACATACGCATGTACTGCCTCCCAAACGGCGCCGGGTCGGAATGGCCCAGCTGCCAGAAACGGTTACGGGTGCGCGACGTGGGGATCGGACGTCGCGACCATACCAGCGGGTACGGACAACTTCACGCCGCAGTGCGGCACGGTATGGTGGGGCTCTTGTGGCCGCCCAGTAGGTTCTCAGCTGGTCCGCCGTCTCTATTTCGGCCGGACCCTCATCCGCCCCTGCGGGGCACCTTCTCCCGGCGGGAGAAGGAACAGCCGCGGTGCGCTTTAGCCCCTCTCCCACCGGGAGAGGGGTTGGGGTGAGGGTCCGGCGCGAAGCGTCTCGCGGAGTTGGGTGTACTGAGGCTGCGCCCGGACCCTCATCCGCCCCTGCGGGGCACCTTCTCCCGACGGGAGAAGGGAACGGCGCGGTGTGCTTTAGCCCCTCTCCCACCGGGAGAGGGGTTGGGGTGAGGGTCCGGCGCGAAGCGACTCGCGGAGTTGGGTGTACGAGGCTGCGCCCGTACCCTCATCCGCCCCTACGGGGCACCTTCTCCCGAGGGGAGAAGGGAACGGCGCGGTGTGCTTTAGCCCCTCTCCCACCGGGAGAGGGGTTGGGGTGAGGGTCCGGCGCGAAG
>NZ_JAFIWB010000024.1 GCF_017163705.1 Xanthomonas bonasiae
GGTGAGGGGGGCGACGGATTCGGCGGGGGCGGTGGTCATAACTGGTTTCTCATCTGGACGAGGAGGCGAATGCGATCGCGGAAGGCGGCGTGTTGCTTGGGCGCTGGCGCCTGCAGCGCCTGTTCGACCTGCGCCGGCGACAGGTTCAGGCGTTCGGCGATGGCCGCGGCCTGGGCGGGACCCTGCAGCGCCGCGGCGAGCGGCGCGCGGCGCCGCAGCCGGGTCAGGAACGCCTGGCGCATCGCCGCGTACAGCAGCGCGGACTTGCCGTAACGGAACAGGTGCTCGCCGCTGGCGCGCACGTGCTCCAGCAGCGAGCGGCGGTCGCCGGCCGGCGAGGCGCGCAGCGGGCCCAAGCGCTGCATGCGCGACCACAGCCAGGCCAGCAGCATCAGCAGCGCCGGCAGCCAGGCCGGCCAGCCGCGGGTGAACAGCGTGCGCCACAGCGACGGCAGTTCGGCGGAGTAGATCAGGTAGATGGTGCCGTGGCCGTAGTTGGGCGCCAGGATCTGCCGCGCCAGCAGGCGATGCGGCACGTCGCGCAGGCCGCCGTTGGGCGGGGCGGGCGGCGCCTCGAGCGCGTCGTCGCCCAGGCGGCTGCCGCCGTTGCTGCCGTTCTGCAGGAAATCCATTTCCGCCAGCAGGTCCACGTGGCCGTCGCCGTACGGCAGGCGCGCGTAGGCGTAGTCCTCGTCGCTGCCCCACAGGTTGCTCGCCGCGTCGTAGTCGACCTGGAAACGGCGGCCGTTGCAGAACTCGCTGTGTTCGGGTTGCCCGGGAATGGCCAGTTTCAGGCAGTGGGCCGGCTTGCCTTTCTCCAGCGCGACATCGAGCGCATCGAAGATCGGCAGCTTGGCGGTGGCGTCGTCCTCGTCGGCCGCCGGCGTGCGCAAGATCAGGTGGCCGCCGCGCTCGACCCAGGCCAGCAGCGCATCGCTGTCGGGCTTGCTCAGCGCGCGCGGGTCGCCGAACAGCAGCACGCTGTCGTGCGGCTGCAGGCGCATCGCCGCCAGGTCCAGGCGCTGCCGCGATTCGGCGCGCGCGCCGTCGGCGCGCAGGGTCTGGCGCAACGCATACAGCGGGTTGTACGCGGCCTCGCCGCGCGGCGGCAACGCCAGCTCGCGTTCGGCGCGTTCGTAGCGGCCCAGGAACCAGGCCACCAGCACGCTGGTCACCAGCAGCCCGAGCAGGAAGATCAGCGCATTGCGGGTGCCGCTGTTCATGCGCGCCACCGGTACTGTTGCTGCAGGTCGTCGAGCAAGCCGGCGAAGGCGTCGTCGTCGGGCAGGCGCCCGGCGTAGGCGGCGTATTGCCAGGTGCGCACCATGCGCGCGAACAGGCTGCGGTCGGCTTCGTCCGGCAGGCGCCTGGAGGCGCGCAGGCATTGCGCCTCGGTGGCGCCCGGCGGCAGCACCAGGTTGGCGCGTTCGCACACGGTCGCCACGCTGGCGCGGTACAGCAGCGCCAGCGCGTCGCGCTGCCTGCCCTCGCGCCACAGCCGGCGCGCGAGGGTGGCGACGTCGTCCGGCAGCGGCTCGGCGGTCAGCACCGGCGCATGCGCCAACGGCGTCTCGACCGGGGCACGCCTGCGCACGCTGCCGCGCATCCACGGCAGCCAGTGCTTGGCGGTCAGCAGCAGCACCAGCACCAGCATGCCGGCCAGCAACCACATGCCCCATTCGCCGACGAACGCGAACACGGCCGCCACGCTCGCCAGCAAGCCCTTGCCGAAGCGCGGATCGAGCTTGGCGGGATCGGCTTTCTTCTCGTCGTCGTCGCTGCGGTCGCGCTTCTTCCAGTAGCCGATGCTGCGCTTGCCCGACAGCAGTGGATCTTCATAGGCGCGGTCTGCCGCGCGATCGAAGCGCGCGTCGGCGGCGGGAACGGTGTTGAAGATGTCGTCGAGCGCGGCCGGCTCGGCCGCGTCATCGTCGGTGTCGGTGTCGGTGTCGGTGTCGTTGTCCTTCTCCGGATCTTTGATGTCGTACGGATCGCTGGCGGCATCGGCATCGGCTTGCGACGGGGCGGTCGCCGGAGCGGGGGGCAGCGCGTGCGGGTCGGTCGCGGCCGGGCCTTCGCTGCCCGGCGCTGCGCTTTGCGCGCGCAGCGCGGCGCCGGGTGCGCCGAGCAGGACCAGCGCCAGCAGCAGCGGCGCGGCGCCGCCCAGCCGATCGCGCAGCCGGCGCAGCGCCATTTCCACGTCCCAGGCTTCGATCTCGGTGCGGCGGTTGAGGTACAGGCCGAAGCCGGCGCCGACGAAGAACGGTTCGATCAGCGTCATCCCCAGCCAGCCGAAGGCATTCAGGCCGATGTCGGCCCAGGCCGGGTTCTCCTCGCCGACCAGCGCCCACGCCGCGCGCACCGTTTCCGGCAGCAGGTCCACCGGCACGAACATCAGAATCGCGGCGATGCAGGCCAGGCACAGCATCAGCTCGAAGTGCCAGCACACGCTGGCCAGCAGCAGCGCGTGTCCGTACACCGCGCCGCCCAGCGTGCGGCGGCGCTGCCGCTGCTGCTCGGCGCTGGCGCCTTCGAGCAGCTCCAGCGGCATGAACACGGTGCGCGCCGGGCTCAGCCGGCGCCAGGTCAGGTAGCCGAACATCGGGCCCCAGCCCCAACGCAGTTGCGCGCGCAAGGTGTCGCGCACGCGCGGCACGTCGCCGAACACGCCGCGCGAGATCACGAACAGCGGGATCCGGTCCAGTACCGGTTTCAGCCACCACAGCAGCAATCCGGCGAGCCAGAGTTGGTCGATCGCCCAGGCACCGAGATTGAGCAGCGCGAACAGCGGCAGGGTGAACAGCAGCCACGGTTTCCAGATCGCGCCGGCATGGCGGCGCACCAGCGCGCTGCCCAGCTCCATCGCCTCCCAGGCCGAGCGCGCGCGCAGCACCACGTCCAGGCGTTCAATCCGCATCGCCGGCCTCCGCCACGCCGCGTCCGCCGCGCCACAGCCACAGCAGCACCAGCGTCCACAGCAGGCCGGACACGCCGTACTTCACCGCCGCCGGCAGCGAGCCGATCGAGGACCAGAACGCCTCGATGAAGGCGGCGACCAGCAGCATGAACGCCACGCCCAGGCACAGCTTGGCGCCGATGGTGCCGCCTTCGACCAACGCGTCGATGCGCCGGCGCCGGCCCGGCGCCAGCAGCTTCAGGCCCAGTTGCAGGCCCGCGCCGCCGGCGATCACGATCGCGGTCAGCTCGAATGGCGCATGCCCGGCGACGAAGCGCCAGAACGTCACGCCGTACCCGATCTGGTGCAGATGCCCGGCCACCGCGCCGATGGTGACGCCGTTGAACAGCAGCACCAGCACCGTGCCGAGCCCGGCCAGCAGGCCGCTGGCGAAGGTGCGCAGGCCGATGCTGATGTTGTTCATGATGTAGGTGCCGAACATCTGCCAGTCGTCGCCGCTGTCGCGGCCGAGCTTGTGCACGGCGGTGGCCGGGTCGTACATCGCCTCCATCTGCGCGATCTGCATGGGATCCATCAAGCCGTGGATCAGTTCCGGCCGGTACTGCAGCAGCACGAAGATGGTGACCAGCGGCACCACGAACAGCGCGGTGGCCGCGGCCATGCAGCCGGCCTGGCTGCGCACCAGCTGCGGGAAATCGGCGAACAGGAACTCGGCCGCGCGCCGCCAGCGCGGCCGCGGCGGCCGGTACAGCTCGGTGTGGCCCTGCTGCATCAGCTGCTGCAGGCGCGCGGTGACCAGCGGGCTGTAGCCGCGCTTGCGCGCCAGCGCCAGCTGCTGGCAGAGGCGCCGGTAGCGGGCCGGCATGTCTTCGTCGGCCAGGCGCCATGCGTCCGCGGCGCTGTCGGGCGCGCTCGCGTCCGCGTTCGCGGGGCGCTTGCGTCCGCGCGTGTGCAGCCAGGTCTCGAAGGCCTCCCACTCGTGCTGGTGACGGGCGATGAACTGCTCCTGCCTCATCGCCGCCCCAGCAGCCAGTTGGCCATCGCATACAGCCGCAGCACGCCGGCCTGGCCGGGCGTGTGCGTCAACGGCAGCGCCAGCGTGGCCAGTTCCAGCTGCCGCGCCGGCGCCAGCCGCGGCGCGCGCTCGGCGAAGGCGATCAACGCCGCCTGCTCGGCCGGCAGCAACACCAGCGGCGGCGCCACGGCGCTGGCGATCGGTGGCAGTCCGGTCTCGTGGCGCGGCGGCTGGTGGATCACCAGGGTGCCGGCGACCATGTCTCCCAGGCGCCGCGCGTGCACATCGAACAGGCAGGCGATCAGGCCGACGGCGTAGCCGAACGGCAGCATGTCCACGGTGCGCAGCAGGTTGCGGGTGATCGCGGCCATCCATCCGGCCGGCGCGCCGTCGCGCGAGACCACGCGCAGGCCCAGCGCCTTCTTGCCCAGGGTCTGCCCGAACCAGCCTTCGAGCACGATCGGATAGGCCCAGAACACCAGGAACATCGCCACCAGGTACAGGCCCTGGCCGAAACCGCCGAGCGCACCGAGCAGCAGGCCCATCAGGGTCAGCACGCCGAAGCGCACCGCCAGGTCGATCAGCCACGCCAGCGCGCGCGGCACCGCGCCGGCGGCCGGCAGATGCAACGGCACGCCTTCGGGCGTGATCACTTCACGGTAGGTATCGAGCATGCCGCTCACTGCCGGGGTGCGGCGTGGCGCGCATGCGTGCCTGCGATGTAGGGAGGCCGTCCTTCCGTCCGGCCGGCTGCCTGTGGCGGCATGCGTGATCTCGACTGCGTCCTGCTCCGAACCGCGACTTTAGCCGGCGCGGCGCCAATTGCCCAGCCGGGCGCCGTGGTCGGCGCCGGAAAGTCCTCACGCGATGACGACGGCGGCGCGGCAAGCGTGCCGCGCAGGCCGCTCAACGCACCGTGCCGCCGTCGCGCTTGCGCCCGGAGAACAGCTTGCCGATCCCGCCGACCAGCGCCATCAGCCCCAGCGCCACCAGCTTCCACGCCTTGGCCAGGATCAGGCCGAGCTTGGCGAACAGGCCGGCCTTGGCCGCCAGGCCGCCGCCGATCAGCGTGGCCAGGCCGTAGCTGGCGATCTTGTCGGTGGACGGGTTGTGGTCGGCGTAGCGCGCGCCGCTGTCGAACTCGGCCATCGGCAGCAGTTGCTGCATGCCTGCACGGACCTGCGGCAGTTCGTCCATGCCGGCGATCGCGTTGAGGCTCAGGTAGCCGTGGCGGCCGAGCACGCGGATGTCGTAGTTGAGGGTGTGGCCTTCGTTGCCCTGGAACGCCAGTTCGCGGGCCCAGTACAGCTTCTTGGTCGCGGCGTCGTAGCGCGGCGGCACCGCCCAGCCCACCAGGTCCACGCTCTCGTAGCCGGCTTCCTTGCGCTGCGTGTTCTCCTCGCGGGTTTCCTTCTGCATGTCCGCGAGCATGTCCTGGTAGTCGATCTTGCTGGCGTCCTCGTCGGACACGTAGCCGTCGTCGGCATAGGTGACTACCACCGCCCAGCTGCCCTTCTCGTCCAGCGCAGGCTGGCGCGGCACGATCAGGCCCAGCACGGTGTCGTCCGGCGGGTTGCCCCAGTACGCCTCCAGCACCTGCCGCGCATCGTCCTTGCCCAGGTAGCGGAAATCGTGGTTCAGGTCGAAATGCACCTTGGCCTGCGGCACCTCGATGTGCCCATCCTGGAAATGCAGCGAGGCGACGAACTGCTCGGCGGTCATGCCGTCCTCGCCGTGCGCTTCCTCGGCCATGGCCGATCCGGCGCTGGCGCCCAGCGCAAGCAGGAAAGCGGCCAGCAGGCCGCGCAGCGGAAGTGTCTTGGTCATCGCGAATCCATTCGGTGGCGTCCCCACGCCAGAGGCGCGCAGTGTCGCGCAAAGCGCCACGCCGCGCCAGTCGTCCGCGCCGATCAGGCGCGCGCTGCGGGCGCGTGGCCGATGCCGGCGTCGAAGGCGGCCAGCAGCTGCGCGCCGGCTGGCCACTCGCCCAGGCCGCTGGCCGCATTGAGATGTCCCAGGCCGTCGAGTTCGACCAGTCCGCTGCCCCAGTCGCGTGCGCGGCGGCGGCTGTAGGGCGGTGTCGCATACGGATCGTCGCTGCTGGCCACGATCAGGCTGCGGAACGGCAGCGGCGCCGTCGGCACCGGGACGAAGCTGGCGGCCTGCGCATGCGGAAACGCCGCGCTGTCCGGATCGGGGACTGCGACCAGCAAGGCGCCGCGCGGCAACCGTTGCGCGCGCGCCGCCCAGTGCGCGACCAGCAGGCAGCCCAGGCTGTGCGCGACCAGTAGCGGCGGCGTGGCGCAGTCCTGCACGCAACGGTCGAGCGCGTGCAGCCAATCGCGCAGCTGCGGTTGCGCGAATGAACTGGGCTGCAGCCGCCGCATGTGCGCGTTGCGCCGTTGCCAATGCGTCTGCCAGTGCCCCGGTCCCGAGTCGCCGATGCCCGGCACGATCACCACCGCTCGCATGCGCTACGCTCCGTTCGAGAGAGCGGCCAGTGTCGCGATGCGTGCGTCGCCGCGCCATGGCGATTCATCGCCATACGCGGCGTTTTGCCGATGAATCCAAGGTGCACGAAGAGAGGACGAGCGGCGTGGCAGCGAAACCCTGGCAGGGCGATGCCCTGGATCACGCGATTCTGGAGGCCTTGCAGTGCGACGGGCGCATCGCGTTGGCGGAGCTGGGCCGGCGCATCGGCCTGTCGCAGCCGGCGATGTCCGAGCGCGTGCGCCGGCTCGAGGAGCAGGGCGTGATCACCGGTTACGCGGCCCGGGTCGATCCGCGGGTGGTGGGCCTGGCGACCGCGGCCATCGTCCGCCTGCGCACCACGCATGCGCAGATCGGCGCGTGCCTGGAGCAGTTCGCGCAGATGCCGCAGGTGCTGGAAGTGCATCGGGTCACCGGCGAGGACTGCTTCGTGCTGCGGGTGCTGGTGCCCGCGCCGGCGCAGCTGGAGCCGATCATCGATGCGTTGGCGCGGTTCGGCGCGGTGACCACCAGCGTGGTGTTGCGCAGCGAGGCGCCGCGCCCGATCGGCCGCGCCTTGCTGGCGTTGGCGGCAGAGTAGCTACGGCGCCACGCGCGACGTCTGCGCCTACTGCGGCGCCTGCGCGGCCGCGTCCAGGTAACGGTCTTTCAGGCGCACGTAGTGCTGCGCGGAGTAGTGCAGGCTCTCGACCTCCTTGTCGCTGAGCGTGCGCGCCAGCCGCGCCGGATTGCCCAGCCACAGTTCGCGCTCGCCGACCGTCTTGCCCGGCCCGACCACCGCGCCGGCGCCGACGAAGCCGTATTTCTTCACCGTGGCGCCGTCGAGGATGCACGCGCCCATGCCGATCAGGCACAGGTCCTCGATGGTGCAGGCGTGGATGATGCAGCCATGGCCCACGGTCACGTCGGTCCCGATCAGGGTCGGATAGCCGGCGGTGTTGAACGGGCTGTGGTGGCTGACGTGGATGATGGTGCCGTCCTGGATGTTGCTGCGCGCGCCGATGCGCACGTGGTTGACGTCGCCGCGGATCACCGTGCCCGGCCAGACCGACACGTCCTCGTCCAGCACCACGTCGCCGATGAGGGTGCAGGCCGGGTCCACGTAGACGCGTGCGCCGAGCTGCGGCGTCTTGTCCAGAAACGGGCGGATCGGGTTCACGGCATTCTCCGGCGGCGGCGGCGGGGGGCATGCGCCTGGCTGCGGCGCGGTCGTCGATGATAGCGCCTGGCCACGCCGCGCCTGCCGCGACGCAGGCCCGCTCTGGCCGGAACAAGGCATGGCGGAGCAGCGCCCGGACGCCAGGCGCCAGCGGCCGACCATCGAAGCAAATCCGGGTTTTGTTCGATAAACGCACATTACATCGATATTCGCACTTGAATGGTGCAGTGCGATAAAACTAGCGTTGCCTCCTGTTCCAGCGTTCCATCCCTGACGCGGCGAGGGCGGCACTTGCGTGCCGAGGTCGGGTGCAGGGGATGACCGCCGGGAGTGCGCGCCGCGTGGCGGCGCCGATCAACGTCCTTGTGCGGAGATGTGTCCCATGCGTCGTAGCTTGTCCGGGTGTGCGCTGCTGGCCGCAGCGGTGGTGCCGCCGTGCGTGTCCGCCTACCAGGCCGAGCCGCTGCCTGCGGCACTGAGCGTGCTCACCGTGGACCGCTATGCCGACGACACCGCGCCGGGCTCGCTGCGCTGGGCGATCGCCACCGCCAACCTGGCGCCGGGCCGCCATCGCATCGAGATCGCCGCGGTGGGCCGGCCGCCGTACGTGATCCGGCCGGCGTCGCCGCTGCCGGAGATCAGGGGGCCGGTGCAGATCGTCGGCACTGCGCGCGACGTGGACGGGCAGTACATCGCCATCGACGGTTCGGCCTATGTGCGCGGCAAGGGCACCGAGGCGTGCCCCGGCGCGGAGAAGGGCCAGTTCGGCGCCAACGTGCGCACCACCACGCTGCCCGGGCTGGTGCTGCGCGATACCCAGGGCGTGGAACTGAGCGGCCTGGAGATCCGCAACTTCTGCATCGGCGTGCTGATCAACCGCGCCAGCGGCAACGAACTCCACGACAACCGCATCGTCGCCAACAAGGGCGGCGCCGGGGTGATGCTGACCGGCGACGACGGCAGCGGCCAGTCCACCGCCACCAGCACCGTGCACAACCGCATCGTGCGCAACGAGTTCCTCGACAACGGCGACGGGCTGGAGCTGACCCGCGGCGCCGCATGGAACCTGGTGGCCGACAACCTGTTCCGCTCCACCGACGCCAACCCGGAGCCGTCGCAGGGCATCGAGATCCTGTGGGGCAACGACAACAGCGTGCTGCGCAACCGCTTCGAGAACTACTCCGACGGGCTGCAGATCAACTGGGGCAATCGCAACACCATCGCCGCCAATACCTTCACCGGCAATTCGATCGGGGTCAGCATCAGCGGCCGCGGCAACGTCGTCGACGGCAACACCCTCAGCGGCAACGGCATCGGCATCGCGGTCCGCCCGCAGCCGCGCAGCGAGGCCAACCGCTTCACCGCCAACCTGCTGTCCGGCAACGGCCTGAAGATCGAGCGCTGCCAGGCCGGCGGCGCCTGCGTGCCGGGGCAGCCGCGCGGCGCGATCGTGTTCGGCGTGCCCGGCCTGGAACACGCCAGCTTCGTCGGCTCGCGCGGGATCGGCGTGGACACCGACGCGTCCAAGCGCGCCAGGATCTGCGCCGCGGGCGAGAGCGCGGACTGCCAGCCGGCGCCCAACCATGGCCAGGCGCCGCCGCGGCTGCTGGCAGTGAGCGGCCAGCGCGAACTGCAGGGCGAGTTCGCCGGCACCCCGCGCAGCCGCTACACGGTGGAGCTGTTCGGCAACCGCGACGCCGGCAGCGACGAGGCCGAACGCTACCTCGGCCGGCTCGACGCGGTGGTGGATGGCGACGGCCATGCACGCTTCCGCTATCGCCTGCCGCCGGACAGCGCCGAGCTGGCCAATCTCACCGCCACTGTCACCAGCGCCGACGGCGCGACCTCGCCGCTGAGCGCGCCGCTGGCGTTGCCGCGTTGAGCGCCATGACCCTGCTTCCGCCCAGCAAGAGTGTCCGCATGTCCGCATCGCCGCCTCCATCCCGCCTGCTGCTCGTCGCCGTGCTGCTGGCGCTGCCCGCCGCGGCCGCCGCGCAGTCCGCAGCCAACGCCTACGCCGGCAACACCCTCACCGGCGATTGGGGCGGCACGCGCAGCGCCTGGGCTGCGAACGGGGTCAGCGTCCGCGGCGACTACGTCGGCGAAGCGCTGGGCGTGACCGACGGCGGCTACGGCCGCACTGGCGCGCGCTATGCGCAGCAGGTGCGGCTGGGGCTGGACCTGGACATGGGCAAGCTGGCCGGCTGGGAGGGCGGCACCTTCCGCTTCACCCTCAACGACCGCCGCGGCCGCAGCACGTCGGTGGACCTGATCGGCAACCGCTTCCCGGTGCAGGAGGCCTATGGCGGCCAGTACACGCGCCTGTCCGAATTCAGCTACGACCAGAAGTTCGCCAGCGGCACCTACCTCAAGCTCGGCTACTACGCGATGGGCAACCAGTTCGGCCTGCTCGGCGCCGGCACCAGTTTCGTCAATGCCGCGTTCTGCGCGCATCCGCTGGCGATGTCCGGCAACAGCGGCTGGTACAACTATCCGGTCGCGCGCTGGGGCGGCGAAGTGGCGCAGCAAATGAGCCCGGCGCTGAACCTGCGCGTGGGCGGCTTCCAGGTCAATCCGAACCTGGCCGGCGACAACGTGCACAACGCGTTCCGCCCGTTCGTCGGCGGCACCACCGGCACGCTGTTTCCGGTCGAGCTGACCTGGACCCCGGGCAAGGGCACGCGCCATGCCGGCGTGTACAAGCTCGGCGGCTATTACGATTCCTCGCGCGTGGCGCGCAAGGGCCTGGACAGCAGCGACACCACCGGCCGCCATGGCGCCTACCTGCTGGCCGAGCAGAAGCTGTACAGCGAGGCGGCCGATCCGGCGCGCGGCTTCAGCGTGTTCGGCGAATACATGCAGTCCGACCGCGCCACCGCGCAGATCCGCCGCTGGTACGCGCTGGGCGGCATCTACCAGGGCATCGGCGCGCGCAGCCAGGACCGCATCGCGCTGGGCTATGTCGGCGGCGACATCAACCGCACGCTGGTGGATGCGCGCCGCGCGTCGCTGGCGGACGCCGGGGTGCCGGCGGATTCGCCGCTGTACGCGTTGAGCGGGGCGGAGGAACTGTACGAGCTGTCCTACAGCGCCCAGATCACGCCGTGGCTGATGCTGCGCCCGGATGTGCAGTACGTGGTCAATCCCGGCACCTTCTCCTACCGCCAGACCGACAACGCCTGGGTGGTCGGCCTGCAGGCCAAGGTCACGTTCTGATGCGTGCCGGCGCTTTCCGGCGCGCCGCGCTGCGCGCTCCGTCGTTTCCACGAGGTGTTCCGATGACCATGTCCCTGTCGCGCGTTTTCGTTGCCGCCCTGGCCGGCGTGTTGCTGCTGGCCGCACTGCCGGTGTCGGCGCAGTCCGCTGCGGCGGCAACGCCGTTGCCGGCGACCAAGGTGCTGGACGTGCGCGGTGTGCGCATCGGCGAGGGCGCGCCCAAGACCATCGTGCCGATCACCGCCACCACGGCCGACGAGGCGCTGGCGCAGGCCGCGCGCATCGCCGCCAACGCCGATACCGATATCGCAGAGTGGCGCATCGATTACCTGGACAACGCGCTCGACGGCAAGGCGCTGGCGCGGCTGGGGCCGCAGGTCGCCAGGGCCCTGCACGGCAAGCCGCTGCTGCTGACCTTCCGCACCAAGGCCGAGGGTGGCGCCAGGCCGATCGCCGATGCCGACTACGGCACGCTCTATGCGACGCTGCTGCAGGCCCGCTTCGCCGACCTGCTGGACGTGGAGATGTTCCGCGATGCGGCGGTGGTGCAGGCGCTGGTCGCGCAGGCGCACGCGGCCGGCGTGTCCGTGGTCATGTCCAGCCACGACTTCCAGCGCACGCCCGACACCGCCGAGATCGTCGCGCGCCTGCAGCGCCAGCAGGCGCTGGGCGCGGACGTGCTGAAGATCGCGGTGATGCCGCACGACGCCGGCGACGTGCTCAAGCTGCTCGACGCGACCTGGCAGCTGCGCCGCAGCAGCGACCGTCCGCTGCTGACCATGGCGATGGGCGGCACCGGCGTGGTCTCGCGCCTGTCCGGCGAGACCTTCGGCCAGGCGATGACCTTCGGCATGCTCGGCAAGGCGTCCGCGCCGGGGCAGGTCGAGGTCGGCCGCCTGCGCGAAGTGCTCGACACGATCCACCAGGCCGCCAGCGCCGCGCGCTGAGCCGGCGCCGCCACCCAGGAATCCCGCCATGAGCCATGCCGCCGCCGCGCCTTCCTCCGTCGTGCTCGAACGCATGAGCGGCTTCCAGTGGGTCGCCATCGCGATCTGCGTGCTGCTCAACATGCTCGACGGCTTCGACGTGATGGTGATGGCATTCACCGCGCCGCACATCTCCGGCGACTGGCAGCTGTCGGGCAAGGCGCTGGGGCTGCTGCTCAGCGCCGGCCTGGTCGGGATGGCGGTGGGGTCGCTGTTCCTGGCGCCGCTGGCCGACCGCATCGGCCGGCGCGCGGTGATCCTGTGGTGCCTGGGCATCCTGACCGCCGGCATGGGCCTGTCGGTGCTGGCGCAGGGGCCGTGGCAACTCGGGCTGCTGCGCGTGTTCACCGGCGTCGGCATCGGCGGCATGCTGGCCAGCGTCGGCGTGATCACCGCCGAGTACGCCGACGCCAAGTGGCGCAGCACCGCGGTGGCGCTGCAGGCGACCGGCTATCCGATCGGCGCCACCCTGGGCGGGCTGATCGCCGCATTCGTGCTCGAGCGCTGGAGCTGGCATGCGGTGTTCCTGCTCGGCGCGGCGGCCTCGCTGCTGTGCGTGCCGCTGGTGCTGCGCTGGCTGCCGGAATCGCTGGACTTCCTGGTGACGCGGCGCCCGCCCGGCGCGCTGGCCCGGCTCAATGCGCTGTTGGCGCGGATGCGGATGGCGCCGCTGGCCGCACTGCCGCCGCTGGCGGTGCGCGCCAGCGGCGACAAGCAGGGCTACGCGGCGCTGTTCGTCGGCCCGCTGCGGCGGCCGGCGCTGCTGATCGCGCTGGCGTTCTTCCTGCATATGTTCGCGTTCTATTTCGTGCTGAGCTGGACGCCGAAATTGCTGGTGGCCGCTGGCGTTTCGGCGCAGCAGGGCATCACCGGCGGGGTGCTGCTGAACCTGGGCGGCATCGTCGGCGGCAGCCTGTTCGGCTGGTTGGCGTCGCGCCTGCCGCTGTCGCGCCTGACCAGCGTCAGCCTGTTGCTGGCCGGATTGGGCATGGTGCTGTTCGCCGGCTTCAACACCCGGCTCGGTATCGCCTTCCCGGTGGCGTTCGTGATCGGCGCGGCGCTGTTCGCGGCGATGGCCGGTCTGTACGCCACCGCGCCGGCGGTGTTCGCGCCGCAGGTGCGCAGCACCGGGCTGGGTTGGGCGATCGGCATCGGCCGGCTCGGCGCGATCCTGTCGCCGCTGACGGTGGGCCTGCTGGTCGATCGCGGTTGGTCGCCGTCGACGCTGTACGTGGTCTGCGCGGCGCCGCTGCTGCTGGCGGCCATGGTCTGCGCGATGCTGCAACGCAGCGCGCGCTGAGCCGGGCGCCGGCGCGCAGCGAGAAGGCACGAGGACGCGGCCGCCGAATGCTGCAATGCAGCTTGCGATAATACTTATGATCAATAACTATTATTGAAAGTAACAGAAGCGTGCGGCCCCCAATCCGGGTGCCGGCGCGGGACGGATCGGAACAGGGCGCTCGGCGCCGTTGCGAAGCCGCGATATCCATGGCGTGTGGTCGGATCCGGGAGGATGCGTCGTATGCAGCAGCGAGGCAGTGCGTCGTTCTTGCCGGCCGTGCCGGCGCCCGCAGCGCGGGCCGCGCACGGTGCCGCTGCGCCGTGCGGCGGTGCGCCGGCGCCGGCCGAGCCCGGCGAACGCCTGCGCTATGCTGTGCGCACCGCTTCCCCTGCACGGCGCACCGCCCTTGAGCAACACGCAACTTCCCGACAGCAGCGCACCGGCCGAATCGATCGACCAGGCCCGGCTGACCCGGCTGCTCGGCTTCCGGCTGACCCGGACCGAATTGCAGATCCGGCGGATGTTCCTGGAGTGCGTGCGCGACTACGACCTGAAGCCGGTCGACTTCTCGGTGCTGGTGCTGGTGGATGCGAACAGCGGCGCCAACCAGCGCCAGCTCGCCGAAGTGCTGGATGTCTCCCCGCCCAACCTGGCGATCGTGATCGCGCGGCTGATCAAGCGCCGGCTGCTGCGCCAGGTGCGCGGACGCCAGGACCGGCGCATGCAGCATCTGCATCTGACCGCGACCGGCAAGGCATTGCTGGACGAGGCCGAGGCGGCGGTGCAGCGGATGGAAGCGCAACTGCTAGACGCGCTGGGCGCGTCCGCAGGGCGCTCGCTGCTGCGTGCGCTCGACCTGCTCGGCAGGATCGCACCGACGACCTGATCCTCGCGGCGCCTGCGCGCCGCTCCGCCGCATCCCGCTCCACGCCGCCGGATTCCCCGGCCGGCGCGTGCAGCGCGTGCGGCGTTCGTCTCCCCCCCGCGCTCGGCCGTTCCATCCTGTCCAGGAGAACCCTCGCCGTGAGTCGCATGCCCGTCGCTGTCACCGCAATGCCGCGTCCGCGGCACCTCGCCTTCGCCCTCCTGCTCTCGCTCGCCGCTACCCCGGCCTGGGCGCAGAGCGTGCCGCAGACCGTGCAGCTGACCAACGGGCTGAACACCGGCGGCACCAGTTTCCTGGATGGCTTCACCCGCACCGAGCCAGGCTGGGCGATCGTGCAGTACGCACGCTATACGCATCTGGATGCGATCGAAGACGCGCACGGCGACGACGTGCCGGCGTTCCGCGGCACCGACATCGGCTCCACGCTGCTGCTGACCCAGTTCGCCTACGCGACGCGGTACAAGCTGTTCGGCGGCGTGTTCGGCCTCAACGCGCTGGTGCCGCTGGTCAATCTCGACGCCGCGTTCGCGGCCGACAGCCCGGCACGGCTGCGCGACAACGGCTTCGGCCTCGGCGACATCACCTTCGGTCCGTATCTGCAGATGCTGCCGACGATCCGCGACGGGCGGCCGGTGTTCGTCCAGCGCTTCGAGTTCGACGCGATCGCGCCGGTCGGGAAATTCGATCGCGACCGCGATCTCAACCAGAGCTCGGGCTATTGGTCGCTGATCCCGAGCTGGGCGTTCACCGTGTTGCCCACGCCGCAGTGGGAACTCAGCGCGCGCCTGAACTACGTCTACAACTTCCGCGCCGACAAGGCCGCCAACCCACCGCAACTGGACGGTTTCACGTTCCGCAACGGCCAGGCCGGCGATGCGTTCTGGGTCAACTTCGCCAGTTCCTACGCGCTGACGCCCGCGTTCCGGCTGGGCGTGAACGGCTACTACCTCAAGCAGCTGCGCGACAACCGCACCAATGGCGAGCGCGTGGCCGACACCAAGCAGAGCCAGTTCTATCTCGGCCCCGGCGCGTCGTGGCGGATCGATGCGCACAACATGCTCAACGCCAATCTGTACCTGCCGGTGGAGGTGAAGAACGCCGCCTCCGGCAACAACGTCAACTTCCAGTACGTCCACGTGTTCTGAACCGGATTTCGCTCTCATGAACCTGCACAACAAGACCCTCGTAGTGACCGGCGTGGCCTCGGGCATCGGCGGCGAAGTGGCGCGGCTGGCACGCTTCCACGGCGCACGCGTGATCGGCGTGGACCGCAATCCGGTCAACATGACGCTGGACGGTTTCCACCAGGCCGACCTCGGCGATCCGGCCGCGATCGATGCGCTGGTCGCGCACTTGCCCGAACGCATCGACGCGCTGGCCAACATCGCCGGCGTGCCAGGCACCGCGCCGGTGGAGCTGGTGGCGAAGGTGAACTACCTGGGCCTGCGCCATCTCAGCCAGGCGCTGCTGCCGCGCATCGCCGCCGGCGGCAGCATCGTCAACGTCGCCTCGATCCTCGGCGCGGAATGGCCGCAGCGGCTTGACCTGCATCGCGCATTGGCGCAGACCCCCGACTACGCCGCCGGCGAGCGCTGGCTGCAGGCGCATCCGGTGGCGCAGGCCACCTGCTACCAGTACTTCAAGGAAGCGCTGATCGTGTGGAGCGCGCTGCGTTCGCAGGACTGGTTCGCCGGCCACGACGTGCGCGTCAACAGCGTCGCGCCCGGCCCGGTGTTCACGCCGATCCTGGGCGATTTCGTGGCGATGCTCGGGCCGGAGCGGGTCCAGGCCGATGCGGGCAAGATGAAGCGCCCGGCCTATGCCGACGAGGTCGCCGAGGCGATCGTGTTCCTCGCCTCCGATGCCGCGCGCTGGATCAACGGCGTCAACCTGCCGGTGGATGGCGGCCTGGCCGCCACCGCGATCTGAACCTTCGTTCTCCCGTCCCTTTTCCGAGACCACGCACCATGAACAACCCCAGCACTCCCCTGGCCCTTGCCGCGACCTGGCAGGGCGCGCTGTTCGACGGCGACTGGATCGCCGCGGCCGACACCCTCGAGGTGATCGAACCGGGATCCGGCCAGCCGCTGTATTCGGTCGGCAAGGCCGGGCCGGCCGAGGTCGGCGCCGCGGTGGCGAAGGCGCGCGCGGCGCAGCGCGCCTGGGCCGCGACGCCGCCGCGCGAGCGTGCCGCGGTGTTCCATCGCGCCGCGGCGATCCTGCAGGAACAGGCGGCCGCGGCCGCGGCGCTGATCGCGCGCGAGACCGGCGGCATCCTGGCCAAGGGCGAGCACGAAGTGCGCGAGGCGATCGTGCTGCTGCAGCGCGCCGCGGCGATGCCGTTGCACGCCAGCGGGCAGGTGCTGCCGAGCGCGCCGGGCCGCTTGAGCCTGGCGCGGCAGCTGCCGCTGGGCGTGATCGGGGTGATCTCGCCGTTCAATTTCCCGCTGGTGCTGTCGTTGCGCTCGGTGGCGCCGGCGCTGGCGGTCGGCAACGCGGTGGTGCTCAAGCCCGATCCGCGGACGCCGTATGCCGGCGGCTTCGTCATCGCCGAGGTGCTGGCCGCGGCCGGCCTGCCCAAGGGCCTGCTGCACGTGCTGCCCGGCGGCGCCGATGCCGGCCAGGCGCTGGTCGAGGCGCCCGGCGTGCCGATGATCGCGTTCACCGGTTCCACCGCGGCCGGCCGCAAGATCGGCGAGCTGGCCGGCAGGCACCTGAAGAAGGTCTCGCTGGAACTGGGCGGCAAGAACGCGCTGATCGTGCTGGAGGACGCCGACCTGGAGCGCGCGGTCTCGGCGATCGCGTTCGGCGCCTACTTCCACCAGGGCCAGATCTGCATGGCCACCGGCCGCGTGCTGGTCCAGCGCGGCATCGCCGCCGAGTTGACCCGGCGCCTGGCCGAGAAGGCGCGGCACCTGCCGGTCGGCGATCCGGCCAGCGGCCAGGTCGCGCTCGGGCCGATCATCGACCGGCGCCAGCTGCAGAACGTGGTGGACATCGTCGCCGCCTCGGTGGCGGCCGGCGCGGTGGTCGAGGCCGGCGGCAGTCACGAGGGCCTGTTCTACGCGCCGACCGTGCTGTCCAACGTGCAGCCGGGCATGCGCGCGTTCGAGGAGGAGGTGTTCGGACCGGTCGCCAACATCATCGTGTTCGACAGCGACGACGAGGCGGTGGCATTGGCCAACCGCACCGAGTACGGCCTGTCGGCCGGAGTGATCTCGGCCTCGGTCGGCCGCGCGCTGGCGATCGGCGAGCGCCTGCACACCGGTTTGCTGCACATCAACGACCAGACTGTGGCGGACGAGGTGGTCAACCCGTTCGGCGGCACCGGCGCCTCCGGCAACGGCACCAGCGTCGGCGGCCCGGCCGACTGGGAGCAGTACACCCACTGGCAGTGGGTCACGATCCAGGATGCGGTGCCGCAGTACCCGTACTGAGCGCCATGCTTAAGCCCCTCTCCCACCGGGAGAGGGGTTGGGGGCGCCGCAGGAAATCCACAGAAGCCGCCATGACGAACGCGTCGCCACGCGTCAGCCAAGGTGAACCACGATGATGCTGTTGCTGGATCGTTTGCCTCACTGGCGCGTGGCGACGCGTTCGTCGTCACTGCAGCGTTGGATTTCTCGCGGCGCCCCTCATCCGCCCCTTCGGGGCACCTTCTCCCGATGGGAGAAGGGAGTTCCCATTCTCCCCCCCACCGAGGTCGATCCACATGAGCATCAAACCCGAACACGACACCGTCGCCTATGCCGTCGAGGACGGCGTGGCCTGGGTGAAATTCAACCGCCCGGAGAAGCGCAACGCGATGAGCCCGGCGCTCAACCGCAGGATGCTCGAGGTCCTGGATGAACTCGAATTCCGCGACGACGTGCGCGTGCTGGTGCTGACCGGCGAGGGCAGCGCCTGGACCGCCGGCATGGACCTGCAGGAATACTTCCGCGACACCGAGGCGCACGGCCTGGCCGGCACGCGCAAGGCGCAGCGCGAGAGCTACGGCTGGTGGCGGCGCCTGCGCTGGTACCAGAAGCCGACCATCGCGATGGTCAACGGCTGGTGCTTCGGCGGCGGCTACGGCCCCCTGTTCGCCTGCGACCTGGCCTTCGCCGACGAGGACGCAAAGTTCGGCCTGTCCGAGATCAACTGGGGCATCCTGCCCGGCGGCGGCGCCTCCAAGGTGGCGGCCGAACTGCTGTCGTTCCGGCGCGCGATGTACCACGCGATGCTCGGCGAACCGATCGATGGCCGCACCGCCGCCGAGTGGGGCCTGGTCAACGAGGCGCTGCCGGGCGAGCGCCTGCGCGCGCGCGTGGCGGAGGTGGCGCAGGCGCTGTCGAAGAAGAATCCGGTGGCGCTGAAGGCGACCAAGGACGCGGTGCGGCGCGTGCGCGAAATGACCTACGAGAACGCCGAGGACTATCTGGTGCGCGCGCAGGAAGCGGCCAACAGCTACGACGACGGCCGCAAGGAAGGGCTGAAGCAGTTCCTGGACGAGAAGAGCTACAAGCCCGGCCTGGGCGCCTACGATCTGTCCCGGCAACGCCGCGACGCCTGAGCACAGCGAGGTCACGATGGACATGAGCACGACTGCCGCCGCGCCGCCGCTGGGCGCGGTGCGGACCCCGGTGCAGCGGCTGCTGGAACCGGCTTCGATCGCCATCGTCGGCGCCTCGCCGACGCCGGGCGCGCTCGGCGCCTCGGTGTTGGGCAATCTCGAACGCAACGGCTATGCCGGACAGATCCATTTGATCAACCCCAAGCGCGAAGAGATCGGCGGGCGGCCGTGTCTGGCGTCGATCGCGCTTCTGCCCGATGGCGTGGACGTGGCGGTGCTGGCGATCCCGCAGCCGGCGGTGCTAGACGCGGTGCGCGCGCTGGCCGCGCGCGGCGTGGGCGCGGCGGTGATCTTCTCCTCCGGTTTCGCCGAGGCCGGCGAGGCGGGCCAGGCGCAGCAGCGCGAGATCGCGCGGATCGCCGCGGCGGCCGGCATGCTGGTCGAAGGCCCCAACTGCCTGGGTTGCATCAACTACCTGGCGCGCATCCCGCTGACCTTCATCGAAGCCGACGTCAGCGCCGAACAGGCCGCGCGCAACCGCGCCGCGCCGGCGATCGGCATCCTCTCGCAGAGCGGGGCGATGATGACGGTGCTCAACACCACGCTGGCCAGCCGCGACCTGCCGCTGTCCTATGCGATCTCCACCGGCAACGAGGCCGCCAGCCACATCGAGGACTACCTCGACTTCCTGCTCGATCACGCCGGCACGCGGGTGATCGCGATGATCGCCGAACAGTTCCGCCAGCCGCGCCGGCTGCTGGCGCTGGCGCGGCGCGCGCGCGCGGCCGGTACGCGGCTGGTGTTGCTGCATCCGGGCAAGAGCAGCGCCGCGCGCGACTCCGCCGCCACCCATACCGGCGCGCTCGCCGGCGACTACCAGGTGATGCGCACGCTGGTCGAACGCGCCGGCGTGGTGTTCGCCGACACCCTGGAAGAACTGGGCGACATCGCCGAGATCGCGCTGCGCTGCCCGCGCCTGCCGGCGGCGGGCACCGCGATCCTGGGCGAGTCCGGCGCGTTCAAGGCGCTGTGCCTGGACCTGTGCGAAGACCTGGGGCTGGCCCTGCCGCCGCTGCACGACGGCGATTCCCCGGCGCTGCGCGCGGCCATGCCGGCATTCGTCGCGGTCAGCAATCCGCTCGATCTCACCGCGCAGGGACTGGTCGATCCGGACCTGTACCAGCGCACCCTGGCGGCGTTGTTCGACGACCCGCGCTTCGCCACGATCGTGGTCGGCCTGATCCAGACCGATCCGGTGACCTGCGCGATCAAGCTGCCGCCGGTGCTGCGCGCGGTGCGCGAGCTGCGCCCGCACAAGGCGGTGATCTTCGCCGGCCTCGACGAGGGCGCCGCGCTGCCGGCCGACTATTTGGCGCAGTTGCGCGAAGTGGGCGTGCCGTACTTCCCCAGCAGCGAACGCGCGCTGCGCGCCATCGCACGCCTGGCGGCGCTGGCCGAGCGCGATTTCGACGAAGCCGCGGCGGTGGCGGTGCAGGTCGCGTTGCCGGCGCAGGGCGGGGTGATTCCCGAGCATCGTGCCAAGGCGCTGCTGGCCCCGCTCGGGCTGCCGTTCGCGCGCGGCGAACTGGCCGCCACGCTGCAGCAGGCGCAGGCGGCTGCGGCGCGGATCGGCTATCCGGTGGCGCTGAAGGTGCAGTCGGTCGAGCTGGGCCACAAGAGCGATGTCGGCGGCGTGATCCTCGGCCTCGGCGACGCCGCGGCGCTGGCGGAAGGCTGGGAACGGCTGCACGCCAATCTCGCCCGGCATGCGCCGGATGCGCCGCTGGAGGGCGTGCTGGTCGAGGCGATGGGCGAGCGCGGCATGGAGATGATCGTCGGCGCACGCCACGATCCGCAGTGGGGGCCGGTGATCCTGGTCGGCTTCGGTGGCGTCGCCGCCGAGGTGCTGCGCGACGTGCGCCTGCTCGCGCCGGACCTGCCGGCGGCGTCGGTGATCGGCGAACTGCAACGGCTCAAGGGCGCGGCGCTGCTGCACGGCCATCGCGGCGCGCCGGCGCTGGACGTGGCCGCACTGGCGGAGCTGGTGGTGCGGCTGGGCAGCGTGCTGCGCGCCGAACCGCGGATCCGCGAGATCGACCTCAATCCGGTGATCGTCTATCCGCAAGGGCGCGGCGTGCTCGCGCTGGATGCGCTGATGCTGATCGACTGATCCGGCCACCTGGCCGCCTTTCCACCACGACCCCAGACCTGGAGCGAGCGATGCAAGCCGATCCTTTCGACCCCTCGCGCCTGGCGCCCGACGTCCTCACGGCGCTGGCGACCATGGCCGCCGCTGCGGACGGCAAGCCGCCGTTGCATACCTTGCCGATGCCGGCGATGCGCCGCGCCTACCGCGAAATCACCACGGTGCTCGGCGGCGACGCGTGGCCGATGCGGGAGGCGCGCGACCTGCAGGCCGACGGGCCGCTCGGGCCGATTCCGTTGCGGCGCTATCTGCCCGCGGCGGCCGCGGCGCCGTCTGCGGCCATCGTGTACCTGCATGGCGGCGGCTGGATCCTGGGCGACCTGGACAGTCACGACAAGGTCTGCCGACGCCTGGCGCATGCCGCCGGCTGTGCGGTGATCGCGGTGGACTACCGCTTGGCCCCGGAGCATCCGGCGCCCGCCGGTCCCGAGGACGTGCTGGCGGCGATCCGTTGGCTGCACGCGCACGCCGCGGAACTGGCGCTGGATCCGGCACGCCTCGCGGTGGCCGGCGACAGCGCTGGCGGCGGCCTGGCCGCCATGGCCTGCCAGGCGTTGCGCGGCAGCGCGGTGGCCTTGCGCGCGCAGGTGCTGTTCTATCCGGGGACCGACCTGTCGCCCGGCGGCGATGCGTTTCCTTCGCGGCGCAGGAACGGCGCGGTACCGCCGTTGACGTTGGAGCTGATGCAGGCCATGTCCGGTCCGTTCCTGTCCTCGGGCCTGGACCCGCGCGACCCGCGCCTGTCGCCGCTGCAGGCAGCGGACGTGTCCGGATTGCCGCCGGCGCTGGTCTTCACCGCCGAATGCGATGCGCTGCTCGACGACGGCCGCCTGTATGCCGATGCATTGCGCACCGCGGGCGTACCGGTGGAGTACGTCGAACTGCCCGGCATGGTCCACGGCTTCATCGAGATGGCGGGCGTGTTGCCGGCTGCGGTGCAGGCGATCGAGCGTAGCGGCGCGTTCCTGCGCGAGCGCCTGGCTTGAGCGATGCGGGCAGGCCGATCCCGATCGCGCCGATAGGCGCACCCGGCAGCGCGGGCGTTCCTAGCGCGTTGCCGGCGCGCCGACGCCGCCCTGCTGCGCGCGGCGGAACGCATTCGGCGAACAGCCGGCATTGCGGGCGAAATAGCGGCTGAAATAGGCCGCGTCGGCGAACCCCAGCCAGGTGGCGATCTGCTGCACGCTCAGCGAGGTGTAGACCAGGCTGCGCTGCGCCTCCAGCATCACCCGCCGCTGCAGCAACTGCAGCGGCGCGGCGTTGGCATGCTGCCGGCACACCGCGCCGAGGTGGCTGGCGCTGAGTCCCAACTGGTCGGCATAGCGCTGCAGCGGCCAGTGTTCGCGATAGTGCCGGTCCACCAGGGCGAGGAAGCCGCGAACGTGCTCGCTGCCGCGGTCGTGGCCGCTGTCCGCACCCGGCGCCGGTTGCTGCAGCACGCGCCGCGCGGTCCACACCAGCAACTGGCCGGCCAGCGCGTGCAGCATCGGCACCCGGCCTTCGCGGCGGTGCGCGTGTTCGGTGGCGAGTCCGGCGAAGCAGGCGTCGAGCATGGCGCGGTCGCGCCCGACGTCCAGGCAGGCAGGTCGCGCCAGCGCCTGCGCCATCTGCGGCCACTGCGCGTGCCAGGCCTGCAGCAGCGCGGCGGACAGGGTGACGATGTGGCCGCGGATGCGGCGATGGAAATCGAAGCCGTGCACGTACAGCGGCGGCATCCACACCAGCGCGGCCCGATCCACCCGCTGGCTGCGCCCGTCGATGTGGATCCCGGCCGGGCCGCTCTGCACGTACAGCAATTGCGACAGATCGTGGTGCCGGTGCGGCCGGATCCGCCAGCCGTGCAGGCGGCTGCGCGCCGCGATCGACTCCCAGTGCAGCGCATCGGGCGCGGTGGCGTCGCCGGTTTCGCCGTACAGGCGGAACGCGGGGACGGGGTGGGCCTGAACGGGCGGTTCGGTGATCGCAGCCATCGGCGAAAAGTGCAGGAAATTCTTCGGTTAGTCCATTGGAATCGCGCAACGGCGCGAGAAGACTGGCGAAAAGTACCGCCATGCCGGTTTCGGAGAACGTATGAAGACGTCAGTCGCCATCATCGGTGCAGGCCCCGCCGGGCTGTTGCTGGGCCAGTTGCTGCTGCGCCAGGGCATCGACACCCTCGTCATCGAGCGGCGTTCGCCGCAGTACGTGCTCTCGCGCATCCGCGCCGGGGTGCTGGAGCAGGGCACGGTCGAGCTGCTGCGCGCGGCCGGCGCCGACGCCAGGCTGCAGCGCGAGGGGGTGGTCCACCATGGCTTCGAGCTGGTGCTGGACGGCCACCGCGAGCGCATCGACCTGGGCGGCTCCGGCGGCGCGGGCGCGGTCACCATCTACGGCCAGACCGAGGTCACCCGCGACCTGATGCAGGCACGGGCCGAGGCCGGCGGGGTCAGCGTTTACGAGGCCGAGGACGTGACCTTGCATGGGGTGGACGGCGAGCATCCATGGGTGGAGTACGTGCAGGACGGCGAGCGGGTGCGGGTGGAGTGCGACTACATCGCAGGGTGCGACGGGTTCCATGGCGTCAGCCGCGCGTCGATTCCGGCCGGGGTGCTGCGCGAGTACGAGCGGGTGTATCCGTTCGGCTGGCTCGGGGTGCTGGCCGATACCGCGCCGGTCAACGAGGAGTTGATCTATGCGCGGCATGCGCGCGGGTTCGCGCTGTGTTCGATGCGCTCGCCTACGCGCACCCGCTATTACGTGCAGGTGCCGGCCGGCGAGCGTGTGGAGGACTGGTCGGATGCGCGCTTCTGGGACGAGTTGCGCGCGCGCCTGCCGGACGCGGTGGCGGCGCGCCTGCGCACCGGGCCGTCGATCGAGAAGAGCATCGCGCCGTTGCGCAGTTATGTGGTGGAGCCGATGCAGTATGGCCGGCTGTTCCTGGCTGGCGATGCGGCGCATATCGTGCCGCCGACCGGGGCCAAGGGTTTGAATCTGGCAGCGGGCGATGTGGGGCTGTTGGCGTCGTTGTTCGCGCAGGCGCGGGAGCAGGGCGACGCTGCGCCGTTGCTGCGCTATTCGGAATTGGCGTTGAAGCGGGTATGGAAGGCGGTGCGTTTTTCGTGGTGGATGACGACGATGTTGCACCACTTCCCGGACGAGGATGCGTTCGAACGGCGCTTGCATGAGGCGGAGTTGGACTATCTGCTGGGTAGTCCAGAGGGGCGGGCGACGATTGCGGAGAACTATGCGGGGTTGCCGCTGGAGACGGGGGCGGCGTTGGGTTAGTTGGGTCGGCGTGGCGCTGGATGGGGTTTGCCTATCGGTTCCTGCGCTCCCTGTAGGAGCGGCTTCAGCCGCGACGAACGAAGCCTCACCGCGGCCGATCTCGTTCACTGCGGGCGCTGGATCATTTCTGATCCGGATGTTGTTTGGGATTCTGGAGTCACGGCTGAAGCGATCGCCAGAGCCAGAGCCAGAGCCAGAGCCAGAGTTAGAGTTAGAGTTAGAGTTAGAGCTAGAGCTAGAGTTAGAGCAAAGATTGAGAGCAAAAGCTTTCGCCTTGCGGCGAGTCACTTTTCTTTGCTTGTGCAAAGAAAAGTAACCAAAAGAAAGCACACCCCGCAGCGCGCCCTCCGCGCTGCGCGCTCCGGGTCCGCAGCCCCGACGGGCATTTTTCGATGGCACATCCATGTGCCAACGAAAAACGTCGCGCATCCTGCGCGCCGCCCTTCGGGTATTCGCCCGCCGGGTCTGCCGCGCTGAGGGGGCCCGGAAGATCAAAAGCACAGCAGCAACAGCAACAGCAACAGCATGAGCAGGAGCAAGAGCAGGAGCAGGAGCAAGAGCAGGAGCAAGAGCAGGAGCAGGAGCAGGAGCAAGAGCAGGAGCAAGAGCAGGAGCAAGAGCAGGAGCAAGAGCAAGAGCAGGAGCAAGAGCAAGAGCAAGAGCAAGAGCAAGAGCAACAGCCGGGTAAGGACAAGCGCGACGGTGGAAGTAACGGCGCTAGCGCGCTCTTAGCCCCTCTCCCATCGGGAGAGGGGTTGGGGTGAGGGTACGGGCGTAGCCTGGCGCTGCTTCAAATTGCAGGAGGTTCCGCGCGTTCCCATATTCGCCTCGATGGGGCGCGTGTTAAATCCCACCCTGGCCGCTCGCGCGACGCGCGCTCAGAGCGCGTCGGCGCGGTAGCCGGTGTCGATGCTGATGCTGCCGCCCAGGGCGCGCGAGACGCAGGCGCAGAGTTTGCGGTTCTCGCGGCGCTGTTCGTCGCTGAAGAAGACGTCGCGATGGTCCAGGCCGGCGTCGGCGTCGAGCACGTCCACCTGGCACAGGCCGCATTCGCCGCGGCGGCATTCGGCCATCATTTCCACGCCGGCCGCCTGCAGGGCGTCGAGCATCGATTCGTTCTCCGCCACCGGGACCTCCATGCCCAGGGCCGGCAGCCGCACCACGAACGGGCGCGCTGGCGCGTTGCCGCTGTTGCCGAAGGTCTCGAAGTGCAGCCGCGCGCGCGAACGGCCGGCGGCGTGCCAGTGGCGGCGGACCGCGTCGAGCATGCCCAGCGGGCCGCACACGTAGATCTCGGCGGTGGGGGAGAGCCTGGCGATCTCGGCCTCCAGGTCGGGCGCGCCCCGCTCGTCGTCGCAATGCACGTGCAGGCGCTCGCCGAGCGTGTCCTGCAGTTGCGCCACGTAGGCCATCGCGCTGCGCGAGCGGCCCACGTAGAGCAGGCGGAACGCGGGATGCCGCTGCGCCAGCCGTTGCGCCATGCCCAGGATCGGGGTGATGCCGATGCCGCCGGCCACCAGCAGGATCTCCGCGGCGCGCTCGTCGAGCGCGAAGTTGTTGCTGGGCGCGGAGGTCTCGATGCTGTCGCCGGGCGCCAGCGTCCACATGTGCCGCGAGCCGCCGCGGCTGTCCGGCATCGCGCGGACGGCGATCAGATAGCGGCCATCGGTGCGGGGCTCGCCGACCAGCGAGTAGGAACGAATGTCCTCGCGCCCGTGCAGGCGCAGGCGAAAGTCGAGGTGGCTGCCGACCGCGAACGGACGCGCATGCGCGCCGGGATCGAGCAGGAGTTCGCGCACGCCGTCGCAGGCATCGGCGACGGCGACCACGCGGGCCGGGTACCACTGGGTTTCCTTGCGCATGGCGGGGTCCAGGTGGGGAGGAAGAAGAGCGCCGGGCTGGCGCTGCGGGTGCCGACGGCGGCCGGCGCCGGCGTGGTTCGACTCAGGCGCCGCCACCACGGCTGCGCGCCCGCGCGTCTGGCGGGTTCGGCTGGATCAGCCCGCCGCCGTGCACCCGTCCGATCGCCTGGTCGCGCAGGGCATAGCCGAAATTGCGCTGGGCCAGGCGGGCGTGCTCGCGCATCAGCGCTTCGGCGCGCGCGCCCTGGCGCTGCGCGATCGCTTCGACCACCTGCCGGTGCTGGTCCTGCGCCAGGGTCAGGATCAGGCGCGCTTCCGGCACCGCCACCTGGGCCATCACGAAGCCGTTGGGCGAGGCGAACGGCAGCTGCACGGTGCGCGCGAATTCGCGCGCCAGCAGGTCGCTGCCCGCCATCGCGATCAGCAAGGCATGCAACTGTTCGTTGTACTGCACGTAGTTGGCGAAGTCGTCCTCGCCCAGCTCCGAGGCGAGGACCGCATCGAGCCGTTCCAGCAGCGCGTGCGCCTGCTGCAGCTCGGCGACGCTGGCGCCGCGTTCGGCGGCCAGGCGCGCGGCCAGCCCTTCCAGGGTGCCGCGCAGTTCGATCGCGTCGTGCACGTCGCGTTCGCTGAACGCCTTGACCGCGTAGCCGCCGCCGGGCAGGGCGGTGGCCAGGCCTTCTTCGCACAGGCGTTGCAGCGCCGCGCGCACCGGCGTGCGCGAGACGCCCAGGCGTTCGACCACCGCCAGTTCGGACAGGCGTTCGCCCGGCGCCAGGGCGCCGCCGAGGATCAGGTCGCGCAGTTCCAGCAGCGCGCGGGTGGTCTGGGCGGCGCTGGAGCGGAAGGGAGGCGTGGCGTGCATGGCGTTCCGGTGGTGGGTGGGACGGTCAGCCGACCATGCGCAGATCCAGGTCGCGGCTGCCCTGCTCGCGCGCGACCATGCGCTCGATCAGCCGCCGCGCCCACATCCCGCCGGCATCGACGTTGAGGTTGTAGAACGCGTGGTCCGGATGCGCGTCGATCGCCCGCTGCTGCGCTTCCAGGATCGCCTCGTCCTCGCCGAACACGCCGGTCACGCCCTCGCGCAGCAGCGTGGTCATCGACTGCTCGTGCAGCGAGTGGTTGCGCATGAACGCCCAGAAGTAGTGGCAGCTGCCGTCGGTCTCGGGGGTGATGGTGTTGAGCACGTAGCCGTTCACGCCCTGGCTGCGGTCGCCTTCCGGCGCGCCGCTGCCGGCGACCGCCACGCCGACGTCGATGGCGATGGTGCACGGCGCCTCGAAGCGGATGATCTGCCAGCGGTCGACCTTGCCGCGGTAGCCCAGCGCGTGCTCGATCTGCCGCGCCCAGAACGGCGGCGGGTCGATGTCGCGCATCCAGCGCGAGACGGTGACGCTGCGCTCGCCGTGCACCACCTCGAACGGCGCCTCGGCCACCGCGTCCTGGCCGATGCTGGAGCCGTGCACGAAGGTCTCGTGGGTCAGGTCCATCAGGTTGTCCAGCACCAGCCGGTAATCGCACTTGACCTGGATGGTGCGGCCATCGCCGGCCCAGGCCGGGTCGCTGTTCCAGTGCAGGTCGGGGATCAGCGCCGGATCGGCCAGCGCCGCGTCGCCGGGCCAGATCCACACGTAACGGTGCTTCTCGGCGACCGGGAAGCTGCGCACGCAGGCCGCGGGGTTGATCGTCTCCTGCGAGGGCATGTGCACGCAGCGGCCCAGCGCATCGTAGACCAGGCCGTGGTAGCCGCAGACCACGTCGTCGCCGCGCAGCTTGCCCATCGACAGCGGCACCAGCCGGTGCCAGCAGGCATCCTCCAGCGCCACCAGCGCGCCGGCGCCGGTGCGGTAGAGCACGATGTCGAGGTTGCAGGCCTTGCGCGGCAGCAGGGCGTGGCGGACCTCGTGGTCCCAGGCGATGGCGTACCAGGCGTTGAGCGGGTAGCGGGGAGTCGGGTCGGACATGGCGGGTCCTGTATACATTCGGCGGCGTGCCGATCTGGGCACGGCGGGTAAATTGCGCTCTTGCTCGTTTTTTTCGGGTTAAAAAAAGCGGATGCCGACGTTTTGTATACATCGAACCGTGTCCGTGCACGCCGCGGTGCAACATCGAAAATGTTCGATTATCGATTTACATGGCCGGTAATCGAATTGACCGCGTGAAGCGCTGGGCCTAACGTGTGGCTCTGTCCGGCGACGCGACGAGGGCTGCGTGCAGCCTCCATCGATGCGCCGGGGCTTCGATCAATCAGGCACCACGGCGGACGCCGCCGTTGCGCACCTCGCGGGAGACAGCACCGATGTCGGCAATCCTCTATCGCCCCGTGACCGGCCCGCAGCCGGTCGCCGGGCACGGCCCCGCAGGAGCGGCGGCATGATCGACAAGACCGTCGCCTCGTTCGCAGCGGCCGTGGCCGACATCCACGACGGCGCCACGGTGATGATCGGCGGCTTCGGCAGCGCCGGCATGCCCGACGAACTGATCGATGCATTGATCGCGCAAGGCGCGCGCGCGCTGACCATCGTCAACAACAACGCCGGCAACGGCGACACCGGGCTGGCCGCGCTGATTCGGCACAAGCGTGTCCGCAAGATCGTTTGCTCGTTCCCGCGGCAGAGCGACTCGCAGCATTTCGATGCGGCCTACCGCGCCGGCGAGATCGAGCTGGAACTGGTGCCGCAGGGCAACCTGGCCGCGCGCATCCATGCTGCCGGCAACGGCCTGGGCGCGATCTTCACCCCGACCGGCTACGGCACCGAACTGGCCACGGGCAAGGAGACGCGCGAGATCGATGGCCGGCACTACGTGCTCGAATATCCGATCCGCGCCGACTTCGCCCTGATCAAGGCGTATCGGGGCGACCGCTGGGGCAACCTGGTATACCGCAAGACCGCGCGCAATTTCGGTCCGTTGATGGCGATGGCCGCCGACTGCACCATCGTGCAGGTCGGCGAAGTGGTGGCGCTCGGCGCGCTGGATCCGGAAGCGGTGGTCACCCCGGGCATCTTCGTGCAACGCGTGGTCGCCGCCGGAGATGCCGCATGAACCGTCTGAGCCGAGACCAGATCGCCGCGCGCGTGGCGCGCGATATCGGCGAAGGCGCCTACGTCAATCTCGGCATCGGCCTGCCGACCCTGGTGGCCAACTTCCTGCCTGCCGACAAGGAGATCTTCCTGCATTCGGAGAACGGCGTGCTCGGCATGGGCCCGGCGCCAGCGCCCGGCGAGGAGGATCCGGACCTGATCAACGCCGGCAAGCAGCCGGTGACGCTGCTGACCGGCGGCTGCTATTTCCATCATGCCGATTCGTTCGCGATGATGCGCAGCGGACGCCTGGACGTGTGCGTGCTCGGCGCATTCCAGGTCTCGGTGCATGGCGACCTGGCCAACTGGAGCACCGGCGCGCCGGACGCGATCCCCGCGGTCGGCGGCGCGATGGACCTGGCGATCGGCGCCAAGGACGTGTTCGTGATGATGGACCTGCTGACCAAGAACGGCGACAGCAAGCTGGTCGCCGAATGCACCTATCCGCTGACCGGCCTGCGCTGCGTCTCGCGCGTCTACACCGACCTGGGCGTGTTCGCGGTCGGCAAGCACGGCGCCGCTGTCATCGAGCTCGTCGACGGCTTGTCGCTGGACGAACTGCAACGCCTCACCGGCCTGTCGCTGACGATGGAGAAGGCGCAATGAGCGACGTGTTCATCATCGATGGCATCCGCACCCCGATCGGCCGCTACGGCGGCGCGCTGGCCGGCGTACGCGCCGACGACCTCGGCGCGATGCCGATCAAGGCGCTGCTGGCGCGGCATCCGCAGCTGGACCCGGCGCTGGTCGAGGACGTCTATCTCGGTTGCGCCAACCAGGCCGGCGAGGACAATCGCAACGTCGCGCGGATGAGCCTGTTGCTGGCCGGGCTGCCGTCCAGCGTGCCCGGCAGCACCGTCAACCGCCTGTGCGGCTCGGGGCTGGACGCGGTCGGCACGGTCGCGCGCGGCATCCGTGCCGGCGAGTTGGGGCTGGCGATCGCCGGCGGCGTGGAGTCGATGTCGCGCGCGCCCTACGTGATGGGCAAGGCCGCCACGCCGTTCGCACGCGAGCAGCGCATCGAGGACACCACGATGGGCTGGCGTTTCGTCAATCCGCAAATGCAGCGGCTGTACGGCGTGGAGCTGATGGGCGAAACCGCGGAGAACGTCGCCGCGCGCTACGCCATCTCGCGCGAGGATCAGGACGCGTTCGCGCTGCGCAGCCAGCAACGCACCGCCGCCGCGCAGGCGGCCGGTTTCTTCGACGGCGAACTCGTGCCGGTGATGGTGCCGGGCGGCAAGCGCGGCGAGACCGTCGAGGTCGCGCGCGACGAGCATCCGCGCGCGGACACCAGCGCCGAGGCGTTGGCGCGGCTGAAGCCGATCTTCCGCCAGCCGGGCACGGTCACCGCCGGCAACGCCTCGGGCATCAACGATGGCGCGGCGGCGCTGCTGCTGGCCTCGGCCGCGCAGGTGCAGGCGCTGGGCCTGACCCCGCGGGCGCGCGTGCTCGGCTTTGCTTCGGCTGGCGTGGAGCCGGCCTACATGGGCATCGGCCCGGTGCCGGCCACGCGCAAGTTGCTGGCGCGGCTCGGCGCGACGATCGAGGACTTCGATGCGATCGAATTGAACGAAGCCTTCGCCGCGCAGGGGCTGGCGTGCCTGCGCGAACTGGGCGTCGCCGACGATGCCGCGCACGTCAATGCCAACGGCGGCGCGATCGCGCTCGGCCATCCGCTGGGCATGAGCGGCGCGCGCCTGGCGCTGACCCTGCTGCGCCAGCTCGAGGCCAGCGGCGGCCGCCGCGGCCTGGCGACGATGTGCATCGGTGTCGGCCAGGGCGTGGCGCTGGCGATCGAGCGGGTCTGAGCGACTATCTTGTAGCCGCAGCGTTGCAGGCATGAAGCGGCTCCTGCGCGAGCAACGAACACGCAACAGGCTCCATGCGGAGCCACCGGAAGGAGCAAGATGAGCGATTCCACCAACGACGCGCTGCTCGGCTATCGCAAGCCGTATCCGGGCACGCAGCCGGCGTACATCCATCCTGCCTATGCCTCGACCGTGCGCCGCGGCCCCAGCCGCGACCCGATCGCGATCCCGGCGACGCTGTCGGAAATCACCGGGCCCACGCTGGACCGGATCACCCTGGGCGCGCATGCCGCCGATCTCACCGCCGGCTTTCCCGGCGAGCCGCTGGGCGAGCGCATCGTCGTCTCCGGCCGCGTGCTCGACGAGAACGGCCAGCCGGTGCGCAACAGCGTGGTCGAGGTCTGGCAGTGCAATGCCGCTGGGCGCTATCTGCACGCCGGCGACCAGCACGATGCGCCGCTGGACCCCAACTTCACCGGCACCGGCCAGGTGCTGACCGACGAACACGGCCGCTACCGCTTCAAGACCATCAAGCCCGGCGCCTATCCGTGGCGCAACCACTACAACGCCTGGCGTCCGGCGCACATCCACTTTTCGCTGCACGGCGAGGGCATCGGCCAGCGCCTGGTCACGCAGATGTACTTCCCCGGCGACCCGCTGCTGGCCTACGACCCGATCTTCAATTGCGTGGACGACGACAAGGCCAAGGCGCGGATGGTGTCGGCGTTCGACTGGGAGAACGCGATCAGCGAATACGCGCTGGCCTACCGGTTCGACATCGTGCTGCGTGGCCGCAAGCAGACCGTCTGGGAGTGACACCATGAGTTTTCAGGCAACCCCTTCGCAAACCGTCGGCCCGTACTACCGCCTGGGCCTGGAGCCGCTGTACCGTACCGAGATCGCGCCGGCCGCGGCGCGCGGCGAGCGCGTGCAGGTGAGCGGCACGGTGTTCGATGGCGCCGGCGTGCCGGTCGCCGATGCGGTGCTGGAGATCTGGCAGGCCGACGCCGCCGGCATCTACGCGCATCGCGACGACCCGCGCCACGACGATCACGATCCGGCGTTCCACGGCTGGGGCCGCGTGCCGACCGACGCGCATGGCCGTTTCTCCTTCAGTACGATCAAGCCAGGGACGGTGGCCGGGCCCAAGGGTGCGCCGCAGGCGCCGCACCTGATGGTGCTGGTGTTCATGCGCGGCCTGCTGCGCGGCGCGTCCACGCGGCTGTACTTCGCCGATGCCGCCGGCAACGGCGAGGACCCGATCCTGGCGCTGGTGCCGCCGCAACGGCGCGACACGCTGCTGGCCCAGCGCACCGCGCCGGGGCACTACGCCTGGGACGTGCGCATGCAGGGCGAGCAGGAGACCGTGTTTTTCAGCTACTGAGCGCCCGCTTTGTGTAGGAGCGGCTTCAGCCGCGACCGGGGCTTTCCTGGTAACGCCCGGTCGCGGCTGAAGCCGCTCCTGCAGACAGGCGACAGCGGCGGTGGGTGCAGTCCGCGCATCCCGTCATCGCGTTGGCGCTACCCTTGGCCGGCCCGATGCGCCGGCACGACCCGCAGAGACGTCATCCATGAGTTCCAGCCTTTCCCTGCTCAGCCCCTTGTTCGGCGACCCCGACATCGATGCGCTGTTCGACGATAGCGCGCGGTTGCAGGGCATGCTCGATTTCGAGGCCGCGCTGGCGCTGGCCGAGGCGCGCTGCGGGGTGATTCCGGATGCGGCGGTCGCGCCGATCCAGGCGGCCTGCCAGGCGCAGCGGTACGACCTGGCCGCGCTCGGCCAGGCCACCGCGCTGGCCGGCAATCCGGCCATCCCGCTGGTCAAGGCGCTGACCACGCAGGTCGAGGCGATCGATGCGTCCGCCGCGCGCTGGGTGCATTGGGCCGCCACCAGCCAGGACGCGATCGACACAGGCAGCGTGCTGCAGCTGCGCGCCGCGCTGGATGCGCTGCAGCCGAAGCTGGCGGCGCTGTGCGATGCCGTGCATGCGCTCGCCCAGCGCGAGCGCGACACCGGCCTGCCTGGCCGCACGCTGCTGCAGCAGGCGGTGCCGGTGACGTTCGGACTCAAGGCCGCCGGCTGGCTGGATGCATTGCAGCGCGCACAGCGCCGCTTGCAGGCGCTGCGCGAGGACGCGCTGGTGCTGCAGTTCGGCGGCGCCGCCGGCACCCTGGCCTCGTTGCAGACGCAAGGGCTGGCGGTGGCGCAGGCCCTGGCGCAGGCGCTGCGGCTGCCGCTGCCGGCGCTGCCCTGGCATGCCGCGCGCGACCGCATCGTCGAGATCGGCAGCGCGTTCGCGCTGCTGGCCGGAACCCTGGGCAAGATCGCCACCGACATCGTGCTGCTGATGCAGTCGGAAGTGGCCGAGGCCTTCGAGCCGGCCGCGTCCGGCAAGGGCGGTTCCTCGGCGATGCCGCACAAGCGCAACCCGGTGGGCTGCGTGGCCGCCATCGCCGCGGCCACGCGCGTGCCCGGCCTGGTGTCCACGCTGTACGCGGCGTTGCCGCAGCCGCACGAACGCGCCGCCGGGCAGTGGCATGCCGAGTGGGATACCGTGCCGGAGATCGTGCGCCTGAGCGCTGGCAGCCTGGCGCAGATGCGCAGCGTCATCGAGGGCCTGGAACTGGACCGCGCGCGCATGCGCACGCACCTGGACAGCCATGGCGGCTTGCTCTACGCCGAGGCGGTGTCGGTCGCGCTCGCCGCCACCTTGGGCAAGGCTGCCGCGCACGCGTTGGTGGAAGAGTCCGCGCGCCACGCACTGCAGCACGGCCGTCACCTGCGCGAGGTGCTGGCGGCCGACACGCGGGTGACCGCGGTGTTGGATGAAAACCGATTGCAGGCGCTGTTCGCCGCCGACAGCTGGCGCGGCATGGCCGATGTCTGGATCGACCGCGTGCTCGCCAACGGCTGAGCCTGTGCAACTGGATTCCGCGGAGCCGCCATGCCGTTTCTCGATCTGCCCAGCCATCGCCTGCACTACCGCCTCGACGGCAGCGCCGGCAAGCCGTGGCTGACCTTCTGCAATTCGCTCGGCACCGACCTGCACATGTGGGACGCGCAGATCGACGCACTGGCGCCGCACTACCGCCTGCTGCGCTACGACCGTCGCGGACATGGCGGCTCCGGCGTGCCGGCCGGCCCCTATCGCGTGGACGATCTCGGCGGCGACGTGCTGGCGCTGTGGGATGCGCTGCGGATCGAACGCAGCCATTTCTGCGGGCTGTCGATCGGCGGCCTGACCGGGCAGTGGCTGGGCCTGCACGCCGGCGCACGCCTGGAGCGCCTGGTGGTGAGCGCCACGGCGCAGAAGATCGGCAGCGAGGACAGTTGGCGCGCACGCATCGCGCAGGTGCAGGCCGAGGGCCTGACTGCACTGGCGGCGGCGACGCGCGAGCGCTGGTTCACCCCGGCCTTCGCCGCGCGGTGTCCGCAGCGGCTGGACGAGATCATCGCCACCTTCCTCGCCACCTCGCCCGAAGGCTATGCGGCATGCTGCCACGCCGTGGCCAGCGCCGACTTCCGTGGCCGGCTCGGCGCGCTGGCGGTGCCGCTGCTGGCGATCGCCGGCGACGACGATCCGGTGTGCCCGCCGCAGGACCTGCGCGAGATCGCCGCTGCGGTGCAGGACGGCCGCGCTGCGCAGGTGCCCGGCCGCCACATCTGCAATGTGGAGTCCGCGCAGGCGTTCAACCGCCTCCTGCTCGAGTTTCTCCAGGCTTCCTAGAACGAAAGCCCGCTCCGCTGCGCAGGCGGCCGGCGACGCTGATCCCGACGCTGCATCCCCCCACATCACAACGGAAACCCCATGGACGAAAAACAACGCTACGACGCCGGACTGCAGGTCCGCAAAGCCGTACTCGGCGAAGACCACGTGGAACGCTCGCTGGCCGCGCGCACCGACTTCACCAGCGAGTTCCAGGAGTTCATCACCCGCACCGCCTGGGGCACCGTCTGGACCCGCGACGGCCTGCCGCGCCACACGCGTTCGCTGCTGACCCTGGCGATGATGGTCGCGCTCGGCCACGACGAGGAATTCAAGCTGCACGTGCGCGCCGCGCGCAACAATGGCGTGAGCGCGGACGAGATCAAGGAAGTGCTGCTGCAGGCGGCGATCTACTGCGGCGTGCCCGCGGCCAACCACGCCTTCGCGCTGGCCAAGCCGATCCTGGAAGAGCAGGCGGCCGAGGGCTGAGGCCGGCGCTGGCGTCGCGCTGCTCGCATCGCGTGGCCGATCTTGTAGGAGCGACTTCAGTCGCGACAGGCCTTTCCGGTCACGCCCGTGGCGACTGTACCTGCGCCTGCGCAGCGGGGACCGCAGCTGGGTCACGCTGCCGCACGCCGACCATGTGGCGCACGTCGAGAACGCGCATGCGGCGTGGGTGGAGGCGGTGGTCGGCTTCCTGCGCCGGCCGCGCTGAGCGCGACGCGGGCGCTGTGGCCCGGTGAATCGAACGGCGCCGCGATGGGGAGCATGTAGCGGCGGCGGCCGGCGTGCCAGCCGGCTCTAGGGACTCAGCTGAGCAAGCCGCCCAGCCGCTGCGCGGCGTCCCTCAGCGGGGGCAGCAGCTGCGTCTGCATCGCCTGCAGGGTCACGCGGCCGGCCTGGGTGCCGATGTTGAGCGCGGCGATGACCTCGCCGCGGCGGTTGCGCACCGGCACCGCGATCGAGCGCAGGCCGATCTCCAGTTCCTGGTCGATCAGCGAGACATCCTCGCGGCGCACGCGCGCCAGCGTCTCCAGGAACTCGCGCTGGCCGGTGACGGTACGTTCGGTGCGCGGGCGCAGCGGATTGCGTTCCAGGTAGCTTTCCAGGGTGTCGTGCGGCAGCGCCGCCAGCAGGACCCGGCCCATCGAGGTGCAGTAGGCCGGCAGCCGGCTGCCGGCGCGCAGGCCGATCGACATGATGCGCACGGTCTCGGCGCGGGCGATGTACAGCAGGTCGTCGCCGTCGAGCACGCCCAGCGAGCAGGATTCGTGCACCGCGTCGCGCAGCGCGTCCAGCACCGGCTGCGCGGCCGCGGTCATCGACGAGGACGCCACGTAGGCGCCGCCGATGCCGAGCACGCGCGGCAGCAGCACGTAGCCGCGGCCCTGTTCGCCGACGTAGCCGAGCTTGCCCAGGGTGTAGAGCACGCGCCGTACCGCCGCGCGCGAAATGCCGGTCTCGGTGCTGATCTGCGACATGGTGACCTCGCGCGCATGCAGCGCGAACACGCTGAGCACGGCCAGGCCGCGCGCCAGCGAGGTCATGAAGTCCGGGTCGCCTTGCAGCCCGTCGATCTGCTGCATCAGCTCGTGGGTGAGCCCGCGCTCGGCGGGCGGCGAACCGGCGCCGGCCTTGCGCCGGCCTGCGGAAGCGGGGGAATCGGCCATCAGGTGAGCGTGCAATCCATCGGATACCCCGTCATGGTAAGCGCTGCACGGCCGCCTGCGTGGCGGCCGTGTTCCCGGTAGCCGCGGAACCGGCGCGCGCCGGCCGGTTCCGGGCGGGTCTCAGTGCTTGCCGGGCAAGGCGTAGGCGATCACGTAGTCGCCGCGGTCCGGCGACTGCCGCGCGCCGCCGGCGGTGACCACGATGTACTGGCGGCCGCTCCTGGGCGAAACGTAGGTCATCGGCGTGCCCTGGCTGCCGACCGGCAGCCGCGCCTTCCACAGTTCCTTGCCGGTGTGGCTGTCGAGGCCGCGCAGGTAGTAGTCCTGGGTGCCGGCGAAGAACAGCAGGCCGGACTGGGTGGCCAGCGCGCCGCCCAGGGTCGGCATGCCGATCGGGATCGGCAGGCGCATCTTGATGCCGAGCGGGCCGGTGTCCTGCACCGTGCCGACCGGTACCTGCCAGACCAGCTTGCGGGTGGCCAGGTCGATCGCCGACAGGGTGCCGTACGGCGGCTTCTGGCACGGGATGCCGAGCTTGGAGACGAAGCGGTCGCGCAGCGAGCCGTACGGGGTGCCGGTCTGCGAGGCCGCGCCCATCTCCACGCCGCCGGCCTTCTGGCTCTCCATCTGCCGGCGCGGGATCAGCTTCGTCCACAGGCCGATGCGCATGTCGTTGACGAACAGGTAGCCGGTGGTCGGGTCCAGCGCGGCGCTGCCCCAGTTCATGCCGCCCAGCGAGCCCGGCCATTGCAGCGCCAGGTCCTCGCCCGGCGGGGTGTACATGCCGTCGTAGCGCATCTGCCTGAACTGGATGCGGCACAGCATCTGATCGATCGGGGTGGCGCCCCACATGTCGGCTTCGGTCAGTGTCTCGGTGCCGATCTGCGGCATGCCGGTGGACAGCGGCTGGGTCGCCGCGTAGCGCTCGCCGTCGGCCTTGCCCTGCGGTGCGGCCACCTCCTGGACCTGCGCCAGCGGCTGGCCGGTAGCGCGATCGAGCATGAAGATCTGCCCGGCCTTGGTCACCTGCAGCAGCGCGGGCACGGTGCCGCCCTTGCCGTCGGGCACGTCGGCCAGGGTCGGCTGCGCCGGCAGGTCGTAGTCCCACAGGTCGTGGCGCACGGTCTGGTAGTGCCAGCGCACGCGCCCGGTCGCGACCTCCAACGCCACGATCGAGGAACTGTACTTGTCGTCCTGCGGCGTGCGCTCGCCGCCCCAGGCATCCGGGGTGGTGTTGCCGGTGGGCAGGTAGATCAGGCCCAGCGCCGGATCGTAGGCCATCGAGGTCCACACGTTCGGGGTAGCGCGGGTGTAGTGGATGTTCGGGTCCAGCGGGGTGTCCGGGGTTTCCTTGGCCAGGTCCCAGGCCCACACCAGCTTGCCGCTGCGCACGTCGAAGGCGCGGACCACGCCCGAGGGCTCGCCGACCTCGATGTTGTCGGCCACGCGGCCGCCGACCACGATCAGGTTGCCGGCGATCAGCGGCGCCGCGGTCAGGGTGTAGAAGCCGGGCTTGACCTCGCCCATGCCGGCCTTGAGGTCGACCACGCCGTCCTGGCCGAAGTCGGCGCAGGGCGTGCCGGTCTGCGCGTCGAGCGCGAACAGGCGCGCATCGACCGTGTTCATCAGGATACGGCGGCGGCACAGCGCCGGTGTCGCCGCTGGCGCTGCAGCAGCGGGCGCCGGCATCAGGTTGTCGCCGGCGGCCGCCGGCGCGGTTGCGGTCGCTGCGCTGTCTGCGTCGTAGTAGCCCAGGCCGCGGCAGCGTTGCCAGTTCGGCGCGGTGGCCTTGGGGTCGAACGACCAGCGCTTCTGTCCGCTGTCGGCATCCAGCGCGAACACCTGGTTGTGCGGGGTGCAGACATACACGGTGTCGCCGATCTGCAGCGGCGTGGCCTGGTCCTCGGCGCCGAAGCCGTTGCTGGTCGGCACGTCGCCGGTGCGGGTCGTCCACGCCACCTGCAACTGGCCGATGTTGTCGCGGTTGATCTGGTCCAGTGCGGCGAAGCGGGTGCCGGCCACGGTGTTGCCCCAGTGCATCCAGTCCTTCTGCGCGGTGCCCGGCGCCACCGGCGTGACCGGCGCATCGGCGCTGGCCTGCACGACCGGGCGCGGCACGAAGGCATAGCCCGCGGTAGCGGCCAGGCCGACCACCAGCAGCGCGGACAGCGCATAGGCGCCGCGCCCGGCCGGCTGCCGGCGGCTGCGGCGCAGGGTCGGCCACAGCAGGGCCACCAACAGCGCCAACACCGCCGGCGCGACCAGGCGCGAGACCAGCGGCCAGAACGCCAGTCCCACTTCCCACAGCGCCCACACCAGCGTGCCGACGAAGGCCGCGGCGTACAGCGCGGCGCCGGCGGGCCGGCGCGCGATCACCAGGATGCCGGCGGCCAGCGTGGCCAGCCCCATCAGCAGGAAGTACCAGCTGCCGCCCTCCGTCGCCAGGCGCAGGCCGCCGACCAGCAGCACGCCGCCGATCAGCACCAGCAACAGGCCGACCACCCAAAGCAGTCCGCGGCCCAGGACCGAGACATCCGATTGCGTATTCACGTTGCGTATTCCTCTGCAGACTCCGTGACCGCGCGCGGTTGCGCGACGGCGGTGTTCCCGGGCGTTCCGTCAGACGGCTAGGGAAACGGACGGGTCCTGACCACAGCGGAAGGCGTCTTCCGTGGCCTGCCGCTGCGCCGGGAAACGCGACGGCGACACCAGCGCGCCGCCGTCCTGGCGGGCGGCACCGACGACGGCGCATTCCGAGAGGTCTGGTCGATTATCGCACCGATGTGCGAATTTGGCATCGGTCGCGGCGAGGCGCCGATCGGCGTGCGGCAGATCGACCGACGGCTGGGGCGAGTGCGAGGGCGGCGAGGCGCAGATCGCGGTGGAACGCAGCGGCGTGGACGGCCGGTGGACCCATGCGGGCGGCAACGCATGCGCGGACCGCGGCGTCTGCGCGGTGGCCGGGCCGATGCAGGGATGGGGCGATCGCAGTGCGCGCGGGCGCGGCACGGTCGTTCACGCGCCACCGGGATCCGCATCGGGCCGCCGCGTCCGGATCTGTGAAGAGCCGGCCCTGCTGCGGCGTGCCGCGTCTGCGGCCACGTTCCGGCGAGCCCGTCGCGCGAGCTCGCCGGAGGCGCTTGCTACTTCTTCTTTTCTTTCTTGGCCGCGCGCTTTTCCTTCAGCGTCTTGGTCGGCTGCTTCTTGTCGCTCTTCTTCTGATCCATGCCCTTGCTCATGACACCCTCTGGACGATTGCACTGTGGATTGCCGACTGCGGCCGCCGTGGCGGCGATCGCGGGTGCCACTTTACTCCGCTGGCGGCCGGCCATGCCGCAGTTGTCGACCGGCATGCACGCAAGGTTGGGCCATAATCGTGTTTTCCCCCAAGGTGCCCCGCGTCCGATGAAAACCCCCCAGGGCCTGCAGCCGCTGATCGAGGATGGCGTCATCGACAGCGTGCTGCGCCCGCTCAAGAGTGGCAAGGAGGCCGCCGTGTACGTGGTCCAGGCCGGCGCCGAGGTGCTGTGCGCCAAGGTCTACAAGGACATGGCGCAGCGCAGCTTCCAGGCGCGCGTGCAGTACCAGGAGGGCCGCAAGGTGCGCGGCAGCCGCCAGGCGCGGGCGATGGGCAAGGCGACCAAGTTCGGCCGCCGCGAGCAGGAAGCCGCGTGGAAGGACACCGAGGCCAACACCCTGTACCAGCTGGTGGACGCCGGCGTGCACGTGCCGCAGCCGCGCGGCTACTTCCACGGCGTGCTGCTGATGGACCTGGTCACCGACGCCGACGGGCAGAGCGCGCCGCGGCTGGGCGAAGTGGAGCTGGAGCCGGAGCAGGCGCGCGCGTTCCACATGCAATTGATCGGCGACGTGGTGAAGATGCTGTGCCTGGGCCTGGTGCACGGCGACCTGTCCGAATACAACGTGCTGGTCGCCGCCGAGGGCCCGGTGGTGATCGACTTCCCGCAGGTGGTCAGCGCCGCCGGCAACAACGCCGCGCGCGACATGCTGCTGCGCGACGTGCACAACCTGCGCGACTGCCTCGGCCGCTTCGCCCCGGAGCTCAACGAAACCCATTACGGCGAAGAGATGTGGGCGCTGTACGAGAAGGGCGAACTGCGCCCGGATAGCGCGCTCAGCGGCCGCTTCGTCTTCGACACCCGCCGCGCCGACGTGCGCGCGGTGCGCGACTCGATCGAGGACGCGCGGCAGGAAGCGATCATCCGCCAGCAGGGCCGCGAGGCCGCGGCGGACGAGGACTGAGTCGCGCGGCAGCGCGTCCCGCACGACGCGCTGCCGAAAAACATCCCTCGCCGCTGCGCCGATCGCCGCAGCGCGCCGCCGATCGCATCGGTGGCTCCTTCACTGTCGCGTCCCTGTCATTTCCGCATCGCCATGCGTGTTCGCCAGGGCGTGTCATCGATTCTCCGGCAGGTTGCGTTGGCGCTGACAGATACAAGCCGCACGCCTGCTCTTGCGCGCGCTGGCGTGTCGCCCCAGCTCACCTCTTCCATCTTTCTTTTCCGTGCACGCGCAAGGTGGCGCGTGTTGCTCGGGATCGAGGGTGCGTCTTTGTATCGGCAGCGAATGGCGCTGCCATCGGCGAGCGCAACAGCGCGCCCGGCAACGGGTTGGAAACGTGCCGCAAACGCGACACGGCGACCGGAATATCCGTATCCCGATGCGATACCAACGTATCGCCCGCAATACGAATCTTTCGTCAATCTTTCTGCGCGCACGCGCAAGTTGTAGTGGCAGCTGACTGCGGTTTTCGTGCGGATATATCGCGGGAATACATTTCGTGTAGCGTTGCGCGCTTCGATCTTCCCACCCCCACGATTTGACCCCCATGCTCGACGCTTTCGCCGCGCCTCGTTGTTTCATTCTCTGTGGTTCCGTCGTCGCGCTCGCGATGGCGGCGGGGTGTTCGTCCGCGCCGCAACCGCCACCGCCGATCAAGGTCGGCACGCTCGCGCTGACCCCGCACAGCTTGCCGGTGGAGCAGTCGCTGCCCGGGCGCACCGTGGCCTACGAAGTCTCCGACGTGCGACCGCAGGTCAACGGTCTGCTGCGGCAACGGCTGTTCACCGAAGGCCAGGAAGTCCAGGCCGGGCAGGTGCTGTACCAAATCGATCCTGCGCCGTACCAGGCCGCCTACGACACGGCGCGCGGGCAGCTCGCGCAGGCCCAGGCCGCCGTGGTCGCGGCGCGTCCCAAGGCCGCGCGCTACCGCACCCTGGTCGAACAGGACGCGGCCAGCAAACAGGACGCCGACGACGCGCAGGCCGCCTTGCAGGAAGCCGAAGCCAACGTGGTGGCGGCGCAGGCGTCGTTGCAGGCGGCGCGCATCAATCTCGACTACACCCGGGTGACGGCGCCGATCTCCGGCACCATCGGCAGTTCGGCCTATACCGCCGGCGCGCTGGTGACCGCGCAGCAGGATGCGGCGCTGGCCAAGATCCAGCGGCTGGACCCGATCTACCTGGACGTGAGCCAGTCCAGCACGCAGATGCTGGCCTTGCGCGAGCGGCTCGATGCCGGCCAGATCAAGGCGGCCGACGGCAAGATCTCGGTGCGGGTACGCCTGGAGGACGGCAGCTTCTATCCGCATCCGGGCACGCTGGAGTTCGTCGGCACCTCGGTCGATCCCGGCACCGGCGGGGTCACCCTGCGCGTGGTCGTGCCCAATCCGCAGCATCTGCTGCTGCCCGGCATGTACCTGCGCGCGCTGCTGCCGTTGGCCAGCGACCCGAACGCGATCCTGGTGCCGCAGCAGGCGGTGACCCGCGATGCCAAGGGCGATCCGCTGGTGAAGCTGCTCGGCGCGCACAACCGGGTCGAGGAGCGCCGCATCCGCACCGGCGACGCGGTCGGCCACGACTGGGTGGTGCAGGCCGGACTCAAGCCGGGCGAACGGCTGATCGTCGTCAACGGCAGCCGCGCCGAGATCGGCAAACCGGTCGTGCCGTATGCGGTCAGCGCCGCGCAGCTCGAGGCCGCGCCCGCGGTGCCGGGCGACGCCCAGGCCGACTGAGGAGCTGCCATGTCGCGTTTCTTCGTCAACCACCCGGTGGTGGCCTGGGTCATGGCCATCGTCGTCGTCCTGGTCGGCATGCTGGCCATCCACGCGCTGCCGATCGAGCGCTATCCGCAGATGGCGCCGCCGACCATCACCGTGCGCGCCACCTACACCGGCGCCTCGGCGCAGACCGTGGAGAACACGGTCACCCAGCTGATCGAGCAGTCGCAGCAGAGCCTGGACCATCTGCTGTACATGACCTCGACCAGCGCCTCGGACGGGACCGCGCAGGTCAACCTGGTGTTCGAGACCGGCACCAATGCCGACACCGCGCAGGTGCAGGTGCAGAACCAGCTGCAGTCGGTGATGTCGGTGCTGCCGCAGGACGTGCAGCAGAACGGCATCGTCATCACCAAGTCCAGCGGTTCGCTGTTCGAGGTGGTGGCGTTCACCTCCGACGACGGCAGCATGGACAACTTCGATGTCGCCAACTACATGGAATCGAACATCGACGACCAGATCAGCCGCGTCAGCGGCGTGGGCAACATCCAGCCGATGGGCTCGGAGTACGCCATGCGCATCTGGCTGGATCCGGAGAAGCTGCGCAAGTACGCGCTGATGCCCTCGGACGTGGAGAACGCGCTGCAGGCGCAGAACACCGACGTGTCGGCCGGCGAGATCGGCGGCCAGCCGGCGCCGCGCGGGCAGCGCCTGGATGCGACCGTGACCACGCGCAGCCGCCTGCACACGCCGGCGCAGTTCGGCGCGATCGTGCTCAAGAGCGGCCCCGGCGGCGCGGCAGTGCACCTGTCCGACGTGGCCAGGATCGGCCTGGGTCCGGAAACCTACGACAGCATCACCCGCTTCAACGGCAAGCCGTCGGCCTCGCTCGGCATCGAATTGAACGCCGACGCCAACGCGGTGGAAACGTCCAAGGCGATCGACGCGCGCCTGCAGGAGCTCAAGCAGTACTGGCCGCACGGCTACACCTACCACATCGCCTTCAGCACCACGCCGTTCGTGACCACCTCGATCAAGGAAGTGGTCATCACCCTGATCGAGGCGGTGCTGCTGGTGGTGGCGGTGATGTACCTGTTCCTGCAGAACTGGCGCGCCACGCTGGTCCCGACCATCGCGGTGCCGGTGGTGCTGATGGGCACCTTCGGCGTGCTGGCCGCGTTCGGCTACTCGATCAACACCCTGACCATGTTCGCGATGGTGCTGGCGATCGGCCTGCTGGTGGACGACGCCATCGTGGTGGTGGAGAACGTGGAGCGGGTCATGAGCCAGGAAGGGCTGCCGCCGAAGGAGGCGACGCTGCGCTCGATGCAGCAGATCGGCGGCGCGCTGGTCGGCATCGTGCTGGTGCTGACCGCGGTGTTCGTGCCGATGGCCTTCTTCAACGGCGTCACCGGGGTCATCTACCGGCAGTTCTCGATCACCATCGCCGCCTCGATGATCCTGTCGGTGCTGGTGGCGATGACCCTGACCCCGGCGCTGTGCGTGACCATTCTCAAACCGCTGCACCAGGGCGAGGAACCGATCGGTTCGCACGGCCGCCTCGGCCGGTTCTTCGCCTGGTTCAACACGCGCTTCCGTGCGCTGTCCGAGCGCTACCGTGCGCTGGTCGAGCGGGTGCTGGGCCGGCGCGCGCTGGGCCTGCTCGCCTACGCGCTGCTGCTGGGCGTCACCGGCGTGCTGCTGTGGCGCCTGCCCGGCGCGTTCCTGCCCGACGAGGACGAGGGCATGCTCAACGTGCTGGTCAAGCTGCCGGCCGGCTCCACCCTGGAGCAGACCCTGGCGGTGACCGACCGCCTGACCAAGGCCGCGCTGCACGAGCCGGGCGTGCGCTCGGTGCTGTCCTCGGCCGGCTTCAGCGTGACCGGCGCCGGCCAGAACGTCGGCATGGCCTTCGTCCGCCTCAAGGACTGGGACGACCGCGAGGACGACGCCGACACCATCGCCGCGCATCTCAACAAGGCCCTGGCCGACGTGCCCGACGCGGAGCTGTTCGTGACCTCGCCGCCGGCCATCAGCGGGCTCGGCGACGCCTCCGGCTTCACCTTCGAACTGATGGACTACGAAGGCGCCGGCCACGCCGCCCTGGTGAACGCGCGCGACAAGCTGCTGCGCCTGGCCGGGCAGGATCCCAAGCTGCGCGACGTGCGCTACGCCAGCCTGGAGGACGCGCCGGTCTATGCGGTCAAGATCGACGACGATAAGGCGCAGGCGCAGGGCGTGGACCCGGGCGACATCAACGCCACGCTCAACAGCGCGCTCGGCGGCGACTTCGTCAACAACTTCATCTACAAGGGCCGCATCAAGAAGGTGTTCGTGCAGGGCGACGCCGAGGCGCGCATGGCACCGCAGGATCTGCAGCGCTGGACGGTGCGCAACGCCAGCGGCGACATGGTGCCGATGTCCGCCTTCACCACCTCGCACTGGACCAGCGCGCCGGCCGCGCTGGAGCGCTACAACGGCGTGTCGGCGATGGAACTCACCGGCCAGGCGGTGGCGGGCGTCAGCTCCGGCGCGGCGATGGACGCGATGGCCGCACTGAGCAAGCAGCTGCCGCACGGCTTCGGCTATGCGTGGTCGGACATGGCCTACCAGGAGAAGCTGTCGGCCAACCAGGCGCCGGCGCTGTACGCGATCTCGCTGCTGTTCGTGTTCCTGTGCCTGGTGGCGCTGTACGAAAGCTGGACGATCCCGTTCGCGGTGATGCTGGCGGTGCCGGTGGGCGTGTTCGGCGCGGCGCTGTTGATGACCGTGCGCGGCCTGCAGAACGACGTGTACTTCCAGGTCGGCCTGCTGACCACGGTCGGCCTGGCGGCCAAGAACGGCATCCTGATCGTCGAGTTCGCGCGCGAGCTGGAACAGCGCGGCGAAAGCCTGCTGGCGGCCACCCTGCACGCGGTGCAGATGCGCCTGCGGCCGATCCTGATGACCTCGCTGGCGTTCCTGCTCGGCGTGCTGCCGCTGGTGTTCAGTCACGGCGCCGGCTCGGCCGCGCGCCATTCGCTGGGCACCGGCGTGACCGGCGGCACGCTGGCCTCGATCACCCTGGGCCTGTTCTTCGTGCCCTTGTTCTACGTCATCGTGCGCAGCGTGTTCCCCGGCAGCAAGCATCCGCCGCTGGAGGCCGCGCCATGAGCACCCGGTCGTTCCGCTTGCTGGCCGTGGCCTGCTGCGCGGCGCTGGCCGCGTGCAGCATGGCCCCGCACTACACGCGCCCGGCGCCGCCGGTGCCGCTGCAGTTCGACACCGCGGACAGCGCCACGCCCGGTGCCGGCGCCGCGCTGGCGATGCCGGACTGGCGCGCGGTGTTCCTCGATCCGCGCCTGCGCCAGGTCATCGCCCTGGGCCTGGACAACAACCGCGACCTGCGTGTGGCCATGCTCGACATCGACAAGGCGCGCGCGCAGTACCGGATCCAGCGCGCCGCGCTGGCGCCTTCGCTGGATGCCAATGCCAGCAACAGCCGCCAGCGGACCAGCGCCAGCGCCAGCGACACCGGGCAGGCGCAGATCGACAGCAGCGACACGCTGCAGGTCGGCATCAGCAGCTGGGAACTGGACCTGTTCGGCCGCGTGCGCAGCCTGAAGGACGAGGCCCTGGAAACCTGGCTGGCCAGTGCCGAAACGCAACGCAGCGTGCGCCTGAGCCTGATCGGCCAGATCGCCGACGACTGGCTCGCGGTCGGTGCCGACCGGCAACTGCTGGCCCTGGCGCAGCAGACCCTGGACAGCCAGGAGCAGACGCTCAGGCGCAGCCGCGCCCAGCACGACAACGGCATCGGCTCCGGGCTGGACCTGGCGCAGATCCAGAGCAGCGTGGAAGCGGCCCGCGTCGATGTGGCGCGCGATGCCACCCAGCTCGCCCAGGCCCGCGATGCCTTGCAACTGGTGGTCGGCGCGCCGGTGGACGCCGCGTTGCTCGCCGGGCCCGATGCGTTCGACGGCAGCGTGGCCCTGGCTCCGCTGCCGGCGGGACTGGATGCCACGGTGCTGCTGCAGCGTCCCGACGTGCTCGCTGCCGAGCATGCGCTGAAGGCGGCCAACGCCGACATCGGCGCCGCCCGCGCGGCGTTCTTCCCGACCGTCTCGCTGACCGCCTCCACCGGCCGCAGCAGCGACGCGCTGTCCACGCTGTTCGCGGCGGGCTCGCGGACCTGGTCGTTCGTGCCCAGCATCGCCCTGCCGATCTTCCACGCCGGCGCGCTGAAGGCTTCCTTGGACGTATCGAAGATCGGCAAGAACATCGCCGTGGCGCAATACGAGAAGGCCATCCAGAGCGCCTTCAGCGACGTCGCCGATGCGCTGGCGCAGCGCGACCACCTCGCGGCGCAGCTGAGCGCGCAACAGGCGCTGGTGGACGCGGTGCGCCGCAGCCACACGCTGGCCGAGGCGCGCTACCGCGCCGGCGTGGACGACTACCTGCAGGTGCTGGACGCGCAGCGTTCGCTGTACGCCGCACAGCAGGATCTGATCGCCCTGCGCCTGCAGGACGACAGCAACCGGGTCGCGCTGTACACCGTGCTGGGCGGCGGCGCGGATGCGAGCGCGACAGCCCCTGCCGCGGCGAGCCGCTGAGCGCGGGGCCGCGCAAGTTCGAGTCAGTTCACGCGGATGCGCGATGTGGGAGCGACTTCAGTCGCGACGGGCGTTACCGGGAAGGCCGTCGCGACTGAAGTCGCTCCCACAGACGCGTAACGCGCTGACGGGAGCGCAGGCTTGCGCAGCTTGCTACTCGCGGAATGGACCGCGGTCGGCGTCCCCGTGCGAAACGCCCGGTGGCGAAACCAGCGTGCCCAGATGGGCCTGCGCAAACGTATCCGCGGCGACCGGGCGGCCGAACAGATAGCCCTGGTACGCCGTGCATCCCATCTCGCCCAGCCATGCATGCTGCTGCTCCGTCTCCACGCCTTCGGCGACCGTGGAGATACCCAGGATGCCCGCGATCTCGATGATCTTGCGCACCAGCTCGCGTTGGTTGCCGTCTGCGGTCATTCCACGGACGAACGACCGGTCGATCTTCAGTTCGTCCAGCGGCAGCGCCTGCAGCAGCGACAGCGAAGAGAAACCCGTGCCGAAGTCGTCCAGCGACCACGATATCCCGTCCTCGCGCAGCGCGTTCATCCTCGCGGTGACCAAGGGCAGGTCGCTCGCCAGCGCCGACTCGGTGATCTCGAAGCGGAGTCTGTTCGCCGGAGCGCCGATCCGGCCGACCACGTCGCGCACGTCTTCGACGAAGCTCGCCGACACCAGTTGCAAGGGGCTGACGTTGACCGACAGCACCAGATCCGCGGTGCCGGGATGCCGCGACCAGGCTTTCAGCTGCAGGCAGGCCTGTTCCAGCACCCACATGCCGATCTGATGGATCAGCCCGGTACTTTCGGCCAGCGGAATGAACTCTGCCGGCGGCTGCAATCCATAGCCCGGTCGATTCCAGCGCAGCAGCACTTCCGCGCCGACCAGCCGTCCGCGCGCCGACACCTGTGGCTGCAGGTGGGCGCACAACTCATCGTGCGCGAGCGCGCGGACCAGCGCCGCATGCTGGTCCAGCCGCACCTTGATGTCCTCGCTGAAGATGGCCAACACCCCGGCGGTCAGGATCATCGCGGTCGCGGTGTTCAGGGCATGGCCGATCCGGCGGATCTCCTCCGGCATCAGCCTCAGCGCAACGCCGAGGCTGCCAGGGATGATGGCCAGCGCGATCAGCAACGCAAAGCACAACGCCGGGAATGCCCAGCGCAGGTAGACCCCTTCGCTGCGGAACAGGAAAAAGGCGGCTGCACCGATCGGCAGAAGGAACAGATGCGTCGATCGCGCCGCCGCCGCGGTCGGCGTATCGGCCAGGCTGGCGAATACCGTCATGATCAGCAGCAGATGCGCGATGGCGACGAGGGAACCGCGATCGAGCCTGCGCGACATGTACAGGCAGGCCGTGCCCATCAGCATGACCGAAAAGAGAACGAGCGCCAGTGCGCTCATGCCATGCGTGATGTAGTACGCCGTCCATGCCAGGCCGTGCGCCATGCAGGCGAGCCCGCCGAACCGCAGCAGGCGTTGGACCCGCGGCCACTGCGCCTGGTCGGGGAGGTTTCGCGCCACCCAGTCGTCGCCGCCAGCCCCCAAGCCGGTTTTTTTCACATGCATCCCGTTCTTCTGCGCATCGTCATGTGATCTGCGTCGGCTCGGTCGGCACCTGCACACGCCCTTCAATAGCGAAAGTCCCGCGTGGACAAGGTGACGAAGAAGCGGGCCGGTTGCAAGGCAGGAACGCGGCAGCGGCTCCACGCGATCCGGGCTGCGCGCTGCGGCCGGGGAGTGGGGCACAGCATCGAAGCCGGCGTGGACGACGACCTGCAAGCGCCTGATGCAAGACAGCGCGCCGCCTGCCGCGTTGGTCGAATGTTGCCGGTGCCATGCGCAAACGCGACTTCGGTCGCGACCGGCTGCGTCGCTGGATCTGTCGCGAGCGAACCCGCTCCCACGACGCGCGCAGACGCGTCGCCGACGCCTAGGCTTCGGCGCGGATCAACTGCCGGAACAACGCATCCAGCGCCCGCGGATGGCCGCTGCCGGTAGCCAGGCGCGGCGCGGCGGCGCCCATGCGCCCCAGTTCGGCGTCCAGGAAGTCGCTGATCGCCGGGACCCGCGGACCGTCCTCGATTTCCGCGGCGGCGCGTTTCTTCTCCAGCAAGGCATCGATCGCGTCGCGCAGCGGTCCCGACGGCAGCAGCGCCTCCAGCAGCAGCTCGAACGCCATCGGCGGCATTCCCTGCTCGCGTTCGATCCACTGGCAGGCCAGCACCGGGCGCAGCACGTACAGGTACTTCTTGGTGCGGATGCGTTCGCCGCGAAGATAGCCGCGGTAGTTGCTCTTGGCCATGTTGAAGTAGTGCCACCAGGTGCCCAGCGGCGAGTAGAACGCGTCCGCCATCTGCAGCAGCCCGGCGACGGCGGCGGGATCCTGGCGATAGACCAGTGGCGACTGCAGCCATTCCAGCAGCGTCGGATTGGACTTGGACACGAGGCGCAGCGCCTTGCGCAGGTCCCAGCCGCTGACGTCCAGGTCGTCGGCGATCGGCAGTTCGATCACGTCGCGCTGCGCCTCGCCCGGTCCGGTGCGTTCGTTGACGGTCAGATACCAATCCGGCCGATGGACATAGACGAAGCGCGCGTCGTAGTCGCTGTCGGGCGAGGAAAATCCCCAGCCGCGGCTGCCGGACTCGCAGGCCAGCAGGATGCGCACGTCGTGGCTGCGCTCGATGTCGCCGAGCGCGGCCAGTACGGCGGCGCGCTTGTCCGGCGCGATCGGGTGGATGTCCATGGCCTGTCGTCCTGCTGCGGGGCAGGGCAGAGTGCCGCAGCGGCGCCGCTTACGCCACCCGGCTGCGCCGCGCGCGCTCCAGGTGCACCAGCAGCAGCGAGATCGCCGCCGGGGTCATGCCGGGAATGCGCTGCGCCTGGCCCACGGTCTGCGGGCGCACGCGCTGCAGCTTCTGCTGTACCTCGGCCGACAGCCCGCGCACCTGCGCGTAGTCGAACGCCTCGGCGATCGGCGTGTCCTCGTGGCGCTGCTGGCGCGCGATCTCGTCGCGCTGGCGGTCCAGGTAGCCGGCGTACTTGATGCCGATCTCGACCTGCTCGGCGACCTGCGCGTCGTCCACGCCCGGGCCCAGCGACGGCACCCGCATCAGCGCGGCGTAGTCCAGCTCCGGGCGCTTGATCAGGTCGAGCACGGTGGTCTCGCGGCTCACCGCCACGCCCAGCGTCGCGGCGACCTCGCGGCCCAGCGCATTGCCGGGCGTGGCCCACAGCGCGCGCAGCCGCTCGTTCTCCCGCGCCACCGCCTCCTGCTTGGCCTGGAAGCGCGCCCAGCGCGCCTCGCCGACCAGGCCCAGGTCGTGGCCGATGCCGGTCAGGCGTGCATCCGCGTTGTCCTCGCGCAGCTGCAGCCGGTATTCGGCGCGGCTGGTGAACATGCGGTACGGCTCGGTGGTGCCGTGGGTGATCAGGTCGTCGATCAGCACGCCGATGTAGGCCTGGTCGCGGCGCGGCGTCCACGGCTCCAGCCCGCGCACCTGGCGCGCGGCATTGAGCCCGGCGATCAGACCCTGCGCGGCCGCTTCCTCGTAGCCAGTGGTGCCGTTGATCTGGCCGGCGAAGAACAGCCCGGGCATCGCCTTGGTCTCCAGCGAGGCCTTCAGCCCGCGCGGGTCGAAGAAGTCGTATTCGATCGCGTAGCCGGGACGGGTGATGTGCGCGCGCTCGAAGCCGCGGATCGAGCGCGCCAGCTCCAGCTGCACGTCGAACGGCAGCGAGGTGGAGATGCCGTTGGGATAGATCTCGGCCACGTCCAGGCCTTCCGGCTCGACGAAGATCTGGTGGCTGGCCTTCTCGGCGAAGCGCACCACCTTGTCCTCGATCGACGGGCAGTAGCGCGGGCCGATGCCCTCGATCTGGCCGGTGTACAGCGGCGAGCGGTCCAGCGCGCCGCGGATGATGTCATGGGTGCGCTCGGTGGTATGGGTGATCCAGCACGAGACCTGCCGCGGATGCTGGGCGAGCTCGCCCATGAACGACATCACCGGCAGCGGATCGTCGCCGGGCTGCTCCTCCATCGCCGCGTAGTCCAGGCTGCGCCCGTCGATGCGCGGCGGGGTACCGGTCTTGAGCCGGTCCACGCCGAAGCGGCCGTCGCGCAGCGTCTGCGCCAGCGCGGTGGCCGGCGGGTCGCCGGCGCGGCCGCCGGCGTACTGGGTCTGGCCGATGTGGATCTTGCCGGCCAGGAAGGTACCGGCGGTCAGCACCACCGCCGCCGCCTCGAAGCGCAGGCCGGTCTGGGTGACGGCGCCGCGCACGCGCTCGCCCTCCACGATCAGCGCGTCCACCGCGGCCTGGAACAGGGTCAGGTCGGGCTGCGCCTCGACCAGGCGCCGGACCGCGCCGCGATACAGGTTGCGGTCGGCCTGGCAGCGGGTGGCGCGCACCGCCGGGCCCTTGGAGGCATTGAGCGTGCGCCACTGGATGCCGGCCAGGTCGGCGGCATGCGCCATCGCCCCGCCCAGCGCATCGATCTCCTTGACCAGATGGCCCTTGCCGATGCCGCCGATGGCCGGGTTGCAGCTCATCGCGCCCACCGTCTCCACGTTGTGGGTCAGCAGCAGGGTGCGCGCGCCAGCGCGCGCGGAGGCCAGCGCCGCTTCGGTGCCGGCATGGCCGCCGCCGATCACGATGACGTCGTAGCGGTAGAAGGAATCGCTCATCGGGTATTCGTCCGCCCGGTCGCGCGGACCGGGATGGGGGCGTGCGCGGGACGGCGCGCGCCGAAAAACGGAATTTTTGGAGTTCGCATCACAGTTTACGGATTCGGCCCTAAAGTTGGCACGTAGTCTGCAGATATCCCTACTGCACCCAACGTGGCATTGCGTCAGGGGCGTACGACTGGAATTGGAACAGGGGCCAGTCACGCGCACGTTGGGGGAGCTGGGGGCCGGTAGTCGGGGGACTGCCGGCCCTTTTTTATGTCTGCGATTCGGGTCCGATGCCAGCAACCGCAAGGCCCGAACGCGAAAAGCCCCGGCGAACCGGGGCTTTTCGTTTTAGGCGCCGACGCCCGACAGGGCCGGAACAGGGGGGATCCAGATTTCCCTGTCGGACATCGACATAGACGGTGGGGCGATCGCTTCGGGTCATAAAGCGACGCAGGCGGTCACCCCGTACGACGTAGAGTGCGTCTTGTGCCTGCGTGAAATCAAGCCTTTTCTTAGGGCTCTAGTGTGCGCTTCGTCCCATTGCTACGACCCAGATTGCCAGGCCGGGGCGCGGCCGGACGCGGCTGGGCGGCCGGCCGCGGCGCGCTGGCCGGACGTGGCTGCATCGACTGCGGACGCGGCTGCATCGCCTGAGGGCGTGGGCCGGCGTTGGCGGCATCGGGACGGCGCAGCCGGTCCAGGTCGCGCCACGGCGACTTGACCCGGCCGCCGCCACCGCCGATGACCGGCGGCGGTCGGTCCGGCGGGCGGCCGTTGTCGTCGGGCCGCGGGCGCGGCGGCGGACGGTGCCGCGGCGGACCGTAGTAGTCGCGGTAGTAGTAAGGGCCGCCGTAGCCGTAGTAGCCATAGCCGTAATAACCGGCGCCATAGCCATAGGGCACGGCACCATAAGGCGCGTAGTAGCCGTCGGAATAGCCGTCCGGATAGCGGTATTCGACCGAGGGGGCACCGCGGTAATAGCCGCCACCGCTGTCGGCGTAGTCGTAGGTGGCGCAGCCGCTCAGCGTGGCCAGCAATCCAGCGGCCAAGATCAGGCGCATGTTCATGGCGAATCCTCTCCCTGAGGCTGACAGACAGGTTCGGCGTGTTGCATTGAATGCCCCCTTAACCCGCTTCGTCGTTGATTGAACGCTTAAGTCGCGTGCAACGGCTGTGTTGCCTTGGCAGCCCGCGACACCGCGAACTTGGGACGATACGCTAACCTTTCACGCATGTTCTCATCTTCACTGCCCGTTTTCGCGGATGTGACCGCCGCCGCCGCGCGGATCGCGCCGCATGCCCAGGTGACGCCGGTCCTGCGCTCGCGGGCGCTGGACGCGTCGACCGGCGCGACACTGTTCTTCAAGGCCGAGCACCTGCAGCGCAGCGGCGCGTTCAAGTTCCGCGGCGCCTGCAATGCGGTGTGGGCGCTGAGCGAGGCGCAGGCCGCGCGCGGCGTGGTCACCCATTCCTCGGGCAACCACGGTGCGGCCCTGGCGCAGGCCGCGCGTAGCCGCGGCATCGGCTGCCACGTGGTGGTGCCGGAGGGCGCGGTGGCGGCCAAGCTGGCCAACATCGCCCGCGACGGCGCCACCCTGTGGCGCTGCGAAGCCGGCATCGCAGCGCGCGAGGCGATGTGCGCGCAGGTGCAGCAGCAGACCGGCGCGACCCTGGTGCATCCGTATACCGATCCGGCGGTGATCGCCGGCCAGGGCACCGCGACCCTGGAATTGCTCGGCGCCAGCGGCCCGCTCGACCTGCTGGTGGTGCCGGTCGGCGGCGGCGGCCTGGCCGCCGGCAGCCGCCTGGCGCTGTCGGCGCTGGCGCCGCAGGCACGCCTGCTGCTGGCCGAGCCGGCCGGCGCCGCCGACACCGCGCGCTCGCTGGCGGCCGGCGCGCTGCGCGTGGACTTCGTTCCGGACACGGTCTGCGACGGCCTGCGCGGCACTCTCGGCGCGCCCAACTTCGCGCTGCTGCATGGCCAGGCGGAGACGATCGTGGTCGAGGACGCCGCCACCGTGGCGGCGATGCGGTTGCTGTGGCAGGTGCTCAAGCAGGTGGTGGAACCCTCGTCGGCGATCGCGCTGGCGGCGGTGCTGGCGCAGCCCGAGCGCTTCGCCGGGCGCCGGGTCGGGCTGATCCTGTCCGGCGGCAACGTCGACCTCGACACCCTGCCGTGGGGCGCGGCTTGAAGCCGCGGCGGCGGCGCGGCTGGCTGGGCTGGCTCGGTCGGCTGGCCGCGGTGCTGGGCCTGTGGCTGCTGGGCGTGGCGATCTACATCGTCTGGGTCGGCGACCGCGACCAGGCGGCGCCGGCCGACGCGATCATCGTGCTCGGCGCGGCCGCCTACGACGCCAAGCCCTCGCCGGTGTTCGAGGAACGCATCCGCCACGGCCTGGACCTGTACCAGCGCGGCTATGCGCCGACCCTGATCTTCACCGGCGGCTTCGGCGGCAACGGCGCGCGTTTCGCCGAATCGCAGGTGGCGCGCCGCTACGCGCTGCGCCACGACGTGCCGGCCGACGCGATCCTGATCGAGACCGTCTCGCGTACCACCCGCCAGAACCTGCTCGAGGCGCGCGGGTTGATGCGCAGCCACGGCCTGCACCGGGCGATCGTCGTCAGCGATCCGCTGCACATGGCGCGGGCGCTGCGGCTGTGCCGCGAGCTGCAGATCGACGCGCTGGCGTCCTCGACCCCGAGCACCCGCTTCCGCAGCTTCCAGACCCGCTGGCGCTTCCTGCTGCAGGAGGTCTACTTCTTTCACCGCGACCTGCTGGTGCCGGGCGCCTGAGCGGGCCCGGCCGCCGTATCATGGGCGCCCGGCATGGCATGAGGTGGTGGCGATGAAGATCGACGGAACCCGCGAGCAGGACCGCGCCATCGAACTGGTGCTGTCCTATTACGACGCGTTCAACCGCGGCGACTGGGCGGCGATGCTCGACAAGCTGACCGACGACGTGGCGCACGACCTCAACCAGGGCGCGCGCGAGACCGGCAAGGACACCTTCGCCGCGTTCCTGCAGCGGATGAACGCCAGCTACCGCGAACAGCTGCGCGACATCGTGGTGCTGGGCGGGCAGGACGGCCGCCGCGCCGCCGCCGAGTACGTGGTGCACGGCGAATACCATCACACCGACGAAGGCCTGCCGCCGGCGCGCGGGCAGACCTACGTGCTGCCGGGCGGGGCGTTCTTCGACATCCGCGACGGCAAGATCGCCCGGGTCAGCAACTACTACAACCTGCAGGACTGGATCGACCAGGTGTCAGCCTGAGCGCTGTCCAGCGCAGTCGGGTGTGCCGCGCTGGAACTGCGGCGGCCTGGGCTGCCGTGTAGGAGCGGCTTCAGCCGCGACAGGCGTTACCGGTAACGCCTGTCGCGGCTGAAGCCGCTCCTACAGGTAGTGCATCCGGTTCTGGGCTCTTACGATTCCCGATTCCCGATTCCCGATTCCCGGAGCGAAGCGCGTCGCCTCAATCGCCGCGGCGGCGGATCGGGATCGCCGACACCGGCACCGCGGCGATCTCGCTGCCGCCTTCGCGGATCGGCGCGCCCGGCGGCGGTGCCCAGGCGTGCGCATAGATCACTTCCCAACTGCTCGGCAGCGTGCCGTCGGCGTTGCGCAGCGGCTCGTAGGCGGCGCTGGCGGCGGCGAAACGGCCGCGTCCGGTCAGCGTATGGCGGCGCGCGTGCAGCGCGTTGGTCGCGCCGATCGCGCGCAATTCGCGCATCAGCGCGGCCAGGTCGGGATAGGTGAGGGTGAACAGGTCGCGGTCCAGCACCGGGTCGCGGAAGCCGGACAGCATCAGCGCATCGCCGAACTGCGCGATCGGCGCGAAGCGGCTCACGTGCGGCGCCTCGCGGTCGGCGTGCGCGAATGCCTCGCGCAGTTCCACCAGCGTGTCCGGGCCGAAGCTGGAGCACAGCAGCAGGCCGCCGGGCTTGAGCACGCGGCGGAAACCGGCGAACACCGCCGGCAGGTCCTCGACCCACTGCAGGCACAGGTTGCTGAAGATCACATCGACGCTGTGCTCGGCCAGCGGCAGCGCGCGCGCGTCGGCGCAGACGCGGCCGAACGGCTTCCACCAGCCGGCCTGGCGCTTGGCCTGCTGCAGCATCGGCAGCGCCTGGTCGAGCGCGATCACCTGCGCGCGCGGCCAGCGCTTCTTCATCGTCGCCGCGGCGTGCGCGGGGCCGCTGCCCACGTCCAGCACCACCTGCGGCACGCGGTCGCCGAGATAGTCCAGCGATTCCAGCAGGCGCTTCTCGACCTCGTGCTGCAGGGCGGCGGCGGCATCGTAGCTGGCGGCCGCGCGCGAGAACGCGCGGCGGATGTGGTTGGCATCGAACGAAGAAGGATCCATCGGCGCATTATCGCCGGCCGCGGCGCGCAGCGGCCAGCGAAAAGCCGGGAATGGGGAATCGGGAGTGGGGAATCGAAACGGCTGCGGCGGCGAGGCGGTCGCCTGGCTTACCCATTCCCGTCTCTCCATTCCTCAATTCCCATCGCATCAGTCCGAGCGCATCAGCGGACACCGCGCGGACCGCACGCAGCCATTCACTCCGTCTCGAACCCTGTCCCTTTCCAGGATGGGCCGCGCACCGAGCAACAGGATCTGCCCACTGACGCAATGGCCTGTGCATTGCACGCAGGCGCGCAGGCCGCACCGAACGCATCCGCACTACAAACGTCAAACATCGGAAGCCACGGCGCGCAGTCCCCCATCCCCACTCCCGAATCCCCACTCCCGGCTCTTCAGAACGTCCCTGGATAGGCCCCGCCATCGAGCAACAGGTTCTGCCCGCTGAGGTAGCCGGCCTGCGCGCTGCACAGGAATGCGCAGGCCGCGCCGAATTCCTCCGCCGTGCCGAAACGCCCGGCCGGGATCTGCCCGCGCTTCTGCGCCGCCACTGTCTCCACGTCGGTGCCGCTGCGCTGCGCGGCATGGGCGAAGTTGCCGCGCAGCCGGTCGGTGTCGAACTGGCCGGGCAGCAGATTGTTGATGGTGACGTTGTGCGCGACGGTGCGCCGCGCCAGCCCGGCGACGAAGCCGGTCAGGCCGGCGCGCGCGCCGTTGGACAGGCCCAGGCTGTCGATCGGCGCCTTCACCGCTGCCGAGGTGATGTTGACGATGCGGCCGAAGCCGCGCGCCTGCATCGCATCGACGGTGGCGCGGATCAGCGCGATCGGCGCCAGCATGTTGGCGTCCAGTGCGCGCAGCCAGTCTTCGCGCTCCCAGTCGCGGAAGTCGCCCGGCGGCGGGCCGCCGGCGTTGTTGACCAAGATGTCGACCTGCGGGCATGCCGCCAGTGCGGCGGCGCGTCCGGCCTCGGTGGCGATGTCGGCGGCCACCGCGATCACCGCGCCGGCGCCGGGCAGCGCGCGCAGGCCGTCCGCCGCCGCATCCAGCGCGTCCTGGCCGCGCGCCACGATCACCACGTTGACGCCTTCGCCGGCCAGCGCCCGCGCGCACCCCAGGCCCAGGCCCTTGCTCGAGGCGCAGACCAGCGCCCATCTGCCGGCGATGCCCAGATCCATGCGTTCGCTCCGCTCGTCGAAACCGCGATGATCGTCCATCGCCGTCGCGGCGGCCAGCCACGCGCCGCCTCGACGGTTGTTTGCGTGCGTTGTGCGGGCGCCCAGCGAGAACGATCCACGAGCGTGATGCCGCGAGCCGTTTTGCGAACGCCAGTATTCGCACGCAGATGCGGCAACGCGAGGCGGGGTCTCCGGTCGGGTGCTGCAGGCTGCCGATCCGGTGGAGCGGCTCTTGGCGGACTCGGGCAATCGAACGCCGAGGATCATCGGCCTGGTGAGGACCTTGCCCTGGCCCCGCATCGGGTGGCGACACTGAGGGCCCGGTCGCGGTCGTTCATTCCGGACGGCTCTCCGTGATCCGCTGCGCCAGAGCGGCGTAGTAGGCGGCAGACGCCTGGTTTCCCTCTTGGCGCAAGCGCGCGGCGGTTTCGAGTGCAGCCGCTCGCGCTTGCGCGAACACGCGGTCGTCCTCGTTTGGCCGGAGGCCGTCGCTGCTCACGACACGCAAGGCCGCATCGAAGCGAACGGCTACCATCAATCCCCCCTCGTGCAGCATGAGCAGGCCCTCGGCCGGGCGGCCCTCCTGCATCCGTCCCGCGAAGAAGGCATACGGCTCGGCGGTCCCGGCCCTGACTATGCCGAGGCCGTCGGCGGCTCCATGTCGGCAACCGCCGAGCCATCGGGCAGGGGTGGCGTCCAGGTCCGCAGGCGCCTCGAACCTGCAAGGCGCTGCCGGAGGCGACGACATGGCGGGCATGCTGGCGCTTGCCGCGAGCAGGAGCCCGAACATCCTGAGCATTCTGCCGAGCATCGATACCATCGTGTCGTTCTCCTGTTGCCGGAAATCTCAGGCCGCGTTCCGCCTCGTTGTCCTGTGTCGGCATCGCCTTGCCGCCTTTGATCATGACATGCGCGGTGTTCCAAACTGCCTGCGGATCTGATGCGCTCGGGCGCGCGGTCGCAGTGGATAGTGCACGCAACGGCGGGTGTCTTGATGCACTGGAGTGCGGACGCTTCGCTGGCGCAGCGCCTGGCGACGCTGAATCCGCGTTCGGCTGCGCATCGGCGGCGCCATGGGGAGATTTGCCGTGCAGATCCAGCATCTCGGCGCGCCTGCATCACGTAGGGTCGGGGAGGTGCGGCTGCGCGGGGTCCCGATGGCTGCGCTTTGGATGGCGCAGTCATCATGCGAAGGTGTGCCAGGTGGCTGCCGCATCGTTCGCCAGCGGCCAGTGCCGGGGGGCGTAGTCCTTACGGCAAGGCGGCAAGGAACTCGCTCAGCGCCATGGCGACGTCGTCGGCATGGCCGAGGAACGGAGCGTGGCCGCCGCCGGCGATGTGCAACGTCCGCGCATGCTGCGTCAGCGCTGCGGCGTCGTCCATGCCGGCGGGCGAGACCAGCCGGTCGCGCTGGCCGCTGATCCACAGGCTGGGCACGCGCAGGCCCGGCAATGCGCGGCGCAGGTCGCTGCGCTCGAGCAGCGCCAGCCCGTCCTGCAGCGCCTGCGCATCGGGTTCGCCGCGCGCGCTCAGGGTCTCGCGCAGCGTGCGCAATTCGCTGCGCGCATGCGCCGAACCCAGCGTGTCCAGCGCCAGGAAGCGGTCCAGCGTGCCGCGGTAGTCGTCGGCCAGGTCGCGGCCGAACTGCGCGAACACCTGCGGTTCCACCGCATGCGGCCAGTCGCTGCCGCGCACGAACCGCGGCGTCGCCGCGAGCATCGCCAGGCCGCGCACCTGCGGCTGGGTCGCCGCCGCATGCAGCGCGAACAGCCCGCCCAGCGACCAGCCCAGCCACGCCGCCGGCGGCGTGGCCGCGGCGATCGCGCTGACCACGTGCGGCAGCGCCAGCGGCGTGTCGTCGCCGCGGCTGTGGCCATGTCCGGGCAGGTCCACCAGGTGCATGCGGAACTGCGCCGACAGGCGCTCGACCAAGGGCGCGAAGATGCCGCCGTGCAGCGCCCAGCCGTGGATCAGGACCAGATCGGGGCCGTGCCCCAGGGTTTCGATGTGCATCGTCGATCGTGTGCCGAATGGGAAAAGAGAACCGGGGAACGCCGCGCTCAGCGTTGCGCGCGCAACGCCAGCAGCCGCGGCAACAGCAAGCGCCATTGTTCGCGCGGGTAGGCGCGGGTGCGCCAGGCCGGCCAGCGCTGCACGCCTTCGCCGCGCTGGATCGCCACGCTCAGCCAGGCGGCGTCGAAGCCTTGCCAGACCCCGGCCACGCTCAACAGGTTCGGCGCCAGGCGTGGATGCACGTCGTGCAACAGCATGCGCCGCAGCGTCTGCGGCGCATACGGCGAGGCCGCGAGCACGGCGGCGATGTGCGCATGCCGCGTGGCGACATCGTCGTCCAGATACAGCTCGGACAGCGCGGCCCAGACCTCGCGGCGCGCCGCGAGGTCGCCGTCGCTCACCGCGGGCCGCTCACATCGGCCCGCTCATGCCGGCAGGCCGACCGGGTGCACGGCCAGGCGGTCGCGCGCCAGCGCCAGCGCGTCCAGCAGCGCCTGCACCTGCGCCGGCGTGTGCAACGCCGACAGCGTGACCCGCAGTCGCGACTTGCCTTCGGGCACGGTCGGCGGGCGGATCGCGGAGACCAGGAAGCCGGCCTGTTCCAGCGCCGCCGACAGCGCCAGCGCGCTGGCCTCGTCGCCGCACAGCAGCGGCTGAATCGGCGTGTCCGAGGCCATCAGTTCCAGGCCATGGCGGCGCGCGCCGCCGCGGAAGGCTGCGATCGTCTCGACCAGGCGCTCGCGCCGCCACTGGTCGCGCCGCGCCAGTTTCACCGCGGCCAGCGAGGCGGCGGCCTGCGCCGGCGGCAGCGCGGTGGTGTACAGGTAGGGGCGCGCGGTCTCGGCCAGGTGCCGGATCAGCGCCTCGTCGCCGACCACCAGCGCGCCGTAGCCGCCCAGCGCCTTGCCCAGGGTCACCAGCTGTAGCGGCACATCGTCCACGCCCAGCCCGGCCTCGGCCACGCAGCCGCGGCCATGCGGGCCGACCACGCCGACGCCGTGCGCGTCGTCCACGTACATCAGCGCCTGCTGCATGCGCGCCACCAGGGTCAGCGAGCGCAGCGGGGCGATGTCGCCATCCATGCTGAACACGCCATCGGTGGCCAGCATCGCCGCGCCGTCGGCGGCGTGCTTGAGCTGGCGCATCGCGCCTTCGGTATCCAGGTGCGGATAGCGGCGCAGGCGGCAACCGGCCAGGCGGGTGGCGTCGAGCAGGCTGGCGTGGTTGAGCCGATCCTGCACGCACACGTCCTCTTCTTCGCTCAGCAGCGCCTGCTGCACCGCCAGGTTGGCGAGGAAGCCGCTGCCGAACAGCAGCGCGCGCGGATAGCCGAGCCAGTCGGCGACCTCGCGTTCCAGGCTCTCGTGCAGCGCATGGTGGCCGCAGACCAGGTGCGAGGCGGTGGCGCCGACGCCCTCGCGCGCGGCCGCGTCCTGCAGCGCGGCGAGCACTTCGAACTGCTGCGCCAGGCCCAGGTAGTCGTTGCTGCAGAAGCCGGTCAGCCAGCGCCCGTCCAGCTCCAGGCGCACGCCGTCGCGGCGGCCCACGCTGCGGCGCACGCGGATGCGGCCCTGCGCCTCGCGCAGCTTGCGCAAGGACTGGATGCGGTCGTGCAGATCGGGACGGGCCATGGGCGGCGGGGCCTGGGATCGGTTGGCTAGCGTAGCGCGTCCCCGGCCGGGCCGGGCGCCGCCGGCGATGGACGGCCGGATCGGCGGATGGACGCGCGCGCGCCGGCGCGGCGCGCTGGCGTCAGACCAGCGCCGCGGCGATCGCCGGCCTGTCCGCTGTCGGCGCCGGTGCGGTGATGTCCGCATGCACGGTGCCGGGGTGGTCGTGCGCATCGGCGTCCACGTGCACCTGCATCGGCTTCAGGCCCAGGCGCGAGAACAGCGCCTGGTCGCGTGCGGTATCCGGGTTGCCGGTGGTCAGCAGTTTTTCGCCGTAGAAGATCGAGTTGGCGCCGGCGCAGAAGCACAGCGCCTGCAGTTCGTCGCTCATGCTCTCGCGGCCGGCCGACAGCCGCACCATCGCCTGCGGCATCGCGATGCGGGCCACGGCGATGGTGCGCACGAACTCGAACGGATCCAGTTCGACCGTGCCGTGCAGCGGGGTGCCGGCGACCTGCACCAGGCGGTTGATCGGCACCGAGTCCGGATGCACCGGCAGGTTGGCCAGCGCCTGCAGCAGGCCGGCGCGCTGCTCGCGCGATTCGCCCATGCCGACGATGCCGCCGCAGCAGGTCTTCATGCCGGCGTCGCGCACGTGGGCGAGCGTGTCCAGGCGGTCCTGGTACTGGCGGGTGTGGATGATCGTGTCGTAGAAGTCCGGCGCGGTGTCCAGATTGTGGTTGTAGTAGTCCAGCCCGGCCGCCTTCAGCGCCTGCGCCTGGCGCCCGTCGAGCATGCCCAGGGTGGCGCAGGTCTCCAGGCCCAGCGCCTTCACCTCGCGGATCATGGCCGCGACCTTGGGGATGTCGCGGTCCTTCGGCGAGCGCCACGCCGCGCCCATGCAGAACCGCGAGGCGCCGGCGGCCTTGGCCTGGCGCGCCTTCTCCAGCACCGCCTCGGTGCTCATCAGCTTCTGCGCGTCCACCCCGGTGTCGTAGCGCTGCGCCTGCGGGCAGTACGCGCAATCCTCCGGGCAACCGCCGGTCTTCACCGACAGCAGCGTGGAGACCTGCACCTGCGCCGGGTCGAAGTGTTCGCGATGCACGGCGGCGGCGCGGTGCAGCAGCTCCGGGAACGGCAGATCGAACAGGGCGAGCAGTTCCTGGCGTTGCCAGTCGTGTCGGACGACAGCGGACATGGGGGTTTCCTGACGGTAAGCGGCTGGGAAAGCGGGCAGTCTGGTGAGCATGGATATCCCTGTCAACTTCAATGAATCGAACCGGGTTGACGGCTGCTGGCGGCGGCTGCAGCGTTGGGTGCTGCCGGAGCGCTGCCTGGTCTGTACCGAACCCGGCGCCGCCGGCCTGGACCTGTGCCCGGCCTGCCGCGACGCGCTGCCCTGGAATGCCAGCGCCTGCCAGGCGTGTGCGCTGCCGGTGCCCGCGCTGGATGCGGGCCAACTGTGCGGCGCCTGCCAACGCAAACCGCCGCCGCTGGCCCTGGTCGCCAGCGCCTGCGTCTACGCCGCGCCGGTGGATGGGCTGTTGCGCCGCTTCAAGTTCCACCAGGACCTGGCCGCCGGGCGCCTGCTGGCGGCGTTGCTGCAGGCGCGCTGCGCCGGCTTGCCGCGCCCGCAGGCGGTGCTGCCGGTGCCGCTGCATTCCGCGCGGCTGCGCCGGCGCGGCTACGACCAGGCGCTGGAACTGGCACGGCCGCTGGCGCGTGCGCTGGGCCTGCCGCTGTGCGCCGGCCTGCAGCGCGTGCGCGCGACGGCGCCGCAGTCCGAACTCGACGCGCAGGCGCGGCGCCGCAACCTGCGCCATGCGTTCGCGGTGCAGGCGCCGCTGCCGCCGCACGTGGCGCTGATCGACGACGTGATGACCACTGGCGCCACTCTGCATGCCGCGGCACAGGCGCTGCGCCGCGCCGGCGTGGCCCGGGTCGATGCGTGGGTGGTGGCGCGGGTGCCGTGAGTACGCTGGTGGCTTGCGTGCCGCAGCGGCGATTGGCCCTGCGACGGCAAAGGCGTGGCAGGTCATGTGGGTATGCGTGTCTGCTGCGGGCCGTGGTCGCGTGATCTGTCATGCACGCAGGGAGCGGTTGCTGCTGTGGTTGCCTGTGGACCGCGCAACGGCAGCGAGGGCGTGCCTGATGGGGGGGCGAGCGTTACGCTTCGTCGTGCGGTGCAGAAGCCACGACCCGACGCAATCGGCCGCTGGCGGACGGGTTCCGCAGCGCGATGCATGGCACGTTCTTCTGCGTGACGCGGCTGGGGCAGCGGTCTGCGACAGGCCGCAACGGCCGGTTCTTCTATGATGTCGCCAAACGAACTGCGGGAGATGGCGATGCGTTGGAGAACTCTGGGACTGTCGTTGGCGTTGTGCGTGTTCGGCATGAGCGGATGCAGCTACGCCCCGTCGCCCGATGGCGCCGGCGCGAGTGCGGACGCGAGTGCGGTGAAGGCGAAGATCGAATGGCGCCTGGCCAGCAATGCGCCCAGCGCCGGCTATACCGAGGCCGCGTACCAGGGACGGACGGTGTATCTGGCGCCGCAGCCGTTGTTGGCCGTCGATGGCGCCGCGACGGTGGCGCGCGTGGACGGCGACGATGGCAAGCCGGCACTCGATCTGCATTTCTCGGGGCACGACGATCGCCTGACCCGGGCCACGGAGCAGAACATCGGCAAGCCGATCGCGCTGCTGGCCGACGGCCAGGTGCTCACCGTGGCGACGGTGATGGCGCCGCTCCCCGGCGACAGGCTGCGCATCAGCGGTCTGCAGGATGCGCAGGAACAGCAGCGGGCGTTCGCGCTGCTGACGCATGCGCCGACGGCAGACGGGAAGCCGTAGCGCTGGCTGGCGCGATCGGGATGGGCCGCCATGTTCGCCATGGCGGGCTTGTATCGCATCGCGCGCCTGTTCGAGCCGCGCGCCGCTGTGTTGTTCCGCTGGCGTAGCGCGATGTCGCTGCTTCGAAGCGGAGCGCGCCGCCGCTCTCCCCGATTGCGCCGTCGGGCAGGTCGGGGGCGGGGGCATGCCGATCCAGCAGGTGGGAGGCGGATTTCGCCGATCATGCGTGTCGTGATCGAAGTCGTTCCCGTCACCGGTCGTGGAAACGGCGTCGCGGCTGACGCCGCTCCTGCAGGAGTCGATCGACGGTTTTGTGGGAGGGACTTCAGTCCCGACGCTTTGCCGGCAACGACAGGACGAAGTGCCCCGCGGTATTGCCGTCAGCGGCCGGGAGCGCCGCCTGGCTCCTTACGACATCGTCGGGGGGCAGCCGCCACTGCGCGGCGTCTCGCCAGGGTCTATCCTGCGCGCAGCGCCAACGCCGCGACGATGCCGGCGAAGATCGCCAGGCCGACCCAGTTGTTGTGCATGAAGGCGCGGAAGCAGGGGGCGCGTTCGCGGGTTCGCGCGATGCGGAATTCGTAGGCGACCAGCAACGCGGCCACGCCCAAGCCCACCCAGTACCAGATCCCCAGCGCGCCGCGGGTGCCGACGAAGCCCAGCGCGACGAACATCAGCGCGTACAGGATGCCCTGCGCGATCAGGTCCAGGTCGCCGAACAGGATCGCAGTGGACTTGGAGCCGGCGCGCAGGTCGTCCTCGCGGTCCACCATCGCGTACCAGGTGTCGTAGGCGGTGGCCCACAGGATGTTGGCCGCGTACAGCAGCCAGCCCAGCGCCGGCACCTCGCCGCGGATCGCCGCGAACGCCATCGGGATGCCCCAGCCGAAGGCCATGCCCAGATAGACCTGCGGCAGGTAGGTGTAGCGCTTCAGATAGGGATAGCTGGCGGCCAGGAACAGCCCGACCACGCTCAGGCCGATGGTCAGCGCGTTCATCGTCAGCACCAGCGCGAAGGCGGCGAGCATCAGCAGCGCGAACACCGCCAGCGCCTCGCGGCCGCTGACCGCGCCGGTGGCCAGCGGCCGGCTGCGGGTGCGCTCGACCTGCGGGTCCAGCCAGCGGTCGGCGTAGTCGTTGATGACGCAGCCGGCCGAGCGGGTCAGCCAGACCCCGGCGGTGAACACGAACAGCGTCCACAGCGGCGGCACCCCGTCGGCGGCCAGCCACAGCGCCCACCAGGTCGGCCACAGCAGCAGCAGCGCGCCGATCGGACGGTCGCCGCGCAGCAGTTTCCAGTACTGGCCCAGGCGCGCGCGCGGCGGCAGCGCGGCGGGCGTTTCGTAGCGTTCGTAACCCATCGCGCAAGGGTAGCAGCCGGGCCCGGCCGGCGGCAGCACGCTCGCGCGGTGGCCGCTGCGACGGCGACGGCCTGCGCACCCGCTTCGGGCTGCAGACCCAGGCGCAGGAACTGGCTGTACGCACGTGATGCGCCGTCGCCGAACGCCGGCCCTCGCGGAAGCCGCGCCGCGCGGCGGCAGATACGGCGACCGCCGAGCCGGCCGTGGCGGCAATCGGGCATGGGGGAGACGCGGCGCGCGGTTTGCCGTTAGAATGCGCGTCCGTTGCGCCCGTAGCTCAGCCGGATAGAGTAGTGGCTTCCGAAGCCATTGGTCGGGGGTTCGAATCCCTCCGGGCGCACCACATCATCCCAGCCTGCATGGCCTCTTCGACCGCGAATCCTGCCGGTGGTGGACACCGCCTTCGGCGCTGCGGCGATCGACGGCCTGCGGCGTATGACGCCGCTGCGCGTACTAGTACGGCTCGGGATACCTCGCTGGCACCCTCTGCGTCGAAAGGCCGGCGCGTACTGCGTGTCTCTCCGCGCGCACCGCATCATCGTCCATCGCGCATGGAATTCCTTCCGCCGCTGGCCTGCATTGCCTTTGGCAACGCGGCGACCGGCGGTCTTGGGCGCGTGACGCCGCCGCTCCCCGGGATGCCGCGCTGGATTTCGCTGGGCTGCATCGCCAGCGCGTGCGGCGCACACAACACGACGTCCTCCGTCGTGCCGGCGCCGCCGCTGAGACGCTCGCGGCCGCGGTTTCTACGTTCGCGGCGGTCCAGTGCGGGCCATCTCTTTCGCATCCTCTCCGGTGCCCGTGTCAGTGAGGCCGCCATGAATGTCGTGGGGCGGGCTCCGTTGCGGCCCCTTGCCGGAGGCTACCGGTGATCGGTCCGCGCACCCCGCTAGGCAAGCCTGCGGTCCACTTGCTGGGCGACGACGATGCGCTGGCCTACCTGCGACTCGGCGACGGCGCCCCGGTGGTGCTGGTGCATGGTGCGCTGTGCGACTACCGCTATTGGGCGCCGCAACTGCGCGGCCTGTCCGAGGGCTTCGAGGTCGCCGCACTGAGCCTGGGCCAGTATTTCCCGCAATTGCCATCGTCGCTGCGGCATCGCTTCGGCTGGCGTTGGCATGCGCAGCAGGTTGCCGGGTTCCTCGCCAGCTACGGACAACCGGTGCATCTGGTCGGTCACTCGCGCGGCGCCGCGGTAGCCTGGCAGGTCGCGCTGCAGCGGCCGGCCGCGATCGCCAGCCTGAGCCTGTTCGATCCGGGCGGGCCGCAGCCGCAGGGCCTGCCGGAAGAGGTAGTGGCGATCCGCGCGCGGGCGATCGCCTTGCTGCGCGACGGGCAGGTCGAGGCCGGCCTGGAATGTTTCGTCGATTCGGTCAGCCAGCCCGGCGCCTGGGCGCGCAGCAGCGCGACGTTCCGGCAGATGGTGCGCGACAACGCGCAGACCTTGGTGCCGCAGATCGGCGATGCGCTGCCGGCCTACGACCGCGAGCAGGCCGCGGCCCTGGCGCTGCCGGTGCTGCTGGTCAGCGGCGAACTGAGTCCGGCGCAGTACCGCGACAACGCGTCCGCGCTGGCCGAGTGGTTGCCCGATGCGCGCCACCATGTCCTCGCCGGCGCTTCGCACGGGATGACCTTCACCCATGCGCGGCGCTGCAATGCCTTGCTGGCCGAGTTCGTGACATCGGTACCAGTAGGTTGAAGCCACGCAGGCATCCGCGGTGACGGGACCGTCGCCCATCGCGCGGGAATGATCGGAAGGGACGCTAGCTCGCCGGCGCTTCGCACGGGATGACCTTCACCCATGCGCGGCGCTGCAATGCCTTGCTGGCCGAGTTCGTGACATCGGTACCAGTAGGTTGAAGCCACGCATACATCCACCGTGACGGGACCGTCGCCCGTCGCGCGGGAATGATCGGAAGGGACGCTAGCCGGCATTGCCGCGATGTGCGGCCAGCAACCGCGGTCAGCGGCAGGCGGCGGGATGGCGCTATCGCACAACTGCGGCGCTTTGTTTCCAGCGTGCTCTGCTGCGCCGCCGCCGCCGCCGCCGCCGCATCCGCTGCCGCATCCGCATCCGCATCCGCATCCGCTTGCGTTATGCGCGTTGCGGTATGCGAGGCCGCTGCGCGGCTCCGTGCGATGGGCGCATGCAGACCAGGCGGCTGCTGCGCCGGCGCGCTCGGCGCGCTCGGGGCGCTATCGCGCCGCGTGCCGCGCTTCGCCCGCGCGCGCAAACGAACCCGGCTGCGGTGAAGCGGGCTCGCCGCGATCCAGTTGCCGGTAGCCGATCGCCTCGGTCAGATGCGCGGTGGCGATCGCGTCGCTGCCATCTAGGTCGGCGATGGTGCGCGCCACGCGCAGGATGCGGTGCAAGGAGCGCGCCGACAGGCGCAGGCGGTCGATGGCGTGTTCCAGCAGCGCTTCGTCGCGCGGCTGCAGGCGGCAGTCGCGCAAGGTGTCGCCGTGGCCGAGCTGGCCGTTGGGGCAGCCGGCGCGTGCCAGCTGGCGTTGCCGCGCCTGCTCCACCCGCTCGCGCACGGCCGCGCTGCTCTCGCCGGGGGCAGCGTCGGCGCGCAGCGCCTGCGGCGGCAGGCGTGGTACATCCACATGCAGGTCGATGCGGTCCAGCAAGGGGCCGGAGATGCGCGCGCGGTAGCGGCGGATGCTGTCGTCGCTGCAGCGACAACGGCCGCTGGCGTCGCCGGCCCAGCCGCAGGGGCAGGGATTCATCGCTGCGACCAGCTGGAAGCGGGCGGGGAATTCGGCGCTGCGTGCGGCGCGCGAGACGGTGACCGTGCCCGATTCCAGCGGCTCGCGCAGCACTTCCAGCGCGTGCCGGTTCCATTCGGGCAATTCGTCGAGGAACAGCACGCCGCGATGCGCCAGCGAGATCTCGCCCGGGCGCGGATGGGTGCCGCCGCCGACCAGCGACACCGCGCTGGCGGTGTGGTGCGGCGCGCGGTAGGGCCGCTGCCGCCAGCGCGCCGGGTCCAGACCGCGGCCGCTGACCGAGGCGATCGCCGCCGCTTCCAGCGCCTCGGCCTCGCTGGCCTCGGGCAGAATCCCGGGCAGGCGCGAGGCCAGCAAGGTCTTGCCGCAGCCCGGGCTGCCGATCAGCAGCAGGTGGTGGTGGCCAGCGGCGGCGATCTCCAGCGCGCGCCGCGCCTGCGCCTGCCCGCGCACGTCGCTCAGGTCGGGAAACGGCGTGGCCGCGGCCGGCAGGGCTTCGGCGGCGGGCAAGGTCTTGGTGCCGTTCAACAGCGCGCAGACCTCGAGCAGGGTGCGCGCGGTGAACGCCTGCACGTGCTGCGCCAGCGCCGCTTCGGGACCGTTGCCCGCCGGTACGATCAGCGTGCGTCCGGCCTGCGCGGCGGCCAGTGCCGCCGGCAGCACGCCGTCCACCGGGCGCAGTTCGCCGGTCAGGGCCAGTTCGCCGAGGAATTCGTAGTGGCCCAGCGCTTGCGGGTCGAGTTGCCCGGCGGCGGCGAGGATGCCCAGCGCGATCGGCAGGTCGAAGCGGCCGCCGTCCTTGGGCAGGTCGGCCGGGGCCAGGTTGACGGTGATGCGCCGCGCCGGGAACTCGTATTGCGCGCACAGGATGGCGGCGCGCACGCGATCGCGCGATTCGCGTACCGCGGCCTCGGGCAGGCCGACGATCTGCGTCGCAGGCAGTCCGCCGGATAGGTGGACCTCGACCCGAACCGGAGGCGCAAGCACCCCCGCGCGGGCACGGCTGTGCACCAGCGCCAGGCTCATGGTGGCGGGTGGGTCAGGCTTGCGCGGACGGCGCGTCGCCACTGCGCGCGGTTTCCAGCGCGGCGACGCTGCGTTCCAGCGCTTCCAGCTTCTCGCGGGTGCGCAGCAGGACCGCGCGCTGCACGTCGAATTCCTCGCGGGTGACCAGGTCGAGCTTGCCCAGGCCGGCCTGCAGCGCGCTCTTGAAGGTGCTCTGCAGTTCGTCGCGGGATTCGCGCAGGCCTGGCGGTACCAGGTCGCTGAGGCGGCGGGCGAGGTCGTCGAGGTGATTGAGGTCGATCATGGCGATGCTCCGGCAGGGAGCGCCAGACTGCGGCACCCTGCGGTTCGGGGCCATCGGTATCGGGCGCGGCGCGCTGTCGGAAAATTCCGGCGATGGGGCGCGCGAGCATTTGAACCCGGCAGCCGGGCATCGCGCAACCGCGCTATCCTGACGCCATTGTGATTGGAGAAAGCCGCATGAAGATGATCATGGCCGTCATCAAGCCGTTCAAGCTCGACGACGTGCGCGAAGCGCTCGCCGCGCAGGGCGTGGCCGGCATCACCGTCACCGAGGTCAAGGGCTTCGGCCGGCAGAAGGGCCACACCGAGCTGTACCGCGGCGCCGAGTACGTGGTCGATTTCCTGCCCAAGGTGAAGCTGGAAGTGGCGGTCACCGAGGACCAGGTCGAACGCGTGCTCGAGGCGATCGTCAAGGCGGCCGGCACCGGCAAGATCGGCGACGGCAAGGTGTTCGTGTATGACCTGGGCACAGTGGTGCGGATCCGCACCGGCGAACTGGATGCGGACGCGCTGTAGGGTCTCGGTACGCGCTGCGTTCCTGGCGACAGGGCTGCATCGCGAGAATTCAACGGTGAGGTGCGCGGCAGCGCGGTCGTGCATCGTAGATCGCGGCGCGTCTAGCCGCTGCTTCTACGTCGCACTGCGCCGCCCGGCACTTCGCCGATCTCCATCGGCAAAGCACCTCGGTCTGGCTCGGCCCACGCTGTTCTCTGCGCCGCGATAGACCTGCTTTCACTCCGCAACATTCGTCCGATGCAGAGCCGCTGCGCCGGCGCGCAATGCCGATGGGTGCCTTGCCGCGGCCGCACTGGCTTCGCTGATCGAATACTCCTCGGCCTTGTCGCGCTCCACGCCGTTGAACGAACGGAGCCGGATTGCCCTGCTTCGGCGAATCTCGGGGCTGAAGCCCCTCCTGCAGTGCACCAGGCAAGCATCCTAAGCTCCTTGTGGGAGCGACTTCAGTCGCGACGAGCGAAGCGGTGGATTTTCCGGCTGCGGATGCAGTCGGGACTGAAGCCCCTCCCACAGTGCACCCAGCCGCTTGCCGCAAGGTCGTTGTAGGAGCGGCTTGAGCCGCGACGAGCGCAGCTCGGCACTGCACCGGCTTCGGCGAATGTCAGAGCTGAAGCTCTTCTCGGTCTCCAACAGGGCAGTGATAGCTCAGGGCGATCTGCCCGCGTTGCCGCGCATACCATTTAAATACCGAATTGGGCGCAGGCCTGCGCCGCCGTTTGGTCTGACGCGAGCCAAGCCGGAATTCGACAATCCGCAGCACGCGAATCCCCGCCGCGGCCGCGCAGCTTGTCGCGACGTAGCGACTTGCCTACTCTGTGCCGTAATACCATTCCAATACCGGAGATCCGGAATGACGCGACGCGCTACACGGGCGGGCCTGAGTCTGCTCTCGATGACGGTGGCGCTGGGTCTCGCGCTGGCGGTCCCGGCCGCGGCGCAACCGGTCACGCGGCCGGCGCTGTTTCCGAGCCCGGTGTCGATCCGGCTTGAGGCCGGCACTGTCGCGCTCGGCCGGAAGGTCGTGCTGGTCGCCGCGCCGGGTGCGGACCCCGCATCGGTCGCACTGGTCCGTCGCAGCCTGGTCTCCGCGGGGGTCGAGCACATCGCCACCGCGTCGCGCCTGCCGGCCACGCTCGAACAACCGTACATCGTCGTCGGAACCGGCGAGGCGGTGGTCGTCCGCGAGGCGCTGACGCGCAGCAAGGCCATGCAGGAGACGCACAAGGAGGGCTATACCCTCGCCAGCGTCGCCACCGGCAAGGGCAGCCTGATCACGCTCGCCGGCCACGACGCCGACGGCCTGTTCCATGCCGCGCAGACCTTGCGTCAGCTTGCCGAACGCCCGGCCATCCCGACCCTGGTCATCCAGGACTACCCCGCGATGGCCATCCGCGGCACGATCGAGGGGTTCTACGGGGCGCCATGGTCGATGGCCGATCGCGCCAAGCACATCGATTTCCTCGCCCGCACCAAGGCGAACACCTACATCTACAGCCCGAAGGACGACCCCTATGCGCGCGACCGCTGGCGCGAGGCCTATCCGGCGGCCACGCTGAAGGCGCTGGGCGGCTTGGCGGCGACGGCCAGGCGCAACCATGTCGATTTCGTCTACGCGATCTCGCCGGGGCCGTCGGTCTGCTTCTCCGATCCGGCCGATGCCAAGGCGCTGCTGCGCAAGTTCGACGCGTTTCGCGCGCTGGGCGTGCGCAGCTTCTATGTCGCGCTCGACGATATCGAATACACCAAGTGGAATTGCGAGCGCGACAAGGCCACCTTCGGCCCGTCGGGTGCGGAAGCGGCGGGCGTCGCGCAGTCGTACCTGCTCAACCTGGTGCAGGCGGACCTGGTCGCCCGGCACGCTGCGGCGTCGGAACTGATCATGGTCCCGACCGAGTACTACGACGCCAAGGAAAGCCCGTACAAGGCCGCATTGCGCCAGCATCTGGATCCGAAGATCGTCGTGCAATGGACCGGCACCGACGTCGTGCCGCCTGCCATTTCCATCCCCGATGCGCGCGCGGCGACCAAGGCGTTCGGGCGCAGGACGCTGCTGTGGGACAACTACCCGGTCAACGATTACGAAACCTCGGCCGGCCGCTTGTTGCTGGCGCCGTACACGCGGCGCGAAGCTGGCCTGTCTGCGGAGTTGGCCGGCATCGTCGCGAACCCGATGAACCAGGAGGCGCCGAGCCGTGTCGCGGTGATGGGGCTGACCGCGTTCGCATGGAACGACAAGGATTACGACGCCGAGCGGACCTGGCATGCGGCGGCGCGCGAACTGGCGGCGGGCGATGCGCGGGTGACCGCGGCGCTGCTCACCTTCTTCGATACCCAGCACCTGGCGCCGACCTTCGGCAGCCAGCCGTGGCAGGAGCAGGCGCCGCGGCTGAAGGCCGTGCTCGACCGGGTTCGCGAAGCGCTTGCCGGTGGCGACGCCGACGCGCGTGGCCAGGCGCTCGCCGAGCTCGCGCGCAGCGCGGACGAGATCGCGGCGGCGCCGGGCATCATCCGCGCAGGCGTGGCCGATCCGGGCTTCGCCGAACAGTCGCGCCCCTGGCTGGATGCGATGCAAGGCTGGGGGCGCACGCTGCAGGCGACGGCAGCCGGGCTGCAGGCCGCCAACCGAGGCGACGCCGCGGCGTCAGGCTCGTTCGCCGATGCGGCCCGGCTCGCTGCCGAGGCCGCGGCGATCCAGTCGATCCCCGGCGCGACGCGTTTCGGCGGGCCGGTCAAGATCGCCGATGGCGTGCTCGATCGCTTCGTGGCGGACGCCCCGACGCTGATCGCGCTGGACGCACCGGCTGGATCGGCTCCGACGGCTGCGCGTTGACGGTTCGGCGGGCGTTGGCGGGGGGCGCTTCCTCCGGCCGCCGCTTGAGCCATGCACCGGTGCTGCGCGGTGCATCGTCCGCGATCGGCAAAATTTCCGGAGGCCCGCCAGCCGCTGCAGTGCAACGGGGGACGGAACGAGAACGCGCAAGTCGACGTGATGTCGACCAAGGCCGCTGCGCCTAGGAGGCTCTGCGCTCGTGATGTCTTGCGGCAGGTGCATGCGGGCGACACGCCGGCGCATGCACGCTCAGCCCGCGTTCGTCCGGGCGCCGCGAACACGCAGGCGCCCGGTTCCGCCTGGGCCGATTACTCGCCCAGCGCCTCGGCCACGAACGGCGGCAGCACCTGGGTGCCGGTGTGCAGGTGCGCGCTGTAGTACCGGGTGGCGAATGGCTTGGCCGCCGCGTCGGCCTGGCGGAAGTCGAAGCCGCCCTGCTTGCGCGCCAGGGTCACGCTCCACCAGCCGGTCGGGTAGCACGGCTGCGGGAACGGAACGGTGTGGAAGCTGGCGAAGCCGGCCTTGCCCATCTCCGCGCGCATTTCCTTGATCAGGTCCAGCAGCGCCAGCGGCGATTCGGACTGCTGCACCAAGATGCCGTCGTCCTTCAGCGCCTTGAAGCAGCTGGCGTAGAACGCCTTGTTGAACAGGCCTTCTGCCGGACCGACCGGATCGGTCGAATCGACGATGACGATGTCCACGCTGCCGGCCGGGCAGTTGGCCATGTAGGCGATGCCGTCGTCGAACAGCAGCTCGGCGCGCGGATCGGCATTGGATTCGCACAGCTCCGGGAAGTACTTCTCGGCCATGCGCGTGACCTGCTCGTCGATGTCGCACTGGGTGGCGCTTTCCACGCCCGGGTGCTTGAGCACTTCGCGCAGGGTGCCGCAGTCGCCGCCGCCGATGATCACCACGCGCTTGGGCGCGGCGTGGGTGAACAGCGCCGGGTGGCTGATCATCTCGTGGTAGAAGAAGTTGTCGCGCGTGGTCAGCATCACCGCGCCGTCGATCACCATCAGCTTGCCCCAGTCGGTGGTGTCGTAGATCTCGATCTTCTGGAACGGCGACTGCACCTCGTCCAGCTTGCCGGTGATGCGATAGCCGATGGCCGAGCCGGTGGGCTGGAAGTGTTCGATGTACCAGTTGTCGTTGGCGGTCATGCAGAAGATTCCTAGGAAAGCAAGAAAGAAGACGGACGCATCCTTCTCCCACCGGGAGAAGGTGGCGCGACGCGCCGGATGAGGGTGGGGCGCAGCCTCACGCAGCTAGACCACGCGACGCCAGACACCACCCTTCGCCGATGAGGGCAGGGCGCGGCCTCGTGCACCCGAACCGCGCGGCACGCGAACCCTCACCAGACCCGGCTCCGCCGGGGACAGGGGCGTCAGGTCGGCGCGGATTGTAACGGAGCCCACGCGTAGCAGGCGTTACAATCCACGCCCCTTTTCCCCGCCGAGCCGCCACGATGAGCGATTGGTCCCTCGACCAAGCCCGCAAGACCTATTCGATCCCGCATTGGGCCGATGGGTATTTCGACGTGGATGCGGCCGGCCGGGTGGTGGTGCGCCCGCAAGGCGCCGACGGCGTGGCGATCGCGCTGCCCGAGGTGGTGGACGCCGCGCGCGCGGCCGGCGCCAAGCTGCCGATGCTGGTGCGCTTCCCGGACATCCTGGGCGAGCGCCTGGGCAAGCTGCAGGCGGCCTTCGCCCAGGCCCAGGCCGACTGGGACTACGCCGGCGGCTACACCGCGGTGTACCCGATCAAGGTCAACCAGCACCGCGGCGTGGCCGGCACCCTGGCCAGCCACCACGGCGAGGGCTTCGGCCTGGAAGCGGGCAGCAAGCCGGAACTGATGGCGGTGCTGGCGCTGTCGCGGCCGGGCGGGCTGATCGTCTGCAACGGCTACAAGGACCGCGAGTACATCCGCCTGGCGCTGATCGGGCGCAAGCTCGGCTTGCAGACCTTCATCGTCATCGAGAAGCCGTCGGAGCTGAAGCTGGTGCTGGAGGAAGCGCGCGCGCTGGACGTGAAGCCGGGCCTGGGCGTGCGCATGCGCCTGGCCTCGCTGGGCGCGGGCAAGTGGCAGAACAGCGGCGGCGACAAGGCCAAGTTCGGGCTGTCGCCGCGGCAGGTGCTGGACCTGTGGAAGGCGCTGCGCGACACCGAGTACGCCGAGTCGCTGAACCTGCTGCACTTCCACATGGGTTCGCAGATCTCCAACGTGCGCGACATCGCCAACGGCATGCGCGAGGCCACCCGCTATTTCGTCGAGCTGTCCAAGCTGGGTGCCAGGATCAGCCACGTCGACGTCGGCGGCGGCCTGGGCATCGACTACGAAGGCACCCGTTCGCGCAGCTACTGCTCGATCAACTACGGCCTGCATTCCTACGCCAGCAACATCGTGCAGCCGCTGGCCAACGCCTGCGAGGAACACGGCCTGGCGCCGCCGCGGATCGTCACCGAGTGCGGCCGCGCGATGACCGCGCACCACGCGGTGCTGATCGCCAACGTCTCGGAAGTGGAGCAGGCGCCGGAAGGGCGCGTGCCCGACGCGCACGCCGACGAACCGGCGGCGATCCGCCACCTGCGCGAGATCCACGACGAACTGGACGTGCGCCCGGCGGTGGAGCTGTTCCAGGAAGCGCAGCATTTCCATGCCGAAGGCCTGTCCAGCTACGCGCTGGGCCAGATCGACCTGCCGCAGCGCGCGCGCATCGACGACCTGTTCTACGCCATCGCGCACGGCGTGCGCGCGCGCCTGAGCCATGAGGAAAAGAGCCACCGCCCGGTGCTGGACGAGCTCAACGAGCGGCTGGTGGACAAGTACTTCGTCAACTTCAGCGTGTTCGAATCGATCCCCGACGTGTGGGCGATCGACCAGGTATTCCCGATCGTGCCGATCGAGCGGCTGAACGAAGCGCCGGCGCGGCGCGGGGTGATCTGCGACATGACCTGCGACTCCGACGGCATGGTCAAGACCTACGTCGAGAACGAGAGCCTGGACAGCTCGCTGCCGCTGCACGAACTGCGCCCGGGCGAGAGCTACCGGCTCGGCTTCTTCCTGGTCGGCGCCTACCAGGAAATCCTCGGCGACATCCACAACCTGTTCGGCGACACCGATGCGATCGAGGTCAGCGCCGATGGCGACGGTTACCGCATCGCCCAGCAGCGCCGCGGCGATACCACCGACGTGATGCTGGATTACGTGGGCTATGCACTGGCCGACCTGCGCGCGGCCTACGCCGAGCGCGTGGCCGCCGCGCAACTGCCGGCCGAGCAGGCGCAGGCCTTGTCGGCGGCGCTGGAAGCGGGGCTGACCGGCTACACCTACCTGTCGGACGAACCGCTGGGCTGAGTGCCGGCATGCGCTCCTTCGCCAGCAGGCGAGGAGCGCGCTCCGCGGCTGCGTGTCGCCGCGTTGTCGAGCGCGCGCAGGAACGTACCGAGCGCGATCGTCCCTCCAGCGCATCCCGCGCAGACGCGACGCGCCTTGTCGTCATCGCGGCACCGCTCGCATTCGCCGCTGCGGATGGACGAGCGCTGGCACCGGCCCATAAGCTGAGCGCCCCTGCCATCTCCCCCCGACGCGATGCGCTACCCCGGACTGGACTTGCTGCGCGCGCTGGCGATCGTGTGGGTGATGCTGTTCCACTCATTCGTGGTCGGCGGCCTGGGGCCGGACTGGGCCTGGCTGTCGCGCTATGGCTGGATGGGCGTGGACCTGTTCTTCGTGCTCAGCGGCTTCCTGATCGGCGGCCAGGTGCTGGCGCCGCTGGCACGCGGCGAACCGCTGCGTTATGGCGATTTCTACCTGCGTCGCGCGTTCCGCATCCTGCCGGCCTTCGCCGTGGTGCTGGCGCTGTACCTGGCCTGGCCCGGTTTCCGCGAAGCGCCGGGCATCGCGCCGTGGTGGATGTTCGCCAGCTTCACCTTGAACCTGGGCATCGACTACGCCAACCAGCAGGCGTTCTCGCATGCCTGGTCGCTGTGCGTGGAGGAGCATTTCTACCTGGTGTTTCCGCTGCTGGCGGCGCTGTCGCTGCGGCGGCCGTCGGCGCCGCGTTTCGTCGCGGTGTGCGGCGCCGTGGTGCTGGCCGGCATCGCGTTGCGCACGGCCGCCTGGCTGCACGACAGCGCGCTCGAGCGCATCGGCGACGGGCTGCAACGCAACTGGTTCATCGAGGACATCTACTACCCGACCTGGAACCGGCTCGACGGCTTGCTGGCCGGGGTGGTGCTGGCCGCGATCAAGGTGTTCCGGCCGCAGCGCTGGCAGTGGCTGCAGGCGCGGGCCAACGCACTGCTGCTGGCCGGGTTGGCGGTGTGCGCGCTGGCGATGTGGCTGTTCCGCGAACGTACCGGTCTGCTCGGCAACGCGATCGGCTGGCCGCTGCTGTCGCTGGGGCTGGCGCTGCTGGTGATCTCCGGGGCTTCCGCGCGCAGCTGGATCGGCCGCCGTGCGCTGCCGGGCGCGGGCTGGCTGGCGGCGATCTCCTACAGTCTGTATCTGACCCACAAGGCCGTGTTCCATCTCACCCAGCGTTGGTTCGGCGCCGCGCTCGATGGACATGGGCTGCTCGCGTTCGCGACCTATGCGGTGATGGCGCTGCTGGCTGCCGCGCTGCTGCACTACGCGGTGGAGCGGCCGTTCCTGCAGCTGCGCGAACGCCTGCGGCGCAAGCCCGCCGAGCTGCCGGTGGCTGCCTAGGCACACCCTGCCGGAGCATGTTGGCGCGGCGAGCCGACGTGCGCGGCTCTCCACGCAGCCGCCTCACCCCGGATCGGCGCAGGCCACGCGCGCCTCGTGCAGGCGCTGCTGCAGGATCTCCGCCAGGCGCGTCACTGCCGGTGTCGGTTCTGCGTCGGCATGATGCAGGTTCAAGCCCAGCGCCGGCAGCGTCGGCAGGCCGCCGGTCCCTGGCGGCAGCAGCGCCAGCGACTCGGGCAGGCCGGCCGGCGTGCGCAAGGTCAGGCCCAGGCCGGCGCGCACCGCCGCCCAGACGCCGCCCAGGCTGGCGCTGGTGAAGGCGATGCGCCACGGGATGCCGGCGCGGTCCAGCGCCGTGGTCGCCGCGGTGCGCAGCAGGCAGGGCGCCTCCAGCATCACCAGCGGCAATGGCGTCTCGCTGTGCCAGCCGCTCGGGTCCGGAAGCGGCGCCTGGGCCGCGGCGATCCAGCGCATCAGCCAGGCCGCCTGCGGCGCGCGATGCGCCGTCGCGGTCCCTGCGTCCCAGGCCAGCGCCAGGTCCAACTGGCCCGCGTCGACCCGGGCCAGCAGTTCCTGATGGCGCGCGATGCGCGCTTCGATGCGCACCTTGGGATGAGCGCGGGCGAAGCGTCCCAGCACGTCGGGCAACATGTGCTCGCCGAAATCCTCCTGCAGTCCAAGCCGTACCCAGCCCTGCAGGACCGACCCGTGCAGCGCACCGGTGGCTTCGTCGTTGAGGTCCAGCAGACGCCTTGCGTACGCCAGCAACACCTCGCCAGCGTCGGTCAGCGCCAGTCCGCGGCCGCTGCGGCGCAGCAGCGTGTGGCCGGCCTGCGCTTCGAGCTTCTTCAGCTGCGCGCTGATCGCGGACGTGGAGCGCCCGTGCCGATCTGCCGCCTTGGCGAAGCTGCCCAGTTCGACGCCGGCGACGAAGCTGCGCAGCGCATCGAGATCGAAGGTGACGCGACGCATGCTATCGATCCTGTTTTATCGAAGAGTTAATACTGAATTTCCCGATTTTCAGGAACATCTTCGGTGGCTAGGCTGTGCGCAGTCAATCTCCAGCGCGAGACGCCAATGTCCGCTACATGCAAGCCTTCTGCATCCTTGTTCGGCGATATCGCGCCGAAATTCGCGCAACTGACCGATGACGTGCTGTTCGCCGACCTGTGGCAGCGCCCCGCGCTGTCGCCGCGCGAGCGCAGCCTGGTCACGGTGGCGGCGCTGGTGGCCCTGTACCGGCCGCAGCAACTGCCGTTCCACCTGAGCCGCGCGCTGGACAACGGCCTGGGCCGCGACGAACTGGCCGAAGCGATCACCCATCTGGCGTTCTACGCCGGTTGGCCGTGCGCCGCCTCGGCGCTGCCGCTGCTGCGCGCCGCGACCGCGTCGGCCGCCTGATTCCCGAGCAGGAGACATCCCATGCCCTACGCCCGTATCTCGCTGCATCGCGGCGCGGCGCCCGACTATCTGCGCGCCTTGTCCGCCAGCGTCTACCAGGCCATGCACGAGGCCTTCGAGGTGCCGGCCGGCGATTGCTTCCAGGTCATCCACCAGCACGATCCAGGGGAACTGGTGTTCGACCGCCACTATCTCGGCGGACCGCGCTCGGATGGCTTCGTGCTGATCGCGATCACCGCCGGGCGGCCACGCAGCGAGGCCCGCAAGCGCGCGTTCTACCGGCGCCTGGTGGAGCTGCTGGCGATCACGCCGGGCATCGCGCCGGAAGACGTGATGGTGAACATCGTCACCACCGAGGCCCAGGACTGGTCCTTCGGCGGCGGCCGCGCCGGGATCGTGGCCGCGGAGGCCGGCGCATGATCGCCATGCAGTACAGCATCGCGTTGCCGGCCGACTACGACATGGCCATCATCCAGCGCCGCATCGCCGACAAGGGGCCGTTGCTGGACGGCCTGCCGGGATTGGTGTTCAAGGCCTATCTCAGCGCCGACCGCGCCGATCGCGCGCTGTCCAGCCACAGCAACCTGTACGCGCCGTTCTATCTGTGGCGCGATGCCGAGGCGATGCGCGATTTCCTCGCCGGCGCCGCGTTCCGCGCGCTGACCGCGTCGTTCGGGCGGCCCGCGGTGCAACTGTGGACGGTGTGCGCTGCGCATCTGCACGCAGACCTGCGCGGCGCCCGCTACGCCCGGCGCGAGATCGTCGCGATCCCCGATGCCGACGCGCTCGACACGCTGGGCGACCACGCGACCGAGCGGGCGAGGGACGATCTTGCCGCAGGCGCGCTCGCCGCGGTGAGCGCCTACGAGCCGCATGGCTGGAACCTGCTGCGCCTGCGGCTTTGGCGCGATCTGCCGCCGCCCGCGCCGGACGTCGGTCAAGCCTATGCCGTCGGCCACGTGTCCATGCCGGCAAGCGGCGGTTGAGGCAACAGCACCCCGGCTTTGCCTGTTTGCTTTTACCATTCCCGATTCCCCACTCCCCATTCCCGGCCTCTCAATGACCCAGACCGCCCTGATTACCGGTGCCACCTCCGGTTTCGGCGCCGCCGCCGTGCGCCGCTTCGTCAACGCCGGCTGGCGCGTGATCGCCACCGGGCGCCGCGCCGAGCGGCTGCAGCCGCTGCTGGCCGAGTTCGGTGCCGAGCGCGTGCACGTGGCGGCGTTCGACATCCGCGACGAAGTTGCGCTCGATGCGATGCTGGCGGAGCTGCCGGACGCGTTCCGCGGCATCGACCTGCTGGTCAACAACGCCGGCCTGGCGCAGGGCACCGCCCCGGCGCAGGCCGCGTCGCTGGACGACTGGCGCACGATGATCGATACCAACATCACCGCGCTGGTGACCCTGACCCATCGCCTGCTGCCCACGCTGATCCAGCGCCGTGGCGCGATCGTCAACATCAGTTCGGTCGCCGCGCTGTATCCGTATCCGGGCGGCAATGCCTACGGCGGCACCAAGGCCTTCGTCAGCCAGTTCTCGCTGGGCCTGCGCTCGGACCTGCACGGCACCGGCGTGCGCGTGACCGCGATCGAGCCGGGCATGGCCGAGACCGAGTTCACCCTGGTCCGCACCCACGGCGACCAGGGCGCGTCGGACAAGCTGTACCACGGCGCGCAGCCGATGACCGCCGAGGACATCGCCGAGCAGATCTTCTGGGTCGCCACGCTGCCGCCGCACCTGAACATCAATCGGCTGGAGATCATGCCGGTGACGCAGTCCTTCGCCGGCTTCCAGGTGGCTAGGGGCCGGGAATAGGGAGTGGGGAATCGGGAATAGGAAAAGCTAAAGCTAAAGCAGGCGTCGACGTGCTCCGCCTGCCCTGGGTCACGGCGGCCAGGCGGCCATCAGTCGCGCTTGCGCGACTGGCGAGGCAATGAAACGGCTGGCCTACGCAGGCCAGTCGCAAGGAATGCAGGAGAAGCCGCTTCTCCCCATTCCCGTTTCCCCATTCCCGACTCCCAGCCTCACTGCGCCTTGATCGCGATCGCCGGCAGCCCGCTGCCGGTGAGCTTCTGCTTGGCCGCGGCCAGTTCGCTGGCCGTGCCATACGGCCCCATGCGTACGCGGTACACGGTCTTGCCGCTGATCTGCGCCGATTCCACGCGCGCCGACAGGCCCAGCATCGCCAGCTTGGCCTTGGTCGATTCGGCATCGCCGGAGGCGCCGAACGAGCCGGCCTGCAGGATGTAGCGGGCGTTGTCCGGCGCGGCGGCGGCAGCGGCGGGCACGGTCGATGCCGCGGCTGGCTTGGTCGCCGTGGCCACCGTGTTGGCGGGTGCGCCGGCTGCTGCCGTTTCGGGTAGCGGGGTCGGGTTGGACGCTGCCGCCGTCGTTGCCGGCGTGGTGGCGGCCACGGTCGCCGCAGTTGCGGTGGCCGGCGTGGCGGCGGCAGCCGGCTGCGGCGCGCGCGCCTGGCGCGCGGCCTCGGCGCGTGCGCTGGCGGCCAGCTCGGCGTCGGACATCTGCACTTCCTTGCCCGGCAGCAAGGTGTAGAAGTCGTACTGGGTCTGTGCGTCCTTCTTGGCGTCGGGCTTGGTGCTGCCGGCCGCTGTCGCCGCCGGCTTGGGCAGTTCCGGTGCCGCGTCCACGTCGGCATCGGCCACCGGCGCCGGTTGCGCATCCGGATTGGCGCGTGGCCCGCCCACGCGCAGGAAGCCGTCGCCGTCCTTCTTGAACAGGCCCGGCGCCGCCAGGAATACCACTGCCGCGATCGCCACGCCGGCGATCAGCCACACCCATCCGGGCGTGCCGTTGCCGCTGTTGCGCCGCGCCTGCGTCTTACCGCGTCGTGCTGCCATCTACCGCTTCTCCACTCACATTTTTTCCGGGGCGGACACGCCCAGGAGGTTCAGGCCGTTGGCCAGCACTTGCTGCGCCGCCACGGCCAGGGTCAACTTGGCGTTGCGCTCGCCCGCATCGTCCACCAGCACCGGGGTGCCGTGGTACCAGGTGTGGAACGCGGTCGCCAGTTCGCGCAGGTATTGCGCGATCAGGTGCGGCTCCAGCACATGCCCCGCATTCTCCACCACTTCCGGGTAGCGCGAGAGTTCCAGCATCAGTTCCAGCGAGGTCGCATCGTTCAGCCGGTTCAGCTGGCCCAGGCCGTCGGCCTGGTCGTAGTCCAGTTTCTTCTCCTGCGCCTGGCGCAGCAGGCTGCACACCCGGGCATGCGCGTACTGCACGTAGAACACCGGATTGTCGTTGCTCTGCTGGCGCGCCAGGTCGATGTCGAAGGTCAGCTGCGAATCGGGCTTGCGCGCGATCAGGAACCAGCGGGTGGCATCGCGGCCGGCTTCCTCGATCAGGTCGCGCAGGGTCAGGTAGCTGCCGGCGCGCTTGGACAGCTTCACTTCCTCGCCGCCGCGCATCACCGTGACCATCTGGTGCAGCACGTACTCGGGCCAGCCCTTGGGGATGCCCAGGTCCATCGCCTGCAGGCCGGCGCGCACCCGCGCCAGCGAGCCGTGGTGATCGGCGCCCAGTTCGGTGATCGCACGCACGTAGCCGCGCTGCCACTTGCTCAGGTGATAGGCCACGTCCGGCACGAAGTAGGTATAGCTGCCGTCGGACTTGCGCATCACGCGGTCCTTGTCGTCGCCGAAATCGGTCGATTTCAGCCACAGCGCACCGCCTTCCTCGTAGGTGTGGCCGGAGGCGACCAGCTTCTGCACCGCCTCCTCGACCTTGCCGTCGCGGTACAGTGAGCTTTCCAGGAAGTAGATGTCGAAGTCCACGCCGAACGCGGCCAGGTCGTGGTTCTGCTCGTTGCGCAGATAGGCCACGGCGAAGCGGCGGATCGCCTCCAGGTCGTTCGGATCCTTGGAGCCGGTGACCAGATTGCCTTCCAGGTCCACCGAGTCGCCGGCCAGGTAGGCGTTGGCCACGTCCTGGATGTAGTCGCCGCGGTAGCCTTCTTCCGGCCAGTCGGGACTGTCGGGGGTCTTGCCCTGCGCGCGCGCCTGCACCGAGCGCGCCAGGTTCTCGATCTGGCCGCCGCCGTCGTTGTAGTAGAACTCGCGCTTGGCGTTCCAGCCGTTGGCCTCGAGCAGCCGCGCCAGGCAGTCGCCGATCGCCGCAGCGCGGCCGTGGCCCACGTGCAGCGGGCCGGTCGGGTTGGCCGAGACGTATTCCACGCCCACGGTGCGGCCATTGCCGACCAGGCTGCGGCCGTAGTCCTCGCCCTGCTTGAGCACCGCCAGCACTTCGCGCTGGTAGGCGCTGGGGCTGAGGTGGAAGTTGATGAAGCCGGGGCCGGCGATCTCGACCCGGGTCACCTCGTCGCTGGCCGGCAGCGCGGCGACCAGCTGCTGCGCCAGCGCGCGCGGATTGCCGCGCGCGGCCTTGGCCAGCAGCATCGCGGCATTGGTGGCGAAGTCGCCGTGCTCGCGGGTCTTGGGCCGTTCGACCACGAAGTCCGGCGGCAGGGTGTCGGCCGGCAGGGTGCCGTTGGCGCGCAAGGCTTCGATGCCTTGACCGATCAGGGCGCGGAGTTGGGATTTCACGTGATCTCTGCTTGAAGCGCGGAACCGGCGATTTTACCCGACCCGCCGCCTCCCGGCCCGTGCCGGGTTCAGCCCGACCTCAGGCCGTCCGACGATGGCGGATCGGGGATTGGGCATCTGCGATGGGCAACGCCGCCGCCGCGCTGCCACGGTTCCCGGATTCCGGCTCAGGCCCAGCCGCGCGCCGCCATCGACACCGGCGCCCCGTCGCCGACGATGAAATGGTCCAGCAAGCGGATGTCCACCAAGCCCAGCGCCTGTTTCAGCCGGTGGGTGACGGCGCGGTCTGCGGGGGAGGGTTCCGAGTTCCCCGATGGGTGGTTGTGGCCGATGATCACCGCGGCCGCGTTGTGCGCCAGCGCGCGCCGCACCACTTCGCGCGGATGCACCTCGGCGCCGTCCAGGGTGCCATGGGACAGTTCTTCGAACGCCAGCGAGCGGTGCTTGGTGTCCAGGAACAGCACCGCGAACACTTCGTGCGGCCATGCCCGCAGCCGTTGCGCGAAGTAGCGGCCGGCCGCTCCCGGATCGGTCAGGGTGGTGCCGCGTTCAAGCTCGGCGGCCAGGTGGCGCTTGGCCAGCTCCAGCGCCGCCGACAGCTTGCAGGCCCGTGCCGGGCCGAGCCCCGGCAGGCGGACCAGCTCGCGTGGCGGGCGGTCCAGCAGCATGCGCAGCGGTCCATGCCGATGCAGCAGGTCGCGCGAGGTCCGCACTGCGTCGCTGCCGGGCAGGCCGGAGCCGAGGAAGATCGCCAGCAGTTCGGCGTCGGAGAGGGCGCCGGGACCGCGTGCCAGCAGCTTTTCCCTGGGGCGTTCGGCATCGGGCCAGTCGTTTATGTGCATATCGCCAGATTGGCGGGCGATATGGCGCAACGGTATCAGGGCCGCAAAGGGCCATCGGGTAAGCTAATCGTTCTTGCATGGGTAGGACATTCCCGACGTGACCGGTACTTTCGAGGGGCCCCTGCAGGGGCGGCGTGTGCTGTTGTGCGTGGGCGGCGGCATCGCTGCCTACAAGGCGCTGGAGCTGGTGCGGCGGCTGCGCGAGGCGGGTGCCGAGGTGCAGGTGGCGATGACCGCCGGCGCGCAGCAGTTCGTCACGCCGCTGAGCTTCCAGGCGCTGTCCGCGCACCCGACCCGCACCAGCCTGTGGGACAGCGCCGCCGAGCAGGCGATGGGCCATCTGGAGCTGGCACGCTGGGCCGATCGCGTGGTGGTGGCGCCGGCCACCGCCGACCTGCTGGCGCGGCTCGCCCACGGCCTGGCCGACGATCTGGTGACCACGCTGTGCCTGGCCACCAACGCGCCGCTGACCGTGTGCCCGGCGATGAACCACCGCATGTGGCTGCACCCCGCTACCCAGGCCAATGTCGCCACGCTGCGCCAACGCGGCGCCAGCGTGGTCGGGCCGAACGACGGCCCGCTGGCCGAGGGCGAGTCCGGCCCCGGACGCCTGGCCGAACCGGAAGAGATCGTCGCCGCGCTGGCCGCTGGCCGCGCTGCGGCTGCGGCGCCCCTTGCGGCGCCCACGCCGGTCGCGGCCAGCGCCGGTGGCGGCGCGCTGCACGGCCTGCGCCTGCTGATCAGCGCCGGGCCGACCTACGAAGACCTGGACCCGGTGCGCTACCTCGGCAACCGCAGCAGCGGCAAGATGGGCTATGCCCTGGCCGCGGCGGCGGCGCGGCAGGGCGCGTCGGTGGTGCTGGTCAGCGGCCCGGTGCACCTGCCCACGCCCGACGGCGTGCAGCGCATCGACGTGCGCTCGGCGGCGCAGATGCGCGCCGCGGTGCTCGGCGCGTTGCCGGCCGACATCTACATCGGCACCGCCGCGGTCGCCGACTACACGCCCAGGCAGGTCGCCGCGCAGAAGATCAAGAAGAGCGGCGAGATGCTGACCCTGGAGCTGGTGCGCACGCCCGACATCCTGGCCGAGGTCGCCGCCCAGACCCAGGCGCTGAAGCTGGTGGTCGGCTTCGCCGCCGAGACTCACGACATCGAGCGCTACGCGCGTGGCAAACTCAACGACAAACACCTGGACCTGATCATCGCCAACCAGGTGGGGGTGGCCGGCAACGGCTTCGAGAGCGACCAGAATGCCGCCACCGCCTACTGGCAACAGGGCGCGCGCAGCTTCCCGGCCGTGTCCAAGGCGCAACTGGCCGAACAATTGCTGGCCCTGATCGCGGAGCGACTGCACGCATGACCATTCCGACGCCGTACCCGCTGCAGGTCAAACTGCTCGACCCGCGCTTCGGCGACAGCTGGCCGCTGCCGGACTACGCCACCGAAGCCAGCGCCGGGCTCGATCTGCGCGCGGCCACCGAGGCGCCGCTGACCCTGGCGCCGGGCGATACCGCGCTGATCCCCAGCGGGCTGTCCATCTACATCGCCGATCCGCAGCTGTGCGCGGTGGTGTTGCCGCGTTCCGGGCTGGGCCATCGCCACGGCATCGTGCTCGGCAACGGCACCGGCCTGATCGATGCCGACTACCAGGGGCCGCTGCTGATCAGCGTCTGGAACCGCGGCCGCGAGCCGTTCACCATCGCCCCCGGCGACCGCATCGCGCAACTGGTGGTGATGCCGGTCGTGCGCGTTGCCCTGCAGGTGGTGGATACTTTCGCCGACAGCGCCAGGGGAACGGGTGGATTCGGCCATACCGGAGTGCGCTGACAGGGGATCGTCTGCATGAGCGAGGCAACACAACGGCCGCCGGCGCCGGAGGGTTTGCGCAAGGCGGCGCCGCTGCTGGCGCTGCTGCTGGCCGCGCTGGCCGGCTGGTTCGGCTGGAGCGGCGCGCAGCAATGGCGCAACGAACACAGCGCCACGGAACTGCAGCAGGCGCGCGACGCAGTGGTGGCGCAGACCTCGCAGGCGCTGGCGGCGGTGGCCAAGCGCTTCGCCGCGCAACTGCAGCAGCCCGCGGTGCAGGCGGCCCTGGCGCGCGGCGACGCGACCGCGGCGGCGCAGGCGTTGCGCGAGGGCTGGAAGGACGCGGAAGACGCACACGTGCTGCCCGCCGACCTGAGCGCCGGCTACGCCGACGCGGGCGGCTTCGGCTATGGCCGCCTGGCGCTGCTGGAAAAGGCGTTGCTGACCGACGCCGTCGCCAGCGCGGTGGTGCGCGACGGTGGTGGGGCGCGACTGGGGCTGGCCGCGCCGGTGACCCTGGACACGGGCGCCGGCGTCGCCTACCTGCGCCTGCCGCTGCGCGTGCTGACTGCGCCGGTGGCGCAGGCCGCGGTTCCGGCCAGCGGCTATCTGGCGCTGCGCCAGGGCAGCTACGACGTGGTCGGCGCCGGCGATGCCGGCCTGGCCGACCATGGCGACGCGTTGTCGCGGCCGATCGGCACGACCGGGCTGCGGGTGGTCGCGGCGTTGCCCGACGCCGAGCTCGGCCCGCTCGGCCTGGACGCGCTGCCCTGCCTGATCGTCGCCGGCCTGCTCGGCTTCTTGGCCTTGGCGGTGCTGCTGGCCGCGCGCGGCCGCCTGCCGCGGCCGCGCCGCGCCAAGGCCGCCGCCGCGGCGGCCGAGCAGGAGCCCACCCTGCGGCAGAGCCTGCAGCACCGGGAACCGCCACCGGCACCGCCGCTGCCCGAGGGCGAGAGCGCGCCGGCCAGGGCGGTTCCGGCACTGACCGTGCCGGCCGCCATCTTCCGCGCCTACGACATCCGCGGCGTGGTCGGCCGCGATCTCAGCCCGCAGGTCGCCGCCTTGATCGGCCAGGCGATCGGCGCGGTGATGCAGGAGCAAGGCCTGAACGAGGTGGTGGTCGGCCGCGACGGCCGCCTGTCCGGCCCGGAACTGTCGGCGGCGCTGATCGACGGCCTGCGCCGCGCCGGCTGCCACGTCACCGACATCGGCCTGGCGCCGACCCCGGTGGTGTATTTCGCCAGCTTCCACCTGCGTGCCGGCAGTTGCGTGGCGGTGACCGGCAGCCACAACCCGCCGGACTACAACGGTTTCAAGATCGTGGTCGGCGGCGAGACGCTGTCCGGCGCGGCGATCACCGACCTGTACGCGCGGATCAGCGAAGGCCGCCTGCCGACCGCCGCCGAACCGGGGCGGCTGGAGCAGCGCGACGTCGGCGACGACTACATCCAGCGCATCGCCGACGACGTGCAGCTGGATCGCCCGCTCAAGGTGGTGGCCGATGCCGGCAACGGCGTGGGCGGCGAACTGGCGCCGCGGCTGCTGGAGGCGATCGGCGCGGAGGTCATCCCGCTGTACTGCGACGTCGACGGCACCTTCCCCAACCATCACCCCGATCCCAGCGAGCCGCACAACCTGGAAGACCTGATCCAGACCGTGAAGCGCTTCGACGCCGACCTGGGCATCGCCTTCGACGGCGATGCCGACCGGCTCGGCGTGGTCACCAAGGAAGGCACGGTGATCTACCCCGATCGCCTGCTGATGCTGTTCGCTGCCGACGTGCTGCAGCGCAACCCCGGCGCGCTGGTGATCTACGACGTCAAGTGCACCGGCAAGCTGTCGGACTACGTGCTGCGCAACGGCGGCAGCCCGATGGTGTGGAAGACCGGGCATTCGCTGATCAAGGCGAAGATGCGCGAGACCGACGCCGAACTGGCCGGCGAGATGAGCGGCCACTTCTTCTTCAAGGAGCGCTGGTACGGCTTCGACGACGGCCTGTACGCGGCGGCGCGGCTGCTGGAGATCCTGGCGCAGCGCGAGGAGAGCCCGTCCGAGGTGCTGGCCGAGCTGCCCGACAGCGTGTCCACGCCGGAGATCAAACTGCCGCTGGCCGACGGGCAGGACGCGCATGCGCTGGTCGCGCAGCTGGTCGCCATCGCGCAGCAGGAAGGCTCGGCGTTCGCCGGTGCGCGGCTGCTCACCATCGATGGCCTGCGTGCGGACTTCGCCGACGGCTGGGGTCTGGTGCGCGCGTCCAACACCACGCCGGTGCTGGTGCTGCGCTTCGAGGCCGACACCACTGCCGCGCTGGAGCGGATCAAGGACCTGTTCCGCAGCCAGCTGCAGGCGCTGCTGCCGTCGCTGGCGGCGGGGTTCTGAGGCGCATGCCGTGTACGCCCGGCGCAGTGCCGGGCGAGGCGGCGTAGCGCCGCTGGCACGCGGAGTGGTGTGGAAACGGCTTCAGCCCGCGACAGGGTTGCCGAGAGCGCAGCGATTCCGGGCGGCGCTCGTCGCGGTTGAAACCGCTCCTACAGGAAGCGCGGCCAACGCGCTGGGTGCGCTGCAGGAGGGGCTTCAGCCCCGACGGCATCCGGAACCGCCGGGCGTCCGGACTTCGTTCGTCGCGACTGAAGTCGCTCCTACAAGGACTCGCCGCTTACTCGCTGGGTGCATTGTGGGAAGGACTTCAGTCCCGACTCCAGCCTAAGCCGCGCGGGCATCCGGACTTCGCTCGTCGCGATTGAAGTCGCTCCCACAGGGGGCTTGCGGCCTACTTGCTGGGTGCGCTGTGGGAGGGACTTCAGTCCCGACTCCAGCCGAAGCCGCCCAGGCGTCCGGGCTTCGTTCGTCGTGACTGGAGTCGCTCCCACAAGGGACTTGCGGCCTACTTGCTGGATGCACTGTGGGAGGGACTTCAGTCCCGACATCCCTGCCGCGGCGACCTGGCTAGCGCCGCTGGCCGCGCGCTGCGTTTAGCCGCTGTTCGCCGGCGCAGCCGGCGCCGTTCCGGTCCCGGGCCGCTTCGCCGCACGATAGCGTTGCAGCGCGTCGTCGATTTCCTGGTTCAGGCCGAGCCGCTGCTGTTCGAAGTTCTTCTGCATGCGCAGCTGCCACAGCAGCGCGCGATGCCGCTGCTGCACGTCCTCGACGATCTTGCCGGTCACCTTCTGCCCGGCCAGCTCGCGCGCGCCGGCGTTGGCCAGCAGGCCGACCAGCCCTTCGCGCAGGCTGTTGACGTTGTAGCGCGCGGTGTTGATGTTGTTGTCGACGATGCCGATGCGCTCGGAAAACACCCGGCGCAATTCCTCTTCGGTCTGGAACGACAGCAGCATCGCCTGGTCGGTGCGCTTGCGCGTCTCCAGCGCCGCCTGGTCGGCGCGCTGCTGCGCGGCATCGGCGGCGGCCGCGGCGCGCTCCTCGGCATTCAGCGCACGGCCGACCGCGCCGCTGCGCATCCCGCTCTTGGCGTTGAACTCGTCGCGCGCCTGGTTCACCGCTTCCGGCGGCAGCGCATCGCTGCACACGCGCTGCCCGCCCTGGTTCCAGCAGTACAGTTTCTTGGATGGCGCCGGCTGCGCTGCGGCCGGCAACGCAATCAGCGCGAGCAGGACGCACAAGGTGCGGCCCCACGGTCGTTGGATCGGCATCATGGCAGCCCCCTGCTGTCAGCCTGACGGATCGCAGCCGTAGCGTGCCCGGTAGGCCAGCAGCGGTTCGCGGAAGCCGACAAGGTCCGCGTTTCCATCGATGAATGCAAGCAGATCGCCCAGGTGCGCGACCGACACCACAGGAACGCCGGCCTCCGCCGCCACCGCCTGCGCCGCCGAGCGCCGGTCGTGCTCGCCGGCGATCTCCTGCCGGTCCAGCGCGACCAGGATCGCCGCCGGGATGCCGCCGGCCTCGCGGATGATCGCCAGCGCCTCGCGGATCGCGGTGCCGGCGGTGATCACGTCGTCCACGATCAGCACCCGGCGCCCGGCCAGCGGCGCGCCGATCAGGCTGCCGCCTTCGCCATGGGTCTTGGCTTCCTTGCGGTTGAACGCCAGCGGCAGGTTGCGGTCGCGCTGCGCGTACTCGCAGGCCAGCGCGGTCGCCAGCGGAATGCCCTTGTAGGCCGGGCCGAACAGCAGATCGAAGTCGAGCCCGGCGGCGTCGGCCGCATCGGCGTAGCACGCCGCCAGGCGCGCCACCGTGCTCCCGGAATCGAAGCGCCCGGCGTTGAAAAAGTAAGGGCTGACGCGCCCGGACTTCAGCGTGAACTCGCCGAAGCGCAGCGCCTGCGCATCCAGGGCCAATTGCAGGAAACGTTGCCGGTAGTCGGTCATTGGGGAGCCGGGATTCGGGATTGGGGATGACGGGATTCGTGAAAGCATAGCCGGTCGCGGCCATGCGGCGTCCACGCATGGGTACGCTTTCATGAATCCCCAATGCAATGCCTGGATTGGTGAACACATAGCGGGTTACGACCATGCAGTGTCCACGCATGGGGTACGCTTTCACGAATCTCCAATCCCTCCATCCCGAATCCCCGCTCTATGCGTATCGTCAGTTTCAATGCCAACGGCCTGCGTTCGGCCGCCACCAAGGGCTTCTTCGAGTGGTTTTCCGGCCAGCACGCCGATGTGCTGTGCGTGCAGGAAACCAAGGCGCAGGAGCATCAGCTGGCCGGGCCGGCGTTCCTGCCGGACGGCTACCGCGCCTGGTTCCGCGATGCCAGCACCAAGAAGGGCTACAGCGGCGTGGCCATCTACAGCAAGCGCGAGCCGGACGAGGTGCGTACCGCGCTGGGCTGGCCCGAGTTCGACGAGGAGGGCCGCTACCTGGAGGCGCGCTTCGGCAACCTGAGCGTGGTCTCGTTCTACATTCCCTCCGGCTCGTCCGGCGAACTGCGCCAGGGCTACAAGTTTCAGGTCATGGACTGGCTGCGGCCGATCCTGGCCGAATGGCTGGCCAGCGGCCGCGACTACGTGCTGTGCGGCGACTGGAACATCGTGCGCTCGGCGCTGGACATCAAGAACTGGAAGTCCAACCAGAAGAATTCCGGCTGCCTGCCGGCCGAGCGCGACTGGCTCAACGGCCTGTGCGCCGATCGCGCCGAAGACGCCGATCCGGCCAGCGGCCGCGGCTGGGTCGACGCCTACCGCGCGCTGCACCCGGAGGGCCAGGACTACACCTGGTGGAGCAACCGTGGCGCCGCGCGCGCCAACGACGTGGGTTGGCGCATCGACTACCAGTTCGTGACCCCGACGCTGCGCGAGCGCCTGCAGGGCTGCGCGATCTATACCGCGCAGCGCTTCTCCGACCATGCGCCGTTCGTGGTGGACTACCGCGAATGAGCCAGGCCGCGTCCGCGCCGGCCTCCTACAAGGGCTGGGCCGGGATCAAGCGCGCCTTCGCCACGCCGTCGGCGGCGACGATGGCGCTGCTCGGCTTCGGCAGCGGCCTGCCGTTCCTGTTGATCGCCTCGCAGACCCTGTCCACGCGCTTGCGCGACGTCGGCCTGGACCTGGGCAGCATCGGCCTGATCAGCCTGGCCAGCTTCTTCTACCTGCTCAAGTTCCTGTGGGCGCCGCTGCTGGACCGCTATCCGTTCCCGCTGGTCGCGTTCCTGGGCCGGCGCCGCTCGTGGCTGCTGGTGTCGCAGCTGGGGGTCACGATCGGCCTGGCGGCGCTGGCGCTGATGCGTCCGGAGCTGAGCATCGGCGGCCTGGTGCTGTGGGTGCTGATCGCCTCCTTCGCCGGCGCCACCCAGGATTCGGTGGTCGATGCGTACCGGATCGAGATCGCCCCGGCGACGGCGCAGGCCGCGCTCGCCGCGACCTACACCTTCGGCTACCGCATCGGCCTGATCCTGTCCGGCGCCGGCGCGCTGTACCTGGCCCAGTTCGGCGACTGGACCCTGGCCTATCTGGTGATGGCCGGGCTGATGCTGCTGCCGATCGCCACCACCTTGCTGTGCCGCGAACCGGAGGTGCCGGCGGCCACGGTGGTGCGCAAGATCGACGTGGTCGGCGCGTTCTGGCAGCCGATTTCCAGCTTCTTCACCAGCAACGGCCTGGCGCTGGGGCTGGGGCTGCTGCTGTTCGTGGGCCTGTTCAAGTTTCCCGACCAGGTGATCGGGGTGATGTCCGGCCCGTTCTACCTCGATTCGGGTTTCAGCAAGGCCGACATCGCCACCGTCTCCAAGCTGTTCGGGGTGTGGATGGGCATCGCCGGCGCGTTCGCCGGCGGCCTGGCGGTGGCGGCGTTCGGCTTCCGGCGCATGCTGTTCGTCGCCGCGCTGGGTGTGGCGCTGTCGAACCTGGCGTTCCTGCTGATGGCCCACCATCCCGGGCAGCTGTGGTCGTTCTACGCCGCGCTCAGCGCCGACAACCTGTTCCAGGGCTTCGCCGGCACCGTGCTGGTCGCGTTCATGTCGTCGCTGACCGACCGCAACTTCACCGCCACCCAGTACGCGCTGCTGGTGTCGCTGGCCAACCTGCCGGGCAAGTTCGTCGGCGGCGCTTCCGGCTACATCGTCGAGGCCACGTCCTACAGCACCTTCTTCGTGCTCAGCGCGTTCACGGTGATTCCGACCCTGCTGCTGCTGGCCTGGCTGTGGCCGCGGATCCGCGAACAACCGGCCCCCGCCGCGCCGCAGGCGGATTGAAAGCCCGCTCGGAGTTGCGGATGATGCACGGCAGCGCATGGGGTGCGCCGCCGTCCGTCAGGGAGTCCGCATGACCGATCTGCTGTTGCGCGACATCGACCCCATCCTGGTCGATCGGATCCGCCGCATCGCCGTGGCCCGCGGTTGGACCCAGCACCAGACCGTGCTCAACCTGATCGAGCAGGGCCTGTTCGCCAGCGAGCATGAAGTGCGCAGCGGCTTCGAGAACCCGGAAGTGGATGCCTTGTCCGAGGCGATCGCCGCGTTGCGCGAACTGCCGGCCGGCGCCGGCTTCTGAGCCGCGCGTCGGTGCCGTGACGCGGGCCGCTGCCGTTGCGGTCAGGCCAGGTGGATCGCCCCGAGGATGCGCGGCCCACGCGCGCCGCTGACCGAAGGCAGGTTGCCGGGCAGCCCGGCCAGGGTCTGCCGCGCCAGCCAGGCGAAGCCCATCGCTTCCACGTAGTCCGGATCCAGGCCAAGCGCCTGCGTGGACAGCACCTGCACGCCCGGCAGCCGTGCCTGCAGCCGCGCCAGCAACAGCGGGTTGTGCACGCCGCCGCCGCAGACCAGCAGTTGCCGGGTCGCCGGCTGCTGCGCCAGCAGCGCGTCGGCCACGGTGGCCGCGGTCAGTTCCAGCAAGGTCGCCTGCACCGCCGCGGCCGGATGCGCGGCCGGCTCCAGCAGCGCATCCACCCAGCGCAGGTGGAACTGTTCGCGCCCTGTGCTCTTGGGCGGGGCCAGCGCGAACCAGGGATCGGCCAGCAAGCGCTGCAGCAGGCCGTCGTCGACCTGGCCGCTGGCGGCGAAGGCGCCGCCGGCATCGTAGGGCTGGCCCAGATGCCGCTGGCACCAGGCATCGAGCAGTGCGTTGGCCGGGCCGGTGTCGAACCCGCGCACGCTGCCGTGCGCCGGCAGCAGGGTCAGGTTGCCGATCCCGCCCAGGTTCAGCACCGCGCGGTCCTCGTGCGCCGCGCCCAGCATCGCCGCATGGAAGGCCGGCATCAGCGGCGCGCCATGGCCGCCGGCGGCCACGTCGCGGCGGCGGAAGTCGCACACCGTGGCGATGCCGGTCAGCTCGGCGATGCGGTTGCCGTCGCCCAGTTGCCAGGTGAAGGCCGGATCGGCCAACGGCCGGTGGCGCACGGTCTGGCCGTGCGAGCCGATCGCGCGCACCTCGGCAGGCGCGACGCCGGCGTCCTCGAGCAGGCGCAGCGCGGCCTCGGCGAAGGCGATCGCCACTTCCGCGTCGAGCCGGCCCAGCGTGTCCAGCGAATCGATCTCGCCGCCTTCGCCCAGCGCGATCAGCGCCTCGCGCTGGCGCGGCGCCCAGGCGTAGGTGCGGCCGATGCGCAGCTGCGCCCGCCCATCGGCAGCGAAGCGGACCAGCGCGGCATCGATGCCATCGGCACTGGTGCCGGACATCAGGCCGAGGAACAGGGCCTCGGCGTCGAGTGCGATCGGATCGGGCATTGCGGGCACCAGGCAGCGTCAGTAGCGCAGCGTGGGCGAGGGGCGGCGGCGCGTCAATCCGCGCCGCCGTGGCGGGGCCGCTTTGCGGCTCAGCCCGCGTCGCTGGACTGCGCCGACCTGGCCGAGGCGACGGTCTTCTTCTTCTTCGCCGGGGCGTCGCCCTTCGCCGGTGCGGCGTCGGCGTAGATCAGCTTCTCCACGCGCTGGATGCGTGCCAGCGCGGGCGAGGTCTGCGCCCGGAACGCGGCCAGCTCGGTGCCGGCCAGCGGCGTCGGCGGCGGCATCGTCACCGAGGCCGGATTGCGCTGCACGCCGTCCACGCGGAATTCGTAATGCAGGTGCGGGCCGGTGGCCATGCCGGTCATGCCGACGAAGCCGATCACCGTGCCCTGGTTGATGCGCTGGCCGGGCTTGATCCCGCCGAAGCGCGACATGTGCCCGTACAGCGTGCTGTAGCCCTTGCCGTGGTCCAGGATCACCACGTTGCCGTAGCCGCGCTGGGTGCCGACGAACTGCACCCGCGCATCGCCGGCGGCCATGATCGGCGTCCCCGACGGCGCCGCGTAATCGATGCCCTTGTGCATGCGCATGGTGCCCAGCACCGGATGCTTGCGCGCGCCGAAGGTGGAGCTGATGCGGCTGTAGGACACCGGCATGCGGATGAAGCTCTTCTTCAGCGGCCGCCCGCTGACGTCGAAGTACTCGGCAGGCTTGCCGTCGCGCTCGAAGCGGAAGCCGCTGTAGGTCTTGCCGCGGGTGGTGAAGGTCGCGGCGAGGATCTTGCTGGTGTCGATCCGCTCGCCTTCGCGCCAGGTCTCGTCCATCACCACGCTGAAGCGGTCGCCCGGCTGCAGGTCCTTGTCGAAGTCGATGTCGTACTTGAAGATCTCGTCGGTCATCGTCGCGATCGCCGACGGCGACAGGCCCGCCTTGCGCGCGGCCACGTACAGCGAGCTGGTGATTTCGCCGCTGATGACCGCGGTGCGGGTGCTGGTTTCGCGTTCGGTCACCTTCTCGCGGATGTCGTCGCCGAGCAGCGACAGTTCCACGCGGTGGGTGGCATCGCGGTCGAAGCGGATGCCGCGCAGGCTGCCGGCCACCGGCAGGTCGAAGCCGATCTCGGCGCCGGGGCGCAGCTTGGTCAGCGCCTCGCGCGTGCCCGGGTGATCCAGCACCTGATGCATCACCGTGGCCGGGATGTCGAGCTGTTCGAACACCGCGCCCAGGGTCTGCCCGGGCTGGATCCGCACCACCTGCCAGCTGTCGCCGGCCACGCCCTGCTGCTGGGCCAGCGAAATCGGCGGCAACGGCAGCGCCAGGGTCGCGTGCGTGGTCTGCAGCGGCACGTCGATGGCATTGGAGAAGCCGGGGACGATCGTGGCCACCAGTGCGCCGATGGTGGCGAACAGGCTGGCGTGGATCCAGTGGCGGCGCGTCCAGCGCCCGGCGGGGAAATGCTGCGTCAGCTGCCGATGCAGTGCAGTGTCGTGAAGGACATGGAGACGTTCCTGGAAGCGCTGCTTGCGCGCGCGTTCCTGTTCGCTTTCGCTGTTCTGCATCAAGGCTTCCTCATGAGCTCGAAGCGCGAGCTCAAAACTCGGCTACCATAAACATCGATCAACAGCGCGTCAAACCATTGAACCGGCTCGGGTTTTCGCCGGGCGCGCGGTTAACTCGCACTTAACGTCATTCATGTTGCCGGTGGCAACCCGTCGGAGTTCCGTTTTGTCCACGATTGAAGAGTCTCTTGCCCTGATCGGCCGCGGTGCCGACGAAATCCTCAAGCGCGAGGAACTGGAAGCGCGGTTGCGTGCCGGCCGCCCGTTGCGCGTCAAGGCCGGTTTCGACCCGACCGCGCCGGACCTGCACATCGGCCATACCGTGTTGCTGAACAAGATGCGCCAGTTCCAGCAGCTGGGCCACCAGGTGATTTTCCTGATCGGCGACTTCACCGGCATGATCGGCGATCCCACCGGCAAGAACGTCACCCGCAAGCCGCTGACCCGCGAGGACGTGCTCGCCAACGCGCGCACCTACGAGGAGCAGGTATTCAAGGTGCTGGACCGCGAGCGCACCGAAGTGCGCTTCAATTCGGAGTGGTTCGGGCAGATGAGCGCGGCCGACATGATCCGTCTGGCCGGGCAGCACACGGTGGCGCGCATGCTCGAGCGCGACGACTTCGCCAAACGCTATGCCGCGCAGCAGTCCATCGCCATCCACGAATTCCTGTACCCGCTGGTGCAGGGCTACGATTCGGTGGCGTTGAAGGCCGACGTCGAGCTGGGCGGCACCGATCAGAAGTTCAACCTGCTGATGGGACGTGGCCTGCAGGAGCATTACGGACAGCCGGCGCAGATCGTGCTGACCATGCCGCTGCTGGAAGGCCTGGACGGGGTCAACAAGATGTCCAAGTCGCTGGGCAACTACATCGGCATCAGCGAGCCGGCGATCGACATCGTCACCAAGACCATGAAGATCGGCGACGAGCTGATGTGGCGCTGGATCGAGCTGCTGTCCTTCGATATAAGCCTGAACGAAGCGCAGGAACTGAAGCGGCAGGTGCAGGCCGGCGCATTGCACCCGCGCGAAGTGAAGCTGCGCCTGGCCCGCGAGCTGACCACGCGTTTCCACGACGCTGCGGCCGCCGAGCAGGCCATCGTCGGCTGGCATGCGGTGGTGACCGGGCAGGGCGACACCAGCGCATTGCCGCTGCAGGACGTGGCGGTGCCGGCGGAAGGCCTGCGCATCGCCGCGCTGCTGACCGCCGCCGGGCTGACCGCCAGCAACTCCGAAGCCAACCGCAAGCTCAAGGAGCGCGCGGTACGGGTGGAGGGCGAGGTGGTGGAAGATCCGCAGCACAGCTTCGTGCCCGGATTCGAAGGCGTGTTGCAGGTCGGCAAGCGCACCTTCGCGCGCGTGCGCCTGGTCGCGGCCTGAGCACGATGGCGGCCAAGCGCCGCCGTCGCTTGTGCTGAAAGGCTCTGGCAGCAGGCTCCACGCCGCGAGATGCTGCGCCTTATAAGTGTCACGCATCGCATCGGCGCCTACCTGCATCGGCGGAGTGAAAAAATCTTTCACACCCCCTTCCCAAGCGACGGGTTTGCGGCCATACTTTCCCTCCCCCGACGCAACGCCTTGCGGCAACGCAACAGCAACGCGGCGGGGTCGTCAAAAACCTCCTCAAAAAGGTATTGACGGCAACAAAAAAGCCGCTATGATGGGCGGCTCGGTTCAGCGAAAAGCCTTCGGGGTTTGAGGGGAACC
>NZ_JAFIWB010000025.1 GCF_017163705.1 Xanthomonas bonasiae
GGTGCGGACGGGGGGCAGGGGCGCGGCGGGCCGCGCAAGCGGCGCCGGGATGGTGCGAAAGAGGGGACTCGAACCCCTACGCCTTGCGGCACTGGTACCTAAAACCAGGGCGTCTACCAATTCCGCCACTTTCGCGCTGCAGCGCCGGAAGCGCTCGCCCGCGCATTGTTGCAGGCCTGCCGGCAAAGAAAAAGGCATCCGTCGGAGCCGATGCCGCTCCGCTCGATCCACCGCCGAGGAGCCGACGCTTGCGCGCAGCGATCGAAAACCGACGCCGCCCGGGCGGGCGATCAATGACTTACGCGGGTCGGCGCCGCCAATGACCCGCCATGCGCAGAGCGCCACCCCGGGTTCGGCCATCCCCCTGCTGACGACGCAAAGCGCAGCCTGTTTCAGCCCCGGCCGCCCTTGGGCGCTCTGCGCCGCCCCCGCACCGCCGCTGGCGCCAGCACGAACGCCAGCGACATCGGCCGATCGCGCGACGGATCGCGCGGGCGGCTCAGCAGGTCGCATAGCCGCTCCAGCAGCGCATTGGCCTCGGCCAGTTCCGCCTGGTTGAGCCAGCCCTTGTTGCGCGCCGCCCACAATTGCCGGCCGGGGCCGTCGACCTCGACATTGCGCTGTTTCAAGGCGGCCTGGAAATCGCGCTCGGCGACCTGCGCCAGCCCCTTGGCGTAGGCAGCCAGGGCCGCGGACGCCTCGTCGCTGGCCAGGTCGTAGGACAGGCGCAGCGGCACGCCTGCAGCGCCCGCCAAGCGGAAGACACGCTCCCCTGCGGCGCCCTCGCCTTCCTGCACGAGGCCGCCCTCCGCGAGGAGCTGCAGATGGTAGTAGAGCCCGTCCGCCGGCCGCCCCAATTGCTCGGACAACTCGGCGACGGTCGCCATTCCCCCCAACGACGCCAGCGTGTCCACGAGTTCCTGGCGCACCGGGGACGCCAACAGACGGATATGCGCCGGATCCCGGATCGCGGTGGCGTCGAACGGCTGCTTGGCGTTTTTCGTCATGTTGAAATTATATGGTATTTTTTCAAAACATTTCCGGGGGATCTTCATGCGAAGGCCGCAACCGCTCCATGCATTCCTTTTCTTCCTTGCCGTGGCGTCGGCACTGGCGCCAACGGCCAAGGCGGCCGAACGATACAGCCCGCAGCAGATCCATGCCGACCTCGACGCGCTGCAGGCGGGGATCGCAGCGACCCACCCTGATCCGTCGCATTCGGTCGATCCGGCACAGCTCCAGCTTGCCATTGACGCCTTGCGGCAGCGGGCTTCGACCGGGCTGGACCGCGATGCGGCCTGGCGGGACTTCTCCACGCTCAATCCACTGCTTGCGGACGGCCACTTCTTCGTCGGCTACGCCGACTGGCGCGCAGAGACGGAACAGCATCTGCGCGAAGGAGGCGCCCTGTTTCCCTTCGAAATTACGGTCGATGCGCAAGCGCGGGTGCGAATCCTCTCCGAGCTGGGCGGCGCTGCGACGGCACTTTCCGGCAGATCGGTCGAGACCATCAATGGCGTTCCCGCAGGCGACGTCGCGCGCGCACTGCTCGCGCATGTGCACGGCGACAGCGCGCGTTTCCGCGCCGACCTTCTGTCGCGGCGCTGGTGGTTCTTCTACTGGAAAGTGTACGGCGCGCCCGCGTCGTTCGAACTGACGCTCGCCGGGCCTGCGCAGGCGCGGCTGCGCAGGCCCGCAAGTCGCGCACACCCTTCGATCCTGGTCGGCGAGGACGATTTCGACAGGCAATTCGCCTTCGAACTGCGCCCGGGCACCGCCGCGGTCATGACCATTCGGACCTTTTCGTGGCCCGAGCAGACGGCATTCGAGGAGTTCACCCGCCGCGCGTTCCAGCAGATGCAGGCAAGCGGCACGCGCACGCTGATCATCGACGTGCGGCAGAACGGCGGCGGCAACGATGCGATGTGGCTGCAAGGGCTGCTGCCCTACATCGCCGACCGCCCCTATCGATGGGCGTCGCGCTACACCAAGAAAGTGCTCCGCGACGACCCGGCGAAACACGAACTGCAGGGCCAGGTGCTGAGCGGAACCGTGGACACATGGAGCGCTCCGCGCACCGACGATCCGCTGCACTTCGGCGGCAAGGTCTACGTGCTGATCGGCCGCGGCACCTATTCCTCGGCGGTGCTGTTCGCCGACACGATGCAGGACTTCGGCTTCGGAACGCTGCTGGGCGAAGGCGCCAGCGTCAGGAGCACGCAGACCGGCGGCGTGCAGAAGATCGCGCTGCCGCAGACGGGACTGGTGCTGTGGGCGCCGCGGCTGCTGCTGGTGCGGCCTTCGGACGCAGCGACGCCACTGTGGCTGACGCCGGACATCGGCATCGACGACGATCCGTTGCATCCCGACGCGATGGTGGACGCTGCGCTGGCGATCGCGGCGGCGAAACGCTGACCGCGTCGCGCGGAAGCGACGCCATGGCCGGCATGCACTTGCGCACGTTCGACGCACAAAAAAACAGCCACTTGGCTTGCGCTAAGTGGCTGCTTGATTTGGTGGGCCGTCAAGGATTCGAACCTTGGACCTATTGATTAAGAGTCAACTGCTCTACCAACTGAGCTAACGGCCCTGAAACTGAGTCGCGCATCTTATGCGCTTTTTTGCTTCGTTGCAACACCCCGCGAAGCAGCGGGTCACACGATCAATGGGGTGGCTGAGGGGACTCGAACCCCCGACATCTGGAATCACAATCCAGTACTCTAACCAGCTGAGCTACAGCCACCATTGAACTCTTGCAACACCCTGTCCGGCACCGGTGTGGCGCGCCCGACAGGAATCGAACCTGTAACCGCCGGCTTAGAAGGCCGGTGCTCTATCCGGTTGAGCTACGGGCGCCCGGACCGGATTGTCGCATTCCTCTCCGCCGTTTGGGCATCGGATTGGTCGGGGTAGAGGGATTCGAACCCCCGACATCCTGCTCCCAAAGCAGGCGCGCTACCAGACTGCGCTATACCCCGGCGGAACACCCTCGCGGCCGAGGCCGGAAAGGTCGGCTATTGTGGGAACCTCGCGGCCCGGTGTCAACGGCACATCGCATTCGCACCGCCTGCGCTATCCTCGCCACTTGCGGCCGATACGGGCCAATCGTCTTTTTTACAGGGAGAAACAGCATGATCCGCAGCGGCAACCCCGCCTTGAAGGAATCCACCTTCCTCGACCTCGGCAGCGGCGCGGTGGTCTCGCGCGACGGCGAGGCGATGACGCTGAACGGCACCATCCACAAGACCGGCGCCTTGCTGCTGTTGACCGTGCTGACCGCGGCGTTCGCCTGGAGCCAGTCGATCTCGATCGACGGCGCCGGCAAAGAAGTGATCGCGCCGGGCATCATTGGCTACGTGCTGGGCGGCGCCATCGGCGGCTTCATCCTGGCCATGATCACCACCTTCAAGAAGACCTGGGCGCCGATCACCGCGCCGCTGTACGCGCTGGTGGAAGGCTTCTTCCTGGGTTCGATCTCGGCGATGTACGAAGTCCGCTTCAACGGCATCGTGCTGCAGGCGGTGCTGCTGACCTTCGGCACCCTGTTCGCGCTGCTGTTCGCCTACCGCAGCGGGATGATCAAGGCCACCGAGAACTTCAAGCTGGGCGTGGTAGCGGCCACCGGCGGCATTGCGCTGGTGTACCTGGCGACCATCGTGCTCGGCCTGTTCAACATCCAGATTCCCTATATCCACGCTTCCGGCACGGTCGGCATCCTGTTCAGCCTGTTCGTGGTGGTGGTGGCGGCGCTGAACCTGGTACTGGATTTCGACTTCATCGAAACCGGCGTGGAACAGGGCGCACCGAAGTACATGGAGTGGTACGGCGCGTTCGGGCTGATGGTCACCCTGGTGTGGCTGTACATCGAGTTCCTGCGGTTGCTGTCGAAGTTGCAGTCGCGGAATTAAGCAGGGAGTCGGGAATCGGGATTGGGGAATCGCAAGAGCGGCTCCCTGTGATCGATGCGCGGAAGTGGCTTCAGACGAACTTCCGAACAGAACTTCCGAACAAAAGAAAAGGGCGCCTGGAGGCGCCCTTTTCTTTTTTGCGATCTTCCGGCGCGCTCAGAGGCGGCTGGCGATGGCCTTGGCGAAGCCCATGGTGTTGCCGCTGCCGCCCAGGTCCGGGGTCAGCCCGTCCTTGGCTTCCAGCGTGGCGACGATGGCGCTGCGCAGGCGCTCGGCGTTCTGCGGCTGGCCGACATGGTCCAGCAACTGCGCCGCGCCCAGCAGCAACGCGCACGGGTTGGCCTTGCCCTGCCCGGCGATGTCCGGGGCCGAGCCGTGCACGGCCTCGAAGATCGCCGCGTCGACGCCGATATTGGCGCCCGGCGCCAGACCCAGGCCGCCGACCAGGCCGGCGCACAGGTCCGACAGGATGTCGCCGAACAGGTTGGTGGTGACGATGACGTCGAACTGCTCCGGACGCATCACCAGCTGCATGCAGGCGTTGTCGACGATCATTTCCTGGAACTCGATCTCCGGGTAGTTCGCGGCCACTTCGCGCGCCACCTTCAGGAACAGGCCGGAGGTGGACTTGATGATGTTGGCCTTGTGCACCGCGGTGACCTTCTTGCGGCCGGTCGCACGCGCCAGGTCGAAGGCGTAGCGGACGATGCGCTCGGAGCCCTTGCGGGTCACCTTGGCCATCGACACCGCGGTCTCGCCGTCGGCCGACACTTCCTGGCCTTCGCTCAGGTAGGCGCCTTCGGTGTTCTCGCGCACGGTGATCAGGTCCACGCCGGCGCCGAAGCGCGACTTGGTGTTCGGGAACGACTTGGCCGGACGCACGTTGGCGTACAGGTCGAACTGGCGGCGCATGGCCACGTTGATCGAGCTGAAGCCTTCGCCGACCGGCGTGGTCAGCGGGCTCTTCAGCGCGATCTTGTTCTTGCGGATCGAGTCCAGGGTGGCGGCCGGCAGCAGATCGCCGTGCTTCTCCAGGGCGACCAGGCCGGCGTCGGCGTATTCGTAGGTGAGGCCGGCGTTCAGCGCGTCGAGCACGAACAGCGTGGCGTCCATGATCTCGGGGCCGATGCCATCGCCACGAATGACCGTGATTGTCTGCGTCATAGGATTGGGGTTTCCGTACAGAGGGGGAACGCGCCGACCGGAAGCCCGGGCTGCAGGCGCAAGGAGGTTTCACCAGTAATTATGCCCGAAGCCGGTGAAGGTCCCCAAAACCAGGCAGGCGCAAAACGCAGCGCGCCGCCCGCAGGCGGCGCGTCCCAGGCCGATCCGGCGCTACTCAGCCGTGCGCGTGTTCCGCCGGCGCAGCGGCGGCGCCTTCCTCGAGCTTGTCGAGGAAATCCACCGCCCGGCGCAGGTGCGGAATCACGATCGAGCCGCCGACCACCAGCCCCACCGAGAAGGTCTCGAAGAACTCGTCGCGCTGCACGCCGGCCTCCTTGCACTGGGCCACGTGGTAGCTGATGCAGTCGTCGCAGCGCAGCACCAGCGAGGCGACCAGGCCGAGCAGTTCCTTGGTCTTCACGTCCAGCGCGCCGGCCTGGTAGGTCTGGGTATCGAGCGCGAAGAAGCGCCGCACCACCTGGTTCGGCTCGGCCAGGATGCGCTGGTTCATGCGCTGGCGGAATTCGGTGAACTCGCGCAGCCGGTCCTGGCCGTCGCCACCCTCGCCGCCCGCCTGCGCTGCGCTCATGCCTGCGCCTCGGGCGCCTGGCCGTCGAGCAGCGGCTGCAGCTTGCCGGCGCGGTGCAGCGCCATCATGTCGTCGTAGCCGCCGACATGGGTGTCGCCGACGAAGATCTGCGGCACGCTGGTACGGCGCGCCAGGGCCACCATCTTCTCGCGCTCGGCCGGGTCCAGGTCGATGCGCACCTCGGTCCAGCTGCGGCCCTTGCTTTTCAGGAAGTTCTTGGCCGCCACGCAATACGGGCAGATCGCGGTGGAATACAGGGTGATCGGCGGGCCGCCGGCCTGGCCGTCATCGGTAGCTTGGGTGTCCACGGGAAACTCCGGGCGAGAAATGGGGTCCAAGCCACTATGGTAGCGGCCAGGTGGATTTTCGAGTCCGCTGCCGCAACACTGCAGATCACACAGGTTCAACCACCCTGGATTCACCCGCCGCCGCCGCGGCACCCCGCCCTGCCCTGGAGCCTCACTTGCGCCCGCTGCCGCTTGCCTTCGCGATCACCCTGGCTACCGCCGCCGCCATCGCGCCGGCGCAGGAGAACAAGCTGCCGGACATCGGCTCCTCGGCCGGCGAGCTGCTGACCCCGGCGCGCCAGGCCGAGTACGGCAAGATGATGCTGGCCGAGCTGCGCAACTACGACTACGTACTCGAAGATCCGCTGATCGACGACTGGCTGCAGACCATGGGCACCCGGCTCGGCGCCAACAGCGACCAGCCGCAGCAGAAGTACACGTTCTTCATGCTGCGCGACCGCCAGATCAACGCCTTCGCCACGCTGGGCGGCTATGTCGCGGTCAACGCCGGGCTGGTGCTAACCGCCGAGCGCGAGGACGAGGTCGCTGCGGTGCTGTCGCACGAGATCGCGCACATCACCCAGCAGCACGTGCTGCGCGGGGTGGAGCGGGCGCAGCGCGACCAGGTGCCGATCCTGCTCGGCATGCTCGCCGCGGTGGTCGCCGCGCAGCAGGCCGGCGGCCGCTCCAGCGGCGACGCCACCCAGGCGGCGATCGCCAGCGGCCTGGGGCTGATGCAGCAGCGCCAGATCGACTACACCCGTTCCAACGAGTCGGAGGCCGACCGCCTGGGCATCCGCACCCTGGCGCGCAGCGGCTACGACGTGGACGCGATGGCCGGCTTCTTCGAGCGCATGTCGCTGGCGATGCGCGGCAATCAGGGCGGCTACAGCACCCCCGACTACCTGATGACCCACCCGGTCACCACCACCCGCATCAGCGAGGCGCGGCAGCGCGCCGAACAGATGAAGAAGAACACGGTGACCGTGACCACCAGCGTGCCCGGCGGCACCTTGCGGGAGCGGGTCGACCCCAACGACGTGTCGCTGAGCCAGCCGCTGGGCGCGCCCAGCAATCCGCTGCTGCCCGGGCGCCTGCAATTGCCGTTCGAGACCTATTCGCGCGGCGCCAGCGGCCAGTTCGAGTGGGCCCGCGAGCGCCTGCGCGTGCTCAGCGCCAATACCCCGGCCGATGCGGTCCGCGAGTACGAGGGCCTGCGCCAGGGCAGCAAGCAGGGCCTCAGCGACGCCCAGCGCTACGGCCTGGCACTGGCCCGGCTGCGCGGCGGCGGCAGCCCGCAGGACGGCATGCAGACCCTGGAAGACCTGCTGAAGGCACATCCGGACAGTTGGTGGCTGAGCCTGGCGGTGGCCGAGGCCGAGTCGCGCAACGGTCACAGTCAGCAGGCCAACCCGCGCTTCGACGCCCTGCTCAAGCGCCTGCCGAGCAACCGCGCGGTGGCGCTGACCTATGCCACGGCGCTGAACGAGCAAGGCGGCCGTGCCGCCGGACAGCGCGCGCAGGCGGTGTTGCGCCCGCTGCTGAGCGCGGCCGCCGACGATCCAGTGTTCCAGCGCACCTTCGCCCGCGCCTGCGAGCTGGCCGGCGACGGCAACCGCGCCGGCGAAGCCTATGCCGAGGCCGCCTACCTGAACGGTCGCCCCGAGCAGGCGCTGATCCAGTTGAACAACCTGAAGAAGCGCGACGACCTCGATTACGTGGCGCGCGCGCGCATCGATGCGCGGATTGCCGCGATCACGCCCACGGTGCTGGAACTGCGCCGCCAGGGCGTGCAGGATCCGGATGTGAAACAGCGCTGAAACGCAGTGTGGCGGCGGTCATCGAATAGTAATAAAACCGTAGTCTACTGGCGACCTCTCCTCCCAGTCCCACGGTGCCGTCGTGCAGAAACGCATCCTGATCGTCGACGACGAACCCGCCATCCGCGACATGGTGGCGTTCGCCCTGCGCAAGGGCGACTTCGAACCGGTCCACGCCGGCGACGCGCGGGAAGCGCAGACCTCCATCGCCGACCGCGTCCCCGACCTGATCCTGCTGGACTGGATGCTGCCCGGCACCAGCGGCCTGGAACTGGCCCGGCGCTGGCGCAAGGATGCGATGACCCGCGAGGTGCCGATCATCATGCTCACCGCGCGCGGCGAGGAAAACGACCGCGTCGGCGGCCTGGAAGCCGGCGTCGACGACTACGTGGTCAAGCCGTTCTCCGCCCGCGAGCTGCTGGCGCGGATCCGTGCGGTGATGCGGCGGACCCGCGACGACGACGAGGACGGCAGCGTCTCGGTCGGCAGCCTGCGCATCGATGGCGCCGCGCACCGGGTGTTCGCCGGCGACGCGCCGGTGCCGATCGGCCCCACCGAATACCGCCTGCTGCACTTCTTCATGACCCACCCCGAGCGCGTCTACAGCCGCGCGCAACTGCTCGACCACGTGTGGGGCGGCAGCGTCTACGTCGAGGAGCGCACCATCGACGTGCACATCCGCCGGCTGCGCAAGACCCTGGAGCCGTTCGCGGTGGAGAACATGGTGCAGACGGTGCGCGGCTCCGGCTACCGCTTCTCCTCGTCCATCTGACTGTCGCCGTCGCCTGCTATAAACGGCGGACGACGAATACGATCCATCGCGACAGAGCGCGCTCCCGATGCCCCGCCACATGCGTTACGCCTGGCTCAAGACCCTCGGCACCCTCGCCGCACTGCTGTTGCTGGCGGTGCTGGTCGGCTGGGTCGGCGGCCATGTGTGGATGGCCCTGACCCTGACCTCGCTGACGGTGATGGGCTGGCACTACTGGCGCCTGCGCCGCGTGTTGCGCCGGCTGACCGCGCGCCAGCGCTGGGAACCGCCGGCCGGCACCGGCGTGTGGAACGAACTGGACCGGCTGCTGTACCGCAGCCAGGCGGAAATGCGCACGCGCAAGCGGCGCCTGCTGGACATGCTGCGCGCCTACCGCGCCGCCGCCGCCGCGCTGCCCGACGCGGTGGTGGTGGTGGACCGCAACAGCCAGCGCATCCAGTGGTTCAACGAAGCCGCCGGCACCCTGCTCGGCCTGCGCCATCCCGGCGACCTCAACGTGCCGGTGGTGGAACGCCTGCAGCCGATGCCGCTGGCGCACTGGCTGGCCGGCGGCCGCAACGCCGAGCCGATGCTCGACACGCCCTCGCCGATCGACGACCGGCTGCGCCTGAACCTGCGCCTGATCCCCTACTCCGACGACTACTGGCTGCTGGTCGCGCGCGACGTCAGCAAGCTGCTGCAGCTGGAGCAGGTGCGCCGCGACTTCGTCGCCAACGTCTCGCACGAACTGCGCACGCCGCTGACCGTGGTGCACGGTTACCTGGACATGCTCGACCCGGAGGATTTCCCCGATTCCGGGCCGATGATCGCCGAGATGCGCAAGCAGTCGCAGCGCATGACCCAACTGGTCGAAGACCTGCTGACCCTGTCGCGGCTGGAATCGCAGGAACACGCCAACGAAGAGAGCATCGCGATGGCGCCGATGCTGGCCACGCTGCGCCGCGAGGCCGAAGCGCATAGCCAGGGCCGGCACCGCATCGAGGTGCACGACGAGGCCGACCTGGACCTGGTCGGATCCAACAAGGAATTGCACAGCGCGTTCTCCAACCTGGTCACCAACGCAGTGCGCTACACCCCTGCCGGCGGCTCGGTCAGCATCACCTTCGCCCGCGAAGGCGACGGCGCGGTGCTGTCGGTGCGCGACAGCGGCTACGGCATCCCGTCGCACCACCTGCCGCGCATCACCGAGCGCTTCTACCGCGTGTCCAGCAGCCGTTCGCGCGAAAGCGGCGGCACCGGGCTGGGGCTGTCGATCGTCAAGCATGTGCTGGGCCTGCACCAGGCGCGGCTGGACATCGAAAGCGAAGTCGGCAAGGGCAGCACGTTTTCCTGCCACTTCGGCGCCGGGCGCGTGCATCCGCGGCACGACCATGCCACCCTGACCTCCGCCTAACGAGTACCGCCATGCCACGCGCCGCCGCTTTGCCGCCCACGCCACCACCGGACGTTCCCAGCGACCCGCTGCGCGACCCGTCGCTGTATCTCAACCGCGAACTGTCGCAACTGGATTTCAATTTCCGCGTGCTGGCGCAGGCGCAGGATCCGAGCGTGCCGCTGCTGGAGCGGCTGCGTTTCCTGTGCATCTCCTGCACCAACCTCGACGAGTTCTTCGAGATCCGCGCCGCCACCGTGCGCCACGCGCTGGAATTCGGCTTGCCGCCGGCGCCGGACGGGCTGAGTTCGAGCGCGGTCCTCAACACCATCCACGACCGTGCCGCGCAGCTGGTCGACCATCAGTACCGCTGCTGGAACGAAGTGCTGCGGCCGGCGCTGAAGGACGCCGGCATCGGCGTGCTCGGCCGCAACAGCTGGAATGCGCGGCAGAAGCGCTGGCTGCGCGCCTATTTCCGCAACGAGATCATGCCGGTGCTGTCGCCGCTGGGCCTGGACCCGGCGCATCCGTTCCCCAAGATCCTCAACAAGTCGCTGAACATCGTGGTGGTGCTGAAGGGCACCGACGCGTTCGGCCGCGTCGGCCACCTGGCGATCGTGCGCGCGCCGCGCTCGCTGCCGCGCATCATCCAGCTGCCGGAAAGCCTGTCCGAAGGCGGACAGAGCTTCGTGTTCCTGTCCTCGGTGCTGTCCACCTTCGTCGACGAACTGTTCCCGGGCATGGAGGTGATGGGCTCCTACCAGTTCCGCGTGACCCGCAATTCCGAGCTGGTGGTGGACGAGGAGGAAGTGGAGAACCTGGCGCTGGCGCTGCGCGACGAACTGGTCAACCGCGGCTACCGGCCGGCGGTGCGCCTGGAGATCGCCGAAGACTGCCCGAAGTCGATCGTGCGCACCCTGCTGCAGAACTTCGAGTTGCCGGAAAACGCGGTCTACCGCATCAACGGCCCGGTCAATCTGAGCCGGGTCAACCAGGTCTACGACCTGGTGCAGCGCCCGGAGCTGAAGTACCCGCCGATGAATCCGCGCACGCTGCGCGACAGCGACGGCATCTTCGCCATCGTCGCCGCCGACGACGTGCTGCTGCACCACCCGTTCGACGCGTTCACCGCGGTGCTGGACCTGATCAAGCAGGCCGCGGTGGACCCGCAGGTGCTGGCGATCAAGCAGACCCTGTACCGCACCGGCAAGGACTCGGGCATCGTCGATGCGCTGGTGCTGGCCGCGCGCAACGGCAAGGACGTGACCGTGGTGGTCGAGCTGCGCGCGCGCTTCGACGAGGAAGCCAACCTGGGCCTGGCCGATCGCCTGCAGGAAGCCGGCGTGCAGGTGGTATACGGCGTGGTCGGCTACAAGACCCACGCCAAGATGCTGCTGATCGTGCGCCGCGAGGGCCGCAAGCTGCGCCGCTACGTGCATCTGGGCACCGGCAACTACCACAGCGGCACCGCGCGCGCCTACACCGACCTGAGCCTGATCACCGCCGACGCGGACATCTGCAACGACGTGCATCTGCTGTTCCAGCAGCTGTCCGGGCTGGCGCCGAAGATCCGCCTCAAGCGCCTGCTGCAGTCGCCGTTCACCCTGCACCCGGGCGTGCTGCACCGGATCGAGCGCGAAACCAAGCTGGCCCTGGCCGGGCGCCCGGGCCGCATCATCGCCAAGATGAACGCGCTCAACGAGCCGCAGGTGATCCGCGCGCTGTACGCGGCCTCGCAGGCCGGGGTGAAGATCGACCTGATCATCCGCGGCGCGTGCACGCTGCGTCCCGGCGTGCCGGGCGTGTCGGACAACATCCGGGTGCGTTCGATCGTCGGCCGCTTCCTCGAGCACAGCCGCATCTACTGGTTCGGCAACGACGGCGCGCCGGAACTGTTCTGCGCGAGCGCCGACTGGCTGGAGCGCAACCTGCTGCGGCGCGTGGAGACCTGCTTCCCGATCCTGGATCCGGATCTGGTCAAGCGCATCCATCGCGAGGTGTTGCAGAACTATCTGGCCGACAATCTCAATGCGTGGGAACTGGACGCCAGCGGCGCCTATCGCAAGCTGGCGCCGGGCCAGGACCAGCCGCCGCATTCGGCGCAGCTGACGCTGCTCGACGGGCTCTGAGCCACGCCACCTGCGCGCCGATGGACGGCAGCCGCCGTGCATCGGCTACCATTCCGCCCATGCCTTCCATCTCCCCGTACACGCCGTTGCGCGATGGCGACCTGCTGGCCGCCATCGACCTGGGTTCCAACAGTTTCCACATGGTCGTGGCGCGGTATCAGCTCGGGCAGCTGCGGGTGGTGGACCGCCTGCGCGAGACCGTGCGCATGGCCGATGGACTGGACAACAAGGGCGGGCTGTCGGCCGAAGCGCGGCAGCGCGCGCTGGAATGCCTGGCGCGCTTCGGCCAGCGCATCCGCGACGTGCCGTCGCTGCACGTGCGCGCGCTGGCCACCAACACCGTGCGCCAGCTGCGCTCGCCACAGGCGTTCCTGATCCCCGGCGAAACCGCGCTCGGCCATCCGATCGAAGTGGTCAGCGGCCGCGAGGAAGCGCGCCTGATCTACCTGGGCGTGGCGCATGCGCAGCCGCCCAAGCCGGACCAGCGCCGGCTGGTGATCGACATCGGCGGCGGCTCCACCGAATTCATCATCGGCCGCGGTTTCCAGACCCTGGAGCGCGAAAGCCTGCAGGCCGGCTGCATCGCCAGCACGCGGCGCTTCTTCCCCGGCGGCAAGCTGTCGAAGAAGAAATGGAAGGACGCGCTGACCGAGATCGGCGCCGAGTTCCAGCAGTTCGCCGGGCTGTACCGCACGCTGGGCTGGGACGAGGCGCTGGGTTCGTCGGGCACGCACAAGGCGATCGGCGAGATCTGCGCGGCGATGAAGCTGACCAAGGGCGCGATCACCGCCGAGGCGCTGCCGCTGCTGCGCGAACGCCTGCTGCTGGCCAAGCGCATCGAGGACATCGACCTACCCGGCCTGTCCGCCGACCGCCGGCCGATCATCGCCGGCGGCGTTCTGGTGCTGGAAGCCGCGTTCCAGGCCCTGGGCCTGCAGCGCCTGATGGTGAGCAAGGCGGCCATGCGCGAAGGCATCCTGTACGACATGCTCGGCCGCGGCGGCGAGAACGATCCGCGCGAGACCGCGATCGCCGCGCTCACCCAGCGCTACGGCATCGACGAGGCGCAGGCCGCGCGCGTGGAGGCCACCGCGATGGCGCTGTTCGCGCAGGTCGCCACCGATTGGGCGCTGGATGCCGACGACGAACGCATGCTCGGCTGGGCCGCACGCCTGCACGAGTTGGGCCAGGCCATCGCGCACAGCCAGTACCACGTGCACGGCGCCTACGTGCTCGAGCACTCCGACATCGCCGGCTTCTCGCGGCAGGAGCAGCAGGTGCTGGCGACGCTGGTGCGCACCCATCGCCGCAACGTGCCCAAGACCGCATTCGACGCCCTGCCCGACCGCCTGCTGCTCAGCGCCAAGCGCAAGGCCGCGCTGCTGCGGCTGGCGGTGCTGCTGCATCGCGCGCACGAATCCGAGCCGATCCCGTCGCTGGACCTGAAGGCCAGCGGCGACGACCTGCACCTGATCCTGTCGCAACCGTGGATCGAATCGCGGCCGCTGCAGCGCGCCGACCTGATCGGCGAAGTCGAGGGCATGGCGGGGTTGGGGATCAATTTCCGGCCGTTTGTGGCCTGAAAGCCGGGATTGGGGAATCGGGAATCGGGATTCGTCAAAGCTGGGCTGCTGGAGCGCTTTTTGCGAGCCGCATCGCCCTTATCGGGGGCCGCTGGTGAAAGCGCGGCTAAACGCCCTGGGCCGGCGTCATCATTCCTACATGCGGCGGACATGTTCGCTTCACCGCCTCGCGCGAAGCTTTGGCAAACCGGAGCCTGAAGCATGCGCTACGCGATCGTCACCGAGACGTACCCCCCTGAGGTCAACGGCGTCGCGCTGACCGTGCAGGGGCTGGAACTGGGATTGCGTGCGCTCGGCCATCAGGTCGACGTGGTGCGCCCGCGCCAGGTGGGCGACCACGACGACGATGCGCTGCTGGTGCGCGGCGCGGCGCTGCCGCGCTACCCCGGCCTGAAGTTCGGCCTGCCCGCGCCGCGGCGCCTGTCCCGGCTGTGGCAGGCCGCGCCGCCGGACGCGGTCTACATCGCCACCGAAGGCCCGCTCGGCTGGTCGGCGCTGCGCACCGCGCGGCGCCTGGGCATCCCGATCGCCACCGGCCTGCACACCCGCTTCGACGAATACCTGCCCCAGTACGGCGCCGCCTGGCTGCAGTCGACCGCGCTGCGCTGGATGCGGCGCTTCCACAACCAGGCCGACGCCACCCTGGTGCCGACCCGCGAGTTGCTCGGCTTCCTCGCCGGGCAAGGCTTCGAGCGCGCACGCCTGCTGGCGCGCGCGGTGGACAATCGCCAGTTCGAACCGCAGCGCCGCGACGCGGAACTGCGCCGCGAGTGGGGCCTGGAGGCGGACGGTTGCGCGGCCCTGTACGTCGGCCGCATCGCTTCGGAAAAGAACCTGCCGCTGGCGGTGCGCGCGTTCCGCCAACTGCAGCGGGTGCGGCCGGAGGCGCGCTTCGTCTGGGTGGGCGACGGCCCGATGCGCGAGCGCCTGGCGCAGGAAAACCCCGACTTCATCTTCTGCGGCGTGCAGCGCGGCGACGCGCTGGCGCGGCACTTCGCCAGCGGCGACCTGTTCCTGTTCCCCAGCCGCAGCGAGACCTTCGGCAACGTGACCCTGGAAGCGATGGCCAGCGGCGTGGCCACGGTCGCCTTCGACTACGGCGCGGCGCGCGAATACCTGCGCGACGGCATCAACGGCGCGGCGGTGGCCGACGACGACGGCTTCGTGGCCGCGGCGGTACGCCTGGCCGGCGACGACGCCCTGCGCCGGCAACTGGGCGAGGCCGCCTGCGCGGCGATGCAGCAGCTGCGCCCGGAACAGGTCGTGGCCGATTTCGAGGCGCTTCTCGGCGAACTGGCTTACATCAGGAGGACCCATGTCGACGCGGCTTGAGATTCTGCGCGGACACGAAACCCGCTGGTGCCGGCAAGCCAACCACTGGTGCCGGCGGCGCTCGGTGCGGCGCTTCTTCGCGCTGATCAGCCGCCTCGGCGACGGCGTGTTCTGGTACGCGCTGATGACCTTGCTGGTGGTCTGCGACGGCATGGGCGGCGTGTTCGCCTCCGCGCACATGGCCGCCACCGGCGTGGTCGCGCTGAGCCTGTACAAGGGCCTGAAGCGCTGGACCCGGCGCCCGCGCCCGTACGCGGCCGACCTGCGCATCCGCGCCTGGGTGGCGCCGCTGGACGAGTTCAGCTTCCCGTCCGGGCACACCCTGCATGCGGTGTCGTTCGGCATCGTCGCCCTGGCCTACTACCCGTGGCTGGCGCCGCTGCTGATCCCCTTCATCGCCTGCGTGGCGCTGTCGCGGGTGGTGCTGGGCCTGCACTATCCCAGCGACGTGCTCGCCGCCACCGCGATCGGCGCGCTGCTGGCCGGGGTGTCGCTGTGGGTGGTTCTGTAGCCGGGATTGGGAATTCGGGATTGGGGATTCGCAGCAGCGGGAGCTGACGCCGGCACGACGGACGTCGCCAATCCCGAATCCCCAATCTCCAATCCCGGCTCCATTACAATGCGGCAATGACCACGTTGTTCATTTCCGACCTGCATCTGGATCCGGCCCGGCCGGCGATCACCGCGCTGTTTCTGGACTTCCTGCGCGGCGAAGCGCGCGGTGCCGAGGCGCTGTACATCCTCGGCGACCTGTTCGAGGCCTGGATCGGCGACGACACGCCGTCGGAAACGGCCGACGCGGTGGCGCTGGAGCTGCGCGCGCTGAGCGACGCCGGGGTGCCGGTGTTCTTCATGCACGGCAACCGCGATTTCCTGCTCGGCGCCGACTATGCGCGCCGCGCCGGCATGCGCCTGCTGCCGGATCCGTGCGTGATCGATCTGTACGCCGAGCCGACGCTGTTGCTGCACGGCGACCTGCTGTGCACCGACGACACCGCCTACCAGGCGTTCCGCGCGCAGACCCGCGACCCGGCGTTCCAGCAGCAGTTCCTGGCGCAGCCGCTGGCCGCGCGCATCGCCTATGCGCAGCAGGCGCGCGCCGCCAGCCAGGCGCGGCAGGCGGAAATGAAGCAAGGCGACCGCGCCCAGTTCGAAACCGTCACCGACGTGGCGCCGGACGAGGTCGTGGCCAGCTTCGCGCGCTACGGCGTGGCGCGGATGATCCATGGCCATACCCACCGCCCCGCCGTGCACGCGCTGGACGCCAACGGCCGCAGCTGCACCCGCATCGTGCTCGGCGACTGGTACGAACAGGGCTCGGTGCTGCGCGTGGATGCGCAGGGCTGCCGGCTGCAGCAGCTGTAATCGGCAGCGGCGGGAAACGCACGCGCAGAGCCCGCGACGGTTACAGCATGCCGCCGGCGTTGTCGCGCACACGTTGCGCATAGCCGACGAAATCGCCCTCGGCCACGTCGTACCACAGGATCGCGCCGGAGCGTTCGACCCGGTAGCGGTCCCGGACCGGTGCGGTCTGCGGATCGCCCGGACAGCCGTCGCCGTGCTTCTCGCGCACCGCGAAATCGATCGCGGCGGAGGCGCTGGCGGCGGGTTCGGTGGTCGCCGACGGCGAGGCAGCGGCGTCGGCGGCTGCGGGTTCGGCGTCGGTCTCGGCGGCGTATTGCAGGCACTGCGCATCGGCGTAGACGTGGTCGGCCGCCAGACGCGTCTCCAGCATGTCCAACGCGCGGGTTTCGTCGAACGCCGCCGCAGGCGCATCGCCCGTGGCGGGTGCGGTCGCGGGGGCCGCAGTGGTCGCCGGCGCCTGCGGCGGTGCGGCTGGTGGATCCGCCGCCGGGCCGCAGCCCATGCTCAACATCGCCAGCGCCAAGGCCGCCGGCAGGCCAATGCTCTTCAACACCATCGCCGATTCCAGGAGTAATGAGCGGTACGCGCCCGGCGCTGCCGGACACGTCGTCGCTCAGCATAGCCGAAGCCGGATGCCACGGCGTCCGGCTGGCCTGCTGGATCGGCAAGCGGAACGCCCCGGCGCAGGCCTGGCGCGGCCTGCACCGGAGCGCCCCTTGAACGCGCTACATCAGCGGAACGCGGCGACCGCCGCCTTGGTATTGACCAGCACGCGCTGGTTGTCCGCAGTGCTGGCATTGCCCATCGGCACGCCGCCGTAGGAAATGTTCGGATTGGACCAGTAGTTCAGCCGCGGGCAGCTGACCGGGCAGTTGTAGGCCATGATCGTGCGCCAGCTGTTGCCGTAGCGATAGCCATGGCCGTAGGCGTACGGCGAGGTGCTCGAATCGGTGGCGACGTCGTGGCGCGCGCTCTGCAGGTGGCCGATCTCGTGCGCGAAACTGTAGTAGCCGGTGGCGCAATCCCAGTACACCGCGGCGAACGCGGTAGCCGCGGTCGAACCGATCCCCGAGGCCAGGCCGCAGTAGCTGCTGTTGTCGATGATCAGCACGCCGACGTCGGCGGCCACGCTGTTGCGCGTGGTGTGGATGCTGTCCATGTAGCCGTCGCTGGTGCCGCGGAAGCGGCTCAGGTCGGTGGTGAAGTCGCCGGACTCGGTGTAGCTGGTGGTCTGGTAGCCGGCCAGTTGCATGGTGATGCCGACGTTGCTGTTGGTGTAGCCCTGGTTGGACTCGGCGACCGCCAGCTGCACCAGCGACTGCATGTTGCCGCCGTAGCTGGTCACCGCCTGGTTGGTGGCCACCACCAGCACGCGGATGGTCGCCGGCGAGCCGGACGAGGCGGCGGCGGCGGTGGCGCGGTCGTCGACCACGGCCTGCGGCATCTGGATGGTCGGCAGCAGCGCGTACTCGGCCGGATGCTCGGCCGGCATGCGGCTCTCGTCGACCTCGACCAGCACGTGGCCGCCGCCGGCGATCGGGCGCAGGTGGAACAGCGTGCCGTTGCTGCGGATGCTGCCGGTGACGGTGTCGCCGCTGCGCACCAGGATCGCCGAGTTCAGCGGATCCAGACCGGAGCGCGCGCGCGACTTGGCCGCGGCGGCGTTGCCGAGGTTGCCGTACCAGATGCTGTTGCCGCCTTCCAGCTGTTCGGTCCTGGTCTGCGTGGCGGTGACGCGCTGGCCCAGCAGGTCCAGCTCCAGCTGCGCCTGCGTGGCGTCCACCGCGGCGGCGTCCACGCGCACGCTCTGCACCGCGCCGGTGGACGGATTGGCCAGCACCCGGCTCAATGCGGGCTCGCCGGGGATGGCCTTGGAAATGTACTGGCTGCTCTGGAACAGGGGTTTTCCGGCCGCGGAAGCGGAACCGGCGACACACAGGGCAAGCATCGCGGTAAGGCAGCACATCGACTTCATGTCGTACTCCCAGGGGTGGTGAGAAGAGACGGAGCGTCGTCCCTCGCGCAGAAGGCGTCGGGCACAGCGCACGGGGGATTCCGATTAGCCGCTCAGCCAACGTTCAGCGCAAGCAACAAAATCGATCGCGTGTCCACTCAGAGATGGCCATTCCAGTTAGCGCCGTGATCGGCATCCATGCGCTGCCCTCACAGCACGCGGCCACCGCCATGGGCAGGACAGAGGCGCACGCCAAACGGCGATCGTTCGGGAACCGTCGCGCCGGCCTGCCGGGTAACGCCGGCCGCTTCGCCGCGCGGCAGCGCGCCGCCTCAGCCGGCTTGGCGTAGCAAGGCGAGCAGTTCGTCCTCGTCGAAACCGGCCAGCAGCCGCGCCGGCAGGTTGAACGGGCCGTGCAGGTAGCCGCCGGCGTATTCGCGCAGCAGCTCGGCGAACCGCGCGCGCGGCTCGATGCCGGCGCGCGCGCAATACCAGCGGTACCAGCGCGAGCCGGCGGCGACATGCGCCACTTCCTCGCGCAGGATCAGTTCCAGGATCTCGACCGTGGCGGCGTCGCCGAGCGCGCGCAGCTTCACGATCATGCCCGGGGTCACGTCCAGCCCGCGCGCCTCCAGCACGCGCGGCACCAGGGCCATGCGCGCCAGGCCGTCGTGCGCGGTCTTCTCGCACATCTCCCACAGCCCGTTGTGCGCGGCGAAATCGCCGTAGTCGTGGCCCAGCGCACGCAGCCGGTCGCGCAGCAGCGCGAAATGGCGCGATTCGTCGGCGGCCACCGCCACCCAGTCGGCGTAGAACGCGTCGGGCACCCCGCGGAAGCGGTACACCGCGTCCCAGGCCAGGTCGATCGCGTTGAGCTCGATGTGCGCGATCGCATGGATGAAGGCGGCGCGGCCCTCGGCGCTGCCCAATCCGCGCCGCGGCAGGTCGCGCGGATGCACCAGCAACGGCCGCGGCGGACGCCCCGGCATGCGGATCGGTTCGGGCTCGGCGGCATCCGCCGGCACGCGCAGCGCGCCGGCGGCGAACGCGGCAGCGTAGCGCTGGGTCAGTGCGACCTTGTCCTCGGGCGCGCTGGCGGCCAGGCACAGCCGCGCCGCTTGCAGCAGATCCCCGCCGGCGTGCGCGTCGTGCATCGGTGCGCCACGCAACACCGCGTCAGGCGCGGCGCTTCTTCTTCGCTTCGTCCGAACGCAGCTGCATGATGCGCTCGAAGTAGCCCGGCTCGATGCCGGTGGTGTATTCGCCGTTGAAGCACGAGGAATCGAAGGTCTTCAGTTCCGGGTTGCCCTCGCGCACCGCGGTCTCCAGGTCTTCCAGGTCCTGGTAGATCAGCCAGTCGCAGCCGAGGAATTCCTGGATCTCCTGCTCGCTGCGGCCATGCGCGATCAGCTCGTCGGCGGCCGGCATGTCGATGCCGTAGATGTTCGGGTAGCGCACCGGCGGCGCGGCGCTGGCCAGGTACACCTTGCGCGCGCCGGCCTCGCGCGCCATCTGCACGATCTGCCGGCTGGTAGTGCCGCGCACGATCGAATCGTCGACCAGCAGCACCACGCGGTTGCGGAATTCCAGGTGGATCGGATTGAGCTTGCGGCGCACCGACTTCACCCGCTCGACCTGCCCCGGCATGATGAAGGTGCGGCCGACGTAGCGGTTCTTGACGAAGCCCTCGCGGTACTTCACCCCGAGCACGTTGGACATCTCCAGCGCGGCGTCGCGCGAGGTGTCCGGGATCGGAATGATGGTGTCGATGTCGTGGTCCGGGCGCAGCCGCAGGATCTTCTCGCCCAGCTTCATGCCCATGCGCATGCGCGCCTTGTGCACCGAGACGTTGTCGATCATCGAGTCCGGGCGCGCGAAGTACACGTACTCGAAGATGCACGGGGTGTGGTCGGTCGGCGAGGCGCAGACCTCGGAGAACAGCTCGCCGCGGCCGGTGATCACCAGCGCCTCGCCCGGGCGCACGTCGCGCAGGCGGGTGAAGCCGAGGATGTCCAGCGCCGAGGATTCGGAAGCGACGATGTATTCGTCGCCTTCCACGCCCTCGCGCTTGCCCAGCACCAGCGGACGGATGCCGTGCGGGTCGCGGAACGCCACCAGGCCCAGGCCCAGCACCACGCTGACCACCGCATAGCCGCCCTTGCAGCGGCGGTGCACGCCGGCCACCGCGCGGATCGCCGCTTCCGGAGTCAGCATGCGCTGCGCGTCCAGCTCGTAGGCGAACACGTTCAGCAGCACTTCGCTGTCCGAATCGGTGTTGATGTTGCGCCGGTCGGCCTCGAACACCTGCTGGCGCAGCGCCTCGGTGTTGATCAGGTTGCCGTTGTGCGCCAGCGCGATGCCGTAGGGCGAATTGACGTAGAACGGCTGCGCCTCGTCCATGCCTTCCGAGCCGGCGGTGGGATAGCGGCAATGGGCGATGCCCACCCGGCCTTCCAGCACCGCCATGCGCTTCTCGTCGAAGACGTCGCGGACCAGGCCATTGGCCTTCTGCACGCGCAGGCGGGTGCCATCGGCGGTGGCGATGCCTGCGGCATCCTGCCCGCGGTGCTGCAGCACGGCCAGGCCGTCATACAGTTGCGCTGCGACATTCTGATTGCCGACGATTCCGACGATGCCACACATTTGAACGCTCTCCGCGGCGACTGCGCCGCTATTGGGAAGGTGGCCGTGCCTGGCCGTTGGATTCGACCCGTGCCGGGTCGTTTGCTGCCGGACGCGCCTGCGCCGGATCGATATTCGCAGGCAGGACCTGGGTCGGGTCGCCGCCGGGCTGCGCGGATTGGGCACCCGGACGCCCCAGGGCCTTGGACATCACCTCCTGCAGGCCACTGGCCGACAGGGCGTTGCCCAGGGCGGCATTATCGCCTGCCAGGGGCAACTTGCCCAAATCCATCTGCTGCATGTTCATCTGTTGCAGGTTCATCTGCGACATGTCCAGTTGCGGCATCTGCGGCATGCGCCAGTCCGGCAGCTGCGCGCGCATCCAGTGCACGCCGGGGCTGAGCACCGGCAACACCACCGACTGGCGCCAGGCCTGCTCGCGGGTCAGCGGGGTGAAGCTCATCAGCAGCACCAGCACCGCGGCGAAGAACCCGCCGCGCAGCGTGCCCAGGCCGAAGCCGAGCGCGCGGTCCGTGCCGGACAGCGCGGTGGCGCGGACCGCGCTGCGGATCACCATGCCGGTGATGCCCACCACCGCCATCGTCACCACGAAGGTCAGCGCGTAGCCGCCCAGATAGTAGGTCATGCTCGGATGCGCGCCGTCGGCCAGCCAGCGGCCGGCGTCGCCGCCGAACTGGAAGGTGGCCCAGCCGGACAGCAGCCACGACAGCGTGCCGACCACGATGCCGACGAAGCCGCGCAGCGCGCCGAGCAGCGCCGAGACCAGGATCACCGCCAGCAACACCATATCGATCATGCGCGCCTCCTGCGGCCAGGCCGCACCATGGCGGCGGCAGCGCGCCGCGGTTCCCTTCCCTGGTACATGCTTGCGACTCCGCGGGCCGAAGCCCGGTTCAAGGGTGTGGACGTACCATACCGCTGATGCCGACCTTGGAGGCGACCTGCGCGCGCAGCTGTTCGGCATCGGCGCGATTGGCGACCGGGCCGACCCGCACCCGGTTCAAGGCGCCCTTGTCGGTACGCACCTGCTCGACGAAGGCGCTGAATCCGGCGGCGCGAACCTTGTCGCGCAACGCGTTGGCATCCTCGGCCTTGGCGAAGGCGCCCAGTTGCACGGCGAAGCCGGTGCCGGACGCGGCCGGCACGCTCGGCACGCTCGGAGCGGGCTTGGCCGCCGCGACCGGCGCCGGCGCCGGCGTCGCGGCCGGCTTGGCCGGCTCGGGCTTGGGCTGCTCAGGCTTGGGCGCCGCGGCGACCGGCGGCTTGGCCGCGGCCACCGGCTTGGCCGGCTCCGGCGGCAGGGTTTCGGTCTTGGCCGGCGCCGCGGTCGCTGCCGGCGTCGCCGCGGCGGCCACCGAAGATGCGCTCGGCGCGTCCAGGGTCACCACCTGCGCATTGACGTCGTTGCGCACCTTCACCGCCTGCAGGCGTACCGACTCGGCCTGGGCGCGGTCGGCATACGGGCCGATCCGCACGCGCCAGGCCTGGCGCCCGCCGATCGTGGCCGCTTCGCGGAAGCCCGGCAGCTGCGCCTGCTTGAGCCGCGCGATCACCGCATCGGCGTCGGCCTGGGTGGAATAGGCGCCGAAATTGACCGCGTAGTTGCCGGCGGCCACGGTCGGCGGCAACGGCTGCGCGGCGCTGCCGGCCGCGGCCGGCGTGGCCAGGTCGGCGGCGTCGGGGTTGTCCTGCACCGGCGCCGGCGCCGCGGCCGGCGCGCTGGCCATGCCCACGGCACCGCCGCTGGGCGCGTCGCCCGGCGTCACCAGCGGCAACTCGCGGGTCTGGAACTGGCCGTCGGCCGGAGCGTCCGGGGCCTTCAGCGGAACATTGGCGACGCCGCTGTCGGGCGCGGGGCCCTTGACCAGCATCGGCAGGAAGATCACGGCGAGCGCCACCAGGACAAGGGCGCCAATCAGTCGCTGTTTCAGGACGGTATCCACGGAAAGCTTGAGGGGGCGGCATGGCGGAGTGCCGCAGCGATTATAAGGTCGGCCGGCTGCCGGCGCGGTCAGCCGGCTGAATGCAGCCAGTGCAAGGCGTCGGCCGCCGTATGGAACGAGCCGAACACCAGCACCCGGTCGCCCGGCCGCGCCTGCGCCAGGGCCTGCTGCAGCGCCTGCTCCACGTTATCGGCGACCACGCCTGCGGCCGCGTCGGTACCGGCCAGGCGCGCCCGCAACTGCGCGCCGCTCTGGCCGCGCGCGCCGGACAGCCCGGCCAGATGCCAGGCAGCGACCTGCCCGGCCAGCGCCTGCACCAAACCGGCCGCGTCCTTGTCGGCCAGGGCAGCGAACACCGCGCGGGTGGCGCCGGCGCAGGGCTGCGCCTGCAGCGCCGCGGCCAGTTCGCGCGCCGCCTGCGGGTTGTGGCCGACATCGACCAGCACCTCGACGCCGTCGCGCACGAACGGCTGCAGCCGTCCGCGCAACTGCGCCGCGGCGATGCCCTCGGCGTAGGCGGTGCGCGGCAAGGCCCTGCGCAGCGCGCGCAAGGCGGCGATGGCGGTGGCGGCGTTGGCGCGCTGCACCGGCGCGCGCAGCTGCGGCGACGGCAACTCCAGCTCGGTGCCGACGTCGCGCCAGCGCCACTGGTCGGCATCGATCGGCTCATGGAAGAAATCGCTGCCGGCGCGGATCGCGTTGGCGCCGATCGCATAGGCGCGGCGCAGCACGCTCGACGGCGGATCGATCTCGCCCAGCACCAGCGGTTTCCACGGCCGCGCGATGCCGGCCTTCTCCGCGCCGATCGCCTCGCGGTCCGCCCCCAGCCAGTCGGTGTGGTCGATATCGACGGTGGTGATCACCGCCACGTCGGCATCGACCAGGTTGACCGCATCCAGGCGTCCGCCCAGGCCCACTTCCAGCACCGCCAGGTCCAGCTCGGCCTGCTGGAACAGCCACAGCGCGGCCAAGGTGCCGTATTCGAAATAGGTCAGCGGGGTGTCGCCGCGCGCGGCGTCCACCGCCTCGAAGCCGGCCACCAGCTGCGCGTCGCTGGCCTCTTGCCCGCCGATGCGGACGCGCTCGTTGTAGCGCAGCAGGTGCGGCGAGGTGTAGCTGCCGACGGTCCAGCCGCCGGCACGCGCGATCGCCTCGACGAAGGCCACGGTCGAGCCCTTGCCGTTGGTGCCGCCGACGGTGACGACCTTCTTCGCCGGCCGGTCCAGGCCCATGCGCGCGGCCACCGCGCGCACGCGCTCCAGGCCCATCGCGATGTCCTGCGGGTGTTGCTGCTCGATGTAGGCGAGCCATTCGGGGAGGGTTTTCATCTGTGTATTTTCAGCCTTTCGACGAGGCGCGTTCGATCACCCGCCCACCTCTTGGAAGCAACAGCTTTCGCGCTGACGCGCGAGTCACTTTTCTTTGCTTGTGCAAAGAAAAGTAACCAAAAGAAAGCACACCCGGGCGACGCGCCCTCCGCGCTTCGCGCTCCGGGTGCGCACGTGGCATGGGCATTTTTCGAAGGCACATCCATGTGCCTACGAAAAACGGCGCGCATCGTGCGCGCCGCCCCTTCGGGGTATTCGCCCATGCCACGTGCCGCGTCTCACGGGACCCGAAAAGCGAAGCAAAAGCAAAAGCGTGCACTCGGTCAGGAATCGGAGCCGCCACTCCAAATTTGCGGATTTCGCCGCCTACAGCGCCCGATGCTTGGCCTCGCCGAAGAACGGCGTGTGATGCGCGCAATCGTTTAGCCGCACCACTTCCAGGTGCTCGACGTCCGGGCCTTCCAGCAGGTTCAGCGTGGTCGGCGCCTGGCGGAAGCTCCACAGCTTGGCGATCGGCAGGCCCAGCACCCGGCACAGGATCACCCGGTTGACCGCATCGTGCGCCACCACCAGCAAGGTGTCGTACTCGCCCAGACCCTCGGCGGCGCGGGTCAGGCCGCGCCAGGAACGGTCCAGCACCTGGCGCAGCGATTCGCCGCCCGGCATCAGCACCGTGTCCGGCTCCTCGCGCCAGGCGCGCAGGCGTGCCGGATCCTTGTCGTTGATCTCGCTGGCGAGCAGGCCTTCCCATTCGCCGTGCGCGATCTCCTGCAGGTCCGGATCGGTCAGCAGCATCGCCTCGCGCTGCGCGCCCAGCGCGTAGCGGGCGGTGCTCTGCGCGCGCGACAGCGGCGAGGCCACCGCGCGGGTCAGCGGCACGTCGCGCAGGCGCGCGCCGAGCGCCTGTGCCTGCGCCTCGCCGACCGGCGACAACGCGATGTCGATCTGGCCCTGGTAGCGGCCTTCGGCGTTCCACGGGGTTTCGCCGTGACGAGCGAGCAGGATGCGCATGCGCTGGAATTCCGTTGGGGGAGAGGTTGCCGTCTCGCGAGCGAAAACGGAGCGGCATGATACCTGCTCCGCCGCCGGAAACCCCCGAAACGCATCCCGCTCCGCGGCCGCCACGCCGGGCGTTTAACGCCCGGCAGGCCGCGCAATGGCGGCACAGGCCGCCGCCACGCCAGGCGCGGTTACTGCGCCAGGTTCAGTTCCTTCAGCAGCCGCGGCGCCGGCGCCACTTCCTGCATGATCCAGTGCAGGTAGCGCGAATCCACCGCGATCATCCGGGTCATGGCCGGGTCGAACACCCAGTTGGAACTCACCGACTCCCAGTTGCCGTCGAACGCCAGCCCGACCAACTTGCCCTGCGCATCGAGCACCGGCGAGCCGGAGTTGCCGCCGGTGATGTCCAGATCGGACAGGAAATCGACCGGCACCGAACCCAGCCGCTTGTCCTCCAGCCCGCCGTAGCGCTTGGCCTTGGCCGCGTCGAGCAGGGCCTTGGGCGAATCGAACGGATCGGCGCCGGTGTCCTTGGCCAGCACGCCTTCCAGCGTGGTGAACGGGGTGTAGGCCACGCCATCCTTGGGCGTGTATCCCTTGACGTTGCCGAAGGTGATGCGCAGCGAGGAGTTGGCATCGGGATAGACCGACTCGCCCTGGCTCTTCTTGTAGTCGGCCAAGGCCTGAAGGTAACGCGGACGCGCCAGCAGTTCCTCGCCTTCGCGGCGCTTCTCCTCGTGCTCTATCTGCAGCAGCGCCGGCATCAGCGCCACCGCATAGCGCAGCGCCGGGTCGTCGCTGGATTCGAACGCGGCACGGTCGGCGCGCAACCACTTCAGGCGCTCCTCGGTGCTGCCCAGCTTGGTGCCGGCCAGCCGCGCGGCGGCGGCCTGCGCATCGGCGCCGGCCAGCCACTGGTCCAGCGCCGGCAACCGCTGCGCCTTCGGCAGCTTCAGGTACTGGTCGAACCAGTAGCGCTGCAGTTGGCCGTCCATCGACGCGACGTAACGGCGTTCCATCTGCTTCTGCGCGCCCTCGATCTCCGGCAGGTCGCGTTCCTGGTAGCCGGGTTCGCGCTCGGCATCGGGCTTGGCCCGCTCGATCGACAGGCGGTACAGCGACAGCGCGCTGCCGAGCACGCCGGTGCGGCGCATCTGGCGCAGGATCAGGTCGCGGTCGCGGGTGGCCTTGGCCTGTTCGTCCAGCGCCAGCAGCTGCGCATGCGCCTGCAGCGCGGCGCGGCCGTCGCGGCCCTGGCGCTTGAGCCAGGCCAGCACCGCGCGTTCCTCGGCCTGCTTCTGCGCGGCCGCGTCGATGCGCTTGAAGCCTTCCAGCTGCCCTTCGTAGTTCTTGGCAACGTTGTTCCAGCTGGCCATCGTCGCCGCGTACTTCACCTGGATGTCCGGGTCCTGCTTGCCGGCCTGCTCGACCAGCGCGATCAGGTCGCGGTACTGGCGGCCGGCGGTGGGATAGGCCCAGTTGGCGGTGGCGTCGAATTCGGAGGCCAGCGCGTAGCGGTTGGTGCGGCCCGGATAGCCGGCCACCATCACGAAATCGCCGGCGCCCAGCGGCTGGTCGGCGAACTTCAGGAAATGCCTGGGCTGGTACGGCACGTTGTCCTTGGCATAGGCCGCGGGCTTGCCGTCCTTGCCGACATAGGCGCGGTAGAACGAGAAATCGCCGGTGTGGCGCGGCCACATCCAGTTGTCGACGTCGCCGCCGAACTTGCCGATGCCCGACGGCGGCGCGTACGCCAGGCGCACGTCGCGGATCTCCAGGGTGCGGAACAGCCGGTAGGTATTGCCGCCGGCGAAGCTGTACAGCTCGCAGCGGTAGCCGGCCTCGGCTTCGCAGGCCGCGACCTGCGCCTTGTCGAACGCCTCCAGCGCCTGGGTGCGCTTGAGCGCGTCGCTGCCGGCGGCGGCCATCGCGGCCTTGGCCTGCTCGGTGACGTCGCTGATGCGGTCGAGCACGTAGATGCGCGCGTTCGGCCCGGCGCTGAGCTCGGCACCGTTGCTGGCCGCGCTGAAACCGTCGCGGATCAGGTTCTTCTGCGGCGTGGAATTGAGCTGGATCGCGCCGTAGGCGCAATGATGGTTGGTCACCACCAGGCCCTGCGGCGACACGAAGCTGGCGGTGCAGCCGACCAGCGACACCACCGCGCCCATCGGATCGCCGGTCAGGTCAGCCAGTTGCTGCGGCGACAGCTTCAACCCGGCCTGCTGCAGTTGGCCGGCGATATCCGGCAATTGCTGCGGCACCCACATGCCTTCGCCGGCACGGGCGGCCGGGGCACAGGCCAGGGTGGCGACGACGGCGACAGCCAATAGATTCGAGCGCATCGAATGGATTCCTTCGCGACAGGCATGAAATAGACGTTAGATTGTAACGAATGCAACCGCCGCCACGAGCATGACCAACGGCACCCCGCACGCGCCGCAACATGGCCGGATCGGCGGGCGGCTTATACTTCGCGCCCTCTCAACCCGAGTCTTGCACCGCCATGGCGCAAACAATGAAGGCGCTGGTCAAGCGCGACGCAGCCAAGGGCATCTGGCTGGAACAGGTGCCGGTGCCGGTGCCCGGCCCCAACGAAGTGCTGATCAAGCTGGAGAAGACCGCGATCTGCGGTACCGATCTGCACATCTATCTGTGGGACGAATGGAGCCAGCGCACGATCAAGCCCGGCCTGACCATCGGCCACGAGTTCGTCGGCCGCATCGCCGAACTCGGCTCGGCGGTCAGCGGCTACCAGGTCGGCCAGCGCGTCTCGGCCGAAGGCCACATCGTCTGCGGCCATTGCCGCAACTGCCGTGGCGGGCGCCCGCACCTGTGCCCGAACACGGTCGGCATCGGCGTCAACGTCAACGGCGCCTTCGCCGAATACATGGTGATGCCGGCCTCCAACCTGTGGCCGATCCCGGACCAGATCCCGTCCGAACTGGCCGCGTTCTTCGATCCGTACGGCAACGCCGCGCACTGCGCGCTGGAGTTCGACGTGATCGGCGAGGACGTGCTGATCACCGGCGCCGGCCCGATCGGCATCATCGCCGCCGGCATCTGCAAGCACATCGGCGCGCGCAACGTGGTGGTCACCGACGTCAACGATTTCCGCCTCAAGCTCGCCGCCGACATGGGCGCCACACGTGTGGTCAACGTCGCCAACACCTCGCTGAAGGAGGTGATGGCCGACCTGCACATGGAAGGCTTCGACGTCGGCCTGGAGATGAGCGGCAATCCGCGCGCGTTCAACGACATGCTCGACTGCATGTACCACGGCGGCAAGATCGCCATGCTCGGCATCATGCCGCGCGGCGCCGGCTGCGACTGGGACAAGATCATCTTCAAGGGCCTGACCGTGCAGGGCATCTACGGCCGCAAGATGTACGAGACCTGGTACAAGATGACCCAACTGGTGCTGTCCGGTTTCCCGCTCGGCAAGGTGCTGACCCACCAGTTGACCATCGACGAGTTCCAGAAGGGCTTCGACCTGATGGAAGAAGGCAAGGCCGGCAAGGTGGTGTTGAGCTGGTAAGGTCCGGCGCGGCGGCGGCGATGCCGCGCTGCGCCGCCAGGACGTGCGTCGTCGGCCTGGCGATCGCACAAAGAAGAAGGGCGCCGCAAGGCGCCCTTCTTCGTTCGCGACGGTGTTGCGCGGATCAGAACGCGATCGTTCCCGAGACCGCGAAGCGGTGGTCGGCCAGCTTCTCGGTGAAGTTCTGGTTGCCCTTGTCGTCGGTGTCGTAGTAGCCCACGCTCAACGCCAGCGGACCGACCATCTTGCCGACGCTGACGCTGTAGTCGGTGTAGTCCTGGTACTGCGACAACGCGCTGGCATAGGTGGTGCGGCCGACGTGCGCGCCGATGCTGAAGTCGTTCGGCAGGCTCCAGTTCCCGTCCAGCGCGTAGTAGAAGCTGTCCTCGTCTAGGTTGTAGACGTCGTCGGTATACGCCACGGTCAAGGAGTAGGTCTTGAGGAACTTGGTCTTGGTGATCAGTTCGTTGTAGTTCAACTTGCCGGCGCCCGGATAACCGTAGCGGTTGACCATCACGTCGAAGTTCCAGTTCTCGGAGAAATCGACGTTGTAGCCGATGAAGCCGTCCACTTCCCAATCAGGGTCGCCGGCGCCGAAATCGACGTTGGAACCCCAGGTGCCGACGTACAGGCCGAACGGCGAGGTGTAGGTGAGGCCGGCCTGGAACGCAGGGCCTTCGTTGGTCTGCGAGACGCCGCGGAACACGTAGTCGCTGACCACGCCATAGGAGCCGGTAATCGGCGAGGCAGCAGCCTCGTCCTGGGCCAACGCACTCAGCGGGGAGGCGGCCAGCGCCACGGCCAGGGCGACACCAAGCTTGATCTTGTTCACCGGTAATTCTCCTGCGGGTTGACGAGGGGGGTGGTTCCAGCGCGCACTGCAATGCTGGCTTCACACTTTTTTAACCGGTTTTTTCTTGCAGTGCAACACTTTCAAGACAAACCAAGTCATCGCAGGCCTTGCGGCTGCGTCCTTCGGGTCAAACCTTGTCTACGCCATGCGCCCGCGTTCTGCGCCGCGCCAGCGGACCGGCCCGCTTCTCGTTCTGATTGCCGGCCGGGAACACCGTGGGAGCGACTTCAGTCGCGACGGGCCTCCCCGGTAACGCGCGTCGCGACTGAAGTCGCTCCCACAGAAGTCGCTTGCGCACATGCCGTCGAGTGCAAAGACGACGAGCGAAACGCGCGAGCGCGGTTGCGCGCCGTATCCCGAATCCGTTAGCCGCGCTGCTGCGCGAACAGGCCGAAGCGGCGTGCGCTCAGCTGCAGCACCTGGCCGGGCGCATAGCGCGTCGCGCCCTCGCCCGCCGGCAACTCCACTTCCACTTCGTCCTGGCCATGCGCCAGCTGCGCGCGCAGGCGCAGGCGCGAGCCGCTGCGCTGCGAGGACAGCACCGTCGCCGCCCAGCCGCTGTCGCTGGGCGCCAGATCTTCCGGGCGCACGTACAGGTCGACCGGGCCGCTGGACAGCGGCGTATCCGGCGCCGGCAGCGCCAGGCCGGCGACCTGCAGCTGGCCGTCGTGCAGCTGTGCCGGCAGCCGGTTGACCGCGCCGACGAAGCCGTACACGAACGGCGACACCGGGCGGTCGTAGACGTCGGCCGGGCTGCCGAGCTGTTCGATGCGCCCGCGGTTGAGGATCGCCACGCGGTCGGCCAGTTCCAGCGCCTCTTCCTGGTCGTGGGTGACGAACACCGTGGTCAGCCCGGTGCGGTCGTGCAGCTCGCGCAGCCAGCGCCGCAGGTCGCGCCGCACCTGCGCGTCGAGCGCGCCGAACGGTTCGTCCAGCAGCAGCACGCGCGGCTCGATCGCCAGCGCGCGCGCCAGCGCCACGCGCTGGCGCTGGCCGCCGGACAGTTGGGTCGGATAGCGCGATTCCAGGCCGTCCAGTTGCACCAGCGCGAGCAACTCGGTCACCCGCGCGCGGATCGCCGATTCGGCCAGGCGCTCGGCGCCGCGGCGCACGCGCAGGCCGAAGGCGATATTGTCGCGCACGGTCATGTGCCGGAACAGCGCGTAGTGCTGGAACACGAAGCCGACCCGGCGCGACTGCACCGGCAGACCGGTCGCGTCCTCGCCGTCGATCAGCACGCGCCCGGCGTCGGCATGCTCCAGCCCGGCGATCACTCGCAGCAAGGTGGTCTTGCCCGAGCCGGACGGCCCCAGCAATGCCAGCAACTCGCCCTGGCGGATGTCCAGGCTGACGTCGTCGAGCGCGACGAACTCGTCGAAACGCTTGCCCAGGTGCTGTACGCGGATGGTCATCGCAACCTCAGTGTCGGTGATTGGCGGCCAGCGATTCGCCGTGGCGCCATTCCAGGTAGGACTTCAGCGCCAGGGTCAGCAGCGCGGTCAGCGCCAGCAGGCTGGCGCAGGCGAACGCGGCGCTGTAGGCGTACTCGTTGTAGAGGATCTCCACGTGCAGCGGCAACGTGTTGGTGCGCCCGCGGATGTGCCCGGACACCACCGACACCGCGCCGAACTCGCCCATCGCCCGCGCACTGCACAGCAGCACGCCGTACAGCAGGCCCCAGCGGATGTTGGGCATGGTCACCCGCCAGAACATCTGCCAACCGTTGGCGCCCAGGCTCAACGCCGCCAGTTCCTCGTCGCTGCCCTGCTGCTCCATCAGCGGCATCAGCTCGCGGGCGATGAACGGGAAGGTGACGAAGGTCGTCGCCAGCACGATGCCGGGCAGCGCGAACACGATCCGCGGCAGCTGCAGCAGCACCTCGCCGAACACCGGCAGGTGCAGCCGCCAGCCTTCGTCGATCAGCGGCCAGGCCCAGCCGCTGCGGCCGAAGATCAGGATGAAGACCAGGCCGGCGACCACCGGCGACACCGAGAACGGCAGGTCGATCAGGCTCACCAGCAGGCGCTTGCCGGGGAAGGAGTGCTTGCTCACCGCCCACGCCGCGGCCACGCCGAACACCAGGTTCAACGGCACCACGATCGCGGTCACCAGCAGGGTCAGGCGGATCGCCGCGAGCGCATCGGGATCGGAGATCGCCCGCCAGAACACGCCGATACCGCCGCGCAGCGCCTCGACGAACACCAGCAGCAGCGGCAGGAACAGGAACGACAGCAGGAAGCCCAGCGCGCCGAGGATCAGCAGCACCTGCACCCACCATGGCTCGGTGGTGACCGAAGCGACGCGACGGCGGGCAGCAGGCGGCGATGCGCTCAACGCAGTCTCCGAGAACGGGATGGTCAAGCTGGACACGGTATCGTTCATCTCAATGCGCCGCCAGACCGCGCCGCGCGAAGCGCGCCTGCACGCCGTTGACCACCAGCAGCATCAGCAACGACAGCAGCAGCATCGCCGCGGCGATCGCGGTCGCGCCGGCGTAGTCGAATTCCTCCAGGCGGATGGTGATCAGCAGCGGCGCGATCTCGGTCGCGTTGGGCAGGTTGCCGGCGATGAAGATCACCGAGCCGTACTCGCCGATGCCGCGCGCGAAGGCCAGCGCGAATCCGGTCAGCACCGCCGGCCACAGCGCCGGCAGCACCACGCGGCGGATGGTCTGCCAGCGGCCGGCGCCGAGCGTGGCCGCGGCCTCTTCCACGTCGCGCTCGGCCTCGGCCAGCACCGGCTGCACGATCCGCACCACGAACGGCAGCCCCACGAACACCAGCGCCACCACGATGCCGAGCTGGGTGTAGGCGATCTTCAGCCCCAACGGTTCCAGCCAACGGCCGACCCAGCCGTTGCCGCCATACAGCGCGGTCAGCGCGATGCCGGCCACCGCGGTCGGCAGCGCGAACGGCAGGTCGATCATCGCGTCGAACAGGCGCTTGCCGGGGAAGCGGTAGCGCACGAACACCCAGGCCACCCAGGTGCCCATCACCGCATTGAACGCGGCGGCGACGAAGGCGGTGCCGAAGCTGACCCGCAGCGCCGACAGCACCCGCGGTTCGCTCCACACCTGCCACACGCCGTGCCAACCCAGGCCGCTGGTCTTGAGCACCACGCCCAGCAACGGGATCAGCACCACCAGTCCCAGCCAGGTCAGGGTGATGCCCAGGCTCAGGCCGAGCCCGGGAATCACCCTGCGCCGCGACGGAGCGCGCGTGGCCGCGGCGGCATTCACTCCCATCGCGTCACTTGCTCGCCTGGATCTGGTCGAACAGGCCGCCATCGTTGAAGTGCTCGGCCTGGGCCTTGGCCCAGGAGCCGAACGCCTGGTCGATGGTCACCAGCTGCACCTTCGGCAGGCGCGCGATGTCGGCGCGGTCGGCGTATTCGGGATGGCGCGGGCGGTAGTAGTGCTTGGCCGCGATCTTCTGCCCTTCCGGCGAATACAGATATTTCAGGTATTCCTCGGCGACGTCGCGGGTACCGTGCTTGTCCACGTTCTTGTCGACCACCGCCACCGACGGCTCGGCCAGGATCGACAGCTTCGGCACCACGATCTCGAACTTGTCCTTGCCCAGTTCCTCCTGCGCCAGGAACGCCTCGTTCTCCCAGGCCAGCAGCACGTCGCCGATGCCGCGCTGGACGAAGGTGGTGGTGGCGCCGCGCGCGCCGGTGTCCAGCACCGGCACGTTGCGGAACAGCGCGCGCATGTAGCCGAGGATGCGCTCGCGGTCGCCCTTGAAGATGTGGTCGGCGTAGGCCCAGGCCGCCAGGTAGTTCCAGCGCGCGCCGCCGGAGGTCTTCGGATTCGGGGTGATCACCGACACGCCGGTGCGCAGCAGGTCCGGCCAGTCCTTGATCTTCTTCGGGTTGCCCTTGCGCACCAGGAACACAATGGTGGAGGTGTACGGCGCGCTGTTGTCGGGCAGGCGCTTGGCCCAGCCCGGATCGATCAGCTTGCCCTTGTCGGCGATCGCGTCCACGTCGTAGGCCAGCGCCAGCGTCACCACATCGGCCTCGACCCCGTCGATCACCGAGCGCGCCTGCTTGCCGGAACCGCCATGCGAGGTTTCCACCGTCACCTTGTCGCCGCTGTGGGTCTGCTCCCAGTGCTTGGCGAAGGCGGCGTTGTAGTCGCGGTACAGCTCGCGCGTGGGATCGTAGGACACGTTGAGCAGCTGCACGTCGCGCGCGGCGGCGGTGCCGGCGAACGCGCACAGCGCGAGCGCGAGCAGCGGGCTGAATCGGCGCGGCAGGAGGCTGGGCATGGACGGATCTCCGGAAGAGGGTCAGGGGGCACGGGCGGTCCGGCCATGCGACCACGGCCAGTGCGCCATGCTGCGCAGCCGCATTGGTCCGGTGAAATGACTTCGCCGTCGATGCTTATGCCATTTTTGCATGACGCCCGCCGACCTTCGCACACGCCGCGTTAAAATCTCCACCTCTCCCGCCTGCGCGTGCCCGTCATGACCGATTCCCGCCTCACCCAGCACTACGCCGACGAACTGGACGCGATCCGCGCGCAGGGCCTGTTCAAGTCCGAACGCATCATCGTCGGCCCGCAGTCGGCCGAGATCGTGCTGGCCGACGGCCGCCGCGTGCTGAACTTCTGCGCCAACAACTACCTGGGCCTGGCCGACCACCCGGCGCTGATAGCCGCGGCCAAGGACGCGCTGGACACCCACGGCTTCGGCATGGCCTCGGTGCGCTTCATCTGCGGCACCCAGGACCTGCACAAGCAACTGGAAGCGCGCATCGCCGAGTTCTTCGGCACCGAGGACACCATCCTCTACGCCGCCTGCTTCGACGCCAACGGCGGCCTGTTCGAGCCGCTGCTCGGCGAGGCCGATGCGATCATTTCCGACGCGCTCAACCATGCCTCGATCATCGACGGCGTGCGCCTGTGCAAGGCCAAGCGCTTCCGCTACGCCAACTGCGACATGGCCGACCTGGAAGCGCAGCTGCAGGCCGCCGACGCGGCCGGCTGCAAGACCAAGCTGATCACCAGCGACGGCGTGTTCTCGATGGACGGCTTCATCGCCCCGCTGGACGAGATCACCGCGCTGGCGAAGCAGTACGGCGCGCTGGTGCATATCGACGAGTGCCACGCCACCGGCTTCCTCGGCGCGACCGGCCGCGGCTCGGCCGAGGTCAAGGGCGTGCTGGACCGGATCGACATCTTCACCGGCACCCTGGGCAAGGCCATGGGCGGCGCGCTGGGCGGCTTCACCACCGGCCGGCGCGAGGTGATCGAACTGCTGCGCCAGCGCTCGCGCCCCTACCTGTTCTCCAATTCGCTGCCGCCGCACGTGGTCGCCGCCGGGATCAAGGCCTTCGCGATGCTGGACGCGGCCGCCGACCTGCGCGCGCAACTGGTCGAGAACACCCGCCACTTCCGCGAGCGCATGGCCGCGGCCGGCTTCGACATCAAGCCCGGCACCCACCCGATCTGCCCGGTGATGCTGTACGACGCGCCGCTGGCGCAGCGCTTCGCCGAGCGGCTGCTGGAGGAAGGCATCTATGCGATCGGCTTCTTCTTCCCGGTGGTGCCCAAGGGGCAGGCGCGGATCCGCACCCAGATCAGCGCTGCGCACACGCGCGCGCAGCTGGACCGGGCGATCGACGCCTTCGTCCGCATCGGCCGCGAGTTGAACGTCATCCCCGCCTGAGCATGCGCACGGTCCTGCGCCAACGGCTGTTGCTGGCGGCGCGGACCGATGCACACGCGCAAGCGCTGGAGGACGGCTGGGAGACGCGCTGCCTGCATTGCCGCCGGCGCCTGCGCCTGCGCGCCGACGGCGAACCGCTCGGGCACAGCACGTTGGAGCACGTGGTGCCGCAGGCCTGGTTCGGCCGCCGCGCGGCAGCGCCGCTATGCGCCCTGGTCGGCGGCGACCCGAACGATGCGCGCAATCTGGCGCTGGCCTGCGCCAGCTGCAACCACACCAAGGGCCGCCATCACGATGCGCGCGGCCCGCAGGATGCGCGCGCCTACGCGGTGGTCGCCGCCCTGCTCAGCGCACGGCTGGCGCGCTGGCGTCCGCTGCCGGCGCCAGCGCCCTGACCTCGGCGGCACTGAGTTCGCGCCAGGCGCCCTTGCCCAGTTCGCCCAGCGCCAGCCCGCCGATCGCCACCCGCACCAGACGCAGCACGCCCAGATCGAGTTCGGCCAGCAGGCGCCGGATCTGCCGGTTGCGGCCCTCGTCCAGTACCACTTCGAGCCAGGCGTGCTTGTCGCCTTGCCGCAGCAGCCGCACCTGCTTGGCGCGCAGCGGCTCGCCGTCGGCGACCACGCCGGCGCACATGCGCGCCAGCAATGCCGCATCGGGCAGCGCATCGACCTGCACGTGATAGGTCTTGTCCGGGCCGCTGGCCGGATCGGCGACCCGCGCCGCCCACTGCGGATCGTTGCAGAACAGCAACAGGCCCTCGCTGGCCTTGTCCAGGCGCCCGACCGGCGCCAGCCAGGGCAATCCGGCACCGTCGAAACAGCGGTAGACGGTATCGCGGCCGCGCTCGTCCTGCGCGGTGGTGACCAGGCCGCGCGGCTTGTTGAGCATCAGGTACAGGCGCTGCGTGGCGGCCAGCGGAAGGCCATCGAGCGCCAGGCGGTGGCGGCCGCGCAGGATCGGGAATTCGGGATCGGTGACGGTGCGGCCGTCGACCGCGACGCGGCCGGCGGCGATCCAGCGCGCGGCTTCGGTGCGCGAGCACAGGCCGAGCTTGGACAGCGTGCGCGCCAGGCCGTGGCGGGCTTCGCCGGCCGCAGCCGCGCGCGGCGACCGCGGGGCGCCGGCCGCCGGCACCGCGGGGCGCGGCGCGGGGCGGCGGGAACGCGAAGGAGGCTTCACCGCGCGCGCTTCGTACGCAGGCGCGGTCGGCGACCGCGCGCCGCGCTTACTGCTTGTCGACCGGCGCGGCCGCGTCGGGCGCGGGTGCAGCGGCGGGCACTGCGGCTGGCGCCGGACGCGCCTTGACCACGCGCACGCCGCGCGCCTTCATCCAGGCGTCGAACTCTTCGGCGGTCATGCGCTTGCCGTTCTGGCTCATGTCGAAGCGCCACGGGGTGTTGTCGAACGCGGTGGTCGGCTTGTAGGCGGCCGGATCGTTCGGCTTCACCGCACCGCCGGCCGGCATCGCGTTGGCCAGGCTCTGGCAGCCCTCGGCGCGCAGCCGCAGCAGCACCCGGTCCAGCGACTGGTCGCTGCTGTAGGACTGCGCCAGCACGCCGCTGGGCATGCCCAGCTGCAGGTTGCGCGTGTACAGCTCCGAGGCGATCGGCGCACCGACCGTGGCCGGCAGCGGCAGCGGCTTGGGCAGCACGTCGCCGGAACAATCCGGTGCGGCGTGAGCGGCAGGAATCAAGGCAAGACCAAGCAGGCCGGCCGTAACGATACGCAGCATCGGTTTTTTTCCATTCAGGCGAGACGACGCCGCGAGTGTAGGCAGGGCCAGGCGCAGTTTCAACCGATACCGGCACTGCATGCGCTAAATAATTGGGAAGGCTGAAAAAGTTCAGCTTGGCAGAGAGCTTTTTGCCGCCTTTGTAGGAGCGGCTTCAGCCGCGACATGTCCTCTCCGGCAAGGCAAATGTCGCGGCTGAAGCCGCTCCTACAGAAGCGCGCGATGGTTTCCGGGCGCACAAAAACAAAGCCCGGCGCGAGGCCGGGCTTTGCTTGAAGCATGAAGCGTCCGATTAGTTCTGGACGTTCAGCTCGGTACGACGGTTCTTCGCACGGCCTTCCGGGTTGTCCGAACCATCCGGGTTGGTGTTCGGCGCAATCGGGCGGCTCTCGCCGTAGCCGATCGGACCGACCAGACGCGAAGCGTCCACGCCGTTCTTGGTCAGGTAGTCATACACGGTGGTCGCACGACGCTCGGACAGCTTCTGGTTGTAAGCGTCGGTACCCTTCGAGTCGGTGTGACCGGCGACCTCGACCTTCAGGTCGGGGTAACGCTTCAGGATCTCGGTGGCTTCGCTCAGGATCGCGATCGCGTCCGGACGCAGGGTCGACTTGTTGAAGTCGAAGTTGACGCCCTTCAGGTCGATCGAGACCGGCACCGGGCAACCGTCCGGACCGATGGTCTGGCCAGGCTGGGAGGTCGGGCACTTGTCGTCGCAGTTGTTGACGCCGTCACCGTCGTCGTCCAGGTCCGCGCAGCTCGGGGCAGCGGTCGGAGCCGGAGCGGCAACCGGAGCCGACGGCGGCGGGCCGAGCGGGATCACGACGCCGACCGAAGCCAGCACGTCGCCGAACCAGTTCTCGGACGGAGCGGCAACGCTCTGGTCGTCGAAGTCAGCGCGGTAGGCCACTTCGGCACGTACGGCAACGCGCTTGTCGAAGGTGGTCTGCAGACCGACGCCGGCCTTGGCGGCAAAGTTGCCGTCCTTGCGCTGGCCCGGGGACACGGCGCCGCCGGTGTCGAACTCTTCTTCCGAACGCTGGTAGCCCAGACCGAACAGCAGGTACGGGTTCCAGCCACGGCCTTCCTGGATGAAGTGGCGACGCAGGTCGAACGAGATGCCGTACTGGCTCCAGTTCAGGTCCTGGTTGGCGTCGAAGTTCGGGTTCTGATAGTTCAGTTCACCGTCGATCGACCAGTTCGGGCTGACGAACTTGCCCAGACCCAGGGTGACGAACGGGGCGTCGTTGGTCAGACGGTCGTTGTCCTGGAAGTTGAAACCGGCCGAACCGGTCAGGTACCAGCGGTCGTCGAATTCCTGTGCGGACGCTGCCTGGGCGACGGCCAGACCGCCCAGCAATGCGGCGGTGAGAATTTTCTTGTTCATTAATACAGCTCCTTGTTTCGGGGATATAGAAACCGATAGGGCATGGTTCAGTACAGATGTCTCGTCACATCCAGACGGCCGTTCCGCACGCCATCGCCGCGCACATTATGCTCGGCATGGTGAAGACCGCGTTAACAGGCACGTAACATGTGAAACCCACGGCCAGACCCTCGGCGCTCGTGGATACACCGTATACAGCTTCATGAAATGATGCAATGCGGTGCTCGGGGCCCTGCCGGCGCTTGTAGACAGTGCGCCGGTCTTGCACGTCCGTCTCACTCCAGGCGTTCCCAGGGCGGCGGATCGGCCAGCTGAACCTGCATGAACTCGACGAAGGCGCGCACCCGCGGCGGCACCAGCCGGCGCTGCGGCATCACCGCGTAGATGCCGGTCTCGGCGATCGTGTACTGCGGCAGGACCTGGCGCAGGCGCCCGTGCCGCAGATCCTCCGCCACATGCCAGACCGAATGCAGGGCGATCCCCTGGCCATTCAGCACCGCATCGCGCAGCACTTCGCCGAAGTTGGATTCCAGCGGCCCACCGACCTTGACCGCCACCTCGCCCTCGGCGCCGTGCAGGTGCCAGGTGTCCTGGCGGCCTTCGGCGCCGGTCAGCAGCAGGCAGGCGTGCGCGGCTAGGTCCGCCGGGGTGGCCGGTTCGCCGCGGCGGCGCAGGTAGTCGGGAGCGGCGCACAACACCCGGCGGTTGCCGGCCAGGCGCCGCGCCACCAGGCTGGAATCGCGCAGCGCGCCGATCCGGATCGCCAGGTCGAAGCCCTCGCTGACCAGATCCACCACGTTGTCGCTCAGGTGCACGCTCAGCCGGATGTGCGGATACAGGGCCATGAACTGCGGCAGCAGCGGCGACACGTACTGGCGCCCGAACGAGGCCGACATGGTCACCCGCAAGGTGCCGGCGGCGCTGCGGCCGGCTTCGCGCAGGCCGCCGGCCAAGGACTCCAGGTCCTCGACCAGCGCACGGCCCTGTTCGGCCAGCTGCAGGCCTTCGGGCGTGGGATGCAGGCGCCGTGTGGTCCGGTGCAGCAGGCGCACGCCGAGATCGCGCTCGAGCCGCTTCAGCCGCTGGCTGGCGACCGCCACCGACAGGTCCAGGCTGCGTGCGGCGGCGCTGATCGACCCCAGGTCGAGCACGCGCAGGAACAGCGCGATATCGCCGATCCGGTCCATTCTCTCGATTCCGTTGAAAGTCACTCAACATATTGCCAGTTTGTGCTGATAAAGCGCGGTCATAGGCTGTGGTCCTCCCGCCTTCCGGAACCACCATGCCCCCCTCCCCTTCGCCTGCCGCCACGCCGCGGCTGCCGCTCGCCTTGTTCGCGCTGACCGCCGGCGCGTTCGGCATCGGCACCACCGAGTTCGTGATCATGGGCCTGCTGCTGCAGGTCGCGGCCGACCTGCAGGTCAGCGTGCCCGCGGCCGGGCTGCTGATTTCCGGCTATGCGCTGGGTGTGTTCGTCGGCGCGCCGCTGCTGACCGTGGCCAGCCGGCGCTGGCCGCGCAAGCGCGTGCTGGTGGCGCTGATGCTGGTGTTCACCGCCGGCAACCTGGCCTGCGCGCTGGCGCCGGACTACGCCACACTGATGGCGGCGCGGGTGGTCACCTCGCTGGCGCACGGCACCTTCTTCGGCGTCGGCGCGGTGGTCGCCACCGGCCTGGTGGCGCCGCAGCGCAAGGCCTCGGCGATCGCCACCATGTTCACCGGACTCACCGTCGCCACCCTGCTGGGGGTGCCGGCCGGCGCCTGGCTGGGCCTGCAGTTCGGCTGGCGCGCGACGTTCTGGGCGGTGGCCGCGATCGGCCTGCTGGCCACCGTGGTGATCGCCGCGCTGGTCCCGGCCAGCGACGACGCCACGCCCGCGCCGCCGCTGCGCGCCGAACTGCACGCAGTCGGTCGCGCGCCGGTACTGCTCGGGTTGGCGACGACGGTGCTCGGCTATGCCGGCGTGTTCACCGTCTACACCTACATCCAGCCGATCCTGACCCGGGTCACCGGCCTGGCCGACGGCGCGGTGTCGCCGCTGCTGCTGGTGTTCGGGGTGGGCATGATCGTCGGCAACGTGCTCGGCGGGCGCCTGGCCGACCGCCATCCGCGGCAGGCCTTGCCGCTGACCCTGGGCCTGCTGGCGCTGGTGCTGGCGGCGCTGGCATTCGCGCTGCGCTCGGCGCCGGCGATGGTGCTGTTGGTCGGCCTGCTCGGGGTGGCGGCGTTCGCCACGGTGGCGCCGCTGCAGCTGTGGGTGCTGGGCAAGGCCGGCGACGCCGGACGGCATCTGGCGTCGAGCCTGAACATCGGCGCGTTCAACCTGGGCAATGCGCTGGGCGCCTGGCTCGGCGGACTGGTGATCGGCCACGGCGGCAGCCTGGCGCACTTGCCCTGGGCGGCGGCGCTGGTCACTGCGGCCGGCCTGGCGGTGGCGCTGCTGGCGCTGCGGCTGTCGCCCGCATCCGAACCTGCGCCGGCGGCGGCCTGCGCCGCGGGCGGTGCGGCATGAGCCGGCGCCTGCACCAGGCCGCGCTGGCCACGGCCTTGCTCGGCGCTGTTGCGTTACCGGCCGGCGCCGCCGAGCGCGACTGGGTCGCGACCTGGCAGGCGAGTCCGCAGCCGCTGTGGGCCGCCGACTTCCCGTTCCCGACCCAGACCCCGTTCAACCTGTGGCGGCAGACCGTGCGCCAGGTGGCGCGGGTCAGCCTGGGCGGCGAGACGGTGCGGGTGGAACTGTCCAACGCCTACGGCCGCGCGCCGTTGCAGATCGGCGCCACGCACCTGGCGCTGGCCGGCGACGGCGCGGCGATCGTGCCCGGCTCGGACCGCGAGCTGCGCTTCGGCGGACAGCGCGCGGTGACCATCCCGCCCGGCGCACCGGTGCTCAGCGATCCGGTCGCACTGAACGTGCCGGACCTGGCCCGGCTCAGCGTCAGCCTGTACCTGCCGCAGCCGACCGCGCCGTCCACCTTCCACTGGGAAGGCCTGCAGAGCGCCTGGCTGGCCGCCGGCGAGCGCACCGCGGATGCGGCGCTGGACGACGCCACGGCGCTGCCGGTGCGACTGTTCGTCAGCGGCATCCAGGTGCGCCGCGCCGACGCCGCCGGCGCGGTGGTGGCGCTGGGCGATTCGATCACCGACGGCGCCGCATCCACCCCGGGCAGCGACCGGCGCTGGCCGGACCAGTTGGCCACGCGGCTGGCGGCGCAGCGCGTGGCGGTGCTCAACGCCGGCATCTCCGGCGGCCGCGTGCTGCGCGACCGCATGGGCAGCAATGCGCTGGCGCGGCTGGACCGCGACGTGCTGGCGCAACCCGGGGTGCGCACGCTGGTCTTGCTGATCGGCATCAACGACATCAGCTGGTATGCCACGCCGTTCGCGCCGGACGATGCGCCGGTCGCCGCGCAGGAGTTGATCGCCGGCTACCGGCAACTGCTGCAGCGTGCGCAGGCGCGCGGCCTGCGCGTGATCGGCGCCACGCTGACCCCGTTCGAGGGCGCGTTGCCGGACACCCCGATCCGCGGCTACTACAGCGCGGACAAGGAGCGCGTGCGCCAGCAGGTCAATGCGTGGATACGCGATGGCAACGGTTTCGATGCGATCATCGATTTCGACGCCCTGCTCCGCGACCCCGCGCACCCCACCCGCATGCTGCCCGCGTTCGATTCCGGCGACCACCTGCACCCCGGCGATGCCGGCTATGCCGCCATGGCCGAGGCCGCCGCGCGCGTGCTCGGCGCCAACGCCAACGCCAACGCCTATCCCGCCGCGGCCTCGCCACGCTGATCGCACCTCCCTTCCGTTCCCCCGCAAAGGAATCCTCACCATGGAATACCGTCATCTCGGCGCCTCCGGCTTCAAGGTCCCCGTCCTCAGCTTCGGCACCGGTACCTTCGCCGGCTCGAACGATTTCTTCGCCGCCTGGGGCAATTCGGACGTGGACCAGGCGCGACGCCTGATCGACATCTGCCTGGAGGCCGGGGTCAACCTGTTCGACAGCGCCGACATCTATTCCGGCGGTGCCGCCGAATCGGTGCTGGGCGCGGCGATCAAGGGCCGCCGCGACCAGGTGCTGATCTCGACCAAGGCCACCTTCCGCTTCGACCCCGACGATCCGAACAGCGTCGGCTCCTCGCGCTTCCACCTGCTGCGCGCGGTCGATGCCGCGCTCAAGCGCCTGGACACCGACTACATCGACCTGTTCCAGTTGCACGGCTTCGATGCGAAGACGCCGGTGGAAGAAACCCTGTCCACGCTCGACGACCTGGTCCGTGCCGGCAAGATCCGCTATCTGGGCGTGTCCAATTTCTCCGGCTGGCACCTGATGAAGTCGCTGGCGGTGGCCGACCGCCATGGCTGGTCGCGCTACGTCGCCAATCAGACCTACTACTCGCTGATCGGCCGCGACTACGAGGAAGAACTGATGCCGCTGGGGCTGGACCAGGGCGTCGGCGCGGTGGTGTGGAGCCCGCTGGGCTGGGGCCGGCTGACCGGCAAGCTCCGCCGCGGCCAGCCGCTGCCGGAAAGCAGCCGCCTGCACGACAAGAAGGTCACCGAAGCCGGCCCGCCGGTCGAGGACGAACGCCTGTACCGGGTGATCGACGCGCTTGAGGCGATCGCCGCCGAGACCGGCAAGAGCGTGCCGCAGATCGCGCTGAACTGGCTGCTGCAGCGGCCCACGGTGAGCAGCGTCATCATCGGCGCGCGCAACGAGGAGCAGTTGCGGCAGAACCTGGGCGCGGTCGGCTGGAATCTCGACGCCGCACAGGTGCAACGGCTGGACGCGGCCAGCGCGGTGGTGCCGCCGTATCCGTACTGGCATCAGCGCGGCTTCGCCGAGCGCAATCCGCGCCCGGTCTGAGTCGAATACGCCGCGCGCCGAAACAACCGCCTCCCCACTCCTGGAGACACCATGAAAGCCGTCGCCCTGACCCGTTACCTGCCGATCGACGATCCGCAGTCGCTGTTCGATACAGACCTGCCCACCCCGCCCGCTCCCACCGGCTTCGACCTGCTGGTGCGGGTCGAAGCGGTGTCGGTCAACCCGGTCGACACCAAGGTGCGCGCCCCCAAGCCGCAGGTGGAAGCGCAGCCCAAGGTGCTGGGCTACGACGCTGCCGGCGTGGTCGAGGCGGTCGGCGCCGATGTCGAGGGTTTCGAACCCGGCGACGAGGTCTACTACGCCGGCGACATCACCCGTTCCGGCAGCAATGCGCAATACCAGTTGGTCGACGCGCGCATCGTCGCCCGCAAGCCGGCGACGCTGGACTTCGCGCAGGCCGCGGCGTTGCCGCTGACCACGCTGACCGCCTGGGAACTGCTGTTCCAGCGCATGCCGTTCGACTTCGACGACGAGCGCAACCGCGGCCGCCGGCTGCTGGTGATCGGCGGCGCCGGCGGCGTCGGCTCGATCGCGATCCAGCTGGCGCGGCACGCCGGCTTCGAGGTCATCGCCACCGCCTCGCGTCAGCAGACCCGCGACTGGTGCCTGCAACTGGGCGCGCAGCACGTGATCGACCACCGCCAGCCGTTGGCGCCGCAGCTGCAGGCGCTGGGCATCGAACAGGTGGATGCGGCGCTGAACCTGGCCGACACCGATCGTTACTGGGACGCGCTGGGCGAACTGATCGCGCCGCAGGGCCATGTCGGCCTGATAGTGGAACCGGCCGGCGCGCTGCGCATCGGCGATCCGTACAAGGCCAAGTGCATCGGCATCCACTGGGAAATGATGTTCGCGCGGGCGCGCTTCAAGACCGCCGACATGATCGAGCAGCACCGGATCCTGGCGCGCACCGCCAGCCTGATCGACGCCGGCGCGTTGCGCACCACGCTGACCGAGACGCTGGCGCCGATCGATGCGGCCAATCTGCGCGAAGCGCACCGGCGGCTGGAGTCGGGCAGCACCATCGGCAAGCTGGCACTGGCCGGCTGGGGCTGAACTGCGCCGCCGCGAGCGCCGCGGCGGCGATGGCTGGCGTCGGAACGGCGTCCGCGCCAGCCGTAAAAGGATCGACGGTGGATCTACCTGCGCAGGTCGCCGGCGGCGATCGCATCGCCGCCGGGGTCCGCGCTCATTCGACCGACACGGTGCCCGAGCGCGGGTAGACGCGGTAGATACGGTTGTTGCTGTTGGAGCGGACCCGGATCTCGTCCCCGGCCACGCCGTCGAGATTGGCGTAACCGACCAGCGTCCACGAACTGCCGAAGCTGCCGGCGCCGTTGATGGTCTGCAGGGTGCCGCTGGCCGGGCGCAGGATCAGCAGGTTGCCGTTGCCGCCCTGCGCCATCGCGACGTCGTTGCCGGCCACACCGTCCAGGTCGCGCACGCCGTTGTCCAGGGTCGCGTACTGGCTGCCGATCCAGTAGCTGTTCAATGCGCCCGACTTCAGCGAGTAGATCTTCACTTCGCTGGGCAACGCGAGCAGCAGTTCGGCGCCGGCGACGCCATTCATGTCGCTGGCGCAGTTGGCGATGTCGGCGCAGATCTTCCAGTTGGTGCCGTTGGTGACCCAGGTCGTGCGCAGCCCTGTATTGCGGCCGTAGACCACCAGGTTGCTGCCGGCTTCCAGCGGAATTTCGGCGCCGGGCAGGCCGTCCATGTCGGCGACGGCGCCGGCGACGACGCGCGAGGCGGTGCCGATGTAGTGGTCGGTGATGCTGCCGTTCCTGGGATAGACGATGCGCAGCAAGGTCGGCGTGGTGATCGCGATCTCGTTGCCGGCGATGGCGTCCACGTCGGCGAATGCGCCGATGTCCCAACTGGTGGTGCCGATATAGATGGCGGCCGTGGTGCGCGCGTAGTGCTTGACGATGGTGAGCTGGTTGCCCTGCTTGAGCACCACCTCCGCGCCGGGCGATCCGTCCACGTCGATGACCGAGGCCAGCGTCCAGGGGGGTGTTGCTCAGCGGATAGCGGGTGGCGGCGCTGCCGCTGACGACATTGATTTCGCTGTAGCCGTTGCAGACCGCTTCCAGACTGCCGTTGCCGTCCAGGTCGGCGGCCTGAATCAGTTCCCCGTAATAGGCGGTGGACGTGCTGCACGACTGTGCGAAGACCTGGGAGGGTGCGGCCGCGGCTGCGGCCATGCACAGCGCAAAGCCCATGTTTCGGATCGGATGGCGCATGGGAAACTCCTTTTAGGGGACAGGTTGGCGACGGTCCGGGGTCCTGCCGCATCCGGACCACCGACGATGACGAACGGCGATGGATTCCCCCCTCCGACGCAGCTGGACAAAACCCGTTTCTGGGATTGCGGTCTTGCTGCCCGGCGTCCGCGCCGGGCGCGGGTGCGCCGCTCGGTCGGCGGCCGGTCCGCGCGCGCCTCTTGCCGTAGCGCGGGATTCGGGGCAACCTGCGCGCTTCCGTACGCCAGCGTATCCAAAGCCATGTCGCCCGCCTCCGGCCAGCCCGACCCGTCCTCCTCCGCCTATCCGCACCTGTTCGCCCCGCTCGACCTGGGCTTCACCCAGCTGCGCAACCGGGTGCTGATGGGCTCGATGCACACCGGCCTGGAGGATCGCGCGCGCGACTTCCCCAAGCTGGCCGCGTATTTCGCCGAGCGCGCCGCCGGCGGCGCCGGGCTGATCGTCACCGGCGGCTTCGCGCCGAACGTGGTCGGCTGGCTGAAGCCGTTCGGCGGCAAGCTGTCGTGGCCGTGGGAAGTGCGCCCGCACCGGCAGGTGACGCGCGCGGTGCACGACCACGGCGCCAAGATCTGCCTGCAGCTGCTGCATGCCGGACGCTATGCCTACCACCCGCTGTCGGTGGCGCCGTCGAAGCTGAAGGCGCCGATCAATCCGTTCACGCCGCGCGCCTTGTCCGCCCGCGGGGTCGAGCGCCAGATCGGCGCCTATGCGCGCGCCGCGCGTCTGGCGCGCGAGGCCGGCTACGACGGCGTCGAAGTGATGGGCTCGGAAGGCTATCTGATCAACGAGTTCGTGGCCCCGCGCAGCAATCGCCGCGACGACGCCTGGGGCGGCGACGCGACCAGGCGCATGCGCTTCGCGGTGGAGATCGTGCGCCAGATCCGCGAGGCCTGCGGGCCGGACTTCATCATCATCTACCGGCTGTCGCTGGTGGACCTGGTCGAGGACGGCAGCGACTGGCAGGAGATCGTGGCGCAGGCGCAGGCGATCGAGGCGGCCGGCGCGACGCTGATCAACTCCGGCATCGGCTGGCACGAGGCGCGCGTGCCGACCATCGCCACCTCGGTGCCGCGCGCCGCGTTCGCCGGCGTCACCGCCAAGCTCAAGCCGCACGTGCGGGTGCCGCTGATCGCCACCAACCGCATCAACATGCCCGACGTGGCCGAGCGCATCCTCGCCGGCGGCGGCGCCGACATGGTGTCGCTGGCGCGGCCGCTGCTGGCCGATCCGCAATGGCCGAACAAGGCGCGGCGCGGCCAGGCGCAGGCGATCAACACCTGCATCGCCTGCAACCAGGCATGCCTGGACCACGTGTTCGAGAACAAGACCGCCAGTTGCCTGGTCAATCCGCGCGCCGCGGCCGAAACCGAACTGAACTACCTGCCCACGACGGCGCCCCGGCGCGTGGCCGTGGTCGGCGCCGGCCCGGCCGGACTGGCCTGCGCCACGGTGGCGGCCGAACGCGGCCACCGCGTCACCCTGTTCGACAGCGCCGCGGAGATCGGCGGCCAGTTCAACGTGGCCAAGCGCATTCCCGGCAAGGAAGAGTTCCACGAGACGCTGCGCTATTTCCGCCACCAGCTCGAGGCCACCGGCGTGGACGTGCGCCTGCACACCATCGCCGATGCGGCGCTGCTGGCGGGTTTCGACGAAGTGGTGCTGGCCACCGGCATTCTGCCGCGCGCGGTGGATTTCCCCGGCGCCGATCATCCCAACGTGGTCAGCTATCTCGATGTGCTGCAGGGCCGGGTGCAAGCGGCGGACAAGGTCGCGATCATCGGCGCCGGCGGCATCGGGTTCGACGTCGGCGAGTTCCTGGTGCACGCCGGCGTCTCGACCGCGCTGGACCCGGCGCGCTGGATGGCCGAATGGGGCGTGGATCCGCAGTTCGAGGCGCGCGGCGCGTTGCGCAAGCCGCAGCCGGAAGCACCGGCGCGCAAGGTGTGGCTGCTGCAGCGCAGTGCCGGCCGTCCCGGCGCGCGCCTGGGCAAGACCACCGGCTGGATCCACCGCGCCACGCTGAAGGCCAAGGGCGTCACCATGCTCGGCGGGGTCGAGTACCTGGGCATGGACGACACCGGCCTGCGCATCCGCGTGGACGGCACCGAGCAGGTGCTGCCGGTGGGCACCGTGGTGGTCTGCGCCGGCCAGGAGCCGCGCCGCGACCTGCACGATGCGCTGCTGGCCGCCGGCCGCAAGCCGCACCTGATCGGCGGCGCCGACGTCGCCGCGGAACTGGATGCCAAGCGCGCCATCGCCCAGGGCAGCCGCCTGGCGGCGCAGCTGTAGGGGCGCTTACCGGGAGCAGGGAAACGACGCGCGCAACGCCTGGATCACCGCGATCGAGGCGCGCTGCTGCAACTGGGCCGGCGGCAACGCGCTCAGCGCGGTGTACACGCGATCGGCCAGTTCGTGCCGCAGCACGCCGGCACCGGCGCACCACTGCACGCCTTCGGCGCCGTCGGCGACGCCGGCGATGTAGAACTTCGCCGCTTCGCTGGCCTGCTGGCGATGGCGTTCGGCCAGGTGCGGTTCCAGCCCGGCAACGGCATCCGGATCGCCCTTGAGCAGTTGCAGCAAGTGCGTCCCGGAGAGTTGATAGACATCGGCGTTCGATGTCTGCGCAGGCGCTGCCAGCACAGGCGTCGCGCCGCCAGCCGACACGCAAAGCGCGAACAGGAACGGGATGCGCAGGGACATGGACACCTCCTCGGATCGCTCGGGCCGATGCCGCCGATCCTAGCAGGCACCGATCTGCTGGCCCGGACTCGGTGCTGTCGCATCGCGCCGCTATAACGCGCAGATGCATCGGACCTCGCCCGCACTGCCCTCGCTGCCGCACGCGGCGCTGGCGGCGTATGCCTGCGCGCATTTCGGCAAGAGCCTGCTGTGGTACGCCGGCGAACTGCTGCTGATCTATTCGCTGACCGAACACGCCGGACTGGAGGCAACCGCCGCCGGGCTGGTATTGGCGCTGGGCCTGCTGGTCAGCGCGGCGATCGGCCTCGGCGCCGGCTGGAGCCTGCGCCGGCAGCTGCGCGGGGTGGCAAGCATCGGGCGCCTGCAATGGCTGGGCCTGAGCGCGGCGGCGCTGGCGCTGCTGCTGGTGTTCGCCGCGCCGCTGCTGCCGGCGCCGCTGCGGCTGGGCTACGTGCTGGTGCTCAGCCTGCTGTTCCGCATCGCCTACGCGGTCTGCGACGTGGCGCAGAACACCTTGCTGAGCCTGGTGCGTTGGCCGTGGCGCGGCCACGACGGCGCCAGCGCATTGCGCCTGGCCGGCAGCGGCGTTGCGGCGCTGCTGATCAGCGTGATCGTTGGCGCGATGCTGGCGCGCGGTGCCGAGGGCGCGGCCTTCGCACTGCAGGCCAGTGCCCTGTTGGCCGCGGTGGCGGCGCTGTGCGCCTGGCATCTGCGGCGCGCGCTACTGCGTGAGGGCGCATCGCTCGCGGGCGCCATCGCCGACGCACCGACGCGCACCGAGCCGGCGCCGTGCTGGCGCGCGATTCCCTGGCAGCCGCTGCTGCTGATCGTCGCGATCTCGCTGACCCTGCCCGCCTTCACCAAACTGGCGCCGTACGTGGCCGCCTACGGCCTGCTCTCGCCAGGCTGGGGCAGCGCGGTGCTGATCGCCTATGCGCTGGGGTCGGTGCTGGTGCAGCCGCTGGCCGCTCGGCTGGGCCGGCACCATCCGCCGCGGCAACGGCTGGCCTGGCTCGGCGTGGCGCTGCTGCTGAGCGCGCCACTGTTCGCGCTGGCGCTGCCGGCGCAGCCGCAGCTGAGTCTGCTGGCGGCCGCATGCATCGGCGCGATCGGCGGCAGCAGCGGCCAATTGGTCTGGGCGTGGCATGCGCAATTGACCGCCAAGCGCGCGGTTGCCCAGCACGCGCTGTGCTTCGCCGCATTGGTCGCCAGCGCGCAGGTTGCGCTGGCGGCCGGCATCGCCGTGATCGGACTGCTGCTGGGCGCGGTGGACTACCGCGAGAGCCATTGCCTGCTGTTGCGCTGGGCGATGGCTGCCGGTCCGCTGGCCTGCGGCGCGCTGTGCCTGCTGTTGGCGTTGCTGTCGGGGCGCCGCCCGCTCAGGCGAAGAAGGCTCGCTGCAATGGCATGAGCGCCGCGCCCAGGGTCACCGCGTCGCCAGCGGTACGCGCGATGCGCAGTTCCGGCAGCGGCGGCGCCAGCCCATGCCGGTTGGGCGCACGAGGAATACGGATGCGTTCGATGAGGCGCTCGCCGATCGGCGCCGGCAGGCGCCCGCCGATGACGATCGCCTGCGGATCCAGGGTGTAGGCCAGGTACGCGCACAGCTGCGAGAACGGCGCTTCGGCCAGCGTCAGCCAGGCGTCCACGCCCGGGCTGTGCGGGCCGATGTCGCCCAGCATCTGCTCCACGCCGGCGTAGTCCTGCCCGGCCGCGCGCGCCAGCGCCAGCAATGCATCCAGGTTCGGGTAGGCCATGCCGCCGACGGTCCAGATGCCGCCGAACTCGCCGGCGTTGCCGCGATGGCCGCGGAACAGACGGCCGTCGGCGATGATGCCGCCGCCGAAGCCGTTAGTCAGGTGCAGGTAGGCGAAGTCGCGACAGTCGCGGCCGACCCCGTACAGGCTCTCGGCCACCGCCGCCGCCGCGCCGTCGTTCTCCACCGTGACCGCGCAGCCCAGCGCGTCTTCCAGGATCGGCCCCAGCTCGACCTGGGTCCAGTCCTCCAGCGCCGGTGGCCCCGCCATCTGCTGGCCCTGTCCGGTGAAGAAGGCCGAGACCGCCATGCCCGTGCCGACTACCCGCGCCGGATCCACACCGGTTTCGGCGAACAGTTCCTCGCGGAACCGCAGCAGCTGCGCCAGCACCGGGGCGCGCCGCATGTCGGCCAGGCCGATGCGACGCTGGCCGCGCACCGCGCCGGCGAAATCGACCAGGGCCAGCGCCACTACGTCGCCCATCAGGCCGATGCCGAACGCGTAGGCGTAGTCCGGGGCCAGACGCACATCGACGCTGGGGTTGCCACGGCCTTCGGCGGCGCGCGCGCCGAGCTGCACCATCCTGTCCTGGACGAAGCCCTGCAGCAGGCGTGCAACCGTGGGCTGCGACAGGCCCAGGTCGCGACTCAGCGCCGCCTGGGTCTGCACCCCTGCCTTGAACACACGGTCGAGCAACTGGCGGCCGCCGGCGCTGACGCGCGGCGGGAAATCGGCATGGAGCATGGGACGACGCGGACCCCGCAGTGGATGTGCGGCAACGCTAGCATGTGGACACGAAAGTTTCATACATTGCAAATACTATTACTCCCACATACTTTTAGTGGGGGAGTTCCACATGCGCACCAACCATCCACACCTGAGCCTGCTCGCGCTGGCGCTGGCTTCCGTTCTCGCCGCCGGCGCCCATGCCGAGGAGCCGCCGCAGGCGCCCGCCGCCGACGCCACCACCACCCTGGATCAGATCGTCGTCACCGGCACCCCGCAGGGCCAGTCGCAGAAGGACGCGCCGTTCGCGATCAGCGTGGTGTCGAAGCAACGCCTGGATCGCGCGGCGCCGAGCAGCAGCGTCGACATGCTGCGCGCCGTGCCCGGTTTCTCGGCCGAGCCCTCCGGCGGCCAGGGCGGCGGCCAGAACCTGTACGTGCGCGGCCTGCCCGCCGGCGGCTGGTACTACGTGCAGTACCAGGAAGACGGCATGACCCTGTTCGACGAACCGCAGGAAAGCTTCTTCAACGTCGATACGCTGTTTTCGCTGGACATGATGACCGAGCGCCTGGAAGTGGTGCGCGGCGGCACCTCGCCGCTGTTCGCGACCAACGCGCCGGGCGGCACGGTCAACGCCATCACCCGCCACGGCACCGCCACGCCCGAGGGCGCGGTGCGCATGACCGTCGGCAGCGACGGCCTGCGCCGCGAGGACGCCTACAGCTCCGGTCCGCTGAGCGAGAACGTGCTGTACAGCATCGGCGGCTACCACCGCAGCGACGACGGCCTGCGCGAGACCGGCTACACCGCCGACAAGGGCGGCCAGTTGCGCGGCAACCTGACCTTCCTGATGGGCGATGCGATCCTCGACGTGGACGCCAAGTACCTCGACGACCGCACCGCGTTCTACAACCCGATCCCGCTGGACGATCCGCGCACGCCCTCGCAGTCGCTGTCTGCGCTGCTCGACCCGCTGGACGGCACCCTGCTGTCCAACGACCTGCGCCGGACCACGGTGCCGACCTTCGACGGCAACCGCCTCGTGTCCCGCAACCTGGACCTGGCCGACGGCATCCACAACAAGGTCAAGCAACTCGGCACCCACCTGGAGTGGAACCTGGACGACGGCCTGACTCTGAACAATCGCATGCGCTTCGTCGATGCCGAGGTGGACTACACCGCGCTGTTCTCCGGCGCCGCGCCGTCCGACGCTGCCGCCTATCTGTCCACCCAGCTCGGCCGCGCGCGCACCGGCTTCGGCAACCGCGTGGCCCGCGTCGGCTACGTCAGCAGCGGCGACGGCGCCGTCTACGACCCGGCTGGCGCCGACGGCCTGGTGCTGGAAAGCGGCCTGTGGAACGCACGCACCCACCTGCGCACGCTGTCCGACGATCTGCGCCTGAGCAAGGCATTCGGCGAATCGGCGCTCGGCCAGCACACGCTCACCGCCGGCGTGAACGTGCAGCACTTCGAATATGCCCAGGACCGCCTGCAGAACACCGTGCTGACCACGCTGCAGAACAATGCGCAGCGCCTGGACGTGCTGGCCTACGACGCGGCCGGCAACGTCGTCGGCGCGGTCACCCAGAACGGCTTCGTGCGCTACGGCAACGGCGTCACCCGCGGTTTCGCCAACGGCACCTACCTGTCGCCGTACCTGTGGGACTCGGTGCGCTTCGGCCGCTTCGGCGTGGATGCCGGCGTGCGCTACACCCGCTACAGCGCCGACGGCGGCGTGTACGCCAACACCACGCGCAACCTCGGCGATTCCACCACCCTGGCCGACGACAACGCCGGCGGCCTCAGCGGCGCGTTCAGCGCGCGCGAGGATCGTCGCCATGCCACGCAGTGGACGCTCGGCGCCGAGTTCGCGCTGACCCCGCAGTTGCAGACCTTCGCCCGCTACACCACCTCGCAGCGCCTGCCGCGGCTGCAGAACGTCTACCAGACGCAGAACGCGGCAGTCACCGACATCGACCAGGCCGAGGCAGGCCTGCGCGGCGCCTTCGGCGATACCTTCTCGTTCTCCACCGTCGGTTTCTGGAGCCGCTTCAACGATCTGTCGATCAGCGCGATCGTGCTCGACGCGACCGGTGCGGTGCAGACACTGGCCCTGGTAGGCCAGACCCAGACCTTCGGCCTGGAATCGGAATTCACCTGGCGCCCGTCGGCGTACTTCGGCGTGACCGGCTCGGCCACGCTGCAGGATCCGCAAACCCGCAGCCTGAGCAATGCCACCACCGGCGCCAGCTACGGCGATCTGGACGGCAAGCAGATCTCGCGCATCCCCAAGTTCATCGCCTCGCTCAGCCCGACCCTGTACTTCGACATCGCCGGGCGTCCGCTCGAACTCTCGGCCACCGCCTACCGCATGGGCCAGCGCTACGTCGACTACACCAACGCCACCGCGCTGCCCGCCTACACCACCTACGACCTGGGCCTGTTCGCCCACCTCAGCGACAACCTGGAACTGCAGCTGCATGCGGCCAACGTCGACAACAGCATCGGCCTGACCGAAGGCAACGCGCGGGTGGATACGCTGTCCGGGCAAGGCACCGCCGAGGCGATCTACGCGCGTCCGATCTTCGGCCGCAACTACAACGCATCGCTGACCTGGCGGTGGTGAGCATGCGCTGCCGCAAACTGCTGATGGGCGCGGCGATCTGGCTGCCGCTGATGACGGCGACGGCGACGGACTTGCCGGAGCGCCTGCGCGATCCGCATGGCGATGCGCTGGTGGTGTCGCACCGCGCATGCTGGAAGTTCGCCTCGGAGAACACCCTCGACGGCATCGCCGCGTGCATCGCGCACGGCGTGGACATGGTCGAAGTGGATGTGCGCACCACGCGCGACGGGACGCTGGTGTTGATGCACGACGACACCGTGGACCGCACCACCGACGGACATGGCGCGGTAGCCGACCTGGACGCGGCGCAGATCGCCGCGTTGCGCGTGCGCAGCCGCGGCGGCGGCCGCACCAGCACCCTGACCGAGCGCCACCCGCCGACGCTGGCGCAGGCGCTGGCAACGGCGCGCGGCAAGGTACTGGTGAACCTGGACGTCAAGGCCGCCGCGCTGGACCAGATCATGGACGTGGTCGAGGCGGCCGGCGCGCAACGCGACGTGCTGTTGAACATCCCGCTGGACGTGCCGCAGGCGGCGTTGCAGCGCGCGCACGCGGCCGGCATCGCGCTGCAGGTGCTGTACCTGCAACGCGACACCGCGCTTTCGCCGCAACAGGCGCTGCGCCGCGCCGCCGCGCTGCATCCGGCGGTGGTGCAGGTGATGTTCGACGACCCGGCGGTGCTGGACATCGCCCAACGCGAACTGGCGCCGCGCACGCGCCTGTTCGTCAACACGATGACCAACGACATCGCCAGCGGCCGGCCGATGCGGCTGTCGGCGGACTACACCGACCAGCGCGCGCTGCGCGATCCGGCCAGCGTCTGGGGCGCGCTGCGCGCGCATGGGGTGAGCATGATCCAGACCGACGAACCAGCGGCATTGCAACGCTATTTGCGCGCATCGGACATGCGCCGGTAGCCGTCGTCGATCTCAATCCTCGCGACGCGGCGACAGTCGCGACGCGTCGCGGGGAGCCAAGCCCCAGACGGTCGGCATGGAGCCAGATCGCGCCCATGGATGGCGCAGCCGTCGTTCCGAGCGATTCGCCGCGACGGTCGAGCCAACACGGTCGGCCGCCATCGGCGTCATTGCGCCTGTGTCACGTCCATCCATCCACTCCCAACAGGAGAGCACATGAACTCGTCCAAGAAACGCTTCAAGACCTTATCGCTCGTACTGGCCTGCGCCTCGCTGACCGTGTTGTCCGGCCTCGCCTCGGCGGCCAACAACTGGAATCCAGAGCACATCCTCAACGCCATGAAAAGCCCCTACCAGGGCAGCCGCGCCAGCGTCGCGGTGATCGCGCATCGCGGCCTGGTCGGCAACGGCTGCCCGGAAAATTCCACCTGCTCCATCCTCAACACCTACAACAACAACATCGAAGCGATCGAACTGGACGTCAAGCAGTCCTCCGACGGGCAGCCGTGGTTGTTCCACGACCAGAACGCCGGCCGCGTGATCGCCCATTCGCCGGACTTCAACATCTTCCAGCCGGCCAACAATCCGTCCGGCTGGAATCCGGACATCCGCACCATGACCAGCCACGAGCTGGTCAATTCGTTCCTGCGCGACAAGAACTTCGCCAAGACCAACTACCGCCCGGTGCCGCTGGCCAACGCGTTGGATGCCGTGCACCGCAACGCCAATCACATGGTCGTGGTGCTGGACCTGAAGACCCTGGACGCGGTGTCGCGCGCCGCCGACCTGGCCCTCTACCTGGGCATGCAGAACCAGGTGGTACTGAAGTTCAGCGCCTCGCTGCTGCCGCGCACGCCAAGCGACATCACCCGTTACACCAAGGGCGTCGCGTTCGCACCGACCGTCTACGCTGGCGACATGGACCGGCTCGCCGACGGCGGCTATACCGGCCTGTGCGGGACGATCAGCCCCAACACGCCGTTCTGCCGCGTCAATGCGTGGATCGAACAGGCCCGCGGCGAGAAAGGCTTCGCCTGGCTGGAAATCGGCAACAAACAACCGCGCCGCAGCGATCCGACCGGCGAACTGCTGGCCGGCGAACAGGCCAATCACCGCGCGCTCGGCGCGTTCTCGCCGGTGCCCGAGTACCGCATCGGCAGCCACGACGGCCAGCACTTCGTGCGCAGCAACGGGACCTGCTGCGCGGCGCTGAGCGACTACCTGACGCGCACCAAGTACTTCGGCAACGAAGTCGCCGACGACCGCTCCGACTTCGGCGTGCAGGCGTTGGCCGGCTTCACCAGCATCATCAGCGACGACCCGCTCAGCATTACCCGTTCGCACATTTTCCGGAATACCTCGCGCTACGAGTGATCGCGGCATGATCCGGCCGGGGAGTTCGCTCCCCGGCTTCCCGCTGCACTCTCCACCCAGGAAGCATCCGCTATGCGTCCCGTTCCCCGTCCACGTCCCCGTCACCTGCTTGTCCTGCTTCTCGTCGCCGGCGTGAGCTGGCTCCTGTTGCAACGCGCAGCGACTGCGCAAGGCGCACGCGCCGCCACGGCGCCAGTCGCCGCGCCGGCATCCGCGCATCGCGCTGTCGCCGCGACCGACATGCCGTCCGCATCACCGTCTTCCACCGACACCGTGCCCGGCCCATCGGCGCGCGAGGTCATCGCCGCGGCGCAGGCGCTACCGGCCGATTTCCAGGCCGACGCGCTGCTGCGCATCGCCGACGCCAAAGACCTGCCGTCGCCGGCCGGCAGCGATCGCCGCGACGCCGCGCTGCGCCTGGCGCAACAGGCGTCGGTCCTGGCGGAACGCGCGATGCGGCGCATGCCCGGCCTGGCCAGCGCCGGCTATGTCAGCGAAGAGCACGGCGACGAATTGCGCGATACCCGCACCGCCGGCCTGGACCGGCTGTCGCTGCAAACGCGCGCTGCGCGCATCCTGGCGACGTCTCCCGCACAGGCGGCCGCACTGTTCGCAGCGCTGCCGACGCCGCAGGCCGCCGGCTGCGATGCCGAGCTGATCGACGATCCCAGCCCCACCTACGCGTTGGCGACCGCACTGCAGCCGGCCCAGGCCGCGCCGCAGGCGGCGGCGCTCGCCGAGCGCGTGGACAAGGCGCAACAGGAAACCGACGTGGCGCCGGCGCTGAAGATGGTGCTCGCCAGCACGGCGCTGGAGCGCAACGGCCAGGCCCAGGTCGCCGACAGCCTGGTGCGCATGTTCGCGCGCATCCGCGGCAACGATCCGGGCTTCACCGCCACCGAGCTGAGCGTCGCCGCGGACATGCCGCTGCTGCTGCAATGGCTGCAGGACGCGGCACTGCGCGAGCGGCTGCATGCGGCGTACCGCACCTATGTCGCGGCGCATCTGGCGCAGGCGCGTTGCCCGGCGAGCCTGCTCGGCAACCACTGGCTGCTCGAGCAGCGTTTCGTCGCCGAACTGCCGAACGAACGCATCCCGCCGGCACCGCCGGTGGCGCAGGAATCGATCGACGACGAGGCGGTTTCGCTGATCCGCGAAGCCGGCTACAACGTGCGCACGCAACTGCTGCTGCCCGACGCCTCCGCCGCCGACCCGGCGCTGGAAAAAGCCTCCGCCGAATTCCTCGACCAGCTCGACCATGGCGTTCTGCAGCAGACCGCGGCAGGCGATGGCAGCGGCCGCGTGCAGCGTGCACGGCTGCGCGAACTGCTGCGCTATCTGGAATATGCGCCGAGCGGCGCGTCGCGCGATCGCGGCGTCGCGCTGATGGCGTCGTTGCTGTCCGGCCCCTACTACGCGCAGGACCACGACACCTGGTTCGGCGATCTGCGCGTAGTCGCCGGGCAGATGCAGCGCTGGCCCGACCACGCGCAACGGCTCGCGCAATTGGCCGAGCATCGCGATCCGGTGGTGAAGGTCTACGCGATGCTGATGCAACGCGGCCAGTTTCCCTGAGCCTGGTTGCAGCGGATACACCACGCTTCGATACCTCCGCGCGCGGCGTCACGCGCCGCGCGCGCCACACGGATAGTGAACCCTGTCAACAACCGGGGTTCAGTTGCGATTGGGGAAGCGGCGCCTATTGTGCGCGCCACTTCCGATCCGCCCATCTTGGTGGATCCGCCGGCCTCCAGATTGCGCCGGCACCCGGGCGACCCGTGACAGGCCGCCTCCCCATGACGCCAAGCCGCATCGCCTTGCCGCGCCACCCGGTGCAGCCCCGATGACGGCCCATACGGAGCAAGGAGTTATATGAAACTGGCCTGGATACTCTGGCTGTCGCAACTATTGCCGCAACCCGCCGCCGATTCGCTGTGTCTGAGCACCACCGTCTATCTGGAAGCGCGTGACCAGACGCTGCGCGGCCAGCAGGCGGTCGCCGAAGTGGCGCTGCGGCGCCTGGACAGCGGCCTGTGGGGCAACTCGATGTGCCAGGTGGTCACCGCGCGCAAACAGTTCGCGCCGGGCCTGGTGAAACCCGGCACCGAACTGAAGAACGACGACGCCTGGGCCGATGCGGTCAACGTCGCCTTCGCCGCAGAGCGCAACTGGGCGCTGCCGCAGGGCCAGCGCAAGGAGATCGTGCCCGGCGCCAGCCACTTCGCCGCGCATGCGATCGCCAGCCCGAGCTGGCGCAACGCCTACCAGGTGGCGACGATCGGCGACCACACGTTCTACCGCGTGCAGAAGCTGCGGCCGCGCAACGCGTCCTGACCGGCCAGCGCGGCGCTATCGCCAACCGCACGCAGGGCCGGGTACGCTTCCCGGCCCTTTGTTCGTGCGGAGTCTGCAATGAAACTGTATGCCAAGCCCGGCGCCTGCTCGCTGGCCGACCACATCGCGCTGCGCTGGGCGGAATTGCCGTTCGAACTGGAAGTGCTCGACGCCGCGTCGATGAAGGCACCGGCCTATCTCGCGCTCAATCCCGCCGGCGCGGTGCCCGCGCTGCAGGTGGACGAGTGGGTACTGACCCAGAACTCGGCGATCCTCAACTACATCGCCGATAGCGCGCCCGCGGCACAGCTGGCCGGCGACGGCAGCGCGCGCAGTCGCGCCGAAGTGCAGCGCTGGCTCGCCTTCCTCAACGCCGACCTGCATCCGGCCTTCCATCCGTTGTTCGGCAGCACGCGCTACCTTGAGGACGCGGCGGTGATCGCGCGCACCCAGGAACATGCGCGCGAACGCCTGCGTACGCTGTACGCGCGCGTGGACGCGCAGCTGGCGACGCAGCAATGGCTCGCCGGCACGCAGCGCTCGATCGCCGATGCGTATCTGTTCGTGACCCTGCGGTGGGCGCAGGCGCTGAAGATCGAACTCGGCGCCAACCTGCAGGACTTCTTCGCGCGCATGGCGGCCGATCCGCAGGTGCAGGCGGCGCTGCAGGCCGAAGGCTTGAATTGAGCAAGCGCAGTCAGAGCGCATTCTGATCTGTCTGCAGACAGACGAAACCTGCAGGAGCGGCTTCAGCCGCGACAGGCGGCACCGGGAAATCCTGTCGCGGCTGAAGCCGCTCCTACAACAGCGGACATTGCTTCCTCGCCATCACACGCCGGCATGTGCGTGCGCACGCCATTGGCGCTCGATCGCAGCTACCGCCGCTCGTCGTCAAGCGTGTCCTGCAGCCAACGCGCAGCCAGCGCTGGCGACTTGGCCTTGCCGAGCGCGGCGGTGAACTCCGGCAGCAGCGCTTCGAGCGCGGCGGCGTCGCTGCAGCGCTCGATCCGCAACTGCATGAAATAGCCCTTCAGCCCCAGATACTTGCGCACCGCTTCGCTCATCGCGTCGTAAAGACGCGAATAGCGTTGCGCCGCTTCATGCGATACCGGCGCATCGCCCGGACTGGCCAGCGGATGGATGGCGCCGGCCGACGTCGCCGCCGCCGGCGGCGTGCTCGATGGCGATATCGATGACGATGTTGCAGGCGCAGGCGAGGCCGACGCATCGCCGCCGCGGGCGATCAGGCCCATCTGCTGCAGCTGCGCCAAGGCGTCTTCCGGCGCATGCAGGCCGGCGACGATCTGCTGCAGCGCGCTGTCGTCCTTGTGCCCATCCACCACCAGCAGGATCGAGCGCAACTGCGCCGGCAACCGGCGTGCGCGGTCCGCGATCTCCTGCCGTCCGGCGTCGGTCTTGGCATAGCTCTCGCTCATTCGCCGCCCTCCCCTGTGATTGCGCGCCAGCGGCAGCCGGCGCGCTTGTTGCGCAATGCAGTGGCGCCTCAGCGCGCCAACGCGCGGCGAATCTCGTCGAGCGCGCCCGGATCGTCCAGCGTCGACAGGTCGCCGGGATCGCGCTGCTCGGCCAGCGCCTGCAGCGAACGCCGCAGCAGTTTGCCCGAGCGCGTCTTCGGCAATGCCTGCACCAGATACACCTGCGCCGGCCGCGCCACCGCACCGAGCCGCTCCACCACGCATTGCCGCAGTTGTTCGGCAATGGCGGCGGCGGCATCGGGCGATGCCTGTTGTTTCAGCGTCGCGAAGACCACCGGCACCTGCCCCTTCAGTTCGTCGTGCATGCCGATCACCGCCACCTCGGCCACGTCCGCATGGCCGGCGATGGCTTCTTCGATCTCGCGCGTGCCGAGGCGATGGCCGGCGACGTTGATCACGTCGTCGGTGCGGCCGAGGATGAAGGTATAGCCGTCGTCGTCGCGAATCGCCCAGTCCAGCGAGCTGTACAGCAGCTCGTCGAAATGGCTGAAATAGCTGCGCAGGAAGCGCGCGTCGTCGTTCCACACCGTGGTCATGCAGCCCGGCGGCAGCGGCGGCTCGATCACCAGCACGCCCTTGCGCCCGGCCGGCACCTCGGTGCCCTGCGGGTCGACGATCTTCATCTTGTAGCCGAGATTGGGAAAGCCCGGCGAACCCGGCTTGACCGGCCGCATTTCCAGTCCCGGCAGCAAGGTCAGCGCCGGCCAGCCGGTCTCGGTCTGCCAGTAGTTGTCGATGATCGGCTTGCCCAGCGCCTCGCCGATCCACAGCGCGGTGGGCTCGTCCAGCGGCTCGCCGGCCAGGAACAGGTATTGCAACGCGCTCAGGTCGTGGTCGCGGATGTGACGCACCGGGTGCTTCTTCAGCACGCGGATCGCGGTCGGCGAGGAGAACATGGTGCGCACCCGGTATTTCTCGCACAGCGCCCACCACACGCCGGGATCCGGATTGACCGGCAAGCCCTCGTACAGCAGCGAGGTGCAGCCGGCGATCAGCGGACCGTACACGTTGTACGAATGGCCGACCGCCCAGCCGACATCGGACGTGGAGAACATCACCTGGCCCGGCGCGCAATCGAACACCGTGCGCATCGACAGCGCCAGCGCCACCGCGTAGCCGCCGACGTCGCGCTGTACGCCCTTGGGCTTGCCGGTGGTGCCGGAGGTGTACAGCAGATAGCTGGGTTCGTTGGATTCCAGCCAGGTCACCGGCACCTGCGCGTCGCCGACCTGCGCGCGCAACTCGGCGTAGTCCATGTCGCGCCCGTCGCTGCGCGGCTGCGCCGGATCCAGCCCGCGCGAGACGATCAGCACCTTCGGCGGCGGCGCGCTGGCTTCCGCGCAGGCGGCATCGACCAGCGGCTTGTAGGGGATGATCTTGCCGCCGCGGCTGCCGGCATCGGCGGCGATCAGCAGCTTCGGCGCCGCATCGTCGATGCGCAGCGCCAGGTTGTGCGCGGCGAAACCGCCGAACACCACCGAGTGCACCGCGCCGATGCGCGCGCAGGCCAGCATCGCGAACACCGCCTCGGCCATGTTCGGCATGTAGATGACCACGCGGTCGCCGCGCTGCACGTCCAGACGCAGCAGCACCGCGGCGAAGGCATTGACCTCGGCGTGCAGCTGCGCATAGGTGAATTCGCGGGTCTGCCCGGTCTCGCTGGACACCGCCACCAGCGCCAGCTGCGCGGCGCGCTCGGGCAGGTGCCGGTCGACCGCGTTGTGGCACAGGTTGGTCAGGCCGCCGCCGAACCAGCGCCGGAACGGCGGGTGGTCGTATTCCAGGATCGCCTGCGGCGGCCGCTGCCAGTGGATCGCCTTGGCCTGCTCCGCCCAGAACTCCTCCGGCTGCTCGATCGAGCGCCGGTACAGCGTCGCGTAGTCCATGCGGCCCCTCCCAAGGCGATGCACCCACGCCGAGCATAGTCCCTGCGCGTCGCGGGCGTCCTTCCGACCTTGGTCGAAGGGCGACCGCGACGCCGCGGCGTCACCGGCCCGTGCCGCCGCCGGTGGACTGCCCTACTGCTTTTGCGCTGCCGCCTTCGCCGCCGCCGCACGCGGCGGCGCATTCTTCACGTAGCGGTCGAACCACTCCAGCATCTCCGCCACCACGTCCTCGTTGGACTCGCGCGCGGTGTACCAGTGCGGCTCGAACGGCAGCAGCACCAGCCGCGCGGTGCCGCCATTGCCGCGGATCGCCTGGAACAGGCGCGGCGCCTGGGTGGTTTCGGTGCCGGGATTGGCGTCGTCCATGCCGTGCACGATCAGCAGCGGCTCGTTGATCTTGTCGGCATGGAAGAACGCCGAGGCCTGCGCGTAGACCTCCGGCGCGGCCCAGAACGAGCGCCGCTCGTTCTGGAAGCCGAACGGGGTCAGGGTCTTGTTGTAGCTGCCGCTGGTCGCCACGCCGGCGCGGAACAGGTCGGTATGCGCCAGCAGGTTGGCCGCCATCAGCGCGCCGTGGCTGTGGCCGGTGACGCCGATCCGCTGCCGGTCGACCACGCCCAGCTCCACCGCCTTGTCCACCGCGGCGGTGGCGTTGTCCACCAGTTGCTGCAGATAGGTGTCGTAGGCGGTCTTGGGATCGCCGACGATCGGGAAGGCGGTGTCGTCGATGATCGCGTAGCCGGCCAGCAACAGCAGCTGGTAGGAACTCAGCCGGGTGAAATCGCGCTCGTTGGCGCCGCTGACCTGGCCGGCCTTGGACGGGTCGGCATAGTCCAGCGGATAGGCGTACAGGATCGCCGGCACCCGCGTGCCTTCCTTGTAGCCGGGCGGCGTGTACAGGGTGAACGACAGTTCCACCCCGTCCTTGCGCTTGTAGGTCACCAGCCGCTTCTTGATCTGCCGCACCAGCGGCGTCGGATCGGGGAAGCGGGTGACCGGCGCGATGCTCGAGGCGTAGACCGCTTCGCCCGCCGCCGCATCCGTCTGCGCCTGGCCCAGCGCGCGCAGGTACACGTTGGGCGGATCGGTCGGCGACTGGCGCCAGGTCAGCAGCTTGGTCGTATCGTCGCCGGCGAACCCGGCGAACACCTCGTCGACGCTGGCATCGCTGCGGAACAGGCGCTCGGTCTTGCCGCTGGCCAGTTCGTAGCGGTCCAGGAACGCGCGGTCGCCGGCCGGCGTGGCGCCCTGCCCGCTCAGGAACAGCGCGCCGCGGTCCTCGTGCAGCACCGCTTCGCCGTTGGCCAGCACGCGCAGTTCCGGGGTGCCGGGATCGGCGTACAGATCGTCGGTGGACAGGTCGAACAGCACCCGGGCCGGCGTGCCGGGGCGGTCGGCGTCCAGCAACGAGGTGCGGCGCCAGTGGCGGTTCTCGTCGTATTCGTCCAGCAGCGTCCGGCCGCCCTCGGCGAACCAGGACAGTCCGGCGTAGCGCTGGGTCACCCGCGCCAGTTCGCGCGGCTTGGCGGTGAACGGCGCCGCCAGGGTCAGCAGCTTGTCGCGTGCGGGCACGGTGGCCTTCCAGTCGCCGCCGTCCAGCGCCTCGGCCCAGACCAGCGTGGCCGGCTGGTTGGCCCGCCAGGAATACGCACGCGGGCCGGTCGGCACGCCCTGCACCGGCACCCGGTCGGCGACCGGCAGCTCGGCCAGCACGCGCTCGCCGCCAGTGGACAGATCGAGCACCGCCACATCGTGGGCGAAACGCGCATAGGTGGTGACGTAGGAATACGGCCGCTTGAGCCGCTCCACGCGCACATGGCGGCCGTCGGGCGCGCCGTCCACCGCGGTATAGACCGCCGGCGCGCCGACCTTGGCCTGCTTGCCACTGGCGGCATCGACGGTGAGCAGTTGCGAGGTGGCGTAGTAGGTGAACAGCGCCTCGTCCTCGGGGCTGGACAGCGTGTCGCGCGCCTCGTAGGTGCTGCTCTCGCCCTTGCCCTGGATGGTTTCCTTGACCTCCGGGCCGGGCGGCACCGCCGCCTTGCGCGGCGCCGCGCCCAGGTCCTGCGGCACGGTCTTCAACAGCAGCGTGTCGCTGCCGCCCAGCCACTGGATCTCGCCGCCCAGCACCGGGTTGAGCTGCACGCCGTCGATGCGGCGCACATTGCCGGTGGCCACATCGCCCACCCATAGTTCGACGCGGTCGGCGGCGGTGTTGTTGAAGGCGAAACGGCGCCCGTCCGGCGACCACACCGGCAGCGCCGGACAGGCGCCGGCCGGCAGGGTCACCGCGGTCTGCTTGCCGCTGGCCACGTCGACCAGGCTGAAACCTTCCAGGCAGGCGCGGATGCCGTAACCGTTGGACATGTCGTGGCGGCTGTGGCTGCGCGGCTCCACCCGCACCCCGGCCAGCTTCAGGTACGGCTCGGCCACGCGCGCGATCGGCGGATACTGGGTGCGCTGCACCAGCAGCAGGGTCTTGCCGGTGGGATCCAGCCGCGGCGACGGATTCAGCGGCGCGCGCATCACCCCCAGCAGCGGCTCCGGCGGTTGCCGATAGCCGCTGTCCGCGGCGTTGGCGGCGAGCGGCAACAGGCTGGCCAGCGCCAGCCCTCCGATCCAGCGGTACGGAGCGCGCGTCATGCTATTTCCCCAAATGAATGGCCGAGGAAACCTAGCACACCCGCAAACCGGCGCGCGCGGGCGCAACGTCATGGCCGGCCGAACGGCGAAGGCATACCGCAGAGGCCGGCTGTCGCGCGCAGTCGTGGAATGGCGATGCAACGGCGACCATCGCCGCCGCGCGAGCGTGGCGCCCCCGACCTAACTGGGGGCGCGCCAGCCGCTTGTACGGCGCGGGCCAGCCCGAACGCTAGGAAGCGGCCTTGCTGGTCTCGGCCACGATCTCGCACTTGGCCTTCTTGCCCTGCTCGCCAGCGCAGTACTTTTTTGCCGCACGCCGCGCCTGCCAGGCGCTATTGCCCTCGGCTGCGTACAGCTTGCCGTCGTCGCCCAGCGCCATCGCCGCATGCGGCTGCTGATGCACGTAGGCGAAGCATGCCGCCTCGCCACCGCAGGCCTGCAGCATGGCCTGGCGGGCATCGCCGCGACGCACGCCGCCGCTGATCGCATAGGCTTTCTGCTGGGTACCGTTGTAGCCCAGTGCATTGAATTGCCAATACACGGCGCGGCCGCCGCTGCCGGCCGAGACCACCACGTCGCAGTGGACGCCCGGCTTGGCGAGCTCGCATTGCCGCAGCGCCGCTTCCGCCGTCGAGGCGTAACCGATGACATCTTCGTCCGAGGCAGCAAAATAGAAGTAGTCGTCGTAGAAGCTCACCACCAGGCATGACGGACCGCAGTCGCGCGCGGCGGCGGCCTTGGCTTGGTCGGCATCGCTGTAATTCCATACCGAGCCCATCGCGCGGGTCGCCGGATCCAGCGCGACCGCGCCGGCCAGCCAGGTGCACTGGCTCTGCATCACCGGCTGGTTGTTGTACATGCCGACAACCACGTCCTGGCAGGACTGCCAGGCCTTGGCCGAGCCGGACCACGCCACTCCAGCCGCCAACAACAGCAGCAAGCCCCATATCCGTTGATGCATCGTGTGCTCCATGCTCGTTCCAGGCCGCGCAGTCTAGCGCTGTAGTCGCGCGCGCGTACCCGCAAAAGAAAAACGCCGGGCGAGCCCGGCGTCTTCCGCACCTCGATCGCAGCGATCAGCCCAGCAGGTGCGCCACGCCGCTGCGCTCTTCTTCCAGCTCGGCCAGGGTCTTGTCGATGTACTTCTGGCTGAAGTCGTCGATCGGCAGGTCCTTGACCAGGGTGTACTCGCCGTTCTCGGTGGTCACCGCGAAGCCGAACATCACGCCTTCCGGGATGCCGTAGGAACCGTCGGACGGCACGCCCATGGTCACCCACTTGCCGTTGCTGCCCAGCACCCAGTCGCGCACGTGGTCGATGGCGGCGTTGGCGGCCGAGGCGGCCGAGGACGAGCCGCGCGCCTCGATGATCGCCGCGCCGCGCTTGCCCACGGTCGGGATGAAGGTGCCGGCGTTCCACTCCTGGTCGTCGATCGCCTCGGCGATGGACGCGCCCTCGACGGTGGCGAAGCGGTAGTCCGGATACATGGTCGGGCTGTGGTTGCCCCACACCACCAGCTTCTCGATGCCGCCGACCGGCTTGCCGAGCTTGCCGGCCAGCTGGCTCAGCGCGCGGTTGTGGTCCAGGCGCAGCATGGCGGTGAAGTTCTTCGGGTTCAGGTCCGGCGCCGACTTCATCGCGATGTAGGCGTTGGTGTTGGCCGGGTTGCCGACCACCAGCACCTTGACGTTGCGGCTGGCGACCTTGTTCAGCGCCGCGCCCTGCGCGGTGAAGATCTTGGCGTTCTCCAGCAGCAGGTCCTTGCGCTCCATGCCCGGGCCGCGCGGACGCGCGCCGACCAGCAGGGCCACGTCGGCGTCCTTGAACGCCACTTCGGCGTCGTCGGTGCCGACCATGCCGGCCAGCAGCGGGAACGCGCAGTCTTCCAATTCCATCATCACGCCCTTCAGCGCGGCCTGGGCCTTCTCCATCGGCAGCTCGAGCAACTGCAGGATCACCGGCTGGTCCTTGCCCAGCATTTCGCCGGAGGCGATACGGAACAGCAGGGCATAGCCGATCTGGCCGGCAGCGCCGGTCACAGCAACACGTACGGGTGTCTTCATGGGGGGTTCCTCTGCTAAAAAAGGGATTAAGGGGGGTCAGTAGACGCGGTAGCCGAGCGGCTGCAGATGCGCGTCCAGGGCGGCGGTGTCGTAGCCGTCGATCACGTGCTGGCCGATCACCGTGATCGGCACGCCTTCGCGGCCCAGCGCGGCGGCGGCCAGGCGGCCTTCCTCCTGCTCCACGTCGAGCACGCGGTAGCGGACCTGGGCGCGTTCGAAATCGGCCTGTTGCCGGCGGCAGTAGCCGCACCAGTCGGCGGCCAGCATGACGATGCCGTCTTCGCCGGTGAGCCGCCGCGGATCGCCGGCCGCCAGCGTTGCTGGCGCCGATGCGGCCCCGGAACTGCGCCACCACGCGTGCACGCCGCCGCCGATTCCGAGCAGCACCATGCACAGCAAAAGGAGACGCATCGTCATCGAGGGTCGGGCGCGGCAATCAACCGGGAAATGTTAGCACGCAGGCCATCGGCGACCGGCCGCCAGGGCCGGTCGCGGCGGCACTCAGGCGTCGAGCAGGCGGTTCCACTCGGCGACGCGGTCGGCCTTGGCCGCCAGCACCGCATCGGTATCGCCTTCGATGGTGATCTTGTTGATCGCATCGCCCTGGGCGACGCTGTCGACCACGTCCAGGCCCTGGGTCACCTTGCCGAACACGGTGTGCTTGCCGTCCAGCCACGGGGTGGCGGTGTGGGTGATGAAGAACTGGCTGCCATTGGTGCTGGGACCGGCGTTGGCCATCGACAGCACGCCGCGCTCATGGCGCACGCCGTTGTTGGTCTCGTCCTCGAAACGGTAGCCCGGGCCGCCGCGGCCGGAGCCTTCCGGGCAGCCGCCCTGGATCATGAAGTCGGCGATCACGCGGTGGAAGCTCAGCCCGTCGTAGAAGCCGCGCTTGGCCAGGTTCACGAAGTTGGCCACGGTCAGCGGCGCCTTGTCGGGATACAGCTCGATGGTGATCGGGCCGCGGGCGGTGTCGAAATGGGCGATCAGGGACATGGGATTCCTTGGAAACGGGGGCGTCATTTGGGGCGCATAGGATACACGCCGGCCTGTTTGGCCCGCCTCCGGTGCCGCCGGCAGCGCCACCGCCGCCGCCTGAATCCTGAACCGGCAGGCGCGCCGGGATACAGGTATAATAGGGGGCTTACTCTCCTTCCTTTCTGGCGCCGGTTGGCCCCCTTTCGCATGTCCATCGAAAATCTTCGCAATATCGCCATCGTCGCCCACGTCGATCATGGCAAGACCACCCTCGTCGACTGCCTGCTGAAGCAGTCCGGCACCCTCTCCGAGCGCACGGTGCTGGCCGAGCGCGTGATGGACAGCAACGATCAGGAAAAGGAACGTGGCATCACGATCCTGGCCAAGAACACGGCCATCACCTGGCAGGGCAACCGCATCAACATCGTCGACACCCCCGGACACGCCGACTTCGGCGGCGAAGTGGAGCGCGTGCTGTCGATGGTGGACTCGGTGCTGATCCTGGTCGACGCGATGGACGGGCCGATGCCGCAGACCCGCTTCGTGACCCAGAAGGCCTTCGCGATGGGCTTCAAGCCGATCGTGGTGGTCAACAAGATCGACCGCCCGGGCGCGCGTCCGGACTGGGTGATCGACCAGGTGTTCGACCTGTTCGACAAGCTCGGCGCGACCAACGAGCAGCTCGACTTCCCGATCGTCTACGCCTCGGCGCTGCACGGCTACGCGAGCCTGGACGACAGCGCCCGCGAAGGCGACATGACCCCGCTGTACGAAGCGATCATGAAGCACGTGGCGCCGCCGCAGGTGGATCCGGACGGCCCGTTCCAGATGCGCATCAGCCAGCTGGACTACAACAACTTCGTCGGCCTGATCGGCATCGGCCGCATCCAGCGCGGCAAGGTCAAGAAGAACATGCCGGTCAGCATCGTCGACCGCGAAGGCAAGAAGCGCCAGGGCAAGATCCTGCAGGTGCTGGGCTTCATGGGCCTGGAGCGGGTGGAAGTGGAAGAGGCCGAGGCCGGCGACATCGTCGCCATCTCCGGCGTCGCCGACATGAGCATCTCCGACACCATCTGCGCGCTCGACACCCCGGAAGCGCTGCCGGCGCTGACCGTGGACGAGCCGACCATCTCGATGACCTTCCAGGTCAACAACTCGCCGTTCGCCGGCAGCAAGGAACACAGCGGCGGCAAGTTCATCACCAGCCGCCAGATCCGCGAGCGCCTGGAGCGCGAGACGCTGCACAACGTCGCGCTGAAGGTCGAGGAAGGGTCCGACCCGGACAAGTTCCTGGTCTCCGGCCGCGGCGAGCTGCACCTGTCGGTGCTGATCGAGAACATGCGCCGCGAAGGCTTCGAGCTGGCGGTGTCGCGCCCGGAAGTCATCGTCAAGGAAATCGACGGCAAGCTGATGGAGCCGGTCGAGCAGCTGGTGGTGGACATCGAAGAGCAGCACCAGGGCGGCGTGATGGAGAAGCTGGGCATCCGCAAGGGCCAGCTGAAGAACATGGAGCCGGACGGCAAGGGCCGCGTGCGCCTTGACTACATGATCCCGGCGCGTGGCCTGATCGGCTTCCAGAACGAGTTCCGCACCCTGACCCAGGGCTCGGGCCTGCTGTTCCACGTGTTCGACCATTACGGCCCGAAGGAACAGGGCGCCATCGCCAAGCGCCAGAACGGCGTGATGATCGCCAACGCCGCCGGTGCCACCCCCGCCTACTCGCTGGGGCCGCTGGAAGAGCGTGGCCGCCTGTTCGCCGCCGAAGGCGACAACGTGTACGAAGGCCAGCTGATCGGTATCCATTCCAAGGACAACGACCTGACCGTCAACGCGATCAAGACCAAGCCGCTGACCAACATGCGCGCTTCGGGCAAGGACGATGCGATCAAGCTGACCCCGGCGATCAAGTACACGCTGGAACAGGCGCTGGACTTCATCGAGGACGACGAGCTGGTCGAAGTCACCCCGAAGGAAATCCGCCTGCGCAAGAAGTTCCTGACCGAAAGCGATCGCAAGCGCGCCGGTCGCGGCGGCTGATCGCCGAGTTCCCGTGGCTAGCAAGAAGGCGTACAACCCGGATCCGCACGCGCATCCGGGCCTGCACCTGATCGCACTGCTGGAGGCCGGCAAAGGCCTGCTCGCGGTGCTCGCGGCCACGGGTCTGGAACTGATGGGCCCGCTGCCGCTGCGCGCGGCGGTGGGCCGGCTGATCGTGCGTTTCAGCCTGGACCCGGAGCACGGCGCGCTGCCGTCGCTGCTCACCATGATCAATCCCGGCGCGGTACATCTTGCCGCCGCCGGCATGCTCGCCTACGGCGTGCTGCACATCGTCGAAGCCTGGGGCCTGTGGCGCGCCAAGGCCTGGGCGTCGATGCTGGGCTGCGTCTCCGCGGCCATCTATCTGCCGTTCGACATCTACGCGATCGTGCGCCATCCCGGCTGGGCCGCGTGGGCGGTGCTGGCGATCAACCTGGCCGTGGTCGGCATCCTGGCCCGCGACCTGATCCGGCGCCGGCGGCGTCCCGCGCACTGAACGCATGCGGGCAGGCGCCCGCACCGGTTTGCCAATCCCCATAGCGCTGCGTAGCCTCCTGGAGAACGACTTCCCGGGAACCTGCCGATGCGCCTGCTGCCCGCCCTGTTGCTGTGCGGCGCCCTCGCCGGCTGCCGGCATCCCGTCGTGCCCGACACCGCCGTCGCCGCGCCGCCACAAGCCCCAAACGCGTTCGCCCATGCCGAAACCGACATCGCCACGCTGCAGGCGCGGATGGCGCACGGCACGCTCGACAGCGCCGGCCTGACCGCGGCCTACCTGCAACGGATCGATGCGCTGGACCGGCAAGGACCGGCGCTGCACGCGATCATCGAACGCAATCCGCACGCCCTGGACGAAGCGCGGCAGCGGGACGCCGAACGCCGCGCCGGGCATCTGCGCGGCCCGCTGCACGGCATCCCGCTCGTGTTGAAGGACAACATCGATGCGCGGCCGATGGCCACCTCGGCCGGCTCGCTGGCGCTGGCCGACTTCCACCCGCCGCACGATGCCTTCCTGGTGCAGCGCCTGCGCCAGGCCGGCGCGGTGATCCTGGGCAAGAGCAACCTCAGCGAGTGGGCCAACTTCCGCTCCAGCAAGTCCAGTTCCGGCTGGAGCGCGCGCGGCGGACAGACCCGCAATCCGTACGTGCTCGATCGCAATCCCTGCGGCTCCAGCGCCGGCACCGGCGTAGCCGTGTCGGCCAATCTGGCGGTGGCCGGCATCGGCACCGAGACCGACGGCAGCATCGTCTGCCCGGCCGCGGTGAACGGCCTGGTCGGGCTGAAGCCGACCGTTGGCCTGATCAGCCGCAACGGCATCCTCCCGATCTCCGCCAGCCAGGACACGGCCGGACCGATGACCCGCAGCGTCGCCGACGCGGCGACGCTGCTGAGCGTACTGGCCGCGCCCGATCCTGCCGACCTGGCCACCGCCGCGGCACCGCGTCCGCCCGGCTACGACTACGCCGCGCACCTGCGCCGCGACGCGCTGCGCGGCGCGCGCATCGGCCTGCTGCCCTCACCGCTGACCCAGGCCCCGGACATCGCCGCGGCGCAGGCGCGCGCGGTCGCCGCGCTGCGTGCGGCCGGCGCCACCGTGGTCGCTGCGCGGATCCCCACCGCCGGGCAATGGGACGACGCCGAACTGACCGTCTTGCTGACCGAGTTCAAGGCCGGGCTGGAACGCTACCTCGACACGCGCCAGGCGCCGCTGCGCACCTTGGCGCAACTGATCGCGTTCAACCGCGCGCATGCCGAGCGCGAACTGGCGCACTTCGACCAGGCGCTGTTCGAACAGGCGCAGGCCACCCATGGCCTGGGCGACCCGGCCTACCTGGAAGCGCGGGCGAAAGCCAGGCGCCTGGCCGGTCCGGACGGCATCGACGCGGCCCTGCGCGCGCAGCGGCTGGATGCGCTGATCGCGCCGACCACCGGCCGCGCCTGGAAGACCGACCCGCTCCACGGCGACGACTTTCCCGGGGCCAGCTACGGCGCGGCGGCGGTGGCCGGCTATCCCAGCCTGACCGTGCCGATGGGCGCCAGCGACGGCCTGCCGCTGGGCTTGGTGTTCATCGGCGGCGCCTGGAGCGAGCCGCGCCTGATCGAACTGGGCTACGCCTACGAACAGCGCAGCCGCGCACGCATGCCGCCGGCGTTCTTGCCGACGCTGCCGCAGGCCACGCAGCATCCGTAAAGCGAATAGCGCCGCAACGGCGCCAAGGCGCAACCCATCGACAGACGGTTGGCGAAGAACGCCTTTGTAGGAGCGGCTTCAGCCGCGACCGGGCGTTACCAATAAAGCCCCGGTCGCGGCTGAAGCCGCTCCTACAGGTTTCAATGAGAATTCATGCGTTACAAACAACGCATGGACGCTGCAGGCGCCTGCCGCCACGCCGACACGGCACGGCACAACGCGACGCTATGCCGTATCCGGCCTCGGCGCGCCCGGATCCTGCACCGCTGTCGCCGCCGGCGCGCCATCCTCGGCGCCGGGCGAGCGCATCGCCGCCGAGTCGCTGGCCGTCGATGGCGGGCGCGGTGCCGCGCGCGCGGTGTCCGAGGAGATCTCCGCGCGCAGCTTCGGCAAGGCATACGGATGTTCGCGGGTCAGGAAATCGATCATCCGTTCGCGCACGATGCAGCGCAGGTCGAACGCATCGCCGGAATTGCGCGCGCTGACCAGCAGGCGCACCTGGATCGTGCTCTCGCTGGTCTCGGTCACCTGGGTCACGCAGACGCGTCCATCCCACAGCGGCTCGCTCTTGCAGATCCGCTCCAGCTCGGCGCGCAGCTGCGGCATCGGCGTGCGGTAATCCAGCCACAGGAACGCGGTACCGAGCAGGTCGGCGCTGCTGCGCGTCCAGTTCTGGAACGGATTTTCGATGAACCAGGTCAACGGCACCACCATGCGCCGCTCGTCCCAGATCCGCACCACCACGTAGGAACTGCCGATCTCCTCGATGCGGCCCCACTCGCCTTCGACGATGACCACGTCGTCGAGCCGGATCGGCTGGGTCAGGGCGATCTGCAGGCCCGCGATCAGGTTGCCGAACACCGGCTTGGCGGCGATACCGGCGACCAGGCCGATGATGCCGGCCGAGGCCAATAGCGTAGTGCCGATCTGCCGCACAGCCGGGAAGGTCAGCAGCACCACCGAGGTGCCGAGCAGGATGATCGTGCCCATCGCCACGCGTGCCAGCACCCGGGTCTGGGTCTGGATGCGCCGCGCGGTCAGATTGTCGGCCACTTCGATCGGATAGCTGCGCAGGATGGCCTTTTCCAGCGCGGCGGCGCCGCGCACCAGCAGCCAGGTCACGCAACCGATCATGCCGATATGCAGCAGGTGCTGCAGGTCGGTCAACGCGCGCTCGTCCAGCGGCGTGGATTCCAGTGCGAAGCTGAGCATCAGCATCGGCAGCAGGAAGGCCATCGGCACGCTGACCACGCGGATGATGCGCGCGCGCCGGTAGTCGCGCCCGCGCATGCGCTGCGCGATGCGCAACAACAGCCACCAGGCGAGGAAGCCGAGCACTACCGCGGCGCCGATCGGCAGCGTGTAAGCGCGCCACGGGATCCAGTCGAGATCCAGGTTCAAGATGCGCTCCTTGAAGGGGGAGGAGTCGCGACAGTGTGGCAAAGCAGGCATGAGCGCAGTGTCGAGCGCTGTGCCGCGGCACGAATCGCGGCACCATCGCCAGGCGTGCGCACGGCGCACATCCGCGACACGCGCATCGCGGGCGAGCGGCGCCCCGTTCCTGGCGCAGTCCATGACCGGTGTGCGCGATCGCAGCATGCGCGGTTCCTGACCGGCGACAGGCAACTCGCCAACGGCACGCAGCCGCCGCTGCAGATGGTGCGTCCTCAGTTACGTCCGAAGCTGGATGCGGCAGACGCGGCGCCTGCCAAGACCCGAGGCGCCGACATCGCCAACCAGCCCCCCATCGCAGGCCGCGACACGCGCGCTGCAGTTGCATTCGCGGTGTCGGATATCGACGACTTCAAGCGCGCCGACGAGCGCCATCGCCACGCCATCGGCACCTGGGGCACGCAGCGCACCAGCAAGCGCGCTGCGGTGACCCAGGGAGCGCGCGGTCAGTCCGTGCTCAACGGCACGCTGCGCCCGTTCTGCTTGCGCACGATCGCCAGCGCGATCTCCAGCGACTGCTCGTAGTTCAGGCGCGGATCCACGCTGGAGCGGTACGCCCGCTCCAGGTCGCGCTCGGTCAGCTCGCGCGCGCCGCCGGTGCATTCGGTGACGTCTTCGCCGGTCAGCTCCAGGTGCACACCGCCCAACCGCGTGCCGGCCGCAGCATGGATGTCGAACGACTGCTCCACCTCGCCCAGCACGTTGTCGTAGCGCCGCGTCTTGTAGCCGTTGCTGGTGCTCTCGGTATTGCCGTGCATCGCATCGCACACCCACAGCACGCGGCGGCCGTCGCGCTTCACCGCATCCAGCAGCGGCGGCAGTTTCTGCGCGATCTGTGCCGCGCCCATGCGGTGGATGAAGGTCAACCGGCCCGGTTCGTCCTCGGGGTTGAGCACGTCGATCAGGCGCAGCAACTGGTCCGGCTGCGCCGACGGCCCGACCTTGATCGCGATCGGGTTGCGGATGCCGCGGAAATATTCCACGTGCGCGCCGTCCAGCGCGGCGGTGCGCATGCCGATCCACGGGTAATGCGTGCTCAGGTTGAACCAGCCCCACTGCCGCGGCACCTCGCGGGTCAGCGCTTCCTCGTACGGCAGCAGCAGCGCTTCGTGCGAGGTGTAGAAATCGACCCGGTTGAGGTTGTACAGCTGCGCACCGGACAGCGTCTCCATGAAGCGCACCGCGTCGCCGATCGAGGACACCATCTTCTGGTAGTCCTCGGCCAGCGGCGAGTAGCCGACCCAGCTCAGGTTCCAGTACTCGGGATGGTGCAAATCGGCGAAGCCGCCGTCGATCAGCGCGCGCACGAAGTTCATCGTCATCGCCGAACGCGAGTGCGCGGTGATCATCCGCCGCGGATCGGGCACGCGCGCCTGCGCGGTGAACTCCGGGCCGTTGACCACGTCGCCGCGGTAGCTGGGCAGGGTCACGCCGTCGCGGGTCTCGGTATCGGCCGAGCGCGGCTTGGCGTACTGGCCGGCATAGCGGCCGACCCGCACCACCGGCAGGCGCAAGCCGTGCACCAGCACCAGGCTCATCTGCAGCAGCACCTTGAGCCGGTTGGAGATCGTGCCCGACTCGCAATCGCTGAAGTTCTCCGCGCAATCGCCGCCCTGCAGCAGGAACCGCTTGCCTTCCTGCGCCTCGGCCAGCTGCTTCTTCAGCGCGAAGATCTCCCACGAGGTGACCAGCGGCGGCAGATGGCGCAATTCGCCCAGCGTCGCCTCCAGCGCCTGCGCGTCCGGATACACCGGCATCTGCAGCGCGGGTTTGCCGCGCCAGCTTGCGGGCGCCCAGGACGGCGAAGCGGATTCGGGCGGGGCGGCGGGGACGGACAGGTTCATGAAAGGACTCCTTGGCAACCTGCGATGTTCGCAGAGCCAGGCCGCGACGCAAAGCACTGCGTGACGCGGTTGCGCAGCCGTGGCCGCAGCAGCGTGAAGCACATGAACGGCAGGCAAAGCGCACATGCCAGGCATGACTTCCGGCCTACGCCAACGCCACTGCGAAAGCAGAATGTTATTACATAACAAATCTTTTCCTTCCCCTCCCCAGGTCTCGCCTACGCCATGACGCCCCGCCCCCTCTCCGCCGCCATCGCCCTCGTCCTGCTGGCCGCGCCCGGCCTCGCCTTCGCCGCCGATGCGGCTAGCGCCGACACCGGTCCCGAACGCACCACCGACCTGGATGCGGTCACCGTCACCGCCAAGCTGGAAGCGGCGCGCAACGCGCTGTCGCCGGACATCGGCAGCAGCCAGTACGCGATCACCGCCGAGGACATCGAGCGGCTGCCGCTGGGCGCCTCCACCCCGCTCAACCAGGTGCTGCTGCAGGCGCCGGGCGTGGTCCAGGACTCCTATGGCGGCATCCACGTGCGCGGCGACCACGCCAACCTGCAGTACCGCATCAATGGCGTGCTGATCCCCGAGTCCATCTCCGGCTTCGGCCAGAGCCTGGACCCGCGCACGATCAAGAGCATCAAGCTGCTCGATGGCGCGCTGCCGGCGCAGTTCGGCGACCGCACCGCGGCAGTGGTGGACATCACCACCAAGAGCGGCGTGGAACTGGGCAACGGCGGCAGCGTCGGCATCACCGGCGGCTCCTACGGCACGCTCAATCCGAACGCCTCCTGGTGGGGCAGCAGCGGCCGCTGGAGCTGGTTCGTCACCGGCGACTACGAGCAGAACAAGCTCGGCCTGGAGAATCCGGTCAACAGCCGCGACCCCGAGCACGACAAGACCCATCAGGGCAAAGGCTTCGCCGACCTCAGCTACCTGATCGACGAGAACACCCGGCTCAGCCTGCTGGTCGGCTACGCCAACAACCGCTTCCAGATCCCGAACAATCCAGGGCAGACCCCTGCCTACGACTACCTGGGCACCACCGACTTCGACTCGTCCAAGCTCGACGAGAACCAGCGCGAGAACACCCGCTTCGGCACCCTGGTGCTGCAGGGCTCGCTCGGCGCCACCAGCTACCAGCTGTCGGCCGGACAGCGCTACAGCAGCGTCGCGTTCTCGCCCGACGTCGCCGGCGACCTGATCTTCAACGGCGTCGCCTCGCAGGTGGACCGCAGCAACCGCGCCAACACCGTGCAGGCCGACTTCTCCACCCCGCTCGGCGACGCGCACACGCTGCGCTACGGCGTGTACGGCAACTTCGAGCATGCCGTCGCCAGCAACAATTCCTATGTGTTCCCGGCCGACGCCGACGGCAACCAGACCAGCAACACGCCGGTCTTCATCCCCGACGCCAGCCGCTTCCACGCCAGCACCTACGCGCTGTACCTGCAGGACGAATGGAAGATCGGCGACGACTGGACCGTGAACTACGGCGTGCGCGGCGACCGCTACAAGGCGTTCGGCACCACCGAAGGCCAGCTCAGCCCGCGCCTGGGCGTGGTCTGGCAGGCCAGCGCCGACACCACCGTGCACGCCGGCTATGCGCGCTACTTCACCCCGCCGGCCAGCGAACTGATCTCCACCAGCGACATCGCCCTGTACGACGGCACCACCAACCAGCAGTCCACCGCCGGCGGCGCGACCACGCCACTGAGCGAGCGCAGCGACTATTACGACCTGGGCATCTCGCAGGTGGTCAACGAGCACCTGACCCTGGGCCTGGACACCTACTACCGCAAGGCCGACCGCCTTCAGGACGAAGGCCAGTTCGGCGCCGCCTACGTGTATTCCACGTTCAACTACCGCTACGGCCGCATCCGCGGCGCGGAGTTCAGCGCCGACTACAGCAACGGGCCGGTCACCGCCTACTTCAACGTCGCCTACAGCAAGGCGATGGGCAAGCGGGTCATGACCAGCCTGTACAACTTCGATCCGGACGCGCTGGCCTACGTCTACGACAACTGGATCCACCTGGACCACGACCAGAAGTTCACCTCGTCCGGCGGCATCAGCTACGCGCTCGACGACGCCAGCCGGATCGGCGCCAACTATCTGTTCGGCAGCGGCCTGCGCACCGATACCGACACCGTGCCCAACGGCGGCGAGCTGCCGTCGTACTTCCAGCTGAACCTCAGCGCCGGCCACGACTTCGCGCTCAGCGCGCATCCGCTGCACGCGCAAGTGGCGGTGCTCAACGTGCTCGATCGCGCCTACCAGCTGCGCGACGGCGGCGGCATCGGCGTGTTCGCCCCGCAATGGGCGCCGCGCCGCGGCGTCTACCTGAGCCTGCAGCAGGATTTCTGAGGCAAGTGCGCAGCCAGGCCGCGCCCGCAGGACGGGCCGGCCTGGATGCATGGATGGGTGCGGCGCCGCGATCGTTCGCAGCGGCCGCGCCGCTGCTGCCCGCGGATTCACGCCATCCGTGTACCGCCTGCAGCACCGTGTAGGAGCGGCTTCAGCCGCGACAGAGGCTTACCGATAGTACCTGTCGCGGCTGAAGCCGCTCCTACAGGTGCGCTGCCTCAGCCCACGACAAGACGCAGCACGCGGAAACCTCAGTGCAGCGAGCGCCGCCGGGCCTTGAACCCGGCATACAGCGCGAACAGCGCCAGCGCCACGAAACAGATCAGGCACCACATCGGCATCGACAGGCCGAGAAAACGCCAATCGATGTTGCCGCAGTCGCCGGTCCCGGTCAGCACCCGGCGCAGCACCTCGAACGGCCCCATCGTCTCGCGCAGGAAGCTCAGCGGCGGCCCGCAGGAGGCCATCGGATCGGGAAACAGCTGCACCGACACGTGCTTGGTGGAAATGCCGGCACCGATGGCCGCGGCCAGGAACGCCAGCACGCCATAGACCTTGCGTCCGCCGCTGCGGGCCGGCCCGTGCAAGGCGCCGAGCAGGAACAGCAGGCCCAGCGCGGCGAACGCGATGCGCTGGAAGATGCACAGCGGACAGGGCTCGATGCCGAGCTGCACCTGCACGTAGATCGCATAGCCCAGCAACCCGGCACAGATCAGAAAGCCGAACAGGAACTGCGCGCGGAAACTCCAGCGTAACGGGTTCATCGGGTCGGGCTCACATGAACAGTTAGCGCATTATCCGCCATCGCCCGCTTCGCCACCATGTGCCGTGCGTCCCTGGGTGCGGCGAACGCGACAGCGCCTGCGCGGCGCAAACCGCCGCCGTCCAGACGCAAAAAAGCCCGGACATGCCGGGCTTCTTGCTGACGCGGTGCGGGCCGGATTTACTCGGCCACTTCCTCGGCGATCGCGGTCGGGCGATCGACCAGCTCGACGTACGCCATCGGCGCGTTGTCGCCGGCGCGGAAGCCGCACTTCAGGATGCGCAGGTAGCCGCCCGGGCGCGACTGGTAACGCGGGCCCAGCTCGACGAACAGCTTGCCCACCGCTTCCTTGTCGCGCAGGCGCGAGAAGGCCAGACGGCGATTGGCGACGCCATCGACCTTGGCGATGGTGATCAGCGGCTCGGCGACGCGACGCAGCTCCTTGGCCTTCGGCAGGGTGGTCTTGATCAGCTCGTGCTTGAACAGCGAGGCCGCCATGTTGGAGAACATCGCCTGGCGATGGGCGCTGGTGCGGTTGAACTTGCGGCCGGATTTCTGGTGACGCATGGTCTTGGTTCCTATGGAAAGTTGAAACTGCTGGAGATCGCTGTCGCCGTCCTGGCGTTGAACAATGGACTGCGGATGGTCCGAGCCGGCCGTCCCTGACCGGACAACGCCGCGGGCTTGAAGACCCGTCGGCGTAGTTGTGCAACTGATGCGGCGCGAGGCGCCGCGAAGGCGCCCCTGCTTCCGTCCCTGGCGGTCTTACCCGGGCTCCGTGGAGCCCTTGCCCGGCCATCCATGACCGGACTGCAGCGTCCGTGGCCGATGCCGGTGCGGCATCGGCCAGGTGCGGCTGCTTAGCCGAGCATGCCGTGCTGGGCGACGCCGGCCGGCGGCCAGTTCTCCAGCTTCATGCCGAGCGACAGGCCACGCTGGGCCAGCACTTCCTTGATCTCGGTCAGCGACTTCTTGCCGAGGTTCGGCGTCTTGAGCAGTTCCACTTCGGTCTTCTGGATCAGATCGCCGATGTAGTAGATGCTCTCGGCCTTCAGGCAGTTGGCCGAACGCACGGTCAGTTCCAGATCGTCGATCGGACGCAGCAGCACCGGATCCACGCCGTTGCTGGCCGGCTTGGCCGCGCCACGGTCGCGATGGGTGAAGTCGCCGAACACCGACAGCTGATCGCTGAGGATGTCGGCGGCGGTGCGCACGGCCTCCTCGGCATCGATCGTACCGTTGGTCTCGATGTCCAGGACCAGCTTGTCCAGGTCGGTACGCTGCTCGACGCGCGCGGATTCGACCGCGTAGGCGACGCGGCGCACCGGCGAGAACGACGCATCCAGGATCAGGCGACCGATGGTGCGGGTTTCCTCGTCCGGACGGCGACGCGCGGCGGCCGGCTGGTAGCCGAAGCCACGCTCGATCTTCAGACGCATGTTGATCGCCATGTCCTTGGTCAGGTGGCAGATCACGTGGTCGTTGTTGAGGATCTCGACGTTGTGGTCGGTCTTGATGTCGGCGGCAGTGACCGTGCCCGGACCCTGCTTGGACAGCGACAGCGTGGCGCTGTCGCCGGTGTGTATGCGGATGGCCACGTCCTTGAGGTTGAGCAGGACATCCAGCACGTCCTCCTGCAGCCCTTCGACCGTGGTGTACTCGTGCAGCACGCCGTCGATCTCGACTTCGGTGATCGCGAAGCCGGGGATCGAGGACAACAGCACGCGACGCAGGGCATTGCCCAGCGTGTGCCCATACCCGCGCTCCAAGGGCTCGATTACGACCTTGGCGCGGTTGTCGGTAAGGCGTTCGATCTGCGGCCCACGGGGGCGCAGAACCTGGTTGGCGGTAACCGTCATGTTGCGGGTTCTCCTGACGAGCCTCCGTTGCCGGAGGCTCTCCAATGTGATTACTTCGAATACAACTCGACGATCAGCGCTTCGTTGATGTCAGCAGGCAGGTCCGCACGATCCGGCACGGCCTTGAAGATGCCGCTGAACTTCTTCGAATCGACCTCGACCCAGGACGGGTTCAGGTCGTGCGTTTCGGCAACGGTCAGCGCTTCCTGCACGCGGAGCTGCTTCTGCGCCTTTTCCGACAGGGCGATCGCGTCGCCGGCCTTGACCTGGTACGAGGCCAGGTTCACCGACTTGCCGTTGACCAGCACGCCACGGTGCGACACCAGCTGGCGCGCGGCCGGGCGGGTGACGGCGAAGCCCATGCGGTAGACGACGTTGTCCAGGCGGGTTTCCAGCAGCTGCAGCAGGTTCTCGCCGGTGTTGCCCTTCTTGGTCGAGGCCTTCTTGTAGTAGTTGCGGAACTGACGCTCCAGCAGACCGTAGATACGCTTGACCTTCTGCTTTTCGCGCAGCTGGGTGGCGTAGTCGGACAGCTTGCCCTTGCGGGCGGTCGCGCCGTGCTGGCCGGGCTTCTGCTCCAGCTTGCACTTGGAGTCCAGCGCACGCGCCGGGCTCTTGAGGGAAAGATCGGCGCCTTCACGGCGCGCGAGCTTACAGGTAGGACCGATATAACGAGCCATTTCTTATCGCTCCTTTAGACGCGACGCTTCTTCGGCGGACGGCACCCGTTGTGCGGGATAGGCGTCACGTCGATGATGTTGGTGATCTTGTATCCGACGTTGTTCAACGAACGGACGGCGGACTCGCGACCCGGACCCGGGCCCTTGATGCGCACTTCCAGCGACTTCACGCCGTAGTCGAGCGCAGCGCGCCCGGCCTTCTCGGCGGCAACCTGCGCCGCGAACGGCGTGGACTTGCGCGAACCGCGGAAACCAGCGCCACCGGAGGTCGCCCAGGACAATGCATTGCCCTGACGGTCGGTGATGGTCACGATGGTGTTGTTGAACGAAGCGTGGACGTGGGCGACGCCGTCGGTGACGACGCGCTTGATCTTCTTCTTGGTTTTTGATGCTGCGGGCTTAGCCATGTCTGTCCCTTACTTCCTGATCGCCTTGCGCGGGCCCTTGCGGGTGCGGGCGTTGGTGCGGGTGCGCTGACCACGCAGCGGCAGGCCACGACGATGACGCAGGCCGCGGTAGCAGCCCAGGTCCATCAGACGCTTGATGGCGATGCCCACTTCGCGACGCAGGTCGCCTTCGACGATGTACTTGCCGACTTCGAGGCGCAGGCGCTCGATTTCCGGCTCGGACAGGTCACGGATCTTGGTGGTCGAGGTCACGCCTGCGGCTTCGCAGACCTTCTTCGAACGGGTACGGCCGATGCCGAAAATGCTTTGCAACCCGACCCAGACGTGCTTCTGGGCTGGCAGGTTGACGCCTGCAATACGCGCCATGACGCGGTTCTCCAACTGAGTGATGGCCCGACGGCGCACTGTGGCGCCATCCGGCAGGATGGATCAAAAAGTGAACTTATAAGTCTAGCAAGGTCTCGGGTTACATGGAAGCCCGTGGAACCTTTCGGTTCCGCAAGCCCGGCATGGGGAGTGTGCCCATGCTCCGGCGCCGGACGTCGTTGGCCAGGGTGAGGATCCACCTCGGCCGCCCGCGCTACTCCAGCGCAGGACCACCACGTCTCACCCACGCACGAGACCGCTGCATGGGCCGCCCTTCAAGTGGGAAGACTGCGCCCGGGAACCGGGGCGTCTTCACCGAAGGAAGTCAAATTATAGCAATCAACCGCGGGCGAAACCGCCGCCGCGCGAGCCACCCTTGAGGTTGGCCTTCTTCAACAGGCTTTCGTACTGGTGCGACATCAGGTGCGCCTGGATCTGCGCGATGAAGTCCATCACCACCACGACCGCGATCAGCAGCGAGGTGCCGCCGAAGTGGAACGAGGTGCCGAGCTGCGCGCGCATGATTTCCGGCAGCAGGCACACGATCACCAGGTACAGCGAACCGGCGGCGGTCAAGCGGGTCAGCACGCCGTCGACGTAGTCGGCGGTGGCCTTGCCCGGACGGATACCCGGGATCAGCGCGCCGGACTTCTTCAGGTTGTCCGCGGTTTCCTGCGAGTTGAACACCAGCGCGGTATAGAAGAACGCGAAACCGATGATCAGCGCGGCGAACACGATCATGTGCACCGGCTCGCCCGGGCCCAGCGCATTGGCGATGCGCTGCAGCCAGCTGCCGAAGGTGCTGTTGGACGCGGCCTGGCCCGACCACATCGACAACGTCGCCGGGAAGGCGAGGATGCTCGAGGCGAAGATCGGCGGAATCACGCCGGCCATGTTCAGCTTCAGCGGCAGGAACGAGGTCTGGTTCATGTACGCGTTGCGGCCGCCCTGGCGGCGCGCGTAGTTCACCGTGATCCGCCGCTGCCCGCGCTCGACGAACACCACGAACAGGGTGAAGGCGAGGATGGTCAGCACGATCAGCAACAGCGAGATGAAGCTCATGTTGCCGTCGCGGTAGGCTTCCACGGTCTGGATCGACGCCGCCGGCAGGCCGGCGACGATGCCGGCGAAGATGATCAGCGACACGCCGTTGCCGATGCCGCGCTCGGTGACCTGCTCACCGACCCACATCAGGAAGATGGTGCCGGCAGTCAGCGCGATCACCGCGGTGAGCACGAAGCCCATGCCCGGCGCGTACACCACCGGTGCACCGCCCGGTGCGGTCTGGTTCTGCAGCGCCAGCGCGATACTGCCGCCCTGCACCACCGCCAGAAGCACCGCGCCGATGCGCGAATACTGGGTGATCTTGCGTCGGCCCGATTCGCCTTCCTTCTGCATCGCCTTCAGCGACGGGAAGATGTGCGTGGCCAACTGGATCACGATCGATGCCGAGATGTACGGCATCACGTTCAGCGCGAAAATGCTGAAACGGTGCAGGGCGCCGCCCGAGAACATGTTGAACATGTCCACGATGCCGCCGCCCTGCGCCTGCATCAGCGCAAGCATGGCTTCGGGATTGACGCCCGGCACCGGCACATAGCAGCCGATGCGGTAGACGATCAATGCGCCGAGAACGAACAACAGGCGCTGGCGAAGTTCCGTGAACTTGCCAAGCCCGCCGCCGAGGTTACCCATGCCAGCCTGCGCCATCTGCGTGTTACTCCTGCACGCTGCCGCCGGCAGCTTCGATTGCCGCCTTGGCACCGGCGGTCGCGGCGATGCCCTTGAGCACGAACTTCTTGCTCAGCTCGCCCTTGAGGACGACCTTGGCCTTCTTCGCAGTGCTCGGGACCAGCTTCGCAGCGCGCAGCGCGGCGAAATCGATCTCGCCTTCCGGCAGGTTGTCGAGCTGGTAGGACAGCACTTCGGCGGTGTCCTTGGCCATCTTGGAACGGAAGCCGATCTTCGGCAGACGGCGCTGCATGGGGGTCTGGCCGCCTTCGAAGCCGGCCTTGATCTTGCCGCCGCCCTTACGCGCGAACGAACCCTTGTGGCCGCGGCCGCAGGTCTTGCCCAGGCCCGAACCGATACCGCGACCGACGCGGGTGCGCTCGGTGCGCGCGCCTTCGGCGGGCTTCAGATCATTCAGATGCAAAGTCATGGTCGCTTACTCCTCAACCTGGACGAGGTACTGAACCTTGTTGATCAGGCCGCGTACCTGCGGGCTGTCCTTCAGTTCACGCACATCGTTGAGCTTGTTCAGGCCCAGCGCACGCACCGACAGGCGGTGACGCGACTGGGTACCACGAAGGCCGCGCACCAGGCGCACCTTCACCGTCTTGTTGGACTCATTAGCCATGGTTGAGTTCCTCCACCTTCTTGCCGCGCTTGGCCGCAATGCGCGACGGCGACTGCATGTCTTCCAGGCCGCGCAGCGTGGCGCGCACCAGGTTGATCGGGTTGCGCGAACCGACGGCCTTGGCTAGCACGTTCTTGACGCCGACCGCTTCCAGCACGGCACGCATCGCGCCGCCGGCGATGACGCCGGTACCTTCCGAGGCGGGCATCATGAACACGCGCGCCGCACCGTGGCCGGACTTCACCGGGTGCCACAGGGTGCCGTTATTCAGATCGATGTTGAGCATGCCCTTGCGCGCATATTCCATCGACTTCTGGATCGCGACCGGCACTTCGCGCGCCTTGCCGTAACCGAAACCGATCTTGCCGTTGCCGTCGCCGACCACGGTCAGCGCGGTGAAGGTGAACTGGCGACCGCCCTTGACCGTCTTGCTGACGCGGTTGACCGCGACCAGCTTTTCGATCATGCCGTCGTCGACTTTCTCTTCGCGGTTGCGGTCGCGATCACGACCCCGCGGTGCACGCTGTTCTTCAGCCATTGTGTATTCCTTGGTAGTTGAAAGATTTACGGCTTGCATGCCGCTTGTAGTTGTTGACTGGAACCGTGTTCCCCGGACGCGCGCACAAGGCGCGCCAAGGTCCGATGCAGCCCGCATCGGCAGGTCGGGCGCGGCGCGGACGCCGCCCCCGCAAGGATCAGAACTGCAGGCCGCCTTCGCGCGCGGCGTCGGCCAGCGCCTTGATGCGACCGTGGTAGCGGTAGCCCGAGCGGTCGAAAGCGACCTTCTCGATGCCCGCGGCCTTGGCGCGCTCGGCGATCAGCTTGCCGACCTTGACGGCCGCTTCGCTGTTCTTGCCGCTCTTCAGGCCGTCCTTGACGTCGGCCTGCAGGGTGTTCGCCGCAGCGATCACCTTGGAGCCGTCGGCAGTGAAGACCTGCGCGTACAGGTGCTGGCCGGTGCGCAGCACCGACAGGCGCGCGACGCCGAGTTCGCGGATGTGCGCACGGGTCGACTTGGCGCGACGCAGGCGGGCGATGTTCTTGTTGATGGTCATGTCTGTGTCCTACGGAAGCTGAAGGAATCCGGGCGTTTCGTCCAAGAGGTCCGGCCATGGATGGCCGGGCTCCCAGCAAAGCGGCCTGGATTACGCCTTCTTGGCTTCCTTGCGAATGATGGCTTCACCGGCGTACTTCACACCCTTGCCCTTATAGGGCTCCGGCGGACGGAAACCGCGGATCTTGGCGGCGACTTCGCCGACGCGCTGCTTGTCGGCGCCCTGCACCACGATCTCGGTCTGAGTCGGGGCGGTCAGGGTGATGCCTTCCGGCGCCTTGAACACGACCGGGTGCGAGAAACCGAGCGCCAGGCTCAGGTCCTTGCCCTGCATCGTGGCGCGGTAGCCGACGCCGACCAGCTCGAGCTTGCGCTCGAAGCCTTCGGACACGCCGTGCACCATGTTCGCCAGGATCGCGCGGACGGTACCGGTGATGGCGATCTGCGACGGGTCGTTCGCCGACAGCGTGGCGACACCGTTTTCCTGCTTGATTTCGACGCCAGCCGGCTTCGGCAGCGACAGGGTGCCCTTCGGGCCCTTGACGCTCACCAGCTCGGACTGGACATTCAGTTCGACGCCCTTCGGGAGGGAAATCGGCTTCTTGGCTACGCGGGACATTTACTTACTCCTTCCCTTAGGCCACGAAGCACAGGACTTCGCCACCGACGCCGGCCTGACGGGCCTGCGCATCGGTCATGATGCCCTTGGACGTGGAAATGATGGCAACGCCCAGGCCGCCGAGAACCTTCGGCAGTTCGGCCTTACCGCGATACTGACGCAGACCCGAACGGGACACGCGCTTGAGCGTATCGATGACCGGACGGCCCTCGAAGTACTTCAGCACGATTTCCAGCTCGGACTTGTTGTTCTCGATCGGGTTGACGCGCAGGTCGCCGATATAGCCTTCGGCCTTCAGCACTTCTGCGATCGCTACCTTGATCTTGGAGGACGGCATTTTCACCGTCGGCTTGCCAACCGCGGCCGCATTCTTGATGCGGACCAGCAGGTCGGCGATGGGATCAGTCATGCTCATGGTGTCTACCTTTGAGTGCACCGATATCCGCTTTCGCGAAAATCTTGTGATGTGAAGCTGTGGAATGAAGCAGTGATATGCAGCGTGAAACGTCCTGGAGAAGGCCAGGGCCTACCGCAACCCGCCCTGCCAGGCGCAGGCAAGGAGCGGGATTATACGACAAAAAGTCCGACTTGCGTCGGACTCGTTGACGGAACAGCAAGCGGGCGGGCGACCGCCCTGCCCCGGGCTCCGCGAACGGAGCCGGGACCGCCGGTTGTTACCAGCTGGCCTTGCGCAGGCCCGGCACGTCGCCGTTCATCGTCGCCTTGCGCAGCATGTTGCGGCCGAGGCCGAACTTGCGGTACACGGCGCGCGGACGACCGGACAGCTCGCAACGGGTGCGCTGGCGGCTCGGCGACGAATCGCGCGGCAGCTTCTGCAGCTTGACCACCGCGTCGGCCTTCTCGTCGTAGGACGAGCTGTCGGCGGCGATGATCTTCTTCAGCGCGTCGCGCTTGTCGGCGAACTTCTTCGCCAGCTTCTTCCGCTTGATGTCGCGGTTGACCATGGAGGTCTTTGCCATCTGTAAATCCTCGGGATTCGAGATTGGGGATTGGAGATTTGCGGAACCCGGGATGTGGCGGGCGCAGCGCCCTTCCCATCCCGGATCCGAATCACGAATCCCGGCTGTCAATCAGTTACGGAACGGGAACTTGAACGCTTCGAGCAGCGCCTTCGCTTCGGCGTCGGTCTTGGCGGTGGTGGTGATGGCGATATCCATGCCGCGGATCGCATCGACGGCGTCGAAGTCGATTTCCGGGAAGATGATCTGTTCCTTCACGCCCATGTTGAAGTTGCCGCGACCGTCGAACGAACGACCCGAAACACCGCGGAAGTCGCGCACGCGCGGCAGCGAGATGTTGATCAGGCGATCCAGGAACTCGTACATCTTGGCGCGACGCAGCGTGGTCTTGCAGCCGATCGGCCAGCCATCGCGGATCTTGAACGACGCCACCGAGATACGCGACTTGGTGACGACCGGCTTCTGGCCGGAGACCTTGGCCATGTCGGCCACGGCGTTTTCCAGGATCTTCTTGTTCGTCGCCGCCTCGCCCACGCCCATGTTCAGGGTGACCTTGACCAGCTTCGGCACTTGCATCGGATTGGTGTAACCGAACTTCTTCATCAGAGCCGGTACCACTTCTTCCTTGTAGATCTTTTCGAGACGGGAATTCATTGTGTCATTCCTCAGGCGTCGAGCGCCTCACCGCTGGAGCGGAACACACGCAGTTTGCGTCCATCCTCCAGCACCTTGAAGCCAACGCGCTCGCCCTTGCCCGTTGCCGGGTTGACGATCGCCACGTTGGAGATATGGATCGACGCTTCACGCTCGACCACGCCGCCGGCAACGCCTGCCTGCGGGTTCGGCTTGGTGTGGCGCTTGACGATGTTCGCGTTGGAGACGATCACCCGATCGCCGTCGACGCGGACGATTTCGCCCTGCTTGCCCTTGTCCTTGCCGGTAGTGACGACAACCTGGTCGCCCTTCTTGATACGGTTAGCCATGTGTATGTCCTCCGCTCACAGCACTTCAGGAGCGAGCGAGACGATCTTCATGAACTTCTCGGAACGCAGCTCGCGGGTAACAGGCCCGAAGATGCGCGTGCCGATCGGCTCCTGCTTGTTGTTGAGCAACACCGCAGCGTTGCCGTCGAAGCGGATCAGCGAACCGTCGGGACGACGCACACCCTTGCGGGTACGCACCACGACGGCGTCGTAGACTTCGCCCTTCTTGACCTTGCCGCGCGGGATCGCGTCCTTGACGGTGACCTTGATGATGTCGCCAATGTGCGCGTAGCGGCGCTTGGAGCCGCCGAGCACCTTGATGCACATCACTTCCTTGGCACCGGAGTTGTCGGCGACGTCGAGGTAGCTCTGCATCTGGATCATGATTCAGATCTCCCTTATTCGGCCGAACGGGTGACGATTTCCACCACCCGCCAGTTCTTGGTCTTGGACATCGGCGCAATCTCGGTCACGCGCACGACATCGCCTTCGTTGCAGGCGTTGTCGGCGTCGTGTGCGTGGAGCTTGGTCGAGCGCTTGATGTACTTGCCGTACAACGCATGCTTGACCTGACGCTCCACCAGCACGGTGACGGTCTTGTCCATCTTGTTGCTGACGACGCGGCCTTCGACCGTGCGCAGCGTCTTGCTTTCGTTAGTGTCGCTCATGGCGGCCATCCTTACTTCGTGCTGCCGATCAGGTACTTCACGCGAGCAATCTCGCGGCGCACCCGGCGGGTTTCGTGGGTCTTCGGCAGCTGCCCGGTGACCTGCTGCATGCGCAGGGCGAACTGCTCCTTGCGCAGATCGGTCAGGTGGGCCTTCAGATCGTCAGCCGACTTCTCGCGGAGTTGTTTGATGTCCATCAGCGTACCGTCCGGGTGACGAAGGTGGTGGTCACCGAAAGCTTGGCAGCGGCCAGGCGGAACGCCTCGCGCGCGACATCTTCGCCGACGCCTTCGATTTCATAGATCATGCGACCGGGCTGGATCTGGGCGACCCAGTACTCGACGTTACCCTTACCGGAGCCCATTCGCACTTCGATCGGCTTCTTGGTGATCGGCTTGTCCGGGAACACGCGGATCCACATCTTGCCGCCGCGCTTGACGTAGCGGCTGATCGAGCGGCGCGCCGCTTCGATCTGGCGCGCGGTCAGCTGACCGTGCGCAGTGGCCTTCAGCCCGTACTCGCCGAAGCTGACGGCGTTGCCGCTCCATGCCAGGCCGTCGTTACGGCCCTTGTGCATCTTGCGGTATTTGGTTCGCTTGGGTTGCAACATTGCCGTTACCTCGCTTCACGAGCCGGACGCGACGGACGGTCACCACGGTCGCCGCGATCGTTACGATCGTTGCGCGGGGAATCGTCCTGCTTTTCCTGGCCAACCTGGGAGAAATCGAAGATCTCGCCCTTGTAGATCCACACCTTGATGCCGATGATGCCGTAGGTCGTCTTGGCTTCGGCGAAGCCATAGTCGATGTCGGCACGCAGCGTATGCAGCGGCACGCGGCCCTCGCGGTACCACTCGGAACGGGCGATTTCCGCACCGTTCAAGCGGCCGGCGACGTTGACCTTGATGCCCAGGGCACCCAGGCGCATCGCGTTGCCGACCGAGCGCTTCATCGCGCGGCGGAACATGATGCGACGCTCCAGCTGCTGCGCGATCGACTCGGCGACCAGCTGCGCATCCAGCTCCGGCTTGCGCACTTCGGTGACGTTGATGTGGGCGGGGACGCCCATCATCTCGCTCACTTCCTTGCGCAGCTTCTCGATGTCCTCACCGCGCTTGCCGATCACCACGCCCGGACGGGCGGTGTGGATCGTCACGCGCGCGGTCTTGGCCGGACGCTCGATCAGGATCTTGCTGATGCCCGCCTGCGCCAACTTCTTGCGCAGCATTTCGCGAACCTTGAGGTCGGCTGCCAGGTAACCGGCGAACTCGCCCTTGTTGGCGTACCACTTGGAATTCCAGTCCTTGGAGACACCCAGGCGGATTCCAATCGGATGAACTTTATGACCCATCGTCTTTTCCTTTCCGCTTACTTGGCGGCGCCCACAACCACAGTGATGTGGCTGGTGCGCTTGAGGATGCGGGTACCGCGGCCTTTCGCCCGCGCCATGAAACGCTTCAGGGTCGGACCTTCATCAACCATGATGGTCTTGACCTTCAGCTCGTCGACATCCGCGCCCTGGTTGTTCTCGGCATTGGCGATCGCCGACTCCACCACCTTCTTGATCAGGTGGGCAGCCTTCTTATCCGAGAACTTCAGCAGGTTGACCGCCCGCTCGGCGGAAAGACCGCGCACCTGGTCGGCGACCAGGCGGGCCTTCTGCGGGGAGATGCGCGCAGTGCGCAGGATTGCTTTCGCTTCCATCGTCATCTCTCCTTACCGGCTCGACTTCTTGTCGCCACCGTGACCCTTGAAGGTCCGGGTGACGGCAAATTCGCCGAGCTTGTGGCCGACCATGTTCTCGTTGACCAGCACCGGAACGTGGTTCTTGCCGTTATGCACGGCGATGGTGAAACCCACCATCTCCGGCAGGATCATCGAGCGACGCGACCAGGTCTTGATCGGACGCTTGCTGCCGGCCGCGGCCTCCACCTTCTTGACGAGGTGGTGATCGACGAACGGGCCTTTCTTGAGTGAACGTGCCATGGTCGATTAGCCCCTACGATCGCGGACGATGAATTGTTCGGTGCGCTTGTTATGGCGCGTCTTGTAACCCTTGGTCGGCACGCCCCACGGGGTGACCGGATGCGGATTACCCTGACCGGCCTTCGCCTCACCACCACCGTGCGGGTGATCGACGGGGTTCATGGCCGCACCGCGAACGGTCGGACGCACGCCGCGCCAGCGCTTGGCGCCCGCCTTGCCCAGCTTCTCGAGGTTGTGCTCGTCGTTGCCGACTTCGCCGATGGTGGCGCGGCACTCGACCGGCACCTTGCGCATTTCGCCGGAGCGAAGACGCAGGGTGGCGTAGATGCCTTCACGCGCGACCAGCTGCACCGCGGCGCCGGCAGCGCGCGCGATCTGCGCACCCTTGCCCGGCTTCAGCTCGATGCCGTGCACCGTCGTACCGACCGGTATGTTGCGCAGCGGCAGGGTGTTGCCGGTCTTGATCGGCGCATCCGAACCCGCGATCACCTGGTCGCCGGCCTTCAGGCCTTTCGGCGCGATGATGTAGCGGCGCTCGCCGTCGGCGTAGCACAGCAGGGCGATATGGGCGGTGCGGTTCGGATCGTATTCGATCCGCTCCACGCGCGCCGGAATGCCTTCCTTGTTGCGCTTGAAGTCGATCAGGCGGTAATGCTGCTTGTGGCCACCGCCGACGTGACGGGTGGTGATGCGGCCATGGTGGTTACGACCACCGGACTTGCTCTGCGGCTCCAGCAGCGCGGCATGCGGCGCGCCCTTGTGCAGATCGGGCGTGACCACGCGCACGGCCGAACGACGGCCGGGAGAAGTGGGTTTGAATTTCATCAATGGCATGGGATGGACCTCAGGCCTTGGCCGTTACGTCGATGGACTGGCCTTCGGCCAGACGCACGTACGCCTTGCGCCAATCGCCGCGACGACCGCTGCGCGAACGGAAGGACTTGTTCTTGCCCTTGACGTTCAACACGTTGACCGACTCGACCTTGACGTCGAACAGCTGCTCGACCGCGGCCTTGACATCGGCCTTGGTGGCTTCGCTCGAGATCTCGAAGACGTACTGATTGGAGAGTTCCTGCAGGCGCGCGGTCTTTTCGGAGACACGCGGGGCACGCAGCACGCTGAAGATTTTTTCGTTGCTGCTCATGCCAGCCACTCCTCGACCTTCTTGACCGCATCGGCGGTGATCACGACCGTATCGGCCCCGACCAGCGACACCGGATCCAGGCCCTGCACGTCACGCACTTCCACGTAGGGAAGGTTGCGCGCCGACAGGTACAGATGCTCGGACGCCTCTTCGGTCACGATCAGCGGGCGCTTGCCCACTTCCAGACCCTTCAGCTTCTCGATCAGATCCTTGGTCTTGCTGGCCTCGACGTCGAACGCGTCGACGACCATCAAGCGACCCTGGCGGTTGAGCTCCGAAAGGATCGCGCAGATCGCGGCGCGATACATCTTGCGGTTCACCTTCTGCTCGAAGCTGCGCGGCTTGGCCGCGAAGGTCACGCCGCCGCCAACGAAGATCGGAGCGGTCAGCGCGCCGTGGCGTGCGCCACCGCCCTTCTGCTTCTTCGACTTCTTGGTGGTACCGTTGACTTCCGAACGCGTCTTCTGCGCCTTGGTGCCGGCGCGGCCGGCGTTGCGATAGGCGACGACGACCTGGTGAACCAGATCCTCGCTGAAATCGCGACCGAACACGGCGTCGGAGACCGAGACCTTGTTGTTGCTACCCGTGATAACGAGTTCCATCGTCATCTCTCCTTATGCCTTGCTAGCCGGACGCACGATCACGTCGCCACCGGCAGCGCCAGGCACAGCGCCGCGAATGGCGATGAGGCCACGCTCGACGTCGACCTTGACCACTTCCAGATTCTGCGTGCTCTGCTGCACCGCGCCCATGTGGCCGGACATCTTCTTGCCCGGGAAAACGCGACCCGGGGTCTGGCGCTGACCCAGCGAACCCGGCGCGCGATGCGACAGCGAGTTACCGTGGGTGGCATCGCCCATGCGGAAGTTGTACCGCTTGATGGTGCCCTGGAAACCCTTGCCCTTGGTAACGCCCTGGACGTCGACCTTCTGGCCGACCTCGAAGATGTCCGCCTTGATCTCGCCGCCGATGGCGTAATCGCCCAGCTGCGCGTCTTCAACGCGGAACTCCCACAGGCCGCGACCGGCTTCGACCTTCGCCTTGGCGTAGTGGCCGGAGGCAGGCTTGTTGACCAGCGCGGCGCGACGGGCGCCCACGGTGATCTGCACGGCGCTGTAGCCGTCGCTTTCGACGGTCTTGAGCTGGGTGATGCGGTTCGGGGTCGCTTCGATCAGGGTGACCGGGATGGAGCGGCCGTCTTCGGTGAAGACGCGGCTCATGCCGGCCTTGCGGCCCACGAAGCCCAACGAATATTTCTTCGTCATGGTCGTAGTCCTCAGGTCAACTTGATCTGGACATCGACGCCCGCCGCGAGCTCGAGCTTCATCAGCGCGTCCACGGTCTTGTCGTTAGGGCCGATGATGTCGAGCACGCGCTTGTGCGTGCGGGTCTCGTACTGGTCGCGCGCGTCCTTGTCGACGTGCGGAGAAACGAGAATGGTGTAGCGTTCGATCTTGGTCGGCAGCGGGATCGGGCCGCGCACTTGCGCGCCGGTCCGCTTGGCCGTCTCAACGATCTCGCTGGCCGAACGGTCGATCAGACGATGATCGAACGCCTTCAGCCGAATCCGGATCTTCTGATCCGCTTTCTGACCGGTCTTTTGCTCCGCCATGGCGGTGGGTTCCTTCGTTAAAAGAGCGACGGGCAAGGCCTCTGGGATACCTGCCCCGATTATTTCCTGACGTCGTATACCGCCGAGCATCCAGCTGGCGAGGGCCATTCCTCCGCCCAAAAACTGAGGCAGACCAGTTACCCGGCCTGCCCAGACGGAAAAGTATAATGCGCAGATAAAACAACGTCAACAGCGCAAGGCCGTTGATTGCTTCATGCAGCGCGACCTTCCCGGTCTGGCGAACACGAGGGGCATCCTGCCTCTCTTTTCGCGGTGTATCCGGCACCCTACCCAGGAATGCCGAGCCGCGCATTATAGCGGCTGTTTCACCCGCCCGCAACATGTCGCGGCAAGAATTTCATGGCGCCCTTCTCTCCCACAAAACGACGAAGGGCCGGCTTGCGCCGACCCTTCGTTGAACCGCCAGCCGAAGCCGTGGTCGCCACCGGTCGGACGGCCCCTGAAAGGGCCGCCGACATGGGCGGGCATTACTTGATGATCTTGGCCACCACGCCGGCGCCGACGGTACGGCCGCCTTCGCGGATCGCGAAACGCAGGCCTTCGTCCATCGCCACCGGGTTGATCAGCGTGACCACCATCTTCACGTTGTCGCCCGGCATCACCATCTCCACGCCTTCCGGCAGCTCGCAGGCGCCGGTGATGTCGGTGGTGCGGAAGTAGAACTGCGGACGGTAGCCCTTGAAGAACGGGGTGTGACGGCCGCCCTCGTCCTTCGACAGCACGTAGACCTCGGCCTCGAACTCGGTGTGCGGCTTGATCGAACCCGGCTTGCACAGCACCTG
>NZ_JAFIWB010000026.1 GCF_017163705.1 Xanthomonas bonasiae
CCGGTGATCATGTTCTTGACGTAGTCCGCGTGACCCGGGCAATCGACGTGCGCGTAGTGACGGTTCGGGGATTCGTACTCCACGTGCGCGGTCGAGATCGTGATGCCGCGCGCCTTCTCTTCCGGCGCCGCGTCGATCGCGTCGTACGCCTTGAACTCGCCGCCGAAGCGCTCTGCGCCGATCTTGGTCAGCGCCGCGGTCAGCGTGGTCTTGCCGTGGTCGACGTGACCGATGGTGCCGACGTTGACGTGCGGCTTGGTGCGCTCGAACTTACCCTTGGCCATGGCTGCTTCTTCTCGGTGATCGTAGAAAGATTTGGAGACTGAATATGGTGCTCACGAAAGGAATCGAACCTTCGACCTCCTCCTTACCAAGGAGGTGCTCTACCGACTGAGCTACGTGAGCGTAGTTCTATTGTGACACAAGCGCGTTCAATGGAGCGGGAGACGGGAATCGAACCCGCACCATCAGCTTGGAAGGCTGAGGTTCTACCGTTGAACTACTCCCGCTACGGGATGCCGCACTGCCACAACAAAAAAACTGGTGGAGGGAGGTGGATTCGAACCACCGAAGGCGTAAGCCAGCAGATTTACAGTCTGCCCCCGTTGGCCGCTTGGGTATCCCTCCAGCTACCCGTCCCGACCAGGCCGCAAGGCCGAAATCAGTCCGGGGTGAAACAGCCCGCTATTCTTCCCTGACATCCCCGCCTTGTCAACAGTATTTTGACGCGATGTCGCAGGAAACGCGCACCGCGCGCGCCGCGCCCGTGGCACGGCGCGAACGCGCGCATGCGGGTTAGACGTTGAAGCGGAAATGCAGCACGTCGCCTTCCTGCACGCGGTATTCCTTGCCCTCCAGGCGCAGCCGCCCGGCCTCGCGCGCACCGGCTTCGCCCTTGTACTTGATGAAGTCGTCGTAGGCGATGGTTTCGGCGCGGATGAAGCCCTTCTCGAAATCGGTGTGGATCACCGCGGCGGCCTGCGGCGCGGTCGATCCGGCCTTCACCGTCCACGCGCGCACTTCCTTGACGCCGGCGGTGAAATAGGTCTGCAGCCCGAGCAGCGAATACGCCGCGCGGATCACCCGGTTCAAGCCCGGCTCGGCCAGGCCCAGGTCGGCCAGGAAGGTGTCGCGGTCGGCGTCGTCCAGCTGCGACAGCTCTTCCTCGATCGCCGCCGACACCGGCACCACTTCGGCGCCCTCGGTGGCGGCGCGCGCGCGCACCGCATCCAGGTGCGGGTTGTTCTCGAAGCCGTCCTCGAGCACGTTGGCGATGTACATCACCGGCTTGAGCGTGAGCAGGAACAGGTCGCGCACCAGCGCCTTCTCCTCCTCGTCCAGGCCCGCGCCGCGCCCGGCCTTGCCGTCGGCCAGCGCGGCCTGCAGCTTGGCCAGGACCGGCTTGCGCGCGGCCGCGTCCTTGTCGCCGCCCTTGGCGCTGCGCTCGGCGCGGTTCAACGCCTTCTCGACGCTGTCCAGATCGGCCAGGGCCAGCTCGGTATCGATGGTCTCGATGTCCGAGATCGGATCGACCTTGTTGTTGACGTGGATGACGTCGGCGTTCTCGAAGCAACGCACCACGTGGGTGATCGCATCGACCTCGCGGATGTGCGCCAGGAACTTGTTGCCCAGACCCTCGCCGCTGGCCGCGCCGGCGACCAGGCCGGCGATGTCGACGAACTCGACCGCGGTCGGCACGACCTTCTGCGGATTGATGATCTTGGACAGCTCGCCCAGCCGCGGATCCGGCACCGGCACCACGCCGACGTTGGGCTCGATGGTGCAGAACGGGAAGTTGGCCGCAGCGATGCCCGCCTTGGTCAGCGCATTGAACAGAGTCGACTTGCCGACGTTGGGCAGGCCGACGATGCCGCATTTGATGCCCATGGTTCACTTCCGGGATTTGGGATTCGGGATTGGAGATTCGCCATGCCGCACGGCCGCGAATCCCCAATCCCCAATCACGAATCCCTGCTCGTATGCAACCGCTTCATCGCCTCGTTGAAATCGCCCTGCACCGCCAGCGGCAGCACCGCGATGGCGTCGTCGATGGCGCGGTCGATCAGGATCTGGTCGTCCTTGCTCGCACGCCCCAGCACCCAGGGGACGACCTTGTCCTTGTGGCCGGGATGGCCGATGCCGATGCGTAGCCGATGGAAGCCGGCATGCCCGAGCAGGCGGATGGTGTCGCGCAAGCCGTTCTGCCCGCCATGGCCGCCGTCGAACTTGAGCCGCGCCGTGCCCGGCGCCAGATCCAGTTCGTCGTGCGCCAGCAGCGCCTGCGCCGGTTCGATCTTCCAGTAGCGCAACGCGGCGGTCACCGACTTGCCGCTGAGATTCATGAAGGTGGCCGGCTTCAGCAGCCACAGCGCCTGCCCGGCCACATCGACCTTGGCGGTTTCGCCGAACAGCTTGGCGTCCACGCTCCAGCGCGCGCCGGCCCGCTCGGCCAGATGTTCGACAAAACGAAACCCGGCGTTGTGCCGGGTGTTCGCGTGTTCGGCTCCGGGATTGCCCAGACCGACGATCAGACGCAGACCAGTCATGCCGCAGCATCGCCGCAGCGCCCGGACCCGATGGCCCGGGCGCTGCGCAGGCGATTACTTGCCGTCCTTCTTCGCCGGCTCGGCCGCGGCCGGAGCCTCGGTCGCTTCCGGCTCGGCCTCGATCTGGCCGTGCTTGGCGATGACCACCGCCACGTCGTGCTCCTTGCCCAGCTTCAGCTCGGGCAGCTCGACGCCGGCCGGCAGCTTCAGGTCGGACAGGTGGATCACGTCGCCGACGGACAGCGCGGACAGGTCGACTTCGACGAACTCCGGCAGGTCCTTCGGCAGGCACACGACCTGGATCTCGTTCAGCTCGTGGGTGACGACCACTTCGGCCGACTTGCCGGCCGGCGAGGTGTCCTCGTTGAGGAAGTGCAGCGGCACCGAAGCGTGCAGCGCCTCGTTGTCGTTCACGCGCTGGAAGTCGATGTGCATGATCAGCTGCTTGAACGGGTGGCGCTGCATATCGCGCAGCAGCACCTTCTGGATGTCGCCGTTCAGGCTCAGGCTCAGGATCGACGAATAGAACCAGTCGTTCTGGCTGGCCAGCCAGACTTCGTTGTGGTTGAGCTCGATGTTGACCGGCTTCAGTTCGCCACCGTAGACGATGGCGGGGATCAGGCCGTCGCGACGGAGGCGGCGGCTCGCACCCTTACCCTCGACCTCGCGGCGCTGAACCTTGATTTCATGTGTGGTTGCCATTTGCGTTTACTACCTTGGTTGAATGAACCGCCTCGCGGCGGTTTTGAGGACTCTTCCGCGACCAGAAGAGTCTGTGAAGCCGGGAGTGGGGAATCGGGAATGGGGAATCGGACAAAGCGCGACACTGCGCCGTTGCGATTCCCTATTCCCGATTCCCCATTCCCAGCCTTAATCCACGTACAACGAACTCACCGACTCGCCGAAGGCGATGCGGCGGATGGTTTCGGCCAGCAGCTCGGCGACGCTGAGCTGGCGGATCTTGCTGCAGCCGCGCGCGGCGTCGGACAACGGAATCGTGTCGGTGACGACCAGTTCGTCGAGCTGCGAATTGCTGATATTGCTGACCGCCGGGCCCGACAGCACCGGATGGGTGCAGTACGCGGCCACCTTCAGCGCGCCCTGCGCCTTCAGCGCGGCCGCCGCGGCGCACAGGGTGCCGGCGGTGTCGACGATGTCGTCGACCAGCACGCAGGTCTTGCCTTCGACGTCGCCGATGATGTTCATCACCGTGGACACGTTGGCGCGCGGGCGGCGCTTGTCGATGATCGCCAGGTCGGCGTCGTCCAGGCGCTTGGCCACGGCGCGGGCGCGGACCACGCCGCCCACGTCAGGCGACACCACGATCAGGTTGTCGGTGCCGTAGGCGCGCCAGATGTCGGCCAGCAGCAGCGGCGAGGCGTAGACGTTGTCGACCGGGATGTCGAAGAAGCCCTGGATCTGGTCGGCGTGCAGGTCCACTGTCAGCACGCGGTCGGCATTGACCGCGGTGAACATCTTCGCCGCGACCTTGGCGGTGATCGGCACGCGCGAGGAACGCATGCGCCGGTCCTGCCGCGAGTAGCCGAAGTACGGCACCACCGCGGTGACGCTGGCGGCGCTGGCGCGCTTGAGCGCGTCGATCAGCACCAGCAGCTCCATCAGGTTTTCCGCGCTGGGCGCGCAGGTCGGCTGGATCACGAACACTTCCTGCCGGCGCACGTTCTCCTCGATCTCCACCTGCACTTCGCCATCGGAGAAGCGCGACACCATCGCCTTGCCGGGACGCACGCCCAGCTCCTTGCAGATGCTCTTGGCAAGCGGCTTGTTGGCATTGCCGGAGAACACCAGCAGGTTACGTTGATCTTGCATGAGGAGTGTCTCGGGCGGCGGCGGCGAAAGAACTGCGAAACGAAGAAACAGCATGAAACTTGGGAAAACCCAGGCGAAGAAGGCTTCTACCTGTTGAACCCCCGCACATGGATGTGCGGGCTCTTGCAGAGGGATCTGCAGACACAATTGGCAGGGGCGGTAGGATTCGAACCTACGAATGCCAGGATCAAAACCTGGTGCCTTGGGCCTCTTGGCGACGCCCCTGCATGAAACTGTTGCTATGCCTCCAGCGCATCGAGCAGCGGCGATCGGGTCACGCCGCCGGCCACCCAGGCGCGCAACCCGTCCGGCAAGGCCGCCAGCGCGCGCACGGCGGCAGCGCGATCGGCGAACTCGACGAAACACCCGCTCCCCGACCCGGTAAGGCGCGGCGTGCCGATCTGCGCAAGCGCCTGGAACACGGCCTGGATGGCCGGTTCGCGGCGGAGCAGCACCGGCTCGAACGCATTGCCGAGCAGGAAACCTGAAACGAAGTCGGCCATTTTCGCGGGCGCGGCATCCCGCGTCAAATCCGGGGCCTGGAACAGCGCCGCGGTGGGCACGTGAACCGCCGGATCGGCCAGCACGTACCAGGCCGGCGGCAGGCGCAACGGGGTCAGCCGTTCGCCCACCCCTTCGGCCCAGGCATCGCGGCCGCGCACGAATACCGGCACGTCCGCGCCCAGCGTCAGACCCAGGCCGGCCAGCGCATCCTCGTCCATTCCGGCGCCCCACAGCGCATTTAGCGCGACCAGCGCGGTCGCCGCGTCGGACGAGCCGCCACCGAAACCACCACCTGCAGGAATGCGCTTTTCGACGCGGATGTCGACACCTTGAGCGATCTTGGCGTTCGTTTGCAGCAGTCGCGCGGCCCGCACCAACAGGTCGTCGGCCTCGGCGACGCCTGCCACGGAGTCGCCGATCCGCGCCACCACGCCGTCGGCGCGCACGCGCAGATGCACGGTGTCGCCCCAATCCAGCAGGCGGAAGACGGTCTGCAGTTCGTGATAGCCGTCGGCGCGGCGGCCGGTGATCTGCAGAAACAGGTTCAGCTTCGCCGGGGCCGGCCACGCCGACCAGCCGCCCTCTTCCACGGCGCTCATGGCGCGGCGAAGTCCCACTGGTCCAGCAACAGGCGCACCTTGGCGTCGCCGTTGCGCGCCTCGATGCGCCGTGGCAGGGCCGGACGGCCGTCGCTGGGCGGATACCACTCCTGGAACTGGATCTCCCAGCCCATCTGCCGCAGGGTCTGCGGGCGCCCCTCGGCGTCGTAGCTCACCTGCTCGGGTGCGCCCACGTCCGCCGCGACCTGTCCGCGCACCCAATCCGGCAGCAGATTGACCGGAATCTCCCAACCGGTGGCCTCGAGCAGCAGCTGCTGCGCGTCATCGCCGGCGCGCGGACCGCCCTCCAGCCCTTCCAGACGGCCTCCCCCGCGCTGACTGTCGCCGGTCAGGCGCCAGCTCTGCCGGGTCACCGGCGCGCTGAGCTCGATCCGGTACTGGCGCTGCTGCTGCGCCCAGTCGATGCGACCACTGCCGCCATTGCGGCCCTTGGTGATCGCCACCCGACCCTGGAACGACCACTGCGGATGCGCCTGCAGCCAAGCGCCGCGGGCCGCTTCGGCCTGGCGCGCGGCGTCGCCTAGCGGCGCGCTCGCGGCCGGCGGCGCCTGCCGCGGCGCCAGCGAACTGCAGCCGGCCAGTGTCAGCAGCGCCGTCAGCGCCCATGCCGCGCGCAACGCCGACCTCACGGCGCGACCTTTTCCATCGCCCGCTGCAGCGCGCGATTCTTCGGATCGAGCTTGCGCGCCTCGTCGAAGTATTTCGTGGCTTCGTCGCGCTTGCCTTGTTCCCACAGCACCTGGCCGATGTGCGCGGCGATCTCCGGATCCTTGAACAGGGTCCAGGCGCGGCGTAGTTGCACCAGCGCTTCCTGGGTCTTGCCCAACCGGTACAGCACCCAGCCGTAGCTGTCGATGATCGCGGCATTGTCCGGATCGGCGGTACGCGCGCGATCGATCAACTGCAGCGCCTCGCGGTAGCGATGGGTGCGGTCGGCCAGGGTGTAGCCGAGCGCATTGAGCGCGGCCACGTTCTCCGGCTCGGTGACCAGGATCTTGCGCAGGTCGGCTTCGGCACGGTCGATGCGGTCGCGCCGCTCCCAGGCCAGGCCGCGCGCGTACAGCAGCGCGTTGTCGTCCGGATAGGCGGCCAGGCCGCGCTCGAACACCTGCAGTTCGCCGGCGTCGTCGCCGCTGCGCTGGCGCAATTCCGCCTCCAGCACGTAGGCGTCGCGGCGCGCGGCATCGTCGGCCTCGGCATCGTCCTGCAGCGCGCGCGCCTCGGCGAAGGCCGCATCCTTCTGCCCGAGTTCGTACAGCGCCCCGGCGGTGCGCAGCCGCGCTTCGTTGCGCAACGGGCCGGCCGGCACGCCGCGGTACCAGGTCACCGCTTCCTGATAGCGCTTCAGGAACTCGGCGATCTTGCCGAGCAGCAGGCGCCGCTCCGGATCCGGCTGCGCGGTCTCCTTGCTCAGCTCCGCGTACAGCGCGCTCAGCGCCGCGTTGTCCTGCAGCTTGGCCAGCATCGAAGCGCGCAGGCCGTAGTTCTGGGTGTCCTGCGGACCGAGCGCCAGCACCCGCGCTGCCGCGGCGGTGTCGCCGATCGCGTCGTAGGCGTAGGCCAGCGCGCCGCGCAGTTCAGGATCGCGCGGCGCCTTGGGCTCCACGCCCTGCAGCAGCGCGCGCGCCTGCTCGGTCTTGCCGGCCTGTTGCAGCTGGGTGGCGTGCAGCAGGGCCACCCGCGGCTCCTCCGGGAAACGCTTGACCAGCTGATCGACGATGCGCTCGGCCAGCTTCGGCTGTTCCAGGCGCAGCGCCAGGCGCCCGAACTCCTGCCAGGCCTCGAGCTGGTCGGGGATGGCATTGGCGTCGAGCAGCTGGTCCAGCACCTTGGCCGCGACTTCCGGATCGCGGTTGCCGCTGACCAGCGCCACCAGCGCGTAGCGCCAGCCGCGCGCGTCCTTGTCGCGCAGCAGCGCCACCAGCAGGCCGCGCGCCTGGCGCAGATTGCCGTTGCGCAGCGCCAGCGCCGCCTCGGCGCCGCGCATCGGCAGCGACTCCGGCGCGCGCTGACGCCACAGCGCAAGGGCCTGCGCCGCGGCCGCATTGTCGTTGGCGAGCATCGCGATACGGGTCGCACGCTCGGCCAGACCGGCATCGCCGGGCGCCTCGTTCGCCGCCTGCAGGTACCAGTGCGAGGCATCGGCCAGCTGCCCGGCCTGCAGCGCGAATTCGCCGGCCAGCACCGGCGTCAACGAAGACGCCGCGGCGCTCGGCGGCACCTTGGCGGCGGCCGTCGGCGCGGCGGCGGGGGCGCCGATGGCCGGCAAAGCGGCGAGCGCCGACAGCAATAGAACGATACGGATGCGAATCAATGCGGGCATCGGGGGCAACCGGGCCGTAAAATGGGGCCCTGAATGGCCAGCAGCTTATCGCAAGCAACTGAACAGATGACGTTGTGGGTGCTCGGATTGAACCACCAGACCGCGCCGGTCGACCTGCGCGAACGGGTGGCGTTCGCCGGCGATGCGCTGCCGCGCGCGCTGCAGTCGCTGCGCGCATTGCCCAACGTCGCCGAGGCCGCCCTGCTGTCCACCTGCAACCGCACCGAGCTGTACGCGATCGCCGACGACGCGCAGAGCCTGGCCGACTGGCTGGATTCGCACGCGGCCGGCCTGCACGGCTATCTGTACCAGCACCAGGATGCCGACGCGGTGCGGCATCTGTTCCGCGTCGCCACCGGACTGGACTCGATGGTGCTGGGCGAGCCGCAGATCCTCGGCCAGGTGAAAGACGCCTGGGCGCTGGCGCGCGAGCACGGGGCGATGGGCAACCGCCTGGACCGGCTGTTCCAGCAAACCTTCTCGGTGGCCAAGCGCGCGCGCACCGACACCCGGGTCGGCGCCAATCCGGTCTCGGTGGCCTCCACCGCGGTGCGCCTGGCACAGAACTCCTTCGCCCGGCTCAGCGAATCGACGGTGCTGCTGGTCGGCGCCGGCGAGACCATCGAACTGGCCGCCAAGCACCTCAGCGAAGGCCGCGTGCGGCGCCTGCTGATCGCCAACCGCACCCTCGCCCACGCCCAGGAGCTGGCCAGCCGGCATGGCGGCGTGGCGCTGCCGCTGAGCGAGCTGGAACGGCATCTGCAGGAAGCCGACGTGGTGTTCTCGGCCACCGCCGCGCGCGAGCCGGTGGTGACCCGGGCGCAGGTCGAGCAGGCGCTGCGCGCGCGCAAGCACAAGCCGATGCTGCTGTTCGATCTGGCCGTGCCGCGCGACATCGAGGCCGGCGTGGCCGAGCTGGCCGATGCCTATCTGTATACCGTGGACGACCTGGAACGCGCGGTCGAGGACAATCGCCGCGGCCGCCGCGAAGCGGCCGAGGCCGCCGAGGCGATCATCGACCTGCAGGTGCTGCGCTACATCGAGACGCTGCAGGCCAGCACCCGCCAGGCGCCGCTCAAGCGCCTGCGCGCGCACGGCGACAGCACCCGCGACGACGTGCTGGCCAAGGCGCGGCAGCAGCTGGCCAACGGCAAGCCGGCCGACGAGGTGCTGGAATTCCTCGCCAATACCCTGACCAACCGCCTGCTGCATCCGCCCACCGCGGCGCTGCGCGAGGCGGCGCTGAGCGGCGATGCCGACCTGGCCCGCGCCGCCGAGCGCCTGTTCCCGGAAAAACCGGGCTATTTCCATCCCATTCTGAAGACCGATGACACCGACCCTGCGCCGTAAGCTGGAGGCGCTGGCCGAGCGTCGCGAAGAACTCGAACGCCTGCTGTCCGATCCCGAGGTGGTGAGCGACAACGCGCGCTTCCGCGACTACTCGCGCGAATTCGCGCAGCTGGAGCCGGTCGCCGCCGCACTGGCCGACGAGGCCGCGGCCAAGGCCGACCTGGCCGCGGCCGAGGCGATGCGCGGCGATCCAGAACTGCGCGAGCTGGCCGAAGAGGAGATCGCCGCCGCCCACGCGCGCCTGCTCGCACTGGACGAACAACTGGCGCTGCTGCTGGTGCCACGCGATCCGCGCGACGACGGCAACCTGTTCCTGGAAGTGCGCGCCGGCACCGGCGGCGACGAGGCGGCGATCTTCGCCGGCGACCTGTTCCGCATGTACGCGCGTTACGCCGAGCGCCAGGGCTGGAAGGTGGAAGTCGAATCGGACAGCCCCGGCGAGCACGGCGGCTACAAGGAGATCGTGGCGCGCATCGTCGGCCGCGGCGCCTACTCCAAGCTCAAGTTCGAATCCGGCACGCACCGCGTGCAGCGGGTGCCGGCGACCGAATCGCAGGGCCGCATCCACACCTCGGCGGCGACGGTGGCGATCATCCCCGAAGCCGACGACGTGGAAGAGATCGCGATCAACCCGGCCGACCTGAAGGTGGATACGTTCCGTTCGTCCGGCGCCGGCGGCCAGCACGTCAACAAGACCGAGTCGGCGATCCGCATCACCCACGTGCCGAGCGGGGTGGTGGTCGAATGCCAGACCGAGCGCAGCCAGCACGCCAACCGCGACAAGGCGATGAAGCGGCTGAAGGCGCAGTTGCTCGACGCCGAGCGCAGCAAGCAGGCCGCGGCCGAGGCGCAGGACCGCAAGCTGCAGGTCGGCAGTGGCGACCGCAGCCAGCGCATCCGCACCTACAGCTTCCCGCAGGGCCGCATCACCGACCACCGGGTCGAAGGCCTGACCCTGTACGACCTGCCGAACGTGATCGAAGGCGACCTCGACGCGCTGATCGAGCGGCTGAGCCACGAGCACCAGGTCGACGAACTGGCGCGGCTGAGCGACAGCCCGTGAGCGTGCGCATGCGCCGCGCCGCTGCGCACGCGCCGGCCACCGCGCGCGCGTGAGCGGCAGCGCGCTGGACGCACTGCGCCAGCTGCAGGACGCGGTGCGCCGCGACCCGCAGGACTTCATCGCCTGGGTGATGCTGGCCGACGCCGAACTCGGCGCCGGGGCGATCGCCGCCGGCGAACAGGCCGCCCTGCGCGCGTTGCAGCTGCGCCCGACGCATCCGGAAGCCCTGGCACGGCTGGGCCGCGTCCGCTGGACCCAGGGCCGCCATGCCGAAGCCGCCGCCGCGTTGCGCCAGGCGCTGCAGCACGCGCCGCAACACCCGGGCATCGCCCTGTGGCTGGGCCATGCGCTGGAGGACAACGGCGAAGCCGAAGCCGCCGCGCAGGCCTATGCGCACGCGCATGCGCTGCTGCCGCAGGAGCCGTCGATCGCCGCGCACCTGCTGAACTGGCGGCGCAAACTGTGCGACTGGCGCGCGCTGGATGCGCTGTCGCAGCAGGTCCGCGGCGCGGTGCGCCAGGGCCATCCGGCGATCGAACCGTTCGCGTTCCTCAACGAGGACGCCACCGCCGCCGAGCAGCTGCACTGCGCGCGCAACCGTGCGCTCGCCTTGGCGCAGACGCTGGCGCCCTTGCCGGCGGCGACGCTGCGCCGCGCCGGCCCCTTGCAGGTCGGCTTCCTGTCCAACGGCTTCGGCGCGCATCCCACCGGGCTGCTGACCGTGGCCCTGTTCGAACGGCTGCGCACGCATGCCGACCTGCGCGTGCAGCTGTTCGCATTGAACCGCGACGACGGCAGCGCGATCCGCACGCGCCTGCGCGCCGCGGCGCACGCCTGGCACGACGTCGCCGGACAGCCGCACCGGGCGATCGCGCAAGGCATTCGCGCTGCCGGCATCGACCTCCTGTTCGACCTGCGCGGCTGGGGCGGCGGCGGTGCGCCGGAAGTGCTGGCGCTGCGTCCGGCACCGCTGCAGATCAACTGGCTGGCCTACCCGGGCACGTCCGGCGCGCCGTGGATCGACTACGTCATCGGCGATGCGTTCGCGCTGCCCGGTGCGCTGGCCGCGCACTACAGCGAGCGCGTGCTGCGCCTGCCGCGCGCGTTCCAGCCCTCGGACGACAGCCGCCACGTCGGCGCGCCACCGTCGCGCCGCGACTGCGGGCTGCCCGAGCACGGCACGGTGTTCTGCTGCTTCAACAACAGCTACAAGCTGACCCCGCGCAGCATGGCGCGCATGCTCGCCGTGCTGCGCCAGGTGCCGGACAGCGTGCTGTGGCTGCTGTCCGGGCCCGGCCAGGCCGATGCGCGGCTGCGCGATGCCGCGCACCGTGCCGAAGTGGATCCGGCGCGGCTGCGCTTCATGCCCAAGCTGGCGCATGCCGACTACCTGGCCCGCTACCGGCATGCCGACCTGTTCCTGGACACGCATCCGTACAACGCGCACACCACCGCCTCCGACGCGCTGTGGGCCGGCTGCCCGCTGCTGACCTGCCCCGGCGCGACTTTCGCCGCACGCGTGGCCGGCAGTCTCAACCATCACCTGGGCATGGACGCGATGAACGTCGCCGACGACGATGCCTTCGTCGCCAAGGCGGTGCAGCTGGGCCGCGATCCGGCGGCGCTGCGCGCACTGCGCGACACGCTGCAGCAGCGCCGCGCCAGCGCCGGCCTGTTCGACATGCAAGGCTTCGCTGCGGACTTCGCCGACGTGTTGCGCGATACCGCGCGCCGGCACGGCTGGAGCGGGCCGCAGTAGCTCGCCAATTGCCCGGCCGCGGCGGCACCGACACCTGGCGCGCGGGAACGGATGCGTTCGCAGCCAGACCGAACCTCCCGACAGGTTGCCGGCATCGGCGCTCGCGCTTCTTCAACGCAGCGCGAGCGGCAGCCGACCGCGGCTGACGGCACGCACATCGCCGCACGCTGCCGAAGCGCCCCCATGCACGAACGCGCTTGACCTGAAGCGCGGTTGAGGTTCGACACTGCGTGCCTTCCGTTCGCGCACGCCCCGATGCCGTCACGCCTGTCGCCCGACCTCACCTCCCCGCACGCACGCAGCGTACTGGTCGCCCACGCCTCGGCACCGGTCTGCGCGACGCTGCTCGCACGCTTGCACGCCAACCCCGGCGGCGGCCTGCATGCCCTGGCCTGGCTGGAATCGCTGAGCGCCGCGCCAGATCTGCTGTACGCACAATGCTGCGGCGACGACACCACGCAGCTCGGCCGCAGCCTGCACCCGCGCGCGCCGGCGCCGCGACTGACGCTGCACCGTTACCGGCGCATCCGCAGCGGGGTGTCCGATCCGCAGCGCGCGCCCGGCTGCGTCGTGGTGACCAGACTGGCGACCCGCGATGCCGCGCAGGCGCAGCTCCACGCCAGCGCGGCGTTCGCTGCGCTGCAAAACGGCGCGCACGCGCTGCGCGGCTTGATCGCCTCGCACCTGCACCTGTCCGACGACGGCCTCAGCCTGCTCGACTACGCCGAATGGAGCAGCGCCGACGCGCAGCGTCGCGCCTTGCAGCGCGAACCCGAGCGCCTGCCCCTGGCGTCCCATCCCGCGGCCAGCGTGAGCCGTTACCGGCCGCGCGCGCTGACCCTGCCCGGCACCCCGACGCAGCCCGCGCACGCATGCGCCTGAACCGGCGTCGCCCCGGTTCTGCGACGGCGCCTGTACGGACGCCGCCGATGCGCGTCGGCAGGCTATACGCCGACCGGGCGAGCCGCTAGGCTTCGGGCATGAGCGCCAAAGCCGATTTCATCGCGTTGAACCTGTGCGTACTGACCGTCTCGGACACGCGCAGCCTGGCCGAAGACAGTTCCGGCGACTACCTGGTGTCGGTGCTCGGCGAGGCCGGCCACCGCCTGTACGCGCGCGAGCTGCTGCCCGACGACCGCTACCGGATGCGCGCGGTGGTCTCGGCGTGGATCGCCGACCCGCGGGTCGACGGCATTCTGGTCACCGGCGGCACCGGCTTCACCGGCCGCGACTCCACCCCCGAGGCGCTGCTGCCGCTGCTGGACAAGCAGATGCCCGGCTTCGGCGAACTGTTCCGCGCGATCAGCTTCGAGGAGATCGGCACCTCCTCGCTGCAGTCGCGCGCCTTCGCCGGCCTGGCCAACGCCACCTTCGTGTTCTGCCTGCCCGGCTCGACCTCGGCCTGCCGCACCGCCTGGGAAAGGATCGTCGCCGCGCAGCTCGACGCGCGCACCCGGCCGTGCAACCTGGCCACGCTGCGCCCACGCCTGAAGGAATGACCTGGAACCGCGCATGCCCCTGGACACCACCCTGCGCCTGCTGGCCAAAGCCAGCGGCATGACCGCCGCGGACATCGCTGCCGCCATCCCGCGCGCCGGCGCCGCCACGGTCAAGGCCTGGCTGGCCGGCGAGAAGATGCCCGGCCGCGACCAGCTCAATGCGTTGGCGCGCGCCTTCGGCGTTCCCGCGGGCGCGCTGCTCGGCGAACTGGCCAGCCAGCTCGACCCGGCCCGCACCCGTGGCGAACACGACCTATTGCAGGCCTATCGCACGCTCGACAGCCGCCAGCAGGGCGCGCTGCTGGAAGTGGCGCGCAGCATGGCCGGAACCCGCACGAGACGCAGCAAATGAGCAAGCTCAAGCGCAAGCAGTACCAGGCATTGATGCAACCGCTGCAACTGGAGCTGACGGCGCTGGCGCAAGCGCTGCAGCACAGCGGCGAGCGCATGCTGGTGCTGTTCGAAGGCCGCGACACCGCCGGCAAGGGCGGCGCGATCCAGGCCATCGCCGAACATCTGAATCCGCGCCAATGCCGGGTGGTGGCGCTGCCCAAGCCGACCGACCGCGAAAGCACGCAGTGGTATTTCCAGCGCTACGCCACGCATCTGCCGGCCGCTGGCGAAATGGTGCTGATGGACCGCAGTTGGTACAACCGCGCCGGGGTGGAGCGGGTCATGGGCTATTGCAGCGACGCGCAATACCAGGCCTTCCTGCGCCAGGCGCCGCTGTTCGAGCAATTGCTGGTCGACGACGGCATCCGCCTGTTCAAGTACTGGTTGTGCGTGGACCAGGACCAGCAGGAGAAGCGCTTCGCCGAACGCCTGCACGATCCGCTGAAGGGCTGGAAGCTGTCGCCGGTGGACCTGCAGTCGCGCGCCCAGTACGCCGACTACACCCGTGCCCGCGAGGCGATGCTGGACGCCACCCACCGCGAACAGGCGCCGTGGACGCTGGTCGACTTCAACGACCAGAAGCGCGGCCGCCTGACCCTGATCCGGCATCTGCTCGACCAGTTGCCCGACACCCCGCTGCAGGAGCCTGAACTGGAACTGCCGCCGCTGAAGCACAAACCGCGCAAGGAAAAATTCGGCGTGTTGCAGCCGATCGCGTCGTATCCGGTTTGAGGCCGGGATTGGGGATTGGGGACTCGGGACTCGGGATTGGGGACTCGATGATGCGGTCCGCGCCCGACGGTGCAATGGCTTCCTGTAGGAGCGGCTTCAGCCGCGACAGGACGCGTCCGCAACGACGCGACCGGATTCAGACGCCTTCTGCAGCGACCGGCGGTGGTGTGGGAGGGACTTCAGTCCCGACGCGCTACCGGTAAGGCCTCGTCGGGACTGAAGCCCCTCCCCCGCGAGCCGCCAAGATTTCCGCGATGTCACCCGATCGCGAAGCCCGCCGCCACCGGCTCCGGCCACGGCTCGCGCAGCACCTGCTCGACCCGCGCTGCCGGCGGGCCGTGCCGCAGCCATTCGGCCAGCGCCTCCAGCGCCGCGGCCTCGCCTGCTGCGATGACCTCCACGCTTCCGTCGGCCAGGTTCCGCGCGTGCCCATCCAGCCCCAGCGCCAGCGCGCGTTCGCGGGTGGAGGCGCGGAAATACACGCCCTGCACCCGGCCGGCGACCAGGAAGCGGGCGGCCCCCATCAACCGGCCGCCTTCGCCTGGCCGGCGACCTTGCCGCCGGCTGCGGCGATCGCCGCCTCGATGTCGTGCGCATTGACCGGACCCAGGAACTGCTTGGCGACCTTGCCGTCGGGCGCGATCAGGTAGGTCATCGGCAGTCCGCGCGGGGTCGCGAAATCGGCCGGCGGCGCATAGGTGTCGAGGATCGCCACCGGGTAGGCCACCGGGTGTTCCTTCAGGAACGCCTGCATCTCCGCCGGCTCGATGTCCTCGTAGGCCAGGCCCACCACTTCGATGTTGTCGCGCATCACGTGCAACGCCGACAGCTCCGGCATTTCCTTCAGGCACGGCGCGCACCAGGTGGCCCAGAAATTCACCACCACCCACTGTCCACGATGCGCGGCCAGGTCGTACTCGCTGCCGTCCACCGCCTTCACCTTCAGCGTCGGCTGCGGCCGGGTTTCCTGCACCACGTTCGCTCCTTCGCCAGCGGCGGGCGCAGTCGGCGCAGTTGGCGCGGCAGGTGCCGCCGGGGCGGCGGGAGCCGCAGGCGCCGGCGCGCCCGGCGCGGCGCCGTCGGCGGGCGAAGGATGCCGATCGCAGCCTGCCAGCAGCGCGGCAGCGGCGAACAACGGGAACAGGATGCGCGGGGTCATGCGAGGTCTCCGATATGGGTGTAAAGGTCGCCGACGCGCCGTTTCAGCACGTCGCGCAGCGGCATGCGCAATTCGTCCAGCGCGCGCCATGCCGCCTGCCCCAGCGCGTCGTCGCGGCACGGCAGGTAGGCTTCGGCGATCGGGATGCGCAGCTGGCAGTTTTCGTAGAGTTCGGTCAGCGGCACGTCGGCCAGGTCGCGCGCCAGCAGCCATTCGCCGTGCTCGGCACGGCTGAGCAGGCGGCTGCGCTCCAGTTCGCACAGCAGTTCCTGCACCAGCGAATCGGTCAGCATCGGCTCCAGTTGCAGGATCTGATCCTCGTGCAGGCCGTGGCCGTCCTTGCGCGCCTGCGCGAAGCGCCCGAGCAGGCGCAGCAAGCCGTAGATCTCGTAGCCGGCCGGCAGCCGCATCGACGCCGGCTGGTAGCGGAAGGCGGCGATCGAGGATGCCAGCGAGGCGCCGAGCAGGATCCCGATCCAGCTCAGGTAGGTCCACAGCAGGAAGATCGGCACGAATGCGACCGTGCCATAGATGCGCTGGTAGGACTGGAAGCTGCCCAGGTACAGGCTCAGCCCCCACTTCACCAGTTCCAGCAGGGCCACCGCCAGCAGCGCGCCGGGCACCGCGTGGCGCAGCTTGACCGTGTGGTGCGGCACCACCCGGTACACCAGGGTGATGCAGACGAATTCGATCAGCACCGGGGCCAGGCCCAGCGCCATCTGCGCCAGCAGCCGGCCCTCGCTGGTGCGGAACAGCGGCAGCGCGAAGAACCGCGCCGACGCCGCCAGCGACGCCGCGGCCAGCAGCGCCCCCAGGGTCAGCACCGTCCAGTACACCAGGAAGCGGGTCAGCCGCGGCCGCGCCGAGACCACCCGCCAGATCCGGTTGAAGGTCTGCTCGACGCTGTTCAAGGTGATCAGCAGCGACACCATCAGCGCGATGGTGCCGGCGCTGGTCAGCTGCCCGGCGCTGGCCGAGAACTGGCGCAGATAGGCCTCCACCGAGCGCGCCGCGGCCGGCACGAAGTTGGAGAAGATGTAGTCGCTGAGCTGGTCGCTCCAGCGGTCGAACACCGGGAACGCCGAGAGCACGCCGAACACCACCATCGCCAGCGGCACCAGCGCGAAGATCGTGGTGTAGGCCAGCGAGGCGGCGGCCTGGAACAGGCGGTCGTCGAGGAAGCGCCGCCACAGGAACCCGGCGAAGCTGCGCATCCGCGCGCGGTCGCGCACCCGCTCCGTCCAGAGATTGACCGTGTCCAAAGGCTGCATCGGGCAAGGGTACCCGATGCGCACGGATGCCGGCATCGCCGATACTGGCGGCCGTTCTGGTGCAAGCAAGCGAGGGCCGCATGGCCGAGATCCTGGTCCTGTACTACAGCCGTGGCGGTTCGGTGGCGCGCCTGGCGCGGCAGATCGCGCGCGGCGTCGGCGAAGTGCCCGGCATGGCCGCGCGCCTGCGCACGGTGCCGCCGGTGGCCGCGGTCACCCAGGCCAGCGCGCCGCCGGTGCCCGACAGCGGCGCGCCGTACGTGGACGCCAGCGACCTGCGCGACTGCGTCGGTCTCGCGCTGGGCAGCCCGACCCGCTTCGGCAACATGGCCGCGCCGGTCAAGCATTTCATCGACGGGCTCGGCGCCGAATGGGCCAGCGCCACCCTCGCCGGCAAGCCGGCGGCAGTGTTCACCTCCACTGCCTCGCTGCATGGCGGCCAGGAAGCCACGCTGCTGTCGATGCACCTGCCGCTGCTGCACCACGGCTGCGTGATCGTCGGCATTCCCTACACCGAGCCGTTGCTCAGCAGCACGCGCAGCGGCGGCACCCCGTACGGCGCCAGCCACGTCGCCGGCGCCGACGACGATCCGCAACCCAGCGAGGAAGAAGCGCAGCTGGCGCGCGCGCTGGGCCGGCGCCTGGCCGGCATCGCGCAACGCCTGGCGGCGCCATGAGCACCACCCGCCTGCGTCATGCGTTGGCCGCCACGCTGCTGGTGCTGGCGCTGTTGTACGCGGCCTGGTTCCACGACGACCGCCACCGTCTCGCCGCGCTGCTGGTGTTCGCGCTGCCGCCGCTGCTGCTGGCGATCGGCGTGCTGCGCGGCTCGGCGGTGGCGCGCTTCTGGGCCGGCGTGTTTGGGCTGTTCTGGTTCAGCCACGGGGTGATGGCCGCCTGGAGCCATCCGCCGCAGCGCGCCTACGCCTGGGCCGAACTGCTGCTGGCGCTGCTGGCGATCGGCCTGTCCAGCGCGCCGGGACTGCGCGCGCGTTTCGCCCGCAAGCGCGACGCCAGGCCGCCCGGCCGCGACACGCCCTGAGCGGCCGCCGCCGGCCTGCCGGTATCATGGCGGCCTTGCGCGACCGCGGCCGCGCCCCGTCATGCTCTAGGAACCGGCAATGGAAGAACTCCTGATCGTCACCACCGGCGGCACGATCGACAAGATCTATTTCGACGACAAGTCCGACTACCAGATCGGCGATCCGCAGATCGGCCAGATCCTCAAGGAACTGGGCGTGACCTTCCGCTTCACCGTGATCCCGATCATCCGCAAGGACTCGCTGCACATCACCGACGAGGACCGCGAGCTGATCCGCGCCACCGTCGCCGCGCAGTCCGCGCGCCACGTGCTGCTCACCCACGGCACCGACTCGATGGTGCAGACCGGCAAGGTGCTGCAGACGATCCCGGACAAGACCATCGTGATGACCGGCGCGCTGAACCCGGCGCGGTTCCGCGGCTCCGATGCCGAATTCAACATCGGTTGCGCGGTCGGCGCGGTGCAGTCGCTGCCGGCCGGGGTCTACATCGCCATGAACGGGCAGATCTGGGATCCGCAGAAGGTGCGCAAGAACGTGGCCGCGAATCGCTTCGAGCCCGTCTGAGCCGCGATGTCCAAAGCCACCCGCGCAACCAGGGCATTGGACGCGGCCGGCGTCGCCTATCGCCTGCATCCCTACGATTACGAAGCCGAAGCCGGCGCCAAGGGCCTGCAGGCGGCGCAGGCGCTCGGCCTGCCGCCGGCAAGGGTGTTGAAGAGCCTGATGGCGTGGATCGACCAAAACGCCGTGTGCGTGGTGGTGCCCTCCGATCGCCGCGTGCAGCTGAAGAAGCTCGCCACGGCCGGCGCCGGCAAATCGGCACGGATGATGGAAGTGGCCGAGGCCGAGCGCCGCACCGGCTACAAGGTCGGCGGGATCAGTCCGCTGGGCCAGCAGCGGCCGGCGCCGGTGCTGGTCGAGCAATCGGCGCTGGCCCCGGGCAGCGTGTGGTTCAACGCCGGGCAGCGCGGACTGTTGGTCGAAATCGCCGCCGAGCAGGTGCTGGACGTGCTGCAGGCGCGCGCCTGCGATCTATGCGAGTGACGCGTTAGCACGGCGACGTGCGTGGACGGCATGGCAGGAGCGAGGAATACCGCCAGCGGCTGCGTCGACCGCATCCGCAGCGGCATGGCGGCAGGTAGCGAACGCAAGCGAAAACGACCGCCACGCGCGTGCCCCACCTCGATCATCCGCAGCTGCGCGACAGGCGCGCGGATCGGCGCCCACGACAACAAAACAGCCCCGCGCCGGGGCGCGGGGCTGTCGTGTCTGCAGCGTCCAGGGCGTCCTGCCCTGCCGATCCGTTCGGTATTCGCGGCGTACGCGGCGCCGCCGTCCAGGCGAGCGCCGCGCCGCGTGCGGATCAGTAGTTCGCGGTCAGGGTGACGCCCGAGAACGTGCTGTACGCCTTGAGCCGCACGTAGTAGGTGCCGGCGCTGGGCGCGTTGAAGGTGCAGGTCTCGTTGTTGCCGTTGAGATACGGGCGGCACCCATAGGTGCTGTCGGTCGGCGCGCTGCCCAGGCGTACGTACAGGTCGGCATCGCCACTGCCGCCGGAGATGGTGACGGTCAGCGAACTGACGCCGGACGGCACCGTCACGGTGTAGTTCAGCTCCGAGCCGCTGCTGGCGCCGAGCCCGGTGACCGGCACGCCGTCCTGCAGCGTGTTGCCGGTGGGGGGCGTGGTGGTGCCGCCGCCCAGCGCAGCGGTCACCGCGGCATTGGCGTCGAGCAGGCCGGCGCCGCAGCCCTGCGAGCAGGAGAAGCTGGCCGCGGTGCTCTTGATGGTGCTCTCCACCTGCGCCGGGGTCAGCGGGGACGGCGCGACCGACTGCATCAGCGCGACCACGCCGGCCACGTGCGGCGTCGCCATCGAGGTGCCGTTGTAGGACGCGTAGCTGGCATTGCCCGGGGTGGTGGTGCCGTCGTTGAGCGTGGACAGGATGCTCGAGCCCGGTGCGGAGATGTCGATGCCGGTGCCGTAGTTCGAGTAGCTGGCCTTGGCGCGCGAGGAGGTGGTCGCGGCCACCGCGATCACGTTGGCGCAGTTCGCCGGCACCGAGCCGGAGACGTTGGCGGCGCTGTTGCCGGCCGCCACCACCACGGTGGTGCCGCGGCCGACCGCACCGTTGATCGCGTTCTGGTAGGTGGTCGAGCAGGTGCCGCTGCCGCCCAGCGACATGTTGATCACTTCGGCCGGGGTGGTGTTGGCCGGCACGCCGCTGACGGTACCGCCGGAGGCCCAGGTGATCGCGTCGGCGATGTCGGAGGTGTAGCCGCCGCACTTGCCGAGCACGCGCACCGGCAGGATCTTGGCATTGAACGCGGTACCGGCCACGCCGGTGCTGTTGTTGGTCACCGCGGCGATGGTGCCGGCCACGTGGGTGCCGTGCCAGCTGGAATTGGACGCCGGCGAACCGGAGTAGCACTCGTTGGCCGCGGCCCAGTCGCCTTCGTCGGCCGGGTTGCTGTCGCGGCCGTTGCCGTCGCGCGCGTCGGCGGCGACGCTGATGAAATCGTAGCCCGGCAGGACGTTGGCGTTGAGATCGGGGTGGCTGGTGATGCCGGTATCGATCACCGCCACGACCACGCCGTTGCCGGTGGCCTGGTCCCAGGCCGGACGCACGTTGATGCCGGCGGTGGTGGTGCCGAAGGCCCACTGGTTGGACAGGCTGGGATCGTTCGGGGTCAGCGCGATGGTCATGCGCTGGTCGACTTCGACGTACTCGACATTGGGGTCGGCGGCCAGCTGGCGCATCAGCGTCTCGGCCTCGGCGTGATCGAGCGGCCGGTTGGACTGGATCACTTCCGGGCCGACCGCCAGGCGGCGCAGGCTGGTCAGCCCCAGCGCGCGGCCGTTCTTGGCCGGCATCGCCGCGGCGACCGACTGCAGCGTCGCGCGCAGCGAGGCCGAGGTGGTGGCGGCGGACGTGCTGGCGACGCCGACGGGGGCGGCATCGCGGGTCTTGACGATGAAACGTTGCACGGTCGGCTCGGCGTTCAGGCCGGAGAGGTTGACGTCGCCGGCAAATGCCGGGGTCGCCAGCAACAGCGAAGTCAATGCGGACGCTCCCAGCACGACCAGCCAAGGACGCTGGCGCGAACCACGTTGCGAAATTTCGGACATTCGGAACTTCCTTTTCGTTGATTGCCACCTGACGGCGATTTTTCGCGCTGCGGAGGCCTAAACAGGCACTGAATCCGAGTGCAGCGCGACTCCCAGGCCGGCCCCCTGTTGCCAGCCGTTCATCGGACGCTATCCCAATACAGACGCGTATGGACCAACTTTTGATCGTCCAAAATTCATAAGCGTGACGGTTGTCAACATAAAGACGGGCTGCGCTTTATCTTTTTGCGACACGAAGGCAATGACGATGACCCGAGAAGACAGTCCCGGGACATTTTTGCGCGGCGCGGGCATGGTCACGCGCCAATGCAGACAGCCGCCCATCCGTAGAAGCGGGTGCGCTGAACGGCGGCAGGGCCAGCGAACGCCCTGCGCAGCGGTAGTGCCGGGTCGCGCCGCGCATTGGGGACGTCGCGGCGATGCGCGGCCGCACGCGCCGGGCGGTGTGCCGGGGCGGGCCTACGGGCCGCCCGTGGCACATCCGGGAACGGACGACGTCCCCGGGGATCGAAGCTGGGCGCAGCCTGCGCCACGCCCAGCTCGGCGCCCGCCAGCAGTGCCGGCGGGCGGGAGAACGCCTGGACTCAGCCCAACCGCAACAGCCAGCCGTGGCGGTCGGCCACGCGGCCGTACTGGATGTCGGTCAGTTCCTGGCGCAGCGACAGGGTCACCGGGCCGGCCGGTGCGGTCAGGTCGCCGACCTCGAAATCCTTGCCCTTCAGCTGCCCGATCGGGGTCACCACCGCGGCGGTGCCGCAGGCGAAGACCTCGGCGATCGCACCGGAAGCCACGCCGTCGCGCCACTCGTCGATGGTCACCTGGCGCTCGACCACCTGCATGCCGCGATCGCGCGCCAACTGCAGGATGCTGTCGCGGGTGATGCCCTCGAGGATGCTGCCGGACAGCGCCGGGGTGACCAGGCTGCCGTCGCGCATCACCAGGAACACGTTCATGCCGCCCAGCTCTTCCAGATACTTGCCCTCGACCGGGTCCAGGAACAGCACCTGCGAGCAGCCCTGCGCCTGCGCCTGCTGCTGCGGCAGCAGCGAGGCGGCGTAGTTGCCGCCGCACTTGGCCGCGCCGGTGCCGCCCTTGGCCGCGCGCGCGTAGTCGGTGGACAGCCAGATCGCCACCGGCGCCACGCCCTTGGCGAAGTAGGCGCCGGCCGGGCTGGCGATGACGTAGTAGCCGGCCTTCTGCGCCGCGCGCACGCCCAGGAACGCCTCGTTGGCGATCATGAACGGACGGAAGTACAGGCTGGTCTCCGGCGCCGACGGCACCCACGCGGCATCGACCGCGATCAGCTGGCGCAGCGATTCGACGAACAGCTCCACCGGCAGCTCCGGCAGCGCCAGGCGCTGCGCCGAGCGCTGCAGGCGCTTGCCGTTGGCGTCCGGGCGGAAGGTCCAGATCGAACCGTCGGCATGGCGATAGGCCTTGATGCCCTCGAAGATCTCCTGCCCGTAGTGCAGCACCGAGGCGGCCGGATCCAGCGCCAGTGGGCCGTAGGCGCGCACCTGGGCGTCGTGCCAGCCCTGCTCGCGGTCCCATTCGATGGCGACCATGTGGTCGGTGAAGTAGTTGCCGAAGCCCGGCGCGGCAAGGATCTGCGCGCGCGCGTCGGCGCTGCGTGCGGTGGTGGACGGGATCAGGCGGAACTGCGAAGACGGCTCGGTAGCGGACACCGGGGTTTCCTGTGGTAGTCGAGGGACGGCCGTGCCGCTGCATCATCGAGGCGCAGCGGCGGCGCCTTGTCCCGGCCCCAGGTCGCGCAGTCGCGCGCGGGTCAGAGCATGCCGGTTTCGAGGCGGGCGGCCTCGGACATCATATGCCGGCCCCACGGCGGATCGAACACCAGTTCGACATCGGCCTCGGCGATGGTCGGGATCAGCTCCAGCTTGCTGCGCACGTCGTCGACCAGGATGTCGCCCATGCCGCAGCCCGGCGCGGTCAGCGTCATCTTCACCTCGACCATGCGCTGGCCGTCCTCGCGCGGCTGCATGTCGACTTCGTAGACCAAGCCCAGATCGACGATGTTGAACGGGATCTCCGGATCGAAGCAGGTGCGCAGCTGTTGCCAGATCAGCGCCTCGACCTGCTCGTCGCCGGCGCCTTCCGGCAGGTCCAGGCCCGGCGGCGGTTCCTTGCCGATCGCGTCGCCGTCCTTGCCGGCGATGCGGAACAGGTTGCCTTCCACGAACACCGTATAGCTGCCGCCCAGCGCCTGGGTGATGTAGCCGTAGCTGCCGGCCGGCAGGGTGACCGCGTCGCCTTGCGGCACCATCACCGCCGCGCAATCGCGTTCGAATTGGACAGGTTCGCTGCTGCGTGAGTACATGGGGGCGATATGGGGGCTGGCCCCGCCGGTGCAAGTCGTCCAGTTTATCCGAGTGCGCGGCGAACGCGGCGAAGGGTATCCTGTACGGATTCTCCGGGAACATCGCATGCCGCCCTCTTCCACGCCGGCCAGGACTTCGCACTGGCTATGGCCCTTGCTGCTCTGCCTGGGCTGTTTCACCGCCCTGATCGCCTGGATGCTGGTCGCGCTGAGCCTGGGCCACCAATCCGGCTGGATGGCGGTGCTGGTGGCGCTGGAGGTCGCGTGGATGCTGCGCCTGGGCACGCTGCCGCGCGGCAAGCTGCGCATCGCCGTGGCGGTGCTCGCCACCGCGCTGGTGATCGTCGCCGCCAACTGGGGCATCGCCGCCGCGCACGTAGGCGCCGGGCTGGGCCTGGATACCTGGGATTCGTCGCTGAAACTGGGCGCGCGCTACGCCTGGACGCTGACCGTGCTGGCCAACCGCCCCGGCGACGTGCTGTGGCTGGGCATCGGCCTGGTCGTGGCCTATTTCAGCGCGCGCTGAAGGCAAAGGTCGCGGCTGAAGCCGCTCCTACAGTGTTCCCGCAAGCCCTGTAGGAGCGGCTTCGGCCGCGACAGCATCCATGGGCGCCGATCGCCGGCGCCGGTTCAATGCCCGCCGTCGAGCGCCTTCAATTCGCTGACCAGCGCGCCGGCCGCCTCGGCGCCGTCGCCGTACAGCATGCGCGTGTTGTCGGCGTAGAACAGCGCGTTCTCGATTCCGGCAAAGCCGGTGCCCTTGCCGCGCTTGATCACCACGACGTTCTTGGAATTGACCACGTCCAGGATCGGCATGCCGTAGATCGGGCTGGCCGGATCGGTCTTGGCGACCGGGTTGACCACGTCGTTGGCGCCGATCACCAGCGACACGTCGGTGCTGGGGAACTCGGGATTGATGTCGTCCATGTCGGCGATCAGGTCGTAGGGCACACCGGCCTCGGCCAGCAGCACGTTCATGTGCCCGGGCATGCGTCCGGCCACCGGGTGGATCGCGAACTTGACCTTGACCCCGCGCTCGATCAGCCGCTGCGCCAGCTCCCAGATCTTGTGCTGCGCCTGCGCCACCGCCATGCCGTAGCCGGGCACGATCACCACGCGTTCGGCGTAGGCCATCATCGCCGCCACGTCGCCGGCCTCGATCGGCTTCTGCGCGCCGCTGATCTCCTGCGCCTGGCCGCCGCCGCCGAAGTTGGAGAACAGCACGCCGCTGATCGGCCGGTTCATCGCCTTGGCCATCAGCCGGGTCAGCAGGATGCCGGCCGCGCCGACCATCATGCCGGCGATGATCAGCGCCTCGTTGCCGAGCACGTAGCCTTCGAACGCGACCGCCAGGCCGGTGAAGGCGTTGTACAGCGAGATCACCACCGGCATGTCGGCGCCGCCGATCGGCAGCGTCATCAGCACGCCCAGCGCCAGCGCCAGCGCGAAGAAGGCGACGATCGCCACCGGGCTGAGCCCGATTGCGGCCCAGGCGCCCAGGCCCAGCATCGCCACGAACACCAGCAGGTTGAACGCCTGCTGCCCGGGGAAGGTGACGCGCTTGTCCAGCCGCCCGTCGAGCTTGGCCCAGGCGATGACCGAGCCGGACAGCGAGATCGCGCCGATCGCCGAGCCGACGATGGCCAGCGCCAGCGTGGTCGCATCGGGCTGGCGCGCGGCCAGCGCGGCGATCGCGCTCTCGCTCCAGTGCGAGGTGTCGCGGTGCGCCAGGAACGAGAAGCGCAGCAGTTCCACCGCGCCGATCGCCGCCGCCGAGCCGCCGCCCATGCCGTTGTACAGCGCGACCATCTGCGGCATGTCGGTGATGGCGACCTTCTTGGCCGAGATCCAGGCCGCGCCGGTGCCGATCACGATCGCCAGCAGGATCAGGGTCAGGTTGTGCAGGCCGGGCAGCAGGAACGTCGCCGCGGTCGCCAGCAACATGCCGAAGCCGGCCCAATGGATGCCGCTGCGCGCGGTCTTGGGCGAGGCCATGCGCTGCAGGCCGAGCAGGAACAGGGTGGCGGCCACCAGGTAGCTGGCCTTCACCAGCCAGGACAGTGCTTCGGCGGTGCTCATGCGGGTTCCCCTGCCAGCGGCGCCGCGGCATCCGGCTGACGATCCAGGCGATGGTGCTCGAACATCTCGATCGCGGTCTTCAGCAGCCCCACCATGCCCAGGCCGAACGCGACCAGGCCCAGCGACAGCTGGTTCAGCGCGGTGGTGCTGGCCAGGTAGGCGCCGACCAGACCGATCACGACCGGCAGCAGCGCCTCGATCGACAGCAGCCACAGCATCAGCCGGCCTTTGCGCGGGTCCTGCCAGACCCGGTGAGAGATCTTGTTCTGGGTGCGGGTGGGGTCCTGCAGCGAGGACAGACCCACGCCCACGCCGGCGTAGAGCAAGGCGTAGTTCCAGTCGTCGAACATGCCGACCATGCCGGCGAACAGCGGCTTGACCGCGTAGACCGCGGCCACGACCAGCGCCGGATACTGCAGGTAGCTCAACAGTTGGAACCAGACCCTGGCGCCCTGCGGGCGCACCGCGACCAGCTGCGCGGCGCTCATGGCTTGTCCCCCGGCTTCTTGGAACTCTTGAACATCTCCAGCATGCGCTCGGTGACCACGTAGCCGCCGGCGGCGTTGCCGGCGCCGAGCAGCACCGCGAGGAAGCCCAACGCCTTCTCCAGCGTGGTGTCGGCATGGCCGAGCACCACCATCGCGCCGATCAGCACGATGCCGTGGATGAAGTTGGAACCGGACATCAGCGGGGTGTGCAGGATCACCGGCACCCGCGAGATGATCACATGCCCGGCGATGGCCGCCAGCATGAAGATGTACAAGGCCACGAAACCGTCGCTCATTCCGCTTCTCCCGGGCGCCGCGCCCGACCGCCGCAATCATAACCGGGTGCTGAATCGGTGGGCGATGGCTGTCTGGGGCGGAAAGCGGCGGCGAACGGGGGCCGTCGCCAGGTCAACCCCGGCGGCGGCAACGCGTTATCCACGGTATCCCCGCGCCAGGAAGCTAAGCTGTGCTGGTGAGCACGCCCGCCCTCGATCCCCCGACGACCGACCTCGACAGCGACGACGCCGCGCGTCCGCTGCCGGCGTCGCTGGATGCGTTCCTGGCCGAGATCGGCCCGCGCGCGTTCCGCTTCGCCGAGGCCGGCCTGCGCCAGCGCGAGGATGCGCTGGATGCCGTGCAGGACGCGATGATCAAGCTGCTCGCCTACCGCGAGCGGCCGGCGCAGGAATGGACCCCGCTGTTCTGGAGCATCCTGCGCCGGCGCATCATCGACCTGCAGCGCCGCCGCGGCTTCCGCCTGCGCTTCTGGGCGCCGGCCAGCGAGCACGGCGAGGACAGCCAGCCGGACTGGGCCGACGAAGGCCCGACGCCGGCGCAGCGCCACGAGCAGCAGCAGACGCATGCGCGGCTGGTCACGGCGTTGCGCGCGCTGCCGGCGCGGCAGCGCGAAGCCTTCACCCTGCGCGTGCTCGAGGAGCTGGACGTGGCCACCACCGCACGCGCGATGGGCTGCTCCGAAGGCTCGGTCAAGACCCATCTGTCGCGCGCCCGCGAGGCGTTGCAGAAACTTCTGGAGGACGTCCGGTGAAACCCGACACCACACATTCGGCCGCGTTCGACGCGCAGATGCGCCGCGCGCACCAGACCTCGCTGCAGGCGTTGCCGGCACCGACCCTGGCGCGACTGCGCGCCGCCCGCCACGCCGCCAGCCGCCCCCACGCCGCGCCGGCGCGACGCTGGGGCTGGCTGCTGGCGGCGGCCCCGGCCCTGCTCGGCGCCACCTTCGGCATGCATCTGCTGCTGCGCCCGGCGCTGCCCGTCGCGGTCCAGGCGGCGAGCGTCGCCGGCGCTCCCGCCGCGGCCGCGGTGTCCGCGAGCGTCGCCGCGCAAGGCGACGGCGACGATGCCGTGGCCGGCCTGCTCGACGAAAACCCCGACCTGTACCTGTGGCTGGGTTCCGATACTTCGCTGGCGATGGAATGAACACGATGAACCGCCTGATCCGCATGTCCCTGGCGCTGGCCCTGCTGGCCGGGGCCACCCCGCTGGCGACGTTCGCCGCGCCGCCACCGCCACCGCCGGCGGATACCGACGCCGATGCGGGTCCGCCGCTGCCGGACTGGGAGCACCTGAGCGCGCAGCAGCGCGAGCTGCTGATCGCGCCGATGCGCCAGCGCTGGAACGATGCGCCGCAGCAGCGGCGCAGGATGTTCGAGCACGCGCAGCGCTGGCAGAGCATGACCCCCGAGCAGCGCGAACGCGCGCGCAAGGGCGCGCGTCGCTACGAAGACATGACGCCGCAGCAGCGCGAAGAGGCGCGGGTCCTGTTCGAACGCATGCGGGCGCTGCCGCCGGAGCAACGCAAGGCGCTGCGCGATCGCTGGGAAGCGATGACCCCGCAGCAGCGCGACGCCTGGATCAAGGCCAACGCCAGTCCGGACACCAGGCCTGTGCCGGGTTCCAGGTGACCGTCCCGTAAGCGCGCCGAGGCGGCGGCGCTTTTCTATCGCTGTCTAAACGCTGCCGTCGCGACTGGGGGCCGGTCTGGAGCATCGATCGCGACGCAACGCCGGTCGAATCCGTCGCGACGCGACGCCAGGCTGCATCGCACCACCGTCAGAGCCGGAAATGCGCCGGCAGGTGGACGCAGGGGCCTTGCTCGGAGACTTTGCAGGGGTGGGCGCGCTTCCCGGCCGCCATCGAGCGAACATTCGGGACTGGCGTCATCGGCAATGCCCGTCGCGACTGAAGTCGCTCCCACAGTTGGCTCCCGCAGCTCGCCCACCGCCTGCAACTTGCGGCTGGCCGTTGCCTCATTGGGGCCGGCACGATGCGGGGAATGTCGGGAGACAACGCTCTGGCAGCGCCGGCACCTGTCGCATCGGCGCGCGGCGTCGGTGCCGGCCGCCGTGGCAGGCACGGCACGCGGCCGACAGCACCGATCAACCGGTCCAGCGGGTCTTGGCCAGCAACTCGTCGTCCCAGTCGTAGGCGATCGCGCCGTCCTTCAGGAACAGCGCGACGAAGTTGTAGACGTTGCGCGCATACATCTCGCTGGCGTGCACGGCGCCCATGCTGGCCAGGTCGAGCGGGCCGGCGACGACCACGCCGGCATGCTCGATGGTGTCGCCGGGGCGGGTCAGTTCGCAGTTGCCGCCGGTCTCGGCAGCCAGGTCCACCACCACGCTGCCCGGCTTCATGCCCTCGACCATCGCCGTGCTGAGGATCTTCGGTGCCGGGCGCCCGGGCACCGCGGCGGTGCAGACCACTACGTCGATGCCTTTCAGGTGCTCGGCCAGGCGCCGCTGCTGCTCGGCGCGCTCCTCCTCGGTCAGCTGCCGCGCGTAGCCGCCCTCGCCCGCCGCGCTGACCCCCAGGTCGAGGAACTTGCCGCCCAGCGATTCGATCTGCTCGCGCGTCTCCGGACGCACGTCGAAGCCTTCGACCTGCGCACCCAGGCGCTTGGCGGTGGCGATGGCCTGCAGGCCGGCGACGCCGGCGCCGACGATCAGCACCTTGGACGGACGGATGGTGCCGGCGGCGGTGGTCAGCATCGGGAAGAAGCGCGGCGCCAGCTGCGCGGCGATCAGGGTGGCCTTGTAGCCGGCCATGCCGGCCTGCGAGCTGAGCACGTCCATCGCCTGGGCGCGGGTGGTGCGCGGCAGCCGTTCCAGCGGGAACGCGACCAGCTGCCGCGCCTGCATCGCCTCGGCGCGCGCCGGGTCGGCCTGCGGCTGCAGGATGCCGACCACGCCGGCGGCGGGCTTGAGCTGGTTCAGCGCGACGACCGGCAGCGGCTGCACGCACAGCACCAGGTCGGCCTGCGCCGGGGTCGCGGCATCGGCGAGCTGCGCGCCTGCCGCGAGATAGGCCGCATCGACGAAGCCGGCGGACACGCCGGCGCCGGGTTCGACATGCACCTGCGCGCCGAGCGCGACCAGCTTCTTCACCGTCTCCGGCGTCGCCGCCACGCGGCGTTCGCCGTGCGCCGATTCCTTCACCACCAGCACCTGCACTGCCATGCGATTCCCCGTGCGTTGCCCGCCCTAGTCGGCGCCGATGCTACAGGGTCCGCGCGGCGATGGCAGCGCCGGGCGAGCGGTTCGCAGGCGGTTTTTGTAGGAGCGGCTTCAGCCGCGACGGCATTCCCGGGAACGCCCGGTCGCGGCTGAAGCCGCTCCTACAAGGGCATGCACCGCGCGCAGAGCCTGGGAAGGCGGCGAGACAGAATCCATCCGCCTCCTGCCAACGGCCCTCAATGCAGCGTCGCGTTCTGCGGGTCGAGCCGGTCGATGACGCCCTGCATCGCGCTGTCGAACGCGCCATCGTTGATATGGCTGCGCAGCCGGCCCAGCCGCACCATCACCGCCAGTTCCTCCGGCGAGGCCACGCAGAAGCGCACGCCGCGGCGGTTGACGAACAGCAGCCGCGCCGAGATCGGGCTCACCCACGACAGCTTGCCGGTCTGCACCTTGCCGTCGCGGTCGATGAAATCCAGCCAGGTGCCGATCGCCATCTTGCGGAAGCGGTCGGCATCGGCGTTGTCGAAGTCGTCCACCGTTTCCGGCGTGGTCAGTTCCACCGGCTGCGCCTCCTGCACCGGCGGTTGCGGCAGCGTCACCTGCGGCAGTTCCGGCAGCGGGCGCTCCAGTTCCGGACGCAGTTCGGCGACCGCCTGCAGCGTGTCGTGCAGCACGTTGATCGCCGAAGCGGCCGCCTCGGCATGCAGGCCGACGCTGGCGAAGACCTTGGTCAGCGGTCCCTGCCAGGCCTGCAGCCAGGGCTTGCCGACGATGTGCCGCTGCGCCTCGGCCGCTTCCTCGAGCAGGCCGTCGGCCAGCGCCAGCGCGTCGCGCACGCCGGCGCCGTCCTCGCCCTCGCGCAGCACCGCCATGGTCAGATGGTGCTGCCACGGCTGGCGCAGGAAGTCGTCCAGCGCCCGCGGCAGCTGCCGGCCCTGCAAGCGCGCCTGCAGTTCCGCCTCGGCGCGCTGCCGCGCCAGTTCCAGCTTTTCCTGGCCGCGCTGGGTCTCGGCGGCGCGGCGCTCGGCGATCTCGATGCGGCGCCGGTGCTGGGCCAGGAACTCGCGGAATTCCTCTTCCAGGGTCAGGAAGATCGCCAGGTTCTCGTTGAACTCGGCGACCAGCCGCTCGATGATCTCCTCGACCTTGCCCATCAGCACGCGCTCGGCCGGGCTCTCGCCGGTATTGCCTTCGCAGGCCTCGGCCAGCGAGTTGAGCAGGCGCCGCGCCGGGTGGGTCTTCTGCACGAACATGCGCCGGTCCAGCAGCGCGACCTTGACGAACGGCACCACCAGCCGCCCGATCAGCTCGCGCGAGCGCCCTTCCAGGTCGCGCTCGTCGAGCATCACGTCGAACAGCATGCCGACCAGGTCGATCGCGTCCTCGTCGACCGGATCCAGCCGCGCATGCGCCGGATCCACGCCGAACTGGGTGGCGTTGGACAACACCTCGCTCTTCAGCCGCTGTGCCAGCGATTCACCGTCGTCGCCGATCGCCGCGCGCAGCGTGGCGCTGGGCGTGGCCTGCAGCAGCGACAGCACCGAGATCATTTCGCGCTGGCTCAACGAGCGCTGCTGGCCGACCGCGGCGCTGGCCGCGGAGGTGGCGTTCTCGCGCACGCTGCGGGTCTGCTGCAACAGTTCGTGCAGCGCCTCCAGCAGCACGCCCTGGCTGCCGCCGGGCAGGTTGGCGCCGGCCTCGGCATAGCCATCGGTAGCCTGCAGCCGGCCGCGGCTCTCGGCCCAGCGGTTGACGAAGCGGCTGGCCCAGGCCGGCGCGTACTGCTCGTCGTACTCGCCCGCCTCGCCGGCAGCGCCGCTGTCCTCGCCGAACCCGGGGGTGTCGCCGCGTGCCTGGCGCTCTTCCGGCGGCGACGGCGCGCGGCGCGGCGGCGGTGGCGGGCGCGGCCGCGAGATTTCCGGCATCACCCCGGCCCGCGCCAGGCTGTCGTCCAGTTCCTGGTAGAGCTTGCCAATGCCACCGGTGAGGTCGCGCTCGCACAGCTTGATCAGCACCAGCCGCACTTCCGGGGCGAAATCGCTGGTGGAGAACGCGGCATGCACCGCGACGCCGATGTGTTCGGGGCCGACCGGATTGGTGTCGGCGTCCAGTTCCAGGCCGCCGGCGATCCAGCCCAGGCGGCGGTCGATGCGGCTGAGCACCGGTTTCCATTCGCGCAGCAGCACGCTGGCCAGGTTGCGCACCGCCAGCCGCGATTCCAGTTCGTGTTCGGACACCAGGCTCAGCCCCTGGCCGTAGCCGGCCAGCGCCACTTCGGCCGACAGCGGCGCACCGGCTTCCAGCGCCTGCCAGGCCTGGTCCAGTTGCGCACGGAAGCGCACGCCGATTTCGTCGCGGCGGCGGCGCAGCTCGCGCATGCCGTCCAGGAACAGGAGCTGCGAGGCGCCGGCGCTCTCGGCGCGGTCGAACAGCACGTCGTCGAAATGCGCCAGCGCGGCAGCGAACGCCTGCCCCAGCACCGGCAGCATGCCGTCGCGCGCCTGCATCAGCAGATGCGGGTCGCGCGCGGGATGTGCGTGCGGCGAGCTGGGGCTGAAACTCATGCGCGAAGGCTCCGCGCCGGGAGCGGCGCTAGGAAAAGAGTAAAAGGAAGTCGAACGGACACGGCCCCTGTTTCCGCCTCTGCATGGTAGGCAAGGTACCTGAACAGCAACCGTGACGCGCTACACATTTTACGCTCCGGAACGTGACCTCGTCCGTCATCCTAGGCGGTCTTTACGTAACGTCACCTGCAAGACCGTGCGAAACGCGCCTGCCCAGGCGCGTTCAGGCCGCGACCGCGACCCGTTCCAACCGGTCCACCGCACCCTGCATCGCGCTGTAGAACGCATCGTCGTCGCGATGCAGGCGCAAGCGATCCAGCTGCACCATCATCGCCAGCGCCTCCGGCGAGGCGACGCACAGGCGGCCGCCGCGGCGGTTGACGAACATCAGCCGCGACGAGATCGGGCTGACCCAGGACAATTTGCCCGGCTGCACGCGCCCTTCGCGATCGACGAAGTCCAGCCAGGTCCCCATCGCCAGGGTGCGGAAATACTCGGCGGTGGTGTGGTCGAAATCGGCCGCCTGCGCCGGCTCGGGCAACGCCGGCACGGTCTCGGCCGCCGGCGTCTCGGCAGCGGCCGGCGCGGGCGCAGGTGCCGGCGCCTGCAGCGGGCGCGCATGCGCCACATCGTCCAGGGCCGCCTGCAAGCCCAGCCAGGCGGCGTCGGCGGCGGCCGCATCCAGGCCGACGCTGGTCCACAGCCGCAACAGCTCGGCGCGCTGCGGCTGCAGCCAGCCGCCCGCCGGCACGCCGCCGCCGGTCTGCGCCTGGCGGCATTGCGCCAGCACCGCATCGCCAAGCGCCAGCGCCGCGCTCACCGCCGCGCCATGGCCGTCGTCGCGCAGCGCCGACTGCTGCAGGTACTGGCACCACGGCTGGCGCAGGAAGGTGTCGATCGGCAACGGCAAGGCCGCACCGTCCGCGTCGCCCTGCACGCGTTCGTCCACGGCCTGTGCGGCCAGGCGCCGTGCCTTGTCGCGGCGTTCCTCGGCGCGCTGCAGCTCGGCCGCGCGGCGCTCGGCGATCTCCACCCGGCGCCGGTACTGCTCGTAGGCGCTGCCGAATTCCGCCTCCAGGGTCAGGAACACCGCCAGGTGCTCGTCGAAGTCGCTCACCACCCGCTCCACCACCGCCTGCGCCTGCGCCTGCAGCACCTGTTCGATCGCGCTGTCGCCGGCATTGCCGTCGCAGGCATCGGCCAGCAGATTGAGCAGGCGCCGCGCCGGATGCCCGTCGCGCACGAACAGGCGGCCGTCGATCAGCGCCACCTTGGCCAGCGGCACCAGCATCTGCCCGAGCAGTTCGCGTTGCGCCGGTTGCAGCACGCATTCGTCGAGCATGACCTCGAACAGCAGGCCGACCAGGTCCAGCGTGTCCGCATCGGCCGGCTCCAGGCGGGTGCTGGCCGGATCCAGCCCCAGCGACGCGCCGATCGCCACCACCTGCCGGCGCAGCCCCTGCGCCAGCGATTCGCCGTGTTCGGCGATCGCGGCGAAGCCGGCCAGCGGCGTGGTCTGCAGCAGCGACAGCACCGACAGCAGTTCGCGCGGCGACAGGCTGCGGCGCGCATCGTCGGCGGGATCGGGGGCGACCGGCTGCGCTTCGTGCAGCAAGGCGCGCAGCGCCGGCGGCAGCACCTCATGGTCGTCGCGGGCATGCGCGTCCAGCACGCGCGCCGCGCGCCGCTGCGCGGCCGACAGCGGCGCGGCGGCATGCCAGCTCTCGAAGAAGCGGCTGATCCAGTCCGGCGCCGCTTCGTCGCCGCTGGCGCCGTTGCGCGGGATGGCGCGGCGGCGGGTGCGCCCCATCGGCAGCGAACGCGCCCGCGCGACCTGGTCCAGGCGCTGCTCCAGCCGCGCGTACAGCTCGCCGACCCGCTCCTGCAGTTCCTGCTCGCAGATCTTGACGATCGCCAGTTGCACCTGCGGCGCCAGCACCAGACCGTGCAGCGCCGCATACACCGCCGCGCCGATATGCTCGGGACCGAACGGGTTGTTGTCGGCATCGATGCGCTGGCCGCCGGCGATGAAACCGAGGAAACGGTTGAGCCGCATCAGTTCCGGGCGCCAGCGGTGCTGGATCGCGCCGGCCAGGTTGCGCACCGCCAGGCGCACGTCCAGCTCCTGTTCGGAGACCAGGCTCAGGTCGCCGCGCTCGCGCGCCAGGGTGCGTTCCACCGACAGCGGGCGACCGGCCTCCAGGGCCTGCCAGGCCTGCGCCAGGTGCCCGCGGAAGCGCGCCGCGATCGGCTCGCGCTGCTGCCGCAGCAGCTGGATCGCCTCGAAATAGTCGTTCTGGGTCGGCCCCGCGCGCTCGGCCATGCGGAACAGCGCATCGGCGAGCACGTCCAGCACCTCGCCGAACGCCTCTGCAAGCGGCACCGATACCACGTCCCGGACCTGGTCGAGCAGGTCCGAATTGCGGCTGGGCAGCAGCTCCTCGGCATATTCGGCGATTGTCATGGCAGTGTGATACGCAAACGCAAGTGAGACCGACGTCAATTCGGAAGTTAGCGGCAGATCGAGGATGAAGCTTGACTCTCCGTGTAACCGCGGCATCCGCTGCCGCTTTTGGGCACGCGACTATAATTCGGCGCCCGCCCCACGGAATCGAGACTATGCGCACACTTCATTCGCTGCAAGCGCTGGATGAGCGCCGTTCGGTGCCGTCCAAGCAATTGGGCGAGCCGGGACCCGATGCGGCGACCCTGCTGGCGATGCTGCGCTCGGCGGTGCGCGTGCCCGATCACGGCAAGCTGGTGCCGTTCCGGTTCCTGCGCATCGCCGGCCAGGCGCGCCTGGCGCTGGGCGACTTCCTGGCCGAGCGCACGCTGCAGCGCGACCCGGGCGCCCCGCCCGCCGCGGTGGAGAAGGATCGCGAACGTTTCGCGCATGCGCCGCTGGCGATCGCGGTGATCGCGCGGCTGCAGCGCGAGGAGAAAGTGCCGGAGATCGAGCAATGGCTGACCGCCGGCTCGGTCTGCTTCGCGCTGCTGCAGGCGGCGCAGGCCTACGGCTTCGGCGCGCAGTGGCTGACCGCCTGGATGGCCTACGACGACGCGGTGGCGGCGCGGCTGGGTCTGGCCGAGAACGAGCGCATCGCCGGTTTCATCCATATCGGCACCCCGCGCATGCAGGTGCCCGAGCGCGAGCGTCCCGATCCGCAGCAGCTGCTGAGCGATTGGGCGCCGTGAACGCAGCGGCGCCGACGCGGCCGCTGTACCTGGTCGATGCCAGCCTGTACGTGTTCCGCGCCTGGCACTCGATCCCCGACGAGTTCCAGGACGCGCAGGGCTGGCCGACCAACGCGGTGCACGGCTTCGCCCGCTTCCTGCTCGACCTGCTCGAACGCGAGCGCCCGCAGCACATCGCGATCGCCTTCGACGAAGCACTGGACAGCTGCTTCCGCAATCGCCTGTATCCGGCCTACAAGGCCAATCGCGCGCCGGCGCCGGACGCGTTGCGGCGCCAGTTCGCGCACTGCAAGGCGCTGTGCGCGGCGCTCGGCCTGGGCGTGCTGGCGCACCACGACTACGAGGCCGACGACCTGATCGGCAGCGCCCTGCACAGCATGCGCGGCGCCGGCTTCCACGGCGTGATCGTGTCCGCCGACAAGGACCTGTCGCAGTTGCTGCTGCTCGACTTCGACGAACAGTGGGACTACGCGCGCGGCCAGCGCTGGGGCATGGCCGGGGTCAAGGCGCGGCACGGCGTGCACGCGCACCAGATCGCCGACTACCTGGCGCTGACCGGCGATGCGATCGACAACATTCCCGGCGTCACCGGCATCGGCGCCAAGTCCGCGGCGATCCTGCTGGCGCATTTCGGCGACCTGGACACGCTGCTGGCGCGGATCGACGAAGTGGCGTTCCTGCGCCTGCGCGGCGCGGCGCAGATGGCGGTGCGCCTGCGCGAGCAGCGCGAGCACGCGCTGCTGTGGCGGCAACTGGCCACCATCGCACTGGACGCGCCGCTGCATTCGGCCGCACCGGGCTTCGCCCGCGGCCAGGCCGACGCCGACATGCTGCACGGCCTGTGCGAAGCGCTGCGCTTCGGCCCGTTGACCCGGCGCCGCTTGCTGCAGGCGGCGGGGCTGGACGGTCCCGTCGGCTAGGCGTCGGCGCAACGCGATACGGATGACGCGCTTGCAGAGCGACGCCGGATGGTCTCGGGCCATCGCCAAGCGACAAGCGTGTTGACCTCGGCGAGGTCGGGGCTGAAGCCGCTCCTACAGCGCAGCCAGCAGGCGTGCCGCAAGCCCCCTGTAGGAGCGGCTTCAGCCGCGACGAACGGAGCGGCGGACCTCCGCGGCTCCAGTCAGCCCCACCCACAATGCACCCGACAGCTCGCCGCAAGTCGCGGTAGACGCGGCTTCAGCCGTAACCAACGGAGCGACGCCCGTCGCGGCGTCGGAACCGACGCACCTGGCCTGCGGAACCGCTCCGAAAACCTGCAAACCCACAAACGCACGCGCATCATCGCGACACCGATGCCTCTACACTTCAGGACAGCCGGGCTGCGCGCCGACGCGGCCACGCCTTCTTCTTCCGAACCGAGCGAACGCTACCCATGACCCGCCACGATTCCCCGCCCCGCGTCGTCTACGAAGGCAAATACCAGCGCATGGTGGTGCGCGGCACCTGGGAGTATTCCGAACGGGTGCACGCCGGCGGCCTGGCCGCGATCATCGTCGCGGTGACGCCGGACGACGAGGTGCTGTTCGTCGAGCAGTTCCGCGTGCCGCTGCAGGCGCGCACCATCGAGATGCCGGCCGGGCTGGTCGGCGACATCGACGCGGGCGAATCGATCGAAGTGTCGGCGGTGCGCGAACTGGAGGAAGAGACCGGCTGGACCGCCGACCACGCCGAGGTGCTGATGATCGGCCCGACCTCCTCCGGCGCCAGCAACGAAAAGGTCGCCTTCGTCCGTGCCAGCGGCCTGCGCAAGGTCGGCGACGGCGGCGGCGATGCCAGCGAGGACATCACCGTGCACACGGTGCCGCGCGCCCGCGCGGCGGCCTGGCTGGTGCAGAAGATGGGCGAAGGCTACGAGCTGGACGCCAAGCTGTGGGCCGGGCTGTGGATGATCGAGCACCAGTTGGACGGCACCCCGCGTGGCTGAGCCGACGATGCACGCGGATGCCGCGCCGTCCCTGCTCGGCGCCGGCGATCCGCCGCCCTACACCGTGTACCAGGCGCACGGCCGTTCGCCCTATCTGCTGATCGCCGACCACGCCGGTCAGCGCGTGCCGCAGGCGCTGGCCGACCTGGGCCTGCCGCAGCACGAACTGGACCGGCACATCGGCTGGGACATCGGCATCGCCGGCGTCACCGCCGACCTGGCGCAGGCGCTGGACGCGTTCGCGATCGTGCAGACCTATTCGCGGCTGGTGATCGACTGCAACCGGCCGCTGTCGGCGCCGGGTTCGATCGCCGAGGTCAGCGACGGCACCGTGGTGCCGGGCAACCAGGGGCTGGACGCCGCCGCGCGCGCGGCGCGCGTCAGCGCGATCTTCGCGCCCTACCACGCGCGCATCGCCGCGGAACTGGACCGGCGCCGCGACGCCGGCCTGGCCACCATCCTGATCGCGATGCACAGCTTCACCCCGGCGATGGCAGGCGAGTCCCGGCCCTGGCATGCCGGCGTGCTGTACCAGCGCGATGCGCGCTTCGCGCAGGCGCTGCTGGCCGAACTGCGCGCCGAACCGGGCCTGGTGGTCGGCGACAACCAGCCCTATTCGGTCAGCGACGCCACCGACTACGCGATCCCGGTGCACGCCGAGGCGCGCGGCCTGGCGCACGTGGAACTGGAGATCCGCCAGGACCTGATCGCCGACCGTGCAGGACAGCGGCAATGGGCGCAGCGCTTGCTCAGCATGCTGAATCGGTTGCAAGCTGCCTTCACACCGGGCTGAGCGCAGGCTGCGCACTCTCGGTGCATCGCCGTCCATTCGGACGCCCCCTCGCTGCATGCACCGGACCCCTGCCCCCATGCTCATCCGCCTCGGCTACGAGATCCGCTACCGTTTCCTGCAGCCCACCCCGGTGCTGGCGATGCTCGACATCCACGACAGCCGCCGCACCGACATCGTCGTGGCCACCGCGCTGCAGACCGAACCGGCGATTCCGCTGCGCGGCTATCGCGACCAGTTCGGCAACAGCTGCACGCGCATGCTGGCCCCGGCCGGCGTACTGACCCTGCGCGCCGACGCGGTGGTGCGCGACAGCGGCCTGCCCGACCAGTACCGCTACGACGCGCCGCAGACCCCGGTGGAGCAGCTGCCGGACGACACCCTGATGTACCTGCTCGGCAGCCGCTACTGCGAGACCGACCTGCTCAGCGGCATGGCCTGGGACCTGTTCGGCAGCGCGCCGACCGGCTGGGCGCGGGTGCAGGCGATCTGCGACTACGTGCATGCGCAGATCGAATTCGGCTACGAGCACGCGCGCCCGACCAAGAGCGCGGCACAGGCGCTGCAGGAAGGCCGCGGCGTGTGCCGCGACTTCGCCCACTCGGCGATCGCGCTGTGCCGCTGCATGAACATCCCGGCGCGCTACTGCACCGGCTACCTGGGCGACATCGGCGTGCCCGCCTCGGCGGCGCCGATGGATTTCTCCGGCTGGTTCGAGGCGTTCCTGGACGGGCAGTGGTACACCTTCGATGCGCGCCACAACCTGCCGCGCATCGGCCGGGTGCTGATCGCGCGCGGCCGCGACGCCGCCGACGTGGCGATCAGCAACACCTTCGGCTACAACACGCTGGAATCGTTCGTGGTGTGGACCGACGAAACCGACCAGGCACGGCTGGATCCGCGTCCTGCCAGCGCCGCGGGGGTCGCCGGCAACGGCGCTGCGGCGCTGCGGACCGAGGGACTCTACCTGTAGGGCGGTTTCGCCCAGATGCGGCCGCATCCCGCAGTGGCTTGCGGGATCGGCGCAGCGGTCGCGACGGCGTGCACCGACAGCGTCCGTCGCAACCGGCGGCCCGAAGCCGTCCCGGCGGTCGCGCCTTCGGGAACATGGGGCCAGGCGATGGTCAGACAGGCCATTTGTGGGAGGGACTTCAGTCCCGACTGCAGCGAATCGCCAGACTTCGGTCGCCATTTCATCCGCCCGCCGGGAACCTTCCCCGAAACGGCACCATGGTCCCGCGGCGAAAAGGAAGCGGCGCGCGCTGCGTGGCCGGCGGCGACACACCACGGCAAGAGCGCGCGAACGCCGCGCCGTAGCATCGTCGGACTCGTTGCCAGTCGGAGTCTTGCCGTGCCCGTTCGCCGTCGCTGTCCCCCTCTTCTGCTGCTGGTGCTGATGCTGCAGGTCCCGGCGTTCGCGCAACAGGTCGCCACCGACCCGCCGACGCAATGGCAAGCCGACGCCAAGGCCAACAAGAAAGCCGCCAAGCAGGCAGAAAAGGCCGCCGAGCGCGCGGTGCCGCGACAAACGGCCGCCGCCGGCGGACCCGCGCCTGACGGCGAAGGCCCGGGCGGTGGTCAGGGAGGCCCGGGCGGTCCAGGCAGCGAAGGCGGCCCGCCGGGCGGCCCCCCCGGCGGTGGATCCGGCGCACGCCGCGCCAGCGGTCCGCTGCAGATGCTGCGTCCGGAGATGGACTTCGCCGCGCCGTTGACCGATACGCTGCTGCTTTACCGCACCCGCGAATCGGTGGTGTTCGGCCGCCCCGGCAGCAGCGACGTGGTGATCCTGCCGCTGTCCGGCGCGCACGTGCAGATCGCGCCCGGCGTGCAGGCGCTGCTGCACGACAACCCCGACGGCATGGTGGTGGAAATCAGCACCAGCAACGGCATCCGCGTGTCCTACCGCTACACCACCGATGCGCAGGATGCGGACAGCCTGCGCGTGCACATCCGCGCCGAAGGCCATGCCGAATCGCAGCGTGGCGGGGTGTTCGAGGTCGATCGCGTGTACCACCGCGGAAACGCCGCAAAACGAAAGGGTTGAGCCGCGTCGCGTCGCCTGCAACGCCGGCGGCGCGCAGGCATCGCGGATGCCTCGCAACCTGGCCCGATCCAGGCCCACGGCGTGGACGTTGCCGCATGCCGTGCGCCGCGGGTGCGGCGCACGGCATCCCCGCCTCAGGCGAAGGCGTCGGTGGCGCGCACCAGGGCGTCGACGTTCTCGACCTCGAACGCGGAATGGCCCGCGCTCGGGGTGATCTCAAGCGTCGCCTTCGGCCAGGCCTTGTGCAGCTCCCAGGCGCTCTGCAGCGGGCACACCACGTCGTAGCGGCCCTGCACGATCACCCCCGGGATGTCGGCGATCCTGCCGGCGTCGCGCAGCAACTGGTCTTCGACCTCGAAGAAGCCGCCGTTGACGAAGTAGTGGTTCTCGATGCGCGCGAACGCCAGCGCGAACTGCGCGTCCTCGTGGCCGCTGACGAAATCCGCGTCCACGTGCAGGAAGCTGGTGGCGCCTTCCCACACGCTCCACGCGCGCGCCGCGGCCAGGCGCGTGGCCTGGTCGTCGCTGGTCAGGCGGCGATGGAACGCGGAGATCAGGTCGGCGCGCTCCACCGGCGGAATCGCGGCGACGTAGTGCTCCCAGGCATCGGGGAACAGCCGGCTGGCGCCTTCCTGGTAGAACCACTCCAGCTCCCAGCGGCGCAGCATGAAGATGCCGCGCAGCACCAGTTCGGTGACGCGCTGCGGATGGGTCTGCGCGTAGGCCAGCGCCAGGGTCGAACCCCAGCTGCCGCCGAACACCTGCCAGCGCGCGATGCCGAGCGTCTCGCGCAGCGTCTCGATGTCGGCGACCAGATCCCAGGTGGTGTTGTCGACCAGGTCCGCATGCGGGGTGGAGCGGCCGGAGCCGCGCTGGTCGAACAGCACGATGCGGTACTTGGCCGGATCGTGGAAGCGACGCATCTTGGCATTGCAGCCGCCGCCCGGTCCGCCGTGCAGCAGCACCACCGGCTTGCCCTGCGGGTTGCCGCACTGTTCGTAGTACAGCGTGTGGCGGGCGTCCACCGGCAGCATGCCGCTGTCGAACGGTTCGATCTCGGGATACAGCGTACGCATGGCGGCTCCTGCTCGAAAACGGTGCTTGAAAACTGGATTTTACCCGCGGATGGCGTGGCCCTGCGGCGTGCGCCGTCGCCGTTCGCTCACGCCGGCTTCCGGCGCAGACACGGCTGGCGGCGCTCGAATCAGCCAGCCGGCCAACATCCCAGGCTGACCCGGTCGCGCGCTTCCAGGTCCTGGTAGGTCGCCACGGCATCGAAGCCGGCATCCGCCAGCAGCGCGCGCACGCCCTCGCCCTGCTCCCAGCCGTGCTCGAGCAGCAGCCAGCCGCCCGGCAGCAGATGCGCCGATGCGCCGGCGACGATCAGCCGAATGTCGTCCAGGCCGTCGGCGCCGGATGCCAGTGCGCTGGCCGGTTCGTAGCGCAGGTCGCCCTGCGCCAGGTGCGGGTCGCCGGCGGCGATGTAGGGCGGGTTGCTGGCGATCAGGTCGAAGCGCTGACCGGCCAGCGGCGCCAGCCAGGGACCGTGGGCGAAACGGACGTTGTGCAGGCCGTGCGTGCGCGCATTGGCTTGCGCCACCGCCAGCGCCGCGTCGCTCAGGTCGGTGGCCAGCACCTGCGCCTGCGGCCGTTCGCTGGCCAGCGCCAGCGCGATCGCCCCGCTGCCGGTGCCCAGGTCGGCGGCGCGGCGGCCCGGCGCCGTGTCCAGCCGCTCCAGCGCCAGTTCCACCAGGCGCTCGGTGTCCGCGCGCGGGATCAGCGTGGCCGGGCCGACCGCCAGGTCCAGGGTCCAGAAGCCGCGACGGCCGGTCAGATAGGCCACCGGTTCGCCCTGCGCGCGCCGCGCCAGCAGGGCATCGAAGCGCTCCGCCGCCGCCGTGGGCAACGGATCGCGGGCGTGCGCGAACAGCCAGGCGCGGTCGCGCTGCAGGGCGTGGATCAGCAAGGCTTCGGCATCGGCGCGGTCGATCCGCGCGCTGGCCGCGCGCAGCAGGGACTCGGGGGTGGGGGCGTTCATCGGCGTCACGATGCCGCAGCGGCCTGGAAAAGCCAACGTGGTAGAACCATTGAACGGTGTGCGCCCACCGCAACGCAGCAAAGAGCCAGGCTTGAATAGCGATAGGCCAAACCTATCTATTCAATTCCATCAATCGATTTGAGATATCTATCGACCCCTCCTATGATGAGCCTCGTTCTATCCCCCGTTCCCCTTCGCAACCACGAGGAAACTCCATGTCTCTGATCAACACCCAGGTCCAGCCGTTCAAGGCCAACGCCTACAAGAACGGCGAATTCATCGAAGTCACCGACGCGGACCTGAAGGGCAAGTGGTCGGTGCTGATCTTCATGCCGGCCGCCTTCACCTTCAACTGCCCCACCGAAGTGGAAGACGCCGCCGACAATTACGCCGAGTTCCAGAAGATCGGCGCCGAGGTCTACATCGTCACCACCGACACCCATTTCTCGCACAAGGTGTGGCACGAGACCTCGCCGGCCGTCGGCAAGGCGCAGTTCCCGCTGGTCGGCGACCCGACCCACCAGCTGACCCGCGCGTTCGGCGTGCACATCGACGAGGAAGGCCTGGCCCTGCGCGGCACCTTCGTGATCAACCCGGAAGGCGTGATCAAGACGCTGGAAATCCACGACAACGCGATCGCCCGCGACGTCACCGAGACCCTGCGCAAGCTCAAGGCCGCGCAGTTCGTCGCCTCGCATCCGGGCGAAGTGTGCCCGGCCAAGTGGAAGGAAGGCGAAAAGACCCTGAAGCCGTCGCTGGACCTGGTCGGCAAGATCTAAGCCGCGCCCCACTCCCATCTCCGCCGTTTCGGCGGGGGTGGGGGTGAACCGCAGCCCGCGTCGCGGCCGGTACGCCCGCCTCACGCCAGCCACCGGCAGCGCGCGCCGGCTGCGGTTCACCCCTCCTCCCAATTCTTTACGGCGCTCTGCCCCTGCGGCAGCAACGCCTTCCCCTCGCTTTGCCCATCGTCAGGAGTCCGCCATGTTGGATGCCGATCTGAAAACCCAGTTGAAGGCTTACCTGGAGCGGGTCGTTCGGCCCATCCACATCACCGCGTCGGTGGACGACGGCGCCAAGTCGCGCGAGATGCTCGACCTGCTCGAGGACCTGGTGCTGCTGTCGGACAAGATCAGCCTGGACGTGCACCGCGACAGCGCCGAGCGCACCCCGTCGTTCGCGCTGACCAGTCCCGGCCACGACATCCACCTGCGCTTCGCCGGGCTGCCGCTGGGCCACGAGTTCACCTCGCTGGTGCTGGCGCTGCTGCAGGTCGGCGGGCATCCGTCCAAGGCCACCGCCGAGGTCATCGAGCAGGTGCGCAACCTGCCCGGCAAGTACGTGTTCGAGACCTATTTCTCGCTGTCCTGCCAGAACTGCCCGGACGTGGTGCAGGCGCTGAACCTGGCCGCGGTGCTGAACCCGAACATCAAGCACGTGGCGATCGACGGCGCGCTGTTCCAGGACGAGGTGGAGGCGCGGCAGATCATGTCGGTGCCCACCGTGTACCTCAACGGCGAAGTGTTCGACCAGGGCCGCATGAGCCTGGAGCAGATCGTGGCCAAGCTCGATACCGGCGCGGCCAAGCGCGACGCGGCCAACATCGCGGCCAAGGCGCCGTTCGACGTGCTGGTGATCGGCGGCGGCCCGGCCGGCGCGGCGGCGGCGATCTATGCGGCGCGCAAGGGCATCCGCACCGGCGTGGCGGCCGAGCGTTTCGGCGGCCAGGTGCTGGACACCATGGCGATCGAGAACTTCATTTCGGTGCAGGAGACCGAAGGCCCGAAGATGGCCGCGGCGCTGGAGCAGCACGTGCGCCAGTACGACGTGGACATCATGAACCTGCAGCGCGCCGAGCAGCTGATTCCGGCCGGCGCCGACGGCCTGGTCGAGATCAGGCTGGCCAACGGCGCGTCGCTGAAGAGCCGCAGCGTGATCCTGTCCACCGGCGCCCGCTGGCGGCAGATGAACGTGCCCGGCGAGGACCAGTACCGCAACAAGGGCGTGGCCTATTGCCCGCACTGCGACGGCCCGCTGTTCAAGGGCAAGCGCGTGGCGGTGATCGGCGGCGGCAACTCCGGCGTGGAAGCGGCGATCGACCTGGCCGGCATCGTCAGCCATGTCACCCTGGTCGAGTTCGACGCCAAGCTGCGCGCCGACGAAGTGCTGCAGCGCAAGCTGCGCAGCCTGGGCAACGTGGACATCCTCGTCAACGCGCAGAGCACCGAGGTGCTGGGCGACGGCAGCAAGGTCACCGGGCTGGTCTACAAGGACCGTGTCGGCGGCGACGTCCACCGCCTGGCGCTGGAAGGCATCTTCGTGCAGATCGGCCTGCTGCCCAACACCGAGTGGCTGCAGGGCACGGTGGCGCTGTCGCCGCGCGGCGAGATCGTCGTCGACGACCGCGGCCAGACCTCGCTGCCCGGCGTGTTCGCCGCCGGCGACGCCACCACGGTGCCGTACAAGCAGATCATCATCGCCATGGGCGAAGGCTCCAAGGCGGCGCTGAGCGCGTTCGACCACCTGATCCGCAGCAGCGCGCCGGTCAGCAGCGCGGTCGCCGAAGCGGCCTGATGCGCGATCGCCCCGCGCCGCGACCCGGCGCGGGGCCTATGCTGTCCCGCGGGGCGACTGGCCCCACGCCGCGCCGAACGCACCGCCAAGGAACCTGCCGATGAACCTGCGTGATCTGAAATACCTGGTGGCGCTGGCCGATCACAAGCATTTCGGGCGCGCCGCGGCGGCCTGTTTCGTCAGCCAGCCGACGCTGTCCACGCAGATCAAGAAGCTCGAGGACGAACTGGGCGTGCCGCTGGTCGAGCGCGCGCCGCGCAAGGTCATGCTGACCCCAGCCGGGCGCGAGGCGGCCAGCCGCGCGCGCGGCATCGTCGCCGAGATCGAGCAGATGAAGGAGGCGGCGCGGCGCAGCCAGGACCCGGAAGCGGGTACGGTGCGCCTGGGCATCTTCCCGACGCTGGGCCCGTACCTGCTGCCGCACGTGATCCCGGGCATCCGCGAGCGCTTCCCGCAACTGGAACTGCTGCTGATCGAGGAAAAGAGCGACGTGCTGCTGACCCGATTGCGCGAAGGCCGGCTGGATGCGGCGCTGCTCGCGCTGCCGCTGCACGACGACCAACTGCATACCGAATTCCTGTTCGAGGAACCGTTCGTGCTGGCGGTGCCGGATAGCCATCCGCTGGCCCAGCGCGATTCGTTGAGCCTGAGCGAACTGCACCAGCAACGGCTGCTGCTGCTGGAGGACGGCCATTGCCTGCGCGAACAGGCCTTGGACGTCTGCCATCTGTCCGGCGCGCTGGAAAAGGCCGAATTCCAGGCCACCAGCCTGGAAACGCTGCGGCAGATGGTGGCCGCCAATGTCGGCGTGACCCTGCTGCCCTTGCTGGCGGTGCAGCCGCCGGTGACCAACTCGTCCAATATCCACCTGCTGCGCTTCGACGATGCCTCCGGCCCGAGCCGGCGCATCGCGATGCTGTGGCGCCGCAGCTCGGCGATGAGCGATTTCCTGGAGCAGTTGGCGCAACTGTTCAAGGCGCTGCCCGAGGCGCTGCTGTCGGCCAAGGCCGCACCGTCGGCGCTCGCCCCGACGGCCGCCGCGCTGCCCCGCGCCGCGACGCTCTGAGCACGGCACCGCGCCATTGGCGCAAGGCGCGCGGGCGACGCTAACGCCCGGTTTACGGCCGACGGTGCGACAATCCCGCGATTACCTGTGTAGAGGAATGCGGATGACGTCTATTGGAACCGTGCTCGGCCGCCATCGCAACAATGCGACGCTGTCGATCCTGGTCATGCTGTTCGGCGTGGCGTTGCTGGCCTGCGGCGTGCTGCTGTTCGCGGTGCGCGACAAGGTCGCGCCGGAAGCGGCGCAGACGCTGCAATGGATCATGCTCGGCCTGGCCTTGGTCGGCGTGTTGACCCTCCTGCTGGGCTGGGCGATCCGCCGCGGCGGCTGGGAACAGGGCGAGCTGGGCGTGCGCCAGTTTCCCGAGCGCAGCGACGGCACCTATCTCTATCGCGACATCGTCGAGACCTGCCAGTTCTACCGTGCCGGCCTGTCGGTCAACCTGGGCTGGCGGCGCGAAGGCCAGGAACAGTGGCAGGCCGCCAACGGCAACATCGGCGGCTACTACAAGTTCCTCGACCGCTTCATGCACGGCTACCTGCAGGCGCGCGTGCCGGTGCTGATGGCCAGGCTCGATGCCGGGCAGACGCTGAGTTTCCGCATGGTCACCACCGCCGGCGCGATCCGCCGCGAATTCGCGGTCAACATGAAGGGCTTCACCCGTGGCCCGCTCGAGACGGTGCAGCTGAGCCGCGAGCGCATCGCCTTCGCCGGCAACGAGGTCCGCATCGACGACATCGTCGGCATGGACGTGTCGGCGTGGACCTCGCGCCTGCAGTTCCAGTTGCGCGGCGGCAGCAAGGTCAGCGTCAGCTACACCGCCCTGTTCGACGGCCCGCTGTTGCTGGCGTTGCTGGAGCAACTGCTACCCACGCAACCGCGCGTTACTGCTGTCTGAGCGCGGCCATCGGCCCTGCGGCCGATGCCACGCGGCAGCCAGCGCCATCCGGGCGGCGCCTCGCAGCGCCGCCTTTTTCATGACCCAAGGAGTTTGCCATGTCCTCTCAACCGCAAAGCGGCCTGCCCCCTTCACTGATCGTGTCCAGCCACGACCTGGCCCGTCTGGAGGCCTTGCTCGAATCCCCCGCATTGCAGCAGCACCCGGCCGCGCTCGCGCTGGGCGCAGAACTCGGCCGCGCCACGGTGGTGCCGCCCGAACAGATTCCCGCCGGCATCGTCGCCATGCACTCGCGCGTGGAATGCGAAGACGAACTGCACGGCGAACGCCACCAACTGACCCTGGTCTATCCGCACGAAGCCGATGCCGCGCAAGGCCGCATCTCGGTGCTGGCGCCGGTCGGCAGCGCCCTGCTCGGCCTGGCCGTGGGCCAGTCGATCGACTGGCAGGGCCCCGGCGGCCGTGCGCTGCGGCTGCGCGTGCTCGCGGTGCAGGCCGCAAGCGACTTTGCGCCTGCGGCGGGTTAACGTGCGCGGGTTTATCCTCCATTTCATCCGTTCCGAGAGATACCGATGATGTCTTCCGCTCCTTCCAAACTGGCCCAGCTGCGCGAGTTGTCCGTGGTCGTGGCCGATACTGGCGACTACGATGCGATCAAGCGGCTCAAGCCGGTCGACTGCACCACCAATCCGACCCTGGTGAAGAAAGCCCTGGATTTGCCGGTCTACGCCGAGCTGATTGACGAGGCGCTGGCCTGGGCGCGCAGCCAGGACGGCGACCACGCCGCCCTGGTCGACGAGATCGCCGACCGCCTGACCATCGGCGTGGGCAGCAAGCTCAGCGCGCTCGTGCCCGGGCGGGTGTCCACCGAGGTGGACGCCGACCTGGCCCACGACACCGCCGCGACCATCGCCAAGGCGCACAAGTTCATCGCCATGTACGCCGAACGCGGCGTGCCCAAGGACAAGATCCTGATCAAGGTCGCCGCGACCTGGGAAGGCATCGAGGCCGCGCGCCAGCTGCAGAAGGACGGCATCGACTGCAACCTGACGCTGATCTTCAACCGCACCCAGGCACTGGCCTGCGCCGAGGCCGGCGTGTTCCTGATCTCGCCGTTCGTCGGTCGCATCCTGGACTGGTACGTGGCCAACGGGCAGACCCCGGCCAGCATCGACGACGACCCGGGCGTGCAGTTCGTGCGCGGCGTGTATGCCGAGTTCAAGCGCCGCGGCTCGCAGACCGTGGTGATGGGCGCCTCGTTCCGTTCCACCGCGCAGATCGAGGCGCTGGCCGGCTGCGACCGCCTGACCATCTCGCCGGAGCTGCTGGAAAAGCTCGACGCCGACCATGGCGAGCTGCCGCGCAAGCTGTCGCCCGGCCAGGCCGACGGCGCGCAGATCGTGCCGATCGATGCCAGGCAGTTCGCCACCGACCTGGCCGCCGATCCGATGGCGACCGAGAAGCTGGCCAGCGGCATCGACACCTTCGCCAAGGACCTGCAGGCGCTGCGCGACACGATCCGGCAGAAGCTGGCGGCCTGAGCGCAGCCTGCAACGGCACGACCCAGGAGCGGCGGCAACGCCGCTCTTTTTTTGCGGGGAATGGGAAAACGGGAATGGGGAATGGGCGAAGCGGGTCTCCGCTTTGCGTTCGATTCCCGATTCGCTGCGGACTCCATCGTAGTTGAGACGCGATAGCCCGCTGCACACAGCGTGGATGCGGCAACACGGTCTGACGCCAAGGACACGCACAGACCCGATGCACGCGTGACAGCGGTCGTGCGGCATAGCGTTGGCGCCGCCGCAACTCTCCGCTCGCTATGCTGCCTACCTCACAGCAGAGGGACGGCAATGGCAACGATCGCGGTAGTGATGGTCGACGGCGTGGCGGACTGGGAGATCGGCACCGTCCTGCCGGCGGCGCGGGCCTGGTTCGGCGACGAGATCAGGATCGCCAGCATCGACGGCAAGCCGCTGACCTCGATCGGCGGACTGAGCCTGCACCCGGAATACGCGTTGTCGGACCTGGCGCCGCTGGAGGCGGACCTGTGGCTATTGCCGGGCAGCGAACGCTGGCAGGCCGGCGAGATTCCCGGACTCAGCGGCTTGCTGCAGCAACGCATCGACGCCGGCCGCGCGGTCGCGGCGATCTGCGGCGCCACCATCGCGCCGGCCTATGCCGGACTGCTGGATACGCGGGCGCATACCAGCAATTCCGAGGCGTTCCTGCGCGAGCACGTGGGCGTCTATGCCGGCACCGCGCACTACCTCGAGCAGAAAGCGGTCAATACGGGCGGGCTGATCACCGCACCCGGCACCAGCCCGGTCACTTTCGCGCTGGAGTGCCTGCGCCAACTGCATCCCGAGCGCGAAGAACAGATCGCGCAGATGCGGCAGATGTTCGCTGCCGAGTTCGTGTGACGCAGCGCGCGCCGGCCTGGACCCGGCTCGCGCGACGACCGCGCAGCGCGTGGGCGCTGCGCGGCCGGTTCAGGCCTCCAGGCCGAGCGAGCAGCTGACCCCCGTACCGCCCAATCCGCAGTAGCCGCCCGGATTCTTGGCCAGGTATTGCTGGTGCTCGTCCTCGGCGTAGTAGAACGGCGGCGCCGGGAACAGGATCTCGGTGGTGATCTCGCCGTAGCCGGCCGCGCGCAGGCGCTGCTGGTAGGCGTCGCGGCTGGCGATGGCCGCGTCGTACTGCGCCTGCGTGCTGCAGTAGATCGCCGAGCGGTACTGGGTGCCGGTATCGTTGCCCTGGCGCATGCCCTGGGTCGGATCGTGGCTTTCCCAGAAGGTCTGCAGCACCTGCTCGAAGCGCAGCGCCTGCGGATCGAACACCACCAGCACCACCTCGGTGTGGCCGGTCTGGCCGGAGCACACTTCCCGGTAGGTGGCGTTGGGCGTCTGCCCGCCGGCGTAGCCGACCGCGGTGCTGAACACACCCGGCAGCGACCAGAACTTGCGCTCGGCGCCCCAGAAGCAGCCCAGGCCGAACTGCACCTGTTGCAGGCCGGCGAACGCGTCGCGCAGCGGGTGGCCATTGACGAAGTGGCGGTTGTGCAGCGGCAGCGGCTCCGCGCGGCCGGGCAGGCTTTCGCCCGGGCGCGGCAAGCGCTGCTTGAAGGCACCGATTCCCAACATGGCGCGGACTCCTGGCATCGAAAGGGATGCCTCCTGGATGGCGCTGCCGGCATCGGCTTTCAAGGTGCGCGTGGCGCTGGGCCGCCATCGGCCCAGGCCACGCGCCCGCCAGCTCAATGCGCCGCGGTCTTGCTGCCGCCGCCCGCCACTTCCGGCATCGCCGAGCTGTGGTGGTTGATGATCAGCCAGCGGCCGTCGCGCTTCTCGTAGACGAAGGTGTAGCGCGCCTGCACCTTGCGGGTGCTGCCGTCCGGATTGGTCAGGGTGAAGGTGTAGACGCCGGCATCGACCGCGCTGTCGTCGTCGAGCAGCCGCACCTGGCGGTAGTTGATGACGCCCTGCGGCTTGGCCGCCAGGAAGTGGTCGAAGTAGTCCTTGATCTCGGCGCGGCTGGCGCGGACTTGGTTGGACACGGTCGGCAGCAGCACGCCGTCGCGGGCATACAGGTCGGCGACGCGGTCGGCGTTGCCGGTAGCCAGCGCCGCGTTCCAGCGGTCGAACAGGCCGGCGATCTCGCGCTCCTCGCCCGCGGCCGGCAACGACGGCCGGGCGTCGTAGTGCATCGCCGGGGCCGCCAGCGCGGTGGTGGTGGACAGGCTCAGGACCAGGGTGAACAGGATGCGACGCATGGTGGATCTCCGCTGTGGATGAGGGAATGCCGTCTCGGGGCGAAGCCAGTATTGGCGGCGGCGGCTTGCGTAAAATCCGCTGGGCGGCATATCCTCGAATATGCCGATCGGCATAGTGGAGAACAGCATGCAAGCCCCCCTCAATGCAGGCCAATGGCGGCAGGAACTGCGCCGCGAAGCGGCCGACAGCGCGCGCTGGCAGGCGGTGGCCGACGCCGCCGACGCGGTGACCCGCGCCAGCGGCGCCGAGCAGGCCGGGGCCGATGCGCTGCGCCTGGCGCGCGAGCTGCTGGATGCGCCGCATGCGGCGGTACTGGCGCTGCGCGGCAGCCGCAGCCTGGTGCTGGCCAGCCATGGCGACGCGTTGCCGCCCGGCGCCAGCGTCGCCACCGACGGCCCTGCGCTGTCCTGGCGCCTGGCCGCGCGCGCGGGCGACGCGGCCGAGCTGTGCGTGCCGATCGCCGCGCTGGGCGCCACGCTGGGCACGCTGTGCCTGGGCTGGAACGCGCGCATGGCGCCGGCGCCGGGCGACGTGCAGGCGATCGCCACCATCGCCGCGCTGCTGGCGCCGGCGGTGGCCGAACCGGCGCGCGCGCCGCGGCGCCGTAAGCCGGCGCAACCGGACCGGCTCGGCGCGCTCAGCGCGCGCGAACGGCAGGTGCTGGCGCTGCTGCCGCGCGGCCTGACCAATGCCGGGCTGGGCGCGGAACTGGGCATTTCCGCCGGCACCGCCAAGGTCCACGTGGAGCGCATCCTGCAGAAGCTGCAGGTATCCGATCGCACCCAGGCGGCGGTGTATGCGGTGCAGGCGGGGATGGCGCTGTGAGCGCGGCCACGCTGCGCTGGAACGACTGGCCGCTGACCCGCAAGAGCCTGGCGGTGGTCGCGCTGCCGCTGTTGCTGCTGCTGGCGGCATTGGTGGCGATCTACAGCGTGGAACGGCAGAACATCGCCGCCGAGAACGATGTGCGCCAGACCCTGGAAGTGCTCAGCGACCTGTACGAGGCGCACGCGCTGCTGGCCGAGACCGCGGCCGGCGTGCGCGGCTACCGGCTGGTGCGGCAGGACGCGTTCCTGACCCCGTACCGCGACGCCGAACCGCGCCTGCAGACCGTGGTGCAGCGCCTGGCGCAGCGCATCACCGACCCGCTGCAGGCGCAGCGTTTCGCCCGCATCCAGCCGCTGTTCGCGGAGAAGATGCAGGGCTGGCGCCGGCTGCTGGCGCCGGACCTGAGCCGCGAGGAGGAGATCCGCCAGCTCAGCGAAGGCAAGGTCAAGCTCGACATCCTGCGCGCCGAACTGCGCGAGCTGCGCAACTACGAGACCGCGCAGTTGCAGGTCCGCACCGCCAAGGCGCAGGCGCTGCGCCAGCGCAACCTGCTGATCACCCTGTGCGCGGCGATGCTCGGCGGACTCGGCGCGGTGTTCGCGGTGGCCTGGTTCGCTTCCTCGCTGTCGCGGCGGCTGCGCGTGCTCTCGGCCAACGCCGACCGCCTGGGCGAAGGCCTGCCGCTGGCGCCGCAACTGCGCACCGGCGACGAACTGGGCCAGGTCGCGCAACGCCTGGACCAAGCCAGCACCCTGCTCGCCGCGCGCGCCGCCGAAGCGCAGTCGGCGCGGCGCGAGGCCGAGGCCGCCAACCGCGCCAAGACCGAGTTCCTGTCGCGCAGCAGCCACGAGCTGCGCACCCCGCTCAACGCCATCCTCGGCTATGCGCAGGTGCTGGAGATGGACCTGCCCGGCGCGGCGCAGCGCGGCCAGCTGCAGCACATCCTCGGCGCCGGGCGGCACCTGCTCGGGCTGATCACCGAGCTGCTGGACATCGCCCGCATCGAGGCCGACCAGCTCGATCTGAGCCCGCAGCCGGTCCCGGTGCGCGCGGCGATCGAGGAAGCGCTGGGCCTGGTCGCGCCCGAGGCGAAGACCCGCGGCATCGCCCTGCAACCGCTGCAGGTCCCGCCCGCCTGGACCGTGCGCGCCGATCCGCAGCGCCTGCGCCAGGTGCTGATCAACCTGCTGTCGAACGCGATCAAGTTCAACCGCCCCGGCGGCGCGGTGCGGGTGAGCGCCGAGCAGCAGGGCGAGTTCCTGTGCATCGCCGTGCACGACCAGGGCCACGGCCTGTCGGCCGAACAGGTGCAGCGCCTGTTCACCCCGTTCGAGCGGCTCGGCGCGGAGCGCTCGGCGATCGAAGGCACCGGCCTGGGCCTGGCGTTGAGCAAGCGCCTGACCGAAGCGATGGGCGGGCGCATCGTGGTGGAAAGCAGCCCGGAGGGTTCGCGGTTCTGGATCGCGCTGCCGCTGGACCGGCCCGCCGACGCGCCGGCACCGCACCCGGCGATCGCCGCGACCGCGGCCGGCGATGGCCAGCGCAGCGTGCTCAGCGTCGAGGACAATCCCTCCAACCAGGCGCTGATCCGCACCCTGGCCGAGCGCCGACCGCACTGGCGCCTGCACGAGGCGGCGACGCTGGCGCAGGCGCGCGCGCAGGTGCAACAGGCCCGCCCCGACCTGATCCTGCTCGACCTGCACCTGAGCGACGGCAACGGCGAGGACCTGCTGCGGCAACTGCGCGCGCAGCCGCACACCGCGGCGATCCCGGTGGTGGTGGTCAGCGCCGACGCGACGCCCGCCACGCTGGCGCGGGTGCAGGGCGACAACGTGCGCGCCTACCTGACCAAACCGCTGGACGTGGCCGAATTCTTCACCGTTCTGGACCGACACCTCGCATGACCCGCAACGATGTCCTCGCCTCGCGCATCCTGATCGTCGACGACGAACCGGCGAACGTCCGCCTGCTCGAAGACCTGCTGCAGCGCGAAGGCTTCCAGCAGGTGGTGGCGACCACCGATCCGCAACGCGTGCTGGGCCTGGTCTCGGCGTTCGCGCCGGACCTGATCCTGCTCGACCTGATGATGCCAGAGCTGGACGGCTACGCGATCCTGGAACAGCTGTCGCGGCTGGCCGGCGCGTCCAGCTTCCTGCCGGTGATCGTGCTCACCGCCGACCCCAGCCGCAGCGCGCGCCACCGCGCGCTCGGCCTGGGCGCCAAGGACTTCCTGACCAAGCCGCTGGACACCTTCGAAGTCGCGCTGCGGGTCTGGAACGTCGCCGAGACCACCGTGCTGTTCAAGCGCCTGCGCGCCCTGGCCGATCCGGAAGCCGCACCGCCAGGCTGGCGGGCTGATTGAGGGCCGGGATTGGGGATTGGGGATTGGGGATTCGAAAAAGCGGGCCTGCGGCTCTTGCGAATCCCGAATCCCCAATCCCGGCCCCAAACCTACATCGCCCGCGTGACCTGGCCGCCCAGGCCCAGTGCCGTGAGCACTTCCTGCGCCTTCTCCAGCAGTTCGTCGGCCACGCACACCTGCACCACGCCGAACGGCAGTTCGCCGGCGCCGCCGAGCAGCGCCTCGCCGAACACGAACGCGGTGATGCCGGCATCCTCCAGCGCGTGCTTGGCCAGGTGCGCATCGATCAGGTGCTGGGCACGATAGGCGATCTGCATGGCCCGCCCTCAGCCGCGCACGGCGACTTCGGCGGCCGCGCCGGCGCGCCATTCGCGCATCGCCGGCAAGGCCTCCAGCGCCGCCATGTACTGCGCGGCCTGCGCCGGCACCGCCACCCCGTAGCCGGCGAAACGCACCGCCACCGGCGCGAACATCGCATCGACGATGCCGAAGTCGCCGCACAGGAACGCCCCGCCGCCACCGTGGGTCTCGCGCAGCATCGCCCACAGCTGCACGATGCGCGCGATGTCGGCCCGCGCCTCGGCGTCCCAGTGCTCGCCGTCGGGCTGGCGGCAGGCCTGCATCGGCAGCTGCCGGCGCAGCGCCAGGAACCCGGAATGCATCTCGCAGGCCGCCGCCCGCGCCTGCGCGCGCACCTCCAGCGCCGCCGGCCAGCCGCGGCCGCCCAGCCAGCGCTCGTTGGCGTACTCGCAGATCGCCAGCGAATCCCAGACCTGCAACTCGCCGTCCCACAGCGCCGGCACCCGCCCGGTCGGCGAGTAGGCGCCGATGCGCGCGGCGAACTCGGTCGTGTCCAGCGGCAGCGGCACTTCCTCGAACGGCACCGCGAAGTGCCGCAGCAGCAGCCACGGCCGCAGCGACCACGAGGACAGGTTCTTGTCGCCGATGACCAGACGGGGGAGCGGCATGGCGCGATCTCGGGGATGGACGGCCCCGCAGCGTACGCGGCGGGGCGGCCAGCGGCCAGCTCGGCTAAACTTGCGCTTTACTTTCTGCTGAAGCGCGCATGTCCGAGACCCCCGCCACCGACGCCACCGCCCCGGCCGAGAAGAAAGACTTCATCCGCCAGATCGTCCGCGAGGACCTGGCCAGCGGCAAGCACGCGGCCATCCGCACCCGCTTCCCGCCCGAGCCCAACGGCTACCTGCACATCGGCCACGCCAAGGCGATCTGCCTGGATTTCGGCATCGCCGCCGAGTTCGCCGGGCGCTGCAACCTGCGCTTCGACGACACCAATCCGGCCAAGGAAGACCCCGAGTTCGTCGCCGCGATCCAGGACGACGTGCGCTGGCTGGGCTTCGACTGGGCCGAGTTGCGCCACGCTTCGGACTATTTCGAGGTGTACTACCTGGCTGCCGAGAAGCTGATCCGCGACGGCCACGCCTTCGTCTGCGATCTCTCCGCCGAGCAGGTGCGCGAATACCGCGGCACGCTCACCGAACCTGGCCGCAATTCGCCCTACCGCGAGCGCAGCGTCGAGGAGAACCTGGACCTGTTCCGGCGCATGCGCGCCGGCGAGTTCCCCGACGGCGCGCGCACCCTGCGCGCGAAGATCGACATGGCCAGCGGCAACATCAACCTGCGCGACCCGGCGCTGTACCGGATCAAGCACGTCGAGCACCAGAACACCGGCAACGCCTGGCCGATCTACCCGATGTACGACTTCGCGCACTCGCTGGGCGACGCGGTGGAAGGCATCACCCACTCGCTGTGCACGCTGGAATTCGAAGACCACCGCCCGTTGTACGACTGGTGCGTGGACAAGGTCGACCTGGCCGGCCATCCCGAGCTGCTGCAGCCGCTGCTGGACAAGGGCCTGCCGCGCGAGGCGGCCAAGCCGCGGCAGATCGAGTTCTCGCGCCTGAACATCAACTACACGGTGATGAGCAAGCGCAAGCTGACCCAACTGGTGGCCGAGCAGTTGGTCGACGGCTGGGACGACCCGCGCATGTACACCCTGCAGGGCCTGCGCCGGCGCGGCTACACGCCGGCGGCGCTGCGCCTGCTGGTGGACCGGGTCGGCATCAGCAAGCAGAACTCGGTGATCGACTTCTCGGTGCTGGAAGGCTGCCTGCGCGAGGACCTGGATGCCGCCGCGCCGCGACGCATGGCGGTGATCGACCCGCTCAAGCTGGTGCTGGGCAATCTGCCGGAAGGCCACAGCGAGACGCTGAGCTTCTCCAACCATCCCAAGGACGAATCCTTCGGCACGCGCGAGGTGCCGTTCTCGCGCGAACTGTGGATCGAGCGCGAGGATTTCGCCGAAGTCCCGCCCAAGGGCTGGAAGCGGCTGGTGCCGGGCGGCGAAGTGCGCCTGCGCGGCGCCGGCATCGCCCGCGTCGACGAGGTGATCAAGAACGATGCCGGCGAGATCGTCGAGCTGCGCGGCTGGCTGGATCCGGAGTCGCGTCCCGGCATGGAAGGCGCCAACCGCAAGGTCAAGGGCACCATCCACTGGGTCAGCGCCGCGCATGCGGTGGAGGCCGAGATCCGCCTGTACGACCGCCTGTTCTCGGTGGAGAAGCCCGACGACGAATCCGACGGCAAGACCTACCGCGACCACCTCAACCCGGCCTCCAAGCGCAGCGTGCGCGGCTACGTGGAGCCGGCCGCCGCACAGGCCGCGCCGGAGCAGGCGTTCCAGTTCGAGCGCAGCGGCTACTTCGTCGCCGATCGCTACGACCACAGCGCGGCCACGCCGGTATTCAACCGCAGCGTGACCCTGCGCGACACCTGGACCGGTGGCCAGGGCGCAGCCTGACCCAATCGCGCCGCGCCACCGGCGCGGTTTCCGGCATGCGCTGCCTGAGCGCATGCCGTGCCGCCATGGCCGCCCCGGCGCCACGGTCGCCAGCGTCGCGCTTTCCAACGGCATTGCCGGCGCGTTAGCGTAGCGTCCATGTCGCCCGCCCCCACCCTGAGCCTGCGCAGCTACGGCCGCGACGGCCATGCCCACCAGCACGCACACGTGCAGATCGTGCTGCCGCTGCAGGGCGAACTGGAGATCGAGGTGGGCGGACGCGGCAGCCGCCTGGATGCGTTCCGCGCGGCCGTCGTCGCACCGCACACCTCGCACGCGCAGTCGGCACAAGGCGACAACCGCTTCCTGGTGCTGGACTGCGATGCGGCAGGGTTCGACGACCACGCACTCGAACGCCTGCAGCGCGCGCCCTTCCTCGACCTGCCGCCGCAACTGCAGCGCCTGCTGGCCTCGCTCGACCCCATGCAGCCCGGCACCGGCGCTGCGGCCTGCGCAGCGCTGGCGCTGCGCCAGCTGCGCACGCAGCGCCGCGCATGGGCGCGGCTGCAGGAACTGTGCCTGCGCATCGAGGACGCCCCGGGCCAGCCGTGGCCGGTGGAACGCATGGCGCAGGCCGCGCACCTGAGCGTGAGCCGCCTGCATGCGCTGTTCCGCGAAGCGCTGGGGCGCACGCCGCAGGCGTGGCTGTCGGCGCGGCGGCTGGACTGGGTGCGCCGGCAACTGGCGTACGGCGAGCGCCCGATCGCGCAACTGGCGCTGGACAGCGGCTATGCCGACCAGAGCGCGCTGACCCGCGCGCTGCGGCGCCAGACCGGGCACACCCCTGCCGCCTATCGCCGACGCCATCGGGCGGCCACCGTGGCGCCGGACCAGTAGCCTGGGACAAGCCGGGGCCGCACGCGCAGGCCATGCTGGCGCACTACGCAACGAAGCAACAGGACACGGCATGCGCAAGCGTTTGTGGGCGGGAGTGGGCAGCGGCGTGGCGGCCGGCGCCTTGTGGGGACTGGTGTTCCTGGCGCCGCAATTGCTGGCCGGGTTCTCGCCGCTGCAGCTGTCGGTGTCGCGCTACGTAGCCTACGGCGCGGTCGCCGCGCTGCTGCTCGCGCCGCGCTGGCGCGCCGCCACCGCGGCGCTCGGGGCGCCGGAATGGTGGGCGCTGCTGCGGCTGAGCCTGCTCGGCAACATCGTCTACTACGTGTTGCTGGGCAGCGCGGTGCAATGGGCCGGCGGCGCGGCCACGGCCTTGATCATCGGCCTGCTGCCGGCGGTGGTCACCGTGCTCGGTTCGCGCGCGGCCGGCGCGATGCGGTTGCGCCGGCTGGCCGCGCCATGCGCGCTGTGCGTGCTCGGCGTGGCGCTGGTCGCGGCACAGACGCTCGACGCCGCGCACCCGGCGCAGACCAGCGTGGGCACGCGCGCGGCCGGGCTGGCGTGCGCGGTCGGCGCGCTGGCGTGCTGGGCGGCGTATTCGGTCAAGAACGCCGGCTGGCTCGCGCGCCGGCCCGAGATCTCCGGGCGCGACTGGTCGATGCTGACCGGCGTGGTCACCGGCGCATTGGCGCTGACCCTGGCGATCCCCGCGTTCGCGTTCGGCCACGGCCATGCGGCGGCGGACTGGGCGCGGTTCTGGGGCGTGGCGATCGTGCTGGGCGTGTTCGCCTCGGTGATCGGCAACGCCTGCTGGAATCACGCCAGCCGGCTGCTGCCGCTGACCCTGGTCGGGCAGATGATCGTGTTCGAAACCGTCTTCGCGCTGCTCTACGGTTTCCTGTGGGAGGCGCGCTGGCCCACCCCGCTGGAAACCCTGGCGATCGCCTGCCTGCTGGTGGGCGTGCTGTGGTGCGCCTGGCTGCATGCGCCTGCGCCGGTGCGCAAGCCGGATGCAACCCTGGGTTAAGGCACGCCGCCTAGACTTCACGCGTCGTCCCCAGCACCAGGAAATCCCGCCATGTCCGCTGCGTTGCGCACCTCCTGCATCAGCCTTGCGTTGCTCGCCCTGCTCGCCGGGTGCGACATGGCACCGTCTTCCGCTCCCTCGCAAGCCGGCGCGACACCCGCACCCGCGCCGGCATCTGCGCCGCCAGCGGCGCAAGGCAAGTGCGACACCGTGCCCGACCACGATTACGACATGCCGGCCGCACGCTTCGACGAAACCGCGCAGCAGCTGGCGCATGCCACCGGTTGCGGCATCGTCTACGACGACCAGTCGCCGTCGCCGGTGCAGGTCAATGCGGTGAAGGGCCGGATCAGCATCCGCCAGGCGATCCACCAGGCCATCGACGGCACCGCGCTCCAGGTCAAGCAGGAAACCGCCGATACGATCGCTGTCGGCCGCCGCTGAGTTGCCGGCGCCGCGGCCATGCGCGTTAGGATGGCAGCGGTCTCTCGCACGGAAGGTCGCCATGTCCACTCGTCTCGCGCTGTTGCTGTGCTGCCTGTGCCTGTTCGCCGGCACCCTCGTCTTCAGCGGCTGCGCGCGCAGCGAAGGCGCCAAGCCCGCCGCGCCCGGTTTGCCGGTGAAGGTGGACACCAGTTGCCGCAGCGACGCCGACTGCACGGTCAAGGACGTCGGCAACTGCTGCGGCGCGATGCCGGCCTGCGTCAACCGCGACAGCCCCACCGATCCGCAGGGCGTGATGGCGCAATGCCAGGCCAGCGGCCGCATGAGCGTGTGCGGCTCGCGCGCGATCAGCGGCTGCCAGTGCGTGGCCGGGCAATGCAGCGCCAAGGGCGCGCAAGCCGATACACTGCGCGACCCCCAGCCTGCCGAACCCGTCCGCTGATGCTCTACGCGCAAGTCCACCTCACCCTGCCCGCCTGGATCCACGAGGCGGTCGATCCGCAGGCGGTCTATCCCGGCGATGCCGACAAGGTGGCGCTGGCGGTGGAACTGTCGCGGCTGAACGTGGATGCCGGCAGCGGCGGTCCGTTCGGCGCGGCGGTGTTCGGCCCGGACCACCGCATCATCTCGGTCGGCGTGAACCGGGTGGTGCCGCAGACCACGTCGCTGGCGCACGCCGAGAACATGGCCTACATGCTCGCGCAACAGCGCCTGCAGACGCCGCGGCTGAACGCGGCGCTGTCGCCGGTGACCCTGGCGACCTCGGCGCAACCGTGCTGCCAGTGCTACGGCGCCACCATCTGGGCCGGCATCGACCGCCTGCTGATCGGCGCCAGCGCCGAGGACGTGATGGCGCTGACCCCGTTCGACGAAGGCCCGCTGCCGGCGGACTGGATCGGCGAACTGGAGCGCCGTGGCATCGAGGTGGTGCGCGGCCTGCATCGCGACGCCGCCTGCGCGGTGTTGCGCCGCTACGGCGAGCTCGACAGCCCCCGCTACTGACCGCCGCCAGGCGAAGGCTTCCTCCATGTCCTCCCTGAACGGCCTGCTGTGCTACTGCCGGCAAGGCTTCGAGCCCGAACTGGCGGCCGAACTGAACGATCGCGCCGCGCGCGCCGACCTGCCGGCCTACGCGCGCACCGAACGCAACAGCGGCTACGCGCTGCTGGTCTGCGAGACCGCCTTGCCGCCGCGCGCGTTGCCGTGGCGCGGGCTGATCTTCGCGCGGCAGAAGCTGCGCCTGCTGGCCGAACTGCGCGAACTGGACCCAGCCGACCGGATCGCGCCGATGCTGCAGGCGCTGGCCGGGCACAGCCGCTTCGGCGACCTGTGGGTGGAGCACCCGGATTCGGACGAAGGCAAGCAGCTGTCCGGGCTGGCGCGCAGTTTCGGCAATGCGCTGCGTCCGGCGCTGCGCAAGGCCGGCCTGCTCAGCGACAAGCCGCAGCCGAAGCTGCCGCGCCTGCACGTGTGCTTCCTCGCCGGCACCCACGCCTTGCTGGCCGTCGCCGAAAGCGACGACAGCGCGCCGTGGCCGCTGGGCATTCCGCGCCTGAAGCTGCTGTCGGAGGCGCCCTCGCGCTCGGCGCTGAAACTGGAAGAAGCGCTGCTGGCGCTGCTGGCGCCGGAGGAGCGCGAAGCGCTGCTCAAGCCCGGCATGCGCGCCGCCGACCTGGGCGCTGCGCCCGGCGGCTGGACCTGGGTGCTGACCCGCCAGCACCTGCACGTGACCAGCGTCGACAACGGCCCGCTGCGCCAGCACGTGCTCGACAGCGGCCTGGTCGATCACCTGCGCGCCGACGGCTTCCACTGGAAGCCGCCGCAGGCGCTGGACTGGATGGTCTGCGACATGGTCGAACAGCCGCGCCGCGTCGCCGAACGCATGGGCACCTGGTTCCGCGAAGGCTGGTGCCGGCACGCGATCTTCAACCTTAAGCTGCCGATGAAGAAGCGCTGGGACGAGACCCAGCTGTGCCTGGACCTGTTCGCCGAACGCGCCGAGCGCCCGCTGCAGATCCGCGCCAAGCAGCTCTACCACGACCGCGAAGAGATCACCGTGCTGGCGATGCCGGCCTGACGTTGCGGGCGCCCACTGCGCCCGCCAACAGCGCCTCCTGTAGGAGCGGCTTCAGCCGCGACAGGATCTCGCCGGTAACGCCCGGTCGCGGCTGAAGCCGCTCCTGCAGGAAATCGAAGCAAGCGTACCCAATGTCGCGCGGCCGTGGCCCCGCAACCACCGCACCGCTACAGCACGATCCGCTTGCCACCCTCGCGCGCCGAACGCTGGATCGCGTCGATCACGCGCATGTCGCGCAGGCCTTCCTCGCCCGGCGCGCGCAGCGGCGTGCCGTCGAGGATCGCCAGCGCGTCCTCGTCCATCTGCAGCGCCTGCTGGTGGCGCACCTTCGCGTCGAACACGCGGCCGTCGCTGGCGCTGCCACGGATGCCGTCGTAGCTCTGGAACGGCGCCAGTTCGTACCAGCCGCGCTCGCACTCGGCGCGCAGCCGGTTCATGCTGCGGCCGAAGCTGGTGGCGCAGTCGGCGAGCACTTCGTGCGGAAATTCCAGCTTGAACTGCATGTGTTCGTCGACCTCGTCGAACAGCGCCGGCCGGTCGGTGGAACGGTGCGCGCTGACCGCCAGCGGTTCGGCGCCGACCGTGTAGCGCGCCGCATTGAGCGAATACACGCCCATGTCGTACATCGCGCCGCCGCCGAACTGCGCGCGCAGCCGCCACGGCCGCTGCGCCGGATCGGTGTCGCCGTAGCCGTTGTAGCCGGCCTCGGCGCGCACCGTGCGCAGCGCGCCGAACGGGCGCTCGCCGGCCAGCGCGATGATCCGCCGCGTGTTCGGCTCGTGCTGCATGCGGTAGCCGATGCTCAGCCGCACCTTGTTGCGCGCGCAGGCGGCGATCATCGACTGCGCCTCGTCGGCGTGCATCGCCATCGGCTTCTCGCACCACACGTGCTTGCCGGCGGCGGCCGCACGCAGGCTCAGCGGCGCATGCAGAGAGGTCGGCGTGACCACGTAGACCACGTCGATGTCCGGGTTGTCGGCGATGCGCTCCAGGTCGTCGTAGCTGTAGACGTTGCGATCGGGAATGCGGTAGCGCGACTGCCACTGCGGAATCTTGTGCGGCGAGCCGGTGACGATGCCGGCCAGCCGGCAGTGCCTGGTCAGCGCCAGGCCCGGCGCCAGGCGCGTGCTGGCGTAATCGCCCAATCCGACCAGCGCCACCCCCAAGGGCTTCTTCGGCTTGCCGCGCGGGGCCGCCAACAACGGCGATCCCAACAGGCCTGCGCCCGCCGCGGACAACCCGGCGAGCAGCACACGGCGACGATTCGGCGAGGACAGCGACATGCGGATCTCCCTGGCGGCCGGACACGGACCGCCCGAACCTTAACGCATCCAGCGCCCGGCGTTGTGAGCGCCATCCCGGCGCCGCCGGCACCTCTGGCACACTGCCCGGCCCTGCACCGCTTCGGGTCTGTCCATGTCCATTCGCCTGCCGTTTCCCGCCGCTGCCGGCGTTGCGCTGCTGCTCGCCTGCACCGCGGCCTCCGCAGCGAACGCCGACCTGTTCCACGCCCGCGACCTGATCGGCGACGGCGTATTCACCCACGGCATCGAAGGCCCGGCGAGCGGACCGGACGGCGCGCTGTACGCGGTCAACTTCGGCCACGAGGGCAGCATCGGCCGGGTCAGCGTCGCCGCCGATGGCCGCGCGCAGGCGGCGTTGTTCGTGGACCTGCCCGCGGGCAGCATCGGCAACGGCATCCGTTTCGACCGTGCGGGGCGCATGTACGTGGCCGACTACGCCCAGCACCGCATCCTGCGCATCGCACTGACCAGCAAGCGCATCGAGGTCTATGCCACGCTGCCCGGCGCGTTCCAGCCCAACGACATCGCCATCGCCCCGGACGGCACCCTGTACGCCAGCGACCCGGACTGGAAAGGCAACGGCGGCCAGCTGTGGCGCATCGACCGCGACCGCAGCGCGCACCTGGTAGAGACCGGCATGGGCACCACCAACGGCATCGAGGTCAGCCCCGACGGCAAGCGCCTGTACGTCAACGAGAGCGTGCAGCGCAAGGTCTGGGTCTACGACCGCGCCGGCGACGGCACGCTGTCGAACAAGCGCCTGCTGCTGGCGTTCCCCGATTTCGGCCTGGATGGCATGCGCTGCGACGCCGACGGCAATCTGTACCTGGCCCGCTACGACGCCGGCAAGGTGCTGGTGCTCGATCCCGCCGGCAGGATCCTGCACGAGATCGCCACCAAGGGCGCCAAGCCCACCAACGTGGCCTTCGGCGGCAAGGACGGACGCGACGTGTACGTGACCCTGCAGGACCGCGGCGCGATCGAGACCTTCCGCAGCGATCGCCGCGGGCGCGAATACGGGCGTTAGTCCATACAATGGCGCTGGGATGCGCATCGCATCGCGGTCTCAGTCCGCGCAATCGCGGTCGGGCATCCTGCCTGCACTGACTGGAGAGCCGCGCACATGCAGCCGATCGAACTGAAAGACCCGGCCGGCTTCGCCGACGAATTCCTGCGCCTGACCCTGTTGCAGGGGTTCCAGTCGCTGACCAAGCGCGACCTGGAGTTGCTGATCTTCGTGCTGCTGGAACGCGACGGCGCGATCTCGCGCAGCGACTCCAACAACGCGGTGGCGCTGCGCCTGCGGGTGACCCCGGCCAAGGTGAAGGGCCTGCGCCGCGACGGCTATGCGCGCTGGCGCGCGCTGGTGCCCGAAGACGGCGACGCGGCCCTGGAGCGCATCGTGGCGACGGTGCTCACCGAAGACAACCTGCGCGCCGGGGCCAAGCACGTCAGCGAACGCAGCAAGAAGGAAGGCTTCCTGGCGATCCGCATCGAGCATCCGGACGACCAGCAGCGCTTCGAGCAGGCCATCGTCGATGTGGGCGCGATGCCGGTGTACGAGCGCAACCGAGACGTGGTCGCGGTGCGCTTCGACACCTTGCTGAAGATCGCCGAGCGCTGGGGCTACCTGCAACCGGAACCGGAGAAGGTGGTGCGCGAGCTGGAAAAGCTCACCCCGACCGCCGAGGAAGTGGCGGACCTGTTGAAGAAGGACGTGGGCAAGCTACGCTGGGAGGACGTGCGCCGCGCGCTCAACAGCCTCGGCGCCAAGGCCATCGCCAGCACCGCCGAGGGCGGGCTGAAGGGATTGCTGAAACTGGCATTCCCGTTCATCCCTGGCTGAGCCTGCCCGCGCCGTCCCATCATTCGAACCATCGGAGTCCGTTGTGTCCATGCACTGCCGTTCGTCCCTCGCCGCCTTTCTGCTGGCCGCCGCCATCGTCCCGGCCGCCGCGCAGAACCTCAACCCGACCTCGAGCGTCGTCACCGAGCCGTTGCGCGACGTGCCGGCGAGCATCGTGCAGGCGCAGCCGCTGAGCAGCGGCGAGGTGACCCACCAGGTGCGGCTCGAGGTCCCGCATGGCCAGGCGCCGGTCACCGTGCGCACGGTCCAGCCCGACACCGTCGCCGGCAACTACCGCATCGACTTCGACGCGCTGGACAGCGACCACGACGGCTACATCAGCCGCAGCGAAGCGCAGGCCAACCCGGCGCTGGCCGACGAATTCGATTCGCTGGATCCGCAACGGCGCGGGCGCCTGAGCCGCGAGCAGCTGGCCGGTTGGTTGCTGCCGCCGTCGTAAGCGGCGACCGCGGCGGCGGCGAGTGGAAACCGGCGCTAAACGCCTTCGGTGGACATGTGTGGCGAGGCGCTTTTTTCAAATCCGCTTAATTTCGCCAGGCCTATGTTCATGGCTCCTTTCCCACCACAGGAGTCGTGCCATGAAATCTGTCGTTGCTCCACTCTTTCCCCTCGCGCTCGGCCTGCTGAGCATCCCGACGCTGGCACTGGCCCAGTCCGGCGGCAATAGCGTCACCCTGCAGGACAAGGGCCAGACCGTGCAGGTCACGTCGGTCGAACCGAACTCGATCGTCGGCCAGTACCGCATCGACTTCTCCGCTCTCGACAAGAACCACGACGGCTATATCAGCCGCGCCGAGGCCAAGGCCGACCCGACCCTGGCGGCGGAGTTCGACGCGGTGGACGCGCACCACCGCGGCCGCCTCAGCAAGCAAGACCTGAAGGGCTGGATCCAGTGACCGTTGCAACCGCCGGCGCAGCAGCGCCGGCGGGACACCACACCGCGCATGCGACACCGACCAGGCCGCGCCTGGCGCGCGTCGCTCCAGGTGCGCCAATCGCACGGCACTGGCGCTAGCGCGCAGCGCCCGGTGCGCCGCGCTACACCCCCGAAGCGCGCTTCCAGAACCCGTGCATCAGCAGCGGCAGCTTGCCGGCCAGGCCCAGCAGCGGGCCGCGCAGCAGGGTCAGATGCATCTCGTCGTTGGAGAACACCCGGTTGATCGCATCGAAGCCGTAGGCGGCCACGGTGTTGTCGCTGCGGCGGCCGCGCGCCCAGCGCGCCAGCCGGTGCGGCGCCGACCAGTCGACCCGCCGCACCTGCGCCTGGCGCACCTGCGCGGCCAGCGCGGCGACGTCGCGCAGGCCGAGGTTGACGCCCTGCCCGGCCAGCGGATGCACCACGTGCGCGGCATCGCCCAGCACCAGCAGGCGGCCGCGGTGGTAGTCCTCCACCAGTTGCCGGCGCAGCGGGAAACCGAGCCGCGGCGACAGCGCGCGCACCGCGCCCAGCCGCGCGCCGAAGGCCTGGGTCAGCTCGGCGCCGAACGCGGCGTCGTCCAGCGCCAGCACCCGCGCCGCCTCGGCCTCGGGCAGCGTCCACACGATCGAACTGCGACCGTCGGCGAACGGCAGGAACGCCAGCGGGCCGCCGGGCAGGAAGCGCTGCCAGGCGGTGTCCTGGTGCGGCACTTCGGTGTGCACGAAGGCGACCACGCCGCGCTGGCCGTAGTCGTGCGCCGGCGCGTCCAGTCCGGCCAGGCCGCGCAGCGTGGAATCGGCGCCGTCGGCGGCAATCGCCAGGCGCGCGTCGAGCCGGCTGCCGTCGTCCAGGCGCAGGCGCACGCGCTCCTCCGCCAGTTCCACCGCCTCGACCCGCGCCGGACAGTGCAGTTGCACTCCGGCTGCCGGCAGCGCCGCCCACAGTTGTTCGACCAGCAACGCATGCTCGACGATCCAGCCCAACTGATCGCGGCCCAGCGCATCGGCATCGAAGTCCAGCTCGCCGCCGCCACCGGCATCCCACACGCGCATGCGCCGGTAGGCCTGTGCGCGCCGCGCCAGCACCTGCGGCCACACGCCCAGCGCCTGCAGCAGCGCGGCGTTGTCCGGGGCGAACGCGTACACGCGCAGGTCCGGCTCGGCCGGCGACCAGCGCGGCGGCTCGCGGCCCTCGACCAGGGCCACCGCCAGGCCTTCGGCGGCCAGCGCCAATGCGCAGGCGGCGCCGACCACGCCGCCGCCGACCACCACCACATCCAGCACGCCGCGCCGGCTCATGCCGTCGCCTCCCGGCACAGCTGCGGCACTTCGCCGCGGAAGCCCATCGCGCCGCCGACCAGGAACGACTGCAGCGGCGCGGCCTGCGCGGCCGCCAGCAGGCCCAGGCTGCGCAGCGGGCGCAGCAGCGGCGCAGGGTTGGCGGTCAGCCGCGCCAGCCCGCCGGAGAAGGTCACGGTGCGCTGGCGGTCCTGTTCGCGGCGCTGCGCATAGTGCTGCAGCAGCGCCGGCGCGCCCGGATCAGCGCGGTCGCGCTCGATCAGTTCGGCCAGGGTCAGCGCGTCGCGCAGGCCCAGGTTGAAGCCCTGCGCACCCAGCGGGTGCAGGGTCTGCGCGGCGTTGCCGAGCAGCACCGCGCGCGCATCGGTCAGGCGCCCGGCCAGCACCTGCAGGATCGGGTAGGCGCTGCGCTCGCCGCTGCCCAGCAGGCGGCCGACGCGCCAGCCCAGCGCCTCCTGCAGGCGCTGCAGCCAGGCGGCCTCGTCGAGCGTAGCCACCGCGTCGGCCTGCTCGGCGGCGACCGCATGGATCGCGCCGTAGTGGCGGTCGCCGCGCGGCAGCAACGCGGTCGGGCCGTCGTCGCGGAACCGCTCGTAGGCGGTGCCGTCGGGCTGGCGGCTGCCGCGCACCCGCGCCACGAACAGGGTCTGGCCGAAATCGTGACGGGCAGCCTCGATGCCCAGCGCGCCGCGCACCGCGCTGGCGCTGCCGTCGGCACCGACCAGCAGCCGCGCCTGCAGCACCTGGGTGGCGCCGTCCTGGGCGATGCGCAGCTGCCGCAGCGACGCGTCTTCGCCCGGCTCCAGCGCCAGGAACTGCGCCGGCCGGTAGCGGCTGACATGGGTCGCCTCGGCCAATCGCGCTTCCAGCGCCTCGCCGAAGTCGCGCGCCACCACCACCTGCCCGAACGCCTCGCGCCCATAGTCGGCCGCGTCCAGCCGCACCCGGCCGAAATCGCCTTCGCGGCTGACGTGGATGCGCCGGATCGGGCCGGTCGGCGTGCGCAGCCGCTGCATCACCCCGAGCGCCCCCAGCGCGTTGACCGTGGCCGCGGCGAAGCTGAGATTGCGCTGGTCGAACACCGGCGGCAGCGCGCCCGGCGGCGCGGCCTCGATCAGCCCCACGTCCACGCCCAGGCGGTCCAGCGCGATGGCCAGGCTGGCGCCGACCAGGCCGCCGCCGACGATCACTACGTCATGTCGTTTGCTCATGCGGCCATGATACGACCGCCGCCGTCAGACCACGAACACGCCGCCGTTGCGCTACCAGCAGCTGCCGGCACCGGCGCTGCCGGTCGCACTGCGCGTCCCGGTCTGGTCGATGCCCAGCGCGGCGCAGGCGGTATCGGCGACGGCCTGGCCGGCGAGCGGGGTGGCGACGATCTTGAACGCGGTGGCGCTGGGCGTGCCGCTGAAGGCGACGCTGTAGAAATTGGAGACCGCTTCGCACTGCGCCGGATCCGGCGCGTCGGCATAGGTCATATTGGTGGTGTAGTAGCGCTCCATGAACTGGGCGCGCTCCTGCAGGCAGGCCGCCGCCGTGCGCCGCCGCGACGTGACAATCGAAGCGGTGTAACTGGCATAGGCGATCGCCGCCAGTATCCCGATCACCGCGACCACGATCATCAGTTCGATCAGGGTGAAACCGGCGATCCGCCGCCGCTGGGGGTGCCGCTGGCGCTGCATGCTCATTTCTCCTTGATGACCTCGCGCCAGGACACGCGGCTCGGGCTGATCGCCGACGTGGCGAGGCTGGTGCTGGTACCGCTGGAGTCGCTGACCACCAGCTTGCCGTTGAGCAGCGCCGCCACGCTGGCCATGCCGCTGCTTATCGCCACCGAACCGACCGCGACGCTGGCGCCGGCACTGGTGATGAGCGTGTCGTTGCTGGTGCTGCCGTTGCCGTCCAGGTCGAAATACCCGGTCTTGGTGCTGGTCCCGGTGAATGCGCTGATCGCGTTGACGTAGCTGGTGCCGTTGGACTGGCAGGCGCTGCTGCTGGGAATGATGCTGCTGAACACCAGGGTCGTGCCGGAGATCACCGGAGTGCCGACGACGCGCTCTCCCTGCGGGTTGCTGGCGTCGGTCAGCAAGTCGAGCGACCAGCCCTGCGACCCGGCCGGCAACGCGGCATAGCTCTGGAAGCCACGCACGCTGTAGCCGGAACTGGTGGTGCTGACCGCGATGCTGCGCGCGGTCAGGCCGCTGCGCGCCACGGTGGCGCCGGCGTCGATGATGCCGTACATGGTCTGCACCGAGGTGTCCTGGATATCGCTCTTGACCAGGTAGCGGCCGGTGCCGAAGAACACCCAGGTGGCCGACGTGCCGGGATCCTCGGCGACCAGCACGCCGCCGGTGATCGGCTGCGCCACGCCGGCGCTGCTGGTCGCGCTGAACAGCGCCGCCGCGCCGTTGCCGACCGACCAGGACGCGGCGGCGCTGGCGGACAGGTCGAACTTCCAGACATGTCCTTGCAGATCCCCCGCATACACATAGTCCACCGTGCCGCTGCCGTCTGCATCCCAACCGGTCGGGGCGAACAGGCCGTTGCTGGTGGCGGTGGTGGTCCCGCCGCTGCCCGTGTCCAGCTCCCGGATCAGCGCACCGGTGCTCAGGTTGTAGACCAACAGCACGGCATGGCCATTGCCGCTGTTGATGCCGTTGCCGGTCACCAGCGCGGTCACGCCGTTGTTGAGCTTGGCGATGAACGGCTGGCCGAGCACCTGGCCCATGTTGCCGGCGGAGGTTTCCGTTTTCTCCCACAGCACGGAGCTGGCCGAGAACGCGGTCGGGCTGCTGACATCCAGTGCGTACAGGCCTTTGCCGCCGCGCCCCAGGGCGCCGACCAGGATGTTCCTGCCGCTGGTCTGGGTCCGCGTGGAGGCCACCACCGGACCGTCGACGAAGAACTGGTGCGTGTAGTCGGGATCGGCGAGCGTGGCCAGATCGCGCATGGCCAGCGCCCCGGGCACGTAGGCGAACAGCTCGGCGCCGGTGCCGGCATCGAAGGCGTGCAGCATGCCGTCGTTGGCGCCCACGTACACGGTGCCGGTGTCGCCGACGTAGGCCGGCGTGGAATCGACGATGTCGCCGAGCACCGTGCTGCGGTTGCGCAGCGTGCCGCCGTTCTGCTTCTCGTTGCTCTGGTCGCCGCGCAGGTAGCTGGCGATATCGGCACCGCCGAGCGTGGTCTGCTGGGTGGTGGTGGGAAAGCTGGCGCCGGCCGCGTTCTCGTAGGTGACGATGGTGCGCGCGGTGGCGGCCGGCATGCCCGCCGTCGCCAGCCAGGACGCACTGCTCGCGTTGCAGGTGCTGACCGTGGCCGCGCAGGCGAGCAACTGTCCGCTCCAGGTGCCGGAGACGTACAGCGCCGAGAACAGCTGGGTGCTGCTGCTGAGGCTGGTGGACGTGGCGCTGATGTTGGATCCGGAGCCGGTGCGCTCGGTGATCGCGGCCAGCGCCGACTGCAAGGCGGTGACGAAACTGTCCGGATCGCTGGCGACCACGAACGAGCCGTGGCCGTTGACCGTGGCATGCCACAGGTCGTCGATGTTGACGATGGTGTTGTTGACCGGCTTCGGCCAGGACAGGGTGCCGGCGGTGATCGCCGCCAGGTCGGTGGACGGATCCAGCGTGCCCGCCGCACCGATGGAGATGCCGAAGGTGACCATGTGCTGCCAGAACGCCGGATCGTCGCTGTTGGTCGGCACGATGTTGGACAGGTCGCTGCGCAGGTCGTTCTTCCAGTAGCGCATCGCCACGTCGGCCAGCGTGTCCGCATAGGCGCTGCTGTAGGGACGCGCCGGGGTGTAGGTATAGGTATTGCCGCTGGGTCCGCTGATCGTCGACCCGCTGGCGTTGTCCTGCTCGCCGGCGGCCGGGGTGTAGCCGGATTCGTTCCAGTAGCCGTCGGTGGTGAGGATCGCGAAGTTCTGCCGGCACGCGTATTGGTTGGTGTCCGACTCCGGGCCGTACGGGCCGGCGGACGCGGTGCTGCTGAAGTAGGTTCCGGCCGAGGCCAGCGCGCCGCGCAACGGCGTGCTGTCGCTGGCATTGGCGCTGTACAGGCGGTCGTACCACAGCGTGCGGTTGTTGTTGGCGCCGGTGGTCCCGTTCGGATCGACGAACAGCCCATCGTTGTTGTTGACCGGGATCGGATACGCATTGGTGATGTAGTTGCTAGACAGCGTATGTAGTTGCCGCGCCCAGATGGTGCGGAATCCGACCCGCACGTTCGAGCCCAATTCGCTGAACGCACGCCCGGCCGAGGCCTTGGCGACCTTGTTGCGGGTACGGAAATACGAGTACCAGATCGCGAAGTTGCTGCGCTCGGCGGCCTCGCTGCGCCCGGTCGGCGTGGTCCTGACGCAGTTGCGCCAGCCGCTGCCCGACGTGGAGGTGGCGCAGCCCATCGAGGAGGCGCCGGCAGGCGTGTTGGCGGCGCTGTAGGTGGTGTACTCGCTGCGGTAGATCGCCCCGCTCGTCAGGATCTGGTAGCGGTAGTAATTGGCGCCGTTGGCCAGATACACCGCCGTATCGGTGCTGGCCGTGTTCTTGGGGACGTAGAAGGTCTGTACGCTCGCATACAGGCTGGTGGTACTGCCGGAGGCGGATTCCAGGCTGCTGTAGACGCTGTCGTAGCTGGTGCCGCCGGTCATTTCCGTGCCGGTCGAGTCCACCCATGGCGCATAGCTGGTGGCCGGGTTGTAGTAGATGGTATTGCGCGCATAGGTCTTCGATGCGACGTCGGACACGGTGCTGGTCGCCGGCACGCTGTCCGGCATGTAGGTGTAGTCCATGGATCCCGAATCGTCGAGGATAAACAGGATGTTGGGCGCCACCGTGGTGTCGGTGATGAGCGGATTGTCGGGAAGCTCCAGGCCGCTGGTCGCCGCCGCGGCAGGCATCGAGACCACCACAGGCAGGCACGACAGCGTCAGACCGATGCGGATGCCGCGCACGCGCGCCATTGCGCTCATTTGGCCACCAGATAGTTGGTTTGCAGGATCACCGCGGCGCGGTCGTTGCCGGCGCTGCGCGCAGTGATCCGGTAGCGCCGCATGTCGCAGTTGGCATCGGTGGACGCGGTGGATTTGGAGGTGGTGCAGTTCGGCCCGTAGGCGCCGTCGCCCATGTACTCGACGATGTAGCTGGTGGTGATGGCCGCATCGTTGTTGCCGGTCTTGCTCGCCGTCGCCCAGCCGCCGAAGCCGCTGTCCAGCCAGCGATCGGTCGCGCCCGCGAGCGGCGTGGCGCACACGCCGCCGTTGCACCCGCTGCTGGGCACGCTGATGCCGGCGGAGATCGCGGTCTCGGCGATGCGCAGCGCCGACTCGGCCGACTGGAACTGGCGGGTGCGGTCTAGCAGATTCGCGCTCATCCGTTCCTCCAGCGCGGTGCTGCGCAGCACCGCCACCGCGAGCAGCGACATGATCAACAGCAGGATCAGCGCCACCAGCAGCGAAATGCCGCGTTGCGGCGCGGCGCCCGGGACCGGGGTTTTCGGCATGTTCATCCGTCGCGATTCCTCAGGCCGACCACGTGCACCAGCGATCGCTGCAGCACCTTGCCGTCGCTGCCCACCTTGTCCGGGCTGTCCACGGTCAGCGCGATGCGCACCGCGACCACGCTCGACCAGTCGCTGACCGCCGCCGCATCGACATAGCCGCTCGCACCGCTGACCAGGTAGCTCAGCGCCATCGCCGACACGCCCTGCGCCACCTCTTCCTGCTTCAGCGCTCCGGCATACAGGCGGCTGCGGTACAGCGAGGTGCTGCCGTTGCCGTTGTAGGCGACATACCAGCGCAGCGCATTGAAGCGCGCCACCGCGGCATTGGCGGCATAGCTGATGGTGCCGGGATGGGAGAGGCTGGTCGTGGCGACGCTGGAGGCGGCGAACACGCTGCTGGTGTTGCCGTCGCACACCAGCAGCACGTCGCCGCTGACGAAATCGTGCAGGCTGCCGTTCAAGGTGAAGACGGTGCCGCTGTCGGCGGCGACGGAGGCGACGTAGTCGCTGCCGGAGAACATCTGCAGCGCCGCGGTGCCGGCCACGCGCGCGCCCTTGCCGCTGCCGAACGCAGGCGTGGCATCGGAAAACTCGGTGCTGGAGGAATAGCCCTTCAGCGCGTCGCCCCAGCGGCTCAGGCTGCCCCACCACGCGCTGCTGCTCAACGTGTTGGTCAAGGCCCGACTGGTACAGGCGCTGCCGCCGGCCACGCGCAGGTCGCGCGACATCAGGTCGAAGGCGGTACGTGCGCTTTCCTGGATGCGGCTCAGGCCTTCGGTGCTGCGGTAGGTCTGCTGGTTGCTGAGGAAGATCCCGATCGCCGCGATCGTCACCATCAGGCCGAGCATCATCCCGACCATCAACTCGATCAGGCCGAATCCCGCCGCGCCCTGCCGCGAACGCGCCCGGGCGCTCACAGCTGGGTGCTCATGCTGACGGTGTAGCGCGCCGCGCCGCTGCCGACGCCGCTGGCCGACGCATCGCTGGCGCGGCTGTCGTCCCAGTCCACGGTGACCGTGCACAGGCCGCTGCTGCAGCTGACCGTGCCGCAGGCGCTGGCGCCGACCATGCTGTGCAGCGACTGCATCCACCCGTTCAGGTCGGTGGCGGCCAGCGTGCCGGCGGCGGGCACCGTGCAGGTGCGGCTGAGCGCATAGCCTCCGGTCAGGGACACGCTGCGGTTCACCCGCATCGCGTCCAGCAGGGTCGTGACCAGCACCACCGCCTGGCTGCGCTGCATCGCGCTGTGGTTGTTGCGCAGCGCGGTGGCCTGCATCGCGGCGATGCCGAGCAGGCCGATCCCCAGGATCAACACCGCGATCAGCACTTCCAGCAGCAACTCGCCCGCCTGGCGGCGCGGCCCCGGCGTGCGTGGCGGCAAACGCTCACTCATCGGCGGGCGCGGCACAGGCCGCCTCGGTATTCTCGCTGCTGATCGCCACCCGGCTGCCGGCCGCGATGCCGATCCGGCGCTGGTTGTTCTCGGGACGGCTGACCGCCATGCACACCGCGATGCTGGCCGCCAGCAGGCCGTTGCTGGCGTCGCGCGCCAGGCCATCGGGATAGAACACGACCGCGGCGCCGTTGTCGTTGACCGCAGGGCTCGCGTGCACCTGCACCGAGGGATTGACCAGGTTCGCCCGCAGCAGCTCGCCGCTGCTGGAGACGCGCACGATCCACCCGGACCAGGCGACGCCAGCGCCGGCACAGCTGCTGCCGTCGCTGCTGCGGCAAAGCGCCACCTTGGCGTTGCGACGCACGGCTTCCGAGCGCGCCAGCTGCAGCGATGCCACCAGTTCGTTGGCCTGCGCCACCAGGCGATTGCCGTTGATCAGCGCGGCGAAGGCGGGAACCGCCATCGCCAGCACGATCGCCAGCACGGCGATCGTCACCATCAACTCGATCAGGCTGAATCCGCCAGCGCACCCGCCGGCCCTGGGCCAGACCTGGCCTTTGGCTCGATACCGCATGCCCCCTCCCCCGTCGATCCACTGTCGCTGGCGGGCGGCAAAGCCCTCCCGCCGGCGAACGACCGGACCGCCTCGTCTTGGATACGAATCGACATGAATCCCACGGCGCCGGCGTACCGACGCACCCAGCGGCGACACCGCGCCTTGCGAATCTAGTGCCCGGGCGTGGCAGGCCATTGCCAGGATGTGCGCTTGCCGGCAACGCTCTGGCACACGACCCGCCGCTCCTGCCGCGCTTGTCCGCGGTGCCCGCCACGCCGCAAACCGGCCGCTCCGGCCCGGCGCCCCGATGGCGCGCCACCGCCGCGCGGCGCTTCCAGTAGAATCGGCCCCATCCGCCGCCCGCCGTGATCCGCCATGACCCCTTCCAGCCACCGCCTTCCCGCCCTGCTCCTGCTGGCAGCGCTGCTGGCCGCGACCCGCATCAACCATTTCGGCGCGATTCCGGACGCCTCCTGGGCGGTGTTCTTCGTCGGCGGCTTCTACCTGCGCGGCTGGACCCGCTGGGCGTTCCCGGGACTGATGGCGCTGGCGGTGCTGGTCGACTACCTGGTGATCCGTGGCCAGGGCCTGAGCTTCTGGCAGCACTACTGCGTGTCGCCGGCATACTGGTGCCTGATCCCGGCCTACTTCGCGCTGTGGGCCGGCGGCAGCTGGCTGGCGCGGCGCTACCGCGGCGCCGACTGGCGCGCGCTGGGCCTTACCGCCGCCAGCCTGGTGGTGGCGGTGGCGGTGTGCCACCTGATCGCGCAGGGCAGCTTCTACTGGGTCAGCCGCAGCGTGCCGAACCCGACCGTTGCCGGCTGGTGGCAGAACTACAGCGACTGGCTGCTGCCGTACCTGGGCAGTGCGGCGCTGTACACCGCGCTGGCCGCGGCGGTCCAGGTCGGCGTCGAGCAGCTGGCGCGGCTGGGCCAGCGCGGCCAGCCCGCCGGCCACTGAGCCGGGGCCGGATCGCCGCCGATGGGCAATCGTCTCTCCAAGATCTATACACGCACCGGCGACGACGGCAGCACCGGCCTGGGCGACGGCAACCGGGTCGGCAAGGATTCGGCGCGGGTGGCCGCCTACGGCACCGTCGACGAGGCCAATTCGGCGATCGGCGTGGTCCTGGCCAGTCCGCTGGCCGACGACGTCCGCACCCTGCTGACCGCGATCCAGCATCAGCTGTTCGACCTGGGCGGCGAGCTGTGCATTCCCGGCCATGCGGCGATCCACGACGCCGACATCGACGCGCTCGAGCAGCACCTGGACCGCTACAACGACACCCTGCCCGCGCTGAAGGACTTCATCCTACCGGCCGGCGGCGAGGCCGCGGCGCGCTGCCACCTGGCGCGCACCATCGTGCGCCGCGCCGAGCGCGAGACCGTGGCGCTGTCGCGCCAGGACGCGGTGCGGCCGGAGGCGGTGCGCTACCTCAACCGCCTGTCCGACCTGCTGTTCGTGCTGGCGCGGGTGCTGGCCCGGGCCGATGGCCAGGGCGAAGTGCTGTGGCGCCACGACCGCCGCCAGGCCTGAGCGGCAGCGGCGGCGCGCAGACCGGGCGGCAGGCATGCTGATCTATACCCATCCCGCGTGCCTGGGCCATGATCCCGGCCCGGAGCATCCGGAGCGGCCGGAACGCCTGCAGGCCGTCACGGCGGCGCTGCGCGAGGCCTTTCCCGACCTGCAATGGCGCGAGGCCCCGCTGGCCAAGCTCGGCGACCTGGCCCGGGTCCACGAGCGCGAGCTGATCGACAACGTGCTGGCCGACATCGACGGCAAGCGCATGCTCGACGTGGACACGGTGATCTCGCCCGGCTCGCGCGCCGCCGCCCTGCGCGCCGCCGGCGCCGGCCTGGCCGCGGTGGACGCGGTGATGCGCGGCGAGACCGACACCGCCTTTTGCGCGGTGCGCCCGCCCGGCCATCACGCCACCGCCGCCACCGCGATGGGCTTCTGCCTGTTCAACAACATCGCCGTGGCCGCCGCCCACGCGCGCGACACGCACGGCCTGGAACGGATCGCCATCGTCGACTTCGATGTGCATCACGGCAACGGCACCCAGGCGATCTTCGAGCGCGATCCGCACGTGCAGTACTTCAGCACCCACCAGTCCGGGCTGTTCCCCAACTCGGGCGGGGTCCACGACCGCGGCGTCGGCAACCTGCACAACGCGCTGCTGCCGCCGGGCAGCGGCGGCTTCCGTTTCCGCAACACCTGGGCCGACCAGATGCTGCCGCTGCTGGACGCGTTCAAGCCGCAGCTGCTGCTGATCTCGGCCGGCTTCGACGCGCATATGCGCGACCCGCTGGCCGACCTGATGCTGGAGACCGAGGACTTCGGCTGGCTCACCGCGGAGCTGCGCGCGCTGGCCGAACGGCATGCGCGCGGCCGCGTGGTGTCGCTGCTGGAAGGCGGTTACGACCTGCAGGCGCTGCGCGAATGCAGCGTCGCCCACGTCGACGCGCTGCGCTGAGGCCGGCCCGGGCGGATGAACCCCGTCCCCCGGCCGGGGGACGTCTTCATTGCCCCCATGCATGGGATGGGGCAAGCTAGCGGTCGTTTTAGCCCGATACCTGACGCGCGTGCGCCGAGCCCTCCGCCTGCTACCCCTTCCGTTCAGTATCGCTCTCTGCCTGCCGGCGATGGCGGCCGAGAAGCCGCCCAATTGGGGCCTGTGCCCGACCCCGGACGTGCTGCCCAAGTTCGACGACGCGCCCAAGGTCGACCCGAAACTGGCCGCGATCCGCGATCAGCAGCCGACCGATATCGTCGGCGACAAGCTGTCCGGCACCACCACGGTTCCCAACTACACCGGCAACGTCGCGCTCAAGCGCGGCGACCAGTTCATGGGCACCGACAGCCTGCGCGTGGATACCGAGACCGGCAACTACATTGCCGAGGGCCACGTGCGCTACCAGGATTCGTCGATCCGCATGGTCGCCGACCGCGCCGAAGGCAACCAGGACACCGACACCCACAAGATCACCAACATCCGCTACCAGCTGATCGAGCGCCGCGGCAACGGCAAGGCCGACTCGGTCGACCTGCAGGGCGCGCTGGGACAGATGCACCGCTCCACCTACACCACCTGCGATCCCTCGCAGCAGGTGTGGGAGCTGCACGCGCCGGAGATCGACGTCGACAACGACGAGGGCTTCGGCACCGCGCGCAACGCGATCCTGAAGATCTACAACGTGCCGATCCTGTACGCGCCGTGGTTCAAGTTCCCGATCGACGACCGTCGCACCAGCGGCTTCCTGTTCCCGGCGATCGGCATGTCCAGCCGCAACGGCTTCGATTACATGCAGCCGTATTACCTCAATCTGGCGCCGAACTACGATGCCACGCTGTATCCGCGCTACATGAGTTCGCGCGGCTTCATGCTCGGCAGCGAGTTCCGCTACCTGTACGACGGCGGCAAGGGCGAGGTCGAGGCGACCTACATGCCCGACGACCAGTTGCGCGACAAGGACCGCGGCAAGTTCGAATACCAGGGTTACCACAACATCGATTCGCACTGGCAGGCCCGCGCCTCGGTGGCCTGGGTCAGCGACGAGCGCTATACGGAAGACTTCTCCAACCGCCTGCTCGGCAACGCGGTGTCCAATCTGCAGAGCACGGTCGGCATCTACGGCACCGGTGAGACCTGGACCGCCGGGTTGATGGCCGACCGCTGGCAGCTGACCGACTACACCCTGACCGAGGACGCGCTGCCGTACAACCGTCAGCCGCGCGCCTTCTTCAACTGGGATCAATCATTCGGCAACTACTTCGAGGCCGGCATCTACAGCGAAGCAGTGCGCTTCGTGCACGACGACATCCATGAGAAAACCACGGACGGCACTTATGAACGTACCGGCAAGGTCACCGAAAAGGCCGGCGGCAGCCGCCTGGATCTCAAGCCCTACATCTCGATGCCGCTGGCCGGCGCGGCCTGGTTCCTGAAGCCGACCGTGGCCTGGCGCTACACCGCCTACCAGCTGGACAAGGATCTGGCGGCCACGCTGGGCGGCGACACCTCGCCCTCGCGCAGCCTGCCGATCACCACCGTCGATGCCGGCCTGTATTTCGACCGCGACGCCAAATTCGGCGACACCAGCTACCTGCAGACCCTGGAGCCGCGGCTGTTCTATCTGTACACGCCGTACCGCAACCAGGACGACCTGCCGATCTTCGACACGCGCGAATTCACCTTCAGCTGGGGCCAGCTGTTCCGCGATTCGCGCTACACCGGCGCCGATCGTCAGAACGACGCCAACCAGATGACGTTGGCGCTGAGCTCGCGCCTGCTGCGCCAGGACGACGGCAAGGAAAAGCTGTCGGTCAGCCTCGGCCAGATCCTGTACTTCAACGATTCCAGGGTCAGCCTTCCCGGCAGCAACACCACCATCGAGCAGGGCAAGTCGGCGTGGATCGCCGACGCCAACTACATGATCAACGACCGCTGGACGATGGGCGCCACCTACCAGTGGGACCCCAAGTACCGGCGCAAGGACCTGGCCAGCTTCCGCACCCGCTATCTGCTGCCGGGCGACGGCATCATCAACGTCAGCTACCGCTTCCGCCGCGACCTGCTGGAGCAGACCGACGTGTCGGTGCTGTACCCGATCAACCCGACCTGGAGCCTGGTCGGGCGCCACTACTATTCGCTGGAAGACAGCAAGCCGCTGGAAATCATCGCCGGCGTGCAGTGGGACAGCTGCTGCCTCGCCGTGCGCGCATTGGCACGGCGCTACGTGCGCAACCGCGAAGGCGATCTGGACACCGCGTTCCAGGTCGAGTTCGTGCTGAAGGGACTCTCCTCGCTTGGCCAGGACACGGACCGCGTTCTGCGCCGTGCTATTCTCGGCTACAACCGCGACGACCTGTACTTGGTCCCGCCCAGCAACACCACGACCGATCCGGACGCTTACGATCCGAACCTGATTCCATGACCAATACCCTCTCTGCTTTCCTCGTCACCTTGCTGGCGATCGCCGGCGTGTCCGCTCCGGCGGCCGCGCAACAAACCCAACCACTGGACCGCATCGCTGCGGTCGTCGACGAGGATGTCGTACTGCAGAGCGAACTGGATCGTGCCGTTCGCAACGTGAAGGCGCAGTATTCCGGCCGCGAAGCGCAGCTGCCGCCGGACAACGTGCTGCAACGCCAGGTGCTCGAGCGCCTGGTGCTGGTCAAGCTGCAGGTGGCGCGCGCCAACAGCACCGGGATTCGCGTCGGCGACGACGAACTGAACCGCGCCATCGGCAGCATCGCCCAGCAGAACGGCACCGACGTCGACGGCCTGCGCAAGAAGCTCGCCGCCGACGGCATGGCGTTCGACGACTTCCGCAATTCGGTGCGCGACGAGATCACCGTGCAGCGCCTGCGCCAGAGCTTCGCGCAGAGCCGCATCAACGTCAGCGAGAGCGAAGTCGATGCGGCGCTGGCGCAGCAGGCCACCACCGGTGCCCAGTACCACCTGGCGCACATCCTGGTCGGCCTGCCGGAAGGTGCCACCGCCGACCAGATCAAGACCGGGCAGAGCAAGATCGACGGGGTCAAGACCCTGATCGACAAGGGCGAGATCGATTTCAGCGCGGCTGCGGTGCGCTATTCCGACAGCCCCAACGCGCTGGAAGGCGGCGACCTCGGCTGGCGCAGCCTGGACGAGATCCCGAACGCCTTCGCGCAGCTGATCCGCGACATGAAGCCGGGCCAGGTCGCCGGCCCGCTGCGCGGACCCAGCGGCTTCCAGCTGCTGAAGCTGGTCGAGATCCGCGATGCCTCGGCCAACCCGGAAAAGAAGACGGTCACCGAGTACCACGCCCGCCACATCCTGATCCGCGTCAACGAGGCGCAGCCGGATGCCGCCGCCAAGGCCAAGATCGAGACCCTGCGCGCGCGCATCGCCGGCGGCGCCGACTTCCAGGCCGTGGCCAAGGAATCCTCCGACGACGCCAACAGCCGCGGTCAGGGCGGCGATCTGGGCTGGTTCCCGGCCGACGCGTTCGGCCCGGACTTCGGCCACCAGATTGAGGGCCTGAGCGACAACCAGATCTCGCAGCCGTTCCGCACCGAGGCCGGCTGGCACATCGTGCAGCGCGTCGCCACGCGCCAGACCGACGTGACCAGCGACACCCAGCGCGCCCAGGTCCGCGAGACCATCGGCCGCCGCAAGCTGGAGGAAGAGTACAACCGCTTCCTGCAGGAAATGCGCGGCGAAGCCTATGTGAACCTGCGCGTCGGCGGTGCCGAGAGCTCCGCCGCGCCCGCTGCCGACGCCACCGCGCCGGCGGCGACCCCGGCACCGGCCGCCACCAAGCCGTAAGCCGTGCTGCCCTCGCTCGCGCTGGTGCCGGGCGAGCCGGCCGGAATCGGCCCGGAACTGTGCGTGCGGCTGGCGCAACAGCCGCGACGCGACTGCCAACTGCTGGCCTTCGCCGATCCCGACACCTTGCGCGCCGCCGCTGCGGCGCTGTCGCTGCCGCTGCAGCTGCTTCCCGAATCCGCGCCTGCCGTGGCCCCTGGCGACCTGCGCCTGCGCGCGGTCGGCAATGCCGTGCCCAGCCGTTTCGGCCACACCGAACCGGCCAATGCCGCCGCGGTGATCGGCGCGCTGACCCAGGCCGCCGACGCCTGCCTGCGCGGCGAACTGGCCGGCCTGGTCACCGGCCCGGTGCACAAGGCCGCGATCAACGACGGCGGCATCGCCTACACCGGCACCACCGAACTGCTCGCCCGCCACGCCGGGCGCGAGGTGGTGATGATGCTGGCCAACGACATCGTGCGCGTGGCCCTGGCCACCACCCACCTGCCGTTGCGTGCGGTCGCCGACGCGCTGACGCCCGCGCTGCTGGAGCGCTGCCTGCGCATCGTCCACGCCGCGCTGCGCAGCGAATTCGGCATCGCCGCGCCGGTCATCGCGGTGCTCGGGCTGAACCCGCATGCCGGCGAAGACGGGCATCTGGGCCGCGAAGAAATCGAAGTGATGGCGCCGGTCCTCGCCGCCTTGCGCGCCGAAGGCATGCGCCTGGTCGGCCCGCTGCCGGCCGACACCGCATTCCTGCCGCAGAAACTGGCCGGCTTCGACACGGTGCTGGCGATGTACCACGACCAGGGCCTGCCGGTGCTCAAGTACAGCGGGTTCGAGCAAGCGGTGAACCTGACCCTGGGCCTGCCCTACCCGCGCGTGGCGGTCGATCACGGCACCGCGCTGGAGCTGGCCGGCCGCGGCATCGCCGACCCGTCCAGCCTGTTCGCCGCGGTCGCGCAATGCGCGCAGCTGGCCGCGCGCAGCGCGCATCTGTAGGAGCGGCTTCAGCCGCGACAGGGCGTTACCGGTAACGCGCTGTCGCGGCTGAAGCCGCTCCTACAGGAAGGCGCACGCCATCCCGGCCCCATCCCGATAAGATGCCCGCATGACTTCCTATTCCGGCTTCAGCGCCCCCGCCAAGAAATCGCTTGGCCAGCACTTCCTCAGCGACCGCCACTACATCGACAGCATCGTGCGCGCGGTGAATCCCAAGCCCGACGACCTGCTGGTGGAGATCGGCCCCGGCCAGGGCGCGATCACCTTCCCGCTGCTGCGCCGCCACGGCCGCCTGACCGTGATCGAATTCGACCGCGACCTGATCGCGCCGCTGACCGCCGCGGCGGAAGGGGTCGGCGCACTGACCATCCTCAACCGCGACGTGCTGTCGGTGGATTTCGCCGAACTGGCCGGCGACGGCCGCATCCGCCTGGTCGGCAACCTGCCCTACAACATCTCCTCGCCGATCCTGTTCCATGCGCTGGACCATGCCGCGGCGATCGCCGACATGCACTTCATGCTGCAGAAGGAAGTGGTCGACCGCATGGCCGCAGGGCCGGGCAGCAAGGTCTACGGCCGCCTCAGCGTGATGCTGCAGGCGTACTGCGAGGTGACCTCGCTGTTCGTGGTGCCGCCGGGCGCGTTCCGGCCGCCGCCGAAGGTGGATTCGGCGGTGGTGCGGCTGGTGCCGCATGCGCCGCAGGACATCGGCATCGCCGACCGGCGGCGTTTCGCCGACGTGGTACGCGCGGCGTTCGGGCAGCGCCGCAAGACCTTGCGCAATGCGCTGGGCGGGGTCTGCGATGCGGCCCAGTTCGAGGCCGCCGGGGTACGCCCGGATGCCCGCGCCGAGCAGTTGGAAGTCGCCGACTTCGTGCGCCTGGCCAACGTGGCGCAGGCCTGAGCCACGGGTCCGCGCGTCGCGGCGCGATCCGCGTATCCGCTCCACGCGCACGCCACAGCACAGACATCGCAACGGCGCGGGTCGCAGATCGCACTGCGCGGCCGCCGGCGCCACGCCTCGCCTCGCCACGCGCAGCGGCCGCAGCGCGCGCTGCCCGCAGTGCGCCGGTAGACGGCTCGCAGTCCATTCCTGCGCCGGCTTTGCTTACACTGTGAGGCATGAACGATGACGCCCCCTATCGGATCGAGGTCGAAGTGTCGCCCCGGTTCCTCGACGACCAATCGGCGCCGGAGGACGGACGCTACGCGTTCGCCTACACGATCCGCATCCACAACCGTGGCCGCGTCGCCGCGCGGCTGATCGCCCGGCACTGGGAAATCACCGACGGCAACGGCCGCGTGGAGCGCGTGGACGGCGACGGCGTGGTCGGCGAACAGCCGCGGCTGCGGCCCGGCGAGGACTTCCGCTACACCTCCGGGCTGATGCTGGAAACCGAGCACGGCACGATGCGCGGCCACTACGACATGGAAGCCGACGACGGCACCCACTTCGTCGCGCCGGTCGCGCCGTTCGTGCTGACCGTGCCGCGGACCCTGCACTGATGGCGCCCGCATGAGCGTGTGGGCCATCGGCGACCTGCAGGGTTGCTACGACATCACCCAGCGGCTGCTGGAAAAGATCCGCTTCGATCCGGCGGTGGACCGGCTGTGGTTCTGCGGCGACCTGGTCAACCGCGGCGGGCAGTCGCTGGAAACCCTGCGCCTGGTGCACTCGCTGCGCGCACACAGCGAGGTGGTGCTGGGCAACCACGACCTGTCGCTGCTGGCGATCGGCGAGCGCAGCCCGGACGAGCAGCGCAAGGTCAACCCGGACCTGCAGCGCATCGTGCTGGCCGAGGACCGCGACGAGCTGCTGACCTGGCTGCGCATGCAGAAGCTGCTGCACGCCGATCGCGAGCTGGGCTGGATGATGATCCACGCCGGCCTGGCGCCGAAGTGGACCACCACCCTGGCCGAGAAGCATGCGCGCGAAGTCGAGCAGCAGCTGCACGGCAGCGGCTACCACAAGCTGTTCCGCAACATGTACGGCGACCGCCCGGCCTGGTCGCCGGGGCTGACCGGCTACGACCGCTCGCGCGCGATCATCAACCTGTTCACCCGCGCCCGCTATTGCACCCCGCGCGGGCGCATCGCGATCGAGGAGAAGGGCACCCCGGGCACCCAGGCGCAGGGCCTGTATCCGTGGTTCGAGGTGCCGGGCCGCGCCGAGCGCGACCTGAAGATCGTCTGCGGCCACTGGTCCACGCTGGGCCTGACCATCACCCAGGGCGTGCACGCGATCGACACCGGCGCGGTGTGGGGCGGCAAGCTCACCGCATTGCGCCTGGACAGCGAAGACCTGCAGGTGGTGCAGGTGCCAGGGCGCCCGATCGAAGGGCCGCCGCCGGTACCGCGCGCACGGCAGCCGCGGCGCAGGTCCAGCGGTGGCCGCGGTGCGGGTGCTGCTGCGTCGCCGCCGCCGCCCGATCAGGAATGACGATGGCTGGCGGCAGGCAAGCGGGTGACGGCCAGGCAGGCTGCCACGTGTAGGAGCGGCTTCAGCCGCGACAGGATCTCGCCGGTAACGTCCGGTCGCGGCTGAAGCCGCTCCTACAACACGCCGCGCCTACGCTATGGCGCGCTACGCCTGCGCCGGTAATTGACGAATTCGAACGCCAGCGCATGCTTCGCATCGGCCGCATGCGGCTGCCGCGCCACGACCTCCCACTGCGCCGGATCGAACGCCGGGAAATGTGCGTCGGCGCACTCGACCACGGTGTCCACATGGGTCAGGTACAGCATGTCGGCCTGCGGCAGGGCCAGTGCGAAGATGTCGCCGCCACCGATCACCGAAAGTTCTTCCGCCCCGCTCGCCTGCGCCAGTTCGATCGCCGCCTGCAGCGAGGCGACCGCCTGCATGCCCTCGAACGGCACCTGCCCCGAGCGCGTCATCACCAGGTTCAAGCGCCCTGGCAGCGCGCGCCCCAGCGACTGCGCGGTCTTGCGCCCCATCAGCACCGGCTTGCCCAGGGTCAGCGCCTTGAAGCGCTTCAGGTCGTCCGGCAGGCGCCACGGCAGGTCGTTGTCGCGGCCGATGGCGTTGGCGCGGTCGAGCGCGGCGATCAGGGTCAGTCGTGGCGCCGCAGTGGCGCTCGCCGATTCCCGATTCCCCATTCCCGATTCCCCGCCGCTCACACCGCCACCGGCGCCTTGATCGCCGGATGCGGGTCGTAGCCCTCGATCGCGATGTCGTCGTAGGTGAACGCGAACAGGTCGCTGACCGCGGGATTCAGGCGCAGCGTCGGCAGCGGCCGCGGGGTGCGCGCCAGCTGTTCGCGTGCTTGCTCGTAGTGGTTCGAATACAGGTGCGCATCGCCCAGCGTATGCACGAAATCGCCGACGCCCAGGCCGGTGGCCTGCGCCACCATGTGGGTCAGCAGCGCGTAGCTGGCGATATTGAACGGCACGCCGAGGAAGATGTCGCCGCTGCGCTGGTACAGCTGGCAGCTGAGCTTGCCGTCGACCACGTAGAACTGGAACAGGCTGTGGCACGGCATCAGCGCCATCTGCGGCAGCTCGGCCACGTTCCAGGCGCTGATCACCAAGCGCCGCGAATCCGGATTGCGCCTGATCTCGTCCACCAGCCATTGCATCTGGTCGATCTCGCGACCGTCGGCGCCGGTCCAGCGCCGCCACTGCTTGCCGTACACCGGGCCGAGTTCGCCCTGCGCGTCGGCCCACTCGTCCCAGATGCTGACCTTGTTGTCCTTGAGGTAGGCGATGTTGGTCTCGCCCTTCAGGAACCACAGCAGTTCGTGCACGATCGAGCGCAGGTGCAGCTTCTTGGTGGTCACCAGCGGGAAGCCGGCGTTGAGGTCGAAGCGCATCTGCCAGCCGAACACGCTGCGCGTGCCGGTGCCGGTGCGGTCGGATTTCTCCGCGCCGTGCTCGAGCACGTGGCGCAACAGGTCCAGGTAGGCCTTCATCGCTTGGCGTCCGCCGCCAGCGGCACCGGTTGCAGCACCGGCGCGCCGCGCGAGCGCCACAGCAGGAACAGGCCGAGCAGGATCAGCGGCGTGCTCAGGATCTGGCCCATGGTCAGCCAATGGAACGCCAGGTAGCCGATCGGCGCGTCGGGCACGCGCACGAACTCCACCGCGAAACGGAACACGCCATACAGCAGCGCGAACATGCCGGACACCGCGTAGCGCGCGCGCGGCCGCAGCGAGAACGACCACAGCACCACGAACATCACCAGGCCCTCCAGCACCGCCTCGTACAGCTGCGACGGATGCCGCGCGAACTTGTCCAGCGCACCGCTGGCGTACTGCGCCTGGATCTGCGCCAGCGGCCAGTCCTGCAGCTCCGGCGCGCGCGGGAAGATCACGCCCCAGCCGGCGCCGGTGAACTTGCCCCACAGCTCGCCGCCGACGAAATTGCCGACGCGGCCGAAGCCCAGCCCCAGCGGCACCAGCGGCGCGACGAAATCCATGGTGTCGAAGAAATGCAGCCGCGCCTTGCGTGACCACCAGGCCGCGGCCACCAGCACGCCGATCAGGCCGCCGTGGAAGCTCATGCCGCCGTCCCAGACCTTGAAGATCAGCAGCGGGTTGGCGAGGAAATCGCCCAGCGCGTAGAACAGCATGTAGCCGATGCGCCCGCCGAGCACCACGCCGAGCATCGCGTAGAACAGCAGGTCGGAGAATCCCTCCATGTCCACGCCCGGCAGGCGGCCGGCGCGGATGCGCCGACGGCCCAGCCACCACGCCGAGGCGAAGGCGGCCAGGTACATCAGCCCATACCAGTGCACCTTCACCGGGCCGAGCGAGAAGGCGATGGGGTCGATCTGGTGGAGATAGGTCATGCGGGAACGTCGGCCGGTAGGCAAAGATTGCCTATTCTGCCATCGGCGCCAGCCATTGCCGCGGTGGCGTCAGACGTGGGCGGCACTGCGCTTCATCTGCCGGCCGGCACGAGCGGCGCAATGCCGCCCCCGCACTCAATCCAGCAGCTGCGGCATGTTCGGCAATTCATCGGGATCGGCCTGGCCCGGTTGCGCGGGGAAATGCGTGGCCAGCAGCGCCGATACCGCCGCCACCCCGGCGATCACCGCCTGCTCGGGCTGGCCGGCACGCATGTCGCGCTCGATCAGCGCGCAGACCTCGCGCCATTGCGCGGCGTCGACGCGCCCGCGCAGGCCCCGATCGGCCACGATCTCGATCCGGTGGTCGGCCAGCAGCAGGTAGATCAGCACGCCGTTGTTGGCCTCGGTGTCCCAGGTGCGCAATTGCGCGAAGGCCTGCTCGGCGCGCGCCCGCGGCGCCATGCCGCGCAGCAGCGCCGCCGGTGCCAGCGCCGATTCGACCGCGAACATCACCTGGCCGCGGTGCAACCGTTCGCCGTCGGCGATCGCCGCGCCGATGCGCTCCAGGCTGGCGTTGGGGAACAGCGTGCGCGCCGCCGGCGCGAACAGATGGCGGAGCAGACGCATCACCAGCTCCCCGAGGCGCCACCGCCTCCCGAACTGCCGCCGCCACCGCCCTGTGCGCCGC
>NZ_JAFIWB010000027.1 GCF_017163705.1 Xanthomonas bonasiae
CCCCAATCCCCAATCCCCAATCCCAAATCCCAAATCCCGGCCCCTAACTCAATCGTCGACCCGCTCGCCCATCAGCTCGCGCTGGCGCTTGTCCAGTTCCTCGGCGTAGCGCTTGCGCACGAAGCTCTCGGTCAGCACGCCGAGCACCTTGCCGTGGTCGTCGACCACCGCCAGTTCGTCGCTCTGGGTCAGGTCGAACTGGCGCATCGCGGTGACCACGTCGGTCTCGGCGCGTAGTGCCACGTCGCGGTTGCCGGCGTAGTCGGCGATGGCCGCGTCGGCGTTCACGCCGTCGGCGTAGGCGGCGGCCAGCGTCACCAGCCCGGCGTAGTGGCCCTGTTCGTCTTCCAGCACCACGCGCACGCCCGAGCCGAGCGGGAAACGGCGGCGGAACTCGGCCACCGAGGTGCCGGCGGCGAGCGGGTGCACGTCCTGGCGCATCATCCGCCCGGCGCTCAGGTGCTTGACCCAGCCCACGTCGCGCGCGCTCTTGATGGTCTCGCCGCGCAGGTGCAGGCGCCAGGTCGAGAACGAATAGCCGAACACCTGGCGCACGATGGTGTTGGCCACCAGCACCGCCACCATCACCGCGCTGGCCAGCACGAAATCGTGGGTGCCCTCGAGCACCAGCATCGCCATCGTCATCGGTGCGCCGACCACCGCCGCGGCCAGCGCGGCCATGCCGGCCAGCGAGGCGGCGGTGCCGTCGACCAGGGCCATGCCGGTGCCCAGGTTCAACAGCCCGGCGAACAGGCCGCCGACCAGCGAGCCCATGAACAGCGAGGCGAAGAACAGGCCGCCGCGGAAGCCGAAGCCGAGCGAAATGCCCGAGGCCAGGCACTTGAGCAGCAACAGCACGCCCAGCCATTGCAGCGAGGTCGGGCTGGTCAGGTCCAGGTGCAGCGCGCCGTGCCCGGAGGAGAGCACCTGCGGGGTGATCAGCGCCAGCGGGATCAGCATCAGGCCGCCGGCCACCGGCCGCGCCCAGCGCGGCAGCGGGCTGCGGTTGACCGCCTGCTCGATCGCGCCGACCAGGCGCATCACCGCCACCGCCAGCAGCGCGCAGATCGCGCCGAGCAGCGCGTACAGCAGGTAGTCGCGCGCTTCCAGCGCGGATGCCGCCGAGGCCGGCAGCAGGTACGGCTGCACGCCGGCGGCCTGGGCCACGAACACCGCGCCCAGCGAGGCCACCGCCACCGGCGCCAGCGCCGATGGCGAGTACGCGCCGATCACGATCTCGAACGCGTAGAACGCGCCGGCCAGCGGCGCGCCGAACGCAGCGGCGATGGCCGCGCCGGCACCGGCGCCGACCAGGGTGCGGATGTCCGCGCGGCGCAGGCGCAGGATCCGTCCCAGGTGCGAGCCGCTGCCCGCGCCCATCTGCGTGTACGCCGCCTCCAGCCCGACCGAGGCGCCGCAGCCGTTGGACAGCAGGGTCTGCGCGGACACGATCAGGTTGTCGCGCATCGACATGCGCCCGCCGTACAGCGCATTGGCTTCGACCGCATCGATCAGCTGGCGCTTGCGCGCGCGCGCGGCCATGCCGAGCAGGCCGACCAGCAGCCCGCCCAGCGGCAGCACCAGCAACTGGCCCAGGCTCAGTTCGGGCATCGCGCTGAGCCGGGCATCGACGTCCAGGCCGTACAGCCAGGCCTGCGCGCCATGCGCCAGGCCGCTCTGCAGCAGGGTCAACAGGCCGGCGACCAGGCCGACCAGCAACGCCAGCGCGATGAACCAGACGTCGCTGGCGCGGAAGCGCCGGCGCAGCGCGTCGGCGAGGCTGTGCGAGGCGTCGGCCAGGCCCAGCCGCGGATGCTGGCGCACGTTCACGGCCTGCGCCTTACTTGACGCGGCGTACCTTGGCCTGGGTGTTGTAGGTGTCCACCTGCATGTACCACACGCCGCCGATGCCCGGCTTGATCCGCACCTTGGGCGCGCTGCGGCGCACGCTGCTCAGGCTGGCGGACTCGGTCTGCTCCCATTCCTGGCCGTTGGCCAGCACGTAGCGGCGGCCCTTGGAGAAGCCGGTGAACTCGCCGACCAGGGTGCTTTCGATCGGTTCCTGGCTGCCGAAGTCGAAGAAGCCGCGGTTCTTCACGATCACTTCCTGGCGGCCTTCTTCCTTGGCCTTCTCCAGCGCCACCGCGGTCTCCTTGGCGACCTTGCCCTGCAGCCAGTCGTTCAGCGCGGTCAGTTCCTGCGGCGACAGCTTGTCCAGCCCGGCGGCCTTGAATTCCTGCGCCGACATCTGCGTCTGCAGGTCGCCGGCGACGGTGCGCTGGGCGGCGGCGGGGACGGCGCACACGGCGAGCGCCGCGCACAGGACCAGGGGAGTGAGGCGCGCAAGCAGCATGGCGGGATCCGGGCAGTGGAGTGCGACGTAGTGTAGTCGCAAGACGTGGCGCGGGTGCTGGGTGGCGATGCCCGCCAGTGCGCTGCTGCTGCGGTCATGCCCCGCTGTGCGCCATCCCACGGCGATGGCGCGGGTCACTCGCCGACGCCGCCGCACGCGGTTGGCCGGCGCAGATGCCCGGCCGGCGATCAGCCCGCGCTGGACTCGGTTTCCGCTTGCGGCCGTGCCGGGCGCCGGTACACGAACGCCGGCGCCGCAGCGGCCGCCTCGCGCTGGGCCAGCGCCTGCACGTCGGCATGCTCGGGCGCGCGCTCGCAGACCGGGTCCAGCGTGGCCGCATCGCCGCTCAGCGCCAGCGCCTGGCAACGGCAGCCACCCCAGTCGATCTCGCGTTTCGGACAGCCCTGGCACACCTCCGGCATCCATGCGGTGCCGCGGTAGCGGGCGAACGCCTCGCCGTCCTGCCAGATCGCCGCCAGCGGCCGCTCGCGCAGGTTTTCGAACACCATGTCCGGCAAGGTCTCGGCGGCGTGGCAGGGCAGCACGTCGCCGCGCGGCGAGATGTTGACGAAGCGCTGGCCCCAGCCGCCCATGCACGCCTTGGGCCGGTGCGCGTAGTAGTCGGGGGTGACGAAATCGATGGTCAGCCGGTCGCCCAGCCGTTCGCGCGCCGCGGTCACCGCGACCACGGTGGCGTCGATCTGCGCGCGGCTGGGCATCAGCGCGGCGCGATTGCGCAGGCCCCAGCCGTAGTACTGGGTGTGCGCCACTTCCAGGCGCTCGGCGCCCAGTTCCAGCGCCAGCTCGATCATCGCCGGCACCCGTTCGGCGTTGTGGCGGTGGATCACCGCGTTGATCGTCAGCGGCAGGTCGAACGCACGCACCGCGGCGGCGAACGCGCGCTTCTTGGCCAGGCTGTCGCGGTAGCCGGCGATGAAGTCGGCGCCGGCGGCGTCGGCGTCCTGCACGCTCAGTTGCACGTGTTCCAGCCCGGCGACGGCCAGCTGCGCCAGCATCGGCGCGCCGCCGGCCACGCCGGAGGTGATCAGGTTGCTGTACAGCCCCAGCGCGCGCGCATGCGCGACCAGCTCGGGCAGGTCCTTGCGCAGCATCGGTTCGCCGCCGGAAAAATGCGCCTGCAGCACGCCCATCGCCGCGGCCTGGTCCAGCGCCGAGCGCCAGCCGGCGGTGTCCATCTCCTCGCGCAGGCCGGCCAGGGCGATCGGGTTGGAGCAGTACGGGCAGGCCAGCGGGCAGCGGTGGGTCAGCTCGAGCAGCAGCGACAGCGGCGGCGGCACGGTCGCGTTCATGCGCGCAGCAGACGCTTGCCGTGCAGGTCCGCGGCCAGCTCGAGCACGTCGCGCTCGACCTCGGCCGGATCGGCGTCGAACTCCGCGGCCAGGTCCGCGGCGATCGCCGCCAGCGAGCGCGTGCCGTCGCAGCGCGCCACGATCGCATGCGCGATCTCGTCCAGTTCGACCACCCGTTCCGGCGCCAGCAGCACCCATTGCGCGCGGGTGCGGTCGTGCTGCAGGCGCACGCCGGCGGCCAGCCGCGGGCAGCTGTCGGGCGCCGCTGCGCTCATGCCGCCGCCTGCGCGGGCGCGGCGACGAACGCGTCCGGCCAGGCCACGCCGGGTTGCACGTAGGCGAAGTGCAACGCATCGAGCTGCGACCACAGCACGCCGCACTTGAAGCGCAGCGCGTCCTGCACCAGTTGCTGCTTTTCCACCGTGTCGGCGTGGCGCTTGACGTAGTCCAGGGCGAAGTCCGAATCGCGCGGCGCCTCGTGCAGGCGGTGCTCGAAATACGCCAGCGCCTCGCGCGAGACGAAATCGTAGTGCTGCAGCATGCCGGCGACGCGGCGGCCGATGATGCCCGGCGCGAACAGCTCGGTCAGCGACGAGGCGATCGCTTCCAGCAGGCTCTTCTCGCGCACGAAGTGCAGGTAGGCCTGCACCGCGAAGCGGGTGCCCGGCAGCAGGGCGCGGCCGGATTGCACGAGCGCGCGGTCCAGGCCCAGCGCGTCGGTCAGGTGCAGCCAGCGCGCGATGCCGCCTTCGCCATCGGCGCTGCCGTCGTGGTCGACGATGCGCTGGCGCCAGATCCGGCGCAGCGCCGGATCGTCCATCCGCGCCAGGATCGCCGCGTCCTTCAGCGGGATGCAGCGCTGGTATTCGTAGCGGTTCAGCGCCCAGGCCTGGACCTGGCCGCGCTCGAGCCGGCCGCTGTGCAGCAGCGCGTGGAACGGGTGCTGGTCGTGGTACAGGCGCGCGCCGATCGCGCGCAGTTCCGCTTCCAATTGCTCGGGGCTCAGCAATGCGCTCACAGGCGGGTTCTCACAGGGTGATGTCCATGCCGTCGTGGGCGACGTCCCAGCCGTGCGCGGCCACCGCTGCGCGTTCGGCCGAGCCGGCGTCGAGGATCGGGTTGGTGGTGTTGATGTGGATGAAGACCTTGCGCGCCACGTCCAGGTCGGCGAACGCGCGCAGGGTGCCGGCCTCGCCATCGATGCTGAGGTGGCCCATGCGCTGGCCGGTCTTGGCGCTGACCCCGAGCTGCACCAGTTCGTCGTCGCGCCACAGGGTGCCGTCGAAGAACACCAGTTCGGCGCCGCGCAGGCGCGTGCGCAACGCGTCGGTCATGGTCGCGCAGCCGGGAATGTAGTGGAAGCGATGGCGGCCGTCGTCGATGGTCAGGCCCAGGGTCTCTTCGTCGGAGCCGGCCAGGTCGCCGCTGTGGCGGCTCTCCATGAACAACGGCACCTTGCCCGGCACCGCGAACGGCGTCACCTGCAGGCCGAGCAGCGACAGCGGCGTGTCCAGGGCGAAGGCATGGCGCTGCACGTACGCCGGGTGCAGCGCGTCGAAGATCGGATTCTGCGCCAGCAGGTCGAGCACGCGGCCGCTGGCATGCAGGTCGAAGCGCTGGCTTTCGCGCATCGACAGCAGGCCGGCGATATGGTCGATCTCGCCGCTGGTCAGCAGCACGGCCTCGATCGGCGAATGGCGCAGGTCGCGTTGCGGCCACAGCGCGGGGGTGGCCAGCAGCTGTTGGCGGAAATCGGGGGAAGCGTTGATGAGCAGCCAGCGCTGGTTGTCGGCGCTGACCGCGATGCTGGCCTGGGTGCGACGTTGGGCACCCGCAAGCTGTTGCCATGCCCGCAGGCTCGCGGGTGTATGGCAGTTCCATTGCGGGTGCCCTCCGCCGGCCGCCGATCCCAATACGATGAGGTGCATCCGGTCTCCGTCTACGGCGCCTGGCCGGTCACGCATCGTCTCGGGAACGGGGCTGACACGCGATCAAAGCTCGCCGGAGGCGTAACAGTTGATTTCCGCACCGACGCAGATTTCGCGGATCACGGGCTTGTTCCACTTCTTCATGGGCGTTCCTCTTCGGGTGGGATCACAGGGCGACGACGGCGACATCGGTTTCAGCGGAGCGCGGCGTCGGTTTCGAGAATAGGCCCGCACCCCACGGGGGATGTGAAATTTCCGGTAAGGGCGGGCCAAGTCGCAAGCCGGTCACAGTGAGCTTCTGGTAGGGATGCAGCCGCGGCGGTCCGCGCGGCGTGTTGCGCGCAATTGTGGGCGGGCGCGCAAGCGCGCTAGTGTAGGCGGCACCGCTTCGTCACGATCGTCCGTCCTTGAATCACTCTTCCCATCCCGGTCTGGAGGCGCTGCTGCAGCGTCCGGCCGCCGCCGCGCTGGCGCCCGCGCTGCGCGAAGCGCTGTTGCAGGCCTGGCACGCACAGCCGGAACAGACCGCGCGCGCGCCGTGGCCGGTGCTGGCCGATACGCTGGACGCGCTTGCGCTGCTGTCCGCCGACGAAGCGGCGCTGCTGGCCGCGCTGCTGTTCGACCTGCCCGGCTTGCGCGCGCAGCTGGCGCAGTTGCCGGTCGCGCCGCCGGCGCGGGCGCAGGCGGTGGTCGGCCTGCTCGACGGCCAGGACGCGGCCGACCAGGTCTGGGCGCTGCATGCCGGGCGCGAGGCCGGGCGCAACAGCGAAGGCCTGCGCCGGCTGCTGCTGTCGATCGTGCAGGACCTGCGCGTGGTGCCGATCCTGCTGGCGCGGCAGCTGGCGAAGATGCGCGTGGCCGACAAGCTGCCCGAGGCGCAGCGCCGCGCGCTGGCGCAGCTGACCCGCGACATCCACGCGCCGCTGGCCAACCGGCTGGGCATCTGGCAGCTGAAATGGGAGCTGGAGGACCTGGCGTTCCGCCACCTGGAGCCGGATACCTACCGGCGCATCGCGCGCGAGGTGGACGAGAGCCGGGTGGCGCGCGAGCGCTATATCGAGGCGGTCAAGAAGATCCTGTCCAAGGCGCTGGGCGAGCAGGGCCTGCAGGCGGAGATCAGCGGCCGGCCCAAGCACATCTACAGCATCTGGCGGAAGATGCAGAAGAAGCGGCTGGCCTTCGACCAGCTGTACGACCTGCGCGCGGTGCGGGTGATGGTCGACGACGTCGCCGCCTGCTACGCCGCGCTGGGCGTGGTGCATGCGCTGTGGGCGCCGGTGCCCAGCGAGTTCGACGACTACATCGCCCGGCCCAAGGCCAACGATTACCGCTCGCTGCACACCGCCGTGGTCGGCCCGGAAGGGCGCACGATCGAGGTGCAGATCCGCACCCACGAGATGCACGCGCAGGCCGAGCTGGGCGTGGCCGCGCACTGGAAGTACAAGGAAGGCGGCAAGGGCGCGGAGAAGGCGTTCGACCGCAAGATCACCTGGATGCGGCAGCTGCTGGAACAGTCGCAGGACGGCGAGCAGGGCGGGCTGGCCGGCGCGCTCGACGCCGAGCTGGTCGAGGACCGGGTGTATGCGCTGACCCCGATGGGCGAGGTGATCGACCTGCCGCAGGGCGCCACGCCGCTGGATTTCGCCTACCACGTGCACACCATGGTCGGGCACCGCTGCCGCGGCGCCAAGGTCAACAACCGCATCGTGCCGCTGACCCACAAGCTGCGCAGCGGCGACCGCGTCGAGATCCTGACCGGCAAGGAGGCCGAGCCGCGCCGCGACTGGCTGCTGCCGGCCAACGGCTACCTGGCCAGCGGCCGCTCGCGCGACAAGGTGCGCGCCTGGTTCCACAAGCTCGACCGCGCGCGCAACGTGCAGGCCGGCAAGGACCTGCTCGAGCGCGAACTCAAGCGCCTGGGCCTGCAGCACGCCGACCTGTCGCCGGCGGCGAAGAAGTTCCATGCCGACGGCATCGAGGAGCTGTACATCCAGGTCGCGCTGGGCGACGTCGGCCCCAGCCAGGTCGGCCGCGCCCTGCACGAGGCCGAACGCGCCGCGGCGCAGCCGGCGGCGCCGGCACTGCCGCGGCCGACCGCACGCCGCAGCGGATTGGCCAAGTCCAAGTTCACCGTGCAGGGCGTGGGCAACCTGCTGGTGCAGCTGGCGCGCTGCTGCCAGCCGGTCGCCGGCGAGCCGATCGCCGGCTACCTGACCCGCACCCGCGGCGTCACCGTGCACCGGGTCGATTGCGCGTCCTTCGCCCGGCTCGCCGCCAGCAACCCGCAACGGGTGCTGCCGGTGGAGTGGGGCCAGGCCGGCGGCGGCTACGAGGTGGACGTGCTGGTGCGGGCGATGGACCGGCGCTGGCTGCTCAAGGACATCACCAACCTGATCGCGCAGGAGGACGCGCACGTGCTGGAGATCAACAGCGACAACGTGCGCGACAGCGGCCGCACCCAGTTGCGGCTGCGCCTGAAGGTCGGCGACTACGGGCAGCTGTCCACCTTGCTCGGCAAGCTCGACGCGCTGCCCGGGGTGGACGAGGCGCGGCGCCTGGGCTGACCCGGGCCGCGCGCTGCGCGCGCATGCATGGTCTTGCCATGCACGCACGCTAAGCTTGCGCGGTGAGCAAGCCGCCAGATCAGGTCAGGGACGAACGCCGGCGCCCGCAGCGGTCGGTGCCGCTGTGGCGCGACCGCCGTGTCTGGCGCTGGGCGCTGGCCGTCCTGCTGCTGGCGGCGCTGGCGCTGGTGATGTTCCGCCGCCCGCTGGCCGATCTGCTGTGGCCGGAAACGCGGATCCAGCAACTGCTCGACCAGGGCAATGCGGCATTGCGCGCCGGCCGCCTCAGCGCCGCCGACGGCAGCGGCGCGCGCGAGCGCTACGAGGCGGCGCTGGCGCTGGACGGCGACCGCCTGCAGGCACGGGCCGGGCTGGCCGCGACCGGCCGCGCCGCGCTCGGCCAGGCGCGTGCGGCGCTGGCCGCCGGGCGCTATGCGCAGGTGCGCTCGGCGTTGGCGCTGGCGCGCGCGCTGCAGGTGCCGCGCGCCGACGCCGATCGTATCGACGCCGCCTTGCGCCAGCGCGAAGCCGCGCATGCCGGGCTCGACCAACTGTTGCAAAAAGCGGCGCAGGCCCAGCGCGAGGGCCGCCTGGACGGCGCCCCCGACGCAGCGCTGCCGCTGTACCGGCAGGTGCTGGAGTTCGCCCCGGAACGGACCGCGGCGCTGGAAGGCCGCGAGGATGCCTTGTCGGAATTGCTGCAGCGCGCGCAGGCGGCGCTGGCGCGCGGCGACGTGGCGGCGGCCGCGGCGCTGGTGGACAGCGCCCGCGACTACGACCCCGGGCACGTCGACCTGCCGGCGGCGCAGGCGGCGCTCAATCGCGCGCTGGAAGCCTTGCAGCGCGAAATCGATGCAGCGCTGCGCCGGCAGCGGCCGGACGCGGCGGCGCGGGCGCTGGCCAAGCTGCGCGCGGCCGCACCCGATGCCGCTGGCGTGCGCGATGACGAGGAGCGCGTGGCCGCGGCGTATGCGGCGCAGGTCACGCGCGCCGCGGCCGATTTCCGTTTCGCCGAGGCCGAGCGCGCGCTGCAGAAGGGGCAGGCGGTGGCGCCCGACAACCGTGCGCTGGCCGACGCGCGGCAGGCGCTGACGCGCGCGCGGCAGAGCCAGGCCACGCTGCATTCGCCGCTGTCGCCCGCCGCGCGCGCGCGCCGCCTGCAGACATTGCTGGCGGAACTGCAGGCGGCCGAGGCGCGCGGCGACTGGCTGACCCCGCCCGGCAGCAGCGCCTACGATGCGCTGCAGGCGGCGCAGGTGCTGGCGCCGCGGGATGCCCGCGTGCGCAGCGCCGAGCAGCGCGTGCTGGCGGCGCTGCGGCGCTGTTTCGACGACGAATTGCGGGGCAACCGGGTGCTGGCGGCGAGCGCGTGCTACGACGCCTGGCGTGCGCTGGCGCCGGGCGGCAACGGCGTGGCCGCGGCACGCCGGCGCCTGGCGCAGCGCTGGCTCGCGGTCGGCGACGAGCGCCTGAGCGCCGGCGACGCCGACTTCGCGCGCGAGGCGCTGCGTCGCGCCCGCACGATCGATCCAGGCACGCCGGAGCTGGCCGCGTTCGAGCGCCGCTTGCGCAGCTTGTCGCCCGGGCGCTGAGTGCCGTTGGGCAGCGGGTTGCTACGTCGGCGAGAGGGGCAGCCGTGTGGCCGAGCCGTCCCGGCTCCGGATGTGGTTGGTCGCGGCTGAAGCCGCTCCTACAGAGGCGTGCCGAGCGCTTGCAGGGTGCACTGTAGGAGCGGCTTCAGCCGCGACGCTTTACCGGTAGCGCATCAGGGCGATGGAAGGCTGCTAGCCAGAGCCGCTGCTGTGTCGGACGTCAACGGCTTCACAGCAACCCTAGTCGAGAAACACCTGCCGCACCGTGGCGCGCGCCGCGTCCAGCGAAAAGTGGGTGGCGATGTTGCGCAGGCCGTTGGCCGCCAGCGTGTTCCACAGCCCCTCGTCGGTGTACAGCTGCGCCAGCGCGGCGACGAACTGCGGCGCGCTGTCGGCGATCAGCACGTCCTCGCCGTGGCGCAGGTGCATGCCTTCCACCGCGCACGGCGTGGCCACCACCGGTTGCCCGTGCGCCATGCTCAGGTTGACCTTGCCCTTGACCCCGGCGCCGAAGCGCAGCGGCGCCACCGCGATGCGGATCTCGTCCATGTAGGCGACGATGTCCGGCACGTAGCCGAGCAATTCGACCCCGGGCGTGGCGGCGCCGAGGCGGCGGATGTCGTCGGGCATGTCGGCGCCGATGCAGTGGAAGCGCAGGTCCGGCAGCAGCGCGCGCAGCGGCGGAAACACCTCCTGCAGGAACCAGCGCACCGCATCCACGTTCGGCGCATGGCGGAAGCCGCCGACGAACACCAGATCGCGGCGCTGCGCCCACGGCAGGCCCGGCCCGGCCACTTCGTGCAGATTGGAGATCAACGCGGTGCGCACCTGCGGCGCCTCGCGCTGCAGCTGTTCGCGCTCGACCCCGCTGACCAGCACGGTGACATCGACCTGGGCCATCACCTCCAGCTCGCGCGCGCGGGTGCGTTCGGCCTCGCGCAGCAGCCGTGCGTCGCCGGCCAGCTCGGCGCCGCGGCGTTCGCGCAGGTAGTGCAGATCGACGGTATCGAACAGCCGCCGCGCCTGCGGCGCGAAGCGGCGCAGCAGCGGCAGGCAGGCATGGGCGACGTGGTGGCGCACCAGCAGCACCGCATGGAAGCGTGCGCCGTGCTGCTGCAGGAACCCGCTCACGCTCTTCAGGTAGGGCGCATACCACACCTCCACGCCGAGCCGCTGCAGCGCCTCGCTGTGGCGGCTGGCGTACTCGCGGCCGCTGGGTACGAACACCACGTGCGCGCCTTCCTGCAGCAGCAGGCGGATCAGGTTGAGCTGGCGCAGCGAGGCCGAGTCGCGGTCCGGTTGCGGCAGCGCCTCGTCGAGGATCAGCACCTGGCGCTGCCGCCGGTGCAGTTGCGCCGGGGTCGGCGTGGTGCCGGGCGGCAATTGCCGCGCCAGCACATCGGCCCATTTGGCCGCGAACACGCCGCGGTTGCGCACCTGGTAGGCCTTGATGCCGCTGCCGGTATCGGTGCCGTTGCTGGTGCCCTCGTCGTGCACCACCTGGCTCGCCGGCTGCAGCAGGGTGCGCAGCCCGGCCTTGCGCACGGCGAACGCCAGGTCGGTGTCCTCGTAGTAGGCCGGCAGGTAGCGCGTGTCGAAGCCGCCCAGCGCCAGGAAGCGTTCGCGCTCGATCGCCAGCGCCGCGCCGGCGCCGTAGTCGATGTCGCGCAGGTAGGCGTAGCGCGGATCGTCCGGCGATTCGAAGCGGCCGTAGCTCCAGGCGCTGCCGTCGGCGAAGACCACGCCGCCGGCTTCCTGCAGGCGCCCGTCCGGATAAAGCAACTGCGCGGTGACCAGCCCGGCCTGCGGCATCTGGGCGAAGGTGTCCAGCAGCGCATCCAGCCAGCCCGGCTGCGGCACCGTGTCGTTGTTGAGGAACACCAGGTAGCGGCCGCGCGCGCGCGCCGCGCCCTCGTTGCAGGTGGCGATGAAGCCGCCGTTCTGGCGGCGCACGTGGTAGTGCAGGCCCTGGATCTGCGGCAGCCACTGCACGGTCTCATCGCTGCTGCCGTCGTCGATCACCAGGATCTCGCAGGCCGCGGCCGGCGGGTGCGCGGCGAGCGCGCGCAGGCAGGCGAGGGTATGCGCGACGTGGTTGTAGACCGGGATCACGATGCTGGCCAGCGGTGCGTCGCTGGCCGGCACCGCGAAGGCGGCGAACGGCTGCGGCGCGACCGCGAACAGCGTGCGCCGCGGAGGCGGCAGCGGCTGCGCATGCACGCGCAGCCGCTGCCAGGTACTGCGCCAGCCGCGCGAGCGCAGGCTGGCCAGGCCGCGCCGCAGCAGGCCGGCAAAACGGTTCAGGGCGTAGCGCAGGTTCGCCCAGGACATCGACATCCGTTGCAACTCCAGCTGAAACAAAGGGGACCCCGCGCCGCGCTGCCTGCTGGCCTGCGCTAGACTCGCCGGAATTTACATTCTCGCATCCCCGTGCCACGACGCTACGACGACAACGACACCGACGATCAGGACACCGACGATCTCGACAGCGGCGCCTCGCCCTGGCGCCGGCGCCTGCTCACCTGGGGCCTGGCCGCCACCGCGCTGGGCCTGGGCTTCCTGATCCCGTACACGGTCTATCTGAACAAGCAGGTGACGCAGCGCTTCGGCGAACTGCGCTGGCAGATTCCGACCCGGGTCTACGCCCGCCCGCTGGCGCTGGCGCCGGACACGGCGATGGACGCGCAGACGCTGAAGACCGAACTGGACGCGGCCAGCTACCGCGAGGACGCCGGCGCGCAGCGCCCCGGCACCTACCAGCAGGACGGCAGCCGCTTCGTCATCGCCAGCCGCGGCTACGTCGACGTGGACGGCCGGGTCGCGCCCAGGCGCGTGGAAGTGAGCCTGTCCGGCGGTCGTGTGGCGGCGCTGCGCGATGTGCAGACGCGCAAGTCGCTGACGGCCGCGCGGCTGGATCCGGCCCGCATCGCCACCTTGTACGGGCAGAAACAGGAAGAGCGCCGGCTGGTGCGGGTGGACGAAGTGCCCGAGCTGCTGGTCACCGGCCTGCAGGCGGTGGAAGACCGCGACTTCAACTACCACCACGGCATCGACCTCAGCGGCATGGTGCGCGCGGCCTGGGTGATGGTGCGCTCCGGCGGCAAGAGTCGGCAGGGCGCCAGCACCCTGACCCAGCAGCTGGCGCGCAGCGGCCTGCTCGGCATCGGCAAGGAACAGACGCTCACCCGCAAGTTCAACGAGATCCTGTACGCACTGATCATGGAAGCGCGTTACGACAAGCGCACCATCCTCGAGGCCTATCTGAACCAGGTCTACCTGGGCCAGCGCGGCAGCCAGGCGATCCACGGCGTGGCCTCGGGCGCGGAGTTCTGGTTCGGGCGTGAACTGGATTCGCTGCCGCCGGAGCAGGTGGCGCTGCTGATCGGCCTGGTCAAGGGGCCGTCCTACTACGACCCGCGGCGCTTCCCCGAGCGCGCACTGGACCGGCGCAACTTCGTGCTCGGCAAGCTGCGCGAAAGCGAGTTGATCGACGAGCCCACCTACCGCAAGGCGCTGGCCGCGCCGTTGGGGGTGCCGGCCAATCCGGGGTTGGTCGCGGCCAATCGCTTTCCGGCCTATGTGGATCTGGTGCGCCGCCAGCTGGCGCGCGACTACCCGGAAAGCGCGCTGCAGGGCGCCGGGCTGAGCGTGCTGACCGGCATGTCGCCGTCGGCGCAGGCCTATGCCGAAGGCGCGGTGACCCGCACCCTCACCGCGCTGGAAACCAACAAGAAGCGGCCGCCGCTGCAGGCCGGGCTGGTGCTGACCGACACCCACAACGGCGACGTGCTGGCGGTGGTCGGCAGCCGCGACGTGTCGCAGCCCGGCTTCAATCGCGCGATCGAGGCGCAGCGCCAGGTCGGTTCGCTGCTCAAGCCGTTCGTGTACCTGCTGGCGCTGGCGCAGCCGGACCACTACTCGCTGGCCAGTTGGGTCGACGATTCGCCGGTGACGGTGCAGCTCAGCCGCGGCAAGCGCTGGACCCCGGGCAACTCCGACAACCGCAGCCACGGCACGGTGCGCGTGGTCGATGCGCTGGCGCATTCGTACAACCAGGCCACGGTGCGGATCGGCATGCAGGTCGGGCCGGAGCGGGTGGCGCAGCTGATCAAGGTGCTGGCCGGGCTCGAGGCCGAGAACAATCCGTCGCTGATCCTGGGCGCGACCGACCAGAGCCCGTACGCGATGACCCAGCTGTACCAGTTCCTCGCCTCCGGCGGCGAGATCCAGCCGCTGCATGCGGTGCGCGGCGTGCTCGATCCGCAGGGCAAGCTGCTCAAGCGCTACGACAAGGCTCCGGCACCGGCGCAGGAAGGCGATTCGGTCGCGGCCAACCTGGTCGGACTGGCGCTGCAGCAGGTGGTCAGCAACGGCACCGCGCGGCAGCTGCTCGGCGACGGCCTGGGCAAGCTGACCCCGGCCGGCAAGACCGGCACCAGCAACGATGGCGTGGACAGCTGGTACGCCGGCTACACCGGCGATCATCTGGCGGTGATCTGGATCGGCAACGACCAGAACAAGCAGACCGGCCTGTACGGCGCCACCGGCGCGATGCGGGTGTGGTCGGGCATCTTCGCGCGGTTGCCGAGTTCGCCGTTGAAGGTGCAGGGCAAGGGCATCGACTGGCAATGGATGGATCCGGCCGGCAGCAACAGCACCGATCCCAGTTGCCCTGGCGCGCGCCAGTTCCCGTTCGTGGTCGGCTTCGCCCCGGCGTATGCGCCGTGCGCGCCGCCGCAGGCGCTGCCCGAAGAAGGGCAGGCGCCGTCCGCCGACGGCGAACAGGGCCGTGGCGGCGGCTGGCGCAGCTGGTTCGGCCTGGACAAGAAGAAAGAAGCGCCGCCCGCCGACGCGGCGTCCACCCCTCCGGCGCAATGATCCACGGATGCCTGCCATGACCCGATACACCCCCACCGTCGCCATCGCCGCGCTCAGCCTGCTGCTGGCCTCCTGCGTCAGCGCACCGCCGCCGCCCCCGCCGCCGCCGGTGGACACCACCACCCCGGCGCAGCGGCTGGCCGCGATCGAGGCCAGCGGCGGCGCCGACGACACCGAACTGAGCGTGCAGCCGTTGCGCGATCCGCAGGTCGAGGACCTGCGCGACAGCGCCAAGCGCAAGCGCGCGGCCGGCGACCTGGCCGGCGCGGCGGCGGCGCTGGACCAGGCCCTGCAACTGGTGCCGGAAGACCCGGCGCTGCTGCAGGACCGCGCCGAACTGGCCTTGCTGCTGAAGGACGACGCGGGTGCCGAGGCCTTCGCCAAGCGCGCCATCGACCTGGGCTCGCAGACCGGCCCGCTGTGCCGGCGCCACTGGGCCACCATCGAGCAGTCGCGGCTGGCCCGCGGGCAGAAGGAGAACGCGGCGTCCGCGCACGCGCATATCGAAGGCTGCACGGTGGCGGGCATCAAGCGTTATTGATCGGGAGCCGGGAATCGGGAATCGGGAATGGAGAATCGGTAAAAGCCGCGGCGTTCCTGGCGGGTTGCAATCGCGGCGACGGCTGGCCTTCCTGCCCCGTTGGTGCCCACTGCAACTAGCGGAGTAGCAGCGCCGCTTTTACCCATTCCCGAATCCCGATTCCCCATTCCCGGCTTCCACCCATGTCCCTCAGCCACGCCAGCACCGAAGCGCTCAGCGAAGGCGGTGCGCTCGCCCGCCAGCTGGATGCGTTCGTGCCGCGTGCGGCGCAGTTGCGGCTGACCGCGGCGATCGCCGAGGCGTTCGAACAGCGCGACGTGCTGCTCGCCGAGGCCGGCACCGGCACCGGCAAGACCTATGCGTATCTGGTGCCGGCGCTGCTGTCGGGACTGAAGACCATCGTCTCCACCGGCACCCGCGCGCTGCAGGACCAGCTCTACCACCGCGACCTGCCGCGGGTGCGCGCGGCGCTGGGCGTGGGCCTCAACAGCGCGCTGCTGAAGGGCCGCGCCAACTATCTGTGCAAGTACCGGCTGGAGCAGGCCAAGGGCGAGCCGCGCTTCACCTCGCGCGAGCAGATCGCGCAGTTCCAGCGCATCGTCGCCTGGGGCGGGCGCACCCGCTTCGGCGACATCGCCGAGCTGGAGGCGCTGCCCGACGATTCGCCGCTGCTGCCGATGGTCACCTCGACCATGGACAACTGCCTGGGCACCGAATGCCCGTTCTGGGGCGAGTGCTTCGTGGTGCAGGCGCGGCAGCGCGCACAGGCCGCCGACGTGGTGGTGGTCAACCATCACCTGCTGTTGGCCGACCTGGCGCTGAAGCAGGAAGGCTTCGGCGAGATCCTGCCCGGCGCGCAGGTCTTCGTCATCGACGAGGCGCACCAGCTGCCGGAACTGGCGGCGAACTTCTTCGGCGAAAGCTTCGGCATGCGTCCGCTGCAGGAGCTGGCGCGCGACTGCCTGGCCGAGAGCCGCCACGTCGCCGGCGCGCTGGCCAGCCTGCAGGCGCCGGTGCAGGCGCTGGAGCAGGCCTTGCGCGAACTGCGCGCGGCGATGGAAGGGTTGCCCACCCGCGGTACGCAATGGCGGCTGCTGGCCAAGCCGCAGGTACGCGACGGCTTCGATGCGCTGCTGGCGGAACTGGCGCGCTTGCAGGACAGCCTGGCGGGGCTGCGCGAAGCCTCGCCCGGTTTCGACGCCTGCGCCGCGCGCGCGCAGGAGATGCGCGCGCGCCTGGGCCATTGGCTCGGCGACGACGCGCCGATCCCCGATTTCGACGCCGAGCCGGCGCCACCGTCCAACGATGTGCTGTGGTACGAACTGAGCGCGCGCGGCTTCCGTTGCCAGCGCACGCCGCTGGACGTGTCCGGCCCGCTGCGCCTGCACCGCGAAAAGTCGCACGCGGCGTGGGTGTTCACCTCGGCGACGCTGGCGGTGAAGGGCGATTTCGAGCACATCGCCACCCGCCTGGGGCTGAGCGATCCGATGACCTTGCTGCAGCCCAGTCCGTTCGACTGGGCGCGGCAGGCGCTGTGCTATCTGCCGGCGCTGCCGGACCCGAACGCGCGCGGCTTCGGCACCGCGCTGATCGCGGCGTTGCATCCGGTGCTGCAGGCCTCGCAGGGCCGCGCCTTTCTGCTGTTCGCCTCGCACCGTGCGCTGCGCGAGGCCGCCGAAGCGCTGCGCGACGGGCCGTGGCCGCTGTTCGTGCAGGGCGAGGCGCCGCGCGCGAGCCTGCTGCAGCGCTTCCGCGAATCCGGCAACGGCGTGCTGCTCGGCTCCGCCAGTTTCCGCGAGGGCGTGGACGTGGTCGGCGATGCGCTGAGCGTGGTGGTGATCGACAAGCTGCCGTTCGCCGCGCCGGACGACCCGGTGTTCGAGGCGCGGCTTGACGCGATCCGCCGCGACGGCGGCAACCCGTTCCGCGACGAACAGCTGCCGCAGGCGGTGATCGCGCTGAAGCAGGGCGTGGGCCGGCTGATCCGCAGCGAGACCGACCGCGGCGTGCTGGTGCTGTGCGATCCGCGGCTGCTGTCCAAGTCCTACGGCCGCACCTTCCTGGAGTCGCTGCCGCCGTTCGCGCGCACCCGCGATGTCGAGGACGTGCGTCAGTTCTTCGGCGCCGGCGCCGCGCTGCCGGTGGATAATCACGAACACGTCGCCTCGCCGCCGTTCGACTAGCCGGCGCACGGCATCCGCTTTTGCTCCTCGCTTCGCTTTTTCGAATCCCCAATCCCGAATCCCCAATCCCGGCCTCCAATGAAAATTCTCGCTTTCGAAACCGCCACAGAAGCCCTCTCCGTCGCCGTGCATGTCGATGGCGCGGTGCGCGAGCGGTTCGAGCTGGCGCCGCGCCGGCATGCCGAGCTGGCGCTGCCGTGGGCCGAGCAGTTGCTGGCCGAGGCCGGCATCGCGCGCAGCCAGCTCGATGCGATCGCCTTCGGCCGCGGCCCCGGCGCGTTCACCGGGGTGCGCCTGGCGATCGCGCTGGCGCAGGGCATCGCGCTGGCGCTGGACCTGCCGGTGCTGCCGGTGTCCACCTTGCATGCGCTGGCCTTGCGCGCGCCGGACGATGCGCCGCAGGTGCTGGCCGCGATCGACGCGCGCATGGGCGAGATCTATGCGGCGACCTTCGTGCGCGATGCCGACGGCCTGCACGCGCTGACGCCCGAGCAGGTACTGATCCCGGACGCGTTCGTATTGCCGCAGACGGACGCGCCCTGGCATGGCGTCGGCACCGGGCTGGCGGCGATCGACAACGCGCTGCAGCGGCGCCTGCACGCGCAGTTGCGCAGCGTCGATGCGCAGGCCCTGCCGCATGCCGCCGACGTGCTGACCCTGGCGCTGGCGGCCCACGCGCGCGGCGAAGCGATCGCGCCGGAACGCGCCGAACCGGCCTATCTGCGCGACAACGTCGCGCTGACCCTGGCCGAGCAGCAGGCGCAGCGGGCCGCACGATGAGCGCGGACGAGCGCGAGCGCGCGCGTTTTCGCGGCTGCCTGCTGGGCCTGGCGGTCGGCGATGCGCTCGGCACCACGCTGGAATTCAAGGCGCCGGGCAGCTTCGCGCCGATCGACGACATGGTGGGCGGCGGTCCGTTCGATCTGCAGCCCGGGCAGTGGACCGACGACACCTCGATGGCGTTGTGCCTGGCGCACAGCCTGCTGTATCGCGACGGTTTCGACGCCGCGGACCAGATGAACCGCTATTGCAACTGGTACCGCCATGGCTACCTGAGCAGCACCGGCACATGTTTCGACATCGGCAACACCGTGCGCCAGGCGCTGGAGCGCTACCTGGACGGCGGCCCGGCCTTCAGCGGCAGCGCCGACCCGCGCGCGGCCGGCAACGGCTCGCTGATGCGGCTGGCGCCGGTGGCGATGTACTACGCGCATCGCCCCGAAGGACTGGCCGACCGCGCGGCGGACAGTTCGCGCACCACCCATGCCGCCGCCGAAGCGCTGGATGCCTGCCGGCTGTTCGCGTTGCAGTTGCGCGCGGCCCTGCTCGGCGGCGATCGCGTGCAGGTGCTGCAGGCGCCGGATGTGGCCCTGGACACGCCGGCGCTGCGCGCGCTGGCCGTGCGCGACCATGCCGCGGTGCCGGCAACGCAGATTCGCGGCACCGGCTACGTGGTCGATGCGTTGTCGGCGGCGCTGTGGTGTTTCGCGACGACCGAGTGCTTCGCCGATGCGGTACTGCGCGCGGCGAATCTCGGCGACGACGCCGATACTACCGCGGCGATCTGCGGGCAGTTGGCCGGCGCCTTCTACGGCATCGACGGCATCCCCGCGGCCTGGTGCGAGCGTGTGCAGGACGCGGCGGACATCTTCGCGCTGGCCGATCGCCTGCATCAGGCCAGCGTGGCGGGATGACCGCATGCGGGGAGGCCGGCGATGGCTCGTCGGTCTCCCCGCGCTGCGGCCGCGCGGTGGCGGTCAGTAGTCGTAACTGACGCTCAGCCGCAGCGAGCGCGGTGCCTGGCTCACGAACGCCGCGCCATAGACCGGATCGCTCACGCCCGGATCGGTTTCCGAATACGGGTACTTCCACAGCGTGGCCTGGCCGTTGAAGACGTTGAACACGTCCAGGTTGAAGGCCAGCTTGTGGTCGGCGTACGCCGGCCGCCACGACACCCCCAGATCGAGCTGCTTCAGCCACGGCAGCCGGCCCTGGCTGCCCGGAGGCGCCGCCTTGCCTTGGTAGTAGTGGTAGGCGATGCCGTAGCCGGACGGGTCGCTCTGGTCGGCGCCGTAGGAGCCCAGCGCGCTGAACGGCGAACCGGACACCAGCTTGAGGTTGGCCGACACCAGCCATTCGGGATTGAACTGGTAATAGCCGTAGAACTTGAACTGATGGGTATGGTCGTTGCTCTGCGGGCCGTTGGTGTGTTCCATCAGCTGCGCGTAGTCCCAGGCCTGGGTGGTGGACACCGCGGTCTGGCCGATGCCCGACAGCAACTGGCCTTCGGTGGTGCCGTAGCTGCGCGACCAGGTGTAGTCGAAGCGCCCGTACCAGCGCTGGTCGAACGGGTGCTCCAGCGACAGGTTGAGCCCGTAGTAGTTGCGCTTGAACTTGGGAAAGCCGAGCTCGGCATTGCTCAGCGGGACGCTGACGTAGTTGCCCGAGGTGTCCACCAGGGTGAAGGTGTTGGACTTGCCCGGATTGATCAGCCAGCAGCTGACCGGATTGCTGTCCAGGGTCACCGTATGTCCTTGCGCGGCCGCCGCCGCGAACACCGTGTCGCTGTCGCAGTAGTCGTCCACGCCGCTGCGCAGGACCCGGTAGGTGCCCTTGGCGCCGTAGACCCAGTTGTCGCCCCAGGCCTTGGTGAAGCCGAGGATGAACTCGTCCTGGAACGAGGGCTTGATGCCCTGCGTGGCCACGGTCTTGGCATCGGGCAGGATGCCGTAGTTGTTGTTGGAGGAGACCGCGCCGGAGATCTGGGTCAGGTCGGTGGGGTAGCCGTTGGCGTCGATGCCGCCGTAGGTGTAATAGGTGGAGGTCGCCAGGGTCGCGCCGGCGGCATTGAATGCCGGGTTCAGCGGCAGCGCCAGGTAGTAGCGGCCGGCGTTGCCGTAGACCTTGAAGCGCGCGTCGCCGTCGACGTCCCAGCTGAAGCCCAGGCGCGGCGCCCACTGCCCGCTGGTCTGCTTGATGTAGGCGTCGCCGTCGCGGTTGTAGTTGGTGAACTGGTCCAGGCGCAGGCCGAGGCTGAGCAGGAAGCGGTCGCTGACCTGCCAGTTGTCTTCGATGTACTGCGCGCGCTGCACCGCGCGCACCGAGGCCAGGGCGCTGTAGACGTACCTGCGCACGTAGTAGCCGTCCTCGCCGTTGGCGTAGCCGCCGGTGGCCGGCACGCCGAGGCCGGTGTTGATCGGTATGTCCGGATTGGATTGGCCGTAGATCCACTGGTACCCATCGCCCGAGGCCACCGAGCCGCGGTTGAGCGCGCGCGCGTTCTGGTTGTCGATGCCGACGGTGATGCTGTGCGCGCCGATGACGTAGTTCAGGTCCAGCCGCAGGTTGTCGGTGCGGTTGCCGCGGTCGGGATCGACCAGCAGCGAAGTGGTCTGCGTATTGGTGATCGGGGTGCCGCCGGTGTAGGCCGGGTTCTGGAACGAGGTGCCGCTGAGGTAGGTCAGCGCGCCGTTGTAGGTGGGGTTGCCGGTGTAGTCGTCGGTGCGCTGCTTGCCATACTGGGCGCTGAAGGTCAGGCGGTCGGTGAGGTAGCCGGTGTACTTGGCGGTCCACAGGTCGCCGCCGGTCTTGGTGGTGTTGGCGTCGCCGCGCAGGTCGCCGATGTCGTAGCCGCTGTACTCGTAGTACTTGCCGCGGGTGATGTAGCGGCTGGAGGCGCCGGTGATCTCCAGCAACTGGTTGTCGCTGATGTTCCAGTCGAGCTTGGCGTACCAGCTCGGCCGGCGGTAGTGGTAGTCGTAGTAATACTCGCCCGGGGTGGTTTCGCGCGCACCGTAGAACCTGTCGCCGTCCTGGCGCTGCAGTTCGTAGGAGCCGAAGAAGAACAGCTTGTCCTGGATCAGCGGACCGCCCGCGTACAGGCTCTGGGTGCTGAGCGTCGAACCGCTCTTGCTGTCCGGCCGGTACAGGGCGCCGTTGCCGGGCGCGTAGACGTCCTTCTGCGAGGAGCGCAGGCCATCGGGTTCCCAGGTGGCCTGGCCGCCGAAATGCCATTCGTTGCTGCCGCGCTTGCCGACCGCGTTGATCACGCCGCCGTCGGAACGGCCGTACTTGGCGCTGTAGCCGCCGGTGTAGACCTCCAGCTGGTCGATGCTGCCGTAGGGCAGGGTCAGTCCGCCCAGCCCGCGCAGCGGGTCGGTGGTGTTGAAGCCGTTGATGTAATAGGCGTTCTCCGCAGCCGAGGAGCCGCCGAAGCTGAGCAGTTGCGCGCCGGTCGGGCCGGTATAGGTGCCGCTGCCGCTGTTGCCGGCCACGCCGGGCGCCAGCTGCGCGATCGCCTCGGCCGAGCGTCCCAGCGGCAATCGCTGCAGCTGTTCGGCGTTGATCACGGTGCGCGAGTCCACGCTGCTCACGTCGATCGCGGCGGCGGCGCGGTCGGCGCTGACGTTGACCCCGGTCAGGCTGGTGACCGCGGCGAAGGAGACGTCGGTGACCGCGCCGACGGTGAGGCCGACGCCTTCGCGGCTGCCGAGCACGGCGTCGTCGGCGCCCTTGGCGACGACGGTGTAGGTGCCAAGCGGCAGCTGGCCGATGCTGTAGCGGCCGCGCGCATCGACCGCGACTTCGCGGCTGAGGCCGCTGTCGCTGCGCACCTGCACGCGCTGCGCGTTGGCCGGCGCCTGGCCGGCGACGGTACCGGTGGTGGACTGGGCCAGGGCGGCGGGCGCAGCGAGGGCGGCGCCCAGCGCCAGCGCGAGCAGGGCGGGCCTGCGAAGGAGGTGGGGCTTTTTCATGGAGGAGGCGACTCGGGGTAGTGGGGGGCGGGGACGCGCCGCGCCGGCCTCCGAGTCACTCGTCCTTGGCGATGCGGTGTGCGCGGTAACGTTCCCCGCCACCATTAACCTTAATGTGACGCCTATTCAGAAATGCCGCGTCGTTATGTCGCTGGCATGAATCGTTATCTCGATGCTTGCCGCAGGCGCGCACGCCCTGCCACGCGATGCAAATAGCAGCTCCCTTCTCCCATCGGGAGAAGGTGCCCCGCAGGGGCGGATGAGGGTACGGGCGGAGCCTCGAAACGTTCAGTGCCACCGGGCGATCCGTGCCGGCCGTACCCTCACCCCAACCCCTCTCCCGGTGGGAGAGGGGCTCGGTTTGTCCCTTCTCCCTCCGGGAGAAGGTGCCCCGCAGGGGCGGATGAGGGTACGGGCGAAGCCTCGAAACGTTGGGTGTCGCCACGCAGTCCGTGCCGGCCGCACCCTCACCCCAACCCCTCTCCCGGTGGGAGAGGGGCTCGGTTTGTCCCTTCTCCCATCGGGAGAAGGTGCCCCGCAGGGGCGGATGAGGGTACGGGCGGAGCCTCGAAACGTTCAGTGCCGCCAGGCGGTCCGTGGCGGCCGTACCCTCACCCCAACCCCTCTCCCGGTGGGAGAGGGGTCAATTGCTTCAGCCGCCGCTCGCTCAGCGGTCGTCGCGCAGGGTGCCGCCGGGCAGGAACACCCAGGTGCGGGTGACCTGCAGGATGTCGATGTTGTCTTCGGTATGCGGCAGCGGCGGGAACGGTTGCGCCAGCTGCACCACCCGCATCGCCGCAGCGTCGAGCATCGGCACGCCGCTGGAGCGCAGGATGCGGCTGCTCTCGACGCTGCCGTCGCGGCGCACGCCGACGCTGATCACCACCTGGCCGCCCAGCCGCTGCCGGCGCGCCTCGTCGGGATAGTTGAGGTTGCCGACGCGCTCGGCACGGTCGACCCAGGCGCGCAGGTAATTGGCGTAGGCGTATTCGCGGGTGCTGGCGGAGACGAACTTGCGGTTCGGGCGCTTGGCGTACTGCTCCGACCGCAGGTGCACTTCGGCGGCCAGGCGCGCCATCTCCGCGTCGCGCTGCTCGCGCTGCGCGTCCACCGGCTGGGTCGGGGCGTCGGTGCGCGGCTGGGTCTGCGCTGCCGGCTGCGGCTGTTCGCCGCGCGCGCTGCTGACCACGCGCGGGGTCGGCTCCGGTGCCGCCGCCGCGGTCTGCGCGCGCAGCGCCTGCGGCGCCAGGCCGTCGTGCTGCTGCGGCACGATCCCGGGCTGGCTGTCGCGCGGGCGCTGCGCCTTGTCGTGGTCGCCGCCGCCCTGCTGGTTGGCCTGGGCCAGGAAGTCGGCCTGCTTCGGCGTCAGCGGGGTGCTGGTCTGGCTGAAGATCACGTCCAGGGTCGGCACCAGCGGCGCGTCGTCGTCGATCGCGAAGCCCACCCCCAGGATCAGCAGGCCGTGCACGATCAGCGACAGCACCAGGGTGGCGCCGAGCCTGTCACGCTCGCCGATGCGCGGCGCGGGCGTCGCGGCGGCCGCGCTCATCGCGCCGGGTAGGCCTCGATCGCGTCGAACAGCAGCCCGGCGATGTTCAGCCCGAACTGCGCGTCCAGTTCGCGCACGCAGGTCGGGCTGGTGACGTTGACCTCGGTCAGGAAATCGCCGATCACGTCCAGGCCGACGAAGCGCATGCCGCGCCGTTTCATCTCCGGGCCGACCTGGGCGGCGATCCAGCGGTCGCGCTCGCTCAGCGGGCGGCCTTCGCCGCGGCCGCCGGCGGCCAGGTTGCCGCGGAATTCGTCGCCCTGCGGGATCCGCGCCAGGCAGTAGTCCACCGGTACTCCGTCCACCAGCAGGATGCGCTTGTCGCCGGCGCTGATGTCGGGAATGAACCGCTGCGCCAGGGCCAGGGTACGGCCGCCGTCGGTCAGCGTCTCCAGGATCACGTTGAGGTTGGGGTCGCCGGTGCCGCTGCGGAAGATCGAGCGCCCGCCCATGCCATCCAGCGGCTTCAGCACCGCCTGGCCGTGCTCGAGCACGAACGCCTTCAGCGCGGCCGCGTCGCGGCTGACCAGGGTCGGCGGGCAGCATTGCGGGAACAGCTGCGCGGCCAGCTTCTCGTTGAAGTCGCGCAGGCCCTGCGGGTCGTTGACCACCTGCGCGCCGGCGCGCTGGGCCACGCTCAGCACGTGGGTGTCGTACAGGAATTCCGAATCGAACGGCGGGTCCTTGCGCATCAGCACCACCTGCCCGGTGCCGAACGCCAGCTCGGCGAACGCGCCAAGTTCGAACCAGCCGGTCTTGTCGTCGCGCACCTGCAGCGGCGCCGCCTGGGCCAGCGCGCGGCCCTCGCGCAGCGACAGCCCGCCGGGGCGCACGTAGTGCAACCGATGCCCGCGGCGCTGCGCTTCCAGCAACATCGCGAAGGTAGTGTCTTTGGCAATCTTGATGCTGGCGATGGGATCCATCACCACGATGACATCGAACGACATGGCGTTACCCGGGGGACTGAGCGGAGGATGGTAGCGGGTCGGCGGCAGGGGTGCGCAAGGGCCGTGGCACGGGGCCATGCGCTGCCCTGCGGCGGCAATCAAACTGTGACATAGTTAGCGCTGGAAAGTGATCCAAAGCAGAGCCGTGGCGGCGGCCTTGACAGTCCGAGCGGGTCTTGGGATACATGTCGTTTCGCAGCGACGTCGGAACCGATGAAGCGTCGCGCGCCTGGGGGGCAAGTGAATGAGTGAAAACACGACTGCGGGTGGGGAACTCGCAGGACTGAGGGTCATGGTGATCGATGACTCGAAGACGATCCGTCGTACTGCCGAAACGCTGTTGAAGCGCGAGGGGTGTGAGGTGGTCACTGCCACCGACGGCTTCGAGGCCTTGGCCAAGATCGCCGATCAGCAACCGCAGATCATCTTCGTGGACATCATGATGCCGCGGCTGGACGGCTATCAGACCTGCGCGCTGATCAAGGGCAACCAGCTGTTCAAGGCGACGCCGGTGATCATGCTGTCCTCCAAGGACGGCCTGTTCGACAAGGCGCGCGGGCGCATCGTCGGTTCCGAGCAGTACCTCACCAAACCCTTCACACGCGAAGAACTGCTGGGCGCGATCCGTACATACGTCAACGCCTGACCAGGGGGAAAGGCACCATGGCTCGAATCTTGTTGATCGAGGACTCACCGACCGACCGGGCGGTGTTTACGCAGTGGCTGGAAAAAGCCGGGCACGAGGTGCTCGCCACCGACAACGCCGAGGACGGGCTGAAGATCGTCCGCGAGCAGGCGCCCAGCCTGGTGCTGATGGACGTGGTGCTGCCGGGGATGAGCGGCTTCCAGGCCACCCGCGCGCTGTCGCGCGACGAGGCCACCCGGCACATCCCGGTGCTGATCATCAGCACCAAGAGCATGGAGACCGACAAGGTCTGGGGCATGCGCCAGGGCGCCACCGACTACATCGTCAAGCCGCCGCGCGAAGACGAGCTGATCGCCCGCATCAACCAGCTGGTCGGCTGACGTGCGTTCGCCCTTCGACATCCTCGAGGCCTACGAGCGGCGCAGCCTGGCGCACGCGGTGCAGATGCCCGAGCGCGAATTCGACGAGGACATCTGGCGCGGGGTCGGCTTCCGCGTCGGCAACCGCCATCTGGTGTCCGACTTCCGCGAGGTGGTGGAAATCGTGCGCATGCCGCCGATCACCCCGGTGCCGGGCGCGCAGCCGTGGCTGCTGGGCGTGGGCAACCTGCGCGGCAACCTGTTCCCGGTGGTCGATTTGAAGCAGTTCATGGAAGGCCAGCGCACCTCGCTGCTGGAAGGCCAGCGCGTGCTGATCATGCGCCAGAGCGGCGGCGACGTGGCGTTGACCATCGACGAACTGTTCGGCCAGCGCAGCTTCGCCGAATCGCAGGCGGTGGAACCCGGCGACCTGGCGCAGGGCCGCTACGCGCACTTCGTCGACCGCGCGTTCCGCGGCGACACCCACGACTGGGGCGTGTTCTCGCTGTCGCTGCTGTCGCGCACACCCGAATTCCGTCAAGCCGCCGCCTGAGCGCGCGGCCTGCCTTCGCATCGAAGATCGAGGTCGAATCATGAGTACTGCACCGGACGCCCCCAAGGCCAGCAAGCTTGGCAGCGTGGGGACGAGTTTCTGGCTGGGCCTGTTGGCGCTGTCGCTGATCGTGTTCGGCGCCAATACCGGCGTGGCCACCTGGCAGGGCAACCGCCTGGCCGGCGCCAGCACCGGTGCGGCCGATCTGCAGGTGCTGTCGCAGCAGCTGGCCAACCAGGCGCGCGACGCGGTGTCCGGCAACGCCGCCACCTACAAGGAATTCAAGCAGACCAAGTCGCGGGTGGAGAGCACCGTCGCCGGGCTCAACGCGCGCTACGCCAACGAGACCGGCATCGCCGGCCCGCTGGCCGAACTCAACCGCACCTGGACCCCGCTGGGCAAGAACGCGCAGCAGGTGGTGGACAGCGAACCGGCGGTGCTGGCGCTGGCCGGCAATGCCGAGCGTTTCGTCGGCGGCGTGCCGCAGCTGCAGGCGCAGTTGAACGAGGTGGTGCGCGCGATGACCGTCGGCGGCGCCCCCGCCGCGCAGATCTACAACACCCTGCAGCAGGTGGTGGTGGCCGGCACCATGGCCCGCCGCGTCACCGAGATGCGGGCCGGCGGCAGCGGTGCGGCCAGCGCCGGCGATGCGCTGGCGCGCGACTCGGTGGTGTTCGGGCAGATGCTCGAAGGCCTGCGCAACGGCAACGAGGAACTGGGCATCGCGCCGGTGCGCAACGCCGCCGCGCTGGCCGCGCTGGAGCAGTCGCAGGCGCAGTGGGCGGAAATGAAGAAGGACCTGGACGCGTTGCTGGCCAGCTCGCGCAGCCTGTTCGCCGCGCAGTCCTCGGCCGCGGCGCTGACCGCCGGCTCGGACAAGATGCTCGACGACAGCAAGAAGCTGTTCGACGCCTTCTCTGCGTTCGGCTCCACCCGCGACACCCGCCTGTTCCCGAACTTCTGGCTGGGCGTGGTGTCCGGCCTGCTGGCGCTGCTGTCGATCATCGGCTTCGTCTGGACCTCGGTGCGCAGCCGCACCCGCGACCAGGAAATCCGCTACCAGACCCAGGTCGAATACAACAGCCGCAACCAGCAGGCGATCATGCGCCTGCTCGACGAAATCAGTTCGCTCGGCGAAGGCGACCTGACCGTCAAGGCCTCGGTCACCGAGGACATGACCGGCGCCATCGCCGACGCGATCAACTACGCGGTCGACGAACTGCGCCACCTGGTGACCACGATCAACGACACCTCGGCCAAGGTCGCCATCTCCACCGAGGAAACCCAGGCCACCGCGCTGCAGCTGGCCGAGGCCGCCGGCCACCAGGCCGAGCAGATTGGTTCGGCGTCCGAGCGCATCAACGAAATCGCGGCCAGCATCGAACAGGTCTCGCGCAACTCCAGCGAGTCGGCCGAAGTGGCGCAGCGCTCGGTGGTGATCGCCGCCGAGGGCGCCGGCGTGGTCCGCGAGACCATCCAGGGCATGGACCAGATCCGCGACCAGATCCAGGAAACCTCCAAGCGCATCAAGCGTCTGGGCGAATCGACCCAGGAGATCGGCTCGATCGTCGAACTGATCAACGACATTTCCGAGCAGACCAACATCCTGGCGCTCAACGCCGCGGTGCAGGCCGCCTCGGCGGGCGAGGCCGGCCGCGGTTTCGCGCTGGTCGCCGACGAAGTGCAGCGCCTGGCCGAACGCACCTCCGGCGCCACGCGCCGCATCGAAGGCCTGGTGCAGACCATTCAGGCCGATACCAACGAAGCGGTCAGCTCGATGGAGCAGACCACTTCCGAAGTGGTGTCCGGCGCGCGCCTGGCCGAAGACGCCGGCACCGCGCTGACCGAGATCGAGCGCGTCTCCAACGCGCTCAACAACCTGATCAAGAACATCTCCATCGCCGCGCACCAGCAGTCCGCCGCGGCGACCGACATCACCCAGACGATGGACGTGATCCGCCGCATCACCGGACAGACCTCGCAGGGTGCCGGCCAGACCGCCGAATCGATCGGACGGCTGGCGCAGCTGGCGGCGGACCTGCGGCGCTCGGTCGCCGACTTCAAGCTGCCGGCGTGAGCGGATCGGAACAGGGTGGAAGGACAGTGCACATGACGTACCGCGAAAACTCCCTGCATCCCGCCGCCGCGCTGGCGCGGCACGGCGCGCGGCCGTCCGCGGAGACGCGGCGATGAGCGCGCTGCGCGATGCGATGAGCCACGCCGCCCTGGGCTGGGTCAAGCCGGAGCTGGACGAGACCCTGCGCCAGGTGCGCGGGGAGATCGAATACTTCGTCGAAGACCCGGCCGACACCAGCCGCATGCGCTTTTGCGCCGGCTACCTGCACCAGGTGCAGGGCACCTTGCGCATGGTCGAGCTGTACGCGCCGGCGATGGTCGCCGAGGAACTGGAACTGCTGGCCATCGCCGTGCAGAACGGCCAGGTGCCCGACCGCGACGAGGCCTGCGCCACGCTGATGCGCGGCACCGTGCTGCTGCCCGACTACCTGGAGCGCCTGCAGGACGGCCATCGCGACATCCCGATCGTGCTGCTGCCGCTGCTCAACGAGATCCGCGCCTCGCGCGGCGAGCCCGGCTTGAGCGAAGGCGCGCTGTTCGCGCTGTCGCCCGACGCCAGCGCCGCCACCGAGGCCGAGCTGGACCATGCCCGCGGCAGCCTCAGCGGCCGCAACCGCGAACTGCTCGACACTGTCGGCACCGCGATCAAGGAAGAACTGCTGCGGGTCAAGGACGCGCTCGACCTGCACCTGCGCACCGGTGGCGACGTGGCCGCGCTGCAGACCCAGGTGGACGAACTGGGCAGCGTCGCCGATACCCTCGGGGTGATGGGCCTGGGCGTGGCCCGCGGCGTGGTGGTGCAGCAGCGCGATGCGCTGCGCAGCATCGTCGACGGCGAGCGCCAGGCCGACGAGGGGCTGTTGCTGGATATCGCCGGCGCGCTGCTGTACGTGGATGCCTCGCTTGACGACCAGGTCGCCTATCTCGGCGCCAGCGCCGGCATCCACGACGATGCCAGCGCCGCCGAGGCGCGGCGCACGGTGGAAGTGCTGGCGCACGAGGCGATCGCCAATTTCGCCGCCGCGCGCGAGCACTTCGTCGCCTTCATCGAGACCAACTGGGAACACGAGCGCCTGACCGAAGTGCCGCGCCTGCTCGGCGAGGTCGCCGGTGCGCTGCGCATGCTGGAACTGCCGCAGCCGGCCGATTACCTGGAAGGCGTGCGCCGCTACGTCGCCACCGAGCTGATCGGCAAGCGCCGCGTGCCCAGCGGGCGCCAGCTGGACACGCTGGCCGATGCGATGGCCAGCCTGGAGTACTACCTGGAAGCGCTGCGCGAGCGCCGCCCGGGCCGCGAGGAAATCCTCGACATCACCCGCACCAGCCTGGAAACGCTGCGCTACTGGCCGCTGCCCAGCGATGCGCCGGCGCCGCAGGGCGCGGTGCCGCAGGTGGCCGATGCGCCGTTGCTCGCGCCCGTGGCGGAGCTGGGCATCGCGTCGGCCGACGCCATTGCCGACGTGCCGAGCGCGGCGTCCGCGCCGCCGCCGGTGCCGTCCTGGGAGTTGGCACCGGTCGCGGATGCGCCGATCGTCGCGAGCACGCCGCCGCCGCTGCCGGGCGAGTCGCCGCAGGCGCCGCAGTGGACCTTGCACGACGCTGCCGAGGCCGCCGCGAACGCCGCGGCTGCCGAGCGTGCCGACGCCGACGCCGACGCCGAGCCGTCCGCCGCGGCGGTCAGCGCTGCGGGCAACGACGATGCGCCCGTCGTCGTGTCGTCGCCGATCAGTTTCGATCCGGTCGCCGCCGAGCAGGAAGAATGGTCGGCCACTGTCGAGCCGCTGCAGATCAGCACCGACACGCTGGCGTTGGAAGGCGATGCGTTGCGTTGGGAAAGCGCCGAAGCGGCGCCCGAGCAGGCCGTCGCGCATGCCGATGCCGCGCCCGCGAGCGACGAAGCGGCACCGGCCAGCTATGGGTTCGACCCGGTGGCTGCCGAATACGCGGAATTCGAATCGGTTGCCGGGCACGACGATCCGGCCCTGGTCATCGTCGACACCCCGGCCGCCGCGCCCACCGACAACGTCCACGACGATGTGCTGGTGATCGAACTGGAGGATGCGCCGGCCTTCGCCGAGACCGCGTCCGACGAGGTCCACGGCATCGTCTGGAACGACACGCCGGCAACCCTGGCCGACGACGACAGCGACGCTGTCGCCGAGCCCGGCACGCCTACCATCGACCTTTCGTCGAGCGAGACCGTGTTCGCGGCCGAGGCCGAGAGCGCCGAAGCGCCGCACGCGCAGGCCGACGAGGCGGAGCATGCCGACGCCGCTGCAGGCGCCGAACAGAGTCCGTTCGTCGACCTGACCTGGCCGGAGCCGACCCCGGAGCCGGAAGCACCGGCGCCCGGCGTGCACAAGGCCAGCATCCAGCCGATCGAGCTGGACGCCGCTTCGGCGGCATTCCTCGCCGAACTCGACGCCGCTGCCGCACAGTTCGATGTCGCCGCGCCCGCCGGTGCGACCGAGGCCACTGCCGACCACGCGCAAGCGCCGACCGATGCGGTCGCGGCACCCGAGGCGCCCGCGCCGGCCGCCATCGACGGTGGCTTCGTCGACGACGGCGGCGAGATCGACGCCGACATCCGCGAGGTGTTCCTCGAGGAATTCGACGAGGAGCTGGTCAACCTCGGTACGCTGCTGCCGGCATGGCGCGCGTCACCGAATCACCTGGAAAGCCTGCGTCCGATCCGTCGCGTGTTCCACACCCTCAAGGGCAGTGGCCGGCTGGTCGGCGCGCGCGTGCTCGGCGAGTTCAGCTGGAAGATCGAGGGCATGCTCAATCGCGTGCTCGATGGCAGCCGCGCGGCCAGCCCGGCCGTGGTGACCATGGTCGAACTGGCCTACGAGGTGTTGCCGCAGCTCAACGCCGCCTTGCGCGGGCACGGCGTCATCCATGCCGATCTGGACGCGATCCAGGCGGTCGCCGACCGCATCGCGGCAGGCGAGGACGCCTACTATTTCGCCGCCGCGCCGGCACCGGCGGTTGCCGCGCCGCGCGCCGGCACGCCGGCCTCGGTGGACAGCGTATTGCGCGAGATCCTCGAAGCCGAGGTCGGCACGCATCTGGAGACGGTCCGCGACTGGCTGCAGCATGCGCCGCAGCCGGCCACCGAGGCGCTGCTGCGCGCGGTGCACACGATGAGCGGCGCGTTCGCGATGACCGACGTGCCGGAAATCACCGACGTCACCGGCCCGGCCGAGAGCTATGTCAAGCGGCTGCTGGCCGCCGCGATGGTGCCCGGCGCCGACGGCGTGCGTGCGCTCGACGATGCCGCGCAGGCCATCGCCGCCACCATCGAGGAACTGCAGGCGCCGTCGCCGGTGATCCCGCCGTTCACCGAGCTGGCGCAGCGGCTGCAGGCCTTGGTCGCCACGCTGCCGGAAGTGCAGTGGCCTTCGGTCGCGCACGACGAAGAGGACGAGGACGAACCGCAGCCGCACGCCGATGCCGGGCTGGATGCGCAGTTGCTGCAGGCGGTGGAACTCACTTCGGCCGACGACCTGTCGGCGTACCTGGGCGATGCCAGGCACCTCGACGCGGCCGGCACGGACGATCATGCCGCCGCCGATCATGTCGCCGAAAGTGCCGCTACCGATGCCTTCGTTGCGCACGCAGTCGATGCGCCGTCGGCGTTCGATGCGGCGCAGTCGCACGCGACTGGCGAAGACTCCGCCGACGGCGTGGTATCGACGGCGCCTGCGCTCGACGACCACGATGCGTCCGCCAACGAGGAAGACGGCATCGCCGCAGCCGGCGTTGCGCAGGAGGCGGAGGCCGCAGAGGGATCGGACGTGATCGCCGAGGCTCCGGCCGACAGCGAGCCTGCTGCGATCGGCGCCGACGAACAGGCACTGCTGGCGCAGGACGGCAAGCTCGACGAATTGACCGTCGACGCGCCGCTGGCCGAGGAGCGCGTGCCGGCGGACAGCGAATTGCCGCCGCCCGTGGAAGCGCCGGTCGAGACGCAGGAGCAGGGCGTAGCGGCCGACGATGGCGCGACGCACGACGACACCCATCACGGCGAGCATCGGGAAGACCCGCAAGGCGCGCACGACCAGGCCGGGCACGCCGAAGGTGAGCCGGTTGCGGACGCGCACGACCAGGGCGAACACGACCAGGAGCGCGATCCGCAGGGCTATGCGTTCTATGCAGAGCCGGTGCAGCCGTCCACGCAGTGGCACGGCAGCGAGCCGGTGTCGGCGAACGACGATGCCGAACCGCTGCTTGCGGCGGACGACGCTGCGGCGCATGCCGACACCGCCGCGCACGCGCACGACAACGTGGATGCTGCAGCGCAATCGCAGCACGAGACCGTCGATCAAGGCGCCGATGGCGACGCCGCGCAGACCGATATCGAAACGCATCCGGCTGACGCCGAAGCGAACGATGCGCACGACCGCGCGTCTTCGTCGCACGATGAAGACGCCGCACATGCCGCATCCGAACTCGCCGATACCGATGCCGAAGCAGCGCTTGGCACGACGACTGATGCTGAAGCAGCGCATTCGACCGAAACGGCCGACGCGCCAGCGTCCGATGCCGGGTACGAAGGCGATGCCAGCTTTGACGCGGCGCCGGTCGAAGCGTCGTATGCCCATGAAGCGCACGCCGAAGAGCAGCATTCGACCGATCAGGAGCATGCGTCAGCGGCCGATGCCGCGCATGAGGGCGATGCTGGTGCCGACGCACCGCCGGCCGAAGCAGCGTATGCCGATGAGGCGCACGTCGACGCAACGCAAGCGACCGACTCTGCCGACGCCGCGCCGGACCATGCGGAGCATGCGGGCGATCCGGGAGACGTCGCGGATGCGCAGGCCGAGCCTGCATACGCGGAAGCCGCCGAGCCGACCGAAACCGAAACCGGCGACGAGCATCACCCGCCAGCCGCCGCATCCGACGAACCGGCGTTCGCCGAAACCTCCCAGCACGACACCGCCTCGGCCGAATCCAGCGACCTGGCCGCGGTCGATCTCGGCCCGCTGGACTTCGCCGATCTGGACCGCGAACTGGTCGATATCTTCGTCGAGGAAGGCAAGGACCTGCTCGACCATTGCGACCGCCTGATCGCCGAACTGCGCGCCGCGCCGCAGGACCGCGACGCGCTCGCCGGCCTGCAGCGCGACCTGCATACGCTCAAGGGCGGCGCGCGCATGGCCGGGGTCAACCCGATCGGCGACCTCGGCCACGGCATCGAATCGCTGCTGGAGGCGGTGGCCGCCAACCGCACCGAACTCGATCGCAGCGACGTGCAATTGCTCGAGCGCGGGTTCGACCGCCTGCATCAGTTGCTCACCCTCACCGGCAACCACCGCGCCGTGGCGATGCCGCTCGATCTGATCGGCCGCTTCGACGCGCGCACCCACGGCCGCAGCCTGCCGCTCGCCGCCGACGGCATCGATGCCGCCGCCGAAACTGCAACCGATGCCGACGTGGCGGCGATGATCCAGGCCGCGGTCGATCCGGCCTCGGTGCCCGCACCGGCACCGGCGCCGCTGTCGGCACCGCTGCCGGTGGACGGCACGCTCGACGAGGAGTCGATGATCGCGCGGCCGATGCAGGAACAGGTGCGCGTGCGCGCCGACCTGCTGGACCGCCTGGTCAACCACGCCGGCGAAGTGGCGATCTACCGCTCGCGGCTGGAGCAGCAGCTCGGCGCGTTCCGCGGCGCGATGTCCGAACTGGACCGCACCAATGCGCGACTGCGCGACCAGCTGCGCCGCCTGGACCTGGAAACCGAAGCGCAGATCGTCGCCCGTTACCAGCGCGAACAGGACCAGAGCGAGCAGAGCTTCGATCCGCTGGAACTGGACCGGTTCTCCACGCTGCAGCAGCTCAGCCGCGCGCTGAACGAATCGGCGGCCGACCTGGGCGGCCTGCAAGGCGTGCTCGACGACCTGGCGCGCCAGTACGACGGTTTGCTGCAACAGCAGTCGCGCGTGAGTTCGGAGCTGCAGGACGGGCTGATGCGCGCGCGCATGGTGCCGTTCGACGGCCTGGTGCCGCGGCTGCGCCGGGTGGTGCGGCAGGCCGCCAGCGAAACCGGCAAGCAGGTGCACCTGACCCTGGAAGGCACCCACGGCGAACTCGACCGCAACGTGCTCGACCGCATGATCGCGCCGCTGGAGCATATGCTGCGCAACTCGGTCGCGCACGGCCTGGAAACGCCGGAACAGCGTCGCGCCGCGGGCAAGGCGGAAGAGGGCAGCATCGCCATCCGCCTGCGCCGCGAAGGCTCGGAAATCGTGCTGGAAGTGGCCGACGACGGCGCCGGCCTCAACCGCGATGCGATCCGTCACCGCGCCGAACAGCGCGGCCTGATCGCGATCGGCGCCGCGCTGTCCGACGAAGAGCTGGATTCGCTGATCTTCGCCCCCGGCTTCAGCACCTACGACCAGGTCAGCCAGCTGGCCGGCCGCGGCGTGGGCATGGACGTGGTGCGCAACGAAGTACGCCAGCTCGGCGGCTCGGTGGACATCCATTCGGTATGGGGCCAGGGCGTCACCTTCACCCTGCGCCTGCCGCAGACCCTGGCGGTGACCCAGGCGGTGTTCGTGCAGATCGGCGAGACCACCTTCGCCGTGCCGGTGGCCTCGGTCAGCGGCATCGGCCGCATCAGCCGCGAGCGTTTCGAAGCGGCCGACGGCGGCTACCACTACAGCGGCGAGGAATTCGCCCTGCACGACCTCGGCTCGCTGGTCGGCCAGGCGCCGGCACGCGCCGAAGGGCAGGCGCAGGTGCCGCTGCTGCTGGTGCGCGCCGGCGACCTGCGCGCCGCGGTGGCGATCGACCAGGTGCTCGGCAACCGCGAAATCGTGGTCAAGCCGGTCGGCCTGCAGATCGCCTCGGTACCAGGCATCTACGGCGCCACCATCACCGGCGATGGCCGCGTGGTGGTGATCCTGGACGTCGCCCCGCTGGTGCGCCGCTACCTGGCGCAGCCGGCGCGGCCGGTGGTGGAAGCGGCGCCGGCCGAACAGCGGCGAGTGCCGTTGGTGATGGTGGTCGACGATTCGCTGACCATGCGCAAGGTCACCGGCCGCGTGCTGGAACGCCACAACTTCGACGTGATCGTCGCCCGCGACGGCATCGAGGCGCTGGAGCGCCTGGAAGAACGCGTCCCCGACCTGATGCTGCTGGATATCGAGATGCCGCGCATGGATGGCTACGAACTGGCGACCGCGATGCGCGCCGACCCCCGCTACAAATCCGTGCCGATCGTGATGATCACCTCGCGCAGCGGCGAGAAGCACCGCCAGCGCGCCTTCGAGATCGGCGTGCAGCGCTACCTAGGCAAGCCTTACCAAGAGTTGGATCTGATGCGCAACGTGTACGACCTGCTGGGGATCGCCCGTGTTCGCGAGTGACGGCACCGCCAGCGGCACCCCGGTCGCGTTGCTGGCGCGTCCCGGTCAGGCGCGCGAGCGCCTGCGCGAGGCGCTGCACCAGGTCGGCGCGGCGATCGTGCTCGAAGACGATCCCGGCGCGATCGATGCGCAGACCCTGGCCGACGCCGCGCCCGACGCGGTGTTGATCGCGCTGGAACCGGCGATCGAGGACGCATTGGAACGGCTCGATGCGGCACTGGACTTGCCCGGCCTCACCGTGATCTTCGACGAGGCCGAACTGGCCGCGCGCCGCGAGGGTTGGGAAGCGCAGCGCTGGGCGCGGCACTTGGCGGCTAAGCTACAAGGCCACCAGGACGTGCTGCCGCCCGGGCGCGAAACCGACACCGGCCTGCAGCCCGAACCGGGCCTGCCGGCGACCCCGGCGCAACTGCACGAAGGCGCGCCGATCGGCTTCCACGTCGAGGAAGCGGCCAGCTTCGCCACCACCGTGCCGGGCGACAGCTTCTATGCCTGGCAGCCGCCGGCCGATGCCGCGCCCGGGTTCGAGGACATGCAGTTCTCGCGCGATCAGATCGCTGCCGGCGATGTGGCCGCGCCTGTAACGGCGTCGGAACCGGCGACTGCGACCGAGGCGGCATCCGCTGCGCCGACCAGCGCGCCGCCACCGCTGCCGGCCAGCGCCTGGTCGCTGGTGGACGACGACGCGCCGCTGGTGGTGCAGGCGCGTGCGCCGCTGAGCCAGATGCAGATTTCCACCGAAGGCCTGTCGCTGGTCGCGCTGGAGTCCGAGGAGGAGTCCACCATCGACAATGCCGCCGCCGCTGCAGTGACGGTCGCGCAGGGCGCGGTGCTGGTGATGGCCGGTATCGGTGGTCCCGATGCCATCCGTCGCCTGCTTGCCGCATTGCCGGCGGGCTTCCCGCAGCCGCTGCTGGTGCAACTGCGCCTGGACGGCGGCCGCTACGGCAACCTGGTCAAGCAGATCGCGCGCGTGTCCGCGTTGCCGGTGCTGCTGGCCGAAGCCGGCCAGGCGGTCGGCGTCGGCAACGTCTACATCCTGCCCGACGATGTCGGCGTGCGCAGCGGCGAAACCGCCGGCCTGCGTTTCGTCGCCCAGCAGGCCGGCGCCTCGGTGGTCGGCGGCTTGCCCGCCGCGCACAGTGCCGTGCTGCTGCTCAGCGGCAGCGACCCGCAGCAGGTCGACGACGTGCTCGCACTCGCCGCACAAGGCGCCTGGGTCGCCGGCCAGACCGGCGACGGCTGCTACGACCCGGCCGCCGCCGCGCAACTGATTGGCCGCGGCCACCCCAGCGGCGACCCGGTGCAGCTGGCGCAGGCCTTGTCCGCGCGGTGGGGCGGCTGAGCCGTCGCCCGCGCGTTTTTCCCGGTTCCAGGACGACGTAATCCATGAGCAGCTACGCCAGCAACGACGAAATCCGCGGTGTCCTGATCCAGGCCGGCAGCGAGCGGGCGCTGCTGCCCAACGCCACCGTCGCCGAAGTGATGTCGCGCGTGCCGGTCGAACCGCTGCCCGACGCCCCGCACTGGCTGCTCGGCCAGATCGCCTGGTACGGCTGGAAAGTCCCGCTGCTCTCGTTCGCCCGCCTGACCGGCCTGGGCAGCGAGAACGTCGCCTCCAACAACAAGATCGTTGTGCTGAAGGCGCTGGGCGGCAACCCGGACCTGCCGTACTTCGCCCTGATCACCCAATCCTTCCCGCAGCTGATCTCGGTCCCGCGCGACGGCCTGCTTGCCGACGCCTCCGAAGAAACGTTGCCCGCTGGCGTGCATATGCGCGTGTTGCTGGGCGAGCAGAGTGCGTTGTTGCCGGATATGGAGGCGATCGAGGGGATGATTGGGGAGCGGTTTTCGGCTGTTGGTTGAGTGAGCTTCTAGTTCTGACAAAACGAGTCGCACCTGTACATCAAATCGGCCTACAGCGATGCCAGGACTCTGGCGCAGGGCGCAGATTCGGTTGAGATGGCGGAGGTGCGCTGCGCTAACCGGCGTGTTTCTTTTGGCTCAGTCGCTGCGTCTGGGTATCGGCAGCTTATTCATCAGGAAGAATGAATGGAACGCTTCTTTGCCTCGGCTAGGATTGCAAGACCGTTGTGCCATTTTTTTGGATTGTTTTGTTTGGCATGGTTGACGCTAGACAATACAGCCCTGGCGGCGGGGTCGGCGCGTCAGCAGAATCCTGCATGCGGCTACAACGCGTGCGATGAGGCTTCTGCGTATGCGGAGTGTAGCGACGAACTATCTTTGGCCAAGAAGGATTCAGGGCTGCAGCCCTGGGTGCAGGGTCTGATCTGCTATAACGGCCATGGGCGTAATTCTTACAATATTGTTCACTCGGATCCGTTGGGGCTCGATGCGGGCCTTAACGACTATCAGAATGGATTCGCTTATGTGGCAGGAACGGCGCCGCTCAATCCTGGGTCGGTCCTGGGTGTGCCTCGCTGTCGGGAGCAGTGCTTCGGCGATCCGATCAATGCAGGTGTCGGCAATAAGTTCGAGACGCATGTCGAGTACCGGGGGGAAGGGGTTTTCCCGCTGTCCTTGGCATTGACCTATAACAGCTCGCGCGGGATTAGCTATTACCCTGAAGAGTTGAAGGTGTTCGGTCGAAATCGTACACATAGCTATTTGCGCCGCATCAACTATTTCGATACGTCTTCTGGCCCTGTCGTCTATGTTTCGCGCCCTGGCGGCGAGGCGCTGCGCTTCACTCAGTCTGGCTCGGGCTGGGTGCCGGATGTACCGGGCGATGGGCAGCTTTCCAGGTCGGTAGATGGCGGAGGAGCCATCACGGGTTGGCAGTTGCGTGAAAACAAGGGGGGTGTGGAGATTTTTGATGTAAAAGGGCAGTTGTCTGAAATCCAGGATGTGTCTGGATTCAGGCAAGTGCTCGCTTACGACGATGCGGGACGCCTTGCTTCTGTAAGGGATGCGGTCGGTCGAGCAATGCGATTCGAATACGGTGCCGACGGGCTGGTTAGTGGCGTGTGGTTGCCTGATGGGCAGCAGCTACGCTTTTACTACACGGCGAGCAAAGATCTGGAGCGGGTAAGTTATCCGGATGGGCACGAAGTGAAGTATCTGTACGACGAACCCGACCATATCAGTGGCTATGCGCCGGCTGGAATGTATACGGGATTCATCGACGAGCAGCAGCGGCGTTACTCGACGACAAGTTATGCAAAGTCGCTCTATGGAAGCGATGCGAAGGCACTGGGGACATATCTTGGCGATGCCGTGGATCGACACATGGCGGACTATGCCTTCGCCGATGGCGAAACCTATACGACCGCTGCGGCCATTACATCTAGTCTAGGTAGTGTCAAGACGATCAGTTTTGCCTTGGTCGACGGTATCGTGTCGCCGGTCTCGATCGTGCAATCGTGCGATAGCTGTACGCCGCAAGACGTGTCTTATGAATATGCTGCCGACGGACAGGTCTCTAGCATCACGAGATCAGGCGTCATCACGAGTTATGTCTATAACGCCAGGGGTTTGTTGGATGCCCGTGTAGAGGCGTCCAATGATGCAGCGGGCAAGAAACGGACCACTCAGACCGATTGGAATCCAGATTTCGCCGTCCCGCTAGAGCGCCGAATCTACAATGCGGCAGGTGCGTTGACCGAAAAGTCAACATGGACCTACAACGTTCGCGGCCAAGCGCTGACAGCGTCCCGTACAGATCCCGCAGCCGGCACGGTCCGCACGTCCACCACGACGTACTGCGAACAGGCCGATCTCGATGCAGGGGCTTGTCCGTTGCTGGGTTTGGTGACCACGGTCGATGGCCCGCGTAGCGATGTCATGGATCGTCTCGCCTACACGTACTATTCCGCCGACGACAGCACCTGCACCAGCGCGCCGACCATCTGCCCGCACCGCAAGGGCGACCTGTGGAAAGTCACCAGCGCTTTGGGCCAGGTGACCGAGTATCTGTCCTACGACGGCGCCGGTCGTGTGCTGTCGGTGAAGGACGCCAACGGCACCATCACCGACTACAGCTACCACCCGCGCGGCTGGCTGACCGCCAGCAAGGTCCGCGGCGCCGACGACACCAGCGAGAGCGACGACCACATCACCCGCATCGACTACTGGCCGACCGGCCTGGTCAAGCAGGTGACCCAGCCGGATGGCGCCTTCACCGCTTTCACCTACGACGCGGCGCACCGCCTGACCGATATTGCCGACAACGCCGGCAACACGCTGCACTACACGCTGGACAACGCCGGCAACCGGGTCAAGGAAGACACCAAGGACGCGGCGGGCACGCTCAAGCGCACCCTGTCGCGGGTCTACAACCAGCTCGGCCAGCTGGCCACGCAGGCCACCGCCAGCGGCGACCCGACCGACTTCGGCTACGACGCCAACGGCAACACCACGGCGGTCACCGATGCGCTGGGGCACAAGACCCAGAACGACTACGACCCGCTCAACCGCCTGGCGCGCACGCTCCAGGACGTGGGCGGCATCGCGGCCGAAACCAAATTCGGCTACGACGCGCTGGACAACCTGACCAAGGTCACCGACCCCAAGGGCCTGGACACCACCTACGCCTACAACGGCCTGGGCGACCTGACCAAGCTGACCAGCCCGGACACCGGCACGACGACCTACACCTACGACAGCGCCGGCAACCGCGCCACGCAGACCGATGCGCGCAACATCAAGACCACCTACAGCTACGACGCGCTGAACCGGCTGACCAAGGTCGCCTATCCGACCATCAGCCTCAACGTCACCTACACCTACGACGTCAGCCAGACCACCTGCGCCAGCGGCGAGACCTACGCCATCGGCCGCCTGTCGCGCATGCAGGACAGTAGCGGCACCACCGACTACTGCTACGACCGCTTCGGCGACCTGGTGCGCAAGGTCCAGACCATCAACGGCAAGGTGTTCGTGCTGCGCTATGCCTACACCAAGGCCGGCCAGCTGAGCCGCCTGACTTACCCCGACGGCGCAGCGGTGGACTACGTGCGCAACGCCCAGGGTCAAACTACGGAAGTGGGCGTAACCCCGGCCGGCGGCACCCGGCAAGTGCTTCTGGGCAACGCCACCTACTATCCGTTCGGCCCGGTGGCGAGCTGGTCGTACGGCAACGGCCGCCCGATGCAACGCGTGCTGGACCAGGACTACCGCCCGCTGGCGGTCAGCGACACCCGCAGCGATGGCCTGAGCACCGGCTTCGCCTTCGACCCGGCCGGCAACCTCAGCGCCCTGACCGCCGCCGGCAACACAGCTCCGGTGGTCAGCCTGGACTACGATGCCCTTGGCCGGTTGACCGCGTTCAAGGACGGCCCGACCGGCACGGTGATCGATGGCTACAGCTACGACGCCACCGGCAACCGGCTCAGCGCCAAGGTCAACACCAGCACGCAGAGCTACACCTACCCGACCACCAACCACCGCCTGAGCGCGGTGGCCGGCACCGCGCGCACCTACGACGCGATCGGCAACACGCTGTCCATCGGCGGCACGGCGCAGGAGTTTGCCTACGATGCCACGGGCCGGATGAGCCAGGCCAAGCGTGCGGGCACGGTCGTGATGAAGTACGGCTACAACGGCCGCGGCGAGCAGGTGCGTCGGGTGGACAAGACCAACACCTACACGCTGTACGACGAGAGCGGGCACTGGCTGGGCAACTACGACGCCAACGGTGCCGCGCTGCAGCAGGCGATCTGGCTGGACGACTTGCCGGTAGGCGTGCTGGCCAGTAACAGCCTGCGCTACGTGCAGCCGGACCACCTGGGCAGCCCACGCGCGGTGATCGACCCGACCCGCGACGTAGCGATCTGGACCTGGGACTTGAAGGGCGAAGCCTTCGGCAACACCCCACCCGACCAGGACCCGGACAAGGACGGCACCGCGTTCGTGTTCGATATGCGCTTCCCGGGGCAACGCTACGACTCTGCTACTGGGTTCAACCAGAACTACTTCCGGGATTACGATCCCGGCACCGGGCGGTATGGGCAGGCCGATCCAATAGGCTTGCGAGCTGGCCCCAGTATTTATGCGTATACGAATGCTGATCCAGCGGCCTCGCTTGATCCGTATGGACTTCAAGTCAGAGCTCCGAGTGCGCATACCTGGAGAAAAAATGCAGGGAATTATTCAAGTATAAGGTCCGACATTCCGTATACTCCTCCGGGCGTAAATATACCGTTGAGTTTCTCAGTGCATGACGCTACTTCAAGCTATTTGGAGTCTGCTGCAATAAGTTTGGTCCCGTGGGACTATACGATGTATTGCATCGACGTCTGGTGCATGCGTCGAAAGTCAGAGGACCAATGTTCTATATCTGATCAATGGGAAAGAGAGGGGCAGATTGGTGGTTATCAAACTCTCATAAATGTTATGCGTAGAGGATGCCAGTGTAGGAAGGCACTGTTTGGAGATCAGTTGCCAAGGACTGGGCCTGACCAAGCGGAATTCATGGACGCGTTGGAGATCGCAGCTAGGCTGCGAGAGCTTCAGATGATGAGGAGGTAATTCATGAAATTTTTTCTTATCATTTTATCTTTTTTGGGCCTTCTTTCTTGCGGCGCTAGTGCTGGATCTTCGGAATCGATTGGGTATATTGTCCCTGCATGTGAACAGGTAGGGGCGTCTGTTGAAACAAAAAAATGGTCAACCTCTCAATATTTATTTGAATCATCTAAGGCTAAGCAAGTTTGTGCGCAGACTATTTCTTCTGGTGTGAAAATTGGTACTCCATTGCGCATTGTTCCTTACAAAAGTGGATTGATTGATGTTGAGTTCGAGTGCAGTCATCAGGATTCAATAAGTTTTTTTAAAAAAAATGCAGGTAAAGAAGTATTTTTTGTTGCGGGAAATGAAGCGGTTGTAAAAGCTAGGGTTCCCGAGAATCCTACTGATGACCGATGCGCCTTGTTGGGGCAGACAGATCTTAAGGAGTCTGTCTCAATTTGTGAGGCATTCGCGCATTCGCTAAATAAGGATAAGGGTAAGTGTGTGGAGCTTTGCTCTCAATATGATTCAGGTTGGGCATGTGTTGTGCATAACTAAAATTTGCCTAATGCATGGGTGATGCGATAAATCTCCAATCAAGGGGCATGCCTTCAATCCCACCCCGCTCTGTCGCATGATGCAAGGCCAACCGCGCATGCTCTTCGCGCGGCGCCCATCCTTCCCCGCGCCGGAGCTACCCCCATGCACGAACGCCGCCACTTCCTGAAGACCGCCGCCTTCGGCGCCCTCGCCACCGGCCTGGCTGCTGCGTTGCCGCGCGCACGGGCTGCCGCCAGCAACGGCGTCGCACCACTGCCGCGCGGCGCGGCGCGGGTGATCTCGACCTGGGACTTCGGGATCGCGGCGAACCAGGCGGCGTGGCAGGTGCTGGCGCGCGGCGGCGCGGCGCTGGATGCGGTGGAGGCCGGGGTGCGGGTGCCGGAGGCCGATCCGGACAATCCGACGGTGGGGTTGGGCGGCTATCCCGACCGCGATGGGCGGGTCACGCTCGATGCCTGCATCATGGATCACACCGGTGGCTGCGGTTCGGTGGCCGCGCTGGAGGACATCGTGCATGCGATCTCGGTGGCGCGGCGGGTGATGGAGAAGACGCCGCACGTGATGCTGGTCGGCGACGGGGCGCTGCAGTTCGCGCTGGCGCAGGGCTTCGAGCGCACCAACTTGCTGACGCCGTCCTCGGAGAAGGCGTGGAAGGAGTGGTTGAAGACATCCGAGTACAAGCCGGAAGTGAACATCGAGAACCGCGCCTACCAGAAGGGCACGCTGCCCGGCGGCAAGGACAACCACGACACCATCGGCATGCTGGCGCTGGACGCGCTCGGCAATCTGTCCGGGGCCTGCACCACCAGCGGCATGGCGTGGAAGATGCACGGGCGGGTCGGCGACAGTCCGATCATCGGCGCCGGTCTTTACGTCGACAACGAAGTGGGCGGCGCGACCTCGACCGGCGTCGGCGAGGAGGTGATCCGCAACGTCGGCAGTTTTGCGGTGGTGGAGATGATGCGCCAGGGCAAGAGTCCGGCCGAGGCCTGCCGCGAGGTGGTGATGCGCATCGTGCGGCGCAAGCCGCAGTTGACCCGCGACCTGCAGGTCGGGTTCCTGGCGATGAACAAGCGTGGCGAGGTCGGTGCGTTCGCGATCCAGCCCGGTTTCAGTTACGCGGTCTGCGATGCGCAGCGGCAGGATCTGTTGCTGCCGGGGCAGAGCCATTTCGCGAAGCCGGCCGCATGAGCCAGGTCGTGCGGATGGGACTCGAAGTGGCTGCCGATTCGATCGGTTCGGCGCTGGCGGCGCAGGCCGGCGGGGCGATGCGGGTGGAGCTGTGCGGCGGCCTGGATGGCGGCGGGCTGACGCCGTCGTTCGGCACGCTGGCGGTGCTGCGCGATCGCTTGACCATTCCGCTGTATGTGCTGATCCGCCCGCGGGTCGGCGATTTCGTATTCGACGACGCGGAAGTGGAGGCGATGCGCCGCGACGTGGAGCAGTGCGTGCGGTTGGGGTGCGACGGGGTGGTGCTGGGTGCGCTGGATCCGGCCGGCGAGGTCGATATGGCGACGATGCGGGTGTTGATCGCGGCGGCTGGATCGCTCGGGGTCACGTTCCACCGCGCCATCGATGTCAGCGCCGATCCGCGGCGTGCGTTGGAGGATGCGATCGCGCTGGGGTGCGAGCGGGTGCTGACGTCGGGTGCGCGCGAGACGGCGGAGGAGGGCGCTGCGCTGATCGCCGAGCTGGTCCGGCAGGCAGGCACGCGCTTGAGCGTGATGCCGGGATCGGGAGTGTCCGATACCAATCTGGCGCGGCTGCGTGCGCTGACCGGCGCGCGCGAGTTCCATGGTTCGGCGCGCGGGCCGCTGGCGTCGCGCGCACTGACGCCGCATGCGCATGTGCGCAGCCTGGGTGGGGATCGCATGCAGACCGATGTGGAGCGGGTGCGGCGGATGGTGGCGTTGTTGGCGGCGTAATGGGGTACCGGCGGTGTGTGGGAGGCGACTCGTCTGCCGCGACTGGATGGGGCGGAGCGATCCTGATTTCCGCCGATGATGCGGATTGCGGTCAGCGTCTGCGATATGGCAGGAGGAGGAGCTTCGGTCCCGACAGATCAACAAATCGATGGGGTGACAGGCTCCGTTCGTCGCGACTGAAGTCGCTCCCACAGGGGCTTGCGGCCGGGCTGCCGGGTGCGCTTTGGCAGGAGCATCAGCCCTAACCGGCCGCCGAAGTTTGCTGCCTCATCGTGTTCTGTGTCGCGGTTGAAACCGCTCCTACAGGGAAGTGTGCGATTGATTGGCTGGGTGCACTGTAGGAGGGGCTTCAGCCCGGACAGATTGCCAAATCGTTGGGGTGACAGGCTTCGTTCGTCGCGACTGAAGTCGCTCCCACAGGGGCTTGCGGCCGGGCTGCCGGGTGCGCTGTGGGAGGAACATCAGCCTTAATCGGTTGCCGAAGTCAGCTATTTCTCGTGGTCTGTGTCGCGGTTGAAACCGCTCCTACAAAGAGGCTTGCGGTTAGCTGGCTGGGTGCACTGTGGGTGGGACTTCAGTCCCGGGGGCTGCCGAAGTCCGCTACTTCGTCGTGGCCTGTGTCGCGGCTGAAGCCGCTCCTACAGGAAGCCCGCGCCGCGTTCGCTGGTCGCTGGTCGCTGCGGCGTCGGATCGCCCATTCGCATGAGGTACGAATAGCGCTTCGCGCAACCAGCGCCTCATGCCGGGACGCGCAACCTCACTCCTTGCCGCCCGGCTTCGCCGCGGCCACGCTCAATCGCTTCGGGTCCAGCACCACGTGCTTGATGCGGGTGCGTTTCCAGGTGTAGCTGATGTGCACCAGGCCGTCGCGGGTCTGGATGACCGCCGGATAGGAGAATTCGTCCTTGGCGCTGTCTTCCAGGGTCAGCACGCGGGTCCAGTGGCTGCCGTCGGCGGACAGGGCGACCGCCAGGGTGCCGCGGCCGTCCCACCAGTCCTTGCCGGCTTCGGTGGGGTTGTAGACCAGCAGCGAGCGGCCGTCCGCCAGGACCACGGCGTCGGTGCCGGAGTTGGGGTTGGCCAGGTCGAGCAGGGTCATCGGTCCCCAGCTGCGGCCGTGGTCGTGCGACCAGGTGCTGAACACGTGGTTCTGCTGGCTGCGGCCGATCGCCTGCACGCGGCCGTCGGTGTGCACCAGCACGCTGGGCTGGATCGCGCCGATCCGCGCCGGGTCGTTCAGCGACGGGCCGCGGGTCCAGTGCGCGCCGTTGTCGTCGGACCACTCCATGTGCGCGACCCAGCCGGCGTCTTCGCTGCTGCTGGGGCTGAGGATGCGGCCGTCGGCCAGTTGCACCGGCTTGTTCTTGATCGGGCCGAGGATGCCCTCGGGCAGGCGCTCGGGCGCAGACCAGCGCACGCCGCCATCGCGGGAAGTAATCTGCATGCCCCACCAGCGCTTCGGGTCCGGACCGACCTTGTAGAACAGCCGCAGCGGTCCCTTGGCCGGCTGGAACAGCACAGGGTTCCATGCCGGCAACGGCGCGCCCTTTGGCTGCTTGCCGTCGGCCACGCGTTGCGCCGGCTGCCAGCCGTGCGCGTCGCGCCGTGCGACCCAGATGCCGACGTCGTCGGCGCCCTCGTGGCGCCCGCCGAACCACGCGGCGAGCAGGCCGTCGCGGGTTTCCAGCAGGGTCGAGGCATGGCACTGCGCGGTCGGCGCCGCGGTGTTGACGAATTCGCTGTAGACGATCGGCGAGGGCAGGCCGAGCGGCGGTGCGGTCGGCGCGGGCGCGGCGATCGCGCGCACGGCGAACAGCGAAAGGAGTGGGAGCAGCGTGGGGTACATCATGGTGGTCCGGTCCTGTGCCGGTTAAAGAGATACCTATTTATCATCAATTAAATACCACATGCTGACTGTGTCGGCAGCAAACGGGTATCCGACACCATCGAGGACCTGCGAGCCGAACCGCCCGCTCTCGCCGATCCGCTGGCTGGCTGCCCTTGGCCTGACCGCGCTGGCCGCGCCGCGCGCGCTGGCGGATAGCTTCTCCCGAGGGAAGCCGTCGTCGCAGCAGTTCGGGGTCCAGGTCGCGCAGGCCGACGCGATCGGGCATACGAAGATCGATCACTTCCCGCGGTCATGGCCTCGCGCGTGCGCCTGAACCTCACTGCCCAGCGCCGACGCGTCGCACATCCGCGCGTTCCAGTTGTTCGACGTGGGCGCTGCCGCGCGCTGAATCCGCCCGTCTGCGCCACGCACAGGCCGCGCCTGGGCGCCCGCGGGGCGCGGACTTTTTCACATCGCGGCGAAGGCTGCGTTTAGGACAGTGTCGCCGAGCATCGCGCGATGCCTGCAGTGCGCTGCGCGGACGAGGCATGCGCGAGTCGATGGCGATACGTTTCCGAACGGAGCATCGCCATGGTCAGCAGGGCAGGTGGACGCCGATCCCGTTTCCGGTCGGCATGGACGCGTTGCAGGGTCCGGCGCCGTGCGCGCCTGCGCCAGGCATGGTGCGTGGCGCTGGCGTGCATCGCGGTCATGCTGGCGCCCTCCTGGGATACGCGTGCGCAGTCGCTGTCGGCCATGGCCGAGGCTTGCCGCGATCCATTGCGGACCGTCCGCGAGCAGTCGATCACCCCTCAGCCTCCCGGCGCGTCGCTGGCGCCGACCAGGCGCGACGATTCGATCGATGCACCGCAACGCGTCGCGCTCGCCGCCGGCCGTCCGCGCTCGCGCTGCGCTGCGGACCCGGAGCGATCCGGCTTTCATTCTCGTCCCTAGGCGGCGGATGCCGCCCGTCTCTTCCTAAAGGATCCGCCATGGCCTATTTCAAGCTCGCCGAACAAACCCAGCTGACCCGCTACGTCTGCGATTACCACAGCCACTTCACCGGCATCCTGCCGACGCAGCGTAAGCGGCTCGACGATGAAGGCGCATCGCTGGCGCAGTTGCTGGCGCAGAGGTTCTATCCCGGCGATGCGCATCGGCTTGCCAAGGGCGAGCTGAAATTGTTCGACTACGCGTTGTCGCTGATGATCGACAGCAAAAGCAATCCGTTCGCGCGGTTGCTGGCAAAGCAAAACCGCGCCGATTACGAGCGCGCCGAATGCGTGGCAGAGAACCTGTATATCGCCTGCCAGGTGTTGGCGGCGAACGCGGGCTATCTGCCTGAAGAGCTAGCCCTGCCGCCGCAGTCGCCAGCCCTGTATTCGCTGGTCGGCCGCGAGATCGTCGCGCCGGCGCTGGCGTCCGCGGCGGGTCCCGATGTCCGCTTGCGCGAATTGGTGCGCTACTTCAACAACAAGCTCTACAGCGCCAACAAGTACACCCCGTTCGACGACGCCTACAAGTTGCGCGGCCATTTCGTAAAGCAACTGTGCCAAGGCGATCCGGCCAAGTACGACACCTGGAACGAAGCGCAGAAGAATGACTACCAGGCGTGGGCGAACGCCACGTTCGACTACCTGCGCGAGGACGGTGTGCTGTTGACCCAAAGCGCCGCCACCGAGGACGAGATTCCGCAATTGGCCAGGTTGGCGCAGGCGTATAACACCGCAAAGGGCACCGACTACCGCTTGCTGGTGCACACGCCGCACCATTACATGGCAAAGGGCGAACTGGCCAGCTATCTGGACGCCAAGGTCAGGCCGTTGCTGGTCGGCGAGGGTAGCCCCGTCGTCGTCGGGCTGGACCTGCTTGGCGCGGAGAACAAGGTCGGCAACTACGCCGAATTGTTCAAATGGTTGCAGGCCAATGTCGAAGCACTGGGCGCCAACTTCGGCGACGACGGCGAAGGCAAGCGTGCGCGTCGCATGATCGTGCATATCCACTGCGGCGAAGGCAGCGGCTTCGGCGCGGAGAACCGTTCGGTCATCGGCTATTACTTCCACGAAGCCGGCGATCCGGATCCGGCGTTCTACGCGGCATTGTCCGCACATGTGCTCGACGCATGCGGCGCAGCGTACGCCAAGCGCAGCAATACGGTGCGCGGAACGCGCGGTACCGCCATCCCTCAGGCGCTGTTCGAGGAATTGTTCGCCAATACCGCATTCAGCCATGCCGGGCACGTGCTGCGTCGCTTCGACATCAATGCGCCGCTGTCGCGCGAACTGGCCGGCTACAACGCCAAGCGCAACGTGATGGCCTTGAGCGAGGCGCTGGACCTGATCCAGGTGCCGTTCAAGGAAGACTACTACCGCAACCTGGTGGAAGAAAACCCGCTGTACGCGTTCCGTCTCGGCCACGACTACTACTACCGTAGCTATATGGTGTCGCGCTACCCGTGGCTGGCCTTCGACACCAACTTGGGCAGCAATGCGATCACCGGCGCCTCGGCGCAGTTCGATTCGGTGCATGGCTACCGGCTCAATCGCGGCTACCGGCATCTGGACGGCTACATCGATACCGACGTGCTGAATGAGGCCGGAAACGCCGTGTTGAGCATGGACGCGCGCAGCCTCAGCAGCAGCCAGATCGCCAGGTTCATTGAACTCAGTCGGTCTAAAGATGATCTTCCGACAACGCTGCAAAAAAATCGTGATTTCCTGCTGCAGCAACTCAAGGGCGCGCTGGGACCGATCAAGGCTGCGATACCGGAGGAGGCGCTGTTCGCAACCTATTGCTTGCTGACCGAATACTGCGCCGGCGAACAGGATGTCGCCGCCTTGCGCTACCAAGCGATGGTGCGCGTCCTGCAGGTGTTTCAGAACTGGCGCTCGTACCTGCTCGGTGCCGACGGCCAGGGCGTGGAGCATACCGGCGTGCAACATGAATTCCTGCGTATGCTGGTGCTGCTTGTCTACAAGATGCTGTTGATCAACCAGGGCGAAATTCCAGTGGCAGTGCTGCAGGCGCTGGCCGCGCTGTTGCAACAGCTGGCACGGGGCTACTGGACGGCGACGATTGGCCCGCTGGACGACCTTCAGGACGCTGCCGATCCGCTGGGCCTGGAATCGCTGGATGGCTTCAAGGGTCCCGCCTCGGTGGTCGTGGTGCGGCGCACGCCGCCAGCCCAGCCGTGACCTCCGGGCAAGGGGACATCGCGATGGACGAGATCACCGAGTACCTGTGGCAAGAGCAACTCGCGCAACCGCCAGCCGTGGCGGCGGACACGCCGCCGGCGGACGCCGCAGCGACTACGCCGCCGCAGTCGTCGGCGCAGTCGTCGGCGCCGGAGCGGGAGCAGCCCTATCAGCCCAACCTGGAACAGTTGCTGCGTGCATTGAGCAACCCCGAAGTGCGCGAGGCCCTGGTCAAGCTGCTGCAGCCTCGCTGATCCACGCCGACACGTTCCGATCCGGGCCTGACTGCATGCGCAGCAGGCCCTTCTTTTTGCGTGCGCGCGCGACAGGAAACTTGGTCGCTGCGGCGCACGCGCGTATGCATTCGTAGACAAAGCAACACGGCGTGCCGCATGTGGCGCGGCCGGCCGCCAATGCGGCGTGGCGTTGTCACCCAGGGAACAGCTATTGCCTGCAAGCCCCGCAGAGACTCGTTGCACAAGGGACTTCGGGAGTGTGTGCGATGGATGTGGCAACGGGGAAAGAGGAAGGGGATGCCGGCCGTTTCGCCAGGGCCGACGAGATGTTCACGCGGGCATGGCGCAACGCTCTGCCGGATCTGCGCCGGCGTGCGTTGCGGCTGGCCAACGGTCGCCTGGATGCTGCGGAAGACCTGCTGTCGGATACCGCGGTGAAGGCGCTGCTGTTCATGCGCCGCTCGCCGGAGGCGATGACCGATCCGCAGGGATTCCTGTTCGTGGTGTTGCGCCACGTGTTTCTGGACGCGGTCAGGCGTCGTCGCAGCGGCGAGCCGCTGGACCGGCAACACGAGGCGCACGACGTGGACACCGTGGCCGACCAGGGCATGACCGCGCTGCAGCGCGCCGAGTTGAGCGATCAGATGGAGCGCGTGGTCGCCGCGGTGGCGGCGCTGACCCGCGAACAGCGGCGCCTGTTCGGCTACCGCTTCGTCGAGGAGTTGCCGTATCCGGTGATCGCCAATCTGCTCAGCATCAACCAGCCGCTGGTGCGCAAGCGCGTGGAGTTGCTGCGCAAGCGCCTGCGCCTCGCGCTGGTGGCGGAGTGAGCACGCGCGGCCAGGGTTTCACAAACCGCCCACGGCGGCGTTTTCATTCAACGCCGGGCCGGCGCGGGCTGCGGCATCGCGGGCACTGCGGCTGACCCACGGCTCCGTCCGTGACGACCGCAGCGCCTCCCGGCAGGCGACTTACGAAGGAACAGGTTCATGGCAGACAACACGCTCGTCAATTCGCAGATCACCGATGCGGTCACCCAGACCAACGTCAAGGTGGTGGCCGAGGCGCCCGCCCAGGCGATCGCCTCGCTGTACCAGGTCTCCAGCCACTCCACCGGGCTGGCGTTGCAGAACGCGGTGTACAGCCAACAGGCGCTCAACCAGATCTCCACCGCGGTGGTGTCCAAGGCGGTGGCGCTGATCATGGCGATCGGCGAGAAGTGACGCGGCCCGCATAGCGCCGGGCGCTGCCGCGGCGTCGTTCTATCCTTCAGGAGAGTGGCATGTGGCCTTTCAACAGCAAGACCAACCCGCCGCCAGCGGCCGCCGCAGCGCCGGCGCCCGCGGTAGCGCTGCCGGCGCCGGGTGCTGCGGCGGTATCCGGCGCACCGACGGCGAGCGCTGCGGCGGCAGACGGGCCCGTGCCGACAGCGGACGGCGCGGCGCCATCGGCCCCCGCATCCGCGCCCGCGCCCACCGTTGCCGCTGCCGCTGAGGCGGTGCCTGCCAGTGTACCGACGGCTGCGCCGACGGGAAGCGCTGGCGGCACCGAGGCAGGCAGTCCCGATGCGGCATCCGCATCGACCGCCACCGACGCCGCGGCGGCCAGTGCCGGCGGCGCTGCGGCGGCCCCGCCCAGCGATGGCGATGCTGTGTCGCCTTCGCCTTCGCCGGCAGCACCGACCTCGCCTCCACCGCCACCCTCAATGCTGAGGACGCTCAACGCACGCATGATGGATCAGGCGGCTGCAGCGACACCGGCCAGCGACGCGCTCAACAGCAAGATCGTGCAGGCGGTGCGGCTCACCAATGCCGAAACGATGGCGTACGCGCCGTCGCAGATCGTGATCGGTTCGGACATGCTGATCAGCCAGGCGGCCGGCCTGGTCGCGCAGTCCGCGGCGGTCTATTTCGACGGCGTCAGCAAGATGGCGCTGGCCAGCCAGGGCGTGCTGATCAAGCAGATGACCGAGAACCTGGCAGAGAACAAGCTCGAGCAGGCCGCCGAGGATGCGCTGGGCGTGCTGGCGACCGATGTGCTGGTCGGTGCGGCCGCGGCGGTGGCGGCCGCGGCCGGCGCGCTGGAAGCGGAGTCGGCCAGTTTCGCCATCGACAAGATCGACCAGAGCATCGCCAAGTACGCCGACCTGATGCGCGGGCGCAAGTCGGCCAGCAGCTGAGCGCGCGCACCGCGCGAGACACCCGCCATCGGGAGCCACCATGCAGGACACCCCAGAATCCGAACTCGATCCGTTGTACGGCTTCGCCCAGCGCTGGCTGGGGCGCGAACTGAGCCCGATCGAACGCGTGCAGTTGCAGGCTTTCGCGCAGTCGGCCAATGCCGCGCAGAGCAAGCCGTCGGCCAAGGCGCGGGAGATGTCGAAATCGCTGATCGACGCGGAGCGCCAGCGCGTGGACGGCTTGATCGCGCAGATGATGCACGGCATGCAGGACGCCGCGCGCGGCGTCGAGCTGGCCGACGGCGCCAGCGGCCACGCGGTGCTCGATGCGGTCGCCGCCGCGCCGTCGCTGGACGCGTTGCGTCCGGGCCGGCTGCGCCCGCTGCAGAGCGGCGAGACCAGCGGCAACCAGCTGCTGGTGGCGCAGATCGCCGATCGCCTGGGCAACCTGGTGCGCAAGGAAGTGCAGGCCTGCTTCGATCGCGAGTTCGGCAACCTGGCGCAACAGATGCAGGCGGTGGTGGACGCGGCGCGCGCGGTCGGATTGGTCGATGCGCCGCCGTCGGCAGAGGCGGGTGAAAGTACCCCGGCAACGCCCGCTTCGGGCTGATCCATCCGAACGCGCATGGCCGTGCATGTCCGCTTCGTCGGCGGATGTGCGCGGCCGGGCGTGTTTGCGTACCTGCGGTGCGGTGGTGCGGTGGTGCGGCGGCGGCAATGCTGCGGTATGTGCTGCGTAATTCGTGCCGGATGCGCGTGCGCACATAGCTGCCGCAGCAGTGGCGATACGGCGATGGGACCGATCGATGATGCACAGGTCGGCATTGCATGGGCTACCGAATGCGATACCTCGGTAGCCGTCTGTGGGCCATCGCATGCGCCTGTAGTAGGTAGCCGCTGCCATGACGCCAAGCGCACGTGGCGATACCCGCCGTCGCGAGACAGGCGATGCAGCGGCAAGGGTGGCGGTACCGCAGGCCATGCAGTTCGCTCGCACTAGCGCCGCCGTCGCCGTCGCCGATCCGGCGCGACGGCGCAAGTGTTTGCCGGCGACCCTGCCGGCCTGCGCCAAACCCGGTGGAACAGCGAGACAAGTGCGGCGCCTGGTTTCACAGTCCGTGCACTGCGCCGTTTTCAGTGATCGTACGGCGTGGGCCGTACGCCAACCCAGGAGCGAACACATGGCATTTCCAACCGCCGTCAACGACCAGATCACCGATGCGGTCACCCAGTCCAACGTCAAGGTCATCGGCGAAGCGCCGGCCTTTGCGATGGCGTCGATCTACCAGAGCATGGCGCACTCGACCGGCATCCTGTTCGAGAACGCCGTCTCGGCGCAGCAGCAGCAGAACACGCTGGCGCAGGCCGCGGCCAACCAGGGCGTGATGCAGATCTACAGCCTGGATACCACCGCCGCCGCCGGCGCCACCGAGAAGGTCGCGCAGACCGGTGTCTCCGACAACCTCACCAGCCTGCTGACCGTGCTCAACGCGTTCAAGTAAGCGTCGGCCCGCTTGCCGTCGCCATAGCGCGGCGACGGTAGCGCGGGGCGCGAGTCTGCTATTCCTTTCCTATCGAGGAGCGTTTCATGGCTTATCCCACCGCAGTCAACAACCAGATCACCGATGCCGTCACCCAGTCCAACGTCAAGGTCATCGGCGAGGCGCCGGCCTTCGCCATGGGCTCGATCTACCAGAGCCTGGCCCATTCCAGCGGCATCCTGTACGAGAACGCGGTCGCTTCCCAGCAGCAGCAGAACACGCTGGCGCAGGCGGCCAACAACCAGGGCGTGATGCAGATCTACAGCCTGGACACCACCGCCGCGGCGGGGGCGTCGGAGAAGATCGCGCAGACCGGCGTGTCCGACAACCTCACCAGCCTGATGACCGTGCTGCAGGCGTTCAAGGGCGGCGGCGTCGCGGGTTTGAACAACCCCTGACGCCGGCGCGTCCAGGACGGCGCCACGACGCGGTCGCGCCGTTCCTTTGCCGGTCTCGTCCACTTCGGTCCGCAGGCGTGCGGATCGGAGCGGCGATGCCGCCGCGGCGCGTACCGCGCCGCCTTCCACCACGCCCTGCCCTCGACCGGTGCGCGCCTTGGCTGCCCGCCGCGGCAGGATGCGTTCGACGCCAGGCGTTGCGCAATGCGGCGCCTGAGAAGGGGGAGTATGGACTTTCCTGCAGTGGCCACCCTGGAGGCCTCAGACATCGTCGCTGCGGCCCATGTCGGCAACGACCTGCAAACGCCCGCGGCCCATACCGGCCATCGGACACTGCTGGAGCGCTCGATGCTGTTCCACGACCTGCCTGCCGCGTTGCTCGACCACCTGCTCGCACATGCCAGCGAATGCGATCTGGCGCCGGGCAGCGTGCTGTTCTTCAAGCACGACCCGAGCAGCTTCGTCGGCGTGGTGGTGCGCGGGCGCCTGTACAAGGTGCTGTACGGCGCGGACGGACAGGAACTGATCGTCGGCACCATCGAGCCGGGCGGCCTGGTGGACGAAGCCGCGCTGCTCGAGCCGCACGGGCGCAGCTTCACCGCGATCGCATTCGGCGCCAGCACCGTGCTCAAGCTGTCGCGCCGGCACTTCGCGCCCCTGATGGAATCGCCGTTGCTGCAGCAGCGCATCGAAGCGCTGCTGCGCGTGCGCCTGCGACAGGCCCTGGACAGCCTGGAAAGCATGTGCCTGCACCGGCTGGAAGTGCGCCTGGCGCGCTACGTACTGCGCCAGCTGGAGGTGCAGGAGTGGCAGCGCGGCGGCAGCTGCGCGATCGTGCTGCCGCCCAACCAGAGCATCCTGGCGGCGATGCTCAACGTCAGCCGCTCCAAGCTCAATGCCCAGCTGCAGCAATGGAAGCGCAACGGCCTGGTCAGCCGCCGCCGCAACCTGCTGCGCATCCACGACCTCGACGCGCTGTGCGCCAAGGCCTACCTGCACGCCAACGCACCGCTGCGCACGCTGGCCTGGCACGGCGAGGACGGACTGCGACCGGCGCCGTGCCTGCCGTTGCTTCCGTGCAGTGGCTAGCGCATCGCCGAATTCACAGTACCCCTGTAGGAGCGGCTTCAGCCGCGACAGGATGCCCCAGGAACAGGGATGGCAACCGCCCTGCGCAAGCAGGGTTACCTATTCTTCGGCACCCTCGCACCGCCCAGGAGAGCACCGGATAAGAAAAATCCCCGAGTAGGGTGCGTCATTTCGCAATATGACCCGAGCGCGCAGGCTTCTCCCTCATCCCGAAAGCAAGGCGCAATACGGCAAACCTCCGCAGGCACCCCTCGTAAAGCACAAGGCACGCGCCCATGCTGAGAAGCAGGATGGCGAAGTATTTCATCCACGGGCCCCACGCGCATTGGATGACGTAATAGCCGATCGCGACAATGATCGTCTGATGCATGATGTAGAACGGATAGCTGGCGTCCTTCGCCCAGGCAAGGACGCGGTTCGTGCGGGAGAGATAGCGGTAGCCGTAGCCGAGGAACACCATGAGCCATAGCCAGGTGAAGAGGTTGGAGCCGACCCTGTCGATCAGGGAGTCGTGCAGGATGATGCCCGTGGTGAACAGCGAGATCAGCAGGAAGAACGCCGCCAGTCCCATGACGAGCGACCATCGGCGGAAATCGGATAGCCACTTCCAGACGCCGGGCATGGAGGCCATGAAGTATCCGTACGCCGTCAGCAGCAAATAATGGTTGAAGATGTACCAATCGCTGACGAGATTGTGCGTCTCCGGGAACCGCAGCTTCAGCAGGGCTTCGTTGATGCCCAGCGGGATCCCCAACAGGAAAAGCCATTTTCCCGGCGCAATGTGTTTTGCGGTTCGCTTCCACCACAGCATTGCGGGGAGCAGCAACACCACGTACACGTACAGGTAAAGAATGAACCACAGGTGGTGCCAGCTGAAATCGCCGGCCGGATAGAAATGGAATTGCAGAACGCGCGTCAGGTAGAAATCCAGATACCCGCCAGTCCATTGTCCATGCAGCAGCCGCTCGTAGTAGATCTGCGGCGGGACGACCAGGAACATGCCGACGATCAGGGGCAGCAGCAGTTTTTGCGTCCGTTCTCGCAGGAACAGCCCGGTACTGCGCCGCTGCAGCGCGAACCACATGCCGGCCCCGGCAATGACGAACAGCAGCGGCATGCGCAAACGATGGGCGATATCCATCGGCCACTCGAGAGAGGGAATGGTCTGGCTGTTGACGACATGCCAGCCCCAGCCGACGAAGATCATCCCCGTATGGAAGAAGAACAGCACGAAGATGGCGATGACGCGTAACCAGTCCAGGAAGTCGTAGCGTTCCTGCGGTTGTGTGGTGGCAAGCATCGGTTGGGTCTCCCGTATCCGCGATATCGGGGAGCCTGAGCGATCGGCAGCTGGCCGGCAGCGGATTTGGGGTGGGCGGAGGCCGGCCGTGGCAAAGCGGACGCTACCAGCCCATGCGCGCGAACAAGGCGTCGCGATACCGTCGGCTGAGCCGCAGGGTGCGGCCGTTGCGGAGATGGAGTTCGTAGTCGCCCTTGAACAGCGGCGTGAGCGATCCGATGCAGGCGACGTTCGCCGCGGCCGACCGATGGATGCGGACGAAGCGCTGTTCGCCCAGCTGCGCCAGCAGATCCTGCAGGGTCCTGCGCATCAGGTAGGTACGCGCGGCGGTATGCACATGCACGTAGTTGTCGTCGGCTTCCAGCCACTCGATCGATGCGGTTTCGATCAGGTGCAGCCGTTCGCCATCGGGCACGAGCAGGCGCTCGCACTCCGGGGCGCGTGCCCGCCCGATCGCGACCGCCGCCGCACCGGACTCGTGCGCGTCCAGCCGCTCGCGCACGCGTTGCACGGTGCGCGCGAGCCGATCCCGGTCGTAGGGCTTGAGCAGGTAGTCGATCGCGTTGAGGTCGAACGCCTTTACGGCATGCGCATCGAAGGCGGTCACGAACACGATCAGCGGCGCGCTCGAGGGGTCGAGCTGCGCCGCGACCTGCAGTCCCGACAGCGTCGGCATACGCACATCCAGAAACGCCACGTGCGGCCGGAGTTGCCTGATGCAGTGCGCCGCCGACAATCCGTCCCCGGCCGACCCGACCACGGCGATGCCCGGTTGCTCCGCCAGCCAGCGTTCGAGCTTCTCGCGCGCGGGCGCCTCGTCGTCGGCGATCACGGCGCGGATCATCGCGTGGCCTCCGCCAGCGGGATCGAGACGCGCGCGGCGACACCGCCACCTTCGTTGCGGACGACCAGGGACGCAGCATCGCCATAAATGATGCCTAGCCGCTCCCGGCAGTTGCGCAATCCCAACCCGTCATGCATCTCCAGCGCCGGCAGCATGGAACCAGAATTGCGCACTTCGATTTCCAGCGAGCCGCCTTCATGCCGCGCACTGATCGTGATGTCCACGCACGACAGCGTCGGCTCGACGGCGTGTTTGAACGCATTCTCCAGCAAGGGTTGCAGCAGGAGTGCGGGAACGCTGGCATCGAGCAGTGCGGCATCGACCCGCCACGTCAGGGTCACCCGATCCCGGAACCGTTCGCGCATGATGTCCGCGTATAGCTCGAGCGTGCGCAGCTCCACAGCGAGCGGCGTCATCGCGTTCTCGACTGTCCCAAGGCTGGTGCGCAGCAGGTCGCCGAGTGCCGCCAACAGACGGTCGGCCCGCGCCACGTCCATATGCATCACCGAAGAGACGGTATTGAGTGCGTTGAACAGGAAGTGCGGCCGCAGCTGACCCTGAAGGTGCGCCAGCTGCGCCTCGGCCAGCGCCTTCTGCGTTTGCAGCAAGCGATTGCGCTGCAGTTGCCACTGGTCATTGGACTCGAGTCCAAACAGGATCCCCAGCCATAGGCCAACGAACACGCTCAGCTTGGCGTTCTCGTACACGAACAGGTAGCGCCAGCTCGGGTGCGCGTAGGTGAGGCCCACTGCGGCATAGACACCATGCCGTATCGCATACACCGCCACGATGAAGGTGACGGCGACCACCGGCAACCAGCGCAGGTAGCGGCCGAACCAGGTCAGGGGCTTGTCCAGATCGGGAGCATAACGTCCGCGCACCCGGGCGGCGAGCCACATCCAGCCGGTTGCAACCAGTGCGGAACTTCCTTCCCATAGCACCGGTTCCCACCAGCGGGTGAGCGGATTGCGTAGGCCCTCCTGCACGGACACGCCGATCATGAGCAGACAAAACGCCGTCCACAACACGATCAACGCTTTCGGAGTGGACATCGCACCGCTGGCCGCGAGCGCGCCTGCCTGTGGTGGGCGAGATGGCGGGTTCATGATGGGCAAGTGTACCCACGGCAATGCAGGTGGGCGTGGCTTGTGGGGCAAGCGGGACCTACGAGGGGCGAATGGGCCGATAGCAGGGACAAGCCCCGCCAACGCCGAGCGATCCGTATCCGGCTTCGCCGCTTGCGCGCTGTTCGGGTACGCGGTCTACGGCATCACGGTGTGCGCGAGTGCTTTGTCGCGGCCGGTCCTGTGCTGGCAGTTGACCGCATCGCCGTGCGGATCGGCATCGGCTTGGGTATGGCCAAGCCGGTTATGCCGGATCGCTCCTCAGGGGGCTAGTCCAACGCCTCGCCAGCCGGAACACGCAGCGCGCGGCCACGCAGCTTCAAACCGATCGCCACGCAGCAGCCCAGCGCCAGCCAGGCCAGGCCGCCGTACTTGGCGTAGCGGTCGGCGCTGTACAGCACGTAGGCCAGGATCACGAAGCCCACCAGCGGCACCAGCCCGTGCAGCACGAACCGACCCTGGCGGCGGAAATGCCAGGCCACCGCCACGTGCAGCAGCAGGAAGGCGAACAGCGCGCCGAAGTTGCACACGGAGGTCAGCAGCGCGATCTTGCCCAGGAACGCCAGCCCCAGCACCAGGCTCAGCGCGGCCACCAGCACGATCGCGCGCTGCGGCACCCGCGTGACCGGATGGATGCTGCGCAGGAAACGCGGCAACTGGCCGTCGCGCGCCATCGCGAACAGCAGCCGCGACGTGGCCGCCTGCGCCACCAGCGAATTGGCCACCGCGGCGCTGATCGCCAGGGTCAGCGCGATGACGATCTGCAGCCAGGGGCCGGCCACCAGCCGGCCCACTTCGAAGAAGGCGTTGTTGGAGGCCGCCTCGTCGGGGAAACGCACCAGGTCCGGCAGCAGCAGCGCCGCCAGCCAGGTCTGCAGCACGAACAGCGCGGCCACCAGCGCCAGCGACAGCAGCGTGGCCTGGCCCACCGCCCGCGCGCCGCCGCGGCTTTCCTCGGCCAGGGTGGAGATGGCGTCGAAGCCCAGGAACGACATCACCGCCACCGACAGCGCGCTGAAGATCATCGGCACCGAAAACACCGCGGGGTTGTAGAACGGCCGCAGGTTCCAGCTGGCGCCGTTGTTGCCGCGCTGGATCGCCACCACCGCCAGCACCACGAACAGCGCCAGCACCACCAGCTGCGCATACAGGAACAGCCGGTTGGCATGGGCGGTGACCTGGATCCCGCGCAGGTTGATGACCGTGTTGAGCACCACGAAGAACACGATCCACACCTGCTGCGACAGCGCCGGGACCACCGCGGCCATCGCGTTGGCACCGACCACGTACAGCAGCGTGGGGATCAGCATGTAGTCCAGCAGGATCGCCCAGCCGGCCAGGAACCCCAGCGAGCCGTTCAGGCCACGCCCCACGTAGGCATAGACCGAACCGGCCACCGGGAACGCCTGCGACATCTGCTGGTAGCTGGAGGCGGTGAACAGCATCGCCACGAAGCCCAGCAGATAGGTCAGCGGCACCATGCCGTGGCTGATGTCGAAGACGCCGCCGAAGATCGAGAACGGCGCGGTCGGCACCATGAACACCAGCCCGTAGATCAGCAGGTCCTTCATGTCCAGGCGGCGCTGCAGTTCCTGGGTGTAGCCCAGGCCTTCCAGGGTGTTGGCGTCCGTGGGGCGGGTGTCGGTCATGGGGAGCCACGCTGGCGGGAGAGGGGAGGGCGGCGCAACGGATTGTCCGCCAGCGCGGGGGCTGGCAGCGGAGCGGATCGGCGACCTTCGACCTTAGGCGCCGCCGTCGGCTCCGATCCAGTGGCAAAAATGCTAGGTTTCGATCTGCCGTCGCGCCGACGACGGCGCCCCTCTCCCCGGACGATGGCCATGCGCGACGACCTGGCCCTGCTGGACGCCGACCTGCAAGGATTGCCGACCCTGGACGCCTGCCTGGACCGCGTCCTGGATGCCGCGCGCGCGCTCGGCGTGCGCGCGCTGGTCTACGACTACGCACCGGTGCCGCTGGGCCTGGACGGGGAACTGATCACGCCCTCGGTCTTCGTCCAGCGCAATGCGCCGGCCGACATGCAGCAGGTGTGGTGCGAACACGGCTACTACCAGCACGACCCGGTGCAGCAGCGGGCCTGCCGCCGCAGCGCGCCGTTCCTGTGGTCGTACCGGCCACTGCCGCCGGGTCCGCGCCGCGAATACCTGGGCGACCTGCACCGCCCGGTCACCCGCTACCTGTGCGAGCGCGGCATGGGCGCCGGCCTGACCGTGCCGCTGCACCTGCCCGGCGGCGCGCTGGCCACCTTCACCGGCGTGGTCGATGGCGACCTGCCGCCGGAGACCGCGCTGCAGCAGGCCGAGCGCAGCCAGGGCGCGTTCCTGCTGCTGGCGCATGCCTTCCAGGCGCGCGCCCAGGACCTGCTCGACGCCCGCCAGCGCCGCTGTGCGCAGATCGTGCTGACCCGGCGCGAACGCGAATGCCTGCAGCACTCCGCGCGCGGCCTCACCGCCAAGGCCATCGCCGCCGCGCTCAACCGCTCGGTGGCCACCGTCAACCTGCATCTGAATTCGGCGGCGCGCAAGCTGGGCGCCCGCAATCGGGTGGATGCGGTGGTGCGCGGCCTGCACTACCGGCTGCTGGAGCCTTAGGCGCCGGGGTTGCGTTTCCCGCTGCATGCCGCGGCGGCCTGCGTGCGCGCAGCGGGCACAGGTCGGTCGCGAGCGGCGAAAACCTCGCATTTCTGCCAGTGCCGCGCATGCCGGCGACCGGCTAGGCTGCGGCTCCGCACGCAGCGAAGAGCACGCCATGCAGGTTCGAGAGGGCTACGCCGACTTCCAGGGGCACCGCACCTGGTACCGCGTCACCGGCGCGCTGGACAGCGGCCGGCTGCCGCTGGTGGTCGTCCACGGCGGCCCGGGCTGCACCCACGACTACGTGGACAGCTTCAAGGACCTGGCGGCCGGCGGCCGCGCGGTGGTGCATTACGACCAGCTGGGCAATGGCCGCTCCACCCATCTGCCCGAGGCCGATCCCGGCTTCTGGACCGTGCAGCTGTTCCTGGCCGAACTGGACAACCTGCTGCGCCACCTGCGCATCGCCGACTACGCGCTGCTCGGCCAGTCCTGGGGCGGCATGCTCGGCGCCGAGCATGCGGTGCGCCGTCCGGCCGGGTTGCGTGCGCTGGTCATCGCCAACTCGCCGGCCTCGATGCCGTTGTGGCGTGCCGCCGCGCTGCGCCTGCGTGCCGCACTGCCCGAGCCGGTGCGCGCCGCCCTGGACCGCCACGAGGCCGACGGCGACCTCGACCATCCCGACTACCGCGCCGCCTCCGACGTGTTCTACGCGCGCCACGTGTGCCGCGTGCAGCCGATGCCGGAAGCGGTGGCGCGCACCTTCGCCGCGATCGAGGCCGATCCGACCGTCTACCATGCGATGAACGGCCCCACCGAGTTCCACGTCATCGGCAGCCTGCGCGAGTGGAGCATCGTCGAGCGCCTGCCGGCGATCGACGTGCCGACCCTGCTGCTGTCCGGCCGCCACGACGAAGCCACGCCGGAGACCGTGCAGCCCTACGCCGACATGATCCCGGAGGCGCGCTGGCACCTGTTCGAGCACTCCAGCCATATGCCGCATGTGGAAGAGCGGGAGGCTTGCATGCAGGTGGTGGGGGCGTTCCTGGCCGAGCACGATCGGTAGGGCGTGAACCCAGCGGGTCGTTCGGTGTCGGGTGGAGGCGGTAGCCGATGCTGGCGTGAGGAAGAAGGCTAATCGCTGGCGACGAAACTGGAAAATGTCCATTTCCCGTCGATGAGTTTGAAGCCGGCACGGTAATTACTACCGGCGTGTGGAGGGCACTCCACGTAGTCGGTCGCAAGACGCTGGCAATGGCCGGCGGTGCTTTGCGCCAAATGGCGAAGGTACGCGGGCTCCCGGGTCCAGAGCGCGATCGCCTCGTCGGGTCCTCCATCTCCGCCGAAGCTCGAAACAAAGTCGGGCGACATGGACTTGCGCAGCGTTTCCGGCGCTCCGGAGGCGGCAGCGCCATGCACGGCAGCGACCAAGCGAGTCGCCGCCTGGGGAACCTTGGTCTTGCCGGCCTGGGCTGCAGCGTCACCACAGCCAAGCATCAGGAGCACTGCGATCGCGCGATGCATGGTTGGACACCTGAGTTCTGCCTTGCCGCCAATCGGCTTCGGCGTGGATGCATTGCTGGGAGCACTTAGAGCTGTTGCCATGACAACAACGCCCTGTCGGATTTCACCTCGAGCGTGAAGCCAAAGGGGAAGGCCGGGCTTGCCTCCTTGTCCACTTCGAACTCCACGCTACCCGGAGCGGGGCGGCTGGTGGTGAACTGCCCGGCACCGAGAATGCGCGAAGCCTCATTTGCCTGGATGGGCGACCAGTAGTTCGACGTGGCAAGCATCAGCGCTGCAACCGCTGTGCGAGTATCTGTGGACTCGGGAAAGGACACCTTGACGCTGCTGCCAAGATCCATGCATCCAGCATGCGAAATTTGCACCGTCCTGCCTGAGGCATCCTTCCAGGCAACGCGGTGGTTGTTTGCATCCAGAACGCCGCCAGGATTGGCTTTCGCTTTGGAGACCAGCTCCTGCAAGACGGCTGCCTGGTCGAAATCACAGGTGTCGCCCGCCGATGCTTTCGCGGCGGGGATCAGCAGCGTGATGAGCAATGCTGAGGTTGCGATATGGTTCATGGGCACCGGATGCATGGTTGAGCCGCGCCGCAAGGCGGCTGCGGCTTGAGTGGCTGGGTCGTCAGTCGAGGCCTGCCCCTAACAGCCTGCCAATACGTCTGGATGTGACCACCATGATGATGCCGATAAACAGGTACCAACCATCGACCGCAAAGAGATGCGCCGTCGTGGTTCTGGTGGGCAGGCCTGCAAGCTTCTCAACGCCATAGACGATAAAGCTAAGTACCATCAAGCCAGCTAGGCCGGCGCCAACGATCCTGATCAGCAGGGTGGCTAATTTTTGATGCTCGGTCATCTCTCGCTCCATGACAGCCAGGCTGCAATTCGACTATGGCGTCCTGCTATATGGCTTTGTGTGCGCATCACGCAAACAACTGCACAGCGTCATCGCTCCACTCGTGACCGTGCAGCGCCCAAGGAGTGCGTTCCGACGGCGGCGGGAACCCGGTACGGCAATAGCCGCGCTTGGCTTCGAAATCGAAGATCGCATGCGGATAGCCGTTGATCAGCAGCACGACCTTTTTGCTGTCCTGGGACCAGCCGATCTTCACTTCGGAAGGCGTCTCTTTGTCGGCGACGTCGGCAGCGTTGTAGATGTGTAGCGCGTCCTGGATAGGGTTGTCATCCGCGGACGGGTCGAGCGCATAGAAATAGCCGGTGTCGCCGTCGTCCTCGAAGACGGCGACGAACGGCTCTTCGGGCGCTTGCGCCTCGACGACCAGGGCGGTGCCGACGATCAACTCGCTTTCGGCGGTGAGGGTGATTGGCATGTTCGTTCGCTCATGGTGGACAGTGTGCACCGCTGCTCGGCACCTGTCTGGTAGTTAGACCACCGGTCCTCCACGACCGAGGCCGTCTTGATTTCGCTGCGTCGCTTCCTGCGCAAGCTGCTGTTCTTGGTGCTTGTTGAACGCCAGCGATTGCTGCGACGTTTCTTGCAGTGAGGGGGCGGGTTCACTGGTGTTGACCGAAGCCCTGAATCCCGGCGTGGTCCCCGTCACCCATAACGTGTCCCCTGCCAGTCGAACGCCATCGATCTTGCTGGCGTCTGTCATGCCCTCCTTCTTGCTCAGCAGCATGGCATGCGCCACATGATCGTCAGAGATCTCGAGCGGGGTGCCACCTCTAAGCTTCGCGAAGATCGCCTGATCGTTCGGTGGCAGTTGTCCGAGGGTCGAGGCCTTTTCGTCGCCTTGCCCGGCCGCCACTGCGGTACTGGCAGCGCCCGCGACCGGTGAATCATCTTTCGACAGGGACGCGTGCGGCGCACGCTCTGGTGGCTTGGCTTCGCTCTGGGGTGCCTGGCCTTGGCCCTGCAGCGCCGGCCGCTCCGCGTGCTTGATCTCTTCCGCGGTAGTGATCGCTTTGGGTACCATCCTGCTTTCGGACAGGAAGCTGTCGCGGCCATCGTCCATCATCGTCACGATCGCGCTGTTCGGCCCTGGACGGCCGGTCTTCGGATCGGGCTGCAGCATCAGGGAATACGGCTTGCCGGCATCCAGGCCCTCACGGGTGTGGGTGTGAGCGACGGCGGCCGTGGCGGCGTCGATCTCCGCTTCGGTACGCGCGATACCGGCACCGGCATAGGCCGCGGCCACCATGCCCCGCATCGGCATGGCTTTCGGCAGGGTCGGATTGGCCAGCGCTTCCGCCGCCATGGCGGAGTACTCCTGCAAGCCGGCCTGCTGGCTTCGGTGCACCTCGTTCAATTCGTCGCGGACATTGCCCTGGGCCTGGTTGGTACCGTAGATCATGCCCGGCGTGCTCCACTCGCCATTGGCGCCACGCGTGTAGGTGTGGCCATCGGACGCCTTCAGCGTTTCTGTCTGCGTGCTGGCGTCTTTCACGGCGGCGGGTACTTCGCCGTGTTGATGCCAGACGAATTGGTTGTAGGCCACCTGGTAGCGGCCGGCGATCGCAGCCGGCGTGTTGGCCGCGTTCTGGGCGATGATCAATTTCGAGGCCTGGTCCAGTTCGGCCGCCCGCTGTGGCGTGGCGGTCTCGGCATGGGTGACCTTCATGCCGTGCTCGATGTATTGATCGACGACCGTGCGAGACCAGGCATGGGTCTGCGGGTCGCGGGTCCAGTTTCCTTCCCCGTCCAGGCTCCGGGCCTCGCCTTTGCCGGAGGGGATCGAATAGGGGTTCTGCGGTTCCGACAGGTTCGCCAACCCCAATTCGTAGGACGCGTTGGCGGATTTGTAGTTCAGTTGGTTCGCCAGCACGTCTCCGGCAACGTACCTGACCTTGCTGTAGGTCGGGGCGCCGCTTTCCGGCGATGCGGTCGTGGTGGCCTTGACCTGTTGCGTTTCCGCCACCCGCGACCAGGTGCCTTTCGGGTCGCTGGGATCGCGGCTCCATTCGTTGCCGTCCCGGTCCTTCTGGGTGAAGACCCGGTCGATGTCCTTTTGCTGAGCCCACTTTTCTCCGAGGAATGCTCCGCCGACGCCGCCCACCACGCCACCGATCCCCGAGGTGACCAGGGCTCCTGGACCGCTCGGGGAGCCTCCCGCCAGCCCATAGCCGGCACCAGCCAGAAAGCCGACGGCGATACCGCCACCAATGCCGCCGACATTGCGGCCGATGAAATGGGTCTTTGCCGACTCGGCGCCTGTCGTATTGCCCTGCGCTTCCAGCTTCACCACTTGGTGGCCGGTGGTGGTGAAGTCGTATGCCAACGCGGCCACCGCCACCACGGTCCCGCCTTTCGCCAGCATGCCGGGGCGCAAGCCCTTGGATGCCGCCACCGCTTCACCTGTGATGGCGGCTTCTCCTACCGCCGCAGTAGGCGCGCTGAATCCGGTAGGCGCACGGGTCAGGCCCGCATTTGCGAGTTCAGTGGCAGGGGGGAACTTGGCGGCATCTGCGCCGAGGGTTGCAGCTGCTTCCTGCGAGAGCGAGACCTTGGTGACCTTCGGTCCCACGTTGTCGGGCGACACAAAAATGCCCTTGGGCACCGCCTCGATGAACTGCGCCTGCACCTTGGGCAACACGGCATCGGCGCCACCCTGGGCATAGAGCGCTTTCAGCTCGCTGACCGGTTGCCCGCCCAGAGTCCTGACATTGGGGTTCTCCAACACGGCAGGCAGCTCCACCTTGCCGAAAACACGCTCGATGTTGGCATTGGTGGCGACCACCTTGATGTCGCCGCGCAGCGAGCCTGCGAATTCGTTGGAGGCTTCGCCCCAAAGGGAGCCTTCCAACGAAGTGGCGCTCTTGGCGACAGCCTTGGGATTGCCATACAGAAAGTCTTCAGTAGAAAGCTTGGCCTGATCAAGGCCTTGGCCCTGTCCTTTGAATATGCGCGTTGCCGCGTCTTTGATGGCTGCTAATGCTTCCTTATCGCCAAGAAATTGTGCCCGTGGCGTGTTGTTGATGATGGGCTCGCCAGTCTTGCTTGCAAGTTCCTTGGCGATCACCTCAGACGATACGTCGCCGACCGGGCGGCTATAGAGAATGCCTCCTTCGCCTATGGCTTTGGCGGGGTATTGACGCGCGATCGCCTGGATTTCCTCAAGCGACTGGGCTTTTCTGATTTGCTCGATCTGTTTGGAATAGTCGTCGCTCATGCCGCGGCCCCGTCATCCATGACTAGAATCCATCCATCCCTGAAGATAACCTGGCCCATGAAATGGGCATCCGGATACTCGGTTAGAACGGATGGCCTATTCGGATAATGGGTGCCGGCAGCGATCAGTTGCGCTATCAGCGTCTGAATGGTGTTTGCTTCTGCTGCCGTGAAGACCCGACATGTCCTCCCTTGCATCGGCATTCCTATGTCGCCGTCGCGGCCATAGCCAAATGAGACTATTTCTATGTTGTAGTCATTGCCGTTGGGCAGAAATGCGTCTCGAATTTCACCGAAGTACTCTTCGCCACCAACCTCGACGGCGAACGTCTCATGGCCCTGTTCATCCATGATGCCGCGCACACCGCCCGAAAATCTGGCGCGCCCCTCCGGAAATTGCAGCCAATCGAAGGTGGAGTGGTTGGATAAGTCCATGTCTAGTGTTCCATGTTGGATCATCGGAAATTGCAACGTTGCGCGCGGGCTTCAAGTTATCGGTCCGGTCAAACGATTCGCTTGATGCGATCAACGAAGTCCTGCGCTACGACTCGGCGACAGCTTCTGCCATCACGGTGAGGATTTCAAGAAAAGCACCGATGGTTCGGATCTGAGGTGGCTTCATCATCCGCGACCAGAGCCCAGCCGTTCTTGAAGCTGACCTGGCCCATGAAGCGGGCGCTTGGGTATTCCGTCAACACAGACGGCCTGTCCGCGAAGTGCGTGCCTGCGGCGATCAGTTGAACGATCAGTGTCTGGATGGTGCCGATTTCAGCTTTCGAGAAGATTTGACATGCACCATGCATTGGCATTCCGAGACATTTTTCGCTGCCGTAGCCGAAGGACATCACTTCGATGTTGTAGTCATTGTCGTTAGGCAAGAAGGCTCTGTCGATTTCTCCAAAGAATTCGTTGCCACCTATCTCGACCGCGAAGGTCTCGTGCCCAAGCTCGTCAACGCCGCGGACCAAGCCAGAAAATCTGGCGCGCCCCTCCGGGAGTTGGACCCAATCGAAGGTAGGGTGGTCATGTAAGGCCATGCTTGTTGCTCCTGTCGGGCGAGCGGAAATTCCGACGTCCTGCATCAGATTGTCCAGCAGCGATGCCAGATCACGCAATCTTAGAGGCGAGAGAACGTAGTGCGTTAAGCCGGGTAGTGCCTTGTGAAAAGCCGGCATGTGCTGAGAGGCGTGCGGCTGCACACAGCGCGTGCATAAGCGGGCGGCGGGCGGCGTGCGGCGTGCGGCGGGCGATTCAAGCTTTGTATACCGCCGAGATCACCAACTCGCCGTCGCGCACGCGAAGGTGCTGGCGGTCTACGCGCCGTTTGGCGACAAGCGGCCGTTCTTCCGTGCCCGTGTGGATGGACAGGAAGCGGCCCAGCAGCCGGCGGAGCAGGGACTGGTGCAAGTCGAGCAGATCAAGATGGAGGAGGTCCGCCTGCAGCAGGTGGAAATGGCCCAGCAGCAGACCACGCAACAGCAGGCGGGGACCAAGCCGGTCTCTGTGGAGACAGGACGCATTCTGCGAAAAGACTTGGCGCGCGACTACATCTGTAGTTATATGGGGACTAGATTTTATGTTTGGAGTAGTCGTCACTCATGGCGTAACCCGTCATCCATGGCTAAAGCCCAGCCGTACCTGAAGAAAACTTCCCCGATGAAGTGGGCATTCGGATGCTCGTTCAGCAGCGTGGGTCTATTCGAAAAATGTGTGCCGGCAGCGATCAGGCGAACGATTAGTGTCTGAACAGCGTGGATCTCTGCTGTCGTGAAGACTCGGCACGCGCCTAGCATCGGCATTCCGATGTCGCCGTCACGGCCGTAGCCAAATGAGACGACTTCAATATTGTAGTCATTGTGGTTCGGCAGAAAGGCTCTTCTAATTTCGCCGAAGTACTCTTCGCCATCCACCTCGACGGCGAACGTCTCATGGCGCCGTTCATCCATGATGCCGCGCACGCCGCCAGAAAATCTGGCGCGCCCCTCCGGGAGTTGAACCCAATCGAAGGTAGGGTGGTCATGCAAGGCCATGCTTGTTGCTCCTGTCGGGCGAGCGGAAATTCCGATGTCCTGCATCAGATTGTCCAGCAGCGATGCCAGATCACGCAATCTTAGAGGCGAGAGAACGTAGTGCGTGCAGCCGGGTAATGCCTTGTGAAAAGCCGGCATGTGCTGAGAGGCGTGCGGCTGCACACAGCGCGTGCCTAAGCGGGCGGCGGCCGATTCAACCTTTGCCTGCCGCCGAGATCACCAACTCGCCGTCGCGCACGCGAAGGTGCTGGCGGTCTACGGGCTGTTTGGCAAGAAGCTGCAGTTCTTCCGCGCCCGCGTGGATGGGCAGGAAGCGGCCCAGCAGCCGGCAGAGCAGGGCGTAGTGCAGGTCGAGCAGATCAAGGTGGAGCAGGTCCGCCTGCAGCAGGTGGAGATGGCCCAGCAGCAGACCGCGCAACAGCAGGCGTAGCCCAAGCCGGTCTCTGTGGAGACAGGACGCATTCTGCAAAAAGACTTGGCGCGCGACTACATCTGTAGTTATATTGTGACTACATTTGTAGTCAAAAAATGGTGTGCCGTGCCTACGCGATCGACGTTTTGGATAGGGTTGTGGTTCTTGGCGGCAACGTGGTCGTCTGCAGCAACGCAGTTGACGGATCGACAGGCGAAAGGGATCGATGGCGTCGTGCGGCGGGAGATGCAGGCGCGGTCCATTCCCGGCATGCATGTGTCCCTCGTCCGCAATGGCCGCATCGTCTTCAGCAAGGCATACGGCGTCGCTGACCTGGAAAGCCGCGCGCCGGTGACCAGGGACAGTGTTTTCACGTTGAACTCGTCGACGAAAGCATTCACCGGTGTCGCCATCATGCAATTGGTCCAGGCAGGGCGGGTCGCGTTGGACGCGCCTGTCTCGCGCTACCTGGACAACCTTCCCCCCGCGTGGCGACGGGTGACCATTGGGCAGCTGCTGACACACGTCTCAGGTCTGCCGGACATCCTGGTCCAACCAAAGGGGCAGGGAACGGGATCGCTTGTTGGCGATGGCAGCGCAGCATCCGCCTGGTCGGTGGTTCAAACAATGCCGATCGAGGCCCCAGCGGGAACCCGCTATCGCTACAACCAGACCAACTACGTGTTGCTGGGCAAGGTGATCGACCGCATCACCGGGGCACCCTTCGCAGAAGAGATGCGGGTTCGCAAGTTCATCCCGGCGGGCATGACGCACACGGCCTTTGGAGACGCCCGCACGATCATGCCTGGTCGCGTACGCACCTATCGCTATGTGGGGGGGCGAGTGGATGCCAGCGCGAATGCGGCAGGATTGGAGCATGCGTTCGATGATTTCGCGCCCTTCATCAGGACCGCCGGCGGACTCAACGCGTCGGCGGATGACGTGGCGCATTGGCTGATTTCCCTGCAGAACGGCACCTTGCTCGACACCCATGTGCTCCAGACGATGTGGACAGCCGGCACCTTTTCTGACGGTTCGCCCACACCCTGGGCAATGGGCTGGCCGCTGCGGGCGCGCGCCGAACATCCTGTGGTTGCGGGAATAGGCGGGCGCCGAGCGGCGTTCTTCGTGTATCCCGAAGACGACCTGGCCATCGTGGTACTCACCAACCTGGCCGGCGCCAATCCTGAGGAGTTCATCGACGAAATCGCGGGTCAGTTCTACCCGGATCTGCTTGCCGTCAATGGCGGTGGTTTGTCGCCGCAAGTGAAGCAGCTGTGCTTGGCGCTGATCAAGGAAGGGTTCGACGCCGCACCGGCCGCGTATGCCCGCCTGAAGGCGACCGATCCTGGCTACACCCTTCAGGAGGCCGAGCTCAACGCGTGGGGCGGACAGCTGATGGGGCAAGGAAAGCTGCGCGACGCCATTTGCGTCTTCAAACTGGCGATCGAACTCTATGTGGACAGCGCCAATACTTACGACAGTTTGGCGGAGGCATATGAGGCCGCCGGCGAGAAAGCGCTGGCAGTGGCCAGCTACACGCGGTCCCTTGCCTTGGACGCAGGAAACGATCACGCGCGATCGCGACTGAGCGCTCTTCAATCCGAGTAGTGCGTGGGTGGACGATGGCTGCGTCAGTCCTTGCTGGGCGCGCTCACCACCAGTTCGCCGTGCGCGGGCAAGATCGGCGGCATCGGCGGCGGCGATTCCTGCACGTGGCCGGCCAAGGGGAGGGGGCTGGGGATCAATTGCCTCCGTCCCGTTTTGTTCTATAGCCGGTCACCACCTCGCCTGGGTCGACCGGCCTCAACTCACCGCAGCAGGCTGACCACGAAATCCAGCAGCGCCCGCGTCTTGGCCGGGACGTGGTGTCTGGTGGGGTAGTAGGCGTGCAGTGGAAAGCGCTCGTCCTGCCAATCAGGGAACAAGGGCACGAGCTTTTTGCCGGCGAGGTAGCTCTCGGCGCCCAGTTCGAACAGCTGGGCGATGCCGTGGCCAGCCAGGCAGGTGCTGTAGAGGGTGCCGGCATCGTTGACAGTCAAGGCGCCAAGGGCCGCGACGGTGAGCTTTCGTCGGCGCTGGTGGAACTCCCAGGGGAATGGCCGACCAGTGATCGAGTCACGAAACAGGATGCACCGGTGGTGACCTGTCTCGAGTTCGCGAGGATCGGTTGGCCGGCCGTAGCGTCGGAGATAGGACGGCGACGCTACGGTCAACACCCGTGTATCGAGCAATTTGCGGGACACCAACGACGAGGGTTGCGGAAAACCAAAACGGATCGCCAGGTCGAACCCGTCGGTCACCATGTCGCCAAGGTCGTCCCGGCTGCGCAGTTCCACCTCGAGACCCGGATGACTGTCCAGAAAGGTGCCCAGCATGGGGCCAAGGATCAGCCGGGAAAAGAATGGGTCGATATTGACGCGCAGCCGGCCGCGCACAGCGGCAGTGCCTCCCGCGGCGCTGCTGGTGGCCTCTTCGAGCGCGCCGACCAGGGGCATGACCTGCTCATAGAAACGGCGCCCCTCGTCCGTCAAACGCACGGACCGGGTACTGCGCTCGAAGACACGGATGCCCAGCCTGCTTTCGAGCCGCGCCACCGCCCGGCTGACGCCGGATTGGGACATGTCGAGTGCTTCCCCGGCCCGGCTGAAGCTGGCCATGTCGACGACGGCTGCCATGACGTCGAGGCCTTCGAGCAGTTGCGGGTCGAACATTGCCATTGATGACTACCACGCATGAACAAGATGCCTCCCATGCTATCGCCTTTCGCGGAGTCCGTATCCAGACTTCCGGTCAACGCTACGCACCCCGCGTGGCATCAGGAGAACCCCATGTTTGTCATCACCGGAGTGACCGGCCAGGTCGGTGGTCGGATCGCCAGAGCGTTGCTGGCCGAAGGCGTTTCCGTGCGCGCCGTTCTGCGGGATGCGGCCAAGGCATCGACGTGGGCCGGTCTCGGTTGCGAGACGGCATTGGCCGCGATGGACGACGCCGCGGCGTTGGCGGACGCATTCGCCGGGACCGAAGCCGTGTTCGTGCTCTTGCCGCCCGTGTTCGATCCGACGCCGGGCTACGTCGAAACCCTGGCCAATGTCGCAGCGCTGGTCACGGCGCTGCAGCAGGTACGGCCGCAGCGTGTGGTGGCGCTTTCCACCATCGGCGCCCAGGCGACGCAAGACAGTCTGCTGACCCAGTTGCAGATCATGGAACGCGCCTTTGAAGCGCTGCCCATGCCGGTCGCCTTTCTGCGCGCCGCGTGGTTCATGGAGAACACCGCGTGGGACATCGACGGTGCACGCTCGCTTGGTGTCGTGTCGAGCTTCCTGCAGCCGCTGGACAAGCCGGTGCCCATGGTGGCGACGGCAGACGTCGCCGCGACGGCGGTTCGGATGCTGCGTGAGGGTTGGGAGGGACGCCGGGTGGTCGAGTTGGAAGGGCCGCGCCGCATCACGCCGTTGGCCCTGGCCGCCGCCTTGGGCCGGGTGCTCGGGCGCGATGTCGTGGCGCAGCCGGTACCGCGGGCGACCTGGGACGCGCTTTTCCGCTCACTAGGCATGGCCAACCCGGAGCCGCGCATCCGGATGCTGGACGGATTCAATGATGGCTGGATCGAATTCGAAGCCGGCCGTGAGGCATCGCTGAAGGGCACGACGGAACTCGAGACGGTGTTGCGAGGCCTTGTCTCGGCGAGCGCCTGATGCGCCAGGAACAAAGGGGACGGAGGTAATCAAGCGACCAAATCCCATGGGGTGCCGTGGTAGTGCCTGACGGCATGCGCGGTAGGCGACGAGCAGGGTTGGATCTTTCCCATCGTCATGTGAGCTGCCATGCGGAGTCGGCGGCGCCTGGAGCTTCCAAGCATTCCGATGCATGTCGTCCAGCGTGCGGTCAACATTGCGCAATTCTCCTGGACGACGAAGATCGAAATGGCTATCGCGGTCTGCTGTGCCACGTGTGTGAACGCTTTGGCACGCGGGCACGCAAGGGTGGACAGAGACCCGTCAGTTCCCTTTGACATTTTTGACAAAATACATCGCTTTGTCGGCATGTTCGAGAAGCTGATGCTCGTCATCCCCGTGCTCGGGATAGTGCGCGATCCCGATGCTCGGCGCGATGTTCAAGCGGTGGCCGTCCAGCATAAAGGGATGATCGAACGCGTCGCGGATTTTTCCCGACACTCGCGTCACGCCCTCCGAAGAGGTCCCCCGGAGCAGGACCACAAACTCATCGCCACCGACGCGCGCGACGGTATCCGATTCGCGGATGCATTGCGTCAGGCGCACGGCTACCTCCTTCAGCAATAGATCGCCGATACGGTGGCCCAGTGCATCGTTCACTTGCTTGAATTTATCCAGATCGAGATAAAGCAAGGACAGCGGCCCCTGCTCTCGTCGTGCCGCAGACAGCGCCATCTTCAGGCGATCGTGAAAAAAGACACGGTTGGGAAGCGCGGTCAGTTGATCGTACTGCGCCATGTATTGCAGTCGAACCTGCATTTGCTGGCGGTGGATGGCGGTGGCAATTTGCGTCGAGACGAACTGCAGCAACTCCTGGTCCTGTTCGCTGTAGCAGACACCGCCCGGATAGCTTTTGACCATGAGCAGGCCAATGGTCCCTTCCTGCGATTTGAGCGGAACACCCAGCCAAGAGAACGGATGCGTGCCAAAGGAGGGTCGCAGCACTTTCAGGCGATCCACCATCGTCTCAGGCGTCAGCAGCAGTGCCTGGCCGGTCTGAATGATCTCTGCGTAGAGTGTCCCCGGGACCAGGGTGAAGGGCTCCGGCGTTTGCAGATGCTCATCCACATGATAGGGAAAGCTGAGTTGGTCGGTTTCATCGTCATAGAGGGCCACGGAGAAGTTATCTGCGGGCAGCAGCGTGCCGACGATCTGATGGATGCGTTGGAATAGCTTGAGAAGATCCTCGGCAGTGTGGGCCGCTTCGGAAATGGAATAGAGCGCAGCCTGCAAGGATTCGAATTGCTTGCGTTCGGTAATGTCGCGCGCAACCCCGATGCGCAGTTGATCGGCCGGCGACCAGCGCGCTGACCACATGATGTGCACGACGTGTCCATCCTTGTGCAGGTAGCGGTTCTCGAAATGCAGCTGAGGATGGCCTACCATCACCGCCACCAGCGAGGTGCGGGTCATCTCGCGATCTTCAGGCAGCATCATGTCGAACATGTTCTTGCCGATCATTTCTTTCGGCGTATACCCGAAAATACGCTCGCACGAAGCGCTCGCAAAGACCACGTGGGCGTCGACATCCACCGCAAAGACGGCATCCATCATGAGATCAATAAAGCTGGCCGACGGCGCGTGAAGATTCGGTTCCATAAAAAAGTGTAAGGCCTGGATGGCGAGGGGAACCGGGGTCAGTATGCGCTCATCGGACCCCGGCACAGGAGGTTGCTGGATGGAGTGCGTCGTTTGGAGGTACGGCACTCGTTCCAGCTCACGGCGGAAGACTGCACAGGCCATGCCAACCCTGGCTGGCTGTCCCGGTGTCGCCTAGCATCTCAGGGGAAGACAAAGCGGTTGGACGCCATCTCAGCGATCCTCCGGTGCGTAGTGGGAGATGGCCGCATCAGTCTTCGGTGACCACGCTCACCGCCAGTTCGCCGTCGCGTACTTGCACGGGCAGCGTACTGCCGATGGTGAAGCCAAGTTCCTCCATTCAGCGGCCGCCCAGGCGCAGCGCGGGCGTGCGCTTGCCGCTGGCGGAGTGACCGCAGCCCACTGTGCAGGTCTGCGGCGGGCGATGGCGGCGGGGCGCGCGTGGCGGGCGGGCCAGCTCGGCGGCGATGGCGGCCGCGGCGTCTTCAACCGACATCATCGGGGTGCACGGTGGCTCGACGTAACGCAGGAGTCCGGCCGGCTCGGGCGCGGGAACGGACTTCGGTTGGCGCGTTGCACGGTTGCGGGCAGGCGTTGGGCGGGAAGGGCGCTACGGGATGTGGGTTGACGCATGGCACAGCCTCCTTGGCAGACAGGAACCCGCGCCGATTGGCGAGATCGGGTGCCGGCTTTTTTTTCTGCGCAAGCCGGCGATCGGCGACCCCTATGCCCAACGTGCGAACGAGTGCTCTAATGCCGGAGCCGCCATCGGCTTACCGTCCTGGAGCAAATGCCTTGAACGCCCATCGTTTTTTTGTCGCCGCGTTGTCCGCTTGCCTGTCGGCGTTGCCTGCGCTCGCCGCCGCCGCGACGCAGACGCCCGTGACCCCGGCGAAAGTGATGATGCTTGGCTCGTTCCACTTCGAAAATCCGGGGCGGGACATGGTGAAGTTCAAGGTCTCCGACGTCATGTCGAAAGACAACCAGGCCTATCTCGCGGGCCTTGCCGCGCGGCTCGCCGCGTTCCATCCCACCGATGTCCTGGTGGAATGCGAGCCGTCCGAGCAGGCGAACTACGACGCTGCGTTTGCCCGCTACCGAGACGGTCAGTCGACCCTGCCGAATAACGAAATCCACCAAATCGGCTTCCGCGTCGCCAAAGCCTCAGGGATTGCGGGAGTGACGTGCTTCGACGAAGGCCAAGTCGGCTGGGACTCCGATCCGATGTTCGATTACATCAAGGCGCACGACCCGGCCATGCAGGCGACGATGGATGCCACGTTCAAGAATCTCTCCGCGCGCGCCGATCGCGAGCAATCGACGTTGCCGCTGCACGAGCTGCTGCGCCTGACGAACGATCCCGCGCGCGACCGCGAAAACAAGAATCTCTACATCAGCACCAATGCCGTGGATGCCGGTGGCAGCTTTGCCGGTGCCGACGCTGCGGCCAGTTGGTGGCACCGCAACTTCCGCATGTATGCCAACGTGCAGAAGGCCGCGCAACCCGGCCACCGCGTGCTGGTGATCGCTGGATCCGGCCATACGGCGATCCTCAAGGACCTGTTGGCGATCGACATGCAGCGCACTGCCGAGGACGTGAGCGGGTATCTGGCGCCGTAAGTCGACCTGAGGTTAGGGGTAACAGCGGGGCTCAACAGTGGGGCCAGAAGAAATATGTGCTTTAAATTGATGTTTCCTCTGGCCCCTTTGTTGGCGATGCTCATCGGTGTGGTAACCATGAAGATGCTCCATGCGCGCGCATTTGCGAACCAACGCCGCTGCGCAATGTTGATTGCTAAGAACTAAAGCTGGGGGAAGCTTCAGAATTTGCGCCCTGTTTTCCCAGTTTTAGCCCCGACACCGATCACCGATTTCCAGCCATGACCAAAGTTCTGATCCTCAGTGTAAGCGCCGGCAATGGCCACGTGCGCGCAGCACAGGCGCTTGCTGCCGCCGCACCCTCTCTCGCTTCCCCGTGCACGGCTGTACATATCGACACCATGGCCCATGTGTCAGGGGCGTTCCGCAGGATCTACACCGATTGGTACATCCAGCTCGTGAATCGCGCGCCCGAACTGTGGTCGTATCTGCATCAGCGCAGCGACGTCACGCCGCACCACGCGGCGTCGCAGCGCTTGCGCCGCGGCATCGAGCGACTGAGCACCGGCGCGCTGCTGCGCGAGATTCGAAACGCGAAGCCCGATGCGGTGATTTGCACCCACTTCCTGCCGGCCGAGTTGCTGATGCGCGAACGCAGAAACGCTCGTCTCGACTACCCCGTCTGGTTGCAGATCACCGACTACGACCTGCACAACATGTGGCTCGTTCCCGAGATGACCGGCTACCTGGCGGCGAACGAAGAGGTCGCGTTCCGGCTTCGCGCACGCGGCATTCCGGCCGACCGTGTGCACGTCACAGGAATTCCGGTGATGCCAGCATTCTCGAAGCCCGACGCGCCGACGCTGGACCGCGATGCGTGCGCTGCAGCCCTGGGTCTGGAGCCATCGCGTTCCACGCTGCTGATGGCGTCAGGCGGCGCTGGTGTTGGCGATCTTGCGAGCATGGTCGAACGTGCCCTGGGCATGGCAAGCGATTTCCAGGTCATCGCCGTGGCGGGCCGCAATGCCGAAACGCACGCCAGACTGTCGGCGCTGGCGCTTCGCCATCCGGGCCGGATGATTGCGGTGGGCTTCACCGACGAGATGCACAAGCTCATGGCAGCTGCCGATCTGGTCGTCACCAAGCCCGGCGGCCTCACCGTGTCCGAATGCCTGGCGCTGGGCAAGCCGATGCTGCTGATCTCGCCGATCCCTGGCCAAGAAGAACACAACGCCGGCTTTCTGATGGAAGAAGGCGCAGCATGGCTGGCCTACGATGCCATTGGCCTGGACTACAAGGTCGAACGGCTGATGGCCGATCGGCCGAAATTGCGAACCATGGCCGCGTGCAGCCTTGCGCTCGGCAAGCCCCAGGCCGCAGCGACGGTGCTTCAACGTGTGCTGCAGAGCATGCCCGCATGATGCGAGTCGCAGATAGAGCGCCCGTCCGTCGCACATTGGCCCACCTGGCCTGGGTGCTTGTGATGGACTTAAGGTGCCTCCCAGGCCTGTGACCCGATAGCGCATTTTTAGAAACCGCCGACGCCGACCGCTGTGAATCATCCTGCCAGGCCCATGCGAGGAAAACATGATGCTGCCGAATGCAAACGACGAAAAAACGGGGCAAGCCGCCGCACAGGCAACCGCAGCCGCCGGGCGGAGCGACCATCTCGACGATCACGCCAAAGAGATCGGAGCATTGCCGACAGCGGCCGACGCTGCATCCGAGTCTGCGCCCATTGCGCCCGATGCTGAAGCACCAGTACCGGTTGGAGCGGGTGTCGAGATGCGTATCAGCCATGCACCGGGCCTGGCACTGCCGTCGGCGGGCGCGTACTTCGGCGAGGACAGCAAGACAGCCTTGGCGGCGCAAGCCGCCTTGCTCAAGCAGATGGCGGCGACGGCCGAGGATGCCACGCAACTTCAAGAGATCGACCTGCCGGCCGATGCTGTCGTTACCGTGGCGACGGCTGCACCGGGCACGGGGGCCGAGCAGGCCGGCAACACCGACGACGCGCCGGATCACTCCGATGCCAGGTAGCCGCTGGGCGCAAGCTGCGTTGGCGGCCGCACGTCGCCGCATGACGGTATCCACCACACCACCATTCGCGGGGAGCAACGCATGAACGAAACGCCGGATCCGAAGACGCAGGCGTTGTACGACTTGACCCGCCAGTGGTTGGGGCGTGAGTTGTCCGACGCCGAGCGCGCGCAATTGCGCGCATTCGCATTGGCGACTCAAAGCGCACCGCAGGCGACAAGCGAGACGCCCAATCCGGCTGCCTCGTCACGCGCTGCCGAGATCGAACGCACGCGGCAGCGGATCGATGCGGCCAGGCGCAGTGTCGATAACGCCATGAGTGATGGCGACCAGGCGGTGCACGATGCGGTCGCGGCCGCAGCGGCGGCGCAGGACATGGCCCGGCCGAAGGGACACGCGGGCCTGGATTCAGAGGGAAGGCCGTCGGTGGGCCAACAGGCCGACCTGCTGGCCGAAACGATCAGGCGCGAGGTCCAGGATCAGTTCGATCGTCATTTTGTAACGGGTCCAGGTTCACTCAGGAAGTCAACCTGACCCCGTTTCTGCGCGGCACACTGGTCTACCTGGCCGCGAGCAATCGATCCGTCGGAGGCTTGCGCGCTCGCATTCAAGCCGCTGCATGACCAGTTGGTCGTGGCAGTGTTCGGCATCAGCAGGTTTGTGTGCCCAAGCAGCCGACGATAGCGCTAAAATCGATCACGGTAATTTGAAGGATATGATCCTATGGACGGGATGCAACGCATGGAAACCAAGATGACCAATCAGCCCAATAAGGGAGAGTTCTTCGAGCTGCTGCCGGACGCCCGGCGTGGGGGGAAAGGCCACGGGGTGATCTTCGAAAATGAACAGGCTCTGTTGACCCCGCCACGGCTTATTTTGCAGCCGGACGAAGGTGGATTTCCTCCGTTGAGAGAGACGCCGCGATTGATCTACAACCCCATGGAAGGGGCGTTGCCCCAGGATCTTGAGGGGGGCTTCAGTGGCTACTGGCTGGTCTCCGAGCGACTCCGCAATGTCATGGAATCTGTGGATGCGGAGGCCTTTGCCTTCGCTGACACCGACTATCGCTTGGCTGATGGTTCCAAGGGGCCGACTGTCTTTCTTTGCGATGTCGTTCGCACGTTGGATGCATTGGACGAGGAAGCCTCGGAACTCGATATCAAAGTCAGCGATGACTACGAGGCTGGAAAGTATTACAGCCTGGCGGGCGGCAGTCGCTTGGCTTTCAGGCGTGACGTGCTCGGAAATGCACATGTATTTAGACTTCCGTTCAACGACGGCGTCTTTTGCGATCGGGTGTTCAAGGAGGCGGTTGAGGCCGCGGGAATTGGCACTCAAGGTCAGTCCGACGGGCTATGGTTCTACGACGTCGTGAATCGTTGACGCGCCGCATACGAGCAGGGAATGAGCCTAGTTTATGTGGAACTATTGGACGATTTTTCAAGACCATCACCAGATCGAGCAACAAACGCTTAAAAGCAGTAAGTTGCTTGCGAAGCTGCAGGAGACCGGTCGGTTTGATATTCATGCACAGGAAAATCGCATCTTCCTGCCTGCCGATTCGAAGTTTGCTCAGGCGCTGGATATCACGCCGCACAGCGGCGGCCCACTTGGCGCCTATCAGTATGGTGTAATCAAGCGTTTGGAAGAAATCCAAGCAACTCGAGATGGTCGAGCGGCTTTGCGTGGCGACCCGGAAGCGCTGGATCGCGTGGTTCAGCGTGTGGAGCAACTGCGCGATACCATTGCGGTTGGCCTGATTAACAATGACTTAAACACCAACACCCCAGTTGGTCTTACTCCTGAGCAGGCCAATACGAAAGTTCAGGGCTTTTATCGTAGCAGTCCGGACTATTACCAAGCCCACGCTCAACAACTTGATACCCTCAAGGGCCTCAATGGAGTTGATCGCGGTTGGGCAGGCGTTACGAACTCCGAATCCCGCATTGTTACTACGCTTGATAGGATTCAGACAAGCAGCACGGCCATTGTTCGAGGCGGGGATATCCAGCTTCAGCGCAGCGGGTTGTCGCTCGCCATCGCCAATGCCCATCACGACGGGCGCTTGGTCTTGTCCGAGCAAGGCATCCTCAAGGTCGAGCAGACCCTGGGAGAGGAAGCCGCACAAAACCTTCGCGTACCCCGCGGCCAGCGCGGCGAAGTCGCCATGCAGCTGTTGATGGGCGAGGCGTCCGCCCGTGGCCTGACTCGTGCCGGCGGACTTCTGGCCACCGGCGCCGATGCCGTCATGACCGCGCGCACGGCCTCGGCGTTGATGGAGCAGGGCAACACCACGGCCGCGCAGTCGGAGGTCGATCACGCCATTGCACGCAACGTTGGTGGCTGGGCCGGCGGTGCGGCGACGGCGGCTGCGCTGGGCAGCAGTAGCGGGTTCGTGCCCTCGGCGCTGGTGGTGGGCGATGCCATCTTGATGAGCAAGGCCTTCGACAAGGCCGTCGACCTCAATGAGAACCGCGACATCTTCCATCAGACCGACAAGGCCGGGGTGGAGTGGCAGTTCAACGGGCGGGATTGGGAGCGCCAAGGCGCGTTCGACCGCACGCCCGACGGGCGCGACACTCCTGCCCAGGGACCGGTGGGAGCCAGTTACGTCAAATTGCAGGAATTGGGCGCCATGGCGAACGCCAAGGCCGCCGAGTTCGCACTGGGCAAAGCGCCCCCGCCGCAGGATCCGTTCAACCTCCCGGCCCAGGCCGGCGACCGGACGGGCCTCGACAACCAGAACTGGCAGCGCAATCCGACCACCGAGTCCTGGGAGCGCCAGGTCAAGACAGGCGTGTCGGGTGCCAACGACCATGGTGTCTATGAGCCGCAGGCCGCTACCCCAGAACAGGCGCAGCGCCTGAACCAGGAAGCCCTGGCGCGCATCGAGAACAACGTCGCCACCGGTCGCGAGGCCATCGCCCAGGCCTATCTGGAAAGCCATGCCGCCCAGCGCGGGCAGGACTACGGCGTGGGGGTGCCCGCCGCGGTGGAGAATGCCCGGGCCAAGCAGGATCAGGTGCAAGGCCACGACGGTCAGCTTTACCAGCGCACTGCTGAGGGGCAATGGGCCGGGAAGGACGGGGTAGCCAGTGGCAACCTGGCGGTAGAGCTGGAGCTCACCAACCAGATGCGCCAGCCGTCCCTGGAGCGTGCCCAAGAAACCTTGGCGGCCATCGAAGCGCGCCCCGCGCCGACGGCCGCGCAGATGGAGCACAACGAACTGCTGCATCGCTACCGCGCCGCCGGCATCGACCTCAACGCCCAGGAAAACAACTTGGAGGCGGTGAAGCTCGCCACCCAGCGGACAAAGGAGGCCGAAGGCCTCACCGGCCCGATGATGCAGCAGTTGAAGCCGAACGAGCAGGGGCAATACGGCTACGACAGCCCGATTGTTCACTACCAGATCGGACAGGACGGGGTCGCCCACCAGGTCGCGTTGACCACCCCGGAGGAGTTGCGCCAGGCCAAGGCTGAGTTGAGCCAGTCTGCTGTGGCGCACGTGCCGACGCTGGCCACGGTCTCGGTCACCGCACCGGGCCGCAGCAAGGAGCAGGAGGCCGAGCCGGCGCAGGAGAAGCGCGCGCAGGGTCCGATGCTGGCCGACAACCCCGCGCATTCAGACCACTCCACCTACCAGACGATCCATTCCTGGGTCAGCGGAACGGGGAACTGGAACGAAGAGGAGAGCCGCAACGTCACCGCTGCGCTCTACAAGCAGCAAGTCGAAGACCCGCTGGTGAAGCGGGTGGACCGGGTCACCGGCGCGCTGGGCAAGGATGGGGCCGAGAGCGTGCTGGCGGTCTACGCGCCGTTCGGCGACAAGCTGCCGTTCTTCCACGCTCGCGTGGATGGACGCGAGGCGGCCCAGCAGCCAGCGGAACAGAGCCTGGTGCAGGCCGAGCAGATCAAGGTGGAGCAGGTGCGCCAGCAGCAGGTGGAGATGACGCAGCAGCAGACCACGCAACAGCAGGCAGGCCCAAGCCGGTCTCTGTGAGGGCGGCTGCCGGCGTGGCGCTGCGGTGCGTGTTGCGAGGGAGCGGACCCCGCAGCACAGGGGGCCTATTTCCTTGGCCGCATGGTTCACCGCCTACCGGGCGGTCGTGTCCTTCAGCGCTTGCGCGCCCACCTGGTCCAGGATGCCGCGCGCCGCGCGGGCGGCGGTGTAGATGGCCTCTCCCAGCGCGGGCAGCGTGCGGGGATCCAGATAGGCCGCCGTGCCGGCGGCGATGATGTCGCCATGCGCGGCGATGGTGCGGATCAGGCCGTCGAGCGCATCGGCCTGGTCGAGGGTGATGCCGAAGACAAAGCGGTTGCAGGCCATCTCAGCGATCCTCCGGTGCGTGGTGGGCGATGGCCGGGTCAGTCTTTGCTGGCTACGCTCACCACCAGTTCGCCGTCGCGTACCTGCACGCGCAGCGTGCTGCCGATGGTGAAGCCCAGTTCCTCCATCCAGCGACCGCCCAGGCGCAGCGCGGGCGTGCGCTTGCCGCTGGCGGAGTGGCCGCAGCCCACGGTGCAGGTCTGCGGCGGGCGTGGGCGGCGGGGCGCGCGTGGCGGGCGGGCCAGCTCGGCGGCGATGGCGGCCGCGGC
>NZ_JAFIWB010000028.1 GCF_017163705.1 Xanthomonas bonasiae
CGGCTTCAGCCGCGACAGACAAGTAAAACCACCAGGGTTGCTGGCTTCGTTCGTCGCGGCTGAAGCCGCTCCTACAGGAACTTGCGGCTTGCCCGCCTTGTGCACTGTGGGAGGGACTTCAGTCCCGACGCGATCCGGTCGCGGGACCTCCACCGCTTCGCTCGTCGCGACTGAAGTCGCTCCCACAAGGGTCTTGCGGCTCTCTGCAGAGTGCACTGTAGGAGCGGCTTCAGCCGCGACAGACAAGTAAAACCACCAGGGTTGCTGGCTTCGTTCGTCGCGGCTGAAGCCGCTCCTACAGAAACTTGCGGCTTGCTCGCCGGGTGCGCTGTGGGAGGGACTTCAGTCCCGACGCCGTTCTGCTGGCTCAGCCCTGCCCGCGCAGCAGCGGGGCGATCTGGCGCATGCGGGTTTGCGTGGCCGGACCGACCAGGGCGAAGGCGGTGTCGCCTTCGGACCAGTATTGCGCCAGCAAGCGGCCGTCGCGGCGCTCGCCGTCGCTGAGGCGGGCGCTGCGCGGGCGCAGGTACAGGCCGATGCGCGCGCCGTCGGCGTCTTGGTAGACCAGCATCGCCGCGGCGCCCTCGGGGGTGGACAGCAGGCGCCCGCCGCGCAGCGCGAAGCCCTGCGCCTGCAGGTCCGGCACCGCGCCGGCGGCGCCGAAATGCGTGCGCAGCCAGCCCTGCAAGGCCAGCCGCCGCGCCGGGTCGAATTCCAGCGGCTGCTCGCCGTCGGCGAACAGCCGATACGCGGCCACCGCGTCGGCCATCGGCAGGCGATCGCCGCCGAGGCGGCTGTCGCGCAGCTGCCAGCCAAGCGTGGTGCCCAGGCCCAGCATCAGGACGCAGCTGGCGGCCATGGCGGCCAGCGTACGGCGCCGCTGGCGCACGCGGCGGCGCAGGGCCGGCACGGTCAACGCGGGGTTGGCCGGCAGCGTCTCCGCACCGGCCCAGGCCGCGCGCAGCGCGTCGGCGTCCCGCTTCCAGCCGGCCACGCGCGCGGCGTGCGCGGGATTGGCCTGCAACCATGCCGCGACCTGCGCGCGCCGCGCCGGGTCCAGACGGCCATCGACGTAGGCGTGCAGGGTTTCGTCGTCGGGGCGCAGCACGGTCATTTGAGCACTCGCAAGGCAGGGCCGCCGGCGCCGCGGCCTTCGCAGATCTGGCGCAGTTTCTCGCGGGCGCGCGACAGCCGCGACATCACCGTGCCGATCGGCAGGTCCAGCGCGGTGGCGGCGTCGCGGTAGCTGAAGCCCTCGACGCTGACCAGCAACAGCAGTGCGCGCTGCTCGGCCGGCAGTTGCGCGAACGCGGCCAGCATCGCGCGGCCGTCGTGCACCTGTTCGGCGGAGGGCGCCTGGGTCGGCTGCTGCGGCGCGAACAGGGCCAGCACCCGCTGCCAGCGCTGCGCGCGCCGGCGCGCGTCGACGAACTGCCGGTACACGATCGCGAACAACCACGGCTGCAACGCGTCGGCATCGCGGCGCGTGGACCAGCGCCGCAGCGCGCGCTCCAGTGCCGCCTGCACCAGGTCGTCGGCGCTGGCCGCATCGCCGCTCAGCGCCTGGGCGAAGCGCCGCAATCGCGGCATGAGCGCACGCAGGGAGTCGTCGTCGAGTTCGTCCATGGGCAGGGTCGCGTGCAGCGCTCGGGAAGGGGCAATCACAGGTAGGACGCACGGCGAGGCGGATTATTCCCTAGCCTGGGCGAGCCGCCTGTTCGGGCGGCTGGCACGTGATTGTGCCGCCTGCCGGGCCGCAAGGGACCGCTGCCGGCGAAAAACGCAACGCAAACGCCGAACCAGCGCCTGTGCCGGGAATAGAACGCGGCGCCGGACGTCTCACTCCCAATCGCCGCCGCCACAGGAGTCGCCCCATGTCCCATCCCGATCCCACCCCGCCGCCACGCCCGCGGCCCTGGCTGCCGCTGGCCGGCATCGCCGCGATCGCCGCCGTGCTCGCCGCCGCCTTCGCCTGGAGCGCGGGCTGGCTGGGCGGGCCGCAGCGGCTGACCGCGCAGCGCATGACCGATGCCATCGAGGCCGGCGGCCCGCCGCATCCGGGCTTCCGCCGCGCGCACAGCAAGGGCATGTGCGTGAGCGGCCATTTCGAAGGCAATGGCCAGGCGAGCGCGCTGTCCTCGGCGCGGGTGTTCACCCAGGCATCGGTGCCGGTGCTGGGACGCATGTCGATCGGCGGCGGCGATCCGCACGGTGCCGATGCCACGGCGCGGGTGCGCAGCATGGCGCTGCTGCTGCGCAGCGACGACGGCCAGCAGTGGCGCACGGCGATGAACAGCTTCCCGTTCTTCGTGGTGGCCACGCCGGAGGGCTTCATGGCGCAGACCCTGGCCGCGCAGCCGGACCCGGCCACCGGCAAGCCGGACCCGGCGAAGCTGGCCGCGTTCGCGCAGCGCTATCCGGAAGCGAAGAAGTTCCAGCAGTGGGCCAAGACCGCGCCGTGGTCGGACAGCTGGGCCAACACCCAGTACAACGGGGTCAACAGCTTTCGCTTCATCGCCGCCGACGGCAGCAGCCGTTTCGTGCGCTGGTCGATGCGGCCGCAGACGGCGTTCAAGGAACTGTCCGCGGCGCAGCGCGCGCAGGCCGATGCCGACTTCCTCGGCGAGGACCTGCAGGCGCGGCTGGCGCAAGGACCGCTGCGCTGGGACCTGGTGCTGACCGTGGCCGCGCCTGGCGATCCGGTGAACGATCCCTCGCAACCCTGGCCGCAGGACCGGCAACAGGTGGTCGCCGGCACGCTGGTGCTCGACCACGCCGAGCCGCAGGCCACCGGCCCGTGCCGCGATCTCAACTACGACCCGCTGATCCTGCCGCGCGGTATCGCCGGCTCCGACGATCCGATCCTGGCCGCGCGCTCGGCGGTGTATTCGCAGTCGTTCAACCGTCGCGAACGCGAGATCGGCCGCGGCCAGGCGCCCGAGGCGACCGGCCAGGCGCATGGGGGTGCGCAATGAGCCGCGCGAACGCCTCCGGGCATTTCAACCTGACCGCGCGCGTGCTGCACTGGCTGATGGCGGCGATGATCCTGACCATGCTGTTCGTCGGCGTGGGCATGGTCGCCTCGGTGTCGCAGCGGCCGTGGCTGCTCGACCTGCATCGTCCGCTGGGCATTGCGATCCTGGTGCTGGCGATCGTGCGCCTGGGCAACCGCCTGCGCCAGCGGCCGCCGCCGCTGCCGGCGGACCTGCCGTGGTGGCAGAAGACGGCGGCGCTGGCCTCGCACTGGTTGTTGTACACGCTGATGCTGGCGATGCCGCTGCTGGGCTGGTCGATGCTGTCGGCCGGCGGTTATCCGATCGTGCTGTGGCCGGGCGCGCAGTTGCCGCCGATCGCGCCGCACAGTCCGGCGCTGTATGCCTGGCTGCGCAGCGCGCATGGTTGGCTGGCGTACCTGCTGTTCGCCACGGTGCTGGGGCATCTGTGCGCGGCGCTGTTCCATGCCTGGGTGCGCCGCGACGGGGTATTTTCGAGCATGGCGCGGGGTGGTGCGGCGGTGGTGGAGCGGACGACGCGGCGAGAGCAGGGCTGAGGTTTTGCGCTGTGCTGATCGCGAGCTATCGGAACGGCTCGGATGGACCTGGACCATCGGTCGCGATGGGCGCGATCGGTAACGCCCGTCGCGACTGAAGTCGCTCCCACAAGAAGGCGTGCGGCTTGCTGGCCGGCGCTCCTGTGGGAGGGGCTTCAGCTCCGACAGATCGCCTGGCGATGGTTCGGTTCCTGTCGCGGCTGAAGCCGTTCCTACAAAAAAGCGGGTGGCGTGCTGGCCCGGTGCATCTGCAGGAGGGGCTTCAGCCCCGACAGATCGCCTGGCGACGGTTCGGTTCCTGTCGCGGCTGAAGCCGCTCCTACAAAAAAGCGGGTGGCGTGCTGGCCCGGTGCACCTGTAGGAGGGGCTTCAGCCCCGACAGATTGCCTGACGACGGTTCGGTTTCTGTCGCGGCTGAAGCCGCTCCTACAAAAAAGCGCATGGCGCGCTGGCCCGGTGCTCCTGTGGGAGGGGCTTCAGCCCCGACGGATTGCCGGCGACGGTTCGGTTTCTGTCGCGGCTGAAGCCGCTCCTACAAAAGGCGGGTGGCTTGCTGGCCGGGTGCTTCTGTAGGGGACTTCGGCCCTGGCAGATTGCCCGGCAGCGATAGTGCGATGCGGGCGGATTCAGCGCGGGCGCGATGCGGGCGGGGCCGTGTCGCCGGCGATGCCGCGGCCGGTGGCGGCCCAGTAGATGCCGCCGTACAGGTGTTCGAGATAGCGCGGATCGTTGTAGGCCTCGGCCTGGTGGCCGAGCGCGGTGACGAACACGCGTGCGCCTTCGAAGCGGTGGTACCAGGCCACCGGATGCGGCTTGCCCATACCCTTGGCGACCTGGCCGGGCCAGATCAGCGTGGGATCGTAGCTGGATTCGTCCACCGTCAGCAGCGTGACCAGGTCGTCGCTGTACGGCGGATCGTATTCGTACCACTCGTCCGACCACAGCCAGCGCTGCGGCAGGCCGGCGGTGGCGGGAAAGTTGCGATCGACCACGTCGACCATCGCGGTCTGCAGATACGGATGGGTGCGGAACGAGCGGCCGATCAGGCGGTCGTACCAGTCCCACTGCCCGCGCGCGATCGCGAACGCCTTGTGCACCGCGACCACGCCGCCACCGCCGCGCACGTAGTTCTGGAAGTTGGCGCGCTGCGCGGGATTCAGATCGGTGGCCGGCGTATTGAGCAGCACGATGGCCGCGTACTGCGACAGGTCGCCATCGAAGGCCTCGGTGTTCCAGGCCCACACCAGCTCGAAGTAGTGCTGCCGCGCCAGCGCCTCGAACTGCGGCTTGGCCACCGGGATGTAGTCGTGGTGGTACTTGTTGGGAATCGCCGCGACCAGCACCTTGAACTGCCCGTCGGCGGCAAGCGCAGCGCCGGCCGGCAGCGACCAGGCCAGCAACAGCGCTACTGCCAACAGCATTGCGCGCATCCACTTCATCCACGTTCTCCTGTCCGTCGATCCGGGCGCATCCATCGGGATTCGAGATGGCGGCGGTGGGCGGAATCGCACCGCCGTCCGCAGACGCTCCATCCCGGGCACTGCCTGCCTGGCGCGTCGCTGGATCCGATTGCGGACAGCATAGTCACTGGCGGCAGCGCCACTGCGTGGGCACGCACAATTTCATAGGCGCCTGCGCTTCCGGCATACCGATGGCCGACGGCGCGGCGGAGCAGCGAGCTTGCGCCGCAGCGCCAGCAGGACGTATCGGCCGGCGGACACCGCGCCACGCATCGCGGCCGAGCATCGTCCCGCCGGAAGCGCACAGGACGGCGCGCGATGTGGCAGCGCCGACATGGCCGCGCCGACCCGACACCGTTACACTTGCCACCGTGGGCGCGCCCCGATCGCCAGGTCACCACGCCCGTTTCCCCGAAACACCCGTCATGCGCCGGCCGTCCTTCCGAGGCAGCCGGCCGCATCGACAGCGCCAGCCAGGTGCCGACGTCCCGCGCACAGGCCTCGCCTGTGCACGGCGCATGTCCCGCTCCAAGCCAGCATCCAAATCCGACCATCCCGCGGCGCTTCGTGCAGCGCCGTCGATGGCCATGCCTGCTTGCCACGGAGCCCCGCAATGACCCGTTTCCTCACTCCCCGCCGTTTCCCGCGCCGCTCGGCCCTGGCCATGGCCTGCCTGCTCGCCAGCGTGCCGGCCTTCGCCGCCGAAACGGCCGCCGACAGCGCCGCCGATAGCGACGTCACCACCCTGGACAAGATCAGCGTCAAGGGCGAGCGCGCCGAAGGGTACAGCGTGCGCAAGACCACCGCCGGCACCCGCTTCGAACTGGCGCCGCGCGAGATTCCGCAGTCGGTGAGCATCATCAGCCACCAGCGCATCGAGGATCAGGGCCTGGACGACATCATCGACGTGCTGGAGAACACCACCGGCGTGTCCAACACCCGCTCGGACAGCGAGCGCTTCGAGTTCTACGCGCGCGGCTTCTACATCGACAACTACCAGTTCGACGGCATCCCGACCACGATGGTGCAGAACTGGAGCTACGGCGACTCGGCACTGGACCTGGCCCTGTACGACCGCGTGGAAGTGGTGCGCGGCGCCACCGGGCTGATGACCGGCGCGGGCAATCCTTCCGCCTCGGTCAACCTGATCCGCAAGCACGCCGACAGCGCCGAGCTGGCCGGCAGCGTGCAGGTCACCGCCGGCAGCTGGGGCCGGACGCGCACGACGGTGGATGTGACCACCCCGCTCAACGCCAGCGGCACGGTGCGCGCGCGGGTGATCGGCAGCTACCTGGATACCGATTCGTACGTGGACCGCTACCGCCAGAACAAGACCCTGGGCTATGCGGTGATCGATGCCGACCTGACCCCGGACACCCAGCTGAGCGTGGGCTACGACTACCAGAAGAAGCAGTCCGACGACGTCACCTGGGGCGGCTTCCCGCTGTGGTATTCCGACGGCAGCCGCACCAACTATGCGCGCTCGTTCAACCCAGCCGCAGACTGGACGTTCTGGGACACCACCACCAAGCGCGCCTTCGCCACGCTGCAGCACGATTTCGCCAGCGGCTGGAAACTCAAGGCCAACGCCACCCACGACCAGACCAACGTCACCGACAAGCTGTTCTACCCGTATTACACGATCTACGGCTTCGACAAGAACACCGGCGCGGGCGTGGTGCCCTACTCCGGCTACTACGTCACCGAGCGCAAGGTCGATGGCCTGGACGGCTACGCGGAAGGCCCGTTCCAGCTGTTCGGGCGCGAGCACGAACTGATGGCCGGCGTCAGCTACAACCGCCGCCGCTACGTCAACGACGGCGCGTTCGATTTCCCCGCGCCGATGGCCAGCTATCTGAACTGGACCGGCAACTATCCGGAGCCGGCCTGGTCGGCGCTGACCGAGTTCAGCCGCGGCACCGTCACCCAGAAGGCCGGCTATGCGGCCGCGCGGTTCTCGCTGGCCGATCCGCTGAAGCTGATCGTCGGCGCGCGCTACACCGACTGGAAGGTGGATGGCGCCGAAAGCGGCGTGGCGTACACCAGCCGGCAGAAGGAAACCACGCCGTATGCCGGCCTGGTCTACACCATCAGTGATGTGTGGTCGACCTACGTCAGCTACACCGACATCTTCCAGCCGCAGACATCGCGCAACCGCAACGGTGCCTACCTGGATCCGGTGATCGGCAAGAGCTACGAGGCCGGGGTCAAGGCGGCGTGGTTCGACGATCGCCTCAATGCCTCGCTGTCGGTGTTCCGCATCGAACAGGACAACGTCGCCCAGGCCACCACCGAGTTCGTGCTGGGCACCACCGAGACGGCGTACGTCGCGGCGCAGGGCACGGTCAGCCGCGGCTTCGAGTTCGAGGTGAACGGCGAACTGGCGCCCGGCTGGAACGGCACCTTCGGCGCGTCGCGCTACGTCGCCAAGGATGCCGGCGGTGCGGACATCAATTCGCAGCTGCCGCAGACCACGCTCAAGCTCTACACCAGCTACACCCCGCGCAGCCTCAGCGAGCTGACGTTCGGCGGCGGGGTCAACTGGCAGAACCGCATCTACTACGTCGATGCGACCTACGGCCGCTTCGAACAGGACGCCTACGCGCTGGTCAGCGCGTTCGCGCGCTACCGCCTGTCCGACGCATTCACCGTGCAGGCCAACCTCAACAACCTGCTGAACAAGAAGTACTACGCGCAGATCTATGGCTACGGCGCCTGGGGCGAACCGCGCAGCGGCTCGCTGAGCTTCACCTGGTCGTTCTGATCCGTCGCCCCGTCCGGCGCGCTGCGCTGGACGGGCCTGGATGCACCCGAATGCCGGTGGCCCACGTCCACCGGCATTCGCGTTCTCGGCAGCGCTACAGCCAGCCCTTCTGCCGCGCCAGCCGCGCCGCTTCGATGCGGTTGCCGACGCCGAGCTTGCCGATCGCTTCGGACAGATAGTTGCGCACCGTGCCGTGCGAAAGTCCGAGTTGCGCGGCGATGTCGCCGGCCGAGGCGCCCTCGCCGGCCAGGCGCAGCACCTGGCGTTCGCGGTCGTTGAGCGGGTCGGCTTCGGACCAGGCCTCCAACGCCAGTTCCGGATCGATCGCGCGGCCGCCGCGGTGCACCTGGCGGATCGCATCGACCAGGCGCTCGGGCGGCGCGTCCTTCAACAGATAGCCGCCGACGCCGGCGTCCAGCGCGCGGCGCAGGAAGCCGGGACGGGCGAAGGTGGTGACGATGACCACGCGGATCGGCAACTGCTGGCGCTGCACCCGCTGCGCCAGTTCCAGGCCGCCGAGGCCGGGCATCTCGATGTCGGTGACCAGCAGGTCCGGCGTGTGCGCCTGCAGCGCGCGCCACGCGGCCTCGCCGTCGGCGGCGCTGGCGACCACGTCGATATCCGCTTCCAGGCCCAGCAGCGCGCCGAGCGCGCCGCGCACCATCGCCTGGTCTTCCGCCAGCACTAGTCGAATCACGTGTCCCCCGGGTCCTGTGGACGCATTGTAGAACCGCGCCCGCAGCGGCGTTCAGCGCAGTGCGGCGTCCTGGCAGCCGCGCGGCTGCGGCGCCGGCTCCGCAGCCGGCGCCGGGGTCCGCGGCAACGGCGCCGACGCCAGCAGGCGGGTACCCTGGCCGCGTTCGGAGTCGATCCGCAACGCACCGCCCACCGCCTCCAGCCGCTCGCGCATGCTGGCCAGGCCGGTACCCGGCTGCATGGCGCTGCCGCGGCCGTCGTCGCGGATCTCCAGCCAGGCCTGATCGCGTTCGCACCACAGCCGCAGCTGCGCATGGCTGGCGGCGGCATGGCGCTGGATATTGGTGGCGGCCTCGCGCAGCACCATGGCGAACACCGTCTCCAGCTGCGCGCACTGCGGCAACGCATCGACCTGGTAGCGGAAGGTGACCCCGGACGATTCCAGCAGCAGCTTGGCCGAGGCCATCTCCGCGGCCAGCTGCGCAGCGCGGATGCCGCTGACCGCGCGCCGCACCTGGCCCAGCGCCTCGCGCGCGACCTGGCTGACGTCCTCCATCTCCTGCCGCGCCGCGTCAGGGTCGCGCGCCAGCAGGCGCGCGGCCAGGTCCGCCTTCAGCGCCACCAGCGACAGCGTGTGGCCGAGCAGGTCGTGCAGGTCGCGGCCGATGCGCTCGCGCTCGGCGACCGCGGCCAGACGCCGCACTTCCTCGTGGCTCAGGCGCAGCTGCGCGTCGGCGCGCGCGCGGCGTTCGAAGCTGATGTTCATCAACCCCACCGCCAGGCCCACCAGCACCGCGCTGGCCATGTACAGGGGCGACCAGCCGCGCATCCACCAGGCCGCCGCGAACAGGCCGAGCAGCAGCAGCATCCCCAGCAGCGCACGCACCGGCTGGAAGCAGAACGCCAGGAACGCGCAGGCATAGATGATGTAGCACTGCGCGCCGGGGTTGTAGGGCAACAGCGCGAACGCCAGCGCGGCCATGGCGGCCACGCACCAGCGCAGGTAGCGGCGGTGGCGGTAATAGGCGCAGTAGTACAGCGCCAGGAACACGGCGTAGCTGGCCATGGTCGGCCAGAACCAGCGGGTGAAGTAGTGCGGCTCGTACAGCGGCGTCACGAACAGCCAGATCGACCAGATCAGCGACAGCCACACGAACCAGTGCGCGCCGGGCCGGGCGGTGTTCCAGCCCAGGCGCCGTGAGATCAGCGAATCGGGCGAGGCGTGCAGCAAGGCGATCACGGAAGACTCCTGTGGCGGTCGCACGGCCGCGGTGCATAGCATAGCGAGCGCATGCGGACGCCGCGCGGCGACGCGGCGGGAACCAACGCTGCCTGGGCGCGATGCAGGCTGGCCATCAGCCGCGGCGCAGGCGGCGGTGCGCCAGCGCATAGAACGCCACGGTCACCGCCAGCAGCGCGGCGACGTGACCGGCGCTGCTGCCGCCGCCATCCTGGCCGACCACGCGCAACGCGAGCTGGCCCAGGTGATAGGACGGCCACAGCGGCGCCAGCGTGGTCAGCAGCGACGGCAGCAGTTGCAACGGGATCCACAGGCCGGACAGGAACGCCATCGGCAGGTAGATCAGGTTGACCACCGCCGGCGCGCCGCTGCCGCCGACGCGGGCGCCGATGTACAGGCCGATCGCACAGAACGGCAGCGTGCCCAGCACATCGACCAGCAGCAACAAGGCGCGTTGCGGCAGCGCCAACCGTACCCCGCCGAGCGTGCTGCCCAGCAGTTGCAGCAGCACCCCGATCGCCAGCGCGAACAGCATCGCCAGCACGGTGCGCGCCAGCAGCATCGCCCCCGGCGGCACCGGCAGCGCACGCTTGAGCGTGAGCAGGCCGCGCTCGCGGTCCAGCGCCAGGCCGACGCCGAAGCCGAACAGCGCCGGCGCCATCACCCCAAACACCCCATAGCTGGCCATCAGGTACACCGCGGCGGCGGGATTACCTCGGTTGAGCACCACGCCGAACAACAGATAGAACATCGGCGGGAACAGCAAGGTCGGCAGCGCGAACGACGGCGTGCGCAGCCAGCGCAACAGCTCGTAGCGGATCTCGCGCAACAGCAGCGCCGCGGACTCGCGCAACGGCAACGCAGACGCGTCGTACGGCAGTGCGGCGGTTGCGCCATGCGCTGGCGCCGCGACGGGCTCGATGCGGCGTGGATCGTGAGCGTTCATGCAGCCTCCGCACGGGTGATGGCGAGGAACGCGTCGGCCAGGCCGGCGCGCCTGACTTCCAGTTCGTCCAGCCCCGGATCGGCGGCGAGCAATTGCGCCACCACCGGCTCGGCCGGATCGGCGACGATCTCCAGCACGCCGTCGCGGCCGTCCACGCGCCTCACCTGCGGCCATTTCGCCACCTGCGCCGCGGCGAGCGCGCTGCGGCAGCGGATCGTGCGTTGCTCGAAGCGCGCCCGCAGCTGTTCCACGCTGCCTTCGGCGATCAGCGTGCCGCGCTGCAGCACCGCGACCCGGTCGGCCAGCGCTTCGGCCTCTTCCAGGTAATGCGTGGTCAGCAGCACCGCGCAGCCGTCCGCGACCAGTTCCTGGATCGCCCGCCACAGGCCCTGCCGCGCCTCGATGTCCAGACCGGTGCTGGGTTCGTCCAGGAACAGCACCTGCGGCCGCCCGCAGATCGCCATCGCGAACTGCACGCGCCGCTGCTGGCCGCCGGACAAGCCGCCGTAGCGGCGCGGCATCAGGCCATCCAGCCCGGCCAGCGCCACGCAATCGGCGACGCTGCGCGGACGCCGGTAGTAGCCGCGCGCCTGGTCCAGCAGTTCGCCCACGCGCAGCGTGTCCGGCAGCCCGGCGGACTGCAGCATCACCCCGGCCTGGCGCCGCGCGCCGAGCGCACGCGGATCCTGCCCGCACAGCTGTGCGCTGCCGGCATCGGCCACCTGCAGCCCGAGCAGCAGCGCCACCGCCGTGCTCTTGCCCGCGCCATTGGCGCCGAGCAGCGCCAGCAACTGGCCGCGCTGCAGCTGCAGGTCCACGCCATCCAGCGCGACCACCGTGCCGTAGCGTTTGTGCACGCCGCGCAGCTGCGCCAGCGGGAGAGTGTCGGGAGCGGGCATCGGCATGGACCGGTCGTGGCAGGAGTGGCCATGCTGCGTCGCGCCGCCGGAGCATCCCAGTGCGGCCCGTCAGCCGCGGCAGGTGACAGCTGTCACTGGCGATGGCCGCGCGATTGCCGCATGCTGCGCTCCACGCCATGGGGAATGGCGCCGCACCTGCCGCAGCGCAACGCAGAAAGTGACTTCCGGCAACTTGGAAGCGCGCGCCTCGCCGATCCACACTGCGCCTACCGATTCATCCAGGGACAAGATGAGTACCTCCGCCGATCTGCTCAAAGAACTCCGTATCGACCGCAAGGCACCGCCGAGCGAACCGCCGTCGCGGCGCGGGCTGTGGATCGCCGTGGTCCTGGCGCTGCTGATCGCGCTCGGCGTGGGCGGCTGGTTGCTGTTCGGCCGCGGCAAGGCCATCGAAGTGACCACCGCGCCGGTGGTGGCGATCGCCGCCGGCAGCAGCAGCGCCTCGGTGCTGGACGCCAGCGGCTACGTGGTGGCGCGGCGCATGGCCACGGTGTCGGCGAAGATCACCGGCAAGGTGCGCGAAGTGCTGATCGAGGAAGGCATGCGCGTGGAGCAGGGCCAGGTGATGGCGACGCTGGACCCGATCGATGCCGGCGCGCAGCGGCAGCTGTCGGCGTCGCAACTGGACGCGGCGCGCAGCCAGGTGACCAACATGCAGGCGCAACTGCGCCAGGCCGAGGCCGATGCGCAGCGGCTGCAGACCCTGTCCACGCAGCAGCTGGTGTCGCGCTCGCAATACGAGCAGGCGCTGTCGCAGCGCGATGCCTTGCGCGCGCAACTGCAGAGCGCGCAGCGCAACGTGGTGGTGGCGGGCAACCAGCTGTCGATCTCCGACCTCAACGTGGACAACACCATCGTGCGCGCGCCGTTCGCCGGCGTGGTCACCGCCAAGGCGGCGCAGCCGGGCGAGATCGTCTCGCCGCTGTCGGCCGGCGGCGGTTTCACCCGCACCGGCATCGGCACGGTGGTGGACATGGATTCGCTGGAGATCGAGGTGGAAGTGGGCGAGGCCTTCATCGGCCGGGTCAAGCCGGGCATGCCGGTGGAAGCCGTGCTCAACGCCTACCCGGAGTGGAAGATCCCGGCCGAAGTGATCGCGATCATCCCCTCGGCCGACCGCGGCAAGGCCACGGTGAAGGTGCGCGTGGCGCTGAAGCAGAAGGACCCGCGGATCGTGCCGGAAATGGGCGTGCGCGTGAGTTTCCTGGAAGCGCCGCAAGCGCAGGCGCAGGACAAGCCGCAGGGCGTGCGCGCGCCGGGTGCGGCGATCGTCAAGCGCGGCGGGCAGGACGTGGCGTTCGCACTGAAGGAGGACAACACGGTCGAGCAGCGCGCGCTGAAGACCGGCATCACCCTGGGCGACGACCGCCAGGTGCTGTCGGGCCTGGCGGCGGGCGACACGGTGGTGCTGGATCCGCCGGAGACGTTGCGCGACGGGGTCAAGGTGAAGATGGCGGAGGCGGCCGAGCAATAACGGCGACCGCATGTGAGGTAGTGCGCGTTGCCGCGAACCATTGCATGCGGTCCATGTCGCCGCTGCCTTGGGCTATCGCCATGAGAGCGGCGCTGCCGGCATCGCTTTTCGTCCAACTCGTGCAGTAGCGGGTGCCGTTACAACCGTTCTATCGCGTCAACAGGTTTTTGCTCGTATCCGATCCAGCAACCAACTGGCTTCACTCGCTCCAATCGCCGCATCGCTCTAGTTGTTGCTCCTCGTTGTTGCTGTTGCTGTTGCTGTTGCCGTTGCTCTGCTGTTGCTCTGGCCGTTGCTGTGCCGTGGCTTTTGACTTTCCGGGTTCCCTTCCGCAGCGGCGGATGGACCGGGGAAAAACCCGAAGGGCGGCGCACAAGGATGTGCGCCGTTCGCGGCAGGGGCAGGATGCCCCTTCCGCGAATCCCCGGTGCATCCGCGGACCCGGAGCGCGCAGCGCGGAGGGCGCAGCGCGGAGGGCGCAAGGCAGGGCGCGCTTGACCAGCCTTCGGCTGTGGTAAAGCGCTTCTTTTGGTTACTTTTCTTTGCGCGAGCAAAGAAAAGTGACCCGCCAAAGGCGGAAGCTTTTGCTTTGCTGTTTGTTTTTGCTTGCGCGTTCGCTTTTGTAGGAGCGGCTTCAGCCGCGACACTTTGCTGACAGAACCAGTCGCGGCTGAAGCCGCTCCTACAAGGGAGTTGCCACTGCAAGAGCAAAAGCTTTCGCCTTGCGGCGAGTTACTTTTCTTTGCTTGTGCAAAGAAAAGTAACCAAAAGAAACGCTTTACCACAGCCGAAGGCTGGTCAAGCACACCCTACTTCGCGCCCTCCGCGCTGCGCGCTCCGGGTCCGCGAATAGGACGGGATTCGCGGAAGGGGCATCCTGCCCCTGCCGCGAACGGCGCACATCCCTGTGCGCCGCCCCTTCGGGGTTTTTCCCGCCCTATTCGCCGCTACGTAAGGGACCCGGTAAAGCAAAAGCAAAGCAACAGCACTGCAACTGCAACTGCAAACGAAGCAAACATCCGCGAACCGCCTCACCGCAATCGGCACATCTACTTCCGTCCACTGCCAGGAACACCACCATGTCCACCCTCGTCAAACTGCGCAACGTCACCAAGACCTACCAGCGCGGACCCGAGAAAGTACAAGTCCTGCACGGCATCGACCTGGACATCGCACGCGGCGACTTCGTCGCGTTGATGGGTCCCTCCGGCTCCGGCAAGACCACCCTGCTGAACCTGATCGGCGGCCTGGATACCCCCAGCGGCGGCGAGATCGAGATCGAAAGCGAACGCATCGACCGCATGAGCGGCGGCCAGCTCTCCACCTGGCGCAGCCAGCACGTCGGCTTCGTGTTCCAGTTCTACAACCTCATGCCCATGCTCACCGCGCAGAAGAACGTGGAACTGCCGCTGCTGCTGACCAACCTCAACGCCGCCCAGCGCAAGCGCAACGCCGAGATCGCCCTGACCCTGGTCAACCTCGCCGACCGCCGCAGCCACCGCCCCAACGAACTGTCCGGCGGCCAGCAGCAGCGCGTGGCGATCGCCCGCGCCATCGTCTCCGACCCCACCTTCCTGATCTGCGACGAACCCACCGGCGACCTGGACCGCACCGCCGCCGAGGAAATCCTGCACCTGCTGCAGCAGCTCAACCGCGAACACGGCAAGACCATCATCATGGTCACCCACGACCCCAAGGCCGCCGAGTACGCCAGCCACACCGTGCACCTGGACAAGGGCGAGCTGGCCGACGCGCCGCTCGTGGCGCATTGAACCGGCCGCTGCCGCCGCGCGCATTCCGCGCCCCGGCATCCCGTCCCTTGGAGGATCGAACATGAAATATTTTTCGTTGGTCTGGGCGCAACTGTTCCGCAGCAAGACCCGCACCCTGCTGACTCTGCTGTCGGTGGTCGCCGCGTTCCTGCTGTTCGGCATGCTCGATTCGGTGCGCGTGGCGTTCAATTCCGGCGGCAGCGTCGAAGGCGCCAACCGGCTAATCGTGTCCTCGCGGCTGTCGATCACCCAGTCGTTGCCGGTCAGCCTGCAGTCGCAGATCGAATCGGTGCCGGGGGTGAAGAAGGTCACCTACGCGATGTGGTTCGGCGGCATCTACCGCGACCCGAAGAACTTCTTCCCCAACTTCTCGGTGGCGCCGAACTTCTTCGACGTCTACAGCGAGTACGACGTGCCGCCGGCGCAGCTCAAGGCGTTCCGCGAGACACGCACCGCGGCGGCGGTGGGCGCCTCGCTGGCCAAGAAGAACGGCTGGAAGATCGGCGACACCATTCCGCTGCAGGCCACCATCTTCCCGCGCGGCGGCAGCAACGACTGGCCGCTGACCCTGACCACCATCTTCAAGGTCAAGGACGCCAAGAACGCGCAGGCCGAGAACCAGTTGATGATGAACTGGAAGTACTTCGACGAGTCCAACGACTACATCAAGAACAAGGTCAGCTGGTACACCGTGCAGTTGGGCAACGCCGACCAGGCCTCGCGGGTGGCGCAGGCGATCGACGCGCTGTCGCTCAACTCCGACCACGAGACCAAGAGCCAGACCGAGGCCGCGTTCTCGCAGGCCTTCGCCAAGCAGTTCGCCGACGTCGGCCTGATCGTCACCGCGATCATGGCCGCCGTGTTCTTCACCCTGCTGCTGCTCACCGGCAACACCATGGCGCAGGCGGTACGCGAGCGCATCCCGGAACTGGCGGTGCTGAAGACGCTCGGCTTCCGCGACGGCACCGTGCTGACCCTGGTGATGGTGGAGTCGGTGCTGCTGATCGTGCTCGGCGGCTTGATCGGCATGGGCCTGGCGGCGCTGATCATCCCCGGCGTGGCCGCGGCCAGCGGCGGCATGATGCCGATGCGCGGCGTACCGGCGCAGACCTGGGGGGTGGCGTTGGGACTGATGGTCGCCATCGGCATCGTGGTCGGGTTGCTGCCGGCATTGCGCGCGCAGCGCCTGAAGATCGTGGACGCGCTGGCCGGGCGCTGAGCCCGCCGCCGCATCGCTCCCTGTCGCATTTTCGGAAGACGCACTGATGAAACTCAAACTCTGGTTGGGAAACCTGCTCACGTTGCTGCTGCTGGCGGTGGGGCTGGCGCTGTGGATCGCCCTGCCCTGGTACGGCGTGCTGGCCTTGGCCGCCGGCGTGGCGCTGTGGCTGCTGCTGACCCGCGGCGGCCGCCTGGCGCTGGCCGCCACCCGCATCGGCGTGGCCAGCCTGCCGCAGCGCTGGGGCGCCTCGTCGGTGATCGTGGTCGGCATCGCCGGCGTGGTCGGCGTACTGGTGGCGATGCTGGCGATGGGCGAAGGCTTCCAGGCCACGCTCAACAGCACCGGCGACGACAGCACCGCGATCGTGCTGCGCGGCGGCTCCGGCGCCGAGACCAATTCGGTGATCACCCGCGACCAGGTGCCGCTGATCGCCAGCCTGGCCGGCGTGGCCAAAGGCGCCGACGGCAAGCCGCTGGTCTCCCCGGAGCTGTCGCAGGTGATCAACCTGCCGAGCAAGGCCGACGGCACCGACACCAACGTGCAGTTCCGCGGCGTCGGCGACGCCGGCTGGGCGGTGCACGACAAGCTCAGGATCGTCGAGGGCCGCCGCTTCGGCGCCGGCCTGCGCGAGATCGTGGTCGGCCAGGGCGCCAAGGCGCAGTTCCGCGGCCTGGACGTGGGCAAGACCCTGAGCCTGGGCCGCGAGCAGTGGACCGTGGTCGGCGTGTTCGCCTCCGGCGATGCGCACGACTCGGAGCTGTGGGCCGACGCGCAGACCCTGGCCTCCACCTACAACCGCAGCGCCTACCAGTCGATCAGCGTGCGTACCGCCGGCAAGGACGGCTACGCCCAGTTCAAGGCGGCGATGGCCGCCGACCCGCGGCTCAAGCTCGACGTGGAGACCACCCGCGCCTACTACGCCAAGCAGGGCGGCAACCTCAGCAAGCTGATCAGCATCCTCGGCACGGTGATCGGCGCGATCATGGCGGTCGGCGCGGTGTTCGGCGCGCTCAACACCATGTACGCGGCGGTGGCCACCCGCGCCCGCGAGATCGCCACGATGCGCGCGATCGGTTTCCGCGGCCTGCCGGTGGTGACCGCGGTGATGCTGGAGACGATGCTGCTGGCGCTGCTCGGCGGGCTGCTCGGCGGGCTGATCGCCTGGACCGTGTTCAACGGCTACAGCGTGTCCACGCTGGGCAGCAACTTCAGCCAGGTGGTGTTCCAGTTCAAGGTCTCCCCGGCGCTGCTGTGGAGCGGACTGAAGTGGGCGCTGGGCATCGGCCTGGTCGGTGGGCTGTTCCCGGCGCTGCGCGCGGCGCGGCTGCCGATCACCACCGCCTTGCGCGCGCTGTAGCGGCGGGCCTCCGTGCCCGGGCAGGCGCCAAGCCTGCTCGGCTCGGCGACCACGCGGTCGGGCAGGGCCATTGGCTTGCGCAAGCGCCACCCTGCGGGTCCGGTCCGGCGTGCCGCAAGCCGGTCGCGCCGCGCCGACCTGAACGCAAGGCTGCGCCACGCAGCACCGACCGAGCGCCAAACAGGCCCGGCGCGGCCGACACGGGCGCCGCGAATGCACCGCAGCGCAAGGCGCCATCGGGAAAACCGGGCCGGCGACCGCGCCTTGGCGCCCCGCACCCGCACCGCGTCATCGTTTCGTCATCCAATTGCGGTAGAGCCGCGCCGGCGAAGGCGCTAGCCTGCGCGGCCATTCATCCACCGCCTACCGCCATGTCGTCGCGCCTGCGCCTGTTGCTCGTCCTCTGCGCCAGCCTGTGCCTGACCAGCCTGGGCCTGGCCGCCCGCTCCTCCACCTCGCTCAGCGACCGCCTGGTCGCGCCGGGCGGCGTGTCGCCGCTGATGGACGAGGAACGCATCCAGGGCCTGCTGGCGACGCTGCCCAACCGCAGCGGGCACGTGCTCACCCCGGCCGGCATCCCGATCTTCTGGCGTGCGATCGATCCGGGCGACTACCGCATGCGCTACCGCTACGAGCACGCCGGCCGCGACGCCAACGGCCACGAGCGCGCCGATTTCGCGATGGACGTGGCCGCCCCGCAGCCCGGCCCCCACGCCGCCCCGCGCGGCACCGTGGTGCTGCTGCATGGCTGGATGATGGACGGCGACTCGCTGCTGCCGTGGTCGCTGGACCTGGCCCAGGCCGGCTACCGCAGCATCAGCATCGACCTGCGCAACCACGGCCGCTCCGGCGGCGGCCCGGCCGGCTACGGCACGCGCGAGTCCGACGACGTGGTCGCGGTGATCCGCGCGCTGCGCGCCCGCGGCGAGATCCAAGGCCCGCTGTACCTGTTCGGCGTGTCCTACGGCGCCGCCACCGCGCTGTTCACCGCGCAGAAGCTGGGCGGCGACGTCGAAGGCGTGGTCGCGATGGAATCCTTCGCCAACGCCGGCCGCGGCATCCGCGACATGATCCCGCACATGCTCGCCAGCCGCCCGCAGGGCTGGATGGCCAGCGCGGCGATGGACCTGGCGCGCTGGCGCTACGGCGGGCAGAACCTGGACGCGGTCATCGCCAACGCCAACCAGCGCCTGGCGCTGAACCTGGACCAGGTCGACGTGACCGCCGCCGCGCGCACCGCGCCGGCCTGCCTGCTGCTGCTGCACGGCAGCGCCGACCAGCACATCCCGGTCGCGCACGGCCGCCTGCTGGCGCTGGACGCGCCGCGCGCGCACTACCTGGAGATGCCCGGCGAGAACCACATCAGCCTGCCGATGCGGCTGGACCTGCTGGCGCCGACCGTGGAGGACTGGTTCGCCGAACTGCCGGCGCAGCGCCACGACGGCCACTGCCCGTCGCCGCTGGCGCCGCGCGTGGACGTAGAGCAGCAGCTGACTGGCGGCGCCCCGGCCGCGAGTGGCAGCCGGGGTTGAGCCGGGATTGGGGATTCGGAATTGGGGATTCGCAAGGGCCGAAGCCGCTCACAGCGGTAGCGTAGCGGCCCGCGCAGGTCGCCGTTACGAATCCCCAATCCCGAATCCCCAATCCCGGCCTCTCAGGCCCCCCGCCGCCCCCAGCCCGAGCGCCACAAACTCTCGCCGGCGAACAGCAGCAAACCCACCCAGATCGCGGCGAAGCCGATCGCCTTGCCGCTGTCGAACGGCTCGCGGAAGAACCACACCCCCAGCAGCAACTGCAGGCTCGGCGCGATGTACTGCAGCAGGCCGACCAGCGACAGCGGAATGCGCCGCACGCCGTAGGCGAACCCGATCAGCGGCACCGCGGTGACCACGCCGCCGAACACCAGCAGCAGATCGTTGCGCCAGCCCCACCCGGTGGCGAAACCGCCGCCGTGCCCGGTTTCGCTCCACAGCACGAAACCCAGTGCCGGCAGGAACAGGTACAGGCTCTCCACGCCCAGTCCGGCCACCGCATCCACCTGCACCAGCTTGCGCAGCAGGCCGTACAGCCCGAACGAGGCCGCCAGGCTCAGCGCGATCCACGGCAGCGCACCGGCATCGACGGTGAGCCACGCCACACCGAACGCGGCGCACGCCACCGCCAGCCACTGCAGCGCGCGCAGCCGCTCCTTCAGCACCAGCACGCCGAGCAGCACGTTGACCAGCGGATTGATGAAATAGCCCAGGCTGGCCTCGATCACGTGGCCGGCGTTGATCGCCCAGATGTACAGGCCCCAGTTGAACGCGATCGCCAGGCTGCTCAGCGCCAGGATCGCCAGCGCGCGCGGCTGCGCGGCGATGCTGCGCCACCACTGCAGGCGCGTGCGGTACAGCAGCCAGCCCACCACCAGCACCGCGCTCCAGACGATGCGGTGGGCGATGATGTAGGCCGACGGCACCGCCTTGAGCAGATGCCAGTACACCGGCACCACGCCCCACAGCGCGAAGGTCAGCGCGGTGATCGACAGGCCGCGGCGCGTGTCCTGCTCGGTGACGCTCATCGCCGCGTCCGCGCCACGGTGATGACCACCACGCCGGCCAGGATCACCGCCATCGCGCCCAGGTCGCTGGCGCTGAAGCGCTCGCCGCCGAGCCAGCTGCCCAGCGCCACCGCGATCACCGGATTGACGTAGGCATAGCTGCCGGCCAGCACCGGACGCACGTTCTGCAGCAACCACACGTAGGCGGTGAACGCCACGATCGAGCCGAACACGCACAGGTAGGCGACCGCCATCAACGCGTGCGGCGTCGGCCACGCGTGCGGGCGTTCGCCGCTCAGCAGGCCGGTGGCGACCAGCAGCACGCCGCCGCACAACATCTGCCCGGCCGCGGCCATGAACGGCATCGGCAGATCGCGACCGCGCGACCACACCGAGCCGAACGCCCAGCCGATCGGCGCGATCAACAGCAGCACCAGGCCCTTGGGGCTGGCGCTGAGGCTGCTGCCGGCGTTGAGCCACAGCACGCCGGCGAACCCGACCACGATGCCCAGCCATTCGCCGCGGCTGGCGTGCTGCCCGCGCAGCGCGCCGAACAGCGCCATCCACAGCGGCACCGAAGCCACCGCGACCGCGGCCAGGCCGGAGGACACCTGGCGCTCGGCCAGCACCACCATGCCATTGCCGCACAACAGCAGCAGCGCGCCCAGCACCGTCAGCGACCCCCATTGCGCGCGCGTCGGCGCGGCCACGCCGCGCCAGCGCAGCACCGCGTACAGCAGCGAACCGGCGACCACGAAGCGCAGTCCCGAGACCATGCTCAGCGGCGGCGTGCCGCCTTCCAGCGCGAAGCGGATCGCCAGATAGGTCGACCCCCACACCACGTAGACCAGCAGCAGCGCGAGGACGACGAAACCGCCACGCGCGGGGACGGCGGCGACGGGAGAAGGCGGGGACGACATGCGCAGAAGGACCGGGCGGTGTGGAGATGGATTCTAGGCCAGCGGCGGCGACCAGCGACAGCAGCGCGGCGCGATGTGCGTGGCACGCTGTTTTGCACGTGGCGCACGTGGCGCGTTCGCGACGCGTCGACGATGCATGCTCGATCTCGATCGTGGCAGCACACGCGCTTTCCGCGCAGGAGCCGTCCTGGCGAAGTCGGTCCATCGATGCCGCACGCCGCGCCGGCAAGCTCGTCCGCGTCGGGACTGAAGTCCCTCCCACAGTGCCCCCATCCGGCTGGCCGCAAGTCCCTTGTAGGAGCGGCTTCAGCCGCGACGAGCGACGTCGGGAGCTGCACCGGCTTCGGATATTGTCTGTCGGGGCTGAAGCCCCTCCTACAGTGCACCCAGCACGTTAGCCGCGAGCCTCCTGTAGGAGCGGCTTCAGCCGCGACGAACGAAGTTGGGAGCTGCACCGGTTTCGGACACTGTCTGTCGGGGCTGAAGCCCCTCCTACAGTGCACCCAGCCCGCTAGCCGCGAGCCTCCTGTAGGAGCGGCTTCAGCCGCGACCAGCGAAGCCGGAAACTGCGCCGGCTCCGGAGACCATCTGTCGGGGCTGAAGCCCCTCCTACAGTGCACCCAGCCGGCATGCCGCAAGCCCCTGCAGGAGCGGCTTCAGCCGCGACGAGCGAAGTCGGAAACTGCGCCGGCTCCGGACACGGTCTGCACCGGTCGATCACCTTCCGCATGACGGCGGTTCGCAACCCAGCGGGCGCCCGATAGCGCCAGGAACACCGCCAGTGCGCCTACTTCGGTGTGAGCCGGAACAGGCCACCGGGCTTGGCGTCTTCCAGCAACCACAGCGAGCCATCCGGCGCCTCCTCGATATCGCGGATGCGCTTGCCGATGCTCCAGCGATTGACCGCGGTGGCGCCGCCCTTGCTATCGACCGTGACGCGGATGAGGCCCTGGCTGACCAGGCCGCTGATCAACGCGCTTCCCTTCCACTGCGGGAACAGGCTGCCCTTGTAGAACATCAGGTTGCCGGGCGCGATCACCGGTACCCAATAGATCGCCGGCTTGGCAAGATCGGGCCGCGTCTCGGGTTTGGGAATCGGCACGCCGTTGTAATTGTCGCCATACGAAACCAGCGGCCACCCGTAGTTCTTGCCGCGCTGGATCAGGTTCAGTTCGTCGCCGCCGAGGGGACCGTGCTCGAGTTCCCACAGCCGACCGTCGGGAGCGAAGGCGAGGCCGTAGGGGGTACGGTGGCCGATGGACCAGGTTTCGGCCGGCGTGAGGTTGGATTTGGGGAACGTGTAGGTGCTGATCACCGGTGCCGTCTTGGCCGCTTCGGTATCGGCCGGCGGATCGATCAGCGGGATGGTGCGCGCACCGCCCCTGCCTGCCCACGGGTTTCCCGGCGCGGGCTTGCCGTCCAGCGTCAACCGCAGGATCTTGCCCACTGGTTGATTGAGATCCTGTGCCGGCGTGAAGCGCTGGCGATCGCCCACCGTGAGGAACAGATACTGGCCATCCGGCGAAAAGGCGATCTGCGCGCCGGCCTGGCCGCCCTTGCCCGTGGGCATCTGGCGCCATAGCACCTTGAAGTTGTCCAGCCGGGCCTCGTTGCCCTCCACCACCAGTCTGCCTCGGCCCATGGCCAGGCCGCCGCCATAGTCACCGGGTGCGACATACGTCAGGTACACACTCTTGTCGATGGCGTAGTGGGGCGACACGAACACGCCCAGCATGCCGTTCTGGCCTTCAACGTAACTGGCCGGCACGCCCTTGAGCTCGGTCTTGGCGCCTTGCGGAGTCACCAACTGCACGCGACCGACCTTCTCGGTGATCAGCATGCGGCCATCGGGCAGGAACGCGATGCGCCAGGGCAGATCGAAGCTGGCCACCTTGGTGACGTTGAAAGGGAGCTCAGGGTCGGGCTTCTGATTGCCTGCGTTGGTCTGCGCGTGCGCGACACTCGTCAGTAGGACTCCGAGCAGAACCGCATTTGCCAGCGTCTTCATCTGCATGATTCCTCGCGTCCAGGTGGCGCGAGGAATCGTAGTGGTTTCGGCGCCGCCTGGGTGTGACAACGGCCCATCCTGGGATGTCGGTCAGAACAGCCCGTCGACCAGCAACGCTCCACCGGAGACTTCTAGGACGATTCCGGGGACATAGGGATGGGTCGTCAGGAAGACCGCCGCGTGCCCGACGCCGGCGATCGTGACGGGCACCAGGTCCAGAGCGAGGGAATGCGACAGCGCGTCTACCGCGGCGAACGTCGAGGTGCCGGCCGCCATGCCAAGCTTCGCCCTCGCTCCAATGCCGCCGCCAAGGAAGGTCGTCGAGCCGTTGCGCGCCAGGTGCGGAGCGGCATGGCGGGCGCCCCCCTCAGCGCCGCGCCGCCTCGCTCGCATCGCGCGCCGGCTTGAACTCCGAACCGTCGTCCCAGCGCGGCCATTCGCGGCTGTCGGCCAGGCGCTGACCCAGGTCGTACAGCAGCAGCGTGTCGGCGGCATGCCCGGCCGGATCCCAGGACGCGCTCCAGCGATCGCAGGGCTGGTGGTAGCAGTCGGCGAAATAGCGGTCGCGGATCGCCTTGCCGGCGGCCACGCCGCCGTCCAGCTTGTCCAAGCCAGGCCCCACGGTGATCGCCGGCACGCCGGCGCGGGCGAAGGCGAAATGGTCGGCGCGATAGAAGAAGCCCGCCTCCAGGTTCGGATCCGGCGAATAGGCGCGGCCGCGCGCCTGCGCCGCGGCGGCCAGGTCGCGCTCCAGCGACACCCGCCCGCGGCCCCACGAGGCGATGTCGCGGGTGGCGCCGTCGGGGCTGAACATCTCGCTGTTGATCACCGCCACGGTGGTCGCCAGCGGTGCCAGCGGATGCGCGGCGTAGTAGGTCGCGCCGAGCAGGCCCTTCTCCTCGGCGGTGAGCGCGATGAAATACAGCGTGCGCTGCGGCCGCGGCCCGGCGGCGAAGACCCGCGCCAGCTCCAGCACGCTGGCCACGCCGGTGGCGTTGTCGATCGCGCCGCGGCGGATGCGATCGCCGCTGGCGTCGGCCGCACCGATGCCGAACGCGTCCCAGTGCGCCGAGTAGATGATGGTCTCCTCGGGATGCGTGGCGCCTTCCAGCTTGGCCACCACGTTGTGGGTGACCACGCGCTCGCGCTTGAGCGCGAAGCGCACCGACAGCGCCGCATCGCCCAGCGCCTGCGGGCGGAAGTCGGCGCGCTGCGCGCGCTGCTTCTCCGCCTCGAAATCCAGCCCGGCGCGCTGGAACAGCGACACCGCCAGTGCGCGCTGCATCCAGCCGCGTACCGGCACGTGCTGCGCGCGCGCCTGCGCGTCGCTGCGCTCGATGTCGAACAGCGGCGACAGCCCGGAACTCTTCACCGTGGCCCAGCCGTACGCCGCCGGCGCGGTCTCGTGCACGATCAGCACGCCGGCCGCGCCCTGCCGCGCGGCTTCCTCGTACTTGTAGGTCCAGCGCCCGTAGTAGGTGACCGCACGGCCGTCGAAAGCGCCGGGCTGCGGCGTCTCGAAGTCGGCGTCGTTGATCAGCATCACCGCGATCTTGCCCTTCAGGTCCACGCCCTTGTAGTCGTCCCAGCCGCGCTCGGGCGCGTGGATGCCGTAGCCGACGAACACCAGCGGCGCGTCCTTCAGCGCCACCTTGCTGCCGGGACGCAGGCTCTGCAGCACCACGTCCTCGCCGTTGACCAGCGCCTGCGACGCGCCGGCCACACGCAGCGTCGCCGTCACCGGTCCGTCGACCTGCGCGCGCACCAGCGGCACCGCCTGGGTCCAGCCGCCGTCGTCGCCCGCCGGTTGCACGCCGGCCAGGCGGAACTGTTCGCTGAGATAGGCGATGGTCTTGTCCTCGCCCGGCGTGGCCGGCGCACGGCCCTCGAACGCATCGGACGCCAGCGTGCGCACATGCCGCTCCAGCGCTTCGGCATCGATGCCGCCGCCAGGCAGCGCCTCGTTGGCCGCCTGCGCGGCGCCCCCCATGAACAGGCAGGCGGACAGCAGCAACATACGCATCGGATTCACGGCAACGACCTGGAAAACAGCGGGCCGCACAGTGTAGAGCGTGACACCGTCACGAAACAGCAATGAGGTGGATCGAGATGCGAGATGCGCAGACACACCGCTTTTCCCATTCCCGATTCCCCAATCCCGAATCCCGGCCCCTCACCGATCCAGCCAGCAGCCCAGGCCCTGCGCATTGAGCTCGATATCCATCTGCAACACCCGCTCCACGCCGGCATCGTCGAGCGGGCAGCCATGCAGCCGCGCGCGCTCCAGGTACAGCGCGCTCAGCGCGGCGACCAGGCAGCGATGGCGATCGGAACGCCCGTCGCAACCGCGCGCGATCGCCACCATCGCGTCGAGTTGCTCGAACAACTCCACCGCCAGCGTGTCCGCCGCGCCGACCGGGCCGTAGTGGGTCAGATACAGCGTCTCCGGCGCATGGCCGAGCATGCGCTGGATCGAGGCGCGCATCGCTTCCGGATCGAACTGCACCGGCGAGGAGGTCGGGATCACGAACGCGCCCTGCGCGCTGCCCAGTTCGCGGTACGACAGGCCGAAGGTGTCGCCAGTGAACCAGCTGCGGCTGCGCGCGTCCCACACGCACAGATGATGGCGCGCGTGGCCGGGCGTATCGATGCACAGCAGTTCGCGCTCGCCCAGCCACAGCCGATGGCCGTCCTCGGCGACGACGACGCGCTCGGCCGGCACCGGCACGATCGTGCCGTAGCTGCGCGCGATCTCGGCCGCGCCGTACACCGCGGTGGCGCCGGCGATCAGCCGCGCCGGATCGATCATGTGCGGCGCGCCGCGCGGATGCACCAGCAGGCGCGCGTTCGGCAGCCGCTGCAGCAACGCGCCGGCGCCGCCGGCATGGTCCAGGTGGACGTGGGTCAGGATCAGCCAGTCCACGTCGCCCGGCGCCAGGCCGGCGCCGTCGAGCGCGGCCAGCATGGCCGGCACCGAGTGGCTGGTGCCGCAATCGACGAACGCGCCGCGCCCGTTTTCCACGATCAGGTAGGCCGCATCGAACTGCGCGCGCTGGAAGCCGGTGTCGATGAGATGGATGCTGGGGTCGCGTGGCATTGCGCAAGGCGGTGGCTGGGCGAACCTCCATTCTAGGCCGTATGGAGGCGGTTGCCAGCCCTGCGCGGAGCGGTGGTCAGGCCGACGACCCGGTTCGCACGCGGCCCGCGCTGCCGCGCGCTTCTCTGCAGGAGGGGCTTCAGCCCCGACCGGGCGTTACCGGTAATGCCCGGTCGGGGCTGAAGACCCTCCTACAGGAGTGCTTCGCCGTGCACGCGTTCAGCCCGCGTCGCGCAGCCGCTGCAGCGCGGCCAGCACGGCTTCGGCGGGCACCGCCAGACTGAGTTCTGCGGTCTGCAGCGCATCGGCGCGATCGGCCTGCTTGAGCGCGCCGATCACGCGCCCGGCGTCGCGCGGCGACGCGAAACCGCCGCTCTGCAGCAGCAGCGCGCCTTCGCCGTCGAGCAGCTTGAAGTAGAAGCAGCCGTCGCCTTCGCGGTACTGCTTGAAGCTCGGCAACGCCTGCCTGGCCGCGGCGGCATCGGCGTGCCCGGCCTCGCGCAGCGACAGGTCGCGCAGGCCCACCGCGTGCCGCAATTCGGCCAGGAACGGCGTGGCATAGCGCGCGCGCAGGCGCTGCGCGTTGTCGCGCAGGATCGCCTCGATATCGCCCGGCCGCGCCATCAGCGCCTCGTAGCGCTCGCGCATCGGCGCGATCTCCGCATCGATGCGCGCGAACAGCTGCTGCTTGGCCTCACCCCAGCCGATGCCGCCGGCGAAGGCCTGCGCGAACGCGGCGGTCTCCTCGTCGCTGGCGAAGGCCTGGTACAGTTGGAACAGCGCCGAGCCCTCGGTGTCCTTCGGCTCGCCCGGCGCGCGCGAATCGGTGACGATGGAGAACACCCGCTTCTTCAGTTCCTCGCGCGGGGCGAACAACGGAATCGTGTTGTCGTAGCTCTTGCTCATCTTGCGCCCGTCCAAGCCGGGCAAGGTGGCCACGTTCTCGTCGATCAGCGCTTCGGGCAGGGTGAAATAGTCGCGACCGTAGACGTGGTTGAAACGCTGGCCGAAATCGCGCGCCATCTCGATGTGCTGGATCTGGTCGCGGCCCACCGGCACCTGCTGCGCGTTGAACAGCAGGATGTCGGCGGCCATCAGCACCGGATACATGAACAATCCGGCGCTGACCCCGGCATCGTCGTCCTCGCCGTCGGCGCGGTTCTTGTCCACCGCCGCCTTGTAGGCGTGGGCGCGGTTGAGGATGCCCTTGCCGGCGACGCAGGTCAGGAACCAGGTCAGCTCGTTGGTTTCCGGCACGTCCGACTGGCGGTAGAACCACACCTTCGACGGGTCCAGCCCGGCCGCCAGCCACGAGGCGGCGATCTCCAGGGTCGAGCGCTGGGTGCGCGCCGGATCCTGCGCCTTGATCAGGCTGTGCAGGTCGGCCAGGAAATAGAAGCTCTCGATGCCGGGGCGCAGGCTGGCCTGCAATGCCGGGCGGATCGCGCCGACGTAGTTGCCCAGGTGCGGGGTGCCGGAGGTGGTGATGCCGGTAAGGACGCGGGTGGTCATGCGGGGAATCGACGGCCAGAAGAAAACCCGGCGAGTTTAACCGCTGCGCGGCAACCCCGTTCCGGCGCCTGGCGCGTTCAACAGCAGGTCCCTTCCGTGGAGTCGCCGTGATGCGCAAGCCCGCCCGCCTGTTTTTTTCGACCCGCCCGATCGGCCCGATCTCGATCGCCTTGCTGTGCATCGGCCTGTTGTGCGGTTTCCGCCCCTACCCCGCGCCGCCCGCATCCGCCCCGCTGGTGGAGCTGAGCGTGATCGACCGCGACGCCGGCGGCGCCGATCTGCCGCAGTATGTGCAGCGCGGCCAGCGCTGGATCGCCGCCGCGCCCGGCCACCGCTATGCGCTGCGCCTGACCAACCGCAGCGGCCGCCGCGTGCTGGCGGTGCTGTCGGTGGATGGGGTCAACGCGGTCAGCGGCCAGACCGCGGCCAGCGACCAGCGCGGCTACGTGCTGGCGCCGTGGCAGAGCACCGAGATCGCCGGCTGGCGCAAGTCGCAGCGCGAGATCGCGCAGTTCGTGTTCACCGACCTTGCCGACAGCTACGCCGCGCGCACCGGCCGCCCCGACAACGTCGGCGTGATCGGCATGGCGGTGTTCGAGGAAGCGCCGACGATCGTGCCGCAGGCGAGCGTCGAGCAGGACAGCGAACAGCGGTACGGCGAGCGCGCCGCGGCGCCGGTAGCAGCCGCGCCCGCTGCCGCCGCACGCGCGCAGGAAAGCGACGCGGCGCAGGGCAAGATGCAGCGCCTGGGCACCGGCCATGGCGAACGCGAATGGTCGCCGTCCACCGTCACCGAGTTCGAACGCGCCAGCGACGTGCCGCGGCAGCGCCTGCAGCTGCGCTACGACAGCCATGCGCGGCTGGTCGCGCGCGGGGTGATCCCGCGGCCGCGCCCCTACCCGCGCGTGGCCGACGTCCCGCAGGCCTTCCCCGGCGACTTCGTGCCGGATCCGCCGGCGCGCTGAGCCTGCACGACCGCGCAAAAACAAACGGGCCGCATCGCGGCCCGTTTCTGCGTAGAGCACATCGAGCGCCTCAGTCGCGGTATTCCTTGCCCAGGCCGTCCTGGAAGGTGCGCACTTCCTTCTCGGCGCGGTCGCGATCCCAGCCGTAGCGTTCCTGCAGCTTGCCCGACAGGTACTGCGCATTGCCGGTGGCCACGTCGAAATCGTCGTCGGTCAGGTCGCCCCACTGCGCCTTGATCTTGCCCTTGAGCTGGGTCCACTTGCCGGAAATGATGTCTTTGTTCATAGCATCGCTCTCGTTGGAGGTGGGCGGCGATTGCACCGCGCGCACAGCATTGCGCCTGCGCCGTTGCCGATCGATCAATGCGCCGTCAACGGCGCATGAGTGCGATGAATCGTTTAGCGCCAAACTATCGATGCGCGCTGAAAAACGCGCAAAAAAAACGGGCCGGCAAGCCGACCCGTCTTTCGTCACCGAGCGCTGGGCTCAGTTCTTGGCAGCGTCTTCGACCTTCTCGCCGGCGCTCTTCACGTCCTTGCCGGCACCGGCAACCGTGTTGCAGCCCGACAGCAGGCCCACCGAAAACATCGCCAGCAGCATCCACGCAAAAGTACGCTTCATAGGTCTCACTCCTTCTTGGTCATGGGAACGCGGCATAGGTGGCCGCGCGGGGTTACGCATTGGGTAATCGGTCAACGCCAAACCACTGCGGACGATCGATCAGCACTTGCCGTCTTTGCAATCGTCGGCTTTGGTTTCCACCTTATCGCCGGCCTTCTGCATGTCCTTGCCGGCACCGGCCATGGTGTTGCAGCCAGTCAGCATGCCCCCGCAGAACAGGGTCAGCATCATCAAGGTGAGCAGTCGCTTCATCATGGAGTCCTCGCAGTGGATCGGGTCTGGGTGGTCGCGGCGATAGCCGTTGCCGAACTACCGTCTGGCGGTGAATCTGACTTCACGACTGTGGATTTCACGTGAATGAAGCGTGGCAATATTCAGTTTCGCGCTGAAACCCGCGTCAATCGCGCATCAGCGTGGACTTGCCGAACAGGCTCTCGACCAGGTCCACCGCCAGCTCGGCAGTCAGATTGCGATGGTCCAGCACCGGATTGAGCTCCACGATGTCCAGCGACCCCATGCGTCCGCTGTCGGCGATCATCTCCATCACCAATTGCGCTTCGCGGTAATTCGGCCCGCCGGGCACGGTGGTGCCGACGCCGGGAGCGATGCTCGGGTCGAGGAAATCCACGTCGAAACTGACGTGCAGGTGCGTGTCCGCGTCCAGCCCGTCCAGCGCCGCCTCCATGGTCCGCTTCATGCCCATCTCGTCGATGTAGCGCATGTCGTACACGTCGATGCGGTGCTGCTTGATCAGCCGCTTCTCGTCCGGATCCACCGAGCGGATGCCGATCTGGCGGACCTGCTCCGGGCGCAGCGCCGGCGCGGCGCCGCCCAGTTCGGTCAGCGCCTGCGGCCCCAGCCCGCACAGGCAGGCCACGGGCATGCCGTGCACGTTGCCCGACGGGGTCACCTCACTGGTATTGAAGTCCGAATGCGCGTCCAGCCACAGCACCCGCAGCTTGCGCCCCTGCTCGCGGCAATGCCGCGCCACCGCAGTGATCGAGCCGATGCCCAGGCAATGATCGCCGCCGAGCATGATCGGCATGCGCCCGGCGCGCAGCTCGGCGTAGCTGGCCTCCATCAGCGCGCGGTTCCAGGCCACCACTTCGTCCAGGTGGCGATAGCCGGCGACCGGGGATTGCCACGGGTTGCGCGGACCGTCGAGGTTGCCCAGGTCGCGCACCTCGATGCCGCGATTGGCCAGCGCCTCGTGCAGGCCGGCGATGCGCAGCGCCTCCGGCCCCATGCGCGCGCCGCGATGCCCGGCACCGATGTCGGTGGGAACGCCGATCAGGGACACCGGCAGAAAAGAGGAATTCATGCGGACGCGCTCCAGCGAAAAATGTGCGCCAGTCTAGCGAGCCGCCCGCGGCGCGACCCGCCGCGGCGCAGCAGGCCGAGCGCCGGCCGTGTGCGGCCGGTTGCCGGAAACACGCGCAAATGCAGCGCTGCAGCGTGCTTGCGCACGAGATCGACACGAGGAGGGCGCAGCGTGACGCGGGCCTGCGCGATGCGCTGCATGAAGACTGAAGAGTGGTGCCGCTTGTCCGAATCGAACGGACGACCTACTGATTACAAATCAGTTGCTCTACCGACTGAGCTAAAGCGGCACGAGGACTGCAGCGCCCGCGCTGCGGGCCGTCGCAGTCTACCTGCTGGCAGGCCGTTGCGGCACATCGCGGCGGTGCTGCGGGACTGCGATCCGCAGGGCGCACGAGGCCGAAACAACCGCAGCGCGGCATTCTAGCGCAGCGTGGCGCAGTCCAGCGCGCGTTGCCGCTGCGCGCCGAGTTGCCGGCGCAGCGCCGCGGCCTGCGCCGCGGAGTCGGTCCGCAGGTCCAGCCACCAGCGCGACTGGCCGCTGCCGCCGCTGGGAATCAGATCGACGTTGAAGCCGGCCTTGGCCAGTTCGGCCTTGCGACGTTCGGCGCCTTCGCGGCTGCGGTACTGGCCCAGGGCGATGGCATTGCCGGCATCGCCCTGGCGAATCGGGTAGTAGTCGCGGATGCCGGCGGCGACGATGCGATCGACCGCCGCCTTGACCCCGTCCTCGCCGCCGATGGTCGGCAGCAGTACGCGGAAACTGGTGGCGTCGCCGTCGCTGACCTCGCGCAGGCGCGGGCGCGGTGCGGCACCGAGTGCGGCGGCTGCCGTCTCGGCCGCGGCGCGGTCCGGATATGGGCCCAGGCTCAGGCACACGGGGGCGGCGGCAGGCTCGGCGGCGGGAGCCGCTGCGACGCTGGGCGCTTTGAGCTGCTGCGGCGGCGGCGCAGCGGCGGCGGGCACTGCGGTGGTCGCAGGCGCGTCCGCAGCCGGCGCAGCGACGACCGGAGCGGCAGCGTCCGGCACCGAGGCCGTGTGGACCGCTGGTGTCGGCGCCGCTGCGGAGGCAGCCGGCGCCGGAGACGCGGCCTGCGGCACCGCCGCGGACGCTGGCACCAATTGCAGCGTCGCCACGCCGGCCGGCAGCGCCGGCATCGGTGCCGGCGCCGGAGTCTGCGGCTGCGTCGCCCACCACAGCGCGACGCCGAGGTTGAGGATGGTCAGGACGACGAGCAGGGCGCGGACGAGCATGCGCGGATTCTACCCGGCGGACCCGGCCGCGGCGTGCGCCTGCGCCCACAGCGCGAGCCCGTCCAGCACCAGCGATGACCGCTGCTCGGCCGCCGGCAACGCATGCAGCAATGGCGGTGCGCCGCCGCCGTGCAGCAGCAGCCGCGGCCGCCGCGCCAGCAGCGCCTCGCCCTGCTGCAGGCTGCGTTCGATCAGCGCCAGCGCCGCGCCGTCGCAGCCGGAGGCCAGCGCATCGGCGGTATCGGCGGCGAACTCGCGATAGTCGCCGCCCTCGGCCGGCAGTTGCGCCGCGCGCTGCTGCAGGGCCTGGCGCATCGTGGTCGGCGACGGCGCGATGCGCCCGCCGTGGTGCAGGCCGTCGCGATCGAGCAGGTCCAGGGTCAGCGCGGTGCCGACCCCGACCACCAGCACGTCGCCGTCGCCGTGCGCGGCGAGCAGCGCCAAAAAGCGGTCCACGCCGAACTTGTGCGGCTGCGCATAGGCGATGCGCACGCCGGCGCAGACCGCCTCGGTGCGCGCCACCCGCACCTGCGCGAAGCGGGCGCGCAAGGCATCCAGCACGGTCGCGGTCAGTGCCGGCGCGGCGACGCTGGCGACATAGGCGGTGTCGCCGCGCGGCAGCGCCGCCACCGCGGCCGCGTCCATCGCTTCGGCGCCGTGCGGCCAGGCCTGCACCGCGGCGGCGCGGCCGCGTTCCAGCGCGGCGAACTTGAAGCGCGAATTGCCCAGGTCGAACAACCAGTCGCTCATGCCGGCCTCACGCTGACTTCGCCGGCGTGCAGCGGCCGCTCGCCGTCGGCGAAGGCGACCCGCAGCGCGCCGTCCTCGGCCAGGCCCAGCGCCACGCCCTCGCGCGCGACGCCGCCCTCGTCGATGCGGATCGCGCGCCCGGCGAGCAGGTCCAGCGCGGCGTAGCGCGGCAGGAACGGCGCCAGGCCCTGCGCGTCGAACAGCGCCAGCGCCGGCAGCAGATGCGACAGCACCCTCGCGGCGATCGCGTTGCGCGAGACCTCGGCGTCGGCGCCGGCCAGCGTGGCCAGGTCGGTCCACGGCTGGCCGATGCTCGCGGCGCTGGCCGCGGGCATGCGTACGTTGAGTCCCAGGCCGATCACCGCGCGCGCCGGCCCGGCGAATTCGCCGCCGCCCTCGACCAGCAAGCCGCCGAGCTTGTGTCCGTCGGCGAGCAGGTCGTTCGGCCATTTCAGCCCGACCGTGGCGAAGCCGGCCGCGCGCAGCGCCTCGGCCACGGCGACGCCGGCGGCCAGGCTCAGCCCGCCCAGCCGCCCCAGCCCGCCGTCGAAGCCGCGCGCCACCGACAGGTACAAGTGCGCCGCCAGCGGCGAGGCCCAGACCCGCCCGCGGCGGCCGCGGCCGCCGGTCTGGCGCTCGGCCAGCAGCACGGCGCTGCCGCGCGCCGGCGCCGGCCGCGCCAGCAGGGTGCTGTTGCTCGAGGCCAGGCTCCAGGCGATCTCCAGCCCGGCCAGCTCGTCTCGGGCCGCCGGCGCCAGCGCCGCGTGGATACGCTCGACCTCGAGCAATTCCAGCGGCCGTGCCAGCCCGTAGCCCTCGCCGGCGCGGCCGTCGATCTCCACCCCGGCCGCGCGCAGGCCCTGGATGCGCTTCCACACCGCGGCCCGGGTCAGCCCGAACGACCGCGCCAGGGCGTCGCCGGAAAGGCGGCCCTGGCTGAGCCGGGCCAGTAGTTCGCGCTCGTCCACGCCGATTCCATCGCCTCGAATCGGAAAATTATGCGGGAAGCGCCGTCCCCGCGCCCAGCGCCGGCCCTGCACCGGGTGAAAACCGCGTTAGAATCGGGATTCACCGCCGTTCGCCCTGGATGCCGACGATGCGCCGCTCCCTGCCGTGCCTGATCCTGCTGTTGCTCCCGCTGGCCGCCGTCCACGCGTCCGAAGCGCTGGTGAGCAAGCAGCGCAACGACTGCGTCTACGCCGACAACACCGACGCGGACGCCGCCCAGGCACGTCCGGCTTCGACGGCACGCCCGCCCGCCGCGGCGGCCAAGCCGGCGGCACCGAGCGGCGGCGGCAGCGACAGCGACCTGGTGCCGCGCCTGCGCATGCCCAAGTGGCACAGCTTCCTGCCGGGGATGTTCCGCTGATCCCACGCTGGTTGCGCTGGCTGCTGCCGGCGCCTGTTGCGATCGACGATGCGACCTGGCAGCTGGTGCGACAGCGCTGCGCGTGGGTGGCGGCACTGGATGCGGAACGCGAGCAGCGGCTGCGTACGCTGGCGGCGCAATTCCTTCAGCAGAAGACCATCTCGCCGCTGGACGGGCTGACCCTGGATGCGGCGCAGCGCACCGTGCTGGCGGCGCTGTGCTGCCTGCCGTTGCTGGAGTTCGGTGCCGAGGGCCTGCGCGGCTGGTCGCAATTGCTGGTGTATCCGGACGCGTTCCGCGTGCAGCGCAGCCATGTCGATGCGGCCGGCGTGCTGCACGAGTGGGAAGACGAGCTGATCGGCGAATCCTGGGACAGCGGCCCGTTGATCCTGTCCTGGGCCGATGTACAGGCCGACCTGGACGACCCGCATGCCGGCTACTGCGTGGCGGTGCACGAGATGGCGCACAAGCTCGACGTGCTCGATGGCGCACTGGACGGCACGCCGCCGCTGCCGCGCGACTGGCAGCGGCGCTGGGCCGCGGATTTCCAGCGCAGCTACGACGCGTTCTGCAAGCGCGTGGACCGCGGCCGCGGCAGCGAGATCGACGCCTACGCCGCCGAGGCGCCGGAAGAATTCTTCGCGGTGGTCAGCGAATACCATTTCTCCGCGCCGCAGCGGCTGCAGCGCGAGATGCCGGACGTGGCCGCGCATCTGACGCGGTTCTACGGCCGCTCCCCGTTCGCTGGCGCGTAAGCGCGCGGCGTGAGAGGCGCGCAGGCGGCGATCGCGGCGTGACGAATGTCTTGCTGCAGGAGCGGCTTCAGCCGCGACGAACGAAGTCGGGAGCTGCACCGGCTTCGGACACTATCTGTCGGGGCTGAAGCCCCTCCTACAGGGCACCCAGCTGGCTGGCCGCTAGTCCCTTGTAGGAGCGGCTTCAGCCGCGACGAACGAAGTCGGGAACTGCACCGGCTCCGTACACTGTCTGTCGGGGCTGAAGCCCCTCCTACAGGGCACCCAGCCATCGCGCCGCCGCTCGTGCGGCGATGCCACAGCACAGCTCACACCAGCTGCAGATCCCGCGCATGCGCCTGCGGGAACACCTGTTGCAACTGCGCCGGCGACAGGCCCCACATGCGGCTCAGCAAGCCGGCGAACAGGTCGCGGTAGTTGGTCAGTACCGGGTAGTCGCGATCCTGGAACAGCTTGTCCTTGCTCACCGCGACCTGCTCGCCGGCGATGCGGCCGCCGTTGACCGCGCCGCCCATCACCCAGTACGTGGTGCCGTGGCCGTGGTCGGTGCCCTTGTCGCCGTTCTCGCGGAAGGTGCGGCCGAACTCGGACAGCACTACCACCACGGTGTTGCGCCATTCCGGCCCCAGCGCCTCGGCATACGCGGCCAGGCCTTCGGACAGGTTGCCGAGATTGGTCGCCAGCGGGCCGTCGGTGCTGCCCTGGTTGACGTGCGTGTCCCAGCCGCCGACATCGACGAAGCCGAGCCGATAGCGCTCGCGCATCAGCGTGGCGATGCGCCGGGTCTCGTCAGCGAAGGTGCGCGCGCTGGCGGCGCCGCGGTTGGCCTGCTGCATTTCGTCCTGCAACGCCTGCGAGACCTGCTGGCGCAGCGCCAGGCCTTCATGCGCGGCGCTGGCCAGCGGCGTGCCCTGGTACATCTTCGCCAGGATCCCGGCCTGGCGCTGGTCGAAGGCCGGGGTGGGATTCCGCTTGAGCGACAGGTTGGGAATGTCGCCGCCGCCCTGGAAGCTCAGCGGCAGCGAATCGGTGAAGGCGATCGCCGGGGTGCCGGTGGCCACCTGCGACAGTCGCGCCAGGAACCCGGAACGGTAGTCGCTGCGTTGCCCGGCCGGTTGCCCGGCCTCGATGCTGTCCTGGGTCTCGAAATGGCTGCGCGACAGGTCGTCGGTGCCGGCGAACGGCACGAACGCCAGTTGCTTGTCGTTCCACAGCGGCAGCAAGGTGTCGCGCAGCCGCGGGTTCAACCCCCACTGCGCATCCAGCGCGATGGCGCTGTTGGGGTTGGCCGGATCCGGCCGCGCGATCGCCAGGGTCGGCCGCGACGCGTAGTAGAAATCGCTGGCGTAGGGAATCAACAGGTTGTTGCTGTCGTAGCCGCCGCGCAGGAACACCACCAGCAGGCGCGGCGAGGGCGCCGGCGCGGCGAACAGGCGCCCGGCGAAGGGCAGGCTGGCGGCCGCGGCGGCGGAGGCGAACAGGAACTGGCGACGGTGCATGGAGGACCTCCGTGATCGCTGGACGCGGCGGCGATCGCCGCACCCAGCGCTATGGACCGGATCAGCGATAGTTGAAGTCGGGCGATGCCAGCAGGAACGCATTCCATTCCTGCTGCGAACGCGCCTGCGCCAGCGCCTGGCGGGTCGCCTCGCCGAGCTGCGGCTCGATCGCCTGGTAGTACAGCGGCGTGGTCAGCTGCGGAAAACCGCCGCGCTGCTGTCCGTCGCGGGTGAACAACTGGGTGTTGCCGCCGCCGATCGCGCGCGCGATCTCGAAACGCTGCGCCATCTGCCCGGAACTGTTCCAGGCGCCGGACTGCAGCGGCCAGCCGTCGGGGGTGATGCGCCCATAGGTCGGTTCGCCCATCTGGCTCAGCCAGCCCAGCAGCGGCTGCGGATTGACGAGGGTCTGCCCGTCGTAGGCCAGGCGCAGCGACGACACCAGGAAGCGGTACGGATCCTTGAACTTGTGCGGCGCGCCGGCGGCCATTTCCGGCGCGGTGAACATCACCTGCAGCACGTCGGCGATATCGCCATCGCTGCGCTGGAAGGCGCGCGCCATCTTCTCCACCAGCGCCGGCGGCGGATCGTCGGCGACGAAATATTCGGCCAGGCGCCGCGACACGAAATGCGCGCATGCCGGCTGGCGCACGATCAACTGCACCGCGCGCTCGACCTCGTCGAAACCGCCGCCGGCGATGCGCTGGCCGAGCAGGGTCTTGTCGCCGGGCTGGTGCCGCGCAGGATTGAATTCGAACGCGCCGCGACGCAGGTAGTGCGCCTGCTGCGGCGGCGGCAGTTTCGGCGGCGCGTCGCGGTTGGGCGGAGCGATGCCGACACCGGTCAGGATCAGCGCCAGTTGCTGCACATCGTGCTGGCTGTAGCCGCCGTCCACGCCCAGCGTGTGCAACTCCATCAGTTCGCGCGCGTAGTTCTCGTTGACCTTGCCCTTGGCGTTCTGCGCGTTGTCCAGATATTCGAGCATGGCCGGGCTCTGCAGCGTCGCCATCACCAGGTCGGAGAACTTGCCCAGCGCATGCGGGCGAATCGCGTTGTCGGTGTAGTCGGCGACGGTCCAGTGCAGGCGGCCCTTGTCGGCGAACACGCTGAAATGGTTGAGCCAGAACCACACCATCTGCTCGCGCAGCTGGTCGCGCGAATACACCGCGCGCAGCAGCTGCGCCTGCCGCGCCTGCGCCAGCAACGCATCGGCGCGCTGCTGCAAGGCCTTCTTCGCGGCGACCTTGGCCTCGCCGTCGGGCATCGCCTTGATGTACTGCTGGCGCGCGTCCAGTTGCTTGAGCAGCTCCTGCACCGGCGTATGCAAGGCCTCGTAGCCCTCCAGTTGCGTGCGCACCGCGGCAGGCAGGGCGGCGTCGCCGCTGGAGGCCTGCAACTGGTCGCGCAGAAAGCGCTTGCGCCCGTCGTGCTGCAGCTGCGCCACGCTGGCGCTGTCCAGGCCGGTGGTCATCGATTGCAGCCAGCGCGCATCGTCGCGCTCCAGCACCTTCTGGCTGCCGGCGATGGCGCCGACGGTGAACAGCACCAGCAGCAGCGACAGCAGCAGCCGCTGCGTGTTGCGCAACGCGCGGCGCCCGTGCACGCGCAGGCGCGATACGGGACGATGCCGGGGCTCGGGCATGCAGCGCTCCTTGGACGGGAAAACCGGCTGTGACGACTCGCGCAGTATCCGCGCCTGCCTGGCGCAGGCGTTAAGCCGATGTCGGAAACCGCTGCGGCGTTTGCGCGGGATTCACCTGCAGCACACGGAGCGGCTGCTACAGGCCCGGCGGCATGGTCACCAGGAAGCGCGCGCCGCCCAGTTCCTCGGAACGGCTCACCTGCAGTTCGCCGCGATAGCCCTTGACCAGGTCCTGCACGATGGCCAGGCCGATGCCGTGGCCATGCACGCGTTCGTCGCCGCGCACGCCGCGCTGCAGGATGTGCGCGACTTCCTCCGGTGCGATGCCGGGGCCGTCGTCCTCCACCGAGATCACCAGGCCGGCGCGCCGGCTGCCAGCCGCCGGGGCCGGACGCACGCTCAGCAGCACCCGCCGCCGCGCCCACTTGAAGGCGTTCTCCAGCAGGTTGCCGAGCAGTTCCTGCAGGTCGCCGGGTTCGCCGTGGAAGCGCGCGCTCGGCTCGATGTCGAACTCGCACAGCACGCCCTTGGCCGCGTACACCTTCTCCAGCCCGCGCACGATCTCCTCGGCGTTGGGCTCGATCGGCAGCGGCGCGGAGAACAGCTTGTGGCCGCTGGAAGCGGCGCGGCTGAGCTGGTAGGTCACCAGGTTGTTCATGCGCCGCAACTGCGCGTCCAGTTCCTCGCGCAGCTCCGGGCCGTCGTTGCCGCTGTCGAGCTGGGTGCGCAAGACCGCCAACGGCGTCTTCAGGCTATGCGCCAGGTCGGCCAGGGTGTTGCGCTGGCGGTCCAGGTTCTCGCGCTCGCTCTCGATGAAGGCGTTGATGCTGTCGGTCAGCGGTTCCAATTCGCGCGGATGCCGGTCGCCCATGCGCATCGCTTCGCCGCGCTGCACCTTGGTCAGTTCGTTGATCACGCGTCGCAGCGGGCGCAGGCTCCATTGCAGAATGAAGGCCTGCAGCAGCAGCAGGATCAACCCGGCGCCGCCGAGGTTGAACCACACCCGGCCGCGGAACACGCGCAGTTGCGCACCCAGCGCGCGGGTGTCCTCCATGATGTAGATGGTGACCGGGGTTTCCTTGTCGCGGCGCACGTAGGCCAGGCCGATGCCGTAGCGGTAGACCTCGCCTTCGCTGCCGTCGATCTGGGTCATCGGCCAGGGGCCGTCGAAGGTTTCCTGGCGCGGTTCGAGCATGCCGCCCCTGGGCGGCAGCGGGCCCTCGCTGGACATCGAGATCCAGCCCTCGTTGGGCAGCACGATCTGCGCGTACAGGCCGCTGCCCGGCCGGTCGAAATGCGGGTCCGGCGGCGGCTTGTCGTTGTTGATGTACAGCGAGCCATCGCGCGCCACATCGACGTTGTTGGCGTAGGCGGTGGCGTAGCTCTTCAGACGCTCGCGCATGTTGCTCAGCGCGGTGTCGGCGAAGGCCTGGTCCAGCGCATAGCCGGCCGCGGCCAGGAACGCCACCAGGCTCAGGCTGGCGGCCAGCAACTGGCGCGCCTGCAACGAACGCGGGCGCCAGCGCTTGTACCACTTGGGCCGTGCCGCCACGCTGTCGCGTCCTTCGGTTGCTCGTCGCAGGCGCGTGGGATCAGCCTTCGGTGCGCGGGATCGCGAACCGGTAACCGCGACCGCGCACGGTCTCGATCGGCTTCAGTTCGCCGTCCGGATCCAGCTTCTTGCGCAAACGGCCGATGAACACTTCCAGCACGTTGGAGTCGCGATCGAAGTCCTGCTGGTAGATGTGCTCGGTGAGGTCGGCCTTGGAGACCAGTTCGCCGGCATGCATCATCAGGTACTCGAGCACCTTGTATTCGTAGCTGGTCAGATCGACGTTGCTGCCGCTGACGCTGACCGTCTGCGCCGCCAGATCCAGCGCCACCGGCCCGCATTCCAGGGTGGGCTTGCTCCAGCCCGCGGCGCGACGCAGCAGCGCGTTGACCCGCGCCAGCAACTCCTCGACGTGGAACGGCTTGACCAGATAGTCGTCGGCGCCCTGCTTCAGGCCCTCGACCTTGTCCTGCCAGCTGGAACGCGCGGTGAGGATCAGCACCGGGAACTTCTTGCCTTCGTCGCGCAGCGCCTTGATCAGCTCCATGCCCGACATCTTCGGCAAGCCGAGATCGATGATGCCCACGTCGAACGGCACTTCGCGGCCCATGTACAGGCCTTCCTCGCCGTCCTGCGCCGCATCCACCGCAAAGCCTTCGCGCTTCAGGCGAGCGGCCAGGGTCTCTCGCAGCGGAGCTTCGTCTTCGACCAGAAGGATACGCATGAACTCTCCCTAGTTACTTACAGATGGCCGGCGGCCGGGGCAGTGTGTATGACAAGCTGAACCAGACTATCCGGGCTCAGGGGTTATCGCCGCGTGGTGGTTCCTGCGCATCGCTCGGGCGCGGCACGCGCGGCGGCGTGGCGCGGCCAGGCTGCGGATCGTCCATGTAGCGCACGCGGCCGCGGCCATCCATGTACTTGACGCGATTGATGTCGCGCCCGTCGAACGGCACGCGCTCGGCACCGAGGATCTGTCCACCGGTAGACCGCTGCACCCGGCGCACCGCATCGGATAGCGAACTGCCGTTGTAGTCGCGCGCCCGGGGCGCCTCGCGGGCCGGCGCCATCGGCGGCCCCCCTGGCGGACCCGGCGGACCCGGCTGCTGCGCCCAGCCATGGCCGGCCGCCATGAGCGCGAGTGCGATCACGGCAGTGGTACGGCAGCGGCGGAGAGTGGGCGAGGTCACGAGGTGGCATCCTAACGGACTGATCGGAAACGTTCAAAAGTTGTGAAACGCGACACCTGGCAGCGGCGCAGCGATTTCGCAAAATCGAGCCAAATTCTTGATTTTTCGGGGTGAATCCGATCTGAACTTTTCCTGCCGCGGCCGCCTTCGTTCAGTGAAATGAACTCGCGCTGCCGCGCCGGCGGGCGCTTGTCGACGCCCCTCAGCCCCGCCTCGGCAAGGGTCTGCCGCTCCCGCTGGTATGGGACCGGCTGCCGCAGGAAGCTGAACAAAGTAACTGAACGCGCATCCAAAAGGGAGGTGCAGCGTCTGTCAGGACAGCTTGCGTTGGGGACCCGGAAGCGGAGCGCGGACGAATGGCGACCCCTCCGGACATCGCTACGCTGCGACCTGCGGTGTCCCCGTGGTCATAAGCAACGCCTGTTCCACTAGCGCCCAGTCCGCGCCCGGCCGGTGCGCGCCCTCGCTGAGCACCTGGCGGAACGCGCGGCCGCCGGGCTGGCCGTGGAACAGGCCGAGCAGGTGGCGGGCGATGTGCTTGAGCGCAATGCCGTCCGCCAGGCGCGCCTCGACATACGGCTGCAGCGCGCGCAGCAACTCGGCGCGCGGCCGCGGCGCGGCGCCGGTCAGGGCCGCATCCAGCCGGTGCAGCACGTAGGGATCGTGGTAGGCCGCGCGACCCAGCATCACCCCATCGACCGACTGCAGCTGCGCCCGCGCCGTGTCCACGTCGGCCAGTCCGCCGTTGAGCACGATCTGCAGCTGCGGCCGCTCGCGCTTGAGCCGGTAGGCCCAGTCGTAGCGCAGCGGCGGCACCTCGCGGTTCTCCTTCGGCGACAGGCCCTGCAGCCATGCGTTGCGCGCATGCACCACGAACAGCCCGCAGCCGGCGGCGGCGACCTGGTCGACGAAAGCGAGGAAGACCTCATAGTCGTCGTCCTGGTCCACGCCCAGCCGGCACTTCACCGTGACCGGGATGTCCACCGCCTGCGCCATCGCCGCCACGCAGTCGGCGACCAGCGCCGGCTCGCGCATCAGGCAGGCGCCGAAGCGCCCGGCCTGGACCCGGTCGGACGGGCAACCGCAGTTGAGATTGATCTCGTCGTAGCCCCACTCCTGGCCGATCCGCGCCGCCTGCGCCAGCAGCGCCGGATCGCTGCCGCCGAGTTGCAGCGCCAACGGATGCTCGACCGCATCGAAGCCCAGCAGCCGCGCGCGATCGCCCAGCACCACCGCATTGGCATGCACCATCTCGGTGTACAGGCGCGCCGACGGCGCCAGCAGCCGGTGGAACACGCGGCAATGGCGGTCGGTCCAGTCCATCATCGGCGCGACGGACAGGCGCAGGGAGGCGGCGTAGGCCGCGGACAGGTCGGAAGCAGGAAGCGGAAGCGTCATCGGGCGCGGCGGTGCTGCGCTCCCGCCTGCGGCGGAAGCGTCAGAGCATTGGCTTTGGGATCAATAGCTTACACGTTCGCCATGAACGCTGCCGATGCCCGCCCGCAAATTCACTTGGCGCTTGACCAACCGCCGCATCCGGCCTATCGTGCGCTCGCCGAAGGTATCCATCGCTTCATTCGGATGAAGGGATGGATTTAAACGGGAATCCGGTGAAGGCCGGCGCCGCAAGCGCCTGCCCATTCCGGAGCTGCCCCGCAGCGGTGAATGGAAACGACCTCCGTCAATGGCACTGGGCCGGCGCATGCCGGCCTGGGAAGCGACGGACAGTAGGTGCGCAGCCGGCACGGTGCGCTCGTCCATCAGCCCGAATACCGGCCCCGGCCGGAGGACCTGTGCGTCCTCCGATTCGACCTGGCGCCTCCGCGGGGAGGCGGCCGGAAGCCGTGCCGTGGCCCTGCGCCGCGCCGCGCTCTTCCGCCTGCCCGCGTGGCGCCGGTTCGCCCGCGGGGGCGAAGGTCGCTGGCGTGGCGGGCGTCCCGTGCGAACGGGCGGACGGCGCGCGGTTCCTTCGTTCCTCAATGCCCATGAACGCAATGAGGAAACGCAAATGACGATCGTGACCAACCTGGGCTTCCCGCGCATCGGTGCGCGGCGCGAGCTCAAGCGTGCGCTGGAAAGCTACTGGCGCCGCGAAACGGATGAGGCAAGCCTGCAAGACACGGCGCGGCAGCTGCGCCAGCGGCATTGGCGGCTGCAGGTCGAAGCCGGGGTGGATCTGCCGCCCAGCAACGACTTCAGCCTGTACGACGCGATGCTCGACACCGCGTTCCTGTTCGATGCGATCCCGCAGCGCTACCGCGCGCTGGCCGATGCCGATCCGCTGGCCGGCTACTTCGCGATGGCGCGCGGCTCGCAGGAGGACGGCCTGGACCTGCATGCGCTGGAAATGACCAAGTGGTTCGACACCAACTACCACTACCTGGTGCCGGAACTGGCACGACGCCAGCACTTCCGCCTGCGCGGCGACAAGCCGCTGGCCGAGTTCCTGGAAGCCAAGGCGCTGGGCATCACCACGCGGCCGGTGCTGATCGGGCCGGTGACCTTCCTGCTGCTGTCCAAGACCGTGGACGGCAGCGACCGCTGGGCGCTGCTGGACAGCCTGCTGCCGGTCTACGCCGAACTGCTGCAGCAGCTCGACGCGGCCGGCGCCAACTGGGTGCAGATCGACGAGCCGGCATTGGTGCTGGACCTGGACGAGGCCGCGCGCGCCGCCTATCGCCGCGCCTATGCGTTCCTGGCCCAGGCGCCGCGGCCGAAGCTGCTGCTGACCACGTATTTCGGCGAGCTGGGCGACAACCTGGAGCTGGCCGCGGCGCTGCCGGTGGACGGCCTGCATGTGGACCTGGTGCGCGGCGTGGCGCAGCTGGACGCGGTGCTGCAGGCGTTGCCGGCCGACCGGGTGCTGTCGGCCGGACTGGTCAACGGCCGCAACGTGTGGCGCACGCCGCTGGACAATGCATTGACCCTGGCGCGCTACGCGGCCGGGCATGTCGGCCTCGAACGCCTGTGGCTGGCGCCGTCGTGCTCGCTGCTGCACGTGCCGGTGGATCTGGAACAGGAAAAGGCGCTGGACCGCGAGCTGTACGCCTGGCTGGCCTTCGCCAGGCAGAAGCTGCAGGAACTGCGCACGCTGGCCGACGCGCTGCACGAGCTGCCGCACGCGCAGGCCGAACTGGTCGCGGCGCGCGAAGCGCTGGAGGCGCGGCGCGCGTCCGCGCGCGTGCATCGGCCGGAGGTCACGCGCCGGGTGGCGGCGCTGGGCGAGGATGCCGGCCGCCGGCAATCGCCGTATCCGCAGCGGCGCGAGGCGCAACAGGCAGCATTGCGGCTGCCGGCCTACCCGACCACCACCATCGGCTCGTTCCCGCAGACCGCACAGGTGCGGCAGGCGCGCGCGCAGCACAAGGCCGGCAAGCTCGGCGATGCCGAGTACGACGCGTTCCTGGCCGCCGAAACCGAGCGCTGCGTGCGCACGCAGGAGCAGATCGGGCTGGACGTGCTGGTGCACGGCGAGTTCGAGCGCAACGACATGGTCGAATACTTCGGCGAGCAGCTCGACGGTTTCGCCTTCACCAAGCAGGGCTGGGTGCAGAGCTACGGCTCGCGCTGCGTGAAGCCGCCGATCATCTACGGCGACGTGCAGCGGCCGGCGCCGATGACGCTGCGCTGGACCCAGTACGCGCAGTCGCTGACCGACAGGCCGATGAAGGGCATGCTGACCGGGCCGGTGACGGTGCTGCAATGGTCGTTCGTGCGCGACGACCAGGAACGCGCGCAGACCTGCCGGCAGATCGCACTGGCGCTGCGCGACGAGGTCCGCGACCTGGAGGCGGCCGGCATCGGCGTGATCCAGATCGACGAGCCGGCGATCCGCGAAGGCCTGCCGCTGCGCCGCGCCGACTGGCAGGCGTACCTGGACTGGGCGGTGCAGTGCTTCCGCATCGCCGCGGCCGGGGTGCGCGACGCCACCCAGATCCATACCCACATGTGCTACTCGGAGTTCAACGACATCATCGAGGCGGTGGCGGCGATGGATGCGGACGTGATCTCGATCGAGACCTCGCGCTCGCGGATGGAGCTGCTCGACGCATTCGTGCGCTTCCGCTATCCGAACGCGATCGGCCCGGGCGTGTACGACATCCACTCGCCGCGCGTGCCCAACACGCAGGAGATGGTGCAACTGCTGGACAAGGCGCGGGCGGTGCTGGATCCGCAGCAGCTGTGGGTCAATCCGGATTGCGGATTGAAGACGCGCGGCTGGCCGGAGACGCGCAGCGCGCTGGAAGCGATGGTGGCGGCGGCGCGGCAGCTGCGCGCGCAGCAGGCGCAGGCGGCGTAAGCAAGCGACTGGAGCCGACGATGCCCGGCGTGCTGCACGCCGGGCATCGCAGCGGCAGGAGTGCCCGGCATGCCGGTTCGCCGGCATCGCCGCGCAGCGCCTGATTGATGCGCCGGTCCTGGGGAGCAGGCCTGCCCTGCCGCACCGCGCTGCGCATCGCGGGCTGATGCGACGAACACGCCGCAGATGGCAAAGCACCCCCGCAACGCTACAGTCGAGCGCGACTCACTCCGTCGTTGCCGCAGCGGCGGCGGGCACTGGCGCGGGCACCGCAGCGGCAGTGCCGTCTGCAAACAGCAGGCTCAGTTGCTGCATGCGGCGATCGCGCCATATCTGCGCCGGCACCGGAATACCTGCGCGTAGCCCAGCCACCAGGGGCCGCACGTCCTGAGGGGCGCCGACAGGCCGGCCGTCGATCTCCAGCAACACGTCCATCGGTTTGATCCCGGCGTGCATGGCGACGCTGCCATCGATCACCTTCACGATCCATGCGCCGCGCGCGGCAGGCAGTCCGGTGGCCTGCGCCACTTCCGCGGTGACCGGCGCGATACCCACTCCCAGCGCTCTGGGTGCCGCCGCCGCAGCGGCCACGATCTGCGTTGCGGACGGCGAGGTCGGCGAAGCAGCAACCGCGGCGGGCGTCCGCCCGCTAGGCATCCACGCCACTTCGGTGAACTTGGTGTTGAACCCGCCGAACAGCCTGCGATAGTCGCGACTGGCCTTGCCTGCTTCGCCCTGGGTGTCGTACGCGGTGCAGGTGGTGCCTTCGTCCGGCAGGCCATGCGCGCGCACGGTCTGCTTGAATTCCTCGGCGTACGCCGCACTCTGCGTGTAGACCGCCATCGGATCGGCGCCGGTGGGCATGACGAAGACCTGGCTGGCGACCGTGCGCGCCAGGTCGCTGCGATCGGGAATATCGACCTGGGTCGCGTAGCAGTAGAAATAGCGCATCGTCTGCGCAGGCGCCTTGGCCGTGGCATCCCACGGCGGCGGCGTCCAGTCCACGTCGCGCCAGCTGCCCACCTTCATCAGGAACAGGCGTTTGCTCCATATGGCGCGCTGCTGCTCGCGCTGCGCCAGCGCGTCCTCGCGCCCGGGACCGAGCGCGCATTCCTTGGTTCCGGCCCCGCCCAGGCTGCCCACATGCTGCAGGAAATCGCTGGCCAGCTCGTTGCTGCGTCGCAGCCAGCCGGTGGCGTCGTCTTGATAGGACACCTCGACGACCGGCGAGGCCCAGACCTTGGCCGGCACCCCGCCGGTGTCGGTCACGCTGCAGAAGGCGAACGCGCTGCGGATCGGCGCAGGCGCTTGCGCCAGGCCCGCGACGGGCGCCAGCGCGGCGCAAAAAATAGACAAATGCAGTGCATTGCGCAGCATCCGGACATCCCCCTGGCTGTTCCAGCATCCCCGCCGGCACCGTGGTGCCGCCCCAGCGCAGACACTAGACCATCCGCCGCGTCTGCACCACAACGCAACGCGCGCGGCGGTGCTGCAGCGCATCGTGGAACTGTCATCGTGGCGGGGTATAACGCAGTCACGTCGCGGCGAGGGGGCGCTGCATCCGCTGCGCAGGCGTGCGATCGCAATCGCGATCGGCGCACTGTCCGGCTTCGCACTGTTCAAGGAGAGAGCCGCCATGTCGACGCTACCGACGTTGTCCCTGCTGTCCACGCTGCTGCTGTCGCCCATGCTCGCGCATGCGGCCGAGCTGGTTCCCAAACAATTGGCCGGTCCTCCCGAGGAATTCGCGCAGATGCGCGCGCCGGCGCCGGCCGAGGCCGCGATCCTGTCCAAGAGCGCGTTGCTGCCGGTGGAATTCGCTTCCGCACGCAGCGGCGAGGCGGCGCAATGGCAGGCGACGCTGCCGGTGGAAAACGGCAAGCTGCGCTTCGTGCTGCTGTCCGGCACGCACGACTGGCAACCGCAGTTGCACGCGCCCGGCGCGGCGAACGCTCGCGCCAGCGCCGCCGCCATCGTGCCGAACGCCGTCGCCACCCGCCTGGGCAGCGGCGACACCGCGCTGCCGGGGCGCGAGTACCGCGTGGACAGCGCCGCCAACGGCAGCTGGACCCTGACCCTGCGCGCCGACGGCGGCGCCGCGCAACGCGGCTACCTGTTGATGGAAGGCGATGCGCGCACCCAGCTGGCGTCCTATCCCAGCGACCGCCGGCAGCTGCACAGCGGGCAGCGCATCGGCCTGACCGCGATGCTCGGCGGCAGCGACAACCACGGCGCCACCACGCTCGGCGCCACTACCGGGCACATCCGCGATGCGCAGCTGCGCGTGACTGCGCCCGACGGCACGGTGACGCAGTGGCCGATGGCCGACGACGGCCGCCATGGCGACGGCGCCGCCGGCGACGGCGTCTATGCCGGCGATTTCCCGGCAAAGGCGCCAGGCAGCTATCTCGCGCAGGTGGTGGTGCACGGCGAGGACGCGGCCGGCCAGGCCTTCGTGCGCACCTCCGAACACGTGCTGCCGGTGCTCGACACCAGCTTGCGCATCGCCGCCGACGCGGTGAGCGCCAGCGCACAGGACGGCACCCGCCTGGCGCTGCCGATCCCGGTCAGCGCCAGCGGCCAGGCGCCGGCGCATTACCGCGTGCTCGGCGAACTGTGGGGCACCGGCCGCGACGGCAGCGCGGTGCCGGTGGCCTGGCTCGGCGGCATGCTCGCGCCGCAGAACGGGCGCCTGCCGCTGAGCGTGGACGAACGCTGGATCGTGCGTGCCGGCGCGCGCGCGCCGTTCACGCTGCGCAACCTGCGTATCGAGGACCCGGACCATTTCGTGCCGCTAGCCACCCGCGACACGCTGGCACTGACCCTGCCGGCGCTGCGCCGCAGCAGCGTGGCGCGCGGCGGCGCGATCGACGCCAGCATGCGCATGGGCGAGCGCCCGGCGACGCTGCAGCGCGCGGCGACCGATGCGCAAGCGCAGGCGACCGGCAAGCGCCTGGTGCTGGTGCATGGCTATTGCTCCGGCGGGGTGTGGCCGGCGGCGCAGTTCAGCAACGCCTCGACCTTCCTGGACGCCAACCAGAACCGCGGCAACGACCAGTTCGCGCAATTGCTGGGGCAGTTCGGCAGCCAGTGGAATTCGTTCGGCACGGTGGCGCACAGCCAGGGCGGCATGGCCGCGCTGCACCTGTACAGCTACTACTGGAGCGGGCTGGACAATGCCAGCGGCGGGCGCGTCATGCAGTCGGTGGGCACGCCCTACCAGGGCACCAACCTGTCCGGCATCCTGGCCACGGTGGGGTCGTGGTTCGGCGTGGGCTGCGGCAGCAACAGCGACCTGACCTACGACGGCGCCAAGGCCTGGCTGGCCGGCATCCCGACCTCGGCGCGGGCGCTGGTCAACTACTACACCACCTCCTTCGCCAAGACCAACTGGTACACCAACGACTACTGCAACGCGGCCTCGGACCTGGTGCTGGACGACCCGGAGGACGGCGTGGTCGAGCAGGTCAACGCGCAGCTGCCGGGCGGGGTCAACCGCGGCCACACCACCGGCCAGTGCCACACCACCGGCATGCGCGATCCGGCGCAATACCTGGACGCCAGCCGCAACGCGACGATGAACGCCAACGCGGCGCGGTGAGGGGCCGGGATTGGGATTGGGGATTGGCAAAAGCGGCTGCACCGGGCCTGTAGGCTCGGTGCAGTTTCGATCCGAATGCCGCTTTTTGTAGGAGCGGCTTCAGCCGCGACAGGCGGCACTACCGGTAACGCCCGTCGCGGCTGAAGCCGCTCCTACAGGCATCGGGGAGGCGCTAACGCCCTGCCTCCGCCACAGGCATGCCGCTCTGCGCGTCGGCACCGCCGCCGAGCACCTTGTACAGGGTCACGCGGTTGCTGGCCTCGGTCAGGCGCAGGGTGATCAGGTCCTGCTGCGCGGAGTACAGCGAGCGCTGCGAGTCCAGAGCGTCCAGGTAGCTGTCCACGCCGTTGCGATAGCTTGCGTCGGCCAGGGTGTAGCTGCGCTGGGTGACATCCACCAGCGCGCGCTGCGCGTCCATGCGTTCGTCCAGTTGCGCACGCGTGGCCAGCGCATCGGCCACTTCGCTGAAGGCGGTCTGGATGGCCTGCTCGTACTCGGCGACATTGACGTCGCGGGTGATCTTGGATTCGTCCAACTCGGCCTTGAGCGCGCCGGCACGGAAGATCGGTACGCTGATGCTGGGCACGAACGACCAGGTGCGGTTGCCGGCGTCGAACAGGCTGGACAGCGCGGTGCTGCTGCGCCCGGTGGAGGCGGTCAGCGAGATGGTCGGGAAGAACGCCGCGCGCGCCGCGCCGATGTCGGCATTGGCCGATTTCAGCGTGTGCTCGGCGTACAGCACGTCCGGGCGCTGCAGCAGCACGCGCGACGGCAGCGGCGACGGCAGCGGCGCCAGCGCCACGCCGCTTTCCAGTGCGGTCGCCTGCGGCAACGTATCCGCCGTCACCGGCGCGCCGACCACCAGGTCCAGCGCATTGCGCGAGGTGGCCAACTGCGTGGTGTAGCTGGCCACGTCGGCACGCGCGCTCTCCACGCTGGTCTGCACCTGCGCCAGATCCAGCCCGGAGGCAATGCCTTCCTGATGCCGCGCCTCGGTGAGCTTCAGGGTCTGCCGCTGGCTGTCCAGGGTCTGCTGCGCCAGCGCCAGCCGCTGCTGGTCGGCGGCCACGGTCAGCCAGTCGGCGGCGACTTCGGCGACCAGGCTCATGCGCGTGCTGCGCTGGGTCTGCGCCGTGGCCAGATAGGTTTCCAGCGCCTCGTTCTTCAGGCTGCGGATGCGCCCGAACAGGTCCAGCTCCCAGCTGCTGATGCCGACGTCGGCCGCGTAGGTGCGGCCCACTTCGGAGCGTCCGCTGCTGCTGGTGGACGCACTGCTGCGCGAGGCGCTCTGGCTGCCGCTGAGGTCCACCGACGGGAACAGATCGGCCCGCTGGATGCGGTACTGCGCGCGCGCCTTGTCGATGTTGAGCACGGCCACGCGCAGGTCGCGGTTGTTGTCCAGCGCCTGCGCGATCACCTGCTGCAGGCGCGGGTCCAGGAACACCTGGCGCCAGTCCAGCGTGGCCACATCGGCGGCATCGCCGCTACCGGTGCCGCTGTCGGCGAAGGTGGCCGGCACCGGCGCGTCGGGACGGGCGTAGCTCGGCGCCATGCTGGCGCAGCCGGCGAGGACACCGGCGCAGGCCAGGGCCAGCGCGGTACGGATCAGGGACACTCGGATCACGGCGTTGCCTCCTCGCTGCGCAGCGGTTCCGGTTCGGCCCGCTTGCCGGGGAACAGACTGCGCACGATCACGTAGAACAGCGGTACGAAGAAGATGCCGAGCATGGTCGAGATCAGGGTGCCGCCGAGCACGCCGGTGCCCAGCGAATGGCGCCCGCCCGAACCGGCGCCGCTGCTGATCACCATCGGCAGCACGCCGAGCATGAACGCCAGCGAGGTCATCAGGATCGGCCGCAGACGCATGCGCGCGGCATGCAGCGTGGCTTCGATCAGCGGCTGGCCCTTCTCTTCCAGTTCCTTGGCGAACTCGACGATCAGGATGCCGTTCTTGGCCGCCAGGCCCATCGTCGCCAGCAGGCCGACCTGGAAGTAGATGTCGTTGGACAACCCGCGCAGCCACGTCGCCAGCAGCGCGCCGACGATGCCCACCGGCACCGCCAGCATCACCGAGATCGGGATCGACCAGCTCTCGTACAGCGCCGCCAGGCACAGGAACACGAACACCAGCGACACCGCGTACAGCATCCAGGTCTGCGCGCCGGAAGCCTGCTCCTGGTAGGACATGCCCGACCAGGCGTAGCCGACATCCTTGCCCACCTTGCCGACCAGCCCGGCGATGCCGTTCATCGCGTCGCCGGAGCTGATGCCGCTGGCGGCGCTGCCGGTGATCTCCATCGACTCGACCCCGTTGAAGCGATTCAGTACCTGCGGCGCATACGCCCATGCGCTGCTGGAGAAGGCCGAGAACGGCACCATCGCCTCGCTGCTGTTGCGCACGTACCAACGGCCGATGTCGCTGGGCAGCATGCGCGCGCTCGCCTCGCCCTGCACGTAGACGCGCTTGACCCGGTTGTTGTTGAGGAAATCGTTGACGTAGCTGCCGCCCATCACCGTGGCCAGCGTGGTGTTGATGTCCGACGCGTCCAGGCCGAGCGCGCCGGCCTTGGCGTCGTCGATCTGCACGCGGTAGGTCGGCGCGTCTTCCAGGCCGTTGAAGCGCACCGCGGTCATGCCCTTGTCCGCGTTGGCCAGCTGCAGCAATTGCTGGCGTGCGGCGACCAGCGCGTCGTGGCCCTTGCCGGCCACGTCCTGCAGTTCCAGGGTGAAGCCGGAACTGGTGCCCAGGCCGTTGATCGCCGGCGGCGACAACGCGAACACCTGCGCGTCGGGCAGCGCGCCCATCATCGCGCCGGTGATGCGGTTGGCGATTTCCTGCGCGGAGGCATCGCGCTCAGCCCAATCCTTGAGCTTGATGAAGCCCATGCCCGAGTTCTGGCTGCTGCCGGCGAAGCTGAAGCCGGAGATGGTCATCACCCCCGCCACTTCCGGCTGCTTGAGGATGAAGCCGGTGGCCTGATCGATCGACTGCTGGGTGCGCTGCTGGGTGGCGCCGGCCGGCGTGGTGAACATCACCATCAGCATGCCCTGATCTTCTTCGGGCAGGAACGAGCTGGGCAGGCGCCAGAACAGCAGCGCCATCACCGCGAGCAGCACCAGATAGACCAGCCCGCCGAGCTTGCGGTGGCCGATCAGCTTGCCCACGCCGCGACCGTAGCCATCGGCACCGCGGTCGAAGCGGTCGTTGAACCAGGTGAAGAAGCGCCCGAGCAGGCCCTTGCGTGACACGTGGCCGCCCTGCTCGATCGGCTTGAGCAGGCTGGCGCACAGCGCCGGACTCAGGGTCAGCGCCACCAGCAGCGACAGCAGCATCGCCGCGGCGATGGTCACCGAGAACTGGCGGTAGATCTCGCCGGTGGCGCCGCCGAAGAACGCCATCGGCAGAAACACCGCGGTCAGCACCAGGGCGATGCCGACCAGCGCGCCGGTGATCTGCCCCATCGAGGTATAGGTCGCCTGCCGCGGCGACATGCCCTCCTCGCTCATCAAGCGCTCGACGTTCTCCACCACCACGATCGCATCGTCCACCAGCAGGCCGATCGCCAGCACCATCGCGAACATGGTCAGGGTGTTGATCGAATAGCCGAGCAAGGCCAGCACGCCGAACGTGCCCAGCAGCACCACCGGCACCGCGATCACCGGCACCAGCGTGGCGCGCCAGTTTTGCAGGAACAGGTACATCACCAGCACCACCAGCACGATCGCCTCGAGCAGGGTCTTGACCACTTCCTCGATGGAGATGCGCACGAACGGCGTGGTGTCGTAGGCGACTTCGTATTTTAGGCCGGCCGGGAAATACGGCTTGAGCTGCTCCAACTTGGCTTCCACCGCCTTGGCCGCGTCCAGCGCGTTGGCGCCGGTGGCCAGTTGCAGGCCCATGCCGGAGGCGGCCTTGCCGTTGTACTTGGAACTGGACGAATACGACTTGGAACCCAGTTCGACCCGCGCCACGTCGCGCAGGTACACGGTGGCGCCGCCGGCCTGCGACTTCAGCACGATCGCCTCGAACTGCGCCGGGGTCTTGAGCTTGCTGCGCGAGGTGACCGTGGCGTTGAGTTGCTGGCCCTGCGCCGCCGGCAGCGCGCCGAGCGCGCCGGAGGAGACGTCGGCGTTCTGCGCCGAGATCGCGTTGCTCACGTCCGAGGGCATCAACGCATAGGTGCGCAGCTTTTCCGGATCCAGCCACACCCGCATCGAATACTCGGAGCCGAACACGTTGACCCCGCCGATGCCGTTGAGCCGGCTGATCGGGTCCTGCAGCGTGGACACCATGTAGTCGCCGATGTCGGTGCTGTCCATGCTGCCGTCTTCGGAGGTGAAGGCCAGCACCATGAACATGCTGCTGCCGGCGGACTTGGTGACGGTCACGCCATTGCTCTGCACCGCCTCGGGCAGCATCGACTCGCCTTGCGAGACCTTGTTCTGCACCTGCACCTGCGCGGTGTCCGGATCGGTGCCGGAATCGAAGGTCAGGGTGATCGAGGCGCTGCCGGCGGAGCTGCTGCTGGAGGACATGTACAGCAGGTTGTCCAGGCCGGTCATCTGCTGCTCGAGGATCTGCGTCACCGAGTTCTGCACGGTCTCGGCGGAGGCGCCGGTGTAGGTGGCGCTGACGGTGATCGAAGGCGGAGCGATGTCCGGATACTGCTCCAGCGGCAGCGACAGGATCGAGATCGCGCCGGCCAGGGTGATGACGATCGCGATGACCCAGGCGAAGATGGGACGGTCGATGAAGAAACGGGCCATGGCGGTTCCTCAGTCGGCCTTCGGCGCGGCCGCGGCGCCCTGCGTGGCCGCGGGTGCGGTGGTGGCCGCATCGGTCGCGGTTACTTCCACCGCCTTGACCTGGGCGCCGACCGAAACCTTCTGCACGCCCTGCACGATGACCTTGTCGCCCACCTTCAGCCCGTCGCGCACCACCCACTTGTCGCCGATCGCATCGCCGGTGGTCAGCACCCGCTGCGCGACCTTGTTGTCGCTGCCGACCACCAGTGCCACCGCCTCGCCCTTGCTGTTGCGGCTGATCGCCTGCTGCGCCACCAGGATGGCCTGCTCGTCCACCGCCATCGACAGCACCGCCTTGACGTACATGCCCGGCAGCAACAGACGATCGGGATTGGGCACCACCGCACGCAGCTTGACCGTGCCGGTGGCGGTATCGACCGCGGCATCCACCACTTCCAGCGTGCCGCTGCGCGCGTAGGTGCTGCCGTCCTCCAGCTGCAGCTTCACTTCGGCCTTGCCGTCCACCGCCTTGAGCTGGCCGGCGTCGAGCTGGCGGCGCAGCTGCAGCAGTTGCGCGCTGGACTGGGTCACGTCCACGTACATCGGATCGAGCTGGTTGATGGTGGCCAGCACGTCGCTCTGGCCGGCGCTGACCAGCGCGCCCGGCGTGTAGCTGGAGGTGCCGATGCGGCCGTCGATCGGCGCGGTAATGCGGGTGTAGTCGAGATTGATCCGCGCGGTCTGCAGCGAGGCCTTGGCCGCGACCACCGCCGCCTCGTTCGAGCGCAGCGTGGCCACCGCGTCGTCGCCGTCCTGCTTGCTGACCGCGTCCAGCGCGACCAGGGTCTGGTAGCGCTGCGCCTTCGGCCTGGCCGACAGCACCGCCGCCTCGGCCTGGGCCAGGTCGCCCTTGGCGGTGTCGTACGCCGCCTGGTAGCTGGCCGGATCGATCTCGTACAGCACCTGCCCGGCCTTGACGTCCTGGCCCTCGGTGAACAGGCGCTTGCGCAGGATGCCGCCGACCTGCGGGCGCACGTCCGAGGTCATGTAGGCCACGGTGCGGCCGGACAGGGTCTGGTCCAGCGCCAGCCGCTGCGCCTTCACCGTCTGCACGCCGACCTGCGCCTGCGGCATCTGCGGCGGCTGCTTGGAGGAACACGCGGCCACTGCCGCGGCGATGGCCGCGGCCAGCAACCAGCGCGAGGACGAGACGGGGAAGCGACGGGCGACGACGGGCAGCATGCGGCGAACTCACGGTTTATCCGAATGTGGCCACGCTACGGCGCGAATGTGCAGCAAATTTGGAGATTGCCGGCAGCGGCGCGGATTCGCTTGATTTCCCCTGCGGCGACGCGGCTAATACGCAACACCCCCCGTCGCCGCGTCCCGCATTGCCTCTCCGATGAAACTGGGCATCACCGCCAAGCTGTTCCTCGCCATCCTCGCCGCGTGCGTGGCGGTGCTGCTGGTCAATGGCATGGCCGTGCAGGTCTTCCTCAAGCGCCAGTTCCTGGATTACCTCAACGAACAGGGCGTGGAGCGCATGCTGGAGACCTTGCCGCGGGTCAGGGCCGAGTACGCGCGGCATGGCAACTGGGACTTCGTGCGCGACAATCCCGATGCCTGGTTCGTGCTGATGCGTCCGGAGCACGGCCCTGGCCTGCCGCGCCTGCCGCCGCCGGTGTCCGACCAGACCGGCGCGGTCTTCCGCTTCGCCGTGCTCGACCAGAACTACCGCTCGGTGATCGGCAATCCCGATGTCGGCCGCGACGACATCCTGCGTCCGATCGTGGTCGACGGCCGCACCGTCGGCTGGATGGCGATGCTGCCGTTCCAGAAGGTGCTGGCGGCCGAGGACGCGCGCTTCTACCAGGCGCAGCAACGCGCATGGTGGACGATCGGCAGCGCCTCGCTGCTGGTCGCCGCGCTGCTCGGCTGGCTGCTGTCGCGCGCCTTGCTGCGGCGCATGCGCGGCCTCACCGGCGCCACCCATCGCCTGGCTGCCGGCGATTACGCCACCCGCATCGACACCGGCGCGCGCGACGAATTCGGCCAGCTGGCGCGCGACTTCAACCTGCTGGCGCAGGCGCTGGAACACAACGAACGCGCACGCCGCGAGTTCATGGCCGACATCTCGCACGAACTGCGCACGCCGCTGGCGGTGCTGCGCGCCGAACTGGAAGCGCTGCAGGACGGCATCCGGCCGATGACCCCGGCCTCGCTGGGCTCGCTGCACCAGCAGGTCGGCCAGCTCGGCAAGCTGATCGAAGACCTGTACGACGTCTCGCTCACCGACGTCGGCGCGCTCGCCTACCGGCGCGCGCCGGTCGATCTGGCGCTGATCCTGGCCACGGTGCTGGCCGGCGTGCAGGCGCGCTTCGCCGCCGCGCCGTTGCAGTTGCAGGTGCAGATCGACGCCGGCCCGCTGCAGGTGGACGGCGACGAGCGCCGGCTGCAGCAACTGCTCGGCAACCTGCTGGAGAACACGCTGCGCTATACCGATGCCGGCGGCACGGTGCGGGTCAGCTGCGTGCGTCGCGACACGGTGCTGGAACTGGTGGTCGAGGACAGCGCGCCGGGCGTGGACGCGGACAAGCGCGAGCGCCTGTTCGAACGCTTCTACCGCACCGAGGCCTCGCGCAACCGCGCCAGCGGCGGCAGCGGCCTGGGCCTGGCGATCTGCCGCAACATCGCCGAAGCGCACGGCGGCTCGATCAACGCCGAGGCCTCCGCGCTCGGCGGCCTGCGCGTGGTGCTGCGCCTGCCGGCGCTGCCGGCATGAACGGCCTGGATCCGATCGGCCACATCCTGATCGTCGAAGACGAACCGCGCCTGGCCGCGGTGATGCGCGAATACCTGCATGCGGCCGGCTATTCGCACGACTGGATCGCCGATGGCGCGCAGGCGCTGGGCGCGTTCCGCGCGCAGAAGCCGGACCTGGTGCTGCTGGACCTGATGCTGCCCAACCGCGACGGCCTGGAAATCTGCCGCGACCTGCGCAAGGAAAGCGCGGTGCCGGTGATCATGGTCACCGCGCGCGTGGAGGAGATCGACCGCCTGCTCGGCCTGGAGATCGGCGCCGACGACTACATCTGCAAGCCGTTCAGTCCGCGCGAGGTGGTGGCGCGGGTGCAGGCGGTGCTGCGCCGCCATCGCCACGATCCCAACGACGCCGCAGCGCCGGGCCTGCGCATCGACGAAGACGCCTGCCGCGCCAGCGTGCATGGCCGCGACCTGGACCTGACCCAGGTGGAGTTCCGCCTGCTGCGCACCCTGGCCACCGCCCCGGGCCGGGTGTATTCGCGCGAACAGCTGATGGACCGGCTGTATGCCGACCACCGCATCGTCACCGACCGCACCGTGGACAGCCACGTCAAGAACCTGCGCCGCAAGCTCGCCGACGTCGGCGGCGAAGAGTGGGTGCGCTCGGTGTATGGGGCGGGGTATCGGTTTGAGCCGTGATTCGGGATTGGGGATTGGGGATTCGCAAGAGCCGGCAGCGCCACGGCTGAAACGGTAGTCCGTCAAGCCGCTTTTCCCAATCCCGAATCACCAATCCCCAATCCCGGCCTCACCGAAACACCACCGTCCGATGCCCGTTGAGCAGAATGCGATGCTCGACATGGCGGCGCACCGCGCGGGCCAGCACCTGCGACTCGGTGTCGCTGCCCAGGCGCACCAGGTCGCGCGGGGTCATCGCGTGGTCCACGCGGGCCACGTCCTGTTCGATGATCGGGCCTTCGTCGAGATCGCCGGTGACGTAGTGCGCGGTGGCGCCGATGATCTTGACCCCGCGCGCGTGCGCCTGGTGGTACGGCTGCGCGCCCTTGAAGCTGGGCAGGAAGCTGTGGTGGATGTTGATCGCGCGCCCGGCCAGCGCGGCGCACAGCGTCGGCGACAGGATCTGCATGTAGCGCGCCAGCACCACCAGGTCGATGCGCTCGCGCTCCACCAGCGCCAGCAGCTGCGCTTCCTGTTCGGCGCGGTTGTCGGCGCCGACCGGCAGGTGGTGGAACGGCACGTCGTAGGAGCGCGCCAGCGTGGCGAAATCACTGTGATTGGACGCCACCGCGGCGATGTCCACGCGCAGCTGCCGGCTGTGCGCGCGAAACAGCAGATCGTTGAGGCAGTGGCCCTGCTTGCTGACCAGCACCAGCAGGCGCGCGCGGCGCCGCGCATCGTGCAGCTGCCAGTCCATCGCGTAGTCGGCGGCGAGCGGCGCCAGCTGCACTTTCACCGCAGCGACGATGCCGTCGGCGGGCACGTCGAAATGCACGCGCAGGAAGAAGCGACCGCTCTCCTCGTCGCCGAACTGCTGTGCGTCGAGGATATTGCAGCCGTGCTCGAACAGCAGGCCACTGACGCGGTAGACGATGCCGGTACGGTCCGGGCAGGACAGGGTCAGGATGTAGTCGGGGCGCATCCGCGCAATGATAGGGGAGAATTCGGGACTCGGGATGGTGGGCTGCGGATGCCGCAGCGACATTGCCGGGCGTCTTGCCGAATGTAGGAGCGGCTTCAGCCGCGACGGGCTTTACCGATAGGTCCTGTCGCGGCTGAAGCCGCTCCTACAGGGGACTTGCGGCAGGCCAGCCGGGTGCACTGTGGGAGGGACTTCAGTCCCGACGCTTTACCGCGAAGGAAAGCGCACCACTTCGCTCGTCGCGGCTGAAGCCGCTCCTACAGGGACTTGCGGCAGGCCAACCGAGTGCATTGTGGGAGGGACTTCAGTCCCGACCCTTTACCGCGAAGGAAAGCGCACCGCTTCACTCGTCGCGGCTGAAGCCGCTCCTGCAAGGTGCGGCATCCGCATGCTGGCGGCACACAGCCTCGCCTGCGCGCCAGGCCGCGCTCACTCCGGGCGCAGGCGCAGCGCCAGGCGCCGGTTGACCTTCTCCAGCCGCGCCAGCGAGTCTTCCACCGACATGCCGACCGCCTCGTGGGTGGTGATGTGCGCACGCAGATGCGCCGGGTCGTCCAGGTCGCCGCGCACCAGGAACACGTTCTCGCCCTGCTCCACTTCGCCCAGTTCGCGGCTCAGCACCACGTGATCGACCTGGTCGAAGCCGTACTCCTTGGCCAGCGGCAGCAGCCGCGCCACCATGCGCTCGCTGATCGCGTCGGGCGCGCGGCCGCAGGCGGCGTCCAGCGCATGCACGCCTTCGCGGATCTGTGCGTACAGCAGGTGGTCGGGATGCTCCGGGTGCTCGGGGCCGAGCGTGGCCTCGCGTGCGACGGCGCGCGGCGGCTGGATGGGCGTCATGGCGCCGGTGTCGGACGAATTCGGGCTCATGGCATCCTCCTATGATGCGCTTGCAGGCCGCCGCACCTTAGCGGCAAGCACGCGGCCAGCTCAAGCGCGGCGACGCAGTCTGCACCAAACCGCGACAAGGCGACCTGAAGATGGCTGCCGCCGCGCCGCAGCCGCGAACGCTCAGGCCTGACCGGCGCGGCGTGCGGCGACCTTGGCCAGCGCCGACCAGTCCAGCTCGCCGTCGCCGTGCGCGAGCGCATCGATGAACTGGTCGCGCAGCACCGCCGCCAGCGGCATCGGCACGTGCCGGGTCTCGCCGGCGTTCAAGGCCAGGCGCACGTCCTTCAGCCCCAGCGTGGTCTTGAAGCCGGCCGGGCTGTAGCGCTGCTCGGCGATCATGCCGCCGTAGTTCTGGTACGCCGGTGCCGCGAACAGGGTGTTGACCAGCATGCCCAGGAAATCGGCCGCGTCCACGCCATGCCCGCGCACCAGCGCCGAGGCTTCGGCCATGGTGCCGATGGCGCTGGCCAGGCACAGGTTGGCGGCCAGCTTGACCGCATTGGCCTGCTCCGGCGCCGCGCCGAAATACCAGGTCTTGCGCCCGATCACGTCGAGCAGCGGCTGCACCCGCGCCAGCGCGTCGGCATCGCCGGCGGCGAGCAGGTTGAGCTGGCCGGCGGCGGCCACGTCGCTGCGGCCCAGTACCGGGATCGCCAGGTAGGCCACACCGCGTTCGGCGTGCAGGGCGCTCAGTTCGCGCGCCAGCGCCACCGAGATCGTGGCCATGTTGACGTGCACGCTGCCGGCCGGCAGCGCGTCGAGCGCGCCGCGCTCGAGCAGGGTCTCGCGCACCGCCGCATCGTCGGCCAGCATCGAGAACAGCACCGGACCGCGCACCGCGTCGGCCGGCTGCGCGGCCAGCTGCGCGCCGGCCTCGAGCAGCGGCTGCGCCGCGGCCGCGCTGCGGTTCCACACGGTCACCGCGTGCCCGGCGCGCAGCAGGTTGTGCGCGATGGGCTGGCCCATCGTGCCCAGGCCGAGAAATCCGATGCTCATCGCCAACTCCTTGCACAACTCGTGATGGATGCCGCGACCTGCGCGGCGCAGCGCGCGCGGGTCACGCGTCGAACAGGCCGCGCGCCGAACGCGGCTCGCAACGCAGGTACTGCGGCGACGGCTTCAGCTTGGCGCCCAGCGCGGCGGCGGCGTGCCACGGCCAGCGCGGGTCGTAGAGGATGCCGCGGGCCAGCGCGATCGCGTCGGCCTGGCCCTCGGCCAGGATCGCCTCGGCGTGCTGCGGCTCGGTGATCAGGCCGACCGCGATCACCGGCATGTGCACTGCGCGATGGATCGCCTCGGCCTGCGGCACCTGGTAGCCGGCCGCCAGCGGAATCTGCTGGCGGCGGTCGAGGCCGCCGCTGGACACGTGCAGGTAATCGCAGCCCTGCGCCTGCAGCGCCTGCGCCAACGCGACGCTCTGCGCCACGTCCCAGCCGCCCTCGACCCAGTCGGTGGCGGAGATGCGCACGCCCACCGCGATCGACGCCGACACCGCCGCGCGCACCGCCGCATGCACGCGCAACAGCAGGCGCATGCGGTTCTCCAGGCTGCCGCCGTAGGCGTCTTCGCGCTGGTTGCTCAGCGGCGACAGGAACTGGTGCAGCAGATAGCCGTGCGCGGCATGCAGCTCGATCAGCTCGAAACCCAGCCGTTCGGCGCGCTGCGCCGAGGCGACGAACGCCGCGACGATGGCGTCGATGCCGACCAGGTCCAGCGCCTGCGGCGGCGTGCCGTGTTCGGCGAAGGCCAGCGCCGACGGCGCCACGGTCTGCCAGCCGTTCGGCTGATCCGGCGCGATCGCGCCGCCGCCGTCCCACGGCTTGTTGGTGGATGCCTTGCGCCCCGCGTGCGCGAGCTGGATCCCCAGCGGCATCGGCGACCAGCGCCGCACCGAGGCCAGCACGCCGCGCAATGCCGCTTCGGTGGCGTCGTCCCACAGGCCCAGGTCGGCGTAGCTGATGCGCCCGCGCGGCTCCACCGCGGTGGCTTCCAGGATCAGCAGGCCGGCGCCGGACTGCGCCAGCTGGCCGAGGTGGATGGTGTGCCAGTCGCTGGCCTGGCCGTGCTCGGCGGAGTACTGGCACATCGGCGCGATGACGATGCGATTGGACAACGACAGCGGCCCCAGGGCGAGGGGCGAGAAGAGATGGCTCAAGGTGGCGTTCCGTGGGGGCGCCCGCTGCACTGCGGGCAAGCTGCCATTGCACTCCTGCCGGCGATGCCGATCAACCACTGCCGGTGGATCAGTTCGTGCGCGGATTCGGAACGCGCCGCGCCGGAGCCGCCAGGGCGTGTCATCGATTCCCGAGTAGGTCGCGTTGGGTCTGCCAGGTCGCCAGCCGGTGCTGCGTGGCGTAGCGCCTGACCGGCGGTCAGGTCAGGTCAAGCCGCGCGGTGCCGGCTGGCGGCCTGACAGGCCCGACCCGTAGGGCCACTGTTGCGCGTGCACGCTGCCGTGCCAGCACTGACGCGAACACGCATGCGCGGGCGTGGCGCGAGCTGCTCGGGGATTGATGACACGCCCTAGGCGGCCGCGCGCGGCAGCAGGAACTGCAACGCCTGCGCGCAGGGCTGCGCCAGTTTCAGGCTCAGCAGGTCGTCGCCGCGGGTGCGGCCCAGGTTGACCGCGGCGATCGGCAGTCCGGCCTTGGCCGCGGCCTGCACGAAGCGGAAGCCGGAATACACCATCAGCGACGACCCCAGCACCAGCATCGCGTCGGCCTGCTGCAGGTGCGCGAAGGCGGCGGCCACGCGCTCGCGCGGCACGTTCTCGCCGAAGAACACCACGTCCGGCTTCAGCACGCCGCCGCACTGGGTGCAGGCCGGCACCGCGAAGGCGGCGAAGTCCACGCCTTCCAGATCCGCGTCGCCGTCGGGCGCCTGCCCGGCCTGCAGCGTCGCCCAGTGCGGGTTGTGCTGCAGCAGCTGGTGCTGGAAGTCCTCGCGCGGCAGGCGCCGTTCGCAATCCATGCAGCGCACCACGTCCAGGCGTCCGTGCAGGTCGATCACCGCGTCGCTGCCGGCGGCCTGGTGCAGGCGGTCCACGTTCTGGGTCAGCAGCAGTTCGACCTGGCCGCGCGCTTCCAGCTGCGCCAGCGCCGCATGCGTGGCATTGGGCCGGGCATGGCCGAAGCGCGGCCAGCCGACCAGACTGCGCGCCCAGTAGCGCTGCCGCGTGGCCAGCTCGCCCATGAACGCCTGGTAGGTGACCGGCTGCGCGCGCTTCCAGTCGCCGGCGGCATCACGGTAGTCGGGAATGCCCGAATCGGTGCTGCAACCGGCACCGGTCAGCACGAACAGGCGCCGGTGGCGCGCGACGAACGCTTGCAGCGCTGCGTCCGTGGCGGCCGGCGCCGGCATGGGCAGGGCGTGATCCGGCAATGTCTGGTGCATCGTACGGGGTCCTTGGGCGGTTGCGTCGGTGCGGCGTGGACGACCGCTGCGCCAGCGACGCGATGGATCCCATCTTGGGTCCGCCGCGCGGCAACGCAAGCGCCCGCACGCCAGAGTGCCGGCTTCGCATTGCGGCATCTGCCGCGTGAAGACCGCGCACGCGGCGCGCACGGCGCCGAATCCGCGTGCAGCCGCAGCATGCCGCGCATTGAAAGCCCTGCAGAAACTGGCTACTGTCGGGCACCGGCAAGATGCATCGGCTGCGCGCAGCCGCGCTGCCGCACGATGCCTCCGGCAGCAATGCCGCCCATCCCGATTCCGCGTCGTGAGCAGATTTTCCGATCCGATAGGCCAGCCGATCGCCGCCACCGCCACCGCCTCGCTGCGGGTGGCGCTGCTGGAGGACGACGACGTGCTGCGCGACCGGGTCCTGGTGCCCGGGTTGCAGCGGCACGGTTTCGAGGTCACGCCGCTGCGCACCGCGCAGGCGCTGTGGGCGGCGCTGGACGACCAGCGCTTCGACCTGATCGTGCTCGATATCGGCCTGCCGGACAGCGACGGCTTCACCCTGACCCAGCAACTGCAGGCGCAGCGCCCGGGGCTGGGCATCGTCATCCTGAGCGGGCGCGGCGAGCAGCCGGATCTGGTGCGCGGCCTGACCCAGGGCGCGGACTCCTATCTGATCAAACCGGTGCAGATCGAGATCCTGGCCGCCACGCTGTTCAGCGTGGCGCGGCGCATGGCGCGTCCGCTGTCCTCGGCCCCCAGCGCAGCGGAGGAATGGCAGCTGCAGGACGACGGCTGGTGCCTGTTCTCGCCCGATGGCCAGGCGGTGCCGTTGACCGGCTCCGAGCGCAAGGTGGTGCAGAGCCTGTGGAGCGCGCGCGGACGGCTGGTCACCCGCGACGCGTTGATCGGCATGCTCGGCGGCAACCTCGGCCTGGAGGTCGACCCGCATCGCCTGGACGCGCTGCTGCACCGGCTGCGGCTCAAGGTGCAGGAGCGCACCGGCGTCGCGCTGCCGCTGAAGGCGGTGCGTGGCGAGGGTTACCTGCTCATGCCGCAGGAACGCTGAGCGCCGCCAGCGGCAGGCGCAACACGAAGCAGGTGCCCGCGCCCGGCGCGCTGCGCACCTCCAGGCTGCCTTGCGCCTCCTGCGCCATTTCGAAGGCGACCGCCAGTCCCAGCCCGGTGCCTTGACCGGCCGGTTTGGTGGTGAAGAACGGCTCGAACGCCTGCCGCTGCACGTCCGCGCTCATGCCCACACCGGTATCGGCGATCTCGATGCGGGCGCAGGCGCCCTCGCGGCGCAGGCAGATCGAGAAACTGCCGCCGCCGGGCATGGCATCGCGCGCATTGGCGGCGAAATTGAGCAAGGTCAGGTCGAGCCGGCTGCGGTCCAGGAACAGCGGCAGCGGTTCCGGCGCCACGTCCAGATGCAAGCGCACGGTCGGCCCGAACAGTTGCCGCAGCATCGGCTGAATGCCACGTAGCGCCTCGCCGGCGTCGAAGCGCTCGGGCACGCTCACTTCGCGCCGGCTGAAGCTCAGCAGTTTGCGGCTGATCGACACGCCGCGCTGCGCGGCCAGCGCCACGCCGTCCAGTGCGTCGGCCAGCGCCAGCGCATCGCGCGGCGGATCGAAATCCAGTTCGTGCACGCAGTGGCGCTGCTCGGCATAACCGAGGATCGCGCTGAGGACGTTGTTGAAGTCGTGCGACACGCCGCTGGCCAGTTGCCCGACCAGCTCGATCTTCTGCAGATGCAATAGCCGCTGTTGCGCCTGCGCGCGCTCGCGCATCTCCACCCGCAGCCGCGCGGCGCTGCGCCGCGCGCGCCACAGGCTCTCGCGCAACGCGGCCACGGTGCGATCCAGCACCAGGGTGATCATCAGGTAGCTCAGCGCCAGCGACGGCAGGTTCTGGAACGGGCTGCGCGTGCCGCGCGGATCGCGCCCCCACGGGCTCTCCATGCCCGCCCAGAAGATCAGCGTGATGCACAGGTACACCACCCACAGCGCGCGCCGCCCGATCACCAGCGCGGCCAAGGTCAACATCATCATCGGGTAGGGATCGAAGGCCTGCACCTGGTAGCCGAAGGCCAGATTGGCCGCCACCGCCGAACACAGCACCACCGCGATGAACGCCGCGGCGGCCTGTTGCAGCAGGCCGCGGCGGATCATCCACACCCCGGCCCAGGCCGCCACGGACATCGCCGCGTCGGTGCCCACGTCCACCGCCAGCTGGCCGGCGGTCATCTGGATCTGCGGAGCGGTCAGCAGGTGGTAGAGCTTGTTGAGCGGGATCTCGCAGCCGAGGAACAGGAACAGCACCTGCAACGCAGGCGCGTTGCGGCGGTCGACCGGATCGGCGATGGGGACGCGCCGCAGCCATGTCCAATGCCGACGCCACAGCCGGACCAGCAGATTTTGTGGCATGCGTCCCACCCAGACTCCCATGTCGGTGAGTCTACCGTGAGGTTGACGTGAATTTACCGGCATTGAAGGCGGCCAGGGCTTACCGCCTTAATCGGGGCTAAACCCATTGCCGGGACCGTCGTCCCAGCGCTGCCCTGGAACCGCTCATGCCCGTTAAGCACACGCTCGTTCGCTCGCGCCGCACATGCCCTTCGTCCACTCTGTCGCACGCTCCTTACAGCCTGCTGACGGTCGCGTTGCTGCTGGCGGCGGTGCCATTGGCCGCCGGCGCGGCCGCTGCGCCCACGGCCGTCGCGCCTGCCGCCCAGCCAGCCACGGCCACGGCAGCCGCAAGCAGCGGCGACGCGCAGCCCGCCGACGACGCGGATCCCTCCGCGCCGGTGCAGCCCGGCAGCCAGAACACCACGGGCTACTTCATGGCCGAAGGCCTGAACGACGGCAGCGACTTCGCCGCCGCCGCCGGCCTGCGTGCCGTGGCGATGGGCGCACGCGCCGACGCATCCGGCGCCTTCGCCATCGCCATCGGCCACCACACCGTGGCCTCCGACGCCGCCGCCATCGCGATGGGCGACGGCGCGGTGGCCAGCGGCACCTCGGCGATCGCGATCGGCGGCAGCTTCTTCGGCAGCACCTACGGCGACTCGGCCGGCGCGCAGAGCACCGGGTTCGGCGCGCTCGCCATCGGCACCGCCGCCACCGCCTCCGCCACCACCGCCAGCGCGGTCGGCTGGAACGCCAGCGCCAGCGCCGCCGGCGCGACCGCGGCCGGTTCGGCCGCCGCCGCCAGCGGGCTATACGCCAGCGCCTTCGGCAGCTCGGCCCTGGCCACCGGCGAGCAGGCCAGCGCGTTCGGCTACGCCGCCTCCGCCAGCGGCACCGGCGCGATCGCACACGGCGGCTACAGCGTCGCCTCCGGCTTCTTCGGGGTGGCGATGGGCTACACCGCCACCGCCAGCGGCGACGGCGGCATCGCGATCGGCGACAGCGCCTCGGCCGCCGGCCAGCAGAGCGTGGCGATCGGGGCGAGCAACAGCGGCGTTCCGGCGCAATCCAACGGCCTCGGCGCGGTCACGGTCGGCGCCGGCGCCTGGGCGCTGTCCGACTACGGCACGGCGCTGGGCTTCGACAGCCATGCCGACGCGGCCTACAGCATGGCCCTGGGCGCATCGGCGCTGGCCACCAGCAGCAATGCGCTGGCGGTGGGCGCGCAATCCTTCGCCGACGGCGAGGACGCCAGCGCCTTCGGCTCCATCGCCAGCGCCAACGCCGCCGGCGCCACCGCGCTCGGCAGCGGCGCCACCGCGCTGAGCGCAGGCAGCGTGGCGCTGGGCTACAACAGCGCCGCCACCGGCGCCAACAGCGTGGCGATCGGCGCCGGCTCGGTGGCCGACCGCGACAACGCAGTGGCCTTCGGCACGGACGGCGCCCTGCGCCAGCTGACCTATGTCGCCGCCGGTACCGCCGACACCGATGCAGTCAACGTGCTGCAGCTGCGCAGCATCGCCACCGCGCTCGGCGCCGGCAGCGTGGTCGGCAGCGACGGCAGCCTGAGCGGCAGCGCCTATCTGATCCAGGGCCGCACCTATGGCAGCGTCGGCTCGGCACTGTCGGCGCTGGACGGCGCGCTGTCGTCGCTGGACACCCGCGTCGGCACGCTGGCCCAGGGCGGCGGCGGTGCCGTGGCGGTCGGCAGCGGCGCCAGCGGTGGCCCCAGCGTCGGCACCGGCACCAATGCCGTGGCGGTCGGCGCCGAGGCCACTGCGAACGGCCACAACGGCACCGCGATGGGCGCCAATGCCCTGGCCTACGGTCCCAACGACACCGCGCTGGGCGGCAACGCGCGGGTCAACGCCGACGGCAGCACCGCGGTCGGCGCCAATGCCAGCATCAGCGCCAGCGCCACCAATGCCGTGGCGGTCGGCGAGAGCGCCGCGGTCACCGCCGCATCCGGCACCGCACTTGGCCAGGGCGCGTCGGTCTCGGCCGACAACGCGGTGGCGCTGGGCCGCAACTCCAGCGCGACCCGCGCCAACACCGTGTCGGTGGGCAGCGCCGGCAACGCGCGCCAGGTGACCAACGTGGCCGCCGGCACTGCCGCCACCGATGCGGTGAACGTCAGCCAGATGCAGGCCGGCGACAGCGCCACGCTGAGCAGCGCCAACGCCTACACCGATAGCCGCCTGTCGGGCTGGGACGACAACCTGACCACGCTGCGCAGCGACACCGATCGCCGCTTCCACGACGTGGACCGGCGCATGGACCGCATGGGCGCGATGAGTGCCGCCTATGCCGGCATGGCGGTCAACACCTCGGGGCTGGCCGGCGCCAACCGCGTGGGTGTCGGTGTCGGCTCGCAAGGCGGCGAGAGCGCGCTGGCGGTGGGCTACCAGCGCGCGATCGGCAACCGCGCCAGCGTCTCGCTCGGCGGCGCGTTCTCCGGCAACGACAAGAGCGTTTCCGCCGGCGCCGGCTTCAGCTGGTGATGCCACGGCGGCGCGCCGGGCGCGCCGGCCGCCCCCACGCACCGTTTTCCGCCGGCCTGCCGCACTGCGCGGCCGGCGCTCCTCATCACCCTCCTCGTAGAGAGACAGACATGACCACCGTCCCGTCGCTTCCCCGCACCCTGCTGGCCCTGTCGCTGAGCCTGGCGCTCGCCTCCACCGCCCACGCGCAGACCGCGCCGCGCTTCTCCGTCCTGCAGAGCGCCACGCCCGGCCAGTCCAAGGTCTACGACGGCCTGATCGTGACCTACCGCGACGGCAGCAGCGAGCGCCGCGACGCCAGCGCCGCCGCGAGCAGGCTCAGGCAGATCATGGCCGCGCCGAGCACCACGTCGACCTGGTCCAGCACCTATCGGCAGAGTGCGCCGGCGCTGAGCCGGGTGCGCCGGCTCGCCATCGGCGCCGATCTGGTGCGCCCCAACCGCACACTGAGCCAATCGCAGCTGGAGACGCTGATGACCAGTCTGCGCGCCGATCCGGCGGTGGCGCACGTCGAACCGAACCTGATCCTCAAGCCGGTGCGCAGCACCGTCCAGGCCAGCGCCAGCGCGGTCGCCGCGCCCAACGATCCAGGCTACGTGGTGCAGTGGCACCTGCGCACGCCCGACGGCCACCTGGAGACGCTGGCGCCGGAGACCACCGGCTACGCCAACCGCGGCGGTATCGACCTGCTGCCGGCCTGGCAGTACGGCACCGGCCAGGGCGTGGTGGTCGCGGTGATCGACACCGGCATCACCGCGCATCCGGACCTGGATACCTCGCTGGCCAGCGCCGGCTACGACTTCATCAGCGACGCACTGATGTCCGGCCGCGCCAGCAACGGACGCGTGCCCGGCGGCTGGGACACCGGCGACTGGACCACCGACGACAAGTATCTGACCGCCAACGGCGGCTGCGCGCAGCCGGACGAGCAGACCGACAGTTCCTGGCACGGTACCCACGTCGCCGGCACCATCGCGATGCGGACCAACAATGGCCTGGGCATGGCCGGCATCGCCCCGGACGCCAGGATCCTGCCGATCCGCGCGCTGGGCCACTGCGGCGGCAGTACCGCCGACATCGCCGACGCCATCGTCTGGGCCTCCGGCGGCCACGTCGACGGCGTGCCGGACAACCCGAACCCGGCCGAGGTGATCAACATGAGCCTGGGCGGCTACGGCAGCTGCACGGAGGACGCGGTCACCGCGCAGGCCATCGCCGGCGCGATCGCACGCGGCACCCTGGTGGTGGTGGCGGCCGGCAACAGCAACGCCGACGCGGCGGCGTTCACGCCGGCCAGTTGCCCGGGGGTGATCAACGTGGCCGCCACCGGCATCACCGGCGGCCGCGCCTCGTATTCCAACTACGGCAACACCATCACCCTGTCCGCGCCCGGCGGCGGCGTGTATGCCAACGATGCGTCCAGCGGCAGCGGCTCGGTGCGCACCGGCCTGGTCTGGTCGACCCTCAACAGCGGCGCACATGGCCCCGACCAGCCGGTCTACGCCGGCTATGCCGGCACGTCGATGGCCTCGCCGCACGTGGCCGGCGTGGCCGCGCTGGCGATCAGCGCGGCGATCGGCGCAGGCCGGCCGATGCCCTCGATCTCGCAGCTGCGCGACATCCTGACCCAGACCTCCAACGTGTTCCCGGTCAAGCCGACCCTGCGCATCGGTGCCGGCATCCTCAACGCCGGCAAAGCGGTGGCGCGCGCCGCCGGCGCCAGCGGCGGCGGCGACGAAGCCACCGCGGTCGGCATCGGGCCGGGCACGCTGGGCAAGCTGTCCGCGGCCGCAGGCCAGGGCACGCTGTATCGGCTGGACCTGCCGCTCAACGCGCGCAACCTGCAGATCCGAACGCTGGGTGGCAGCGGTCAGCTCAAGCTCTACGTGCGTGCCATCCGCGCGCCCAGCGCCGACGGCAGCGATGCCGACTACAGTTCGGTGCGCAGCGGCACCACGCAGAACGTGCAGATGGCGCTACCGGTGTCCGGCAGCTATTTCATCCGCCCGGTCGGCGGCAGCGGCGGCTACGCCAACGTGAGCCTGTCGGTGACCTACTCGGTGCAATGACGCGCCGATGATGCCGGGAGTGGGGAAATGGGAATCGGGAATCGGAAAACACGGGCAATCGCCTTTGCTCTGTTCTACCGATTCCCTATTCCCCACTCCCCATCCGCTATTCGCCGCGCGGCGGATGCGGGCCGAAGCGGCCGTAGGGACGGCTGTCGTCGGCGCCGCGGCGCAATACCTGCGCGGCGACCAGGGCGATGCCCAGCAACAGCAGGCAGCAAGCGGCCAGCGCGTTCCAGCCTCCGTGCTGCCAGGCCGCGCCGCTGAGCGACCCGATCAGGCTGGCGCCGCTGTAGTAGGCGAGCAGGTACAGCGACGCGGCGTGGCCCTTGTTGCGCCCGCCGAGGCGGCCGACCCAGGCGCTGGCCGCCGAGTGCGCGATGAAGAAGCCGATGGTCAGCAGCACGATGCCGGCGATGACCACCGCCAGCACGTGCGCGATGGTCAGCGCCACGCCCAGCGCCGCCACCGCGATGCCGGCCAGCACCACCGGGCCGCGGCCGAAGCGGTCCGACGCGGCGCCGGCCACCGACGAGGACACGATGCCGAACACGTAGGCGCTGAAGATCATCCCGAGCTGGCTCTGGCTGAGCCCGAATTCCGGCCCGCCCAGACGGAAACCGGCGTAGTTGTAGACGCTGACGAACACGCCCATCGCCAGGAACGGGATCGCGAACAGCCACGGCAGGTAGCGGTCGCGCAGATGCCCGCCCCAGGCCTGCAGATGGAAACGCAGGTTGATGCCGCGGCGGCGCACGAAATGCCGCGAGGGCGGCAGCAGCAGCACGAAGCCGACCGCAGCCAGCAGGTCGATCGCGGAGACTGCCGCCAGTGCGGTACGCCAGTCGAAATGATCGGTGAGCACGCTCATGCCGATGCGCCCGACCATGCCGCCGAACGCGTTGCCGGCCACGTACAGACCGGTGGCCGCGCCGAGCTTGGACGCCGGCACTTCCTCGGCCAGATACACCATCGCCACCGCCGGCACGCCGCCCAGGGCGACGCCGGACAGCGCGCGCACCACGACCAGCGCGCCCCAATGCGGCAGGCACGCGGCGAGCAGGTTGAGCAGCGCCGCCAACGCGATCGAGACGAACATCAGCCCGCGCCGGCCCAGGTTCTCCGACACCGCGCCGGCGCAGAAGATCGCGATCGCCAGGCCGCCGGTGGCCAGCGACAGCGGCAGCGAACTGGTCGCCGCGTCGACCCCGAATTCGCGCGCGAATGCCGGCAGCAACGGCTGCACGCTGTACAGCAGCGAGAAGGTGGCGAAACCGGCCAGGAACAGCGCCAGGCGGATGCGCAACAGCGGCGCGTCCGCCACGGCCTGTAGCGGCGGGCATTGGCTGGAAGTGGTCACGACGACGCGGCAACGAACAAGGGCGGCCAGTATTTGCCTGCGTCGATCCGGTGTCCAATATATGATCCAGGCATTCTCCATATCTTCTGGATATGACATGGAACTGCGCCATCTGCGCTACTTCCTGGCCGTCGCCGAGGCCGGGCATTTCACCCGTGCCGCGGCGCAGCTGGGCATCCAGCAGCCGCCGCTGAGCCAGCAGATCCGCGCGCTGGAACAGGAACTGGGCACGCCGCTGTTCGTGCGCACCCCGCGCGGCGCGGACCTCACCGAGGCCGGGCGCGCGTTCCGGGTCGAGGCCAGGCGCGTGCTCGCCGACCTGGAACGCGCCGGCGACGCCGCCCGCCGTGCCGCGCGCGGCGAGAGCGGTGTGCTGCGGCTGGGCTTCACCGCCTCGGCCGCGTTCAACCCGATCGTGCCGACGCTGGTGCGCAACTTTCGCCGCGCCTGGCCGGCGGTGGCGCTGGCGCTGGAGGAAACCAACACCGCCGGCCTGCTCGCCGCGCTGGTGCAGGGGCGCCTGGATGCCGCCTTCATCCGCTACAGCGTGGTCACGCCGCCCGAGCTGCAGCTGCTGAAGTTTCCCGACGAGCCGATGAAGATCGCGGTGCCGGCCGCGCACCGCCTGGCCAGGCGCCGGCGCGCGCCGCTGTCGGCGCTGGCCGGCGAACCGTTCATCCTGTTCCCGCGCAGCTTCGGCACCAGCCTGTACGACGAGATCCTCGAAGCCTGCCGCCAGTCCGGTTTCGAATTGCAGATCAAGCAGGAAGCGCCGCAGATGTCGTCGATCGTGAACCTGGTCGCCGCCGAACTGGGCGTCTCGGTGGTGCCGGCCTCGACCACCCAGGTGCAGTTGCCCGGCGTGCGCTACCTGGACATCGAAGGCCGCGTACCGATGGCGCGGCTGGCGCTGGCGGCGCTGCCGGCCACCGCACAGGCGCTGCCGGTGGTGCGCCATCTGTGGCAGCTGGCGAAGGCGCATGCGGCGGGAAAGCGCGGGTAGCACCGCATCTTCCTGGGTCCCACATGTAGGAGCGGCTTCAGCCGCGACAGGCCTTCTCGGTAACGCCTGTCGCGGCTGAAGCCGCTCCTACAAGTGCAGCGTGGGCCGACAGGCTCACCGCGACACCACTTCCCATCCCGCCGCGTCGCGCAGCACCTGCCCGCCGCGCACGCCTTCGACGACGGCACGCACGCCCTGCGCGAACGGCAGCTGGCGTTGCTCGGGGAACCAGCGCCGCTGCGCATCGACCACGATCAACAGGCCTTCGTGATCGCCGAGCGGCGCGAATACGTCGGATACCGGCATGAACGGCGGCAGCTCCATCCGCTCCTGCGCCGCGGCGGCAACCGCGGGCACCTGCGCGCTGGGCAACCCGATCTCGCTGATGCACAGCAGCTCGGCCGCGGAGAACGCGCCGTCGGCGACGGCGTGCGCCGGCAGCGGCTTGCGCGCGATCAACTCCAGCACCGCGCCGTCGGGTCCGGCGAAATACACCGACTGCGATTGCCACGCCGCGTCGAGCGCGAAGCGCGATTCGCCGAGCGGATCGCGCAGCAACGGCACGCGCTGGGACAGCCAGCCGCAGGCGGCGTCGAAGCGAGTCGAGGGGATGTTGAACGCAAGATGCACGCTGCCGACATCGGCGTTGGCGGCCACCAGATCGAGCAGGCTCCAGCCGATGCGCACCTGGGTGGCCGCGGCGGGGAGTTGCAGGACGTCGCGATAGAAAGCGGTACTTGCCGCAGGATCGCTGGCGGGCAGGCTCAGTTGGGTGATACGCATGGTGGCTCCTTGTGCGGGAGCCTGCATTGGACGACCTCAAGCGCAGTTGAGGTCAAGTACGGCGCGTAGCGCGTGGGATGTTTGCGCGGACCTGCTCCTGTAGGAGCGACTTCAGCCGCGACAGGACCTCCGGGTAGAACCTGTCGCGGCTGAAGCCGCTCCTACAGGAGAGCCTTGCCGCTGGCGCTCAGCCCAGATGCGCGCGCACCGCTTCGTCGATCTTCGCCGGCGGCACGAAGCCCGGCACCCGCGCCACTTCCTCGCCCTGGCGGAACAGCATCAGCGTCGGCGTCTGGCGCAGGCCCTGGGCGCGGAAAAAGTCCTCGCCCACGTCCTCCATCTTCACCTTGAGCAAGGTCACGCCCTGCGCGCTGTCGCTCTCGGCGAAGCGCTCCAGCGACTTGTCGAGCATGCGGCAGCCGGGGCAGTTGTCCTTGTTGAAATCGGCCAGCACGCGCGGATGCGCGGCGATGGCGTCGGCGAACTGTTCGGCGGTGGCGACGGTGATGGTGGTGAACATGGTGCGGAACCTTGTCTGATGTCGGAGGATGCCTGGCGCGGGATGTCCCGACGCCGGCGATGCCAGCAAAACGAATGGACCAATGCGGCGTCAACCGCTGCCGTGCAGCGGCAACGCCGTCGAGGCGAACCCGGCCGCGTTGCCGAACGCGGGTTCGGCGGCGGTCGCCACGGGCGCGGCGCCGGCCGGCAGCGCACGCGCGGCGCGCAGCGCCAGCACCTGCGCGCACCAGGCGTCGATCGCGGCGTTGTCGCGGTCGCCGTGCGGCATCTGCTCGATCTCCAGCAACGGGTAGGCGCTGCCGAAGAAACGCGCGATGCGCTTGACCGCGCCGCAGTAGTACTCCAGTCCCCACTGCGTCTCGCCGGTGCCGAACGCGGCGACCTCCACATCCTTGCCGGCCGCCTCGACCAGTTCGGCGATGTAGCGCTTCATCTCCGCCGGAGTACGCCCGGCGTTGTCGCTCCAGCTGCCGAGCAGGTGCAGGTCGAAGTCCGCCGCGCGCGCGGCGTCGCCGAGCGCGCCGTGCAGGGTCTGCAGGTCGGTATGGATCCAGGTCACCTGGTGCCCCGCGGCCTCGCACTGCGCATGCACGCGGCGGGCGACGTCGCGGGTGTTGCCGCTGAGCGAAGCGTAGGCGAGCAGGATGTTCATGAGGCGGGGATTGGGGATTGGGGATTCGGGATTCGTCAGAGCACGGGGATTTGCTGTTGCCAATCCCCAATCACGAATCCCCAATCCCGGCCCCTCACAGATCGTCGAAGCCGTTGTCCGAGTTGGTCTTCTTGTAGCTGGCGTTGCGCATCTCGAAGAAGTCGGTCTTGGTCTCGGTGAAGTTGTCCGCGTAGGCCTTGATCCACGGCATCACGTTGTCGCTGGCGTCGGTGTACAGCTTCTCGATGCCGAGCATGCCGGACATCTTGTTGGCGCGGTACTTCACGTACTGGATCATCTCGTCCACGTCGATGCCCTCGATGCCGTCCAGCACTTCGGCGGACCACTCGGTCTCCAGCCGGATCGCGTGCTCGAACGCCTGGTGCACGTAGTCGGTCAGCTCGTTGGTCTGCAGCTCGGCGTTCTCGCCGATGATCGCGCGGATCAGCTCGCTGATGAACTTGGTGTGCGCCAGCTCGTCGCGGTTGATGAAGCTGATGATCTTGCCGGTGCCGGTCATGCGGTTCTGCCGCACCAGGTTGTAGAAATACGCGAAGCCGGAATAGAAGTTGATGCCTTCCAGGATCGAGGACTGGATCAGCGAACGCAGCAGGGTCTCTGCGGTCTTCTCGCGCATGAAGTCGTCGTAGGCCTGCATGATCGGCTGGTTGCGCGCGATGATGGTCGGGTGCGTCCGCGCGATCTCGAACACGCGGTTCTGGTCGGCCAGCCCGGCGATGGAGGCCAGCACGTAGGAATAGCTCTCGTTGTGGATCACTTCCTGCTGGCCGATGATCGCCGCGTTGGCGTGCGCGGCCGGGTCGGTGATGTATTCGGCGACGTTGTAGATGAAGCGCGTCTGCGGCGAATCCAGCGTGGCCAGCAGGCCGATGATCGAGTCGTAGGCGTTCTTCTCGCGCGCCGACAGTTCGCCGTACTGCTTGGCGTCGCCCTTCATGTCCACCTCGTCGGGGATCCAGAAGTTGGTCGACAGCTCCTTGTACGCGCGATAGAACGACGGATAGGGGATGTCGTTCCAGTTGAGGATGCCGCTGGTGGTGCCGTTGATGATCCCGGTGGAACGGTTGGGATGCATCGGTTCGAGGATTTTGATGCGGTCGAGCGCGATGGCCATGGGTCGGATTCGGTAGTGGGGTGAAGCGCGCCGGCAAGCGGCGCGGCGATGCGGGAGCGGCGCACCACGCGCATGGCGTTCCCAAGGGGAAGCCATGCGCGCGCAGGCGCCGCTACGGGGTGGCGATCAGCTCGAGCACCACTCGCATTCGCTGATGTCGATGTCGTTGGAGCGCACGTAGTAGGTGGTCTTCAGGCCTTCCTTCCACGCGGTCATGTGCAGGTCGAGCAGGGTGCTGGCGCGAATGGTGCTGGGCACGTAGAAGTTGAAGCTGATCGACTGGTCGACGTGGCGCTGGCGGCGCGCGTTCTGGCGCACGCTGGCGAACTGGTCGACCCGGTAGGCGCCCTTCTCGTAGTACGGGTAGGTGTCCACGGTCAGCCCCGGCGCCACCACCGGACGGCGGAAGTCCTTCTTCTCTTCGTAGTAGAACGCGCTGTAGATCGGGTCGATCGAGGCGGTGGAGCCGGCGATCTGCGCGGTGCTCATGTTCGGCGCCACCGCGATCATCCACGCGTTGCGCACGCCGTTGATGCTGACCTGCGCGGCCAGTTCCTGCCACTCGGCGCTGTCGTAGCCGCGCTTGCTGAAGTACTCGCCGTTCTGCCAGTCGCTGCCCTTGAACACCTTGTACGCGCCCTTCTCCTTGGCCAGCGCCAGGCTCGCCTGGATGGTCAGGTAGTTGATGCGTTCGTACAGCTCATCGCAGTAGTCCTCGGCCTGCCTGGAGTTCCACTCGATGCCCTTCTGCGCCAGCAGATGGTGCCAGCCGAAGGTGCCCAGGCCGATCGCGCGGTACTTCTGGTTGGTGATCGTGGCCTGCGGCACCGGCAGGTCGTTGAGGTCGATCACGTTGTCGAGCATGCGCACCTGCACCCGGATCAGCCGCTCCAGCACGTCCGGCGACAGCAGGTCCGGCTGCGCGGTGACCGCGCGGCCCAGGTTCACCGAGGACAGGTTGCACACGACGAAGTCGCCGGCCTGCTTGGTGGTCACGATCTGGTCGCCGCTGATCATCTCCTGGATGACCCGCGTCGGGCTCATGTTCTGCAGGATCTCGGTGCACAGGTTGCTGGAATAGACCATGCCCTGGTGCTTGTTCGGGTTCATGCGATTGACTTCGTCGCGATAGAACATGAACGGGTTGCCGGTCTCCAGCTGGCTGACCATGATCCGCTTGAGCATGTCGATGGCCTTGACCACCTTGCGGCCGATGCGCTCGTCGGCGACCACTTCCTCATAGCGGGCGCGGAAGCTGCCTTCGCCGCGCTTCTCGTCGAAGAAGTCCTGCAGGTACCAGCCCTTGACCTCCTTCACCTCGTGCGGGTCGAACAGGTACCACTCGCCGCGGCGCTCCACCGCTTCCATGAAGATGTCCGGCACGCACACCGCGGTGAACACGTCGTGCGCGCGCAGGCGCTGGTCGCCGTTGTTCAGGCGCAGGTCCAGGAACGCCTCGATGTCGCGGTGCCAGATGTCCAGGTACACGGCGATGGCGCCCTTGCGCTGGCCGAGCTGGTCCACCGACACGGCGGTGTTGTTGAGCTGCTTGATCCACGGCACCACGCCGCCGCTGGAGTTCTTGACCCCGCGGATCGCCGAGCCGGACGAACGCACGTAGCCCAGGTAGGCGCCGACGCCGCCGCCGTGCTTGGACACGCGCGCCACGTCGGTGTTGGAGTCGTAGATGCCCTGCAGGCTGTCGTCGACGGTGTCGATGAAGCAGCTCGACAGCTGCCCGCCGATCTTGCCGGCGTTGGCCAGGGTCGGCGTGGCCACGGTCATGTACAGGTTGGACAGCGCCCAGTAGGCCTCGCCGACCAGCTGCATGCGCCGCTCGCGCGGCTTCTCGTCCTGCATCAGGTACAGCGCGATGGTCAGCCAGCGCTCCTGCGGCAGTTCGTAGACCTTGCGCGAGTTGTCGGTGGCCAGGTAGCGCGTGGCCAGCAGGTACAGGCCGTTGTAGGCGAACAGCTTGTCGCGCTCCGGGTCGATCATCCGGCCGGCTTCGGCCAGCTCGTCCTTGGAGTAGTTCTTGAGGATGTCGATCGAGTACACGCCGCGGTCGGCCAGGCTTTCCTGCAGGCCGACGTAGGAGCCGTACTTCTCGCCGGCATCGTAGAAACGGTTCTTGCTGGCGCGCTTGTACAGGCGGTGCAGGTACAGGCGCGCGGCGAAGTACTCCCACTCCGGCGTGGCGATGTCCACGCGCGACTCGGCCTCGCGGATCAGGTAGTCGACCATCTCGTCGGCCGACAGGCTTTCCTTCTTCTCGACGAAGGCGAACGCCTTGCGCTCGTAGTCGGCCACGTCCAGCTGCGGGAACTCGGCATGGATCCGGTCCAGGGTGCGCTGCAGGCGCGAGCGGTCGAAGGCCATGCGGCGGTTGCCGCCGTCCTTGACGATCCAGGTCACGGCGCGCTGGTCGTTGCTCGGCTCGCTGGCGGCCGCATCGGGCTGCGCGGCAGCGGCGGCGGCAGGCGTGGGGTCGACATCGGCGGTGTCGAGGGGGGCTGCGGCCGGCAGGCTGTGGGTCTGGCTCATGAAGGTCTCCAAGCGTGGTGCACCCGGCTGCCTGACCCTCGCAGGCAACGGTCCGACCGGATCAGCAGGGTGGAGACGCGGTGTCGCAGAGACCGCGACGGCGCAGGCGCGAGCCTGCGGGCGGTCAACGCTTCACCGACCATCTCCCCCCGGAGATTCAACGGTCGGCGCCGCGCTGTGTGCATCGCGCGGCTGTCGGCAGGTCTTCGGGCTTATGGGCGACGGCCGATGGCCGGTTCCTAGCCCGTCGCTTCCCAAGGCAGGGCGCCTCAGTGCGGGTGACGGGTTCGTTCCCAATTACCGCTGCGGGGCAGCGCCGGCCTGAGCGCTCGCGCGCCGCACCGGCTTCCCTTTTGATCCCGCAGCCTGGTGGCTGCTGGAACCGACCACCACAAGATAGTGGGGTCCCCGGGCGTCGTCAACGCTAAATGTAGTCACAAAACCGAAAACCCAAGCGGGGCAACCATTTGCCGTGGCGAGGCCGCACATCCCTGCAGCGGGGCGCCGGAGCGGGCCTGGAAACGGCCGTAGCGCCCATGCCGCAAGGGCCTCGGCGACCCCGTCGGCGGCTGGCCGGGCGCGGCCGGCCACGCCGATCTGCGCTAACTGCGCGGGGCGTCGGTCGGCGCGTCGGTCACCGCTGCCCCGGGCGGGCCGAACAGCACCCGCAGGCGCTGCCGCCAGCCGCGGGCGCGGCGCAGGTCGCGCAGCAGCGGCGGCCAGGCATGGAAAGCGATCGTCACCGGGTTGTGGCTGCGCAGCGGCGTCGTCAGCCCATAGCGTGGCGGCACCCCGGGCCGCTCGGCGCGGAAGCTGCCGAACAGCCGGTCGAACACGATCAGCACCCCGCCGTAGTTGCAGTCCAGGTATTCGGGATTGCTGGCGTGGTGCACGCGGTGGTGCGCCGGCGTGTTGAACACCCATTCGAGCGGCCGCGGCAGGCGTCCGATCAGCTCGGTATGCAGCCAGAACTGGTAGAACAGGTTCGCCGCCAGCGCGCCGAGCACGTAAGGCACCGGGAAGCCCAGCCACACCAACGGCGCGAAGCACACCGCCGCACCGGTGAGCTTGCCGGTCCAGCCCAGCCGGTAGGCATTGGCCAGGGTGTACTGCTGGGGAGAGTGATGCACCGCGTGGTTGAGCCAGAACCAGCGCACCCGATGATCGGCGCGGTGCATCCAGTAGTAGCAGAACTCCTGGCCCACGAACAACGCCAGCCAGTGCCAGGGCCGGTCCATCGCGACCGTCGCCACCCGCAGCGGCCAGACCGCGTACAGCAGCGCGCCGACCACACCGCCCTGCAGCAGCAGGCCCAGCGCGGCGCGGCCGAGCGCATCGCCGAGCGAGGCCCAGTACGCCTTCCAGTCGTAGCGGCGACCGCGCCTGCGCCAGACCCAGGCCTCCAGCGCGGCGACCGTGGCCAGCAACGGCAACACCAGCAGTGGCAACCAGGGGCGCATCGCCGGCTCAGGGTTCGCGCTGCTTGGCCTGTTGCATGGCCTGCATGGCCGCGCGCAGCTCGTCCGGCGACAACTGGCCGTCGCGGTTGCCGTCGAGCGCATCGAAGCGCTTGGCGATGCGCGGCAGCGACGCATCGGCCTCGCTGCGGCTGATCAGACCGTCGCCGTTGGCGTCGGCCGCCTTCAGCCGCTGCTGCAGCTGTTGTTTGTGTGCGGCGGTCGGCGTGGTTGGCGTGGTCTGGGCGGCGGCGGTGCCGACCAACAGCAGGCTGCACAGCGCTCCACAGGCAATGACAAGCTTCATGGCGATCCTCGGGAAACGGAAATGGGGGGAAACAAAGGCGTTGCGGCGCACGCGGCGCCGTAACGCGGGGGCAATGGGCGCCGCGGGCGTGCGATCGCGCCGCGCCCGCGGCACTTGGTCACGGGCGGCAGGCCACGACCTCGCCGGCAGCATTGGTGCAGGTGCCGGTGTGGCTGACGCTGCCGCCGGCGGCCGTGGTCGAGCCCTGGTAGCTGGCGCCGTTGGCGGCGGTGGCGGTGGTCTGGCGGCTGCCGGTGACGCTGCCGTCGGCGCTCTTGGCGACGCTGCCGCTACTGCTGGCGCTGCCGCCGTTGGCGCCGCTGACGCTGGCGCTGCCCTGGCGGCCGGCGCTGCCGTCGGCGTTGCGGTAGAAGGCGCCCTGGCGCGTGGCCGAACCGCCGTTGACGCCGCTGGCGGTGCCACCGCTAGTGCCCGACGCGTTGCCCTGGCCGTCGGCCTGCCACTGGCGCGCCCGCGCCCGGCTGCCGTTGGCGCCGCTGGCGCTGGCATTCACCGCGGCACTGCGGGCACCGTCCACATGGCTGGCGGTGCGGGTGCGGGTGCGTTCGCGCGCCTGCGCGTCGGTCGCCGCCAGGGCGGTCAGGCCGCCCACGGCCAGGGTGAGCAGCAAGATCGAACTGTGCATCAAGGTTTTCATCGTGTCCTCTCCGGATAGGCAGCGGGTGGCTGCGGTGGAGCCACGGTAGGCCGCCTGCGGGCACAAGGTGTTGCGGTGTGACCAGCGGATGTTTCTGCGGGCGGCGGCGGAAACATCCGCTTACAAAGTCCGCACGGCGGGCGTTGCCGGGCGACCGTGGCGCAGCCGATAGTGGCGTCCATGAACGACGCCCCTGCCCGCCTGCTCCTGGTCGACGACGACGAACGCCTGCGCGAACTGCTGCGCCGCTATCTGGAAAGCCAGGACTTCTCGGTGAAGGCGGTGGCCGACGGCGCCCAGCTGCAGCACGCGCTTGCGCGCGGCCATTACGACCTGGTGGTGCTGGACCTGATGCTGCCCGGCGAGAGCGGCCTGGAGATCTGCCGGCGCCTGCGCGGCCAGGGCGACACCACGCCGATCGTGATGCTCACCGCCAAGGGCGACGAGGTCGACCGCATCGTCGGCCTGGAGATCGGCGCCGACGATTACCTGCCCAAACCGGTGAATCCGCGCGAGCTGCTGGCGCGGATCCGTGCGGTGCTGCGGCGCACGCGGCCGGCCGGCGCCGGCGCGCCGCAGCCGGACGGCGGCGAGATCGGCTTCGGCCGCTTCCGCCTGCACCTGGGCCGGCGCGAACTGAGCTGCGACGGGCAACCACTGAAGCTGACCACCGCCGAGTTCGCGGTGCTGTCGGTGCTGTTGCGGCATCCGCAGCAGCCGCTCAGCCGCGACCGCCTGATGAGCCTGGCGCACGGCCGCGAGCACGACGCCTTCGCGCGCAGCATCGACGTCACCGTGGCGCGGCTGCGCAAGCTGCTCGAGGACGACGCACGCACGCCGCGGCTGATCCAGACCGTGTGGGGCATCGGCTACGTGTACGTGCCGCCGGAGACCGCGCCATGAGCCGCACCCGCCACGTCGGCGATGGCTGGCCGCGCAGCCTGTTCGGGCAGCTGGCGCTGGTGATCGCGCTGGTGCTGGCCGGGGCCGGCCTGCTGGCGCTGCTGCTCGGCCGCGAACTGGCGCTGCGCCCGGCCGCGCAGCAACTGCTGCGGGCGATGGACGGCTTCGCCAACGTCGCCGAGGCGCTGCAGCGCTCGCCGTCGGCGGCGGCGCTGGAGCCGGCGCTGCGCGAGGCCGGGCTGCAGGTCCGGCATGCGCCGCCGCCGGTGGTCGACGCGCGCAGCGGGCCGCTGGCCGACGAATTGCAACGGCGCGCTGCGGACCAGCTCGGCCCGGGGCGCGAGCTGCGCCGCGGCGACGGCGACGGCGCGGTGTGGCTGAAGCTCGCCACGCCCGATCCGCTGTGGGTGTCGTTCGCCGGCGAGCGCCGCGGCCACGGCGTACGCCGCTTCTCGGTGGCGTTGCTGGCCGCCTGCGCGCTGCTGGTGTGGCTGGCGGCGGCCTATTTCGCGCGGCGCCTGGTGCTGCCGCTGCGGCAGCTGGCGCAGGCGGCACCGCATCTGGTGCGCGGCGACGGCGCCGTGCCGGTGGTCAGTGGCGGCCCGCGCGAAGTGAACGACCTGGCACGGGCCCTGACCGACGCCAGCGCCGACGTGCGCACCGCCGCGGCCGAACGCACGCTGATGCTGGCCGGCATCTCGCACGACGTGCGCACGCCGCTGACCCGCCTGCAGTACGCGCTGGCACTGCTGCCGCAGGTGGAGCCGGAACTGCGCGAGGGGATGGAACGCGACATCGGCGAGATCGACGCGATCCTGGCGCAGTTCATCGCCTATGCCCGCGACGGCCGCGACGAGGCCAGCGCGCCGCTGGACCTGGCCGAGCTGTGCCGGCATGCGCTGGGCGCGGCGCAGGCGGCCTGGGACGTCGACCTGCCGGCGCAGGCGCCGCTGTACGCCAAGCCGATGGCGCTGCAGCGCGCGCTCGGCAACCTGATCGGCAATGCCGAGCGCCACGGCGCCGCACCGTTCCAGTTGCGCCTGGCGCGCGACGGCGACGGCTGGCGGATCGAAGTGCGCGATCACGGCCCGGGGCTGGATCCGGCGCTGGCCGCAAACGCGCAGCAGCCGTTCGTGCATGGCGGCCACGGCGGCAGCGGATTGGGCCTGGCGATCGTCGAGCGTGTCGCCCGACAGCACCATGGCGAACTGCGCCTGGACAACGCCGCGCCGCACGGATTGTGCGCCACGCTGCGGGTACGCGAGGCATGAGTGCCGGCGCCGCAGCGACGGCGCAGGCAGCCATGCGCGCCTTGGCAGCCGCTGCACCCGCGGACGCACGGCATCGCGTTCGCGCCGGAAACGGATCGCTGCCGCGCCCCCTCCCCCTTCCCTTC
>NZ_JAFIWB010000029.1 GCF_017163705.1 Xanthomonas bonasiae
GCCTTCTTGCCGGGCAGCTGCGCCAGCGGCGCGTCGAAGTTGCCGCGGCCGAACTCGGCGACCACGCCCATCGCCAGCTTCTTGACCGCGATGTGCCCGCCGACCATGCGGTTGATGCCGTCGGCCATGCCGCGGAAATCGCCCTGGAACTGCGCGCTGTCGATGACCGCGTCGATCTCGCCGGCCTCGTGCTGGTCGGACATGCGCCGCATCTCCGCGTTCAGGCCGGTCAAGTTGCGGCGCACCTGCTCGATGGTGTCGTTGATGAAGGCCTTCTTGCCCGGGAACGCGGCCAGCGGCGCGGCGAAGTTGCCGCGGCCGAATTCGGCCACGCAGTCGATCGCCTGCTTGTTCACACCGATGTGCCCGGCGACCATCTTGTTGATGTTGTCGGCCAGGTCGCGGTGGGTACCGGGCCAGCGCGCCAGGTCCAGCGCCACCTCGCACTCGCCGGCGGCATGCGCGCTGGCCATGTGGACGACGTCGGTGTGGAACTGGCGCAGGTCGGTCTGCGCGGTGCGCAGCAGTTGCGTCACTTCGTTTTCGGTGGCGCCGGCTGCCGGCACGATGCGCTCCAGGTCGCCGCGCACCAGCGCGTCCAGCCCGGCGGTGGCCACATTCAGCGTGCGCGCCGCGGCGAGCGCGGCCCAGCCCAGCACGCCGGCGCAGGCCAGCGTCGCGGCCGCGACCAGGGCCAGTGCGGTGCCCTGCGCGAGCGGCAGCAGCAGCGCCGTGGCGGCGGCAGCGGCGGGCAGGGCGACGGCGATGGCCGTCGTAGTCAACAAGGTGGTCGCGATCCGTGAGCGATGAGACATGGCAGCGGTTCCTGGCTAGCGTCTATGAGTGGCGTGGGTGCGCAAGCGCACCCGCGGGGCGGCGTCAGGCCGCCAGCGAATCGGTGGAAGGTTCGACTTGCGACAGCAGCGAGGGCACGTCCAGGATCAGCGCGACACCGCCGCTGCCGAGGATGCTCGACCCGCTGATGCCCTTGACCCCGGCGAACACCTTGGCCAGCGGCTTGATCACGGTCTGCCATTCGCCCAGCAGCGTGTCCACGACCAGGCCGAAGCGCTGCGCGCCCTGGCGGATCACCACGATGCTCTCGCGCGCCGGCGGCGCGCCGGCGATGCCGAACAGCGAACGCAGGCGCACGTACGGCAGCACCCCGCCGCGCAGGTCGATGTAGTCGCTCTGGTAGTTCGGCGCGAATTCCACGCATTCCTCGACCACGTCCAGCGGCACCACGAACACCGACTTGCCGACGCCGACCTGGAAGCCGTTGATGATCGCCAGGGTCAGCGGCAGGCGCACCGAGATGGTGGTGCCCACGTCCTGCTGGCTGCTGATGTCCACGCTGCCGCGCAGCGCGGCGATGTTGCGCTTGACCACGTCCATGCCCACGCCGCGGCCGGACAGGTTGGTGACCTTCTCGGCGGTGGAGAAGCCCGGCTCGAAGATCAGCGCGAACACCTCGCGGTCGGACAGGCTGCGGCCGGGCTCGATCAACCCGCGCTCCAGCGCCTTGGCCAGGATCCTGTCGCGGTTCAGGCCGCCGCCGTCGTCGCTGATCTGGATGACCACGCTGCCCGAATCGTGGAACGCGTTGAGCCGTACCGTGCCGCGCACCGGCTTGCCGCGCGCCTGGCGCAGTTCGGCCGGCTCGATGCCGTGGTCCATCGCGTTGCGCACCAGGTGGGTCAACGGATCGGCGATCTTCTCCACCACCGACTTGTCCAGCTCGGTGTCCTCGCCGTTGACCACCAGCACGATGTCCTTGCCCAGTTCGCGCGCCACGTCGTGGACCACGCGGTGGAAGCGGCTGAAGGTGCCGCCGATCTTGACCATGCGCAGCTGCAGCGCGCTCTCGCGCACTTCCTCGACCAGCCCGGCCAGGATCGAGGTGGATTCGAGCAGTTGCGCGTCGCCGGTGCGCTGCGCGTTGGCGCCGGTGCTGGCGACGGCGATGATCAGCTCGCCGACCAGGTCGATCATGCGGTCGAGCTTGTCGGCATCGACGCGGATCGAGCCGCCCTCGCTGCGTGCGGCGGCGGGTGCCGCCGCGGCCGCGGCGGCCTTGGCCGGCGGCGCCGGCGCGGGAGCAGCCGCGGGTGCGGGCGCGGCCGGCACCGCCGCCGGCTCCGGACTGCCGAAGTTGGCGAAGTCGTCGGCGTGGCCATGGCCGCCGGCCTCGGCGACCAGCAGCGGCAGCTCCAGATTGGCGGCGTCGCCGTGCGGATCCACCGCCAGCACCTGCAGGTCGCAGTCGTCGCGAACGAATTCGAAGATGTCCTCGATCGCCGATTGCTGCGCGTCGGAGCGCAGCAGGATGTCGAAGCCCAGGTAGCAGGCTTCCGGATCCAGGTCCGGCAGCGCCGGCACGCGCTCGTGGCGGGTGCGGACCGCCTCCAGCGTGCCCAGGCTGCGCAGGCAGCGGATCAGGTGCAGCGGCGAGTTGCCGAAGCGCAGCGCATCGCTGAACAGCTGCAGCGAGATCCGCCAGTAGCCGGTCTGCGCCGCGGTGGTGGCCACGGCTGCGGCGGCGGCGGCCGGCGCGGCGGCCGGCTGCAGATAGGTCTGCAGGCGCGCCAGCAGCGGCTCGCCCTCGGCGGCGAGCACCGCTTCGTCGGCCTCGGCACCGGCCGCCGCTTCCACCAGTGCGCGGATGTGGTCGCAGCAGGCCAGCATCAACTGGATCAGCTCCGAATCCAGCGCCACCGCGTTCTCGCGCACCAGGTCCAGCACGCTCTCCACGACGTGGGTGAAGCCCACCAGTTGCGCCAGGTCGAACAGTCCGCCGGAGCCCTTGATGGTGTGCGCGGCGCGGAAGATGGCGTTGACCGCGTCCGGGCCGGCTTCGCCGCGTTCGGCTTCCAGCAGGTTGCGTTCCATGTCCTCGAGCAGGTCGCGGCTCTCGGCGATGAAGGTCTGCAGCAGTTGAGCGAAATTCATGAGCTGGCGCCGATCAGTGGAAGGTGTCGCTGGCGCCGGGCGCGAGCGTGTCGCGCAGGCCGAGCAGGTCGAGCGCGTCGTTGACCGGCGCGCTGCAGCCGTCGAGCTGGAACGGCCGGCCCAGCGCGCGCAACGCGGCCTGGGTGGCGAGCAGCAGCTGGATGCCGGTGGCGTCGATTTCGGTGACCGCCTGCAACTGCAGCTGCAGGCCGCCGGGGTGTTCCAGCGCCGGCAACAGCAGCGGCTTCAGTTCGCCGGCGCGGCGGATGGTCATGTCGCCGTCCAGGCTCAGTTGCAGCGGCGGGGGCGGGGAGTCCGGGAGTTTCGAGCGCATGGCATGTCTCCGATTCGAGCAGGGGAACGTCGCGAAATCCCGGTCGCGGCGCGGGTGCGAACAAGCCGGTCGGGCTTGCTGTAAGCAGATATCGGCGCCTTTTCGGAATATTTAGGCCGAAAGACGCATTTGTCTCGCAAATCCTTGACACGGATGAGCGGTTCAGGCTGGTGAGCGGTAACCCATTCCAGTTGTGGGCGAGCGCCATCCGCTGACAGGTAACGGATGCATGCGCCGTGCCAACGTCGCGGTAGCGCTACCACAACAGAAAACGGCCGGGAAACCGGCCGTTTTCGCAACGTTCGCATTGTGTGCAGCCTCGGTGCGCGACTGCCTGGAGGGCATGCCGCCCTTGGCGCAGGCGTCCTGCGCGCAGCTCAGTGCCTGGCGGTCAGCGCGGCGACAGCGCCGCCAGCAGGCCGCGCGCGGCGTTGAAGCGGTCCGCCGCTTCCGGCAGCGGCAGCTTCACCTTCAGCTTGTCCGGGCCGTCCATCGCGTACAGCTTGGGCTGCTTCTGGATCATCTGGATGATGGTCATCGGATCGACGTCGGGCTTGGCCTCGAACACGATGCGGCCGCCGTTCTCGCCCAGTTCCAGCTTGCGGATGCCCAGCGTGTTGGCCTGCAGCTTGAGCTCGGCGATCGCGAACAGGTGCTTCACCGCATCCGGCAACAGGCCGAAGCGGTCGATCATCTCCACCTGCAGTTCGCGCAGCTGGTCGCTGTCGCGCGCGCTGGAGATGCGCTTGTACAGGGTCAGGCGGGTGTGCACGTCGGGCAGGTAGTCGTCCGGGATCAGCGCCGGCACATGCAGTTCCACCTCGGCGCCGCGCGCTTCCTCGCCGGCGTCCAGGTCCGGCAGCTTGCCCTGGCGGATGCTGCGCACCGCGCGTTCCAGCAGCTCGGTGTACAGGCTGAAACCGACCTCGGCCATCTGCCCGCTCTGGTCCTCGCCGAGCAGTTCGCCGGCGCCGCGGATTTCCAGATCGTGGGTGGCCAGGGTGAAGCCGGCGCCGAGTTCGTCCATCGAGGCGATCGCGTCCAGCCGCTTCTGCGCATCGCCGGTGATGCTGCGCCGGTCCGGTACCAGCAGGTAGGCGTAGGCGCGGTGGTGCGAGCGGCCGACGCGGCCGCGCAACTGGTGCAGCTGGGCCAGGCCGAAGCGGTCGGCGCGGTTGATGACGATGGTGTTGGCGTTGGGGATGTCGATGCCCGATTCGATGATCGTGGTCGACAGCAGCACGTTGAAGCGCTGCTTCTGGAAATCCAGCATCACCCGTTCCAGCTCGCGCTCGGGCATCTGCCCGTGGGCGATGCCGATGCGCGCTTCGGGCACCAGCTCGCTGAGCTCGCGCTGCATGCGGCCGATGCTTTCCACGTCGTTGTGCAGGAAGTACAGCTGGCCGCCGCGCGCCAGCTCGCGCTGGAACGCTTCGCGCAGCAGCGCGTTGTCCCAGGCGGTGACGAAGGTCTGTACCGCCAGCCGGTTCGGCGGCGGGGTGGCGATGATCGACAGGTCGCGCAACCCGGCCATGGCCATGTTCAGCGTGCGCGGGATCGGCGTGGCGGTGAGCGTGAGCAGGTGCACGTTGGCGCGTAGCGCCTTCAGCGCTTCCTTCTGGCGCACGCCGAAGCGCTGTTCCTCGTCGACCACGACCAGGCCCAGGTCCTTGAACTTCACGTCCGGCTGCAGCAGGCGGTGCGTGCCGATGATCACGTCGATGCCGCCGTCGGCGACCTTCTCCAGCTCGGCCTTGATCTCCTTGGCGCTCTTGAAGCGCGACAGCACTTCCACGCGCAGCGGCCAGTCGGCGAAGCGGTCGCGGAAGTTCCGGTAGTGCTGTTCGGCCAGCAGCGTGGTCGGCACCAGCACCGCCACCTGCTTGCCGGCGCTGGCCGCGGCGAACGCGGCGCGCACCGCGACCTCGGTCTTGCCGAAGCCGACGTCGCCGCAGACCACGCGGTCCATCGGCTGGCTGCTGCCCAGGTCGCGCAGGGTGGCCTCGATCGCGGCCAGCTGGTCGGTGGTTTCCTCGAACGGGAAGCCGGCGGCGAACGGTTCGTACATGGCCCGGTCCACCTGCAAGGCCAGGCCGGCGCGGGCGCGGCGCCGCGCCTGGATCTCCAGCAGTTCGGCCGCCACGTCGCGCACCTTCTCGGCGGCGCGGCGCTTGGCCTTGGTCCATTGCTCGCCGCCCAGCGAATGCAGCGGCGCGGTTTCGGCCGAGGCGCCGGAGTAGCGGCTGATCAGGTGCAGCTGCGCGACCGGCACGTACAGGCGGTCGCCCTTGGCGTATTCGATCTCCAGGAACTCGCCGGGCATGCCGCCGGCATCGAGCACGATCAGCCCGCGGTAGCGGCCGACGCCGTGATCCTCATGCACGATCGGCGCGCCTTCGGTCAGTTCGCCGAGGTCGCGGATGATCGCTTCCGGCTCGCGCCCGGCGCGACGCGTGCGCCGCGGCTGGCCGGCGCGTTCGGGGAACAGCTGGCGCTCGGTGAGCACCGCGATGTGCGGCTCGTCGAGGGCGAAGCCGTCGTCCAGCGGTGCCACGGCGATGGCGAACGTAGCCGGCATGGCCTCGACGCCGGCAGAGTTGAGCCCCTCTCCCCCCGGCGACCGAAGGGAGTCCCCGTGGGAGAGAGGGGTTGGGGTGAGGGTACGGCCGCTCGCGGTCTGCTTCCGCGCGGCTGTTGAGGACGCGGACGAAGCAGCAGCCTTCTTCGATGGGGATGGCGCGCGCGCCGTCCCCTCATCCGGCGCTTCGCGCCACCTTCTCCCGGTGGGAGAAGGGAGGAATGTCGCGAAGTTTGGGATCACCTCGGGCTTCAGCCCCGCCGCGGCCAGCACTTCCAGCAGCGCTTCGCGGCGGCCCGGCGAATCGGCGGCGATCAGTACCCGGCCCGGGTAGCTGCCGAGGAAGCTCTTCAGCGCCTCGGCCGGGGCGGCGTCCTTGGCCGCCACCGGCAGCGGCGGCAGCGGCTGGTCGCCCAGCGCCTGCGCCTCGTCGATGCGCGCATGGTCGGCCGCCCACACCTCGATGCGCGGCAGGCCGTTGAGCTTTTCGCGCAGCGTGTCCGGCGCCTGGTACAGCTCTTCGGGCGCCAGCAGCGGGCGCTCCACGTCGTGGCGGCGCTGCTCGTAGCGGTTTTGGGTCTGCGCCCAGAACGCATCGGCGGCGGCGCCCACGCCCGGCGCGAGCAGCGGCAGCACCGACTCGCCCAGATAGTCGAACAGGGTGGCGGTGGCATCGCGCGCCGCGGCGCCGGCGCCGCGCGCTTCCTGGAAGAACAGCGGCAGGTAGTATTCGATGCCCGACGGCGCCAGCCGCGCCTTCAGGTCCTGGTACAGCGCGCTGCGCCGGGTGTCCACGTCGAAGCGTTCGCGCAGCGTGGCCAGCACCCGCTCCACGCTGGCATCGTCCATCGGCACTTCGCGGCCGGGCAGCATCTTCACCGCCTGCACGTGGTCCAGCGAGCGCTGCGATTCCGGGTCGAAGGCGCGGATCGAGTCGATGTCCTCGTCCAGCAGTTCGATCCGCAACGGCGTGTCCGAGCCCATCGGGTACACGTCGAGCAGGCCGCCGCGCACGGCGAAATCGCCCGGGTCCATCACCTGCGGCACGTTGCGGTAGCCGGCGCTTTCCAGGCGGCGCTTTTCCGCCTCCAGGTCCAGGCGCTGGCCCACGTGCAGGTCGAAACTGCCGCCGACGATGTAGCGCAACGGCGCCACCCGCTGCATCAGCGTCTGCACCGGCACCACCACGATGCCTTGTTGCAGCGTCGGCAGCCGGTGCAGCGCCGACAGGCGCTGGCTGACGATGTCCGGGTGCGGGCTGAACTGGTCGTAGGGCAGGGTTTCCCAATCCGGGAACGGCACCACCGGCAGGCTGTCGTCGCCGGCCAGCAGCGTGTGCAGGTCGGCCTCGATCTGGTGCGCGCTCTGGTTGTCGCGCGCGACCACCAGCAGCGGCCCGCGATGCGCCGCGGCGGCGCAGGCGATGTGCCAGGCCAGTGCGGTCGGGGACGCAGGGGCGCGCCAGAAGGCGCGGAGCTGGCCGGATTTGGGCAGCGGCGGAACGGGGAAGGAAAGAGGCGCCATTGACCGCTTAGTCTAGCAAGCCGGGATTGGGGAGTTGGGATTGGGGAGTGGCTGCAAGCCTGTGCGCGGTGTGACGTGTCGCATGGCCTGGCGGGGAAGGCCAGCGGGGCAGGCTGTTGATGTCCCCGCTGCGCTGCGCAAGCCGCCGGGCATTGCGCACCTGCGGCGGTTCGCGGTGCGCCGCTCGGGCGCGCGCCGCGCCGCAGTCCGCGCGCGGCCGGCTTCGCTCAGTTGCCCAGTTCCAGCACCACGCGCACCAGCCCCGGGGTGTCCGGATGCGGCATCGGCTGGAAGCCCAGCGATTCGGCCAGCTGCAGCATCGGCAGATTGCTTTCGAGCACGTCGCCGTACAACCGGTCCAGGTACTTGCGCCGCGCCCACTTCACCAGCTTGCGCATCAGCTGCCGGCCCAGGCCCTGGCCGGCGACGAAGCTGCTGACCAGGATCGCGTACTCGGCCTCGCGGGTGCCGGGCGTGATCGCCGCGCGCGCCACCGCGCCGACCACCGCTTCGCCCGGCGGCAACGGTTCGGCCGCGACCAGGGTCAGTTCGGTCTTTGGATTGGGATGGGTCAGGCGCTGCGCCATGTCCTCGGTCAGTTCCTGCACCGAATGCAGGAACCGCTCGCGGATCTCGGTCGGCCCTAGCAGGCTGAAGGCGCCTTGCAGCGGCGCACTGTCTTCCGGCCGGATCGGCCGGATCAGCAGCTCGCGGCCGCTGGGCAAGGTGAAGTTTTCATGCCACGGAGGCATGCGGTTGCGGGTAGCCATGGCCGGATGATCCTCGACGAAGCCTCGATTCTCGCATTACCCGGGGCCGCTGCCGTGAACGCTGCGCTCACCGCGTTTGCCTACGCTAGGCGACGGTTTTCGATCAGGAGAGGCCATGTCCGGCAGCGGCGATTCGCGACGCGCCATTTTCTTCGCGCTCGGCGCCAACCTGGCCATCGCCCTGGCCAAGGGCGCGGCCGCGCTGGCCACCGGCTCGGGCGCGATGCTCGCCGAGACCGTGCACTCGCTGGCCGACTGCGGCAACCAGCTGCTTCTGCTGCTGGGCATGCGCCAGGCCAAGCGCCCGGCCAGCGCCGAATATCCGCTGGGCTATGGCCGTGCGATCTACTTCTGGTCGTTCCTGGTGGCGGTGATGCTGTTCTGCATCGGCGGCATGTTCTCGGTGTACGAAGGCGTGCACAAGCTGCTGCAGCCCGAGCCGCTGAGCAGCTGGGGCTGGGCGGTGGGCGTGCTGGGGTTCGCGCTGGTCGCCGAGGGCGTGTCGCTGCGCACCTGCCTGCAGGAGATCGCAAAGGTGCGCGGCGGGCGTTCGCTGTGGACCTGGTTCCGCGAAAGCCGCCAGGCCGAGCTGATCGTGATCTTCGGCGAGGATCTGGCGGCGTTGCTCGGCCTGGCGCTGGCGCTGGCCGCGGTGCTGCTGACGGTGCTGACCGGCAACCCGCTGTGGGACGCGCTGGGCACCATCGCCATCGGCGCGCTGCTGATCGTGGTCGCGGTGCTGGTGGCGATCGAGATCAAGGCGATGCTGATCGGGCAGAGCGTGGACCCGGCGCTGCAGCGGCAGTTGCATGCGTTCTTCCAGGGGCAGCCGGAGATCGAGCGGGTGATCCACCTGATCGCGGTGCAGCTCGGCGAGGACGTGATGGTGTCGGTGCAGGCGACGCTGCGCCAGAAGCACGACGCGGCGGCGTTGCTCGCCGATATCACCCGCATCGAGCGCGGCCTGAAGCGGCAGTTCCCGGCGGTGCGCTGGAGCTTCTTCGAGCCGGAGGCGGGCGCCGCCGCGGTCGCTTCCGGCAACTGAGCGGCATTGCTACAGTGGCGCCCGGTCCATCGCGGGCGACAACGGAATGAAGACCTCGAACGCTGTGCTGCTGTCCACCGTGATCACCCTGGCGCTGGTCGCGGTGCTGGGCGGGCTGGTGCTGGGCGGGGGTTGGTGGCTAAAGCGCAATGCGCAGGTGTCGCTGCCGCCGGTCGCGCCATCGCCCCACGCAGCGCCCGCCGCGAAGGCGGAGGTGAAGGCCGACGCGGTACTGGCGCCGTACCGGCAACGCCTGGACGCCACGCGCAAGCCGGTGGCGCAACTGCGCCTGCAGCCGATGGCGCAGGACGATCGCCTGGCCAGCAAGGTCGGCGGGCGGCCGTACTGGACCGCGGACAAGGCCTACCCGCGCGACGCTGGCGGCCAGCCGCTGGCGCTGCTGGCGCAGCTCGACCTGGCCAAGATGCCGCCGCTGCCTGGCTATCCCACGCACGGCATGCTGCAGTTCTTCATCGGCAGCGACGATTTCTATGGCGCCAACTTCGACGGCGCCACCGACCTGGCCGCATTGAGCGCGCAACGCAATTTCCGCGTGGTGTATTGGCCGCGGCCCGAGGCCTCGGCGCGGCAGGTCGAGGTGCCGTTGCCGGCCGCCGACACGCTGCCGTTCGATCCGGCGCATCCGCGGGCGATGCATTTCGCTGTCGGCGAAGAAACCATCGGCAGCAGCGACGTGCACTTCGAACAGGCGCTTGGCCGGCCATTGGACGAGGTTACCGCCGCCTACGCCGGCCGCCATGCGCTGCCGCAGGACGACGTGGACGAGGCGCTGTACGACGCATTGAATCGCAGCGGGCACAAGCTCGGCGGCTACCCGGAGTTCACCCAGGAGGATCCGCGCAAGCCGCAGGATCGGCAGGTGCTGCTGCTGCAGCTGGACAGCGACGACGACATGATGTGGGGCGACAGCGGCATCGCCAACTTCTTCATCGATCCGGCCGACCTGCAGCGCGGCGATTTCAGCCGGGTCGCCTACAACTGGGATTGCTATTGACCCAGCGCGGTGCGCGGTTGCCAGGTGGCGGGAGCCCCACGCGCCGCCTTACTCCTCGCGCTTGAGCCACTCCAGGCGGGTCGATGCGCCCGCTTCGCCCAGGTGCGTCTTCAGCGCCGGCAACGCGCTCGCCAAGGCCTGCTCGAACTGCCATGGCGGATTGAGCAGCAGCATGCCGCTGCCGTTGAGCCGCAGCGGCGAATCGTCGGGGCGCACCTGCAGTTCGGCCAGCAGCACCGACTTGGCCGGCATCGCCGCGGCCTTGCGGAAGAACGGCTGCAGGCTGCGGCGCTGCTTGATCGGATACCACACCGCGCACATCGCCTGCGGCCAGCGGGTCAGGGTCTCGCGCAGCGCCGCGGCGATCAGCGGGTACTCGGCGTCCTGCGATTCGTAGGGCGGATCGATCAGCACCAGGCCGCGGCCGATCTTGGCCGCGCCGGCCTTGGGCGGCACGAACGCCTTGATCGCCGCATAACCGTCGCCGGCATGCACCTGCACGCGGCGGTCGCTGGCGAACAGCGCCTTCAGTTCGGCCGCTTCCTCCGGCTGCAGTTCGCAGGCGGCGAGCCGGTCCTGTTCGCGCATGGCCTGGGCGACCAGCAGCGGCGAGCCGGGGTAGGCGAGCAGCGCGCCCACGGGGTTGTCGGCCTGCACCGCGCGCAGGTAGCGCTCCAGCACTTCGGGCAAGGTGGGCTGGCCCATCAGCTTCAGCACCCCGGCCGCGGCCTCGCCGGTCTTGCGCGCCTCGCTGCCGGCGAACAGGTAGCGGCCGCGCCCGGCATGGGTGTCGAGCACGAAGAACGGGCTGTCCTTGCGCTTGAGCGCATCGATCAGCGCAAGCAGCACGGTGTGCTTGAGCGCGTCGGCATGGTTGCCGGCATGGTAGGCGTGGCGATAGTTCATCGGCGCAGTGTACGGGGCGCATCGGCGCGGAGCCATGCCGGCACGCGCCGGGCGCTGCGGCGGTCGAGCTGGCATGGCGGGTGTCGGTCCGCCAGGAACGCGCCGCGGCTCGCCTGCGCGGGTCCTCGCGGCAGCACCGCCGCGCATCGCGTATGGTCGCGGCCATCAGATTCCCTTAAGCCCGGCCCGCTATTTTTCCCCGATGCGCATCCTCCTGGTAGAAGACGATCTCTCGCTCGGCGACACCCTGCGCGCGTGGCTGAAGCTGGACGGCTACACCGTGGACTGGCTGACCCGCGGCGACGAGGCGCGCACCGCGCTGCAGGCGCAGCCCTACCAGTGCGTGCTGCTCGACCGCGGCCTGCCCGGGCTCGACGGCGACGCCCTGCTGCGCACGCTGCGCGCGGCGCGGGTGACCACGCCGGTGCTGATGATCACCGCGCGCGATGCGCTGGAAGACCGGGTGCAGGGCCTGGACCTGGGCGCCGACGACTATCTGGTCAAGCCGTTCGACCTGGAAGAGCTGTCGGCGCGCATCCGCGCCGCGTTGCGCCGGGGCGGCGGCGATCCCGCGGTGTTGCTGTCGCACGGCGAGGTGACGCTGGACCCGGTGGCCAAGCGCGTCACCCGCAACGGCGAGCCGGTGGCGCTGACCGCGCGCGAGTACGCGGTGCTGCATGCGCTGCTGGCGCGCAAGGGCCATATCGTCGGCCGCGACCAGCTCGAGGACGCGCTGTACGGCTGGGGCGAGGAAGTGGAGAGCAACGCGATCGAGGTGCACATCTCGCACCTGCGCAAGAAGCTGGGCAGTGCGTTGATCACCACCATCCGGCGCCAGGGCTACTGCCTCGGAGCGCCGCGATGAGGTGGCCGCGCTGGCGGCGCGCCGCGGCGGCAGCGCCGCAGCCGGCGGATGCGCGCTATTCGCTGCGCCGGCGGCTGATCGCCACCACGCTGGGCTCGAGCATCGCCTGCTGGCTGGTCAGCCTGGCGGTCATCGTCGGCGTGGCCTGGACCGAAACCAGCGACGTGTTCGACGATGCGCTGGAAGAAAGCGCGCGCCTGGTCGCGACCTTCGGCCCCGGCCTGTTGCACGGCGCCGCGCCATCGGAGGACGGCGACGTGGCGGCGGATACCGACGGCGGCGTGCGCCTGTACTACCAGATCGTCGATCGCCACGGCACGGTGCTGCGCAGCTCGGCGGACGTGCCGCGGCAGCCGTTCGTGCCGCCGGGCCAGGTGCACGACGACGACATCACCACCAGCGTGCGCCACGCGCAGCGGCTGTGGCGCGTGCACGTGCTGCACGCCCGCGCGCAGGATCTCTATGTGCAGGTCGCGCAGCCGCTGGAGGAGCGCACCGAACTGCTCGAGGACATGGCCGAGAACCTGGTGTGGCCCGCGTTGGCGCTGCTGGTGTTGCTGGCCGCGCTCAACTGGTGGGTGATCCGCCGCCAGCTGCGGCCGCTGGAGCGCCTGGCCGAGGACATCGGCCGGCAATCGCCGCAGGCGTTGAACGCGGTGTCCGCGGCCGGCCAGGCCGACGAGCTGCGCCCGATCGTGCAGGCGCTCAACGGCGTGCTGGCGCGGCTGGGCGAGGCGCTGCAGTCCGAGCGCCGCTTCACCGCCGATGCGGCGCACGAACTGCGCACGCCGCTGGCCGGCCTGCGCATGAAGATCCAGCTGATGCAGCGCAGCCACGCGGCGACCCTGGACCTGGCGCAACGCCAGGACCTGGCGACGCTGCGCGCCGACGTGGACCGCGCCACCGCGTTGGTGGACAACCTGCTGATGCTGGCGCGGCTGGATCCGCAGCAACCCGGCAGCCTGGCCTGCGCGGCCGTGGCGTTGCCGGCGCTGGTCGATGCGGTACTGGCCGACATCGCGCCCGCGGCGTCGGCCAAGCGCATCGGCCTGCATGTGGACATCGGCGTGGACACGGTCTGGGCGCATGGCGAATTGCTGCGCAGCGCGCTGCGCAACCTGCTCGACAACGCGGTGCGCTACGGCAGGGCGGAAGGCCAGGTCCGCATCGACGCCACCGCGGTGCGCGGCGCCGCGGGAGCGCCATCGGCAGTGCGCATCGTCGTGCGCGACGACGGCCCCGGCGTGGCGCCGGGCGATCTTCCCCGGCTCACCCAGCGGTTCTTTCGCGTGCTCGGCAATGCCGGGCAGGGCAGCGGGCTGGGCCTGTCGCTGGTGGAGCGCATCGTCGCCCTGCACGGCGGGCAACTGCGCCTGGACTCCGGCGGCGAGGGCATGGGCCTGGCGGTGCGCATCGAGCTGCCGCAGCGTGCGTCGCCGGCGGCCGGCTAGGACGCGGCGTGTCGCAAGACGCAGTGCTGATCGCGCGCGCGTCGCGGGCGTGGTCTCGTTAGGCGGGCGATCGCGAACGGTGGCGTGTGCGATGCGCAACGCGAACCCGCCGGCCCAGGCGGCGCGTCGCGTTTTGCGCCATGCCAAGTCCGGGCGCGACACACGCCGCCGCGGGCGAACGTGTTCCAGGAACGCCAGAGGCCATGCGTGCCGTCGACGCTGCGCCACGAGCATGCCGGTCGCCGCCGCTTCGATCCAGGCGGCGTGCCTGAATCGCGGCCCGAGGCATCAGATCCACTTCAGGTTCGCCCGTTCCAATGGCGTCCATGGCGATCGGCCATGACATCGAACCCGAGGAGCACTCCATGCGCAAGACCCTTCTTTCCACGTTTGCCGCCGCCATCGCCGTTCTCGCCAGCGGCCAGGCAGCGGCGCAATACACCGGCCCCAGCAGCGTGCCGGTGATCACGGTCAAGCAGTTGCTGGAGCAGGGCAAGGACGAGCAGCAGGTGGTGCTGCGCGGGAACATCGTGTCCCACGATGGCGGCGACCGCTACACCTTCCGCGATGCGACCGGCAGCGTGAAGGTGGAGATCGATGCGCACCGGTTGCCGGCCGGGCGTGCGTTCGACGACAAGGCCCAGGTCGAGCTGCTGGGCGAATTCGACAAGGACTTCCGTTCCGCCGAAGTGGAAGTGGACGAGGTGCGCTTCCTGCGCTGAAGCGGCGCAGCGTCGCGGCCTTGGCCGCTGCGCTGCGCGGCGGCGGCCATGGCTGCCCGCGCATCGGCGCCGGCGGCATGCGCCTGACCCGGATCGCACGCGATGCCGCGTTTTCGCGCGGCGGCCGCTGCACGCCGCGCCCCGCTGCGGCTATGCTGCGCGCCATGTCCGCGTCCGCCGCCCCGTGTGTCCTCGTCGTCGAGGACGAATCCGCCATCGCCGATACCGTGCTGTACGCCTTGCGCAGCGAGGGCTACCAGGTGCGGCACTGCCTGCTCGGGCGCGAGGCCTTGGCGCAGGCGCGCGCCGGCGGCATCGACGTGGTGGTGCTGGATGTCGGCCTGCCGGACCTGGGCGGCTTCGAGGTGTGCCGCGAACTGCGCAGTTTCAGCCAGGTGCCTGTGATCTTCCTGACCGCGCGCAACGACGAGATCGACCGCGTGCTCGGCCTGGAACTGGGCGCCGACGACTACATGGCCAAACCGTTTTCGCCACGCGAACTGGTGGCGCGGGTGCGTGCGCGGCTGCGGCGGCCGGCGGCCGCGGCGAGCGCGGAAGCGGAGCCGGGCTGGCAACGGCACGGCGCGTTCGCGATCGACCGCGACGGCCGCCGCATCCACTACGGCGACGCCGCCCTGGACCTGACCCGCTACGAATACGCGTTGCTGGCCGCGCTGCTGCAGCGGCCGGGCGCCATCCTCAGCCGCGCGCAACTGATGGACCGCGGCTGGGACAGCAGCGCCGACAGCGCCGACCGCACCGTGGATACCCACATCAAGACGCTGCGCGCCAAGCTGCGCGCGGCCGGCGCCGCGCACGACCCGATCCGCACCCATCGCGGCCTCGGCTACGCGCTGGAGCAGTGAGATGCGGCTGGGGCTGAAGCTGTTCCTGGGCTTCTTCCTGATCGTCGGCGTCGCCGCGTTCTTCGTGATGCGGGTGTTCGTCAACGAGGTCAAGCCGGGCGTGCGCCAGGCGATGGAATCGACCCTGGTGGACGCGGCCAACGTGCTGGCGCAGATGGCCGCCACCGACCTGAAGGCCGGGCGCATCGACAGCGGCGCGTTCGCCCGCGACCTCGGCGCGGCGCAGCGGCGCAATCCGCGCGCGATGGTGTGGCGCTTCCCCAAGCGCAGCGTCGACTACCGGGTCACCATCACCGATGCGGCCGGCGTGGTGGTGTTCGATTCGCGCGGCCAGGACCTGGGTCGCGACAACTCGCGCTGGAACGACGTCTATCGCACCCTGCGCGGCGAATACGGCGCGCGCTCCAGCGCCGAGGGCGACGGCGACCCCAACCACACGGTGATGCACGTGGCCGCGCCGATCTACGACCCGGACGACGCCCGGCGCCTGATCGGCGTGCTGACCCTGTCGCAGCCCAACCGCAGCATCGAGCCGTTCATCGTCGCCAGCCAGCGCAGCATCCTGTTGCGCGGCGCCTGGCTGATCGGCATCTCCGCGCTGATCGGGCTGCTGATGACCTGGGGCCTGTTGCGCGGCATCGGCCGCCTCAACCGCTACGCGCAGGCGGTCAGCGCCGGCGAGCCGGTACCGCCGCCGCCGCCGCGCCGCGACGAGATCGGCGATCTGGGCCGCGCGCTGGAGACGATGCGGCGCAAGCTCGAGGGCAAGGCCTATGTCGAGCAGTACGTGCAGTCGCTGACACACGAGATGAAGAGTCCGCTGGCGGCGATCCGCGGCGCCGCCGAACTGCTGCAGGAACCGCTGCCGGACGCGGAGCGGCAACGCTTCGTGCGCAACATCGCCGAGCAGCAGCAGCGCCTCACCGAGACCATCGACAAGCTGCTGGCGCTGGCCGAGGTGGAACAGCACGGCTGGCTGCAGCGGCGCGAGCGCATTGCGCTGGCGCCGCTGTTCGCGCAGCTGCAGGAGGCCCTGGCGCCGCAGCTGCGTGCCAGTGGCGTGCAACTGCAGGTGCAGGCGCCGGAGGAGCAGCTGGCGCTGGTCGGGGATCCCTATCTGCTGCGCCAGGCCCTGCACAACCTGCTCGACAACGCGATCGCGTTCTCGCCGGACGGCGGGGTCGTGGTGCTGCGTGCCGAGCGCGACGCGGACGCGCGCATCGCGCTGCTGGTGGAGGATGCCGGCCCCGGGGTTCCCGATTACGCGCTGGAGCGGGTGTTCGAACGCTTCTATTCGCTGGCGCGGCCGGCCACCGGGCGGCGCAGTTCCGGCCTGGGCCTGCCGTTCGTGCGCGAAGTGGCGCGGCTGCATGGCGGCGAAGCCAGCCTGCGCAACCGCGCGGTTGGCGGCGCGGTGGCGCGGCTGTCGCTGCCGGCCGCCTGAGCGGGGCCTGGATCCAGCGCAGGATCGGCTCCGGCGTGGTCCCAAGCCATCGGTTCCGATGGTGTGCGTGACCGCTGTGGCGCAAGGCTTCGCTCGTCGCGACTGAAGTCGCTCCCACAAGGGACTCGCGGCCAACTGGATGGGTGCACTGTAGGAGGGGCTTCAGCCCCGACAGATAGCCGGCAGCATTGGTATGCCTGACTCCGCTCGTCGCGGGTGAAGCCGCTCCTACAAGGGGCTTGCGGCCAGCTTCCTGGGTGCACTGTAGGAGGGGCTTCAGCCCCGACAGACAGCCGGCAGCATTGGGATGCCTGGCTTCGCTCGTCGCGGCTGAAGCCGCTCCTACAGGGGGCTTGCGGCCAGCTTCCTGGGTGCATTGTAGGAGGGGCTTCAGCCCCGACAGATAGCCGGCAGCATTGGGATGCCTGACTCCGCTCGTCGCGGCTGAAGCCGCTCCTACAGGGGGCTTGCGGCCAGCTTCCTGCGTGCACTGTAGGAGGGGCTTCAGCCCCGACGCTGTTCGCCGCCGATGCTGGTCCCGACATCGCTCGCAAGCGAACGCCTTGCGCGATGGCGTTTGCGGCCCGCCTCAGGCACGCACGTCACCCACTTCACACTCGCTTCAAATTCGCCTCAAACCCCGCACACGCAGGCGCGGCACCCTGGCGTCCTCCATCACCGAGGACCGCCGATGAAATCCCTCAAGCTCGTTCTGCGATTCGCCACCATCGGCGGATTGATCCTGTTGCTGCTGATCCCATTGTTGATGATCCGCGGCACCGTGCAAGACCGCCAGCGCTACCGCGACCAGGCGGTGGAACGCGTGTCGCAAAGCAAGGCCGGCGAACAGCGCCTGCTCGGTCCGCTGCGCGTGGTGCCGTGGACGCAGGTGCGCGATGTCGCGGTGGTCGATGCCGACGGCAAGCGCAGCGTCAAGCGCGAAACCGAAAGCGGCTACGACCTGCAGACGCCGAGGCACCTGGCGATCAGCGGCGAGCTGAAGCCGTCGCAGCGCAGCATCGGCCTGTTCAAGGTGCAGGTGTACAGCTGGCATGCGCGGCTCAAGGCGCAGTTCGACGATCTCGACTATCAGGCGGTCGAAGGCCGCAGCTATGGCCAGCCGTATCTGGTGGTCGGCATCCAGGACGTGCGCGGCCTGGTCGGCACGCCCAACCTGCGCACCGACGGCAAGGCGCTGGCGCTGCAGCCGGGGGCGCTGGCGCTCGCCGGCCAGTCCAAGGGCGTGCATGCGCTGCTGCCGGCGCTGGCGGATACGCGTCAGGGCACGCTCACCGACCTGCACAGCGTGGAAATGGAATTCGTGCTCGACGGCACCCAGGGCCTGTCGATCGTGCCGGTCGGCGACGACAACCAGATCGCGCTGACCTCGCCGTGGCCGCATCCGCTGTTCGGCGGCCGCTTCCTGCCCAACGAGCGCCGCATCACCGAGCAGGGCTTCCAGGCCAGCTGGGCGCTGTCGTCGCTGGCCACCGGCGCGCAGGCGCAGCTGTTCTCCGGCGGCGACATCGATGCGCTGCGCGTGGACCTGGTCGATCCGGTCGACGTCTACACCCAGGCCGATCGCGCCAGCAAGTACGGCATCCTGTTCGTGGTGCTGACCTTCGTCGCCTTCGCCCTGTTCGAACTGATCAAGCGCCTGCCGATCCATCCGCTGCAATACCTGCTGGTCGGCCTGGCGCTGGCGATCTTCTTCCTGCTGCTGCTCAGCCTGTCCGAGCACATCCCGTTCTGGCAGGCCTACCTGGTCTCGGCGGTGGCGTGCATCGGCCTGCAGTTCTTCTACCTGTCCGGGGTGTTGCGCAGCCGCGGCCGCGCGGCCGGCTTCGCCAGCATGCTCACCGTGCTGTACGGCGCGCTGTACGGATTGCTGGCGTCGGAAGACAACGCCTTGCTGATGGGCTCGCTGCTGCTGTTCGGCATCCTCGCCGCGATCATGTGGATCACCCGCAAGATCGACTGGTACGAACTCGGCGCGGCGTTGCGCTGAGCCGGCACGCGACCAGGACTCCGCCATGTCGGCACATACCCATCTGCATCGTCGCGTCCAGGCCCTGCTGCCGGACGCGCTGGACACGCGCGGCCTGCATCGCGGCAACGCCGGCGCGAGCCTGGCGCGCAGCGCGCAGGCGGCGCTGGTCACCGCTGCCGACCGCGGCGGCGCCCTGTGGTTGCGGCTGAGCGAGCGCAGCCGCGATGCGCTGGTCGCGCAGGGCCTGGCGTTCCTGGCGGCGGCGCAGCAGGCCCGCGCCGCCTTGCCCGGCGAGGCCGAACCCTGGCGCTACTGCGCCTGGCGCGCGCTGCGCCGCGATTCGGCCTGGGCGCAGGCCGCCGGGCAGGCCGCGCAGGCCAGCCATGGCCCCGGCTTCGTGACCTGGGAAGCGCAGGGACGCGCGCGGCTGCTGGTACTGCCGGCGCACGCGGCGCTGCTGTGCCGCTGGTGGCGGTGAAGCGATCACCGATGCGGGCCAAGCGCGGCTTCGCGTGCCGCCCTCGTTCCCGGCATCGCGAGCGTCGGTCGTGGTCGGGCTGGCGAGCGGAGGCACAGGCAGGCGCAATCGCGACGGCGTAGCGGCCACGGACGCCGCGACGGGACGCAGCAACGGACAGGAAGCACGACGCCAGGGACGGCGGCATGGATGGATCGAGCAGGAAGGCGCGATCGTGCGCGGCAATCGCGGCCAAGGACGCCGCCGCAGGACGCAGCAACGGGCAGGAGGCCCGGCGCCAGGGAAGGCGCCATGGATGGCATGGGCAATCGCGATCGCGCGACGCCATCGCGGCCATGGAGGCCGCGGCAGGACGCAGGACCGGGCAGGGACGCCCAGCGCCACGGATGGCGACAGGAGTGAATCGACCAGGGCATCGCCAAGCCGGCAGCGCCACGGAAACGCCTGCGGTAGAGTTCACGGATGGACTCTCCGCTTCCCATCCAGCGCCTGCGCGGCGCGCAGATCGCCCCGTTCCTGGACGATGTCGCGCGGCTGCGCATCGCCGTGTTCCGCGACTGGCCGTACCTGTACGCAGGCGACCTGGACTACGAGCGCGAGTATCTGTCCGCCTACGCCGCCTCGCCCGACAGCGTGTTCGTGCTGGCGCGCGACGGCGACCGCGTGATCGGCGCCTCCACCGGGCTGCCGCTCGCCGACGATGCCGAGGCGTTCGGCGCGGCCTTCGCCGGCAGCGACATCGCGGTATCGGAGGTGTTCTATTTCGGCGAATCGGTGCTGTTGCCCGCGTATCGCGGCCGCGGCGTCGGCCATGCCTTCTTCGATCATCGCGAGGCGCATGCGCGCGCGCTCGGCCGCTTCGCGCTGACCGCGTTCTGCGCGGTGGACCGCGATTCCGACGATCCGCGCCGCCCGCCCGGCTACCGCGGCAACGACGCGTTCTGGCACAAGCGCGGCTACGTGCGGCAGCCGTCGCTGCGCATGCAGCTGGCGTGGGACGAACTGGAGCGCGGCGAGATCCTGCATACCCTGAGTTTCTGGACCCGCCCGCTGGAGCCCGCCGCATGAAGATCGCCGTCGCCAAGTACCCGATCGGCGCGCCGGTCGATTTCGCCGCCTTCGCCGACAAGCAGGCGGCCCTGATCGGCCAGGCCGCGCAGGCCGGCGCGCAGCTGGCGGTGCTGCCGGAATACCTGTCGCTGGAACTGGCCGCGACCTTCGCCAGCGCCGTGTCCGAGGACCTGCCGGCCTCGCTGGCGGCGATCCAGGCACTGCATCCGCAGTACCTCGCGCTGTTCGCGCAGCTGGCGCAGCGGCATCGCCTGCATCTGGTCGCCGGCAGCTTCCTGCTGGCCAGCGGCGAGGGCCGTTACCGCAACCGCGCCTACTGGTTCGCGCCCGACGGCAGCCACGGCTGGCAGGACAAGCTGCAGCTGACCGGCTTCGAGAAGGCCACCGGCCTGATCGACGGCGGCGACGCGCTGAAGGTGTTCGCGGCGGGCGACGGCGTGCGCGCCGGCGTGGCGGTCTGCTACGACAGCGAGTTCCCGCTGCCGGTGCGCGCCCAGTACGAGGCCGGCGCGCGGCTGCTGGTGGTGCCCAGCTGCACCGATACCGAGGCCGGCGCCACCCGCGTGCGCATCGGCTGCCTGGCGCGTGCGCTGGAGAACCGCATCTTCGTCGCCCAGTCGGTCACCGCCGGCCTGGCCGAATGGAGCCCGGCGCTGGACGTGAATACCGGCGAGGCGGCGATCTACGCGCCGATGGACGCCGGCTTCCCGGCCGACGGCATCGTCGCGCAGACCCGGGGCGAGCAGGTCTGGGCGCTCGCCGAGCTGGATTTCGCCGCGTTCGAGGCCAGCCGCGCCCGCGCCCAGGTCGCCAACGACCGCGACTGGCGCGGTCAGCTGGCGCCGGCCATCGTGCGCGCGGAGCTGGGCGGCTTCGAGTAGCCGGCTGGTCGGCGCCAGGCTCGGCAGGCCGTCGCCGCTGCCGCGCCAGCGCGCCATCCGCCTGGCGCGGGACCGGTCGGCCGCCGCCGCTGGCGTGGCTTTGCGCCCAAAGCAGTCACCGACAGCGCCGAGCCAGCGGCCGCGCGCCGAGGCCATGGCGAAGGCCGCGGCGCGCGAACTGCCGCTGCCAGCCGCCGCGGCACGCGTTGCGCAGCACACGCCATCCGAACGCACGATGCGCTCTGCTGTCGCTTCCGCTCCGCTACCGGCCTACCGCTCCGATGCCCAAGACCCTGCTGCCGCACGCCGTGCGCCTGGAATTCGCGCCCGGCGCGCTGGTCCACGCCAACCTCTCCGGCGCCGCCTTCACCGACGACTGGCTGTGGGTGGCCGGCGACGAAGCCTGCGCGGTCGATCGCCTGCATGCGCTGGCGCCGGTGGGCGGCGAGGCGCTGCGTTTCGGCGAAGGCCGCAGCTTCGCCCTCGGCGAGCTGCTCGACCTGCCCGGCGACCACGACGAGGAGGCCGACCTGGAAGGCATGGCGCTGTCGCCGGGCTATCTGTGGGTGGTCGGCTCACATGGCATGAAGCGCAAGAACGCCAAGCCCGACCGCGACGACGCCGACAACGGCAAGCGCCTGGCCAAGCTCAAGCTCGACGCCAACCGGCGCCTGCTCGCCTGCCTGCCGATCGAGCGCGATGCCGACGGCGCGCCGCAGCTGGTGCGCGACACCGCCGATGGCCGTCGCGCGCTGCGGCTGAAAGGCGACGCCAAACACAACCAGCTCACCGAACTGCTGCAAGACGATCCGCACTTCGGCGCCTACCTGAAGATCCCCGGCAAGGACAACGGCTTCGATATCGAAGGCATGGCGGTGGACGGCCAGCGCCTGCTGCTGGGCCTGCGCGGCCCGGTGCTGCGCGGTTGGGCCGGATTGCTGGAGATCGCGGTGGAGGCGCACCACGACCATCTGCGGCTGGTGCCGCTGGACGCGCAGGGCACCTTGCTGCGCAAGCATTTCCTGCAACTGGGCGGGCTGGGCGTGCGCGACCTGCACTTCCACGGCGAGGACCTGTACCTGCTGGCCGGCCCGACCATGGTGCTGAACGGCGAGATCCGCCTGTTCCGCTGGCCCGGCGCGCGCGCGGCGCTGGCCGCCAACCGCGAACCGGTGCGGTTCCAGCGCGAGCTGGTCAAGTCGCTGGTGCTGCCGCACGGCGAGGACAGCGACCGCGCCGAAGCCCTGTGCAACCTGCCGCCGGCGCTGTCCGGCGGCGTGCCGAGCTGGCTGGTGCTGTACGACGCGCCGGGGCCGGCGCGCAGCGACGGCGAGTGCGTCGTGCATGGCGATCTGCTGCGTTAGCGCCTGTCCCAATCGTGGTGGCAGGCCCTGCCAGAGTCTTTTGTAGGAGCGGCTTCAGCCGCGACAGGTACTCTCCGGTAAGGTCATGTCGCGGCTGAAGCCGCTCCTACAATGGAAACGCCCAGGCACGGCGCCGCACCGCCGCTCCGGGCAATGCAGGGCACGGCGGGGTAAAATCGCCCGATTCCCGTTTGCTCCGAGCGTTCCATGGCCTGCCGCACCCGTTTCGCCCCCAGTCCCACCGGTTATCTGCACATCGGCGGCGCGCGCACCGCGCTGTACTGCTGGCTGGAGGCGCGCCACCGCGGCGGCGAGTTCGTGCTGCGCATCGAGGACACCGACCGCGAGCGCAGCACCCAGGCGGCGATCGACGCCATCCTCGAAGCGATGGACTGGCTCGGCCTGGACTACGACGAGGGCCCGGTCTACCAGACCCAGCGCATCGCCCGCTACCAGGAAGTGGCCGAACAGCTGCTCGCCGCCGGCAAGGCCTACTACGCCTACGAGACCCGCGCCGAACTCGACGCGATGCGCGAGGCGGCGATGGCCAAGCAGGAAAAGCCGCGCTACAACGGCGCCGCGCGCGAGCAGGGCCTGCCATACCGCGACGATCCGAACCGGGTGATCCGCTTCAAGAACCCGGTCGGCGGCAGCGTGGTGTTCGACGACCTGATCAAGGGCCGCATCGAGATCGCCAACAGCGAGCTCGACGACATGGTGATCTTCCGCCCCGACGGCTACCCCACCTACAACTTCGCGGTGGTGGTGGACGACTGGGACATGGGCATCACCGAGGTCATCCGCGGCGACGACCACATCAACAACACCCCGCGCCAGATCAACATCTACGAAGCGCTGGGCGCGCCGGTGCCGAAGTTCGCGCACATGCCGATGATCCTGGACGAGCAGGGCGCCAAGCTGTCCAAGCGCACCGGCGCGGCCGACGTGATGCAGTACAAGGATGCCGGCTACCTGCCGCACGCGCTGATCAACTACCTGGCGCGGCTGGGCTGGTCGCACGGCGACCAGGAACTGTTCGGCCGCCAGGAGCTGATCGACCTGTTCGACGTCAAGGACGTCAACTCCAAGGCCGCGCGGCTGGACATGGCCAAGCTCGGCTGGGTCAACCAGCATTACCTGAAGACCGACGACCCGGCCACGATCGCGCCGCAGCTGGAGGATCAGCTGGCCAAGCTCGGCATCGACCCGGCGGCCGGCCCGGCCGCCGCCGACGTGGTGGTGGCGCTGCGCGAGCGCGTGCAGACGCTGAAGGAAATGGCCGAGAAGGCGGTGGTCTGGTACCGGCCGCTGGAGGTCTACGACGAGGCCGCGGTGGCCAAGCACCTGAAACCGGGCGCCGAACTGGCGCTGGGCAAGGCGCGCGAGCTGCTGGCCGCGCTGGGGCAGTGGAGCGTGGACGGTGTGTCCGCCGCGCTGCACGACGCCGCTGCGGCGCTGGAGATCGGCATGGGCAAGGTGGCGCAGCCGCTGCGCGTGGCCATCACCGGCACCCAGGTCAGCCCGGACATCTCCTACACGGTGTACCTGGCCGGGCGCGACCAGGCCTTGAAACGCATCGACGCCGCGCTCATCAAGATCCCAGCGGGAAGCTGATTCCCCGGAGAAGCCCATGTCCAGCAAGAAGACCGCCTGCACCGAGCCGCACCACCACGTCCACGACGCCGACGACTTCGTCAAGGTGGTGGAGCGGGTGAGCCGCGAACGCGGGCTGCGGCTGACCCCGATCCGCGCCAACGTGCTGCGCCTGATCGCCGAGGCGGGGCGCCCGGTGAAGGCCTACGACCTGCTGGAATGGGTGCGCGAGGGCAAGAGCGTGGGCGCCGATGCGCCGCCCACCGTGTACCGCGCGCTGGATTTCCTGATGGCCAACGGCTTCGTGCACAAGCTCGAGTCGGTCAACGCCTTCGTCGCCTGCCACCATCCCAGCAGCGCGCAGCACTCGGTGCCGTTCCTGATCTGCGACCGCTGCCACAGCGCGGTCGAACTGGAAGACCGCGACGTGGTCGCGCAACTGGAACAGCGCGCCAAGGCGCTGGGCTTCCAGCCGCAGGCGCAGACCCTGGAAGTGCACGGGCTGTGCGCGCGCTGCGCGGGGTAGGGCGCTGCGCTGTCGGCGGCGCGGATGTCCATGGGTTGCAGGGCGGCGCCGGCATGATGCGATTGCCGCGCACGCGCGGCGGCGACGCTCCGGCCGCCGATCGCCGTCGCTGACCCCAGCCACCGCCGTCGCATCGACAGCCGATGGCGGCGGCCGAGGCCGGCACTCCGCTAGGAAGGTCGGCTAGGCGTAGCCTGCGGCGCATGCCGGTGCGGCCACCGGCATCAGCCACGCTCCAGCACATCGCCGAAGCGAAGCCGTGTCCACGCTTCAGCCGCCGCCTGTGCGAGCGCAGACGAACTGCTGCTGCCCTCGGCCAGGGTGGTATCGCCGCGCGGATCGATGACTTCCCATTCCCAGGTCCGTGTTCGCTTGGGCAGCCATACCGCGAGCAGCAACGCAGGCAGTTCCGGTTTCCCGGTGCTCACGTCGCAGCGCCAGATCAGCAGGTCCGCCAGCGTGTCGCGCCGCCAGTCGGCCTCGGCTAGCGCCGTGTCGCCCGCAGCGGCATTGCGCATTGCGGCAGGGCGGGCGCGCTCCAGCGACGCGGCGAACGCGTGCGTACCGTGCGGGGTGGGACTCGGGTCGTTGGTCTTGTGCATGCTCGCTCCTTCTGGGTCCTAGAAGGCGTGCCGGGAGACCTGCGAGACCCCATCGGACACACCTGCATCGACCGGCGCTGCCGGTGGCTGGTGTCGCGGGTGCCCGATTGGCTGAGATGTCGCCGCTGATGCGGCGACGGCCGGGCTACCATCCGGCCTGCTCTCTTTCGACCGCCGCAGCGTACCCATTCCAGGGTGCCGCGACAAGCGCTTTTTCTCATTTCAAACTATTGTTTTTGAAGGAAATGTGTGCGCAATCCGGGCCTGCTGCGCCTGTCCGCCAGGGCCGTTCGCCTCCGCGTTGAGGCTGTCGGCTCGGCACGCGCCGACGCGATCGCTTGCGTGCTTGCGCCGAGGGTGCGCGCCGCACGGCCGCGCAGCCAGCACGCCCGATGGAACCGCTCTCGCTGCGCGTGCGCGCGCACGCTGACCATCGGCCTCCCTTGGCTGCGGGCGACGCGCGCCGCCGCCGCAAGAGCCGCACCGTGACCCGCACCATGCCGTGCAGCGGCGCGCTGCGCCGCTGCGCACTCTCCTGGACAGCGTCGCGGGGCCGAGCCTAGTGCTTGTCCTTCGATTTGGGGGGAGCGGCATCGGCGCCGGCAGCGTTGCCGCGGCCGGGAGCGTCGGCGATCTTCCTGACCTCGTAGTTGCCCTCCGGCAAGGCGAATCCCCTCTTGCTGCGTGCCGACACGATGACGGTGCAGGTGACCGAGCCGTCCGGGTTGCTGGACATGCCGCCGCCGGCATGTTTGCACCACGCGTCGCAGACCGCTTCCGAGCCAGGTTGGCAGTCGACTTGCGTGCCTTTGGCGCCGGCCGGTGCGGCGAAGGTCGAGGCGGCGAACAAGAGGGTAGAGAGTGCGGCAAAGCGTGCGTCCATGGTGTCGGCTCCGGATGTAGGCGAGGTGGCAGAGGCGTGGCGCTTCTGGTTGTCTGCCACCAGGACCAACGCGCGCAACGCAGGCGAGCGGACAGCCATGCTGCGTTTGTCTACCGAACGGCGACGGCTAGGCCGCCCACACCATTGCGGCCTGGGCGAAGAGCGGCGAGTTGTCGGCGTAGCCCCGCCGATGTAGAGCGCGATCCGGCGCAGTACCGGATCGCTGTAGCGCGCCTGGTGGCGGTGCTCCCTGTCGGTCTCGCCGACCGTCGCAGCTAGGCGCTTGCCTGCGGCGGCGTCCTCGCGCCCCACAGCGCATAGAACAGCACGTACAACTCGCACGCGGCGGTGAGCAGGAAGGCCTGCTGCAGCCCGACGTGATCGGCCAGCCAGCCTTGCACCACCACCAGCGCGCCGCCGGCGATGGCCATGATCAGCAGGCCGGAGCCCTCCTCGGTGAGCGGACCCAGGCCCTTGATGCCGAGGGTGAAGATGGTCGGGAACATGATCGAGTGGAACAGGCCCACCGCGATCAGCGACCACATCGCGACGTGGCCGCTGGTGAACACGGTCAGCAGCATCACCGCGAACGCGCCGATCGAGAACAGCGTCAGTACCGTTTCCGGCGCGATGCGGCGCATCAGCGCGCTGCCGGCGAAGCGGCCCACCATCATCCCGCCCCACAGCAGGAACAGATAATGCGACGCCTGTTCGTGGGTGAGGTTGCCGATGTGCGGCTGCGACACGAAATTGATGAACAGGTTGGACACGCCGATCTCGGCGATCAGGTAGATGAAGATCGCCGGGATGCCGAGCACCAGGTTGCGATGCCGCCACAGCGAATGGATGGCCCGCTGCGCGCCGGTGGCGCGCTGCGTGGCCTGGCCGAGCGCGGGCAGCTTGAAGCGGGCGATGACCACGGCCAGCAGCACCAGCACCACGGCGACGATGAGATAGGGCAACTGCACCGATTGCGCGTCGGCCAGGCGTTCGGCCTGGGTCAGCACCGCATCGCCCTTGGCGGTGCCCGAGGCCGAGCGGCCGAGGATCAGGTAACCGCCGAACAGCGGTGCCAGCGTGGTGCCGACCGAGTTGAACGCCTGCACCAGATTGAGCCGCGCCGAGGCGGTGTCCGGGCTGCCGATCACCGCGACGTAGGGATTGGCCGCGACCTGCAGCAAGGTGATGCCGCTGGCGATCACGAACAGCGAGCCGAGGGTGATGCCGTACGAGACCAGGCGCGCGGCCGCGATCATGCCCAGCGCGCCCAGCGCCATGATGCCCAGGCCGATCACCAGCGCGCGCTGGTAGCCGATCCGTTCGATCAGCTTGGCCGACGGCAGCGAGGCGAAGAAGTAGGCGATGAACCACACCGACTCGATCAGCGTGGCCTGGGTATAGCTCAGTTCGAACACGCTGCGCAGGTGCGGCAGCAGCGTGTTGTTGATGACCGTGATGAAGCCCCACATGAAGAACAGAGAGGCCAGCAGCGACAGCGCGGTGCGGTAGGACGGCGCGTTGCCGGCGAGCGGTGCGGAGTGCGAGAGCGGAGCCGCCGGCCCCATCGGTCCTGCCATCGTGGGTGTGTCCTCTGCGCTGTTGCGGGGTCTGTCGTTGGGGCATGCGCGGAGCGTCTGCCTGCGCTGCAGCGCCGCAGCTGTCGCGCGGGTTGCGGCGGTGTCGCGCAGCGCCGCAAACGATGTCGCGGCGCCAGCGCATGGGCGAGGATAGGCGCCGCGCTTCGCGCGCGACCAATGATTTAAATCGCGGCGGTTATACGGTTATTGCAATGCTGCACTGCAGCGGCGCGTCGTTCTGGCTGCGCTGTGGCGATACCTTCGGCCGCCATCGGCACCCGCTGTTCCGGCCGCTGCAACAGGTCGTCGCGTTCCATCTCGCAGCCAGCCTATGCGCAGCGCGGTCGCGGTTGCGCGTTCGCGTAGAACAGGAGCACAGCGGCGTGCGCATTGTCGCCGTGACGCGCGCGAAGAATGCTCCGCCCCCGAGCGACGAGCACAGTGCCGGCGAACCGCTGCACCCGTCGGCCATGGTCGCGGATGCCGAAGCAGGGCATCCCATTCATGCGTGGCCATCAGCGGCGATCGCGCGGCTGTGCCGCAACGACGTCGGACGATTGATGAGCGGCGCTTATCGCGGCATGTACCGGGCGCGGGCTAGTGCCGCCGGCGCAGCGCGCCTACAGTCGGTACGGACGTCCATGCAAGGAGATTCCGATGAGCCTGTTCGCCACTGCCATGTCGCTGTCGATGATGGCCGCTGCGGTTCCCGACGATGACGCCAAGCCGATCAGGATCGCCCGTGCCGGCAGCGTCGCGTCGGCGGTCGGTCCGGCGGCGTATTTCACCGGCACGGTGCGCATCGATGCGCCGTTCCAGGGCGAGGCGCCGGCGCGCGTCGGCGGCGCCACGGTCAGTTTCGAACCGGGCGCGCGCACCGCCTGGCACACCCATCCGCTGGGCCAGACCCTGATCGTCACCGCCGGCGTCGGCCGCGTGCAGGAGTGGGGCAAGCCGGCGCAGGAGATCCGCCCCGGCGACATCGTGTGGATCCCGCCGGGGGTCAAGCACTGGCACGGCGCCAGCGCGCAGGTGGCGATGACCCACATCGCCATCGCCGAAGCGGTGGACGGCTCGCCGGTGACCTGGCTGGAGCCGGTGTCGGAAAGCCAGTATCGCGGGGAGTGAGGGTCGCGGTTGCGGGGAGCGGCCTGCGATTGCGCTTGACCTGTAGGAGCGGCTTCAGCCGCGACGGGCGTTACCGATAGCGCCTGTCGCGGCTGAAGCCGCTCCTACGGAGGCGCTGTCCAGCGTCCCCGGCTAAGCCGCATAGCCACCAAGAAACACCTGCAACGCGCGCTGCGTCGCCGCGCGCAGGTACTCGGGCGACGGATGCTTCAGCGCGCCGAACAGGCAGGGCATCAGCGTTTCGGCCTCGAGCAGCCCGGCCAGGTGGCGGGCGGCGATGGTCGGGTCGGCGCGGCGCAGGCGGCCCTGGTCCATCTGCGTCTGCAGGAACACGCCCAGGCGGTGCATGCCCTGGTCGGGACCGCTCTCGAAGAACAGCAGGCCGATGTCCGAACGGCCGGACACGCCGATGATGGTCTGCCACACCTGCACCGACTGCGCCGAGCACAGGAACGCCAGGGTGTCCTCGCCCATCCGCTGCAACGCGGTCGGCAGGTCGTCCGTGGACTGGGTCAGCGCGGCCAGGATCGGATCCATGAACTGGATCGCGACGCTGTGCGCCACCGCCACGAACAGCTCCTCCTTGGACGGGAAATAGCCGTACAGGGTGCGTTTGGAGCTGCCGGCGCGGGTGGCGATCTGGGTCATCGAGGCGCCCTCGAAGCCGGCCTCCAGGAACACCTCGGCGGCCGCCTCGACGATCGCCTCGCGTTTGGCTTCGGTCCTGACGCGCATCGCGTGGCCTTGGGCGAGGGCGCTTAAGTATACCGGGAGGGCAGAAATGATTGACGGCGCCAAATCGCAGGAATAGTATACCGAACCGTACCGTTTACCTTTCTTCCCGTCTGCCTGCGTCCCCATCCGGAGATCCTCCCGTGCGCCCTGTCCCGTCTTCTCGTCTCTCGCTGGCCCTGGCCGTGGCGGCCACCGTGCTGTTGAGCGCCTGCGGTTCGCCTCCAGGCGGCCCGCCGCCGCAGGAGGGCACGCCGGAGATGGGCGTGATCACCGTCGCCACCCGGCCGGTCGCGCTGACCACCGAATTGCCCGGGCGCACCGTGGCGTACCTGATCGCCGACGTGCGGCCGCAGGTGAACGGCATCATCCAGGCGCGCAAGTTCCGCGAAGGCGGCGAGGTCAAGGCCGGCGAGACGCTGTACCAGATCGATCCGGCCAGCTATCGCGCCACCTACGACAGCTACGTGGCCGCGCTGGGCAAGGCCCAGGCCACGCTGCGCACCGCGCGGCTGAAGGCCGAGCGCTACCGGGAACTGGTCAAGGTGTCGGCGATCAGCAAGCAGGACGACGACGATGCCGACGCCGCGCTGGGCCAGGCCGAGGCCGACGTCGCCGCGGCCAAGGCCAACGTGGAGAGCGCGCGCATCAACCTGGCCTATGCGCGGGTGGATGCGCCGATCTCCGGGCGCATCGGCAAGTCCAGCGTGACCGCCGGCGCGCTGGTCACCGCCAGCCAATCCACGGCGCTGGCCACGATCCAGCAGCTGGACCCGGTCTACGTCGACGTCACCCAGCCCAGCGCCTCGCTGCTGCGGCTCAAGCGCGCGCTGGCCAGCGGCGAACTGGAGAAGGCCGACGCCACGGCGGCCAAGGTGAACCTGCTGCTGGAAGACGGCAGCCCGTATCCGCTGCAGGGGCGGCTGGAGTTCTCCGACGTCACCGTCGACCAGAACACCGGCTCGATCACCGTGCGCGCGGTGTTCCCCAATCCGAACGCGGACCTGTTGCCCGGCATGTACGTGCGCGCGGTGCTGCAGGAGGGGACCAAGGACCAGGCGATCCTGGTGCCGCAGCAGGCGGTGTCGCGCAACGGCGCGGGCAAGCCGACCGCGTACGTGGTCGGCGCCGACCACAAGCTGCAGTTGCGCGTGCTGGAGACCGATCGCACGGTCGGCGACCAGTGGCTGGTGCGCAGCGGGCTCAAGCCCGGCGAGCTGCTGGTGGTCGATGGCCTGTCGCGGGCGCAGCCCGGAGCGACGGTCAAGACCGTGCCGTGGCAGCCGAAGGCCGCGACCGTTGCTCCTGCGGCGGCGGCGCCTGCCGCGCCCGCTGCCGCCGCGGCCACGCCGCGCGCGGCGAACTGAGGGCGTAGACCGTCATGGCACGCTTCTTCATCGACCGCCCGATCTTCGCCTGGGTGCTGGCCATCATCGTGATGCTGGCCGGCATCCTTTCCGTCGCCACCCTGCCCATCGCGCAATACCCGAGCATCGCCCCGCCCGCCGTGGCGATCACCGCCAACTATCCCGGCGCCTCGGCCAAGACCCTCGAAGACACCGTCACCCAGGTCATCGAGCAGAAGATGAAGGGCCTGGACCACCTGAGCTACATGGCCTCCACCAGCGAGTCCAGCGGCCAGGTCACCATCACCCTGACCTTCGACAACGGCACCGATCCGGACACCGCGCAGGTGCAGGTGCAGAACAAGCTGTCGCTGGCCACGCCGCTGCTGCCGCAAGAGGTGCAGCAGCAGGGCGTGACCGTGACCAAGTCGGCGACCAACTTCCTCAACGTGCTGGCCTTCACCTCCGAAGACGGCAGCATGAGCGGCTCGGACCTGTCCGACTACGTGGCCGCCAACGTGCAGGAAGCGATCAGCCGCGTCGAAGGCGTCGGCGACACCACCCTGTTCGGCTCGCAGTACGCGATGCGGATCTGGCTGGACCCGAACAAGCTGAGCAACTTCAGCCTGACCCCGCTGGATGTGAAGACCGCGATCCAGGCGCAGAACGCGCAGGTCTCGGCCGGCCAGCTCGGCGCCTTGCCGGCCGCCGCCAACCAGCAGCTCAACGCCACCATCACCGCGCAGACGCGGCTGAAGACCGCCGCCGAGTTCGAGGACATCCTGCTGCGCACGCAGTCCGACGGGTCGCAGGTGCGGCTGCGCGACGTGGCCCGGATCGAGCTGGGCAGCGAGAGCTACAACAGCGTCGGCCGCTACAACGGCAAGCCCGCCGCCGGCCTGGCGATCAAGCTGGCCACCGGCGCCAACGCGCTGGACACGGTCAAGGCGATCGACGCCAGCATGGCCGAGCAGGAGAAGTTCTTCCCGCCCGGCATGAAGGTGCAGAAGCCGTACGACACCACGCCGTTCGTGCGCATCTCGATCGAAGAGGTGGTGCGCACCCTGGTCGAGGCGGTGGTGCTGGTGTTCCTGGTGATGTACCTGTTCCTGCAGAACTTCCGCGCCACGCTGATCCCGACCATCGCCGTGCCGGTGGTGCTGCTGGGCACCTTCGGCGTGCTGGCCGTGTTCGGCTTCACCATCAACACGCTGACCATGTTCGCGATGGTGCTGGCGATCGGCCTGCTGGTGGACGACGCCATCGTGGTGGTGGAGAACGTCGAGCGGGTGATGAGCGAAGAGCATCTGTCGCCCAAGGAGGCCACGCGCAAGTCGATGGGGCAGATCACCGGCGCGCTGGTCGGCGTGGCCCTGGTGCTGGCCGCGGTGTTCGTGCCGATGGCGTTCTTCGGCGGCTCCACCGGGGTGATCTACCGGCAGTTCTCGATCACCATCGTCGCGGCGATGACGCTGTCGGTGCTGGTGGCGATGGTGCTGACCCCGGCGCTGTGCGCCACCTTGCTCAAGCCGGCCAAGCAGCACGGCATGGCCACGACCGGCTTCTTCGGCTGGTTCAACCGCGTGTTCGACCGCGGCAACGGCCGTTACCAGGGCATCGTGCGGCACATGCTGGGCAAGGGCTGGCGCTACATGATCGCCTACGCGCTGCTGCTGGCGCTGGTGGTGGTCGGCTTCATGAAGCTGCCGGTCGGGTTCCTGCCGGACGAGGACCAGGGCACGCTGTTCGCCCTGGTGCAGCTGCCGCCGGGCGCCACCGCCGCGCGCACCGATGCGGTGATCCGCCAGCTCGAGCAGCATTTCCTGGTCGATCAGAAGGACTCGGTCGCCGGCCTGTTCGCCGTGTCCGGTTTCAGTTTCGCCGGCAGCGGGCAGAACCTGGGCCTGGCCTTCGTCAAGCTGCGGCCCTGGGACGAACGCACCGGCAAGGGCCAGAGCGTGACCGAGGTGGCGGCCAAGGCCGGCAAGTTCTTCGCCGGCATCCGCGACGCCAAGGTGTTCGCGTTCGCGCCGCCGGCGGTGTCGGAACTGGGCAACGCCACCGGCTTCGACCTGATGCTGCAGGACCGCGCCAACCTCGGCCACGACGCGCTGATGCAGGCGCGCAACCAGTTGCTGGCCGAGCTGTCGCAGGACAAGCGGCTGGTCGCGGTGCGCCCGAACGGGCAGGAGGACACGCCCGAGTTCAAGCTGGACATCGATCCGCACAAGGCCGAGACGCTGGGCCTGTCGATCTCCGACATCAACAGCACGTTCTCCAGCGCCTGGGGCAGCACCTACGTCAACGACTTCATCGACAAGGGCCGGGTCAAGAAGGTGATGCTGCAGGCCGATGCGCCGTACCGCATGCTGCCGGAGGACATCGACCGCTGGTACGTGCGCAACAGCGCCGGGACCATGGTCGCGTTCAATTCCTTCGCCAAGGCCAGCTGGAGCATGGGCTCGCCGCGGCTGGAGCGCTACAACAGCGTGCCGTCGGTGGAGATCCTGGGCATGGCGATGCCGGGCGCGGCGTCCAGCGGCGAAGCCCTGGCCATCGTCGAGGCCGCCGCGGCCAAGCTGCCGCCGGGCATCGGCTACGAGTGGACCGGCCTGTCGCGGCAGGAAAAGGCGTCCAGCGGCCAGACCGGCCTGCTGTACGGCCTGTCGATCCTGATCGTGTTCCTGTGCCTGGCCGCGCTGTACGAAAGCTGGGCGATCCCGTTCGCGGTGATCCTGGTGGTGCCGCTGGGCGTGCTCGGCGCGCTGCTCGGCGCGGTGCTGACCTGGAAGATGAACGACGTGTACTTCCAGGTCGGCCTGCTGACCACGATCGGCCTGGCGTCGAAGAACGCGATCCTGATCGTGGAATTCGCCCGCGAACTGCACGAGAGCGGCAAGAGCCTGGTGGAGTCGGCGCTGGAAGCGGCGCGGATGCGCCTGCGGCCGATCCTGATGACCTCGCTGGCGTTCATCCTCGGCGTGGTGCCGCTGGTCCTGGGCAGCGGCGCCGGCGCTGGCGCGCAGCACGCGCTGGGCACCGCGGTGATCGGCGGCATGCTGTCGGGCACGGTCCTGGCGATCTTCTTCGTGCCGCTGTTCTTCGTGCTGGTGTGCGGCCTGTTCAAGCGCCGCGCCGGCCATCCCGACGACCCGTCCGCCGCGCGCGTCGCGGAAGGAGCCTGACATGTCCCGTTCCCTGTTCTCCGCGCTGGCGCTGGCGGTGTCCGCCGCGCTCGCCGGCTGCAGCCTGATGCCGGCCTACGAACGCCCGGCGGCGCCGGTGCCGGCGCAGTTCGACGGCGCCGCGCAGGCCGATGCGCAGGCCGATGCGCAGGCCGATGCGCAGGCCGGCCGCGTGCCCGTCGCCGACATCGGCTGGCGCGCGGTGTTCACCGATCCCAAGCTGCAGCAGGTGATCGAGCTGGCGCTGGACAACAACCGCGACCTGCGCGTCGCCGCGCTCAACATCGACCAGGCCTGGGCGCAGTACCGCGTGCAGCGCGCCGACCTGGCGCCGAGCGTGGACCTGGGCGGCAGCGGCAGCGGCTCGCGCACCCCGGGCGACCTGTCCGGCACCGGGCAACCGCTGGTGGCGCACAGCTACAGCGCCACGCTCGGCATCAGCGCCTACGAGCTGGACCTGTTCGGCCGCGTGCGCAGTCTCAAGGAACAGGCGCTGCAGCAGTTCCTGTCCACCACCGAGGCGCAGCGCAGCACCCACATCAGCCTCGTCGCGCAGGTGGCCACCGCCTACCTGACCCTGGCCGCCGACCAGGACCTGCTGCGCCTGGCGCAGGACACGCTGACCAGCCAGGGCGAGAGCTATCGCCTGCAGCAGCGCAGCTTCGAGCTCGGCGCGGCCTCGGCGCTGACCCTGCGCCAGGCGCAGACCACGGTGGAAAGCGCGCGGGTGGACGTGGAGCGCTACACCTCGCAGGTGGCGCAGGACCGAAACGCGCTGCGTCTGCTGGCGGGCACGGACGTGCCGGCCGAACTGCTGCCGACCGCGCTGCCGGACAGCGCCAGCGCCGACGCCAACGTGTTGGCCGGCATTCCGGCCGGCTTGCCGTCGGAACTGCTGCAACGGCGCCCGGACATCCTGGAGGCCGAGCGCACCCTGCAGGCGGCCAACGCCAACATCGGCGCCGCGCGCGCCGCGTTCTATCCGAGCATCAGCCTCACCGCGTCGGCCGGCAGCGCCAGCGCCGGCCTGTCCGGCCTGTTCAAGGGCGGCTCCGGCAGCTGGAGCTTCGCGCCCAGCATCTCGCTGCCGATCTTCGACGGCGGCCGCAACCGCGCCAATCTCGACGTGGCCAAGGTGCAGCGCGACATCGACGTGGCCAACTACGAGAAGGCGATCCAGACCGCGTTCCGCGAGGTCTCCGACGCGCTTGCCGAGCGCAATACGCTGGGCCGCCAGCTGCAGGCGCAACAGGCGCTGGTGGATGCGTCCGCCGACAGCTACCGGCTGTCGCAGGCGCGCTTCGAGCGCGGCGTGGACAGCTACCTCGGCGCGCTGGATGCGCAGCGCACGCTGTACAGCGCCGAGCAGACCCTGATCAACACGCGGCTGTCGCGCTTCACCAACCTGGTGACCTTCTACAAGGCGCTGGGCGGCGGCTGGGTGGAGATGGCCGCGTCCGCGGATGCGACGGCATCGGTGGATCGCTAGCGATGCCGCGGCAGACGGCCGTGCCCGTGCGGGCGCGGCGGCGCGCACACGGCGCCGCGCGCGAAAAGCGCGCCGCGATCCTGCACGCCGCGCGGCAACTGTTTTCCCGCAACGGCTTCGACCACACCAACATGGACGCCATCGCCGCCTTTGCGGACGTGTCAAAGGCCACTGTCTACGCGCATTTCGCCAACAAGGACGCGTTGTTCCGCGCCACCGTGGATGCGATGGTGGAGGAGATGCCGGACCGCTGGGATGCGCTGCTCGCCACCCGCGGGCCGCTGCCGCTGCGGCTGACGGCGGTGGCGCACGACCTGATGGAGATGACCGCCGCGCCGATGCTGCAGGCCATCCATCGCATGCTCGCGCTGTCCACGCAGTTGTCGCAGCAACGCGCCGATACCTATTGGGACCTGTGTTTCGCGCGCTACGATCGCGCCATGCAACGGTTCCTGCACGCCGAGATCCGGCACGGCACGTTGGCGATCGCCGACGTGGCGCAGGCGTCCGCGCAGTTCTTCGGCCTGATCGCCAGCGCGTCGGTGCTGCGCGGATTGCTGACCGGCGCGCCGTCCGCGCCGCCGCGGCCGGGCGCCAATTGCGTGGAAAGCGCGGTGGCCCTGTTCGTGCGCGGCTATCGCGCCGAGGCGAATCCGGCGCCGGCGACGCGCAGGCGCAGCGCCGCCAGCACGCCCTAGACGGGCTGCGCCGCCGCCAGCGGCCGCTGTTCCCGGATCGGCAGATTGACCAGCGCTGCGGCCACGGCCAGGGCCATGTCGGCGTACCACATCCACTGGTAGTTGCCGAAGCGCTCCAGCGCCACGCCGCCGAGCCAGGCGCCGAAGAAGCCGCCGATCTGGTGCGACAGCAGGGTCAGGCCGAACAGCGTGCCCAGGTAGCGCGGCCCGAACAGCTTGCCGATCAGGCCGGCGGTGGGCGGGACCGTCGCCAGCCAGGTGAAGCCGAGCGCGGCCGCGAACAGGTAGAAGGTCAGCGGCGTCGGCGGCGCGAGCAGGTACAGCGCGATCAGCACCGCGCGGCTGGCGTACATCGCCAGCAGCAGCCACTTCATGCGCATGCGCTCGCCGAGCTTGCCGGCGATCAGGCTGCCGGCGACGTTGCACAGGCCGATCAGCGCGATGGCGATGGCCGACACGCTGGGCGCCAGCCCGCACAACGCGATTTCCCCGGGCAGGTGGGTCACCAGGAAGGCAATGTGCACGCCGCAGGTGAAAAAGCCCAGGTGCAGGCACCAATAGCTGCGGTCGCGCAGGGCGATGCGCAGCTGCGCGCGCAAGCCGCCGTCGGGCGCAGCCGCCGTCGCGGTTGTGGTCGCGACCTGCGCCTGGCCCTTGCGGCGCAGCGGCCAGGCCAGCGGCAGGGTCAGCAGCGACAACGCGGCCATGCCGGTCATGGCCATCGCCCAGCCGGCGGCGCCGATCATCCATTGCACCAGCGGCGCGAACAGGAACTGGCCGAGCGAGCCGCCGGCGTTGATCAGGCCGGCGGCGAACGAGCGCTGTTCCGGCGCGAGGCGATGCGCGGTGGCGCCGATCAGCACCGAGAAGCTGCCGGCGCCGGCGCCCGCCGCGGCGAGCAGGCCCAGGCTGACGATCAGGCCCCACTCGGTCGGCAGCCACGGCGCCAGGGCCAGGCCCAGCGCCAGCAGCATCCCGCCCAGCCACAGCACCGGCAGCGGGCCGCGCTGGTCGGCGATGGCGCCGAACACAGGCTGGACCGCGCCCCATACGAACTGGCCGACCGCCAGCGCGAAGCTGATCGCGGCGATGCCGACGCCGCTGCTGCGGTGGATCGGCTCGACGAACAGGCCGGTGGTCTGGCGCGCGCCCATGGTCAGCATCAGCGTTGCCGAGGCGATGATCAGCAAGCCCCAGTGACGGCCGGCCTGCGCGTGCGGCGCCGCGACGCTCATGCGGCGGCGTCCTCGCGGTCGGCGCACAGCGCGCGTTCCAGCTGCCGCAGCTGGCGGTGCAGGGCGTCGATGGCGGCATTGCCGGCCAGCGCATCGATCCGCGCCTGCGCGCGTTCCCAATGCGGCAGTGCGCGCTTGAGCAGGCGCCGGCCGGCGGCGCTGACCACCACCAGCTTCTGCCGTGCATCGTCGCCGCGGCGTTGCTCGATCCAGCCGGCCGCCTGCATCGGCTTGAGATTGCGCGACAGCGTGCTGCGGTCCATGCCCAGCCGCTCGGCCAGCGCGCCCAGCTGCTGCGCGGTGCCGGCGCGGCGCAGGATCGAATATTCGTTCAGGCTCAGCCCCACCGCGCTCAGTTCGCGGTCGTAGACCTGCGAGGTACGCCGCGCGGCGCGGCGCAGCAGGAAACAGGTGCAGCGGCAGGGTGCGGTGTCGTCCATGTCCGGCAAAGTACGTGCATATGCATGCAATTGGCAAGCGCCGGACGGACGGGCAGGGCGGCGTGCCGTCGCCGTTCGCGGGCGGCGCGGGCGGGGCATGTCCTGGCCGGTCGACGCCATGCAGACGGATGGTGCGGCTCGCGCGCAGCTGCAGCGATGCAACGCTTCGCCCAGGCGCAGCGACGCACGCGGGCGCTTGCGCGCACGCTCGCGGATCGCCGGCATTGCTATGCTCTGCGGCGCCTTGCGCTTGCCGGAGTGCCGTCCCGATGCCGAACACACGCACCGTCTCTGTGCCGATCGCCGCCGCGCGGGCGCGCGCGCTGTGGCTGGATGCGCAGCGGCTGACCACTCCGGCGCCGTTCGGCGCCGGGGCCGAGGCGGTGCGGCAGGCCACCGCGCACCTGGGCTACGTGCAGATCGACACCATCCACGTGATCGAACGCAGCCACCACCATGTGCTGTACAGCCGCATTCCCGCCTATCGCAAGCAGGATCTGGAGCAGGCGCAGGCGCAGGACAAGTCGGTGTTCGAGTACTGGACGCATGCGCTGGCCTATGTGCCGATCGCCGACTACCGCATGTACGTGGCGCAGATGGCGCGCTACCGTGCCCAGGCGGACGCGGCCGGCAAGATCGATCCGGCCGATTACGCCAGGCTGCTGCGGCGCATCCGCAACGACGGGCCGTTGTCGATCCGCGATATCGACGACGACGTGCTGGTCGAGAAGACCCATCCGTGGGGCAGCCGCAAACCGTCGCGCGCGGCGTTGCGCTACGGCTTCTTCAGCGGCGACCTGGTGGTCGCCCAGCGCAGCGGCATGCTCAAGACCTACGAGCTGGCCGCGCGCCATTTCGGCTGGAGCCGGCGCCCGCGCCCGGTCAGTGACCTGCAGTACGCGCGCTATCTGCTGGAGCGCGCGCTGCGCGCGCAGGGCCTGGTCGGCGTGGACTCGATCTGCTACGGCGATGCCGGCGCCAAGCCCGCGGTGCGCGCGCTGATCGCCGCCGCCGTCGCCGCCAGGCGCCTGCTGCCGGTACATCTGCAGGGCCAGGAGCAGGCCGCGCTGTGGGCTGCGCCGGCGTTGCTGGAGCATGCGCCGCCGCTGCCGGACGATTCCTTCGCGCAGCTGCTGTCGCCGTTCGATCCGTTGCTGATCCAGCGCAAGCGGCTGCAGCAGTTCTTCGGCTACGAACATCGCTTCGAGGCTTATGTGCCGGCGCCGCAGCGGGTGCTCGGCTACTTCGCGCTGCCGGTGCTGGTCGGCGACCGCATCGTCGCCGCGCTGGATCTGAAGATGGATCGCCAGGCGGGCAGGCTGCTGATCCAGAAATGGACCTGGCTGGTGCCGCAGCGGCCGGCGCTGAAGGCGGCGATCGACGCGGCGCTGCAGCGCTTCGAGCGGTTTCATCTGCAGTAGCGAGACAGGCGCGCCGTGCCAGGCGCAGCGACACGGCGCGGTTGCGCACAAACGAAAAGTCCCTGCAATACGCGCCTGGGCGGTACGCTTCAGGCCCCCGCGGCGAGAGGCGACTGCGATGAAGCACTGGCTTTTCCTGCTGATCGCGATCGTCGGCGAAGTCGCCGGGACGTCGTCGTTGAAGGCGAGCGAGGGGTTCACCCGCCTGTGGCCGTCGCTGCTGGCGATCCTCGGCTACGGTGTCGCGTTCTATTTCCTGTCGCTGACCTTGCGCAGCATTCCCATGGGCATCGCCTATGCGCTGTGGTCGGGGATCGGCATCGTGCTGATCTCGCTGATGGCATGGCTGCAGTTCGGGCAGAAGCTCGATGCGCCGGCGCTCGCCGGCATGGCGCTCATCGTTGCCGGGGTGATCGTCATCAACGTGTTTTCCAGCACGGCGCAGCACTAGGCCTGGCGTCCGCCCGGCGCGGCATGCGGCCGGGCCGGCCGCCATGCCGTGCCGGCCGCGCTTGCGCGCGGCGGCGGTCGACGGAGCGGATCAGGCCTTGAAGAAGGCCAGCAGATCCTGGTTGATCTGTTCCGGGTGGGTGGTGCACATGCCGTGCGGGTAGCCCTTGTAGACCTTCAGCGTGGCGTGCTTGACCAGCTTGGCCGACAGCAGCGCCGAGTCGGCGATCGGCACGATCTGGTCGTCGTCGCCGTGCAGCACCAGCACCGGCACCTCGATCTGCTTCAGGTCCTCGGTGAAGTCGGTTTCCGAGAACGCCTTGATGCAGTCGTAGTGGGCCTTGGCGCCGCCCATCATGCCCTGCCGCCACCAGTTGTCCATGGCGCCCTGCGAGACCTTGGCGCCGTCGCGGTTGTAGCCGTAGAACGGCACCGGCACCTCTTTGTAGAACTGCGCGCGGTTGGCGGCCAGCTGGGTACGGAAGCCGTCGAACACGTCGATCGGCAGGCCGCCCGGGTTGTTCTCGGTCTTGAGCATGATCGGCGGCACCGCGCCGATCAGCACCGCCTTGGCCACGCGGCCGGCGCCGTGCCTGGCGACATAGCGCGCCACTTCGCCGCCGCCGGTGGAATGGCCGACGTGGATGGCGTTCTTCAGGTCCAGGTGCTTGGCCAGCGCGGCCACGTCGGCGGCGTAGGTGTCCATGTCGTTGCCGGTCGCGGTCTGCGTGGAACGGCCATGGCCGCGGCGGTCGTGGGCGATGACGCGGTAGCCCTGGGCGACGAAGAACAGCATCTGCGCGTCCCAGTCGTCGGCGCTGAGCGGCCAGCCGTGATGGAACACGATGGGTTGGCCGGTGCCCCAGTCCTTGTAGAAGATTTCGGTTCCGTCTTGCGTGGTGATGCTGGGCATGGTGGTCTCCTGATGGGCGTGCGGGCTGGCCGCAGGCGTGGGGGAAAGGCCGGTTCGGCCCGGTGCGGCGATGCCTGCCAGGGGCAGGGCGGTCAATGCGGCGGCGCCGAGCAGCAGGCGGCGCCTGACAGGATCGGCGATGTCGGTGTGCGTCGTGTGAGCGTCCATTGCAGTTCCCGCGTCGAAAGCAGCGCAGCAGATGATGCGCGGCGCGGCACGATGCCGATTGCATAATCCTGCTGGTTTGCCGCGCTGCGCGGCGAGCCTGCGCGTTCGCGCCGTGACGCGTTCGTCGCCGCCAAGTCACCTCGTCACCACAGACCGCTGCTTAGGCTGTGTTCCAACCCCCAGCCTGTGCCGCCGCATGTCCGCTGCCAGACACTGTTTCCACGATGCCATCGCCGCCTGCCGGCAGCGCACGCCCGCGGTGCTGGCGGTGGCGATGGCCACCGAAGGCTCCACCTACGCGCATGCCGGCGCGGTGGCGCTGTTCGGCGCCGACGGCGCGCAGCAGGGCTGGCTCAGCGGCGGTTGCCTGGAGCCGGAGATCGCGCGGTGCGCGGCGGCCGCGGCGGCCGCGGGCGAACTGGCCTGGATGGACATCGACACGCGCGACGACGAGGACCTGCTGTCCGGTTCGGCGGTGGGCTGCCGTGGCCGCCTGCATCTGGCCTTGCTGCCGTTGCGCGCCCTGCCCGGGTTCGAACGCCTGGCGCAGGCATGGCTGCAGCGGCGCGGTGCGTTGCGCCTGACGCTGGACGCCGACGGCGGCATCGTCGCGGCGGTGGCCGGCGAGACCTTGCAGTGGCGTTTGCGATGCCAGGGATGGGCAGGCGCGGCGGCTTGCGGCGGCCAGGTGCAGGTGCCGCCGCCGCCGCGGGTCAGCGTGTTCGGTGCCGGCCCGGAAACCGCCGTGCTGTTGCCGCTGCTGCGGCAACTGGGCTGGATGACCACGCTGGTGGAACAGCGTCCGCGCTGGGCGGGACAGGCGGCGTTGGCCGACCAGGCCTTGGCGTGCACGCCGACCCGCGCGCTGGACGAATGCGCCGACAGCGACGCGGCACTGGTGATGCACCATCATTTCGAACTGGACCGCGAGGCGCTGGCGGCGCTGGCGGCGAGCGCGATCCCGTTCGTGGGCCTGCTGGGGCCCGCGCGCCGGCGCGAGGACCTGTTCCGGCTGTTGCGCCCGCAGCAGCACGCGCAACTGCTGCCGCGGCTGCATTCGCCGATCGGGCTGCGCCTCGGCGGCAGCGGCGCGGAGGCGATCGCGCTGAGCATCGCCGCGCAATTGCAGGGCACCCGCAGCATGCAGCGAGCCGGCGCCATCCCGGAGCCGAACCGGTGCAGCGTGACCCGCTTGCACGGCGGCGATGTCGCATCGGCCCCGCCCGCGCCGTTGCGCGCCGACAGCGGCGCGCGGGGTGCGGCGCGATGAGCAACGCGCATGCCGCCCTGGTGCTCGCCGCCGGTGCCAGCCGCCGCCTCGGCCACGCCAAGCAGGCGCTGACCCGCGACGGCGAGCCCTTGCTGCGGCGCACGGCGCGGCTGGCGCTGGCATCGTCGCCGGCGCGCTGCGTGGTGGTGCTGGGGGCGCAGGCCGAGACGCTGCGCCCGGCGCTGGACGACCTTTCGGTGGAGATCGTGGTCAATCGCGATTGGTCGACCGGCATGGGCGGAAGCCTGGCCTGCCTGCGCGCGGCGCTGCAGGGAGATGCGTCGATCACCCACAGCCTGGTGCTCGGCTGCGATCAGCCGGCGCTGGAGGCGGCGCACTTGCAGGATCTGCTGGCCGCATCGCGCCGCGCCGCCTCCGGTTGCGCGGTCAGCGCCTACGCCGGCGTGCGCGGCATGCCGGCAGTGGTGGCGCAGGCGTGCTGGCGTGCGTTGCCGTTGGGCGGCGACCAGGGACTGCGTGGCCTGTTCGATGCGATGGCGCCGGACAGCCTCGGCTGCATCGTCGCCCCGGCGCTGGCGCTGGACCTGGACACGCCGCAGGACGTGCAGGCCGCGGTGGAACGCGGCTGGTTGGATCCGTAGGCGCTAGGTTACGCTCGATCGACAGGTGTTGTAGGAGCGGCTTCAGCCGCGACCCGTCTCCATTGGCAAAGCGTCGCGGCTGAAGCCGCTCCTACAGGTGGGTGAGGTGCGCGCGATGGCCTGCCGCCGAACGCGCGCGGTCAATCGGTGGCAGGCATGGCGGCTCAGCCGATCAGCTTGTCCGGGGTGATCGGCAGTTCGCGGATGCGCTTGCCGGTGGCGTGGAACACGGCGTTGGCGATGGCCGCGGGGATGCCGACCATGCCCAGCTCGCCCATGCCCTTGACCCCGAGCGGGTTGACGATGGTGTCGTTCTCCTCGACGAACATGGTCTCGATCAGGTGCACGTCGGCATTGACCGGCACGTGGTAATCGGCCAGCGAGGCGTTGAGCATGCGCCCGTAGCGATGATCGACCTCGGTGCCTTCGCTGAGCGCCATGCCGATGCCCATCACCACGCCGCCGATCTCCTGGCTGTGCGAGGTCAGCGGATTCATGATCTTGCCGCAGGCGGTGGCCTCGATGACCCGGGTCACCTGCACCATGCCGGTGTCCGGATCGACCTTGACCTCGATGAACTGCGCGCCGTGCGCGGCGGTGGCGTACTTCTTGCGCTCGGCCGAGGGCTTGGACTCGTGCACCACGTCCAGTTGCTGCAAACCGTGCTGGCGCATCAGCTTGGCCACGTCCAGGCCGGCATCGGGTTTGCCGATCGGCTGCAGGCGGCCGTCGGCCAGTTCCACCTTGTCCACGTCCAGCCCGGCGAACGCGGCTTGCCCGTCCTGCCTGGCTAGTTCCAGCAGCTTGCCGCGAATCTCGCGTGCGGCGCCGTGGATCGCGCTGCCGACGCTGGCGGTGGTCCACGAGCCGCCCTGCGACGGCGCTTTCGGCAGGCGCGTGTCGCCGAGTTCGAACTGCACGCGCTTGGCGTCCAGCCCCAGGTATTCGGCGGCGATCAGGGTCATCACCGTGTAGGTGCCGGGGCCGATGTCGGCGGTGGCGCTGCCGACCTGCGCGCTGCCATCGGCCTTGAGCACCACCCGCGCCAGCGCCGGCATCTGCATCGCCGCCCAGGTGCCGGTGGCCATGCCCCAGCCGACCAGCAGGCGGCCGTCGCGCATCGAGCGCGGCTCGGGCGTGCGCTTGCTCCAGCCGAAGGTCTCGGCAGCGAGCGAATAGCATTCGCGCAGCGCCTTGCTCGAGAACGGCTTGCCGGTTTCCGGATCGGTGTCGGCGTAGTTGGCCAGGCGCAATTGCAGCGGGTCCATCTTCAGCGCGTAGGCAAGCTCGTCCATCGCACACTCGATGCCGAACATCTGGCTGATGGTGCCGGGCGCGCGCATCGCCTGCGGCGTCGGCAGGTCGGTCTCCACCACCTCGAAGCGGTCCTCGACGTTGGGGCAGGCGTACAGCGAGCGCGCGTTGCGGAAGAAGGCCTCGTTGAACGCCTCGATGCGCGAGGTGTTGAGCACGTGCCGGTAGCGGATCGCCTGCAGCTTGCCGGCGGCGTCGGCGCCCAGCCCCAGTTCCACCCGGTAGTAGGGGCGGTAGCCGTGGCCGCTGAACATCTGTCGCCGCGTGTAGACGATCTTGACCGGGCGGCCGACCGCCTTGGACACCGCGCCGAGCAGAAAGGTGTAGTAGTTCGGGCGCAGGCACGAGCCGAACGCGCCGCCGACGAACAGCGACACCACGTTGACCCGCTCGATCGGAATGCCGAAGTAGCCGGCCAGCTGCTCGCGGTCCTGGTGCACGTTCTGGCTCTTGTTGACCACGGTCAGCGTGTCGCCGATCCAGTAGCCGATGCCGCCATGCGGTTCCATCGGGTTGTGGTGCTCGATCGGCATGGTGTACGCGGCTTCCACCTTGACCTTGGCCGCGGCGAACGCGGCGGCCGGGTTGCCGCGCGGCTTCGGCGATTCCTCCGGGGTCGGATCGTGCGCCTGGCCGAGCAGCGCATCGAAATCGGTGTGCGCGGTTTCGGCGGCGTAGTCCACCTGGATCAGCCGCGACGCATGCCGCGCCTGCTCGAAGGTGCTGGCGACCACCACCGCGATCGGTTGCGCGCTGAAATGGATGCGGTCGTCGACCAGCGCGCGGAACGACAGGTCTTCGCCTTTCTTCTTCACCTCGTCGGACACCGGCTTGACCGAATTCAGATGGGTCAGCACCTTGATCACTCCCGGCGCGGCCTCGGCGGCGCGGGTGTCGATGCGCACGATGCGGCCCTTGGCGATGGTGCTGGTGAGGATGTAGCCGTGGGCCAGGTGCGGGATCTGGAATTCCGCCGCATAGCGCGCCTTGCCGGTGACCTTGGCGTAGCCGTCGACGCGGCGCATTTCCTTGCCGATGTAGTTCATTGCGGGTTCTCCGGTTCGGTGCTCACGCGGCGTCGCTGCCGCTGGCGCGGTGCAGGGCGCGGATCATCGCGTGCGTGCCCATCGGCACCTTGTAGGCGTTGTGCGCCAGCGGGCGCGCGGCGGCCATCTCCGCCTGCGCGGCGGCGGCGAAGGCGGCTTCGCCGACGCGCTGCCCGACCAGCGCGCGTTCGGCGGCGTGCGCGCGCCATGGCTTGTGCGCCACCCCGCCCATCGCGATGCGCGCCTCGCGGATGCGCCCGTCCGGCTCCAGCGCCAGCGCCGCGGCCACCGAGATCAGTGCGAACGCGTAGCTAGCGCGGTCGCGTACCTTCAGGTAGTGGCTGTGCGCGGCGAAGCGCTGCGCGGGCAGGGTGATCGACTCGATCAACTCGCCGTGCGCCAGCTGGTTGTCCAGGTCGGCGCGGGCGTCGGGCAGCAGGTGGAAGTCGGCGAAGGGAATCTCGCGGCGGGTGCCGGCCGGCGTGCGCACCTGCACCGTCGCCTCCAGCGCGGCCAGGGCCACGCACATGTCCGACGGATGCACCGCCACGCAGTGTTCGCTGTGGCCGAAGATCGCATGGGTGCGGTTGAGCCCCTCGCGCGCGCCGCAGCCGCTGCCGGGAGTGCGCTTGTTGCAGGGCAGGGCGGTGTCGTAGAAATACCCGCAGCGGGTGCGCTGCAGCAGGTTGCCGCCGTTGGTCGCCATGTTGCGCAACTGCATCGTCGCCCCGGCCAGGATCGCCTGGCTCAGCAGCGGATAGCGCTGGCGCACCAGCGGGTGGTTGGCGGTGTGGGTGTTGTTGGCCAGCGCGCCCAGGCGCAGGCCGCCGTCGGCGGTTTCGGCGATCTCGGCCAGGCCCTTGAGCCGGGTCAGGTCGACGATCTCGTCGGCGCCGGTCACCCCTTCCTTCATCAGGTCGAGCAGGTTGGTGCCGCCGCCGAGGAAGCGCGCGTTCGGATTGGCGGCGACGCGGCGCACCGCGTCTTCGGCGGAGCTGGCGCGCCGGTAGTCAAACGGCGTCATCGGCCACCTCCTTCGCCAGCTTCAGCGCGGTCAGCTGGGACTGGTCGACGTAGCGCCAGGTCAGCGGGCGCGGCGCGCCGCCGCTGTGCACGTCCTGGATCGCGGCGACGATCTTCGGATAGGCGCCGCAGCGGCAGATGTTGCCGCTCATGCGTTCGCGCACCTCGGCGTCGCTGAGTTCGGTGACCGGCTGGCTGACGTCGGCGCTGACATGGCTGGCGTCGCCGCGCGTGATCTCATTGAGCAGCGCCACCGCCGAGCAGATCTGCCCGGGCGTGCAGTAGCCGCACTGGAAACCGTCGTGCTGCACGAACGCGGCCTGCATCGGATGCAGCCGTTCGCCGTCGGCCAGGCCTTCGATGGTGGTGATCTGCGCGTCCTCGGCCTGCGCGGCCAGGGTCAGGCAGGACAGGCGCCGCTCGCCGTCGACGATCACCGTGCAGGCGCCGCACTGGCCGTGGTCGCAGCCTTTCTTGGTGCCGGTCAGCGCCAGGTGTTCGCGCAGCGCGTCCAGCAGCGTGGTGCGCGGGTCCAGCTGCAGGGCGTGGCGCTGGCCGTTGACCTGCAGCACCACCGGCATCGCGTTCTGCGGCGTGGCCGCACTGGGGGCCGGCGCGGCGAAGGCGGCGTCGCTGAAGACGATCTGCCCGCCCGCGCTGCTGAGGCCGGCGGCCGACAGCAGGGCGAGGAATTCGCGCCGCGACAGGCCGCTGATCCCGAGCCGGCGCGCGAGCGCGGCCTCGTCGTCGCTCAGCCCGGCATCGTGCGTGGGGTCGGCGGCGCCGGGCGCGGCCTGGGAAGGGTGGGGATCGTGCTGCATCGGTCTCTCCTGCCTGGGGGACCGCCGCATCGCTGCGTTGGCGCAGCAACGGATCGGCGGTTCGACCTGGGTAGCGGTGCCGCCATCGCGGCACCGGCGCACGGGCGCGCTGAGACGCCCATGCCCGAGCATTGCAGCGGCGTCGCGAAGAGATTGCGAAGGGAGGGTGGTGGGGTGGTGATGTCGCCGGGATTCGGGGCTTCGCAAGGGTGCAGCGTTTTGCGTTCCTGTAGGAGCGGCTTCAGTCGCGACAGGCGCTACGGATAGCGCCTGTCGCGGCTGAAGCCGCTCCTACGACAGCGTGCCGATCGTAAATTTCGGCGGTGGCAATGCGCAAGCGCTACCAGCGATACGCCACCGACACCTGGTACTGGCGGCCGGCGATCGGGCGGCCCATGAACACGCCGCCGGTGGCCGCGCCGGGCACGCGCACGTTGCCTTCGGTCAGGCCCAGCTCGTCGGTCACGTTGCTGCCGCTGGCGGTGACTTCCCAGTGCTCGCCGGCATGCAGGCTGGCGCCGACGTCGAGCATGTCGTAGGACGGCAGGCGCTGGCTGTTGGCCAGGTCGGCGTAGCGCTCGCCGATGTAGGAGTAGGTGGCGAACACGCGCAGGTCGCCGAACGGCAGCATCCAGTAGTAGCTCGGGGTCAGCCTAAACTGGCGCTTGGGCTGGCGCATCACCTGGTTGCCGGTGTACTCGCGGTAGTTGCGGTACTTGGCGTCCAGCCATACCCCGGTGCCGGCCAGTTCGAAGCCGCCGAACGGACGGATCGCGCCTTCCACCTCCAGGCCGTAGGCGCGCGAATCGCCGACCGTGGTGAAGTTGCTGCCATTGGCCAGGAAGGCCTGGAACGGCGAGTTCTTGAAGGTGTTGTAGAACGCGGTCAGGTACAGGTCGTAGGCGGCCGCACCGGACTTCAATCCCAGTTCGTACTGGTCGATGTCCTGCACCTTGGTCTGTCCGTCGCGCAGGTTGTCGAAGCCGGGGAACTTGACCCCGGAATTGACCCGCGCGAACAGGCTGTTGTGGTCGTCGAGCTTGAAGTTCAGGCCGGCGGTCCACGACAGCGCATTGTCGTCCTGGTCGATGCGGCGCGCGCTCGGCAGCGAGACCGAGGTGGCGTTGTCGTACAGCGTGGCCGGGTTGCCGTCCAGGTCCACCGTGGCGGTGTCGTGCACGGTACCGGTGACGCGCTGGCGCTCGTAGCGCACGCCCAGGTCCAGGCGCAGGCGTTCGTCCAGTTCCCATTCGTCGGCGACGAACACCGCGGTGTTCTCGCCGTCGTAGTGCGCGCGCAGGGCGAAGAAGGCGGTGCTGGTGAAGCCGTCGCGGGTCAGCTGGCGGCCGTCGTCCAGGCTGACGTCGATGCGCCGCGCGTGGTTCTGCGCGGTCAGCAGCATGGTGTTGCCCAGGTACCAGGTGTCGTTGGATGAGTATTTGGCGTAGTAGCTGCCGATGGTGAGCGTGTTGCCGGCGAACAGCTCGCGGCTCAGGCGCAGGTCGTTGGTGAAGGAGTTCAGGCGCTTGTCCACCGACCACCAGCCGGCTTCCAGCACCTGCTGGTCGGGATCGACCGCGCCGCCGCCGTTGGTATAGCTGGCGCTGCCGGTGCTGCCGTAGCCGGCGATGACGTCGCCCAGGCGCTGTGGCGCATCGCCGGTGAACAACGCATAGGTCGGCGCGGTGCCGCCCATGACGCTGAAACGGTCGGCGAGGGTCCAATCGCCGAGTTGCCAGTTCAGTTCGCCGCCGAACACGTCGATGTTGACCCCGCGGCCATCGGCCAGGTCGCGCTGCACGGTCTCGCCATTCGGGCCGACCGGCAGGCTGACATTGCGGAAGTCGTTACTGAGCAGGGTGCCGGTCTGCGCGTTGAGCCCGGGGAAGCTGGACAGGTCGCTGCCGTTGTTGCGCGACAGCAGCGGGATCGCGGTGTAGAAGGCGTTGTTGTCGTCGGTGTGGCGCGCGTAGAAGGTCAGGTCGCCGCTGTCCCAGCGCTTGCTCAGGGTGGCGCTGAACTGGCCGCCCTTGTCGGCGGAGAACTGCGGGTCGCGCACGCCGTCGGTCTCGCGGAAGAAACCGCCGATGCTGTAGTACCAGCCGTTGCCCATCGGCCCGCTGTTGAACAGGTCGATGCGGCGCAGATTGTCGCTGCCGCCGGTGAGGCGCACGCTGCCCGCCGGCTCGTCCTGGCCCTGCTTCTGGATGAAGTTGGCGGTGATGCCGGCCTGGCCGTTGGAGAAGATCGGGCTGGAGCCGCCGCGCAGCACTTCCAGGCGCTCGACGGTGTCGTCGGTGCGGAACAGGGTGGAATTTTCCAGGAACGACAGCGTCGGCGGCGGGAACAGCGGCGAGCCGTCGAGCTGGAAGGTGACGAACGGCGCATCGCCTTCTGACGGCATGCCGCGCACGAAGATGTTGGCGCCGGTGCCGCCACCGCTGGGCTCGGCCCACACGCCGGGCACGATCTTCAGCAGGTCGGCGCTGCTCTGCGGCACCGCCTGCTGGATTTGTTCGGGCGTGGCGGTGGTGATCGAGAAGCTGGCGTCGCGCTTGCGTAGGCCCTTGAAGCGCGCGGTGCCGCTGACCACCACGGTATCCAGGGTGGTGGCGTCGGACTGCGTTGTGGGCGCGGCGGGCGCAGTGGCGGTCTGCGCCAACGCCGTTGGTGCAAGCAGGGTGACGGCGATGGACAGCGGCAGCAGGCGCAGGGGCATGGCAGGTTTCATGAAGAATCTCTCCTTTCTTCATTCGCAACGGTGCGCCGGTGCGCATGGCGGCCCGCGCGCGCAGCGCAGGTCAACGCGGGATCGGCCGGCACAGCGCGACGCAGGGGGCATCGCGCGGGACTCTTTGTAACGCCGTTGCGCGGCCAGGCCATTGTGCAGCGCGGTAGAGGCAGCGTTTGCGTGACAGGCTGCGCAGGCCGATCGCCGCCGCCGGGCGTCGCGTGCGAGGCGCTGCGCAGGCGCTGCCGCGCCGATCGCTTCGTCGCAGCGCTGCAGCGTCTCCTGCTGCGAATGGCCGGTGGACCGGCGCGCGCCTTGTCGCCAATACCTGGCACCATCGATACGCAGAGCGGACACGACAGCGGGCCGTTCGTTTTCGGCAGTGCCACAGCGGCGATGCGACGCTTTGCCCCTGTGCCGGTCGCATCCTCCTGGTTGGAGAGGATCGCTGCGCCCGATCACTCCTGGATGAGATCGAACGTGTTGCCTTCCGGGTCGGCCAGAGTCGTGAAGCGGATCTGCGGCAGTTCGTATTTCTGTACTACGCTCGCACCGAGCGCGGACAGGCGCTCGGTCTCCTTGTCCAGGTCCGGCGTCCTGAAATCCGGATGCACCCTGTTGCGCCCCGTTGTCGCCCGTTCGGTTTTGAAGAACTGCAAAGGGAGGAGGTGCGGTGGCGTGTCCAGGGTGACGAGCACGCCGTGATCGGTGCCGATCGCGACGCCCAGGGCTTGCGACCACCACGCTGCCAGTGCCTGCGGGTCGATCGTGTCGATGGTGAGTGCATGCGTTTTCATGGGCGTTTTCCTTGTTGAAGGGCACGCGGCGCAGCGGTGCGGCGCCGCAGCGTCTCAGCGGGCGCTGTCGATGATGAGTCCGCCGTCGGGGGTCAGGCTGGATCCCGTGATGAACTGTGAATCCGCTGTCGCGAGGAACAGCACGACAGGGGCGATATCCGGCTCCGGTTGCCCGAAGCGGCCCAACGCATTGGTCGGCGGCGGCACGTCGTGTTCCGGACCCCAGGTCTCGGCCACGGGCAGGACGTTGTTCACGGTGATCCGGTCGGCGCCCCATTCGCGCGCAGCGGTGCGGGTCAGGGCGCGGACCGCCTCCTTCGCCATGTTATAGGGCGTATAGCCAGCCAAGCCGACCACGCCGGCCGATGAGCCGAAATTGATGACGCGGCCTTCGCCGCTGGCCTTCAGATACGGATAGGCGGCCTGCATGGTGCGCAGATAGGCGATCGGCCCCGTGTCGAAATTGCGCTGCAACTGCTCCGCCGACAGTTCGATGACGGAAGAGAACGGCGCCGACGGATCGAAGGCGTTGTTGACGAGGATGTCGAGCCCGCCGAACGCTTCCACGGCCCTGTTCACCGCCGCCTTGATCTGTTGCGCGTCGCTGATGTCGGCGGCGATACCGATCGCGGTGCCGCCGGCGGCCTCGATCTCGGCCACGACGGCGTCGACAGTGGCCGCGGTGCGCGACAGCACGGCCACCTTGGCGCCTTCGGCCGCCAACAGCCTGGCGGTGGCGCGGCCGATCCCGCGCGTGGCGCCGGTGACGAGCGCGATCTTTCCATTCAGTCGTGCCATTTCGTTGCTCCGTTCAGTGGGGGTGTTGTGTGGTGGATCGCAGCGGTCGCGGCATAGGGCGAGGGCACCTCGCGCGCGGCGTTCTGCGTGGTGAAGGACGCGGCCAGCAGGGCCAGGCCGACGACGGCCGGCAGCGCGCCTTTCGGCTTGCGCACGCCAAGGTGCGCAGACCCGGACAGCAGCAGGTGGAAGAAGATGCCGGCATAGGCCAGGTCGCTCAGCGGCACGCTGAAACGCGACAGGATCGCGAGCGGCGCGAGCAGCTTCACCACGATCATGAGCGGCACGAGGTAGGCGGCAGGATAATGCAGCTCGGCAAGGATCCGCCGGACCCACGCTGCTTTGCTCGCGTATACAAATGCGGAGCTCAGATAGAGCAGCGACAATAGCGCCGTGCTGATCCAATAGATAATGATCGGGGTCATGGTTGTTTCCGGTCGCCTCGCGCCTGGGCAAGGCCTTTTGTCGATTTTCGTTTCGCTCGTTCGCTCGTTCGCTCGTTTGCGCTGCGGCAAAGAGCATGTATAAGAATTTACGCGCTTGATGAATCCGCACAAGTAGGATGAATTATCGACACCAAGTATGGAAAAGCAGACCAATGAAATCGAAAGGTGATTTCACCATGCAGGATGAGATGCGCCGTGCGTTCTCCATGCTCTCGGGCAAATGGAAGCTCGAGATCATGTGGCTGCTCAATCAGCGGGTGTATCGCTTCGGCGAATTGCGCAAGTCGATCCCGGGCATCACCCAGCACATGCTGACGTCGCAGTTGCGCGAGCTGGAACTGGACGGCCTGATCTCACGCACCGTCTATGCGGAGGTTCCGCCGCGCGTGGAGTACGCGATGACCGACAAGGCGCGAGGCCTTGGTCCCACGATGCAGGCGCTCACCGCCTGGTGGAATGAGCATGGAAAGACGGTGCCGACCAAGGCGAACGCGCGGGGCCGAAAACCGAAATGACCGAGGCCGCTTCCTTGGCCCGCATCGCATCTGGCACGGGAGCCCGCGCACCCCGGCTTTGGCGGCCGGAATGGTTCCGGTGCGGCCTGTGCATATGCGCGACGACAGCGGATCCGGGCGTCGGATAATCAATCCGGGAGCGCGCGCGATCGCGCGCCGAAGCGCTGGCTGTGCGCCGCTTTCGTTTTCCGAACGGACCTGCTGCGCGCGGCGCCTTTTGGGAGCGCTGCCCCATCATGGCGGGGACACAAAAAAAGAGGCCGCCCTGAGGCGGCCTCGCTTCCGGCGCGGGCGGGAGGGGAGCCGCGTCAGAAGAACAGGCGCACGCCGAACGAGGCATTGCGGCCCGGCAGCATCACGTCGTCCTTCAGGAACGAGGTGTGCACGCGCGCGTCCTGGTCGGTCAGGTTGTTGCCGTCCAGGAACACTTCCCACGCGGTGGCGCCGGCATCGACGTGGTAGGCCAGGTGCGCATCGACCAGCGTGTAGCCGTCGGTCGGGGTCTCGTTGACCGCCACCTTGTCCTGCTTCTGGTAGCGTGTCGCACCGAGCGACGCGCGCCAGTTGCTCGCGTCCCAGCGCAGCTGCGCGCCGTAGCGTGCCGGGGCGATGCGCGGCAGGTTGCCGCCGTCCTTCAGCCGCGCGCGCACGGTGTCGCCGAACACGCGCAGGTCCCAGGCGCCGCTGTCGTTGTCGGCCAGGTGGAAGGTGGCCTCGCCCTCGAAGCCATGGAAGATCGCGTCGGCCTGGGTCCACTGGCGGATCGGCAGGAAGTCGTTGTCTTCCTCATGGAACCATTGCGCGCCGGTATCGACGATGTAGATGAAATCGTCGTAGCGGTTGTAGTACGCCGCCACCTTGGCATCCACCCAGGTGTTCTTGAAGTTCAGTCCCAGCTCGGCCTGGTTGGCCTTCTCCGGCTTGAGGTCGGCGTCGCCGATCTCGTAGGCGAGGGTGGCGATGTGCGGGCCGTCGGCGAACAGTTCCTCCTCGGCCGGCGCGCGCTCGGCGTGATCCAGGTTGGCGGTCAGGCGCCATTGCTCGTTGAAGCGGAAGCCGCCGCTGAGCGAGAAGCTCTTCGGGGTGAAGTCGCGGTCCACGCCGGTGTCGGTCTCGTACTTGACCTTGTCCACGCGCGCGCCGACTTCGGCGGTGACGCGGTCCCAGTTGTTGCGGGCCACGGCGAACACGCCGATGGCGCGGGTGTCGGTCTTCGGCACGAACGCCTCTTCGCCGATCGCCTGGAAGGTGGAATCGCTGCCCTGCACGCCGAACGCGGTCTGCCAGCCGCCGCCGACGGTGAAGGAGGCTTCGACGCGGCCTTCGTTGGCGCGCTTGTCGAACACCGTGCCCACTTCCTCGCCTTCGAACTCGGTGTGGGTGTAGGCGGTGTGGCCGAAGCTGTAGCGCAGCGCGCTGCCGTCGCCCCACGGATCGGTCAGCCCGCCCTTGAGCTCGTAGCGGTCCTGGTGCATGCGCAGCGACACGCCGCGCTCGCCGGCGGCCAGGTCGCCGGGTTCGCCCGGGTTGCCGTAGTTGTCGCGGAAGCGCGAGGCCGACACGCCGACGAAGCCCCAGTCGCCGGCCAGCGAGGCGCCGATCGAGCCGGTCTTGGTGTCCAGGAAGGAATTGGCCTGGCGGCCCTGCGGGGTGTCGTAGTCCTTCTGGTTGCGGTACACGCCGTCGGCATGGATCGACAGGCCGCTGCCGTTGCCGGCATCGACCCGGAACATGTCGGTGTTGCCGTCCTTGTCGCCGCCGTCGAAGCGCACTTCGGCGCGGCCGTGCACGCCGTCCACCGGGGTCTCGGCGATGCGCCCGTCGACCACGTTGACCACGCCGCCGATCGCGCCGGAGCCGTACAGCAGCGTGGACGGTCCCTTCAGCACTTCGATCTGGTCGGCCAGGAACGATTCCACGGCCGGCGAGTGGTCCTGGCTGACGGTGGACACGTCCTGGGTGGACAGGCCGTCGCTGAGCACCGCCACGCGCGGGCCGTCCAGGCCGCGGATGATCGGCCGGCCCACGCCGGGGCCGAAGTTGGAACTCTGCACGCCGGGCAGGCTGGCCACGGTCTCGCCGACGCTGGCGCCGCGGTTCTCGTCCAGGCGCTCGCCGGCCAGCACCTCCACCGGCTGGCTCAGGTCGCCGGCGGCGTCGCGCAGCGGGCTGGCGGTGACCACCACCGCGTCCATGTCCTTCACGTGGCGGTCCTGCTTGCGGCCCTCGGCATGGCGGCTGTCGCTGGCCGGCGGCGTGGCGGCGTCCGCGGCGGACGCATCGGCGGCCAGGGCCAGGGCGGGACTGAGCAGGCCGCCCAGCGCCAGGAACAGGGCGGTGCGACGGAGCGAGCGGGAGCGGGAGGAGGACATAGGCATACCGAATGGGAGGGAAAAAAGGCGCCGCCAGGCGAGCGCGGGCGCTCGCGTGCGCCGCGCGGAGGCGACGGCAGGCATGGCATGGGGGGCGTGGCGACCCCCTGGTCGCCGGCCGGGTAATGTTATATTATTCTATAACGCAATCACCACTGTGCTGGAAGTCATGTCGCCCACCTCCGATCTGCGCGCACTGCTCGACCGCCTCGGCGCCACCGGTTCGCTGCTGTGCGCGGTGCATTGCGCGCTGCTGCCGCTGGCATTGGCCGTATTGCCCTCGCTGGGCCTGTCGGTGTGGCTGGGCGATGGCGTGGAACGCACGCTGGTGCTGTTCGTGACCTGCCTGGGCCTGTTCAGCCTGGTGCTCGGCTACCGCCGGCATCGCGCCTGGCAGGCGCTGGGCCTGCTGCTGCTGGGTCTGCTGTCGTTGTGGGCGGGCATGCTGGTGCCGGCGCTGCACCATGCGGTGGCGCCGCACGCGGCGATCATGACCTTCGGCGGCACCCTGGTCGGGCTCGCGCACCTGCTCAACCTGCGCCTGAACCACGGCCACGTGCACGACGCCAGCTGCGCCCACTGAGCGCACGTGATAGGCTTGCCGCCCTTGCGCGAGGGCGCTGACCGCGTTGGCCTCGCCAAACCCGTGCACCGCGCGGGGATTTTCGCACACACATTCAGGAGTCGATGAGCATGGGTAAGGGTGACCGCAAGACCGCCAAGGGCAAGCGCTACAACGCCAGCTATGGCAATTCGCGCTCGCACAGCGTGAGCAAGGTGGCCGTGGGCGCCGCGTCGCCGGTCGCCAAGAAGTCGGTGGTCAAGGCCCCGGCGGCGAAGAAGGCCGTGGCCAAGAAGACGGTCGCCAAGGCCGGCTGAGCCTCGGCTCCAGCAGTACGGAAGAACGCGGCGCTTGCGCCGCGTTTTTTTTGCCTCGAAAAAACGCGGCAGGGTGCAGCTTAAGCCCCTCTCCCCCCGGCGACCGAAGGAAGTCCCCGTGGGAGAGAGGGGTTGGGGTGAGGGGCCGGCGCGAAGCGACTCGCGGAGTCGGCGCTCAGCGCGGCGGATCGTCCTCGCCGCTGTCGCCGGCCAGGTCGGTGGTCAGCGGCGTCGGCTCGGGTTCGGGCTCGGCGACGCTCGGCACCGCCAGCAGGTGTTCGGCCAGGCCGCGATAGATCGGCGTGCGGCACACCAGCGCCGAGGCGCCGCGCGCGATCAGCACCGTGGCCAGGATCGGCAGCAGCATGTCGCTGCTGTCGGTCAGTTCCAGCGAGATCACCGCCGAGGTCAATGGCGCCTGGGTGACGCCGGTCAGATAGGCGCACATGCCGAGCAGCACGAAGGTGCGCGGATCCACGTCCGGCATCAGCACCGCCAGGTTGTGGCCGACGCCGGCACCGACCGCCAGCGCCGGCGAGAACAGGCCGCCGGGAATGCCGGCCACGTACGACACCAGGTTCGCCAGCAGCTTCATCAGCCCGAACTCGTGGCCGACGCTGGCGTGGCCCTGCACCAGGCTGCGCGCCTGCTCGTAGCCGGTGCCGAACGCGCCGTTGCCGAAGATCAGGCCCAGCGCGACCAGGGCCAGGCCGCAGGCCGCGGCCAGCAGTACCGGATGGCGGGCGCGCAGCGCGCCCAGCCAGCGCGGCTTGCCGGCGACGGTGGCCAGCACCATGCGGCTGAACGCGCCGCCGAGCAGGCCAGCGACCACCCCGCACAGCACGATCGCCAGCCACGCCCGGCCCAGCGGCAGCGCCGCCGACACCTTGCCGAAGTAGGTGTAGTTGCCGAGCAGGCCCAGCGAGATCACGCCGCCGACGATCACCGCGGTCAGCAAGGTGCCGGAGAAACGGTGTTCGAAGCGGCCGCTCAGTTCCTCGATCGCGAACACCACCCCGGCCAGCGGCGTGTTGAACGCCGCGGCGATGCCGGCGGCGCCGCCGGCGAGCAGGAAATGCGAGGCCTGGCGCGGATCGCGGAAGCCGAACCAGCGCCCGAGCACGTACATCAGGCTGGCGCCGACGTGCACGGTCGGGCCTTCGCGCCCGACCGAGGCGCCGCCCAGCAAGGCCAGCGTGGTCAGCAGCAGCTTGCCGGCGGACACGCGCAGCGACAGGTTGGTCTGCCGGAAGGCGTCGTCGGGCCGTTCCAGCGCGGCGATCACCTGCGGGATGCCGCTGCCACGGGTGGGGCGCAACACGCCGTTGGTCAGCCAGGCGAGCAGCGCGAACACGCTCGGCGTGAGCAGCAGCGCCCACCACGGCGAGTGCGCGATGATGCGCTGGAACAGGTGGAAGGCCGCGTCGCTGGCCTTGGCGAACACGATCGCGACCAGCGCCACCGCGACCGCGCCGCCCCACAGCACCGCGCGCTGTTTCCAGCTCTCGTGCGAAAGCAAAGGGCGTAGGCGATGGCGCATGCGCGGCGGCGGCACGGGATCGGGCGACTGCATGCGCGGATTGTCGCATGCGCGCCATCGCGTGGGCCTGTCGCCTCGTCCACACATTCATGCCCGGCGCAGTGTGGCGTTGCGCGCTTGGGCACGTTATTCCGTCGAACGCGGGCGGTGACGACGCGGTCTGTGCCGTCGGCAACGTGGCGTGGGAGTGACTCGGCAAGGGTTGCGAAGCGCTGCGGACGCAGCAGCCCCTCTCCCATCGGGAGAGGGGTTGGGGTGAGGGTCCGGCGGCACGGGCGATCCGATACGCCAGAATTTCCAGGCTTCGCCCGTACCCTCATCCGCCCCTTCGGGGCACCTTCTCCCACAGGGAGAAGGGAGCGATCGTCCTGCACCGCGGTGCGCTCAGTTGTTTTCGGGGGACAGCCGCGCCGTGGTTCAGTCGAACAACGACGCCGGTGCGCCGTCCGCCTCGACGGCGCCACGCCGCTCCAACGCCAGCAGCGCGGCCTTGGTCGGCAGGCCGCCGCCGAAGCCGGTCAGGGTGCCGTTGGCGCCGATCACCCGGTGGCAGGGCAGCACGATCGGCAGCGGATTGCGGCCGTTGGCGGCGCCGACCGCGCGCACCGCACGTGGCTGCTCGATATGCCGCGCCAGCTGCGCGTAGCTCCAGGTCGCGCCGAACGGAATCTGCGCCAGCGCCTGCCACACGCGGCACTGGAAGGCGGTGCCGCGCGGCGCCAGCGGCAGGTCGAAGCGGCTGCGTTCGCCGGCGAAATACGCCAGCAACTGCTCGCGCGCTGCGCGCACCGGCGCCGCGTCGCGGATCCAGTCGGCACGGCCGCGCGCGTCGTAGCGGTTCTCCGGGAACAGGATGTGGCGCACGCCGTCGTCGCCGACGGCCACGGTCAGCTCGCCGATCGGGGTGGCGAAGGCGTCGTAGTACAGGCGTTGCTCAATCATCGGGAGTCTCCTCGGGTGGATCGCCGGCCAGATGCCACAGGTGCAGCACGGCATAGGCGCGCCATGGCCGCCAGGCCTGCGCGCGGGCGTCGGTGGCGCGTTCGCTCAGGCGCGCGCCGTCGGCGCCGAGCATGCGTTGCAGGACCAGGTCGCCGGCCGGGAACGCATCGGGCTGACCGAGCGCACGCAGCGCGATGTAGTGCGCGGTCCAGGCGCCGATGCCGGGCAGGGCGGTGGCGCGTTCGACGAAGTCGGACAGGCGCTGACCGGCGCGGAACGGCAGGCGTCCGTCCACCACCGCCGCGGCCAGCGCGCGGATCGTGGCGGCGCGCGAGCGCGGCAGGCCGATCGCCTCCAGCGGCGCGTCCAGCAGGTCCTGCGGCGCCGGGAACGCGCGGTCCAGGCCGGACGGCTGGCCGGGCCGCTGCGCGCCGTGGCGCTCGACCAGGCGCGCGGCCAGGGTCGCCGCGCCGGCCACGCTGACCTGCTGGCCGAGCACCGCGCGCACCGCCACTTCGAAGCCGTCCCAGCCGCCGGGCACGCGCAGTCCCGGGCGCCGCGCGATCGCGCGCGCCAGCAGCGGCTCGGTGCCGAGCGTGGCGTGCACGGCGCGCAGGTCGGCATCCAGATCGAAGATGCGGCGTACCCGCCGCACGATGTCGGGAATCGCGCGCGGATCGGCCGCGGCGATCTGCAGGCGCAATTCGTGGCGCTGCGGATCGGCCTCGACGCGGATCCTGGTGGAGGCGTCGAGCGGGCCCAGCACGCGCTCGTAGCTGGCCTCGCCGATGCGCTCGATGCCGGGGATCGCGCGCTTGCGCAGGAACGCCAGCATGGCCGCGAAATCCAGCGGCGGGCGGTAGCCCAGGCGCAGCAGCAGGTCGCCGCCGGGCACCTCGGCGCGCTGTTTGCGGATCGCCGACGGCGGCATGCCGCAGCCCTCCAGGAACGCGGTGTTGAAGCGCCTCAGGCTGTTGAAACCGGCTGCCAGCGCCACCTGGGTGATCGGCAGCGCGGTCTCGGTCAGCAATTGCTTGGCCAGCAGCAGGCGCCGCGTCGCATGCACCGCGGCCGGGGTGGCGCCGAGCTGGGCGACGAACACGCGCTGCAACTGGCGCGCGCTGAGCCCGACGTCGGCGGCGAGCCGTTCGACGCTGGCGTCCTGCAGCGCGCCCTCGGCGATCAGCGCCAGCGCACGCTGCACCGATTCCTCGCCCAGGTGCTGTTGCGCTTCCGGCGACAGCTCCGGCCGGCAGCGCAGGCACGGACGGTAGCCGGCGGCGGCCGCGGCGGCGGCGCTGGGGTAGTAGCGCACGTTGCTGCGCTTGGGCGGCGGTGCCGGGCACACCGGCCGGCAGTAGATGCCGGTGCTGCGCACGGCGGTGAAGAACACCCCGTCGAAGCGCGCATCGCGGGACTGGCGGGCGCGGTCGTACAGGTCGTGATCGTCGGGCGTGGTGTGCGGCATGCGGCCAGTCTAGTCCGCGCCGGCGCGCCGGACTCGCCGTTTTCGGACATGGATGCATCGGCCCCGGCATGGGTGCATGCGGATGCCGCTGTGGGGGATGCCTGCGGTTTAGGCGCAGTTGGGAACCGAATGCGTATCGGCACTAGACTAGCGACGCGCACCTTCGAAAGCGCCGTCTCTTCCTTCGCGGATGTCCTGCTTGCCTCTTCCGTCAAAAACCTGGTGGCTGTCGTTGTGCTGCGTCGCCCTGTTGTCGTGTCAGCAGGGCGCGCCATCCGCCGGCAGGACCGTGGCCGACAGCCCGCCCGGCGACGGCGAGCACATGGTGTCGGTCGGCACGCCGCCGCCGGCGCCCGCGCCGCGGCCTGCGACCACGCCCAAGCCCGATCCCGACGTCTGGGACCAGGCGGCGCTGGAGAACGGCGAGGCCTTCGTCAGTTGCGACACCGACTATGCGGCCGAGGCCGGCGACGGCGAGGCGTTGGCCGGGCTGGACCGGCCGACGATCGAGGCGGCGCTGGCGCCCTGCCGCGAGCGCGGCCTGCTGCGGGTGCGCTACGAAGGCAAGATCAACGCCGGCTTCGCCGAGATGGTGCGGCGCCTGGCCGAGGTCGCCGCGCACGCCGGCATCGGCAAGCGCGTGCTGGACCTGGATTCCAGCGGCGGCCAGGTCGAGGCCGCGATCCGCGCCGGCGATGCGATCGGCGAGTCCGGCTGGACCATCTGGGTGCGCGAAGGCTCGATCTGCCACAGCGCCTGCGTGTTCGTGCTCGCCGCCGGCGACAACCGGCTGATCTCCGGCAAGGTCGGCATCCACCGCATGATGCGGATCAGTTCCACAGCGACTTCGCGCGCCGAGCTCAATCGCGAACTGCAGGAGGTCTACGGCAACGTCAAGGACTACCTGGAGCGCAACGGCGTGGCGGTGGCGGTGGCCGACCTGATGATGACCGTGCCCAATCGCAGCCTGCGCCTGCTCAGCAGCGACGAACTCAAGCAGTACGGGCTGGACGGGACCAACGCGGTGCAGGACGACCTGGAGCGGATCAAGCAGCTGCGCAAGTGCGGCGACGATTTCGTGCGGCGCAAGGACGCGTTCCTGATCGCCTTCGACCACGAGTGCAAGGCCAAGGGCGTGGACCTGGAGACGCTGACCGCCTGCGGCCAGGCGCTGAAGCAGCGCTTCGGCTTCCCCGACCAGGCCTGCCCGGCGGAGAGCCCGCTGTCGGAAATCGACGTGGCCACGCTGCCGCTGGCCTCGCCCGGGGCCTGAACGCCGGTTGCGCGCTGCGCCCGGTGTTCACGCGCCAGGCACCGCGGCGGCGCTAGCGTCCGCGTCATCCACTTCGGGAGCAGGCGCATGGCGATCGGAACCAGGCTGATGGTGCGGCTCTATCTGCCGCCGGCATTGCTGGTGCTGGGTGGTTTTGTGGCCGCCGAACTGCTGCTGCACTTCGCCAGCGGCGCGCATGCGCAGATCCTGGCGCGCATCGCCTCGCTGCTGAGCCTGGCCGGCCTGCTGGGCGGCACCGCCTGGGCCCTGGGCGTCAGCTGGCATGCCTGGCACCGGCAGCGCTATGCGGTGCCGGTGACCGCAACCGCGCCGGGCGAGGAGCCATGAGCGTCGCTGCGCAGGCGCGCGTGGCCGGCGTAGACTGCGGCCCCCGCCGTCACCGCGCTGCCTGAGCGATGCCCATGCCGTTGTCACTTCGCCTGTTCCCCGCGTTGCTGGGCGCTGCCGTGTTCGCTGCGGCGGCGCAGACCGCACCGACGCAGAGCGTCCCCGCGCAGTCCGCGCCGGCCGAGCCAGCGGCGCCCAAGCCCGCCGCCGCGAAACCCGCCGCGGCCAAGCGTGCCGATCCTGCCGCGCCGGGACCGCTGTCCAAGCAGGATGCGCAGATGGCGCAGGCCGGCCTGCGCGCCGCGCAGCTGGTCGACGCCGGACGCAGCGGCGAGCTGTGGGATGGCGCATCCGCGGTGGCCAAGAAGGCCGTCGCGCGCGATGTGTTCGTGCGCCAGGTCGATGCCAGCCGCGCACGGCTCGGCGCGCTGCTCGGCCGCGGCGTGGCCAGCGTGGCGCGGGTGCAGTACGCGGCCGGTTCGCAGGTGCCGCCGGGGGTCTACGTCAACATCAGCTTCCCCAGCCGGTTCGCCAACGCGCCGCAGCCGGTGCGCGAGCTGGTCTCGCTGCGCCTGGATGAGGACAAGACCTGGCGCCTGGTCGGCTACCACGTCGGTCCGCCGAACTGACGCGCACGCGCGCGTCGCTCCTTAGTTTTTCGCAACCGACCGAGGTGTCGATGAGTATCGAAATCCGCATGCTGGCCTGGGCGATCCTGCTCGGGATCGTGCAACTGCTGCTGGCCGCCGCGTTCGTCACCGCGCAGCGCGGCCTGAAGTGGAATGCCGGCGCGCGCGACGCGACGCTGCCGCCGCCCGGCGGCGTCGCCGGGCGCCTGGACCGCGCGCTGCGCAACTTCCTGGAGACCTTCCCGTTCTTCGCCGCCGCGGCGCTGGCGGTGGTGGCGATGGGCAAGGGCAGTGCGCATACCGCGCTGGCGGCGCAACTGTATTTCTGGGCACGGCTGGCCTATGTGCCGTTGTACGCGGCGGGCGTGCCCTATCTGCGCAGCCTGGTGTGGGTGGTGTCGCTGTGGTCGATCCTGCAACTGGTGTGGGCGCTGGTCTGAGGCTGCGCGCATCGCGTTCGAAGCGCGACGCTGCGACCGTTTGCCGCAGCGCTGATCCAGATCAATGCCGCGCGCCGCGGCGGGTTTATGCTGGCTGCGTCTTGGACAGGAAGCGCAGCGATGCATGTGGATATCGCCATTGTCGGTGCCGGCCCCGCGGGCCTGTGTTTCGCCCGGTCGCTGGCCGGTAGCGGCCTGTCGCTGGCGCTGATCGAGCCGCAGCCGCGCGCGGCCCTGGCCGAGGCCGCCTTCGATGGCCGCGAGATCGCGCTGACCCACGCCTCGCGCAGCTTGCTCGAGCAACTGGACCTGTGGTCGCGGATCGATCCGGACGCGATCGCGCCGCTGCGCGATGCGCGGGTGATGAACGGCTCCTCGCCATTCGCGCTGACCTTCGCCGCCAGCCAGGACCGCCGCGGCGACCTGGGCTGGCTGGTGCCCAACCACCTGATCCGCCGCGCCGCGTTCGCCGCGGTGCAGGCGCAGCCGGGCCTGACCTTGCTCGACGGCGTCTCGGTGCAGGCGCTGCGCAGCGACGACAGCCAGGCGCAGCTGCGCCTGTCCAATGGCCAGGCGCTGACCGCGCGCCTGGTGGTGGCGGCCGACAGCCGTTTCTCGACGACCCGGCGCATGCTCGGCATCGGCGCGCAGATGCGCGATTTCGGCCGCAGCATGCTGGTATGCCGGGTGCGTCACGAGCGCCCGCACCACCACACCGCGTGGGAGTGGTTCGGCTACGGCCAGACCCTGGCGCTGCTGCCGCTGCACGGCAACCAGGCCTCGGCGGTGCTGACCCTGCCGCCGGATCGCGCGCAGGCGCTGCTGGACATGGACGAAGCCGCGCTGGGTGCGGAGATCAGCGCCCGCTTCGAGCATCGGCTCGGCGCGATGACGCCGATCGTGCGGCCGCAGGTGTATCCGCTGGTCGCGGTGTACGCGCGACGTTTCGTCGGCAAGCGCTACGCGCTGATCGGCGATGCCGCGGTGGGCATGCATCCGGTGACCGCGCACGGCTTCAATTTCGGCCTGCAGAGCCAGGCGCGGCTGGCGCGCGCGCTGCATGCGGCCGCGGCGCAGGGCCGCGACATCGCCGCGCCGGCCCTGTTGGCCGGCTACGAACGCGGCCACCGCCTGGCCACGCGCCCGCTGTACGAAGCGACCAATGCGATCGCCGCGCTGTACACCGACGACCGCCTGCCGGCGCGCGCGCTGCGCAACGCGGCCTTGCGCGTGGCCGACCGGGTGGCGCCGTTCAAGCGCGCGATCGCCGCGCACCTGACCCAGCGCGCGGCGGTGGGTGCGCGCTGAGGCGCGGACCCGCGTGGGATGTTGGGAGGCATATCCGTTGCTCGGCGAGCCACAGCGACAGCCGAGCCGCCAGGCCAGCGCCACCGCAACGCTTCTTGCGCCTGCCTACATGCACCCTGTAGGAGCGGCTTCAGCCGCGACAGGGTGTCACCAGGAAAGTTCCGGTCGCGGCTGAAGCCGCTCCTACAAAAGGCGGTGGTGGCATGGCGGATTGATCGGCACGCGGATGCCGGCTGTCCTATTCGTTCGGCGAAGTAATTGTGGGAGCGACTTCAGTCGCGACGGGCTCTACCGGTAACGCCCGTCGCGACTGAAGTCGCTCCCACAAAAAATATCGTTGCCTGGGACCGATGCAGGAAAGCGCCTAGCGCTGCGGCGTGTCGCCGAGACGCCGTTCGTCAGCCCTGGCGATGAGTTGGGCGAGGGCGCCTTGCACATCGCCCGAGCGCTGCGCCGCTTCGATCGGCGCGATGGCCCAGGCGCAGTCGGCGTGGCGCAGGTGCAGGCGCCAGTCGCCGGCCCAGGCATCCAGCTCGTCCAGCCCCAGGAAGATCGCGCCGCCACGGTCGGCATGCCCGCCATGGATGGACTGCGCCAGGCACAGCGGCCGCGCTGCGGCCGGATCGACCAGCACTTCGTACACGTCGTGCAGCGGATCGTCCGCAGACGGCGCGATGTTGCGCATGCCGATGCTGATCAGCATGGCGCTGCTGCCGCGTCGTGCCACCGGGCAAGCGACGCGCAAGGCGCGCCGTCCATGCTCATGCCTTGCCGATCACCCGGATCTGCACGTCGTCCAGCGCCACCACCTGGCCCGCGCGGATCTTGCAGGCCTTGCGCACTTCCACTTCGCCGTCCACGCGCACCTGGCCTTCGCTGATCACGGTCTTGGCCGCGCCGCCGCTGTCGCACACGCCGGTCAGTTTCAGCAGGTGCTTGAGTTCGACGTAGTCGCTTTCTAATTGGAGATCGATGGTCTGCATTGGGGGACGCTGTTCGGAAATCGGCGCCCATTGTCGGTCATTCGCGGACGAAACGCTCGGACTTCGCGCCGCGCACGCCGCGCTGGACATCTGCGCGTGTACCGCGACGCAGTGGCTGCGCCCTCAGTCGTGCCGAAAACGCTCCACCTCGTCGAGCAGACCGCTGGCCTTGCGCAGGCTCGCTCCGCCCAGGCTGTCGTCGACGATGCGCCGCAGCCGCGGCCGCCCGGGATGGCGCGAACAGCGATAGAGCCATGCGCTGCCCGCAAGACCCGCCACCCCGACGCCGAGCCCGATCCACACCACGGCCTGCGCCCGCGCCAGCAGGTCGATGCCGGCGAGCGCGGCCAGCACCATCAGCACCGGCACCCACAGCAGCCACCACGACAGCCCGCAGACCAAGCCGCTGCCGACGTACCAGCGCCGGGTGCGCGCGATCCGGCGCTGGATCTCCAGCACCGGTGCGCTGTAGTCGATCTGCAGCAGCCGGCCCAGGACGATGCCGGCCAGCGCCACGGTGGCCACGCCATAGGCATGCACCACCACGCCGGCGGCGATCAGGTACGCCGGCAGCGCACCGCCGCGGCTCCACAGCAGGCCGGCCAGGGCGATGCAGCACAGGCCGAACGGCAGCTGCAGGAGCTGGCCCCACAGCAGCGGGCGCAGGCTGCGCTGCACGCGCTGCAGGTTGTGCTGCAGCAGCAGCTGCGCTTGCAGGCGGTCGTGGCGTTGCAGGCGCTGGTCCAGCGCGTGCCAGGCTTGTTTCAGTTCGTCGGGGTGCATGGGGCGGGTCCTGTGGAAGAGTCAGAGTTCGTCGCGGAGGCGTTGCTTGAGGCGGCCGATCTTGGTGGAGACGTTGCTTTCGCCGATGCCCAGGATCTCGGCGATCTCGCGCTGCGGGCGGTCGTCCAGGTACAGCAGCGCCAGCGCCCGCTCCAGCGCCGGCAACTGCGCGATGAAGCGGTACAGGGCCTGCACCTGGCGTTCGCGCTCCGGGTCGGCGGCGTGCGGGTCGGCGATGTCCAGGTCCTGCAGCGGCAGGGTCTGCCGGTGCGCGCGGCTGCGCCCGCGCAGGTCGCCGATCGCCACGTTCAGCGCGATCCGGTACAGCCAGGTGGAGAACGGCCGCTGCCGGTCGTAGCGGGGGAAGGCCCGCGAGGCCTGCGCGGCGATCTCCTGGATCAGGTCGGCACGGTCGTCCGGATCCCGGCAATAGCTGCCGGCCACTTTCGCGGCAATGCCGCGGTGCGCCTGGAACAGCGTGGCGAAGTCGGCTGGGGGCGGGGCGGCGGGGG